>ABHI01000003.1 GCA_000171875.1 Flavobacteriales bacterium ALC-1 | reverse complement strand
TATTGGACGTTATACACCAGATGATCTGTATTCAACTAAACGTGACGCTATTCAAGTTGAAATTTATGAAGAAACAAAGAAAATACTTGATAAGCAATATGTTCAATTAAATGAAGTGTTAGTAAGGGATGTAACTTTACCTCCAACGATTAAGGAAGCTATTGAGCGTAAATTAAAGCAAGAACAGGAATCATTAGAATATGAATTTAGACTTGAAAGCGCAAGAAAAGAAGCTGAAAAAGTAATTATTGAAGCTAAAGGTAAAGCAGAGTCGAATAGAATTCTGAGTGCATCCTTGACAGACAAAATTCTTCAAGATAAAGGCATAGAAGCTACTGTTAAATTATCTGAATCACCAAACAGCAAAGTGATTGTAATTGGTTCTGGAGATACTGGAATGCCAATTATTTTAGGCAACCAATAATTTATATTAGATATTTTAAAAAAGAATTTGGAATTGTAAATTATAATTCGCAATCTTTGTATAGACAAAAAAACATATGACATTTATTCAATTACATCATCATCATTTTCATACTTGCACTCAAGCGAGCTGAAAATGTATTGAATAAAATCAAAATATTTTTAAAACCGTTTGAGTAAATCAAGCGGTTTTTTAATTCCTATAAGTTTAGGTTAGCCCAAAAGATTTACTCAAACAAAATATCAAAAACAAAATGAGTAAATTAAAAATTGCAGTTCAAAAATCGGGTCGTCTACACGATGATTCTATGAAAATCTTAAAAGAAATCGGTATCTCAATCGATAACGGAAAAGATCAGCTTAAAGCTTCTGCACGTAATTTTCCATTAGAAGTATTTTATTTGAGAAATGGAGATATTCCTCAGTATATAAGAGATGGAGTAGTAGATGCCGCAATTATTGGGGAAAATGTACTGATTGAAAAAGGAAGTGATATCACGATAGTTGAGCGTTTAGGCTTCTCAAAATGTAAGGTGTCGATTGCTGTACCTAAATCGTCTGAAGCTAAGAGCTTAAAAGACTTAAATGGCAAACGCATTGCAACATCATATCCAAATACAGTAAATCAATTTTTAGAGAAATCTGGAGTAGAGGCAAATTTGCACATTATTAATGGATCTGTAGAGATCGCACCTAATATTGGTTTGGCTGATGGCATTTGCGATATTGTTTCTAGTGGAAGTACCTTGTTTAAAAATGGGTTAAAGGAAATTGAAGTACTTCTAAAATCTGAAGCAGTATTGGCTACATCACCAAAGGTTTCAAGCGAGAATCAATCATTAATTGACAAATTGCAATTTAGATTAAAGTCTGTTTTAAGAGGGAGAGAAAACAGATATATTTTGCTTAATGCACCAAACGATAAGCTTGATGAGATTATTAGAATCTTGCCAGGAATGAATAGTCCAACAATTCTGCCATTAGCAAAAGCTGGTTGGAGTTCTTTACATTCTGTATTAAACAAAAATGACTTTTGGAATGTTATAGATGAGTTAAAAGCTAATGGTGCTGAAGGTATTTTAGTTTGTCCAATTGAAAATATGGTATTATAATGAGACAGATAGAAAACCCTATACAAGCTGATTGGTCAGAACTATTAAGACGACCAACAAAAACAGTTGATGCTATTGAAGCAACCGTAAATCAAGTTTTTAATAATGTTAGAAAGAATGGAGATAAAGCTATAATAAAATATACGAGTCGATTTGATGGAGTAGAATTGACTTCGAATAGTGTAAGTGAGACGGAAATTAAATTAGCATCAGAAGCAGTGTCTATAGACTTAAAAAGGGCTATTCAAATAGCTAAATCTAATATTGAAAGGTTTCATAAAGCACAAAAGGCAGATAAAGTTTATGTTGAAACGATGAATGGAGTTGAGTGCTGGCAAGAAAAAAGACCCATTCAAAAGGTAGGTTTATACATTCCTGGTGGAACAGCACCTTTGTTTTCTACGGTCTTAATGTTGGCCATACCTGCTCAGATTGCAGGATGCAAAGCAATAGTATTGTGTTCACCGCCAAATAAAGAAGGTAAGATTGCTAATGAAATTTTATACACTGCGCAATTGTGTGGTATAACTAAAATTATAAAAGTTGGAGGTATTCAGGCTATTGCAGGACTAACTTTTGGAACAGAATCTATTCCACAAGTCTATAAGATTTTCGGTCCAGGAAATCAGTTCGTAACTGTTGCAAAGCAGTTAGCAACCAAATATGGAGTGGCTATAGATATGCCTGCTGGTCCGAGTGAATTATTAGTTATGGCTGATGAATCCGCAAATCCAGCATATGTTGCTTCAGATTTATTAAGCCAGGCAGAACATGGAAGCGATAGTCAAGTGATTCTAGTATCAACCTCTAAATTTTTTGCTGAAGAGGTAAACAATGAAGTAACTAAACAGTTAGCGGTATTACCAAGAAAAAGCATGGCAACTGATGCTATCAATAATTCTAAATCTATTGTTGTTGATGACTATGAAACTGCATTGAAACTTATTAATCAATATGGTCCCGAGCATTTTATAGTAGTTACAAAGGATAATGATTATTTTATAAATAATGTTGAGAATGCTGGCTCTGTTTTTATAGGTGATTATACTCCTGAGAGTGCAGGTGATTATGCTTCTGGTACTAATCACACGTTACCAACTAACGGGTTTTCAAAAGCTTACTCTGGTGTAAATTTAGACAGTTTTACAAAGAGTATCACTTTTCAAAAAATATCTAAAGAAGGTCTTTTAAATATTGGGAACTCAATTGAATTAATGGCAGAAGCCGAAGGTTTGCAAGCACATAAAAATGCTATAACCATAAGATTAAAAGATTTAAAATAATGAGAGAATTTAATTTAAATACAATTGTACGTTCTAATGTTAAAAGTTTAAGACCTTATTCTTCAGCTAGAGATGAGTTTAAAGAAATTACTAGCGATATGATTTTCTTAGATGCTAATGAAAACCCTTTTGATAATAATGTTAATAGGTATCCTGATCCAAAGCAGAATAAGGTTAAAGCTCAGCTTTCGAAATTAAAAGATGTATCAGTTGATAATTTATTATTAGGAAATGGCAGTGATGAAGTATTAGATTTTATCTTTAGAGCCTTCTGCGAACCTAACCACGATAGTGTAATTACTTTACCACCAACATATGGTATGTATGATGTACTAGCCAATATAAATGCTGTTGATGTCATTAAAATTCAATTAGATTCAAATTTTGAACCTAAAGTAGATGAGATTTTAAATGCTACTACAAATACTACAAAGCTGTTATTTTTGTGCTCACCAAATAATCCTACAGCCAATAGTTTCAATGTAAACTCTATAGAACGTTTAATTACAAGTTTTACGGGCATTGTTGTTATTGATGAAGCATATATTGATTTCTCATATGAAGAAAGTTGGATACGCAAATTGAATAAGTTTCCTAACCTTATAATTACGCAAACTTTATCTAAAGCATATGGAATGGCAGGAATTAGATTAGGCATATGCTATGCTTCTAAGGCTATTATTGCAATTTTAAATAAGATAAAACCACCATATAACGTCAATGAATTAACGCAACTTAAAGCACTTGAACGCTTAATGAAGCCAAGTGAGGTTTCAGAAGAAATACAAAAGATTATAGAGCAGCGTAATTGGTTGATGTCAGAATTAAAGACTATTCCTTTTGTAGAGGTTGCATATCTATCTGATGCCAATTTTATATTGGCAAAAGTTGATGATGCTACAGCTCGCTATTCGCAATTAATAGAAAAAGGAATTGTAGTAAGAAACAGAACCACACAAGTGCTGTGCGAAAATTGTTTACGATTTACAGTAGGTTCAGAGCAAGAAAATATTAAACTAATTTCAATATTAAAAGGATTATAATGAAACGCGTATTATTTATAGATAGAGACGGAACCATAATTAAAGAAACTGCAGATGAACAAATCGACTCATTTGAAAAACTAGAATTCTATCCAAAAGTATTTCAGTATTTAAGTAAAATTGCTAAAGAACTCGATTTTGAAATCGTTATGATTACAAACCAAGATGGTTTAGGAACAGATATTTATCCTGAAAATACCTTTTGGCCAGTACATAATTTTATATTAAAAACGTTTGAAACCGAAGGTGTTGTTTTTAAAGAGCAATTTATTGATAGAACATTTGCAAAAGAAAATGCACCAACTCGTAAACCAAATACTGGTTTATTGACAAAGTATTTTTCTTCGGATTATGATTTGGTAAATTCTTTTGTAATTGGCGATCGCTTAACTGATATTGAGTTGGCCAAAAACTTAGGTGCAATGGGAATTTTCATCAATGATAACACCAATTTAGGAACAGATGAAATTACTGTAAAACGAGAAGCATTAAATGATTTTATAGCTATTGAAAGTAATGATTGGGAAACTATCTATGCATTCTTAAAAGCTAATGCTAGAACAGGAGAAATTGAGCGAAATACAAATGAAACAAAGATTAAGATTGATTTAAACCTAGATGGAACAGGTAAAAGTAATATCGATACAGGAATTGCATTTTTCAACCATATGTTAGATCAAATAGCACGTCATGGACAGTTAGATTTAAATATAAAAGTTAAAGGAGATTTAGAAGTAGATGAACACCACACTATCGAAGATACAGCAATAGCTCTAGGAGAGGTGTTTGCAACCACTTTAGGAAATAAGTTAGGTATTGAGCGTTATGGTTTTTCTTTACCAATGGATGATTGTTTTGCACAGACAGCAATAGATTTTGGTGGTCGTAATTGGTTAGTTTGGGAAGCAGAATTTAAACGCGAAATGATTGGTAAAATGCCTACAGAAATGTTTTACCATTTCTTTAAGTCGTTTACTGATGGCGCAAAATGCAATTTAAACATAAAGGCAGAGGGTACTAACGAGCATCATAAAATTGAAGCTATTTTTAAAGCGTTTGCAAAAGCAATTAAAATGGCAGTAAAACGAGATGCTGAAAAAATGATTTTACCATCAACAAAAGGTGTATTGTAATGAATATTGTTATTGTAGATTACGGAACAGGTAATATAAAAAGCATTCAATTTGCATTTAAACGACTTGGAGTAGAAGCGATTCTTTCAAGTAATCCTGAAATTATTAAAGCAGCAGATAAAGTCATTTTTCCTGGTGTAGGTGAAGCAAGTTCAGCAATGAAAATGCTTAAAAAAAGTGGTTTAGATAAATTGATTCCAACTTTAGAGCAACCAGTTTTGGGTATTTGTTTAGGTATGCAATTAATGTGTAACTATACTGAAGAAGGCAATACTAAAGGCTTAGGTATTTTTAAGGCAAATGTGAAACGCTTTTCTAATGCTGTAAAAGTACCACAAATGGGATGGAATACGATTAAGAATTTAAAATCTGATTTATTCAAAGGAATACATGAAAGTGATTATATGTATTTGGTACACAGTTACTATGCTGAAAATTGTGATGAGGCTATTGCAACTTCAGATTACGAAATGCAATATGCCTCAGCTTTAGCAAAGGATAATTTTTATGGAGTACAATTTCACCCAGAAAAGAGTAGTATTGTTGGAGAACAATTATTAAAAAACTTTTTAAAACTATGAGAATAATTCCAGCAATAGATATCATAAATGGCCAATGTGTGCGTCTTACAAAAGGAGATTATGATACTAAGAAGGTGTATAACGAGAACCCAATTGAAGTTGCAAAGGCTTTTGAAGATTCAGGAATTAAATATTTGCATGTCGTAGACTTAGATGGGGCAAAAGCGAGTCATATCATTAATTACAAAGTACTAGAAGCCATTGCCACTAAGACCAACCTGAAAATAGACTTTGGCGGCGGTTTAAAATCTAATGAAGATTTAAAAATCGCTTTCAATTCTGGTGCCAATCAAATTACAGGAGGCAGCATTGCAGTTAAAAATCCAGAAATTTTTCAAAATTGGATTTCTACATATGGTTCTGAGAAGATTATTCTTGGTGCTGATTGTTATCAAGAAAAAATTGCCATCTCTGGCTGGCAAGAAGAAAGTGATTTAGAAGTCATTCCTTTTATAAAAGATTATATGAAGAAAGGTATTGACTATGTGATTTGTACAGACATTTCAAAAGATGGTATGTTAAAAGGCCCTTCATTTGAATTGTATAAAAGAATTTTAAGCGAATGTCATTCAGAGCGAAGCGAAGAATCTATTAAGCTTATTGCTTCTGGAGGCATTTCTAAATATGATGAATTGCCGCAATTACGCGACATGGGTTGTGAAGGTGTAATCATTGGTAAAGCTATTTATGAAAACAGAATTTCATTAAAGGAAATAGAACAGTTTATTATTAACAATTAATTATGCTAACAAAACGAATAGTACCTTGCTTAGATATTAAAAACGGGCGTACCGTAAAGGGCGTTAATTTCGTTGATTTAAGAGATGCTGGTGATCCTGTGGTACTAGCTAAACAGTATGCAGAATTAGGTGCAGACGAACTTGTCTTTTTAGATATTTCTGCAACTCTAGAAGGTCGAAAAACCATGCATGATATGGTGCTTAAAGTTGCTGAGCAGGTAAATATTCCATTTACAGTCGGAGGCGGAATTTCTTCTGTTGAAGATGTAGATGATTTATTACACTGTGGTGCTGATAAAGTGTCTATTAATTCTAGTGCTATTAAGCGTCCAGAATTAGTAAATGAATTATCAAATAAATTTGGTAGTCAATGTGTTGTTGTTGCAATTGACGCTAAGCAAATTGATAATAAATGGATTGTCCATTTAGCGGGTGGCACTATACCCACTGAACTTAATCTGTTTGATTGGGCTAAAGAAGTAGAACAACGTGGAGCAGGCGAAATTTTATTCACGTCAATGAATAATGATGGAACTAAAGCAGGATTTGCAAATGATGCTTTAGTTAAACTAGCTAATACGGTAAATATTCCAATTATAGCATCAGGTGGAGCAGGTACTGTTCAGCATTTTGTGGATACCTTTAAAATAGGAAAAGCTGACGCAGCTCTTGCTGCAAGTGTATTTCATTTTGGTGAAATAGAAATTTTAGAATTAAAAAAAGAATTACGTAAACAGAATATAGAAGTAAGATTATGAATATAGATTTTAATAAAAGTCTTGATGGACTTATACCAGCAATAATTCAAGATGTGCTTACAAATAAGGTATTGATGCTTGGTTATATGAATAACGAAGCGCTTCAAAAAACTATAGATACTAAATTGGTGACCTTTTTTAGTAGAACAAAACAACGACTTTGGACTAAAGGAGAAGAAAGCGGAAATGTTTTAAACTTAGTAGATATTAAATTAGACTGTGATAGAGACGCACTCTTAATTAAAGCCAATCCTCAAGGCCCGACATGTCATAAAGGAACTGATACCTGTTGGAGCGAAACTAACGAACAATCTTTTGGGTTTATTTCAAAATTAGAGGACACTATAACATCTAGAATTGAAGCCAAAGATACTGATGCTTCCTATGTAGCCTCTTTATTCGCTAAAGGCATCAATAAAGTAGCGCAAAAAGTAGGAGAGGAAGCTGTTGAAGTTGTTATTGAAGCAAAAGACAATAATGATGATTTGTTTTTAGAAGAAAGTGCAGATTTATTATTTCATTATTTAATGTTACTACAAGCTAAAGGCTTTAAGTTAAATAATGTGGTTTCTATTTTAGAAAGACGAAATTAAAAGTAAGATAGACAAACGGCACAAAAAAATAGGTTAAAACTTACATAAAGCAGTGTTTCATCGATTTTACATATAGTTAATCGGATATACTTCGAATTTAATGTAGTTTTCGTACTACACTAACCAAGGTATGCCCCAACCATTTGAGAAATCAAAAATTTACTTTATTTATTTTATTTGTCTTATGCATTTTTAATATGTCAACAGCTCAACAGTGTGCTTTTGATGGCATAAGGCAACAACAACTTCAAGATCCAAACTATGTAGAATTGGAAAAAGCTGCTGAAAAAAGAATTCAGGATGTTATTAAAAATAGGGATTTATCTAAGATGGATGGTTCTGTACTTACAATTCCGGTTGTAATACATGTATTGCATTTAGGCGAGACTATTGGTACTGGCACTAATATTTCTGATGCTCAAATTCAAAGTAGTATAGATAATCTTAATGATTATTATAGAGGGCAAATATCAACAAGTCCTGTGGATTTCGAAATTGAATTCATACTTGCTCAGAGAGATCCAAATTGTAATGCAACAACGGGTATTAATAGAATTGATGCCTCTGGAATTCCCAATTATAGTGCTAGTGGTGTAGCATTGGATGTGGGCCCAGGAATAGAACCTGGTGCAGATGAAACTATTTTAAAGGATTTAAGCAGATGGCCAGAAACGGATTATTTTAATATTTGGATCGTAACTGAGATTAATAATAATGGTGGAGGATCAGGAATTCAAGGTTATGCTAATTTTCACTATGGCAATGCTTATGAAGGCTCAGTGATGATGTACACGGTATTTGGTTACGACCCATTTAATGCAAACCCTGCTTGGCCATTAAACTTCTCCAGAGATAATAGTACTGTTGTTCATGAAGCTGGTCATTATTTTCATTTATACCATACATTTCAAGGTGATAATGGAGGTTCGGACTGTCCTGCAGATACTATTGTTGGCGGTATAAATGGTAATAGCGATGGTTGTGCAGATACTGTGCCTCATAGAAGAGAAACGAGCACTTGTCCTGCAAATAATAGCTGTACTGGAAACCCATGGGTAGATAATAATACCATTAATAACATAATGAGTTATTATTATTGTGCAGATCGATTAACTAATGATCAAAAAACTAGGGCAAGAGCAGCAATGGAAGGCACATCTTTAGTAAACTCAAAAGGGGCAACTCCAATAGATATTAGTTATGCAGCACCTACAAGTGTTTGTAGTGTGAATGCGGCGACTAACCTTACTAATTCAGCTGGTATTGTTAATGTTGAATTAAATGGAGTTACTTTTAATTCTAATACAACTGGAGGAGATGGAGGTAATATTGACAATAGTATGAACTGTAATAATTATTTTGAGATAGACACAGCAGTTTCTAATACTATCAACATTGGATTATGGGTAAACTATAGCCAATTAGGTATTTGGATAGATTGGAATGATGATGGGGATTTTGATGATGATGCAGAACTACAACATTTATCTCAAGATATTCCTGATTATAGCAATGTCCCTGTTAATTTATCATACCCAACGACTATACCTTATGGAGACTATGTAAGAATTAGGGTTGTTACAGAATTAGATGATAGATATGGTTTAGGTCTGCTGAATTCATCATGCTACTCTTCATTAGTTTATGGGCAATCCGAAGATTATACAATTTTTGTTAAACCTCAACAAGGTTCAACTACTTATACCTATAATAATTCGTGGTCTCCAAGTAATCCAATTGGAATTTCTACTTCAGGTGATGATATTATTATTGAAGCTGGAACAGTAACTATTTCTGCTAATACAGATTGTAATAGTTTGACTGTAGAATCTGGTGCTGCTTTAACAGTAGAATCTGGTGTTACACTAACTGCAACAACAGTAGATTTAAATTCTACTTCGGAACGCTTTTCAAGTTTAATACTTGATGGCACAATTACTGGTACAGTAAACTATAATAGGCACACTGAACAATTAGGCACTAATGATTTAATTTCTGCTCCAGTGGTTGGTCAAACTTTTGGGGCTTTTGAATCTGCTAATACTAATTTAGCTGCCTCTGGTAGTTTGAGAGCTTTTGCTCAATATAACACTAATACTGGTGCTTATCAAAATTATGATGTTGTCTCAAATGCTTCAACTATAATTGATTTAGGAATTGGTTATAGAGCCGCTACAACAGATGGAACCGCCTTAACATTCACTGGTACAGTTAGAACTAATGATGTTTTAGACATACCAATTACAGATGCAGCTGCTGGCTATGCTTGGAACCTTATAGGAAATCCTTATCCTTCGTATATAGATTTTGAGACCTTCTTTTCGGTAAATGCAACAGAGTTCGCTTCCAGTGGTGTTTTTCAAGCTATTTATGGCTACGATGGTAATGCTTCTAATGGTTGGACCATATGGAATTTAGCAACTATTGCAGATGCAAATGTTACAGAATTAATTGCACCAGGTCAAGCATTTTTTGTAAAGTCTAAAGTTGGAGGTGGTCTGATAGATTTTACAACAGATATGCGTAGATCTGGTACTTCAGATGATTTTATTTTGGGAAGACAATCAATTTCTAATGTTGCATTATGTAAATTGAACTTAAGTAGTTCAACTGATAATAGCTCTACACAAATTTATTTTATTGAAGGAACCTCTAGAGGTTTAGATATTGGCTATGATGCAGGTTCTTACACAGGTAATGTTTCAGAATTTTCAATATTCTCTAATCTAGTAGAAGATAATGCAGGTTTAGATATGGCAATTCAAACTTTGCCTTTTAATGACTTTAATAATGTTGTTGTTCCGCTTGGTATTAATGCACAGGCTGGTATTGGTTTAACTATAGAAATAGATGATACTTCTTCCTTACCTTCAAATATAAATGTGTATTTAGAAGATAATGAGACTAATACTTGGACATTGTTAAATGGTGGCAATTATTCATTTTCGCCATCATCAGATCTTAATGGAACTGGACGATTCTTTATACATTATTCATCTGTAACATTATCTGCTGAAAATAACGAATGGAATAATTTACAGATTTATAATACGTCATCTCCTAAAGAAATAGTTGTAAAAGGCATTTTAAAAGAGAATACTACAGCTAATTTATATGATATTCAAGGACGATTAGTATTATCGCGTCAATTAGAAAAATCTAGGATTTCTAATAGTATTGATATTTCAAATGTTAGTGCTGGCATTTATATTGCAAAGATATTTAATGATAATCAAGTAAAAACACAAAAATTGGTGGTTAAGTAAATAATACTTTTGGAATCTTCGATAAAATAGCGTTCTTGCTATTATGTTTGATAAACGTTATTATTATCTCATTAAAATCCAATATTTAGGGTATCGTTTTCATGGTTGGCAAAAACAACCTGATGTAAAAACGATACATTTAATGATAGATCGTACATTAAAATTTATTTTAAAAGATGTGCGGTTTAAAACATTGGGTGCTGGCAGGACAGATGCGATGGTATCTGCTAATGAAGCAGCATTAGAACTATTTATATATAACGAACCAATTACAGATTTTGAAGCATTCTTAAAACTCTTTAATCATAATTTACCGCAAGATATTAGAGCTTTATCTATTAGTGAAGTGGATAAAGCATTTAATATTATTCAAGACTCTAAAATAAAAGAATACCATTATGTGTTTTCTGAAGGTGAGAAGAACCATCCGTTTTGTGCGCCAATATTAACAACTATACTAGAGCCATTAGATGTAGAATTGATGAAAAAAGGAGCCAAATTATTTGAAGGGTCTCATAATTTTAAAACCTATTGCTATCGCGCTACGGATAAAGGAGAATATTTTAGAACTATAGAGTCCTCAGAAATAATTGATAACTCATTATATACTGCTAATTTCTTTCCTGAGCAGTCATATGTGTTTAAAGTTAGAGGTAAAGGTTTTATGCGTAACCAAATTCGATTAATGTTTGGCTGCTTAATAAAGTTGGGAAGAGGAGAGGTAACACTTCAATATATAGAAAACACCTTAAAACATGATAGTACAGAAGTAATGGATTATATAGCACCAGCTTCGGGTTTAATTTTACACTCTATAGATTTTGAATAAAAAAAAGGAACTAGTGTTATACTAATTCCTTTTTAATATATGCTGATTAGTTAGTCTTTACTTTATCCAGCCTTTATCAGCTGAGCCTCTAGCGAATAATATTAATAAAATTGCAACTACAGGAATAGCTATTGCCATTGATAACTCGAATGTATTTATAGATAAACTCATGTCAGCATAAATATCATTGAGTACATAGTTGTGTAATACCTGTCCTAATACTGCGATAAAAGAAATTATAAACATTGGTTTTGCCCAAGATTTTCTAATTAGTAAAAATATGCAGCCCAATACCCCACAAAAAACAGCTAAAGCATAACATGCGGTATACCAAGCTGGAAAATCTAGCATCTGAAATGCCTGTTGTCTCTCATCTAATTGAGAAATCATTTCATCTGTCATAAATGCATCAGCCAAATAGGCCATTACTCCCATTACATTCCAGATTAGTGCTACCACACTTATAATCCAAAACCAGACAGGCGGTTTGTTCATTGAATTTGTCATAATAAAGTTGATTTAATTAGTTAGTATATGGCACAAAAATGTACCTATTAATTCAACAATTTATGAAAAATTATAAGAAACGCTAATTTCAATAAGAAATTAGATAATAAAAAAGTAGTGAAATAAATTAACCTACAACGTGTAATTTAGGATTCTTATCAACGAATTTACCATCGACAGATTCACCTAAAATGAGAACTTCTTTTGAGCGTTCGTACATTTTAATAGCACGATGCATCTGTAATTTAGTCCCACTGTATAGTTTTACACCCGATTTTGAGCCTTTATTTCTGATCTCAATATAGTATCCGTCTTTGAGTTTTGTTGGTCTTGTTGCTGGTCTACCCATAAAAGTAATTGTCTGTTTTAAAAGTAGTGCATTATAGTAAAAAATCTAACAACTCACAAGTTTATTTTAAACAATTATAAACTTAGATTTCAACACTATAATATTGTCTATTGACTTGGTGTTTTTAACAAGAAATTAATCATAAATTTCATAAAAAATAAGCATTATTATTTTGCTTTATATATTTTTATAAAAACTTAAATTGATATGAGCTATTCTATACCAAAAGAGACCCTTACGTTTTTTAAAAAATTAGAAAAAAATAACGATAGAGACTGGTTTAACGAACACAAACCAGAATTTAAAGCTATTGAAGCGAAAGTAAAATTGGTTTATAATCATTTAGGTGAACTGATGAATACTCACGACCAGATAGAAAAGATTAAAATGTTTAGAATATATAGGGACGTTCGTTTTTCTAAAAACAAATTACCATATAAAACACACTTTGGAGGTTCATTTGGGCGAAAGAAGCCAGAACTAAGAGGTGGTTACTATTTGCATATTCAACCTAACAACGAGTCATTTATTGCTACAGGGTTTTGGGATCCTAATAAAGAAGATCTGCTAAGAATTAGAAAAGAATTTGAAATGGATGATAGTGAAATGCGTGATATTCTAAACAATAAAATATTTAAATCTATTTGGGGAAGTTTTGTTGGAGACGAACTAAAAACAGCACCAAAAGGTTTTGATAAAGAACATCCAGCTATAGATTTAATCCGTAGAAAACAATTTATCTTCACTAAAAAATATACAGATAAAGAAGTTTTAGAGGATGGTTTTTTAGAAGATGCAAATACTGCTTTTAAAACGATAAGACCTTATTTTGATTATATGAGTGATGTACTCACTACAAATCTAAATGGTGAATCTCTACTCTAAACGGCCTTTAACATTAAACGGCCTTTAACATTTTTGGCTTAGTAAAAACTTGCACGCTGTCTATTAAGCGTTCCTTTACAATATTCATCATGCGTTTGTTTAGGGCAGATGAATTCTGAATATATAATTCGTATTCTTCAACTGTAAACTGACCGATAATCATGCCTTTTACTGAGTTTCTAAACTTCATATCTTTCTGAATAGAATTATCTATATATGCTAATTGTTTTGGCAATGATAATTCGTAAAACACATTTTTTCGCTTAGTAATATAATTATTGAAAACTGCAATCAATAAACTATGCTGCATTTTTATAATAGGTCTCAAGGTTTTATTCTGAAATAGTTCTTCAGAACTCATGGAATCATAAACTTTAGCTGATGAAATTATTGGCCTGATGGCAAGTAGGTCTTCAGTTCTAGAAGTCATAGTGAGTTATTAAAGGGTTAATTTGGAATTAAATTTAAGTATTAACTCAGTGTATTTTGTTTGAGGCTAAATATGTTGTTAACGCTGTTATTAACAAAAAGACCGATTTGTTACAAATCGGTCTTTTTAGAATTTAAGATGACCTATTTAATCATTTAAAAAATCTTCAAATGACTTTAGATCTATAGTCTTGTTTTTTGCTTTAGATTTTAATTTTTCAAAATCTTTTTTTGCTTTTTTAAATCGTTTTTGGATAATCATTAAATTTTCCATTTCGTTAGCCGATGGTTTATCATAACTATAGGCAATCTTACTAAAAATTTGAGCCATTAATTCTCGTAATTGTGGCTCTGCGGATCCTACATAGTTATCACCTGTAGTAATTACTAAAGTTTCTTTTAAAGCCTGCAGCTTTTCTCGGAGTTTGTTTTTAGTATCTTCATTTTCTATAATAGCATCGATTTGATAAACAATATATGCCAATTCTTGAGTCATATCATATATGCTCATATTGATTTCTTGTTTGTTCGCTCTATCTATTTCTGTTAAACCTGCATTAGCATCGTAAACTAATTCTATATTATGCTCATAGGTGTCTTTACCTTTTTTTAATATCACTTTATAGATTCCTGCTGGAACTCTTGGTGATACTGAGCCACTAGTCGTTTTTCCTTTAGCAATTTTTGGCTGTTTGATCCTATAATTCCAATTTACAATATTGATACCTTTAGATTTTCCTGGACTTAAAGTTGATACCTTATTGCCTTCCATGTCTTGAATTTCCATAGTCATTTTACCAAAAGTATGACGTTTCTGTAGCAGGTATTTAATCTGTGGAAGCCTTGATGGGTTTCTACCCACAAACTGAGTTTCTGCACCAAAACTACCAGAAAAACCTCCTTGATCAACCATTACTGTTGGCTTTGAAGCAAAGAAATGTAACTTTTTGGTCATTATTTCTGGAGTGATCTCTCTTAAAGGGGAAATGTCATCAATAATTATAACGCCACGACCATGAGTTCCCAATACTAAATCATTGGTTCTTTTTTGCAGGTCTATAAAATGAATCGCAACAGCAGGCACATTATTAGTGAATTTACTCCAGCTTTTACCACCATCTAAGGTTATATATAAACCAAATTCAGTTCCTAAAAATAATAGGTTAGGATTTACATAATCTTCCTGAATATTTCTTGCAAAGCTTTCTATTTCTGGAGTTGTAATGCTTACCCAAGTTTTACCAAAGTCACTTGTCTTATAAACATAAGGATTCATATCATTCATGGTGTGTCCATCAAAAACTGCATACGCAGTTCCTTTATTATGAACACTTGCTTCAATATGATAAACCCAAGTGTTTTTTGGTAATCCAGGAATATTTAAAGATGTATTGGTCCAAGTTGTGCCACCATCTTTTGTTACTTGTACGTTACCATCGTCTGTACCAACCCAAATGATATTCTCATCTAGACTAGATTCTGCAATAGTAAAAATAGTAGTGTGATTTTCTGCGCCAGAATTATCCATAGATAAACCACCAGAATCTTCTTGCCGCTGTTTTGTGGCATCATTAGTTGTTAAATCTGGAGATATAATTTTCCAGGTATTGCCCATGTCTTCAGATTTATGAACAAATTGACTTCCCATATAAAAACGATCTGGTTGATGCTCGCTTGTTGCCATAGGCGCATTCCAATTAAAACGTAATTTAGCATGACCTTCAACAGGCAGGGGTTGAATGGTTTTTACCAGCTCATTATCTACATCATAGCGCCAAACATTTGCAGCACCTTGCATTTCTGAATAAATTATATTTTTTGTTGGATGTGGTAATACTCTAAATCCATCACCACCACCAATAGAATTCCAATCACGTGCATTTATACCACCATTAGACCTAGATGGTCCATACCAAGAGCCATTGTCTTGTAAACCTCCATAAATATTGTATGGTTCTTTGTTGTCTACACTGATATGATAGAATTGAGATAGTGGTAGGTTTTCTACAATTTCCATAGTTGTTCCACCATTCCATGATCGATAAACACCCCCATCTGTACCTGCATAAATTCTATCCGAATCATTAATATCAAATATAATATCGTGGATATCACTATGCATATTTCCTAAAGTTTTAAAAGTTTTACCACCATCTCTAGAAATAGAACCTGTTAAACCACCTTTTACAATAACATTTTCGTCTTTTGGATCAATAACAATTCTTGAGAAGTAAAAAGGTCTTACTGTAATACCAAAGTCATTATTTAATTGTGTCCAATTTGCACCAGCATCATCACTACGATACAACCCTTTTCGTTCATCTTTTTCAGCTTCAATAACTGTATACAAAACGCTTGAATTACTTGGTGCAACAGCGATAGCTAGTCTCCCTAATTGCCCCTCCGGAAATCCATTATGTATTTTATTCCATGTCGCTCCACCATCAGTTGATTTGTATAAAGCACTCTTATTTCCACCAGATTCAAAAGACCAACCAGTTCGTCTAAATTCCCACATAGATGCGTATAATGTATTCGGATCGTTTGGGTCCATGGCTAAGTCGGCACAACCCGTACGTTGGTCAGTGTATAAAATTTTAGTCCAATTTGCACCACCATCAGTTGTTTTATATACCCCACGTTCTTCACTGTCTCCCCAAAGTGCGCCTAAAACAGCAACGTATACTTCATTTGAATTTTTGGGATTTACAATGATATTAGCGATACGCTCAGATTTTTCAAAACCATATTTCTTCCAATTTGCACCACCATCTGTTGACTTATAGAGTCCATCACCAATAGACACACTGTTACGTGTCCAAGTTTCGCCAGTACCAACCCATATAATATTATCAGGGCTGTTAGGATCTACTTCAACAGCACCAATAGACTGACAATATTCATCGAATATAGGATTAAAGGTTGTGCCTGCATCATTACTTTTCCATACGCCACCTCCAGCTGTACCAGCATAGATAATTCTCGGATTGGTCGGGTGCGTTTCCATATCATTAATACGGCCACTCATTAGTGCAGGACCAATATGTCTTGCAGAGAGGTCACCAAATATGGCTTCACCATTTATTTTAGATTCTTGAGCTTGGACGTTAAATGCAGAAAAGCATAAACACATCACAAATAGAATTGTTATTTTTTTCATGATATAATAGTTGGTTGATTAAATAAAAAATCCCCAATGATTTTCATTGAGGATTTAGGTGCTTATTAGTTTTTCTTATCAGTACTTGGAGTCGCTTCATCCTCAGGATAGGTAAACGCTTTAGCGTCAACTTCAGGATTTAATTCAATTGAATCAATAGATATAGAGAATCCAGGCTGGTCTTTTAAGCCTTGTGTCATTGAAAACGCAAAGTAAATACCATCAACTTCTTGATAATCGCTAAAGGTAGTTTCAGAAATTTTTCCTTTTGATGGTCCTAATTTTATTTCGTTTTGTATAGCAATAGGTACAAAGTTTTCGGTATCGAAAAAATAATATGAAACATTTTCTTCCTGTTTACCATCAACAGTAATTGGTGTCTTAGTTAATTTTATTTTAAAGGTATTAGTGCCAGCAATTTCTTCTTCTCCGATGAGTTCAATAGCAAAGCCTTTCTCTTTGTAATTTAAAAAAGGGTCAGGAAAACTAGCTTTCTGAAGCTTCATATTTTCTGTAGCTTCTTTAGTGCCTTTCTCTGCTTTTTGGGTCATCATATTAGTGTTCCAAAGCACTTCACCATCAAAAACATTTTGTTTTACAGATTGACCTTGAATATTAATAACCGTCATTTGTTTTCCGCTCTTTAATTGCACTATTTCTGCGGGAATCTCCATACCGCTTTGATTAATCTTTGCAGAAATTTTTATGCCTTCTAGTTTGTTCCAGTTCTCAATTCCCCCAGTATTTTCAAAATAAGTTGAAATAATTTCTTCTGCTGTTTGTGCATTTGTAGTATAACTAAAGCTTACTAAAAGTGCTAAAAAAATAAATTTTAAAGTTTTCATTATTTGTTTTTGAATGTTTATGATTTGTTTTAATATTCTTTATTCTTTTGGCATTTTAAAAATGGAATCATTTATCTCTGTATTAAATTCTATAGTCTTGTAGATCATTTCTAATCCTGTCTGCCCATTAAATTTTTCTATGATGGTATGTGCTAGATATAGACCTTCTACTTCTTGGTAGTCAGTCATTATAGTTTGTGCTGTAGCGCCTTTAGCAGGTCCAGATTTTACAACTGATTCAGAAGCAATTGGTACATTGTTTTCTGTGTCAAAATAATAGATTTCGGTATTTTCTTCTTCTTTACCTTCAACCATAACTGGTGTTTTGGTTAACTTTATTTTATTCACTTCTGTTCCGTCTAAAGTTGTTTTTTCTAAAAACTCTACTGTATATCCTTTTTCTTTATAATTCAAGAAAATCTCTACGTTGTCTTTAGCTTCATTTTTCATATTCAATGAAGTTTCAGAGTCTAGTGCTTCTGCTTTTTGAGTTTGAAAATTCATCCCCCAAGCTGTTTCACCATCAAAAGCTTGATATACCAATGATGTGCCAGGAAGCTCAATAGTAATATTAGAACGTCCATCTTTCATGAAAGTAGCTACAAAAGGGTAGTCTTGACCTCCTTGTTTACCTACACCAGTAATCTTTACTGATTCTACTTTGTTCCATGCCTCTTCGCCACCAATATTTTCAATATAAGTGTCGACAATTTCTTCTGCTGTTTGTGCTGTTGTTGTAAGCGCTAAACAAAAAATGAATAACGTACTTAATAATTTTAAAGTCCTCATGAGCGTATAATTTATGGATTGATGTTTATAAGTACGTGAAGTTACAAAATTGTTACAAATTCTTTAGTATTAAATTCTATACCAGTGGATTATTGTTTTGTAACTTTGAATAAAAACCAAAACTCATGAAATTTGGAAGTGTAGATGATCCAGGTAGTATAGATTTTACTTTGCCGCCAGATCATCCAGATACGATTAAAACATTGCTAAAAAACCCATCTGACAAAACTAATGTATTTGTAGGTTGTG
The DNA here is from genome assembly GCA_000171875.1 of Flavobacteriales bacterium ALC-1. Classification (GTDB taxonomy): domain Bacteria; phylum Bacteroidota; class Bacteroidia; order Flavobacteriales; family Flavobacteriaceae; genus Winogradskyella. Next base: position 689,668 of record ABHI01000003.1, on the reverse strand, counting down.
CCAAATGGAACAAGGCTGATTTAAAAGGGTTTTACCCTAGAGGTACAAAAGATGAATTAGAATATTATTCAAGGCAGTTTAATTCTATTGAGTTGAATGCGACATTTTATAGAATCTTTCCACCGGAGCAGTTTGAGAAATGGTATGACAAAACTCCAGGTAATTTTAGGTTTTTCCCAAAGCTGAGTCAAGAAATTAGCCATTGGAAACGCTTAAATGAAGACATTAATCCTGTAGTAGATAATTACCTCAATAGTGCTATTAATTTTAAAGAAAAATTGGGCTGTATCTTTTTGCAAATGCATAGTAATTTTGCACCAAAAGATTTTGATCGTGTGGTGAGTTTTGCTGAAAGCTGGCCAAAAGAAGTGCCATTAGCAATTGAGTTTAGACATACTAATTGGTATAACGATAAAGCCATTGCTGAAGATTTATATCAGCTATTTGAAGAAAACAACATCTCTAATGTAATAGTTGATAGTGCTGGCAGACGCGATATTATGCACATGCGATTAACCAACTCAAGAGCATTTGTTCGATATGTTGGTGCTAATCACCAAAGTGATTATACCAGATTAGATGATTGGGTTGAGCGCTTAAAAATATGGAAAGACAATGGTATTGAAGAAATAGATTTCTTTGTACACCAAAATATCGAAAAGGAATCACCATTACTTTCTGCCTATTTAATAAAACAATTAAATGCTGAATTGGGAACAGATTTAAAGGTCCCTAATGACAATTCAGGTTCACAACAAACTTTACTTTAATGAGATTCCACACCAGAAAATGGGTAAAACCCGAAGACTTAAATCCTAATGGCACACTATTCGGAGGGCAACTTTTAGCTTGGATAGATGAAGAAGCGGCACTTTATACTATTATTCAACTAGAGAATTCTAAGATTGTTACGAAGTATATTTCAGAAATCAATTTTATGGCATCAGCCAAACAAGGAGATATTGTAGAGATAGGTATAGAAGTCACTAAATTTGGGAAGTCATCTATTACTATGAAATGTGAAGCCCGAAATAAGATGACTCGAGAAACTATTCTCACAGTAGATAATATCATTATGGTAAATCTTGGCGAAGATGGTAAACCAACACCTCATGGAAAAACAGAAGTAGAGTTTGTTAAAGACAGATTGAAGTGATTTTAGTCCTTTCTGCGTCAGTTAGAGTGGTTTTTGAATTATATTTCTGACGAAACCACAGCTAATTCGTAGATTTCTAAATCGAAATAGGTAACTGATGCTAATACATGGTCAAAGATATCTCCAATAATATATTCGTAATTTATCCAACGTTGATCTTTACTAAACGCATAAATTTCCATAGGAATACCTTGAGCTGTAGGTTCTAATTGACGTACCATCAATGTCATATCCTTGTTTATAGCAGAGTGATTTTCAATATACGTTTGAAGGTACTTTCTAAACACACCAAAGTTGGTAAGGTTACGACCATTAATTAAAACCGATTTATTAATGTTATGCTCTGCATTGTGTTTTTCAATCTCTTGTGATTGATTATGTAAGTATTCTGTAACTAACTCAATTTTTTTATAACGTTCTATATCAGCATCTGTTAAGAATTTAATTGTAGATGTCTTAACAATTACCGAACGTTTTATACGACGCCCACCAGAAGCCATCATACCACGCCAGTTTCTAAACGAATCGGATATTAAGGCATAAGTCGGAATAGTGGTAATGGTTTTATCCCAATTCTGAACTTTTACAGTGGCTAAATTAATTTCGGTAACATCACCATCTGCACCATATTTTTCAAATGTTATCCAATCACCAATACGCACCATATCGTTTATAGACACCTGAATACTAGCAACAAAACCAAGAATGGTATCCTTAAAAATTAATAAGATAATAGCTGAAGCTGCACCTAATGTTGATGCGAATGTTATAAATGAGATACCCGTAACTATGGCGAACATGGAAAAAACACCCAATAACCATGCAAAAATCATAAAGACCTGTATATAGCTATCTATAGGTTTGTCCTTATACCTTGGTAATGTCTTTACATAGTCTTTTATAGAGTTTAAAAAACTTCTAATAATTTGTAGTGCAAGAAGTATGGTTATAACTTTTAATGTTTTTTCAATAATATCTTCGGCATATTGAAAATCTGAAAACACTTGTGGTACAAATTCAATTAAGATGATGAGCGGAATAATATGTGCAATATTTCTTGGGAGCTTATTTTTAATTAAAATATCATCAAAACTAGTTTTTGTACGCTTTGCTATTTCCGCAGAAAATTTCCAAAGTAAACGCTTGGTAATAAAGTCAATTATAATTGCAATTAATAAGACAGCTAATAAAAGCGCTATCATATTAAGATACTTAGCAGCATTTTCAGACATACCTTTTTCAATTAGCAAGTCGTATATAAAGTGTTTGTAATTAAGCATTAGATGTCTTTAAATATTTTTTATCAATGTAAAATGTTCCAAAAGGAATTATTGATGCTACCAATACAATCCATAAGGTTCTTGTTGACCATTTCATATCCGAACTTATCATCACAGCCATAACCACATAAGCTATAAATAATATACCATGTGGCATTCCGAGCATTTTCACATATTGTGGATCATCTAAAAAATATTTTATTGGAGTTGCAATAAAGAGTAATAAAATATAAGAAACACCTTCTAGTAAGGCAGTAATTCTGAATACAGGTAATAATTTTGGCATGTCAAAAACTTTTTGCAAAAATACTCTAGATTTAAATAAAATAAGATTTTTTTAACAGCTTTTAAGAAATAGTTCATTTCTATAGTTCTATTAATTACCTTTAAGCTCTTTTATTAAAAACATCAACCAAAAATGAGAAACTTTCTAACGCTCACGCTTTGCTCACTTCTTATCTTTTCGTGTACAACAGCAAAATCAACTAGTAAGAAAAAAGGTAATTCTAAAACTACGCAAGCAAAACCACCAGCACCTAAAAAGAAGCCTGGTAAAATTAAAGACTATAATAAAGTTATTACCAAAGATGCTAAAACAGATAATGGCTTATTTGATGTGCATTTGGTAGGAGATAAATATTATTACGAAATACCAATGGATTATCTAAATACGGATATGTTATTGGTAAGCCGATTAGCAAAATTACCTGCCAATCTTGGAGGTGGTTATGTAAATGCTGGTACCAAAACGAATACTAGAATGATTAATTGGGTGCGCTTTAAAGATAAAATTCTTATTAAAGAAAAATCCTCAAGTGCAGTAGCAGCAGATAGTTTGCCAATAAATGTTTCAGTTAGAGCAAATAATTATGAGCCTACATTATATGCTTTTGACATTGCAGCATTTTCAAAAGATTCTTCAGCTATAGTAGTTGATGTTACTAAATTTTACAGTTCTGATGTTAAATCGATAAGTGGATTACCTTCATTTATTAGGAGACAGTACAAAGTTAGAAATTTAGACAGATCACGAAGTTTTATAAACTCAATGAAGAGTTATCCTAAAAATATAGAAGTCGTTCAAGATCTCACGTACAATGCAGCAGAACCACCTGTAAATACTGGTGACGAAACCATCAGTATTCAAATGAATCAGTCTATGATTCTATTACCAGAAGTACCAATGCAACCACGTTATTTTGATGATCGTGTAGGTTGGTTTACATTGAGTCAATACGATTACAGTAGTGAAGAGTTAAAAGCAGATAGAAAGACTTATTTAAGACGTTGGAAATTAATTCCAAAGGATATCGAAGCTTATAATAGAGGTGAGTTGGTAGAACCTATAAAACCGATTGTGTATTATTTAGATCCTGCAACTCCAGAAAAGTTTAGATCGTACATGAAAGAGGGCATTGAACTATGGCAAAAAGCCTTTGAAGCTGCTGGCTTTAAGAATGCTATTATTGCTAAAGACCCTCCAACAAAAGAAGAAGATCCAGAATTTTCACCAGAAGATATTAGATATTCTGTAGTACGTTATGTCGCAAGTACAACACGTAATGCTACAGGACCAAGTGTTTCTGATCCGCGAACAGGTGAAATTATTGAAAGTGATATTATCTGGTATCATAACCATTTGCGTTCATATAGAAACCGCTATATGCTTGAAACTGGAGCGGCAAACCCTTCAGCTAGAACATTAAATACACCAGATGGCGACATTGGTGAAATGATGAAAATGGTAATAGCACATGAGGTTGGACATACATTAGGATTACCGCACAATATGAGTGCTAGTTATGCTTACGATGTAGAAAGTTATAGAGATGGGGCATTTACACAGAAAAATGGTATTGCCGCAACCATTATGGATTATGCACGTTACAATTATATTGCACAACCTGGAGATACTAATATTAGATTTGTAAGACAATTAGGGCCTTATGATGATTATGCCATTAACTATGGGTACCGCTATATTTCTGATGCTAATTCTGCTGATGATGAAACAAAAACGTTAAATAGTTGGATTAAGGAAAAGGCCGGTGATCCTAAATATAAATTCGGGAAACAGAGTAGTCGTTTTGACCCAACAGCTCAGACTGAAGATATTGGTAACAATAGTATTAAGGCAAGTACTTACGGACTTAAAAACTTAAAAATCGTCGCTAAGAACTTACCAAGTTGGACGAGTGATAAAACAGATAACTATGACGATTTAGCTGAATTGTATGGAGAAATGCTCGGAGTATGGAGTCGCTATGTTGGTCATGTTGTAACTCATGTTGGTGGAGTAATAGAAGATACTAAAAATCCGTCACAAGCAGGTGAAGTTTATAATCCGGTTGATAAAGCTTATCAGAAATCTGCAATGCAATGGTTACAAAAAAATGCTTTCGCAACACCAAAATGGCTACTAGATGACGCCATTCTAAAAAACATAAATTATGCAGGATATACAGATCGTATAAGAAGTTTGCAATCGCGTCATCTCAATAATTTACTAAATTTTGAACGTATAGGAAGGCTTATTGATCATAAGGCTATGGATGCTAAAAACTATTCGGCTTTAGATATGTTGAAAGATTTACGTTCTGGACTTTGGTCTGAAACACGATCAGGATCTAATGTTTCTGTTTATAGAAGAAACTTGCAACGTGCCTATTTAGATAGAATGATGTATCTAATGACAGAGAAGTTAGATAGAAGACGTAGTAGACAATATTTTGAAGTTAACCAATCTGATGTAAGAGCAATAGTGAGAGGTGAATTAAATCAATTGAAACGTGTGCTTAATTCAGCATCAAAATCAGCTGTAAACACAGCTACAAAATATCATTATAGAGACTGTATAAAACGTATTAACACTATTTTAGACCCAAAATAACATGAAAAAAATAATAATAACACTTGTAGTACTTTGTGTATCTTCTTTGGCATTGTTAAATGCACAACAGAAAACTCAAAAGGAATTGTTTCAAGCAACCTATAATAATTCTAAAGCGCTGGCGCAAAAGCAGCAATTTAGCTTTGTTGGTGAAGTGGTTTTTAGTAATAAAAAAAGAGAGACATTAGATGGTGAATCTAATACCGTAAAAATTGATAAGTCTGAAATTTCAGGAGAGATAAAGTTGCTAAGCTCTGATAATTCATCTTTTAATTTTGATGGCAATCTTAAAAATTATAAAGTCGCATTTGATGATGACAAGCAACAAATCGCTATTGTATTTAATGTAAATCAGCATGAGGTTTTAATAGACATTAAACCTAATGGAAATGCCTTTTTGAGTATTTCCTCAAGCAATAACAATGCAATATCCTGGAGAGGAAAAATAGAGTAGAGACGTTTATCTTTTATTTATGAACCAACAAAGTGCTTAAAAGCTAAGCCTTTTGTTGGTTTGTTTATTTATAATATTAAATCTATCGACTGTGCCAACTCCCAGGAATTTATATCTAATGCCTGCAATATTCCCAATGGATTCGGTATAAGATTTAGTAAATACTTTATTGTCTTCAATATATACAGTTACGGTTTTATCAATCACTTCAATTTGTATATTCTTAAATTGGGATAAATCTATAGACAGAGATGATAAGTCTTCTGTTTTGCCATTTAAGTTAACATCGCTCAGCATTCCGCTTAATTCTGATGAGCAACCTATTTGAGAGAAAGGAATAATTAATGCGCTTTTTGTTCCTACAATAATAATAGACGCACTTTGACAAACTGCCCATTTTTCATTGTACAAACTTTTAAGCCTTGTTTCTAAAGCAAAATCATCTCCAGATAAATCTTTAAACTCATCAATGAAATGAAATGTAGAGGTTATAGGTTTTTCATTGTTTTTAATCTCCTCTGATATCTCTTTAGAAAATTTTAGGCTATCTAGATTATAGACATATTTGGGTACTGGTTTATAATCTATAGTACCTAACCAATCGTTAGATTTTAAAAATAAATCATGCTCTTTTATGATATCTCCATCAATTAGTAATTTAGCTCTAAAGTAGCCTGGGTAATAATAAATCCCAGTAGCTTGCTTCTGATTAGTATTTATTTTAATCGTTTTCCTCGGGTCCCAAAACTGTTGAATGTAAATGCTATCAGATGCTACAGAATTTAAATCAAAATCAAAAACTACACTATTCGGAATTGATTGGGTAACACTTCTGCTTTCAAAATTTATAGAAGATGCATCTATCTTTTTTTCTGAATCCTTAAAGGCAAAATTCAATACTAAAGCAAATAGGAGTAGTGCAATAGCAATTTTTAATATTTTGAACGTATTAATATTGTATACTCTTTTCGTCTTAAGAATTGTACTATTAGCTTTGCCTGACGTTGTCTTAAAGTCTCTCCAGTTTTTATAACCTATAAATTGTGACAAGGTGTTTAATGTACTTATACTAGGAGCATTGTTATAATTTACTTTACCCCAAATCCGTTTTAGTGTGGTTACACTTAGCAAAACACCTGTTTCTTTTTGAATAGTTTCACTCAACTCTAAAAATACATTATTGTGCCAATTAGAAGAATTTCCCCATTTTAATTTCACTTCAATTTCTTGAAGGCATTTTTGGACAAGGTTGTATTCTGGATATTTAGTCATAAGTATACAAAAGTCTTAAAAAAAACGGTTTGTACAACATTGAACTCATTTGAACCAACTTGTTTTTTAGTTTTTCGATAGGATTAATCAGCTTTACAGAAACAAAATATATCATCATGAAAAATTTATTTACAATCGTACTCTTATCATTATTTGCTCTAGTATTAAACGCTCAGAAAATAATTCCATTAGACACTTTAAATTGGGATATACAAGCTAAATCATATGAGTTTTTAGAGTATAAAGGAAAAAATGCCATCTATATAGATCAAGGAGTACTTATTCTAAAAGACAAGAAGTTCTTAAATGGAACTATTGAGTTTGATATGTTTCTACCAGAGGAACGTACTTATCCTGGTGTTTTTTTTAGGGCAGATGAAAAATTCTTAAATGGGGAACAATGGTTTGTTAGAACACACTTATCTGGTCTTGAAGATTGTAACCAAGCTGCACCAGCTACAAATGGTATAACACCTTTTCAGTTTTATTTTGGACCAAAATATTCATTTGCTTATGATTTTAAATATAATGATTGGACACATGTAAAAATAGTAGTAAATGATAATAAAGCTCAGGTGTATTTAGACTATGCAGAGACTCCAAATTTATCTTGGAAATTATTTAATGACCCTAAAGATGGAGGAATACTAATAAGAGGGAGTAGGCTTCCTATTCATATTGCAGACATTAAAATTGATGAAGATAACTATCAATTAAAAGATTTTAAACCAATTGAAAATAAACAAATAGAAGGGCTTATTGAATCTTGGAAAATATCTGATAAGTTTAAAGAGTCTGAATTAGGCACTTTAGGTAATATTAAAAATATTATTTCAAAGAGGACTTGGGATCATGCTATTTTTGTTGAAGAAGGGGTCGCTGCAAATATTTCAAGACAAGTTGTAAGATATGATGATCAGCCAAAATTAAATACGGTTTTTGCTAAAATAACGATAGATTCAGAAAAAGATCAAATCAAATTATTTGAGTTTGGTTATAGTGATAGAGTAGTAGCTGTATTAAATGGAAAGCCAATTTATAGAGGTACTAACAAATGGAGAACAAGAGATTATAGATATTTAGGAACTATAGGTTTATTTGATGCTGTTTACCTAAATCTCAAAAAAGGAAAAAACACATTGCTAATGGCCGTTTCTGAAGATTTTGGAGGTTGGTTAATTACAGGTAAGTTTAAAGACAACAAAGGAATTACAATAAAATATTGAAATTTTAATAGATTATAACGGAAGCCATTTTAATTTGGAACAGATTTTGTATCTTTGACATCAGTTTATTGAAGATACACCGCACAAGTAACATTATTTCTACGTTATTTTTCTAGGTTTTATATCAGTTCATTGTTAATTTAATTAACTTGTCTAGATTATTTGATATTTTCATAAGCAAGCATATATTAATTTTTAAAACAACGAATGGCTAAATCACAACAAACTTTTAGTAAAAGCGAAAAAGAAAAAAAGAGATTAAAAAAGAGAGAGGATAAGCGTAAGAAGATGGAAGCGCGTAAACTCGCAAAAGAGGAAAATGGCTCAGGAGGAATTCCATTGGCTTATGTAGATCATAATGGAAATCTTACAGATACTCCACCTGACCCGTCAATGAAAGTGAAAGTGAAAGCCGAAAACATAGTTATTGGTATTCCGCAAAAAGAAGATAGTGATGAAGAATTTGATCCTATCAGAAACGGTAAAGTATCATTCTACGACAGCTCTAAAGGCTTTGGTTTTATTATAGATACAGAAACTAATGAGAAGCACTTTACACACGTCAGTGGTATTATTGATGAAATCATGGAGAATGATAAAGTGACTTTTGAACTTGAAAAAGGACAGCGTGGTATGAATGCTGTTAAAGTGAAAAAAGCATAATAGCATATTCTATAAACATACAACCATTTTAATGTCTATTAAGATGGTTTTTTAAAAGCATAAACCCTTCGCGGTTTGTGCTTTTTTTGATTTATATATAATAGTAATCTCTAAATTGTATTTTACTCTGACGGAATTATCATTTCCTCAGCTTTTATAGGAACGTTTGCTGTAATTCGTAGTATGATTATAAATACATTTATATAATGAAGTCAGAAAAGATAGTAGTAATTGGAATAGCTATAGGGTTAGTATTTGGTACTATAATAGGATTAGCTATGAATAATTTGCCTCTTTGGATTGGTGTTGGACTATTTTTAGGAGCAGGTGTTGGAGTTACTTTTAAACTTAAAAAATATCCTAAAATTAAATGGACATTAATCTCAATCTTTAGTTTGCTTGTCCTACTTATTTCTTTTGGGACGTGGTTTATTAATCTCTTACCCATAGAGGAAATGAAAAAAGATTTAACCACTAGTAAAGTTAAAGACATTTCTTATTTATCTCAAAATGTTATTCCAAAGCGTGGTAAAATATTAGCTGTAGTGACTAGTACTGAAACAATGGGTAACAGTGGTAAAAGCACAGGTTATGAATTAACAGAGTTGTCTCGTGCTTATTATGTATTCGAAGCTAATGGTTTTGAGGTTGATGTGGCAAGCCCACTAGGTGGTAAGCCACCAATTGTAATTGATGACGATGATATGGGGCAATTTGATTACGCATTTTTAAATGATTCAATAGCACAATACAAAACGAGTCATACAATTGCTGTAAATAATGTTAAAGCTGAAGATTACCAAGCTATATTCTTTGTTGGAGGTAAGGGAGCCATGTTTGATTTTCCAGAGAATAAAGCAATTCAAGACATTGTGAAAATGTATTATCAATCTGATAAAGTGGTAGGTGCTGTTTGTCATGGGCCAGCAGCCTTAGTAAATGTAACGTTAGATAATGGACGTCATCTTTTGGAGAATAAAACTATAAGTAGTTTTACAAATAAAGAAGAGTTACTTCTAATTCCTGAAGCAGAATCTATTTTTCCATTCCTTTTACAAGATAAGCTTGCAGCTCAAGGTGCTCAATTTAATGAAGGGGCTATGTATTTAAATAAAGTTAGTCATGATAAAAATCTAGTAACAGGGCAAAATCCTTGGTCTACATGGACTTTAGCTGAAACTATGGTAAAACAATTGGGTTATACACCAAAGTATAGAGAAATAACAGGTGAGGAAAATGCTTTAAAGGTTCTGGAAATATATGAAACTCAAGGTTCCAAAAAAGCAAAAGAGCTAATCGAAATTATGCTTGTTAAAGAAAATAGACCTGTAGATAGGTTAATACTAGCATCACATAGCGTAATTGCAGCTATGCAAGGAAAAATAGGGAAATCTTTTAGTTTAATTGGATTAACTTCTCATGCGAAAAGTAAATCAAAAAACTAATTTTATAAACTTTTTTTTGATTTACAGAGCATAAACCCAATATGGTTTATGCTCAGTTTTTTTATAAATATTCTTAAATTTGATAAAAACATTATATTGAGTTTTTTAGAAATACTTCTTATTATTGTTAGCAGCGCTGGACTTTTGCATGGCGTATTATTAGCTTTCTACTTATGTTTCTTTAAGAAGAAAAAAACACTTCCCAATCTTCTATTTGGATTAATTTTAATCTTTATGGCTTTTAGAATAGGGAAATCTGTAATGATGAATTTTGGTAATAATTTAGAGCCTATATTCATTTTTGCGGGTTTGGCTTTTTTATTATTAATAGGACCTTTATTGAAATGGTATGTACTCGGAATGACACATCCTAATTTTAAGTTGCCAAAGAATTATGTAATTGAATTAATTCCGTTTTTTATAGTTTTTGCTTCGAGTTTATTTATTACAAAAGAGTGGTTTGAAAGCAATAAGAAAGTTGCTTTCATATTATTTTCTAGCGTTCTTCTGTTTATTTACTTGCACTTTGCATTTTATATTTTTCTATCGTGGCAGTCTGTTCAAAAAGTAAAAAGAAGTCATCAAATAAATACACAGACAAAATCGCAAAAAGCTATATTTAATTGGTTGCGTATGCTAATTATTGGCTTTGTTATTATCTGGTTTTCTTATGTTTTAAATATTTTAGATGATGCAGTTCCTTATGTCATTGGTCCAATAGTATATTCTTTAGCTGTCTATTTTTTAAGCTATAAGGCATTTCAATTGAAAGCTACTGATATTGATGGTGAAGTATTTAAAGAAAACGATAAAGCTGAGTTGTTTAGTGAAATTTCTAAATTAGTTATAATCGAAAAATTATACCTCGAACCCGACTTGTCGTTATCAAAACTCAGTAAATTAATTGGACAGAGTACGCAAAAAACATCTTCAGTGATTAATCAATATGCAAAGCGAAACTTTAATGATTTTATTAACCATTATAGGATTCAAGACGCAAAAGGAATGCTTTCTAGTATTGAAAGCGAAAAATTTACAATTTCCTCTATCGCTTTTGATACAGGTTTTAGTAGCTTATCTTCTTTTAATAGTGCTTTTAAAAAATTTGAAGGTACAACACCATCTTCATATAGAAAGAATAAGCTTAATTAGGAAATTTGTGTATATTCAAAAAAGGCTTGCTAAGCACAGTTCTATTACTTATTCTACAGAGTTGAATTTAGTTATTGTAAAGAATTTGATTAAAAACGATATTAGCCAAGAAACCACAATTCAAAATAATCTAAAAATTAAATGCAATTTATGAATCCAAAAGTCATACAGATCTCAGAAAAGAATCTTATTGGTATGAAAAGCACTATGCATCATGGTCAATTTAGTAATATAGTGACGTTATGGAAACGTTTTATGCCAAATCGTAGGATTATTAAAAATGCTGTGAATAATGAATTTATAGCGTTACAAGAGTATATTGATTTCAATAATTTTGAAGCAGCATTTGATATTTGGGCTTGTATTGAAGTGACGAATTTAGACGATATTACTGATGGAATGGAAACTTTTACAATTCCTGAAGGTGCATATGCCGTTTTTCTCCAAAAGGGTATGGATGCTTCAAAAACTTATCAGAAGATTATGACGGAATGGCTACCTACATCAGGCTATATAATTGATGATAGACCGCACTTTCAAGTCATGGGTGAAAAATATAAAAACGGAAGCCCAGATTCTGAGGAGGATTTTTATGTGCCAGTTAGAAAACATCAAAAATAAAATCATGGGAACATTTGATTTTTTTAAATCTAAGTCAAAAAATAAACCTATAGAGATACTTCCTCTTGGAAAGCTAATGTTTTCCTCAGAGAATAGCGAATATGCTTATCGCGGGAAAATTAATTTTTTAGACATGGAATATAAAACAGAAATTGTCTTACCTACTAATAATAGGAAAATTTCAGAATATCAATTAACATATTTCAAAGAAATTTATAAAAATCTAAAGGGAATATTGGACTTCGCTACTAAAATGCCAGATTCAAAAATTGAGCTATCTAAGTCTAGAGTAGAAAGTGTTTTAATTCCTGATAAAGAAAATAATAATTATGATATCGATGCAGAAATAGTTATTACTCAAAAAGACAGAAAAATAATAGGAAAGAATATCTATTCAATAATCTTGAAGAAATTAGAAGTTGTTGAAATTATTACTATTTAAAATCAATCTTTATTTACAACCAATTTGATAGTTATCTTAAGTATTTATTTTAATAGCTTATTGACATTAGCCTTATATAATTTCCCAATAGGTACAATATGATCTGCAATATAAATTCGATTACCTTCAATAGAACTTATATGCTTTTTTGCAACTGCGAATGATTTATGAACTTGAAGAAAATCCTTGTCAGATAAAAGTTCTATTGTATCTGATATTTTTTCACGAATACTTATGGTATTATCACTAGTTATAACCTTAGTGTAATTTCCAGAAGCTTCAATGTATAAGATTGAATCTACATCGACTTGAATATGGCTATTATTTTGCTTTAAAAAAACAGACTTCCCTTCAGGATTTAGATTGGCTTTACGTTCACTTTTCGTTGTATTATTACTAGAGGTGGTGACTTTATTTATAGCACTTAAAAAGCGTTCGAAACTAAAGGGCTTTAGCAAATAATCAACAACATTTAATTCGTAGCCTTCAATAGCGAATTCACTATAGGCAGTAGTGACGATTACTTTAGGGGGTGATGACAAGGTTTTTAAAAATTCAAACCCTTTTAATTTAGGCATGTTCAAATCTAAAAAGATGAGATCTACTGTATGCTTACTTAAATAATCGATAGCTTCAATGGCATCATAGCAATCTGCTTTGAATTCTAAATTTGGAAGCATATCACAATAGCCTTTTATAATATCATGAGCAATATGTTCGTCGTCAATAATGAGATATTTAATCATAAGCCATTAATGTTCAATTTAGCACTGTAAATGTTATCTGTTTTTGATATAGTGAGCTTATGATTTTTTGGGTAGACCAACTCTAATCTACGCTTTAGGTTTTTTAAACCAATACCTGATTCTTGTTTGTCTTCTGTAATATCAAAATTATTTTCTATCTCAAATGTCACTTCGTTATTGTGCGCCACTAAATTTATATGAACATAAGCATTTTTTCTTAAATTTTCGACACCATGCTTAAATGCATTCTCTAAAAGAATAATAAAAAGAAGTGGCATTATTTCATAATCATTAGCATTTGTCTCAATATTGAATTGTACATCTATAACTTTATGATAACGCATTTTATGTAGTTCTATAAAATTTTCTAAATACGTAATTTCTTCAGATAATAAAACAGTATCCTTTTCACCATCATATATACTATAGCGCATCATGTCCGAAAGTTTTAAGATAAGTTCTTGCGCTTTCTTTGAATCCTTATCTACTAAGCCATACAAGTTGTTAAGCATATTAAAAAAGAAATGCGGATTAACCTGACTTTTTAGATGCATCAATTCTGTTTTTGCTTTTTCATTCTTTAATCTAATTATAGATTTTATTTGTTTAAATAACCAATGTGCAATGGTTATAAATACAAGTATGAAGTACAATGCAATAAATTCTACAAACCCTTCTAATTTACCAAAAGTGTCATTAAAAATGACAAGAATAAAACCAATGAGGACAAGCACTATTTTATAAAATCGTTTTATAATTTTCTTTTTTCTATCTGGTATTTTAAAATTCATAAATCAATATTAGTTAAATAAAACACGGCTTACAAATTAGTTGACAAACAGTATGTAGTTAGTGATAAACTATCGCAAAGGTGTTATAAGAAGCCTTTGTAATTCTTGGTAATCTGTTCGTCCCAAATTCATCTATTTGTGTCACTATCCCTTTTTAAAGGCTAAAAACGCCTATATGTTTGTCCTAATCAATCAAAAAACGAACATTATGAAACTCATTATTGACAATCTCTCAAAAACATATTCTAATGGTATAGAAGCATTGCAGAATGTTTCTCTAGAAATACCTAAAGGTATGTTTGGTTTATTAGGCCCTAATGGTGCTGGTAAATCAACCTTAATGAGAACTATAGCGACATTACAAGAAGCTGACAGTGGTTCTATTGTTTTGGGTGATATAGATGTTTTAAAACAGAAAAATGAGTTAAGACAGGTATTAGGATACTTACCACAGCAATTTGGTTTGTATCCTAAAATATCTGCTGAAGTATTACTTAATCATTTTGCAGTACTTAAAGGAATCACCAATAAAAGCGAACGTAAAGACTTGGTAAAAGCACTTTTGCATAAAACCAATTTGTATGATGTGCGTAAACAAAACCTTAAAGGGTATTCCGGTGGAATGAAACAACGTTTTGGTATTGCGCAAGCCTTACTTAATAATCCGAAGTTACTCATTGTGGACGAACCTACTGCAGGATTAGATCCTGTTGAACGCAATCGGTTTTACAATGTGTTAAGCGAGTTAGGAGAGCATACCGTTGTTATTCTATCTACTCATATTGTTGATGATGTCAAAGAGCTTTGCACAAACATGGCGATTATTAATCAAGGGCAGGTTTGTTTAAAAGGAAACCCACTACAAATCCTAGAGGGTCTAAAAGGGAAGGTCTATAAAAAAACAATAGAAAAATCAGAATTAAGCCTCTACAAACAAAATTATAAGGTCATTAGTGATAAGCTATTTCTTGGAAAACCAACCATTCATATCTTAAGTGATGTGGATCCAAGAGATGGCTTTTCTCTTATCAATGCTGAGTTAGAAGACGTGTATTTCTCTGAAATATTTAATCATACGAATTCAAAATCTATATAATTATGTGGTACAATATTTTTAAGTTCGAATTACAATATCGCATCAAACGACCAGACACATATGTGTTCTTTTTGTTTCTGTTTTTATTTTCAATTGTAGGAGTAGATTTTATTTTTCAAGGCACTGATTTAGGGCTTATGAAAAAAAACTCACCTTTAGTGATCGCAAAATCTATGGGAGCAATTACGGGCTTATTTATGATTTTGGCTTCTATGATCATGGGAGTTTCTGTGTTGAGAGATTTTGAGTACAACATTGAATCACTCATGTTTTCTACACCAATTCACAAAAAAGATTACTTATTAGGTCGATTTTTAGGATCGTTTACTGTTTTGTTATTTGTGTTTAGTGGTATTCCTTTGGGAATGATACTAGGCGAATTGATGCCTTGGACTGCAGCTGATGAGCTATTAGACTTTAATGGATTTGTCTATATAAAGACATTTTTATTGGTAACCATACCAACTGTGTTTTTTGGTGCTGCGCTATTTTTTGTGACAGGTGCATTAAGTAGAAATCTAGTAGTAGTATATACGCAAGGGATCTTCTTATTTGTTGTGTTTATGCTAACTAAAGCTATAACCAATGACTTTTGGCAAGCCGTCTTAGATCCTTTTTCATTAACGACAACAACTTTTATTACAAAATCTTGGACAGCTTTAGAAAAGAGCACACAAGAGCTTCCTTTTATTGGTGCGCTTTTGTATAACAAACTGTTTTGGTTTTCGCTTGGAATAACAGCATTGGTATATGGATATCATAAATTCAATTTTAATGTTGTTAAAGAAAAAAGCTCTAAAGGAAAGCGAACACAAATATCAGAGGCTAATGCACAAGACGACAATGAAGTGATTATACCAGATACTAAAAAGCAATATGGTCTAAGTTCAAAATGGACGCAATTAAAACAATTTTCTTGGTTTTATTTTATTGGCATTTGCAAGCAATCATCCTTTTGGGCTATTGTTATATGTGGCATGATCATCATCCTTGTTAACTCTGTGAACTTGGGTACGGTTTATGGTGTTGATAGTTATCCAGCAACGTATTTTATAGTAGAAGAACTTCAAGAAACATCCATATTTTTCTTCATAATTATTTTGGTTTTTTATTCAGGTGAATTGGTATGGAAAGAAAGAGGTGCTAAACTAAATCTCATTTATGACGCCACATCAATGTCGAGCTTTATTAAGTTAGCAGGCAAGTATATTGGGCTAAACTTAATTTATGTGGTCTTAATACTTGCATTGATTATTTCAGGAATTATATTTCAAACATTAAGTGGTTATTATAAGTATGAGCTATACGTCTATTTTTATGGCTTTTTTCTAGAGATTTTACCGTTTTTAGCGCTATATACTTTTATTGCATTCTTTGTTCAATCTGCTGTAAATCATAAGTTTGTTGGGGTAATGTTGGTCATAATCTTCTTTATTGCCAATACTGCTCTTGGCTTATTTGGCTTTGACCATGATTTATATCTGTTTGGTGGTAATTCTATAGGTGTTTATTCAGAAATGAATGGCTATGGTCATTTTTTGAAACCATACCTGTTTATTAAATCGTATTGGTTTCTCTTCGGAATGCTGTTACTAATTATTGCTTCATTGGTGTCTGTTAGGGGGATTGAAACCAATTTGATTAAACGTATTAAAGTTGTTAAATACCGGTTAAGTAAGCCACTTTTTAAACTTGCGTGTATGGTTCTTTTAGCATTTATAACTGTAGGAAGCTTTATATTCTATAATACTAATGTTCTACATGCATATTGGACCAATTCTGAAGCTACGGCATTTAGATTGGGTTATGAAAAAGAACTCAAGCAATTTGAATATTTGCCACAACCTAAATTAGTCGATGTTAATTTGCAATTAGAGTTGTATCCATCATCACGAGGCTACACAGTAGAAGGTTATTATATATTGAAAAACACAAATTCGGAAGACATTAAGTCTGTACATATTCAGAAACTTATTGAAGAGAATATTACGTTAGATGGTTTGTCTTTTGAAAGCGGATTTACAGTTGACAATCAATATAAAAAGTATGATTATGCAATTTTCAATTTCAATAAAGCCTTAAAACCTGGTGATTCTGTAAAAATGTACTTTAAGCAAAGCTTTATTACTAAAGGGTTTGAATTAGGGAATTCTAATGTCAATATTAATAAAAATGGAACATTTTTCAATAATTCAGATTTGCCAACCATTGGCTATAATAGAAAATATGAACTAAATGATGCAGACGAACGTGAAGAGTATAATTTACCCATACGATATAATAAAGCTGAAAGAGAAGCTGTAAATGAGCTTGTAAATGCCAGGTCTGGTAGTGATTCTGACGGCTTAAATTTTGAAATGATTGTTGGTACATCTAAAGATCAAACGGCTTTAGTTCCTGGAGAACTATTGAAGCAATGGAAAGCTAATAATCGTAACTATTTTCATTATAAAATGAAAATTCCAATCATAGATTTTTATTCTATCGTTTCAGCCGAATATGAAATAAAAAAGGACAAATGGGTTTATCAAAAGGATTCAATTATAACACCTGTTGACCTAGAGATTTACTATCATAAAGCCCATGATTATAATTTAGAAAGGATGATGTCTTCTATGAAAGCATCTCTAAACTATTACAGTGAAAACTTTAGCTCTTACCAATATGAGCACTTACGAATTATGGAGTTTCCGCGTTATGCTCAATATGCTCAATCATTTCCTGGAACTATACCTTTTTCTGAATCCATAGGTTTTGTTTTGGATATAGATGATGAAAGCGATGTGGATATGGCATTTTATGTGACTGCTCATGAAATTGCACACCAATGGTTTGGAATGCAAGTAGAAGCGGCTAATGTAAAAGGAAGACACTTTATTTTAGAAACATTGTCACAATATGCTGCGATGATGGTTTTAAAAGAGCACTATTCTGAAGACAAACTACTTCAATTCTTAGAACTTCAAAAAGACGTTTATAAAAAAGGTAAAGATAGAGAGGCTTCTGTAGAGCCATCATTGGCGCTAGTAGAAAACCAAGACTATGTGTATTATGCCAAAGGAGCTATCCAAATGTATCAATTTCAAAAAGCAGTAGGAGAGGTGAATGTTAATAGGGCTCTTAGACGTTTTCTAAAAGATTGGAATTCAAGAGATGGTATATTAAAAACTAAAACTGATAGATATGCTACTTCTAAGGATTTGCTTGGCTATTTCACATCGGTAACACCAAAAGATCTTCATTATATGATTGCAGAACTTTTTGAGTCTGTAGAACCCTTAAAAGTAAGCACAGATGAGAACAACTATGATTAAAAACTAATCCGATAATTACAACCAGTTTTGTAATTACTACAACCAAAAGCAGTTTTACCTTTAAGTATTTTGCCTGTTTTACATTTTGGGCAGGCATCACCTGCTTTTATAGGTTTTGGTTTTGTCGTTTTTGGCTCAAGTTTTAATTTAAAATGATCGTCAAACCTTAGTAAACCTTCAATAGTATTGCCTTCAATTTTAAAACCTTTTAAGTTTACAGTTGATCCTTTGCTCAGCAATCTTAAATATTGATTTTCAGAAATCTTTTTATCACCAAAATTGAATGGCAAAGTGAAATCACATGATTTGCCATAAAGGTTGCAGCCAAAGGCTGATTTCCCTTTCAAAAGTTCACCAGATTTACATTTAGGACAAGTCGTACCAATAAGTTTAGCAGTTTTAGTTTTTGCTTTTGGCTTGCCAGAAGGTTTGTTGTTTACAGCAGAAATTCTTGTCTGTACGCTTTCACTTCTCACTTCGTATACTAAAGCATCTACCATGCGTTTCATGCCTTTTATAAAAGCAGAAGCACTAATGTCACCTTTTTCAATATCTTTTAATTGCTTTTCCCAAGTTCCGGTAAGTTCTGCGGATTTTAGCAATTCATTTTTAATAGTATCAATTAATTGAATACCTGTTACTGTAGGTATTAATTGTTTTTTATTTCGCTTAACATATTTACGTCTAAAGAGGGTTTCAATAATATTAGCTCGTGTAGAAGGGCGGCCAATACCGTTTTCTTTCATGATGTCTCTTAATTCGTCGTCTTCTACTTGCTTACCTGCTGTTTCCATAGCACGTAGGAGGGAGGCTTCTGTAAATTGGTTTGGTGGTTTTGTTTGTTTTTCAAGAAACGAAGGTTCATGTGGCCCTTTTTCTCCTTTTTCGAAAGTTGGAAGTATTTTGTCTTTTTTAGTATTGGTTGTATTAGTAGACTCCTCTTTTTCAAAGACAACTCTCCAGCCTTTAGATAATATCTCTTTCCCTGTGGTTTTAAAATTAACATCAGCGGCCTTACCAATTACAGTCGTATTTGAGACTTTGCAATCCTCATAAAAGACAGCAATAAATCTCCGTACAATAATGTCATACACTTGTTGCTCATTGTATTGTAAATGCGTTTGCATTCCAGTAGGTATAATGGCATGGTGATCTGTGACTTTTTTATCATTAAACACCTTTGCAGATTTTTTAATTTTATTATTTAATAAAGATGATGTAAAATTCGAGTAATCAGTAAGTTTTGATAATATACCTTTTACCTTTGGATAAACGTCATTTGGTAAAAATGTGGTATCCACTCTTGGATAGGTAACCGCCTTTTTTTCGTATAATTTTTGAGCAATTTTAAGGGTTTCGTCAGCTGAAAATCCAAATTTTGTATTACAATACACTTGCAGTCCTGTTAAGTCAAAAAGCTTGGGGCTATATTCAGTGCCTTTCTTTTTGGTGATAGATGCAATCTCAAAATCATGTTCTTTAACTTTATTGGCAAGAACCTCACCATCTTGCATCTTTAGAAAACGACCTTCTTCATAACTGAAGAGTGTGTCTCTATATAGGGTTTGTAATTCCCAATACGGTTGTGGTTTAAAGTTTTCAATCTCCTTAAAGCGATTCACTAGCATCGCAAGGGTAGGGGTTTGAACACGTCCTACAGATAGTACTTGCTTGTAACCTCCGTGTTTTACTGTGTAAAGCCGTGTGGCATTAATACCTAATAACCAATCTCCAATTGAGCGAGAAAAACCTGCATAATATAGATTGTCATAGTCTTTAGAAGATTTTAAGTTTTTAAAGCCTTCTTTAATGGCTTCAGTAGTTAAAGATGAAATCCAAAGTCGTTGTACTTCACCTTTATAATTGGCTTCATTAATCACCCAACGCTGAATAAGTTCTCCTTCTTGGCCAGCATCACCACAGTTTATTACTATATCTGCTTTATCAAATAAACTTTTTACAATTTTAAATTGCTTTTTAATTCCGTCGTTGTCAGATACTTTTACTTGAAACTTTTCAGGAAGCATTGGTAAGTTATTTAAATCCCAACTTTTCCAATAGGGCTTATAATCTGCAGGTTCGTATAAGGTACAAAGATGTCCAAAAGTGTAAGTTACTGCATAACCATTGCCTTCAAAGTAGCCATCACGTTTTGTGGTGGCACCAAGAACTGAGGCAATTTCTCTTGCAACACTAGGCTTTTCGGCTATACAGACTTTCAAAAAAAATATTCAATTTATTGAGGCTGCAAAATACAGAATTTATACTATTTCGAAGTGATTTTTCAGAGTTCTAAGACTAATTTCTGACCAATTTTTAAAGGAGTAGTTTTCTTAATCGCATTGACATTACAAATCTTAGAAACAGAAAGGTTGTTACGTCTAGAAATTCCATAAAGTGTATCCCCTTTTTTAACAACATACACCTTTTTTTGTTTGACTAAACTTGCTAATGCAGCTTCTTTAGTTTTTAAAAGATTGACTTTACTCACGCGTCTTGAGTTATGAAAACGCGCACGCGTCCACTCATGTGTTACCCAAAGTTCTTGGGCTCTAATGGTATTGGCTTCAGAAAAATCGAAAAGGTATTCGGGATGAATATATTCACCTTTAAAACTAGCGACTAAGTGTAGATGACTTCCTCTAGAATTTCCTGTATTACCACCTTTACCAATATACCCACCTTTAGAAATGGTATCATTTGCTTTTACTGCAATATGAGATAAATGTGCATAGGTAGTTTCTAATCCGTTATAATGACGTACTACAACCGTTTTGCCATGACCGCCACTGTATCTTGCAAAGCGCACTATGCCTTCTAATATTGAGACGACACTATCTCCAGTAACCAAATCTATATCTATACCTTGGTGTGGTCGTCCTCTGCGCCAACCATAACGTGATGTAATTACTTTTTTATGAGCAACAGGTGAGAAAAAAACACTGTCTGTAAACTTTATTTGTAATGGAAATTGTACTAGTGTATTTCTGTAAGGGTTATATACTGTGGTATCCCAATGTTCTGACTTTATATCTATGGGGGCAATTGAATCTGATTGGCTAATGATTGGTATTTCAACTTCTTCAATTATAGCATCTTTAACAAATAAATTTGTGTTAGGAAGCTTTATTTTAATTGAAGTAGAAAGCGTATCTTCTTGTGCAAAAATAAAATTGAGGGATGTACTGCAAATAAAGGCAATACAAAAAACAATGTATCTCATAGAGGGAATAATATAATAGCTTTTCAAACGTAAATATAGGATAAATTATTATTCATTAATTTTTTTGTTAATAACTTGAAATTAGCTTTAGTGTAAATATTTTAAAGCAAAAGGGTTCGTTTTTATGCTATAAAGAATCGTAAATTTGCGACTGTGTTTAATACTTCGAAATAAAATATATGTCTCAAACTAATCAAGCGCTTCAAGAAAAGAAAACGGACAAAGAATTATACGACTATCAGCAAGGTGCAATAAGTAAGATTTTTGAAAAATTTGATAATGCTCCAGACGATTATCATTTATTATATCAGTTGCCTACTGGTGGTGGAAAGACTGTGATTTTCTCCGAAATGGTTCGTCAATATTTAAAAAATCACAATAAGAAAG
Source organism: Flavobacteriales bacterium ALC-1 (assembly GCA_000171875.1). Classification (GTDB taxonomy): domain Bacteria; phylum Bacteroidota; class Bacteroidia; order Flavobacteriales; family Flavobacteriaceae; genus Winogradskyella. The sequence continues at coordinate 667,510 of ABHI01000003.1, read as the reverse complement.
TTTTGATTATGACTCATAGAATTGAGCTTTGTAATCAAACCTCTAAAATGTTAGATGGTTTTGGAGTGACTAATAAGGTCGTAAATAGTAAAGCTAATTTAGATGACCAAGCAGAGTATTCGTGTTTTGTGGCCATGGTTGAGACCTTAAATAACCGATTAAATGATGATAAGCTAGATATCTCTGATGTTGGACTCGTTATTATTGATGAAGCTCATTATAATTCATTTACTAAGCTATTTAAGTTTTTTGAAAAATCCTTTATTCTTGGTGTTACAGCAACACCATTGAGTTCTAATAAAGAATTACCAATGAAGGATAACTACCAAGAATTAATTACTGGTGAAACTATAGAGAATCTTATAGAAAATGAATTCTTAGCGCGAGCTGAAACCTACGCTTATGATATGGGATTAACGTCTTTAGAGGTCGGTTCTAATGGTGATTATACGGTAAAGTCTTCTGAGGATTTATATTCGAGTCAACTCATGTTACAAAAAACAGTAGATGCTTATAAAAAGCATTCGCTAGGGAAAAAGGCTTTGATTTTTAATAATGGTATCAACACTTCTATAAGTGTCTATTATGCTTTTAAGGAAGCTGGGTTACCAATTATGCACTTAGATAATACAGCAACTAAGAAACAACGTAAACAAATATTAGATTGGTTCCATGAAACGCCAAATGCGATTCTTACCTCTGTAAGTATTTTAACTACTGGTTTTGATGAACCAACGATAGATACTATTATATTAAATAGAGCAACAAAATCCTTGACCTTATATTATCAGATGGTTGGACGTGGCTCTCGTATTCTAAATAATAAATCAAAATTCTCTATTATAGACTTAGGAAACAACCTTTATAGATTTGGACCTTGGGGAGATAATTTAGATTGGCAACTTATTTTTAAATCTCCAAATTGGTTTTCAGATAGAATTAAGAGTGATGATTATATTGAAGCCAACTTTAAACATGAATTAGATGACGAAATCAAAGGAGAGTTTTCTAAATCTGAAGAAACTTATTTCGATATTAAGCAAACATACAAGGATGCTGTGGCTAAAGGAGAGTCATCTAAAGTGGTATTAGAACGTTCTATAGAGCAGCATGCAAAAATCTGTATAGAAAACAGTGAAGATGTATATGACGCTTTAGGTTTAGCTAAAATGCTCAAAGATGACATTAACATGCGTATAGAAATCTATGCCAAGTGTATTAGTAAGAGTACGCACAATTTCTTAAAATGGTTAAAAGACGATTATAAAAAGAAATTGAATTCTTATTTACGTGTTAATTTTGACGAAAAATTTGAAGAAATACATGGATATCCTCCTGAGGATTAAATTTTTTATAAAATATATGTATTCTCATTAAAGCCAATAAAATCAAATATTTATTGGCTTTTTTAGTACTCTAAAATCATGTTTTTAAAATTTAACTACTAATTATTTAGTAGTTCTACTAAAAAATTAGTAGTTTTGGAATCTAGAAACATAATTCATGGAAAAATTAACTAAGAGAGAAGATCAAATCATGCAAATAATATGGAAGCTCGAAAAAGCTTTTATAAGAGATGTGATTGAGCAGCTTCCTGAGCCAAAGCCACATTACAATTCTGTGGCAACAATTATTAAGATTCTAGTTAAGAAAGGAGTATTGAAATCTGAAATGATAGGAAACACTCATCAATACAGTCCAGTTGTAGAATTTGAAACTTATAGAGATAAGAATCTTACAAATATTAAGAAGAAGTTTTTTGGGAATTCATTTCCAAAAATGATGGCTTATTTTGCTAAAGAAGAGAACCTGTCTGAAGAAGAATTATCAGAATTAATTGATGTTATAAAATCTAATAAAGCTAAAAAGTCATGATAGTTCTTCTTATAAAAGTATCACTTATAATTATAATTGTTTTTGGGTTTTATAAAATCCTAATTGAAAAAGAGAGCTTTTTTTCTACTAATAGAATGTATCTAATTCTTGGTTTGCTACTTACATTTGCTATTCCATTTATATCACTTCCAAAGCTGGTTGATAATCAAGGTATTGTTTCAGATTTAATTGAGCCTTCTGTTATTCAAAATACCGAAAATAAAGATATTAAGAGTTTTAACTCAACTGAAAGTTCAATAGTTTATAAAGAAGATAAAGTCGCTACAGAACCTTTAAAAAGTACAGTAGAAAGTATAGAACCTTCAAGAAGTCTTTTAGATTGGCTATTTATTGTTTACCTCTTTGGCGTTATAGTTTTGACAATTAATCTTTTAGCACAAATTGGAAATTTGGTTTTTAAAATCATACGCTCAAATGATAAGATTAAAGATACTGACGGCATAATTATAAACTCTACGAGTATTAAAGAGCCATGCTCTTTTTTCAACTATATATTTATTAATCCAGAGCAATACGAATTTGAAATCTATGAACAAATCATAGCACACGAAAAAATTCATGTTAAGAAAAAACACAGTATAGACTTACTACTTTCTGAAATCGCAGTTATATTATTATGGTTTAACCCTTTTGTATGGCTCTTTAGAAAAGAAGTAGAGAAAAACATCGAATATCAAACTGATCACTTGTTAATCGATGCTAAAAATGCCGAAAAGGACAATTATCAGATGAATTTACTGAAGATTGCAACTTTCAGCAAACCGCTTACCATTACTACAAATTACAATCAATCATTAATCAAACAACGAATTTTAAAAATGAACAGTAAAAAATCAAACCCACACAGCTATTGGAAGTATGCATTTACTTTGCCAATGTTTTTCGCACTATTACTATTGCTCAATAAGCCTTATGCGGCATTTGGACAACAAGGACAGCCTGTATTAAATGATATTATTACAGATAACACTGAAAATAATTCTGAAAAAGAATATTATTCGGATTGTGAAGCTTTTAAAAAAGCCTTAGAAGATAAAGATGTCGGAAAGCTTAAAGAAATATTAGTCAATATAGATCCAGCTTGTATTGAATATATTGAAAATGCAGAGCATGAAGCATTAGCTTCAGTGAAAACTAAATTAGAAGCAGGTGCAGAACTGGAGTTAGATACCACAGGTAATGTCGTAGTAACGAATTCTAATGGAGCAGCAACTGAAACTATTGATACTATTGCCATATCTGAAGATGTTATAAGTTCTGACTCTGAGTGTAGACCGCTTTTAGAAGCTATTAGAGCAAATGATATTGAAAAGGTTAGGAGCTTATTAAGTACAATTAATGCTAATTGTATTGATCCTAATCCAGGCTATAATTTAGATCAATCTAATGGTAATTATTGGAGGTATCAAAAAGCAAAATCTCCATTATTCGCAGTCGCTAGAACCGGAAATATTGAAATTGCTAAGTTGTTAGTTGAGAATGGTGCGGATGTAAAGCTCAATGTAAGAGGTGATGGCACAGCTTTAATTACAGCATCAGAATATGGGCATTTAGATATGGTTAAGTATTTTGTTTCTAAAGGTGCAGATATTAATCGTAAGTTTTCCAACCAAGGTAATGCGTTAATAGCTGCCTCAGGCCATGGGCATTTGGATGTTATAAAATACTTAGTATCAAAAGGTGCAGATATTAATCATTACTCTCCAAACCAGGGCAATGCGCTGATAGCTGCTGCACATTCAGAAAATGTTGAAGCAGTAGAATATTTGGTTGAAAAAGGAATGGATATTCATTTTATATCTCCTAATCAAGGTAATGCACTCATTGTAGCTTCCAATAATGGACAGTTAGAAACCGTAAAGTATTTAATAAGTAAAGGATCCAAGGTTAATAAAATATCACCAAACCAAGGGACACCATTAATAACGGCCGCTAATAATGGGCATTTAAATACCGTAGCATATCTATTAGAAAAAGGAGCCAAAATAGACAAAATATCACCAAATCAAGGTACAGCATTAATTGCTGCAGCTAACAATGGTCATCTAGAAACCATAGAGTTTTTAGTAGCTAATGGTGCAGATATTAACAAATATTCACCAAATCAAGGTAGTGCCGTAAATGCTGCTGCAAGAAATGGTCATGATGCTACGATGAAATATCTAATAAAAAATGGAGCCAATATTAATCAAAACACGAATAGTCATGGCTCCCCTTTAATCTCTGCAGCTAAAAATGGATTAACCGATAGTGTTGAATATCTAATTAGTGAAGGAGCTGATGTAAATTCGCAAAATGATGGTCAAGGTTCAGCGCTCAATGCTGCTGCTAGAAATGGCAATAATGAAGTTGTGAAATTATTATTAGACAAAGGTGTAAATATCAATGCGCAAACCAATGGTCAAGGCTCCGCACTAAATGCTGCTGCCAGAAATGGTCGCTTAGATACCGTCAAATTATTAATTAGCAAAGGCGCAGACATTAACCTTCAGAATAATGGACAAGGTTCTGCTTTAAATGCAGCTGCAAGGAATGGACATAATGATATTATAACTTATTTATTATCAAAAGGTGCAGATATTAACCTTCAGAATAATGGCCAGGGCTCTGCTTTAAATGCTGCAGCAAGAAATGGCTTATTGAATACTGTAAAGTTATTGATAAAAAAAGGTGCAGATATTAATTTATACACCAATGGTCAAGGAACCGCACTATCAGCCGCATCAAAAAACAGACATCAAGATATTGTAGATTATTTGCTATCTAAAGGAGCAAAGCATATTTATGGTAACTAATATTTTGTAAACTTAAATTTCATCAATCAATCTGTACTGAACTTGTTTCAGTATCTAAATCACAATGCTACCTTAATTCATTGAGGTAGCATTGTTATAAACTCTTCAAAATGAAACATACATATATACTACTATTATGGGCTATATTTTGTTTTAGCTGTAATCAAAACACATATGATTTAGCAATTACAAATGTTCAGATTTTTGATAGTAAAACCACCAATGTTATTAGCAATAAAACTGTATTAGTAAATGCTGATACTATAGCTGCAATTATAGATTCTAAATTAGATTTTAGTGCTCATAAAACCATAGAAGGTAACAATAGGTTATTAATCCCAGGATTTATAGATACGCATGTGCATACAGTTGGTAACTATGGAGCAGATGCGGCATCTCCAGAGGACTATAAAGAAGATGATGGTTTAAGCATGTTACGCGACTTACAAGCACAGCATTATCTTAATTATGGTGTGACTACAATTATTGACATGGGACAACCAGAACCTTGGATAGATGTGACTTTAAACTGGCAAAAAAATCCAAGTGCAAATCACCCAAATATTTTTATATGTGGTGGTTCTATGGTTTCTGATGAAGATAGACGACAGCCAGCACATCATATTGAAGTTATGAATCCAGAAAATGGGAGAGAGAAAGTTCGTGAGTATGCGTCAAGAGGTTTAAAATATATGAAACTCTACAGCAAGCTTAAGAAACCAGATTATGAAGCCATGGCAGATGAAGCCAAAAAGCAAGGGATAATTATTAATTCGCATGTGGATAATAATAGAGTTACAATCTCTGAAGGGATTGATTTTGGTGTCCATAATTTTGAACATTTTTTCACACTAACACCAAGCATTTTAAATTACGATGAGCATTGGCCAAAAATGAATGAGATGTATGAGATAAAGATGAATTCTAGTATAGACGAATTTGCTGCTCAAATGGTGTACTTCTTTGGTTATATAAAGTCTAATCCAGAATATGAAAAGCGTTTAATGGCCTTATTCGATAAAATGGCTAAGGAAGGAGTGACATTAAGTTCTGCTCTAAATGTTGTAGCATCATCAGCTGGTCAATCAGATTTCTTTACCTCGTTTGAATACTTTCCTATTAGAAAGTCACCCATGGTAAATTATAACGCAGAACAGCAAAAGCAATTAGATGCCGCTTTTGAATCTTTTATGACTTATATGAAGGTTGCCCACGATAAAGGTGTAAAATTACGTATTGGAACTGACTGTCGTTTTGGGGGTCGTGCATTCTTATCAGAACTAATGCTCTTTAAAAAAGCTGGATTTTCTACGGGTGATATTTTACAAATTGCAACTCTAAATGGTTATGAAGCTATGCAATTAGATGACAAACGTGGTTCAATTGAAGTAGGTAAATTTGCAGATTTTATTTTATTTGATAAAAACCCTTTTGAAGCGATACATAACGTACTTTCAGATAAAACTATTATTAAAGATGGGATAGAATTTAAGCCAGCAAAGTCAATAGGGCATGAGCTAAGATCTGTTTTATTAGAAGAAGGTGTAGATTCAGGGAGATCTTGGTTCTATAAAGCAAAATTAGACAAAAACTATCCTGAAGTAAAAGTTAGTGAATTAAAAAACACAGTAAGAGAATTGTTTTCTGGAGGTAAGACCAAAGAAGCTATAGCTGCTTACCATATTTTTAAAACCGAATTTCCTGATAAAACTTTTCAAATAAACGGAGTTACTATTACCAATTCTTGCTATGAAATGATTAGGGGTGGAAATTTTGAAGTGCTTAAAACGTATTATGATTTTTGTACTTCTAATTTTCCAGAAGCTAAAACATACTTGGGATTGTCAGTATATATGGAAATTTTGGACGATGGTATTGTTGCTGGACAAAAACAATTCAACAGTTTTAAAGACAGTGACTCCTATATCTTAGACGAGAATGAGATTAATGGTCTTGGTTATTTGTATTTGCAATCTGGTAAAACAAAAGAAGCGATTGCTGTTTTTGAAATGAATGTTTCTGCATTTCCAGAATCATGGAATGTTTATGATAGTTTGGCAGAAGCTTATTTAGGAATTGGAGATAAGGCAAGCGCTAAATTAAATTATAAAAAGTCTGTAGCGTTGAACCCTGAGAGTGAAACGGGATTAGCAGCCTTAAAGAGGCTATAGCTACTGCTTCATACTTTAAAAGACTGTTAATGTAGTTGTTATTTAAACCTTTTGATAGTATCTTACATTATTATGGTTCATAAATTAATTTACACGAGACTAAGATTATTATTTTGTTTTGTAATTGCCACGCTATTATGGAATTGTAAATCCAGCGACATTAACAATACAAATTCGACTGAAATTGCTTCGCTAGAAGCTCTTATGAATAATAGCGCCTATTATATAGACATAGAAGTGGCGTTTCCATTTACCACTGGAGCAACAACGCAAGTGTTAAATGCTTTACTTTTGCGAAATACGGGCAATAATGCTGGTAGGATAGATGTTAGAGGGGATGATAATTTTATTACCATTACAACTGATTCCGTAAGTGGTAACTTATCATTTTTTGGTGAGAGACGCTTAAGTGGTGGTCGTTATAGTGGTTCGGATGGTTCAATACATTTTGAAGGATTTCCAGAAGATTTTAAGAAGACAGTAAATAAAAGTAAAAGAAAACTTGAGATTGATTTTAAAACGCAGCAAAAAGAACAATCATCTGAAGGTCTTGATGTGAACATTGAAGTATTTCCAAATAAAAAGGTAGTTGTAAAAGTAACCTCTACTTTTAGAACTTTTATGCATTATTCAGGGGTGTTAAAACCTATAAAACCAGAATTTAAGTAATATACATTAATAAGTTATAATAAATAGAACCGACATTTTACGACTATTCTCTGTTGTTTATCAGAAGTACAAATTACCTTTGTCCTTCAATTCATAATTATGACAACATTTTCAGAATTAGGCATCCATAAGTCTTATATAAAAGGATTAAAAGAGCTCAATATTAAAAATCCTACTGAAATACAGGAGACTGTAATTCCTATTTTATTGGAATCTAATACAGATCTAATAGGCTTGGCTCAAACAGGTACAGGGAAAACTGCAGCTTTTGGTCTACCTGTATTACATGCTATTGATAAAAATAAGTCTGAAGTTCAAGCTCTTATTATTGCTCCAACACGAGAATTGGTTCAACAGATACAGAAACAACTGTTTAGATTTACGAAGTATATAGACGGAAAGATTTTTGCTGAAGGAGTTTATGGTGGTGAAAAAATGGACCGACAAATTAAGGCCTTAACTAGAGCCACACATATTGTAGTTGCTACGCCTGGGCGTTTACTAGATTTGGTAGAACGTGGTGCAGTGGATATTTCTAATGTAAAAATTTTGGTATTAGATGAAGCTGACGAAATGCTAAGTATGGGTTTTAAAGAAGACCTAAATAAAATCCTTAAATACAATACTAAAAAACGTAACACTTGGTTGTTTTCTGCAACCATGCCAGATGACATAAAAAGCATAATAAAGAACTACATGTCCCCTGATGCTGTTAGGGTTGAGGTAAATAAAAATGCTTTAGTCAACGAAAATATTTCACATCATTATATTCAAACTAATATCAAGGATAAGTTGAATATGGTTATCCGAATTTTGGAGAAACGCCAAGACGAAAGAGGTATTATATTTTGTAGAACAAAAGCGGGTACAAAAACCTTAGCACAACAACTGCAACACGAAGGTTTTGCTGTTGGAGCTCTAGAAGGCGATATGCAGCAAAAAGAACGTGATAAAGTAATGCGTGCTTTTAAGAATGAGAGTTTACAAATTTTAGTATCAACTGATGTGTCAGCAAGAGGTATTGATGTACGTGATTTAAGTTTTGTATTACATCATCAATTACCAGAACACTTAGATTATTACACACATCGTAGTGGTAGAACAGCAAGAGCTGGTAAAACAGGACAATCTATTGCCTTAATTATTCCTGGTGAAATGCAGAAGGTGATTGATATTCAGTCTGCCTTAGGGATTACGTTTCGAGAAATTACGATGTAACAACTATAAACTATAAAGAGAACAAGAAACTCATAATAGAGCTACTTCATATTTTAGTATTATCTTGTGGTCTCTAATTAATTAACAGACTATATTATACTAATGAAATCATTTACTATACAAGAGATAAATGCCTTATTAAATGGCGAAATTGTAGGAGAGACGACACAGAATATCTCAGGATTAGAGCAAATTCAAAAAGCAAATAATAATCAAGCTACTTTTATTGGTAACCGAAAATATGCTAAGCATTGGGCAGACTCTAATGCGGCTTTGGCTATAGTTAATGACAATATAGATATTGAACCAGGTGAAAACCGCGTATTGATAAAAGTTAAGAATGCAGATTTAGCCATGGCTAAATTGCTAGAAGCGTTTACGCCAGAAACACCACATTTTGAAACTGAAATTCACCCTACAGCAGTAATTGATGAAACCGCTAATATTGGCAAAGGGAGTAGAGTTGGAGCTGGTTGTTATGTTGGTAAAAATGTTATTTTAGGAGATAATGTAACGCTTTACCCTAATGTTACTGTTATGGATGACACCACTATTGGTGACTATACCACAGCTTGGTCTGGTACTATCATTAGAGAGCGTTCAGTTATTGGAAGTCATTGTATTTTTCATAATAATGTAAGTATTGGAGCAGATGGTTTTGGCTATCGACCAAGTGATGATGGTAGAGGATTGGTTAAAATTCCGCACATCGGTAATGTGGTGATTGGTAATGCTGTTGAAATAGGAGCCAATTCTTGTGTAGATCGCGGTAAATTTAGCTCAACCATATTAGGGGATGGCTGCAAAATAGATAATCTCGTGCAAATTGCTCATAACTGCGTGTTAGGCCGTTCTTGTATTATGGCAGGAAGTTCTGGACTAGCAGGTTCTGTAACCTTAGGAGATGGTGTAATGATTGGTGGTAGTGCGTCTATAAAAGACCATACAACGATTCATTCTGGCGCTACTGTTGGAGCAGGTTCAGGTGTAATGAATGATGTACCAGCTGGGAAAACCGTATTGGGTTATCCTGCAGTAGATTCTAGAGAGATGTTAAAACAATGGGTTGCGCTACGTAAATTAGCACGATAAAAGCTTATGATTTAAGCTGATTTCTGTGTTACATTTTCTTTTAAATGTAATAAACCAGCAACCATACCATCTAATTCGTGTTCTAAGAAATTTTCATTTCTTTTGCTAAAACCTCTGATAATGTTAGAGTAGAGTTCAACTCCACCATGCGTTATACAAACACTGTATGTGTCATTTTCTGCATCCAAATTTACTGAAGTCCTATAATCGCTAGATACTAGTAACCAGTAGCATAGACTATTAATCTGGTTAAATAAAGAGAATTTTGTTTCCATAATAACTTGGTTTTTAATACCTAATAAATTTCAACACTATTAAAATTCATTTGGTATGATAGATTGAGGGGATCTATTATCAAAGTTATTGGCTAAAGAATTCGCCATCAAACATGTTTGTTGTAGAGCTGGTTTTTATCGATTATGTGTTTATTAAAGCTCTAAAATCCGATGATTAGCATAAAATAATTTATGGCATCATTGTTGAAATACACTTTGTAATTAATAATTAAATTATAATATAATGAGTACAGGAACAGTAAAATTCTTCAACGATGCTAAAGGCTTCGGATTTATTACAGAAGAAGGTTCAAACACAGAACATTTTGTTCACATTTCTGGATTAGTAGACGAAATTCGTGAAGGCGATAACGTAGAATACGATCTTACAGAAGGCAAAAAAGGATTAAACGCCATAAACGTAAAAGTTATCTAAATATATCGCTTAACCTAAGTTATGAAAGCCCATCACAGTGTGATGGGCTTTTTTTGTGGCTGCAAATAATGCATTTTGGTGCTATTTTATAGACTAATAAGCATATTTATCTAAAGATTAATTAATGTATATAAAATAGTGTTAATTAATATCTAAGGCTTGTGTTTGTTGTTTAACTTGTAGCTATGAAAACAATTTTTATTGCCTTAGTGCTTATCTGTTTGCCATTACAATGCTTTTCTCAATATGAAGAAAACGATTGGAAAGAGCGTGATACATGGATGGCTTTAGATACTATATTTACTGCTATTGGTATAGAAAAAGGAGATGATGTGGCAGATATTGGTTGTCATGAAGGTTATTTAAGTGTGCGTTTAGCAAATGAAGTTGGAAAAAAGGGTAGGGTGTATGCTGTAGATGTTCGTACGGATCGCTTAGAAACTTTAAAAGCAATTGCAAAAGATAGAGACCTTAATAATATTAAAACCATTGTTGGAGATTATGATAATCCAAATCTCCCAAAAGGACAACTAGACACTGTTATTATTATGGATACTTACCATGAAATGACAGATTATATGACCATTCTAGATCATGTTAAAACCGCTTTAAAATCGGGTGGCCAGATTGTAATTATAGAAAAACTAAAGTCGCGTATTATAGGTAAAACGCGAGATGAACAAACTGATGCCCATAGTTTAAGTACTAAATACGTTAAACAAGAACTGGAGAAAGCAGGATATACAATCCGTTACGAAAACAATGATCTGGGTAATTGGGAGAACGATCCAGATAAGGTTATTTGGATGTTAGTGGCCAAGAAAGATATTTAAACTAATTATTTAGTTTAAACTAAAGTTTTAGTTATATTAGCATAAATTATATGTGTTTATGCTGAAACTAATTCAAAAACTTACAATTATAGGGTGTGTATTTGTTGCATCACAAGTCTTGTACTCTCAAACGTCTAAAGAAGATCCTAACCTACAAGCTGCTTTTCAAGCACAAGGCTCACTAAAACTATTAGATGCTAAGCAACTTTTTCAAAAAGTAGTTATAAACCCAAAAGCGACGAAAAAAGACCAATGTGAGGCCTTAAGGGAATTGGCTATTATAGAATGGAAATTCTATAATAAATATAAAGAAGCTAAAGCACTTTTACATAAAGCAGATAGCATTGGTGACTACAGATCTGAAACCTGGTTAAAATTATTAAGAGTAGAAGCGGAGTCTAATAATTATGCTAAAGCAATTGAGGCAGGGCAAAAGGCCATAATATTATCGGAATCTAAAGCGGATAAAAACTATTCAAAATATAAATTTTGCAAGGCAATATTAGATGAAGCTATCTCACAGGTAAATACAGATAAGTCTCATGATATTAGTAAGTTAAGTGAAGCTGGTTTAATATTAAAAGAGGTTTTGTATACTAACCCAACTCATGTTAATGCAGCTAATATTTTACTTGGTATATCTTTATTGCTAAAGGATGGAGACACAGCAATGAAAACCTGGTTATCCTATAACCGATTTACTAATGTAAATAGCGCTTACGCTTATTTAAAACCTGCTGCAGAGCAGCTTAATCAAATATTACCAAACTGGAACAATAGCCCTTTAACAACTTCAGAACAAGAACAAATTATAGAGGGGCTAGGTAAGTCTCGTTTTTATGAGTATGCTAGAGTATTAGCAAAACTATTTAAGTTAAAAGAAGCAGAAACAAGTTCTAACACAAAGCATATCGTTGCTTATGCGAACTATATAAATGATGTTAAATCACTTACTAATACTTATTACCGATTAGTAAGCACTGAAAATAACAGCTCAGAAGACTTTATAAATGCTTTGCGTTCAAAAAATCGATTATTATTTAAGCAATTAACACTAAATGAAAAACAACAAGACACTTTTAGTACTAGAACTTTTAGAGATAGTATTCGGTCTAAGTTTGGTAGTATGTATCTTATATCTACTTCGAGTGCATCGCGCACAACAGGATTGGTCTTAGGACATATTGTTAATGAGCGCATTCGCAACATTGAGCAGTATGGGCATAATGCTGACTTTACCTTTACAGAATTAGATAAGATGGTGTCTAATGGTTACCCAAGTTGGTTTTGGGAAAATAGAGGAGCTGGAGGTTATGCCTTGCGTGGCGGTTTTTTACGTATTAAAAGCATGTTTAATTATTTAGCTATTGATGCTTGGGAACGTGTTACAGATACTGTAAAACGGTCTAAAATTGAGAAAAGCATTGAAGACAATTTATTTGCATCAGATTTAAACACCGATATTAAGATCATTAGATCTGCTGTAGCAAAAAAGATAGAACTAGATGCTTTAGATACATTATATAAACGTTTAGTTGCTGATGGCTTTGAAGGTATATCGTTGCAACTAAAATTTATTGAGCAGTATGAATTGTATAGAGACAATGCCACCATGTTTGCCCATGAAGGGAGACATTCTATAGATCGTGTGGTTTTAGGAGACGGTTACAGAGCTCTAGGTTCTGCTAAAATAGAATATAGAGGGAGACTATCTCAAATCGCTTTTAGTGCATCACCAAAACTAGAGTTATCAAATATGCTCAATGGTATTGGATCGTCACCAACGGGTCAATCTAATAAAATGATATTGGATGTTATAGAAACATTTATAAATGCTAATAAGGGTAATATTCCAAATTTTGAAACCAGTATGCAGCCCATAGCACAGATTTATAAATTGACAGATGCACAAATTATTAATTGTATTAAAAATGCTGATCCGTTTTATTTAGCATATAGTAAAAACTAAATATATTTTTCTGCTGTATGATAGTATTATAGAGTAGTGTTTAATTTATAGTATTTTACATAATATAAATTATGGGACAGTTTTGTCAACCATAATTTGACGTTATATAAAATGTCTATGTAACGTCTTATGTCATTTTATATTGCACTTTTAATCTTAATTATGCCTTGGATGATTAAATAATAAAACGATTAGGAGTTCCTTATTTTCTTAAAATAGTTAATACTAACTAGTATTAAGACAGCTATCAGTGCAATAAAGAATAAACTTGTTGAAATACTTTTTATAACTGAAAACATACTGGTTATGCTAACTGCAGATTCTGTGAAATCTGGATAATTGTTAAGCACCCTAATAATTCCGATGTTTTCGCAATAATCTGCTAGTCCTGCAATAATGGGTAAAAAACACAGATATTTAACTGGTGAATTTAGCTTGTTTAATTTCTTTAGAAAATATGCCATGACTAAACAATAAGAAATCCCAAAGAGTAAAGGATAAATCATATCCACAGGTATTTGGTTGTTTAGATAAGTCAAACGTCCATTTTCTCCAAGAGCATTAAATAATTCATTTACATACTCCAAATCATATCCTGTGGGCATCATATCCAATAATTTCATTCCGTTAGAGAATTCCATTGTTTTGGGAATTGTAACAGTCAGCATAAAGGTGTAAACAACATTTGTTAAGATAAAAAGTCCTAAAACTTTTTTTCCTGAACTGTTCTTTTCAATAAATTTGATTAATCGTTTCATTTTTTCTTTTCCTTCTTTTGATTTGAAAAACATTTACTTCTCGTTTTTTGATTGATTTCATGATTATTCTGTTATTTTTCATCGCTTTTTAGATGTATTATCTTTCTGTTTTGCTAATTCAAAATCCTTTGTTCTCTTTATCTGTTCTTCAAGATTCCATTCAAAATCAAATCTATTCTTAAGAAAAATGGCAATGGAATCCAATCCAATTGCTGTTCTACGTTTATCAATATTTTCTGGATCAAAAACTGGCCAAAGATTGAAACTCTTGGTTTCTGGGTAGTATTTCATCTGCCCACCATAAATCTGTAAATCACCTCTTTCGGTTGCTATCCTATCCTCTGCCCTTACCAAGAAACGTGGTTCTAATAACTTATCCTTAACTGCTTGTCGCATCATTGGAAGATAGTATAGTCGAATCTCATTATCTGAGTGTTGAATAACATTACATATGGTCCAATTTCCTTGCTCTCCAGCTTTTTCTTTTGTTGGCCAGCCATAATTATCGAGCATAGCCTTCACTTTTTTCTCATTAATTTTGTGGTTTTTTTCGATAATAGCTTGTTGCTCTTTCACTAACTCCGAGTCTACTCCGTATATAGCTATTAATGAATCTCTTAATCTAATTGGGGTTTGTTCAGTTGTCCAAATCGTATCAAGTACTTCAATTAGACTTTCTTCTTTCACTAAAGCTGTAGATGTATCTTTTGAATTGGTCTTATTTGAACAATTGAGTAGAAATACTAAACAGAATGATAATATATATTTCATTTTAAGTTGTTTTTAATTGGCAATAAATCATTCGACATTTAAATGTCGAATGATTTTTGTTCATGTTTTTAAAGCTTATAACCAGCTAAATCCTAATCCAACATTAAAGATTACTGCATCTCTATGGGCATCTCCATCTAAAGACGCACGACCAAGCACTAATTTAGACTGCACATTAAGTGCGAAGTTTTTCTTTTTGTAAACTTCGTAACCTGTACTTGCCATAACAGCACAACCAAAGTTCCAATCGTCATTTATATCGTCTTTAACATCATATAGTGCTGGTGCATCTATGGCTAAACCAATGCCTCCATGAATCCACCATCTATCTTTTACCCAATATTGTACAGAGGGAATAAAGCCTCCAAAATGCCTGTCGTTATCTTGAAATTCGTATATGTTTCCTGGTAAAGCCGCTGTAATGGCGAGTTTGTCGTTTAGCATATAGCCAAACTTTAAATCTGGAAAAACGAATGTTCCTTGAGATTTGTCAAACGTTTGAATACCTGCACTATCTTCTATACTTATTAGGCCTCCACCTGCTACAAATTCGAAGATAAAGCCTTCTCTTATTGTTGTTGATTCTTGATTTGTGTTTTGTGCATAAGTTATACTAGATACTAATGCAAAGGCTATACAAGCCATTCTTAATACGATTTGTTTTTTGATTTTAATTGATTTCATAATTGTTCGTTTTTTGATTGTATTTATTTTAATTGATGTTTTAATTGTTCGTTTTTTGATTATATTGTTAGCGGACGTTTATATATTCTATTTTCTGTATAGATATTCAGCTGCAGCCTCCGCCATCTTTTTCTGATCATGACCTACATTGGTTACTAATTCAAGTTTCCAATTGAATTTCATTCCATGCTTTTTCGATAATTCTTCACTGAACTTATAAAAATTATTACCTCTATCGAAGCGATTGGTGCCTTGTTTATCTGCAGTTTCAGAACGAAACATTCTTCCTCTTGTTTCGGAATCATTGTCAAGTTCTCCAAGAAATAGCACGAGTTTCGTTTTAAAGGATTTTTTCAATTGTTTTTTCTGTATTCCAACATTCATTATTCCAAATGGAAAGTTTGTGTTGAAATCTGGGAACGTATAAGTTCCTGCATTTGATGCAAGTATTCTGTTTGCTTTTGAATTAGGATAGAATAACGCAAATCGATGTAGTATTTGGCCACCAGCCGAATGTCCGAACATATCATATTTTCTTTGTTTTGATTTTGTAGCCTTTTTTACTAGTTTAAAAATTCTATCGAAATCATTAAAAATCCAATCTTCTTTATTCTTGTTTATATTGAATTCAATCATATTTTCGTTGATATGTACTTGATTTGTGCCTTTTTTGAATGAAACACCTTTGGATAAGTTTAAGTCTTTTACAATTCCGCCAAGGTGATAGTCGCCATAGTTGTATTCTTTTTCAGGGTAGGATGGTGAAATAATGAGAACACCATATTTTTCTGATGTTTCTATCCAAGAATCCCGATAATCATCTCCGTTTCTGCCAGCACCAGAAACAACCAATAGAATTTCTGAACTTCTAGTGAAATTTTCAGGTTTATGATAGAAAATGGTGATTGAATCAGCTTGATGGTTACTACTTCCGTTGATTTTAAAGGAACCAGCTCCTTTATTAATAGTGACGCTCTGTGCTACTAAAATTTGAGCACCTAAAAGTGCAATTAGTAATATTAAAAATCTTTGTTTCATTATTTTATTTTAAAGTTTGTTATTCTTTTCATTTCTCGCGAAGCAGTTTCTTTTCTTATAACTTTTTTTGATTTTCAAACATTTCAAGGAATTTTGTTTTCTCTACTTTTCCAACGACGTAATTCATTACTTTTCCTTCAGGATTAATAAAAATGGTTGTTGGTGTAGCACCAATGTTGTATTGCTTTACTAGTGCTTCAGCATTCGGGTCATCAATGTTAATTTCAACTGGTACAACTTCCGCATCCATAGCTCTCATAACGTCGCCATCAGCAAAAACTTGACGCTTCATAATACGACATGGTGAGCACCATTCTGCAGTAAAGAATATCATTATGTTTTTGTCAGAATTATGTGCTAGTTTTTGAGCAGATTCAATGTCATTTGTCCAAGCAATATCATTTGAAGGTGCATAAAATGAATACCATGCATACCATAGAGAAACAACAAGAAAAGTTAACCAGAAAAAGCTCCAAAAGGGATGCGATTTCTTTTTTGATGGCTTTAAGTTTGAATTATTTTTATTAGTCTTCATTTTTAATTAGTGTTTTATAATTCAGCATAAGTACTTTTTAGACTTTTTAATGATTCAATTGCATTACTGTAAGCCTCTCGATTTTGTGCAAGTGTAGTCATTCTCGTCAGCACCATATTTTCGAAATAAATGTCTTTTTCATAAGTGTCTGAAGAAATGCCCATATCCCTAAATTTTACGTTACGCATTAAAAAATTTTCATAATAGGCCTCAATTGTTTGTTGTTCTGAAGCTTCAAGTTTTTCTATAGGGTTAAAGGTTTCGTAAGTTTCAGAGATAGCATTACGTAAGTTTAAATCGTCAAATAATTTTAAGTCACCAGAAAATTTTAAATTTTCATAGGTTATCATTACTGGATAAAACTTTTTAGACATAATTAAATAGAATGATTTTGTAGATAATCTTGGGTTATCATAATCTTTAAATAATAAAATTTTGAACACTGTATCAAACTCTTTGAGCATTTGCTTTGACTCATTATCTAGAATTGCTAACTTTTTTAGATTACGATCTGCTTCATCATGCAACTGAATAATGTATGAATTTCGCAACTCTAATTTCTTTTCGCTATTTGAATGTTCATTAATTGCTAAGGCAATAAGAATCCCAACAATAACAAGAATAATTTCTCCAGTTGCGTAAGCAAAATAATTACCGAACTTATTTTGAGTAAGCATTTTTAGTCTATTTTTTCTAAATAATTTTATCATGACTTAATGGTTTATTAAATTGAAAAACAACGTGTTAGTTTTATTTTAAATACGCTTTAACTTTTTCTGTACTGCACTTTTAAATTTCCATTTCAATCCAAACAATGGTCTTAAAATATTAATTCGTTTAAGGATAAATTCATAAATAAGAAAACAGACAACAAACGTAAATACTGTAATTCCTATAAACGCTATCATAGGATGAAGATCTAATGGGAGAATGAGTAATGCAGCTGCATATAAGACAAACATGTGAATAATATAAACAGGATAAACAGCAGCACTCAAATAACTTAGTAATGCACTTGGTTTATTAAAGTAGCTATACCCTATTCCAAACAAACCCAATATCCAAGCATTAGATTCTATAGTAGTGATATACATATTTGATATGGATTCATATCCTGTGAATCGAATAGTAAATAAGACAGCTGCTATACCTATATACAACCATTTCCATTTTGAAACGGTTTGCCAGAATGCTTTACCGCTATACACAAAAAGAAATCCGAAGAAGAAAGCAAGAAGCCCTATAAAAAATCCATGCCAAGTTTGAGCATATAGTTCAAATAGCTGTGGTTTTACTAAACCTACTTCCAACATAAAAAAAACAGATATGGTTAGTGGACCAAAAGCATAACTCATCACTTTTGAAATTATCTTTTTGAATTTTCCATTTTCATTATTCTTTAAATAGAAAAAAACAGGTGACAACACTACGACATAGACAAAGATGTTACCCAAAAACCATAAATGGCCCATATGTGGATAATAGCTTAAAGACATATTATAGTAGTTCTGAAAAATTAAAAAATGCAATGGAGTAATGACCAAAAATCCGAAAACAAAAGGCAAAAGAATTCGTTTTCCACGCTCGAAAAACAACTGCTTCCAATTTCTTTTTTTCATTGCAAAATAGAGTCCCATTCCCGATACAAAAAAGAGTAAAGGTATTCTCCAAACATTCAGCATCGTCATTGGTTTCCAAAGTCCTTCTATAGTGTCATCACTTTTTATAAAACCTATAAACAATGCCCAAGGCTGAAATATAATGGCTATATGGTAAATAAGTAATAAACCTATAGCAATAACTCTTAGCCAATCAATATCGTATCTTCTTTCTGTTGTCATCTTATTTATTGTTTATTGTAGCATCATTGCTACAACAGGACGTGCTTTTTGCAGTTCATTAAGGTCTAATGTAAAGCCCATTGGCTGTAATTGTTGAATCAGCATTTCATAGATAGGTTTCATTTGATCGAAATCTACCATAACGATTTCTCTTGGTGTAGCTCCAAAACTATTACGAACCGTTTTATCTGCTTTTGCATCAATGAGTAATTGCACAATTTCTAATCGCCCAAAGAATGCTGCTGTATGTAAAGCTGTTCCTCCATCATTATTCTTTATAGACAAATCTGCATTTGCATTGATCAATACTTTAGCTATTTTAGGTTTATTAAAAGTAGCTGCAGACATTAATGGTGTAGATCCAGACATGGCCTCTTTTTGATTAATATCAGTCCCAGCTTCAATATGTTGCTTAACAGCCTCTAAATTTCCGGTTAATACTGCAGCATGAATATCTACGCTTGGTGTAGCTATTTTCTGTTTTGAAATTGCTGTTGTATTTTTGGTTTCGCTTTTTTGTGAACAGGATGTTAATGACATTATACTTATAAGTGCTAAACATCTTACTTGAATTTTAATTGATTTTTTCATGATTTTAATTTTTAAGAATTATTGCTTTGATTTGATGATACAAAGATGCGATGAACCTTGAAGCAAGAGTAAACAGTTATGAATCAAGAACTATGAAGTTTAACTCAAGGCTATAAATTATGAGGCGAGACTATAAATTATGATGCAAATCATAATGAAGTCAAAGAAATTTCAATTAAAAACCTGTGTTTAAATTTTACTTATCTTCGTTTTAGTTAATCCCAATAAATGACTTCAAGCAATACTTCAAATTCTTTTTTGTCAGAAGCTAAATCCTTAGTTCTAGATAATATTTCTAATGAACAATTTGGTGTTTCTGAGCTGGCAGATAAAATGAACATGAGTCGTTCTAGTCTACTTAGAAAAATAAAAAAGCAAACCAATTTGTCTGCCAGTAAGTTTATACGAGAAATACGTTTACAGAAAGCAGCAGAGTTATTATTAGAAACTGAACATACCGCCTCAGAAATTGCATTTGATGTTGGTTTTAGCAATCCGTCTTATTTTACAAAATGCTACCGTGAATATTATGGCTATCCACCTGGTGAAACAAAAACAAAAAAAGAAGAGCAACGGAATATAGAACAAATAATTAAAGAAGAAACGACGGAAACTGTCATAAAAAAGAGATACGTTAATAAGTATATTTCAGCAATCACAATTATAGCAATCATTGCTGTTGTATATTTTTTTAAAGACCGATTTACACCTGTTGAACCTAAAACAAATAAAGAAAAGTCAGTTGCGTTTTTACCTTTTAAAAATCTAAGTGAAGACAATTCTAATTTGTACTTCATTAATGGAGTCATGGAATCTTCACTTAATAATCTTCAAAAAATTAAAGATTTACGTGTCATAAGTAGAACTTCTACAGAAAAATATAGGAACAACCCTAAAACCGTTTCAGAAATTGCCGAAGAATTACAAGTCAACTATTTAATTGAAGGAAGTGGACAAAAAATAGGAAATGAAGTACTTCTAAGTATTCAATTGATAGATGTCAAAGCTGATAGTCCTATTTGGTCTGAACAATACAAATACCAACTTGATAATGTTTTTGAGCTTCAAAATACCATTGCAAAAAAGATCGCCTTTGCCATAGAAGCGAAAGTAACACCGAAAGAATTGGCACTTATTGACAAAATACCTACAGAAAATATTATCGCCTATGATTTTTATTTAAAAGGATTAGAAAATCAAAATGAAAAAAGTGAAGCAGGATTAAAAAATGCTATTCTTAATTTTGGAAAAGCTATAGAAAAAGATTCAAAATATGCTAACGCTTATGCCCAAATTGCCATTTGTTACTATTATTTAGACTCAAATAAAATTGAAAAAAAATATTTAGACAAATTAAATGAATATGCAGACAATGCCTTGTTGTATGATTCTACTTCTGAATTACCTCTGATTGCTAAAGCGCTATATTATATTAATGCCAACGAGTTTAAGTTAGCAATACCTTACTTAGAAAAAGCACTAGATTACAATCCCAATGCTTCTGCCGCGGTATTAATTTTATCTGATCTGTATGCTCGCGTAGTTCCAGATACAAATAAATACCTCACTTATGCATTAAAAGGAATTAAATTAAATATTGAAGCTAATGATAGTGTATCTAAAAGTTTTATCTATCTCAACTTGAGTAATGCTTTAGTCCAAAATGGTTTTGCTAAAGAAGCCTCACAATACATCGAGGAATCTTTGAAATATAATCCTAGTAATCCTTACGCTCCCTATTTAAAAAACTTTATAGATTATGCTAATAATAAAGATTTAAAATCCTTAACAAGTAAAATGCAGATAGAGTGGAAAAAAGACACTACACGGGCTGATATTACTCAAGAACTAGCGAAGATGTATTATTTTCAAGAAGATTATGATAATGCATTATTTTATTATGAAAAATACATTAGCATACTAGCTACCAATAAAATTGATCTGTATCCTGCAGAGAATATAAAAATCACATACACTTTCAATAAAATGGGATTTTCTAAGAAAGCTGAACAATACTTAAGTAAATATAAAGACTACTTGGAAAAAGATGAATCAATATACAAAGAGGCGAGTTTAGCAATGCTTTATCTTTATGAAAATAAGCCAGATAAAGCCATAGAAGCTTATAATAAATTTAGCTTACAAGATGGTTTCCAATATTGGGTGCTTTTATTTATAAAGGATGATCCTCTATTCAAGCAATTGCAAAATCATCCAAAATACGATGAAACTATTGAGAAAATAGAAATACAATTTTGGGAAAAACATAAAAAACTTAAAGGAACTTTAGAAAAAGAAAAATTACTATAGATTGTTGAAATTTAAGTATATAGTTTGAGTGTGAGTTGTTTTTTTGAGGATTTTTGTAATAAAAAATAAATTCTTTTTTAAAAATCCCATCCCACACACATTTTCCTCCACTCCTCTGCCCTTTACTCATTTTAGTATTATTTAATTAAATAGGTATTCGGGAATCTCAAACATTTATTTCATAAAAAGAGAATTTATAATAAGGTTAATATTGCATTGTATTATCTGTGAAATTCTCGTCAGAGCGCGTTCCAAAAGGATCTATAGCAATATAACTAGGTTTTTCTTTTACATTGATTTTAATTTCTGTGAGTTCTTGACTTATCTGATTTGATTCGTAATATAACATCGAATCGTCATCTTTTACATTAGATGGATGCGTATTGAAAACACCAATTTTAATAGGTTCATTAATTGAAATTGGAGTCATTTCACCTGTATCTGATACTTTAAAACGCTTTGATTTTACTTTAACAGAAATCTCATAAGTACCATCTGATAATAATTTATAAGAACTATCCTCAATACTTAAATCATAGGTAATTACCTTTTTAAACCAATCATCAATTAATGCATGATGTTCTGGTTCTGCTACCCTATAAAGTGCGTTTAAAAACTCTAAGGTTGTAACCTCCAATTCTACCTTATCTCGATGTTTATCAGCTAATTTTTTTATAACCTTATTTAGTGTTTCCTCCCCTATTAAATCCCGTAATGCGGTCATAACAGTAAAACTTTTACCGTATGCTAAATAGCTTTGACCGTCTACTTTATACAATGGTGGTTCTATGTTTGCATCATATGCTCTAAATGTAAAATATCTTTTATTTGAGTTTCTACTTAGCTCCCAAATAGCAGATTTTCCATACATTTTCTCCATCACAACGGCCTCTGTATATTTAGCAAATCCTTCTACAAAGATGGATCCTCCATCAATGTTTTTTGGTGCCAAAATATGGCCAAACCATTGATGTGCTACTTCATGAATTGTTCGTTTTGCAACCAAATCAAAACTAGAAGCATCTCTTAGGTCTACAAAATACAACCTGTCTTCTGTCATGCTAATCGTACTAGGATGTGCAAAACCTCCAAATCCCCAATGTCCAGGTATTTCTGCTACTCTAATATGATTAAAAGGATAAGCTCCAAAATTTTCAGTACAATAATCCAAAGTTTCAATTATACTTTCTTCGATTCGATCTATATTAAAATCATGACTTGGATGAAAATATTGCTCTATACTGATACCATTATAATTTGTTTTCTGTGTATCATAGTTTGCTGAAAAGTAACCTACAATTGGCATTATTAAATTATCTGAAGTATAGTGATAATAGTTTCTATTATTTTCTTTCCACTCTTTTATCAATTCTCCAGAAGCCAATGCTATTTGATTACTCTCTGTAGAAACAATAGTTTCATAATGTATTCTACCAAGAATACTATTAGTGTTCTGAATATGATCGTCGGTTACTTCTTCACCTTCTAAGCGCTTTGGCAGCCCTCTTCTTTCACGTTCGTTTGCATTTGAAATTTCCATTCCTGTTCTATATCTTAAAGATGGTTTAAAATCTCTATTCATAATATAGCTGCCATTATTTACTATATTATTACTAGTTTCAAAACCTTTTAACTGTTTTTCTAGGGCATACTTAAATACAACTTCATCATTGGGTTGAATAGGTGATTCAAATCGGAAAATATAAACACCAAATTTAGTGTCATGTTCTATAAGAGATGCGTTTTCAAATGAAATATTGGATAATACTTCTTTTTCGGTCACAATCATTTCATTCAATGCAATTTCACCTTTATGTTTTAGCACATAGGTTGCCTCTACATTATATTTGCTTTCGGAAGGAAACAAATCTACCTTAGTCTCCATTTTTATTGGAAACAAACCATCTATGTATTCATACTTTTTAAATTTACGTTCGTAGGCTTCTCTGAAATTAAGATCATCAGATAACGTCTTATACTCATCAACTATATTCGTATTATAAAACACTGTAGCACCCGAGCTCACAAATAATAGTACTAATGCAGACACAATAAGCAATGCTTGTTTTGAACTATTTGAAAACACTTGCTTTATACGCGAAGAAATTTTTGATATAACGCCACGTTGCCACAATTTAAAAGATAGAAAAGTCAAAATACTTCCAAATGCCAGCCAATAAAGTGCCAAATGGTTATAAGCACTTGTTATACCATTAAATCCATTCATGTTTGTGTAGTTTAAATTGGGCAGATTACCAATCCTTAATAATGGATGTTCAATATGAATTACAGAGGAAAAAGTAGTGCCAAAAAATATGATAATGAGTCCAGTGATTCCCATTCCTAAATATTTGTTTTTAACTACACATTGAATAAAAAGAGCCATTAAACTAAAGAACAAAAATGAAATTCCTGGATAATAAACTAAAGAGAGATATTGTAAAAACTCAAAATCATAATATCCAAATGCGATTTGAAAGCCAATAGCGATTAAAATACCAACGACCATTAAAATACACGGAAGCAATATAAGTGCAACAAGTTTTGATAGATAAAATGCACTATTACTTGTAGGAGTACTATCAATAATTCCACTAAACTTTAAATTGCGCTCGCGCCAAACAATTTCGCCGCTATAAAACACAATTAGAATAAGACTTAATGCTGTTAATGGCATTGTAAATAACTCCAATAAAAGGTTTGTAGCAGGATACAGACTATCGTTATAGGCACCTCCTTCATTGATTCTAGATAGTATTTCAATAAATACTATAACTGCCCAAAGAATTAAAACTCCAATAAAAGGAAGACTTTTGAAAACGTTTTTAAGTTCCAGTCTTAACAAGGAAAAGAATGCATTTTTATGTGATTTATTTGTGATATTAACTTTTACTGCCTGATAGGCATATGCTTCAATGTTTTCATTCTGTATCTTGATTACCTTCTTAATTTTTTGTTGTGATTTGCGGAATGAAAATAACTTGTAGCTAACCAAAAGCACAACAAAAGAAAGAGATATCCATAATATTCTATTCCACATAAAATGACCTGAAAAAGATAGAGACATCGTGTTTTTTTGAAATGTTGTCCAAAATTGGGTTTGCTCAAACATTGCCGACAACGCAAATGGATCAAATAATGCAGCCAAAGCATAACTATCGGCCGAAACTGGTGTTGATTGCGCCATTACAGGTGAATTTAAAAATATTGAGCATAAAAAATAAAGTACATAAATTAGAATCGCACTTACATATGTAGCAACATTGTTTTTACTCAAAATGCTCACTGAAAAAATAATGGAAGTACAAATAAAAATATTAGGCAAAACAATAATTAGTATAGACCATAAATAATGAGAAAGCTGAAATGAATTTACCAATTCAGGGTCTAAATTTGGAAATAGAGTTGTGATGCCAAAGCCAACTAAAAACATAGAAAATGCCAATGAACTCATTAGAAATACTCCAATAAATTGACTCCAGAAATATTGATGTTTTTTAACTGAGGTACTAAAAATGATATTTTGAATATTATAGAGCTTATCTCGTAGTACGCCATTAATAGTGAAAAACATTATAATAAAAACACTTCCTAAAGTGAAAATAGCAGTGATTTCACTAATAGATTGTGATGAATTATAAATACCATTGGCTTGCTTATAGCCTAAGTTTCCTAGTTGTAACCCAAACAGTAAAAAAAGTATAGAGAATAACAAAAAAGCACGCTGTTTTAATTGATATTTTATTTCGAATAGTATTGCTTTATTGAGCATAATAATTGTTTTATAAAGAATTAGTTGGCAGTAATAGTTGTAAAATATAAGTCTTCGAGATCAGCGTTTACTATATTAAATCCTTCTTCGGGACAGTTATCTGATAGTACTCGGATTTGAGTCTCTCCAGAAACTAATTTTGCAGAAATGACATTGAAGGCTTTTTTATAGATTTCAATGTCTTGCTTTTTAATAATTTTGCTCCAAACTTTGCCTTTTATAGTATTTACCAGCTTAATTGGGTTGCCTTCAATAATAATTTTCCCATTAGAGAGTATCGCCATATTCTTGCATAAATCATGAACATCTTCCACAATATGAGTGGATAGAATTACAATAACATTCTCTCCTATTTCGCTCAATAAGTTTAAGAAGCGATTGCGTTCTTCAGGATCCAAGCCTGCAGTTGGTTCATCAACAATTATCAATTGCGGATTTGCCAATAAAGCCTGTGCGATTCCAAAACGTTGACGCATACCGCCAGAAAATGTATAAACTGATTTTTTGCGGTGTTGATATAAATTAGTTTGTTGCAGCAATGCTGTTACTTGTTGTTTACGTTCTTTAGTATTTATAATTCCTTTCAAGACAGCCAAATGGTTTAATAATTTCTCGGCTGATATTTTTGGATAAACCCCAAACTCTTGTGGCAAATAGCCTAAATTCTCCCTTACATATTGTGGTTTTGAAATTATATCTATACCATTAAAAGTTATACTTCCTTCGCTTGGTTCTTGCAAAGAGGCTATAGTTCGCATTAATGATGATTTTCCGGCTCCATTTGCGCCTAATAAACCAAACATACCATTGGTTATTTTTAAGGATACGTCGTTAATGGCTTGTACTCCATTTGGATATGTTTTGGTAAGGTTTTTTATTTGTAACGTATTCATCTGTTTGATTTTTGATTGATTTGATTAATTATTTAAAACGTCTTTTACTGTTCCAATTAAATCCGATTGTGTTTTGATTTTTATTAGTGATTTTTGTTCTGTATACTCTTGTCATAATTATTGTTTTTAATATTTGACACAAACATATGTTCAACATAATTGTCCCTCAATTAAATATGACCAATAGGATTAATTTTAAGTCACACTAATAGTTTATTTGCTTAAAATGAGTTCATCCAAAAAAAGCACTTGTTCATGCCTATAATAACAGTGTATATCCAATTAGTTGTGAAGCCCAGATAACATATTTACTTTTGGGTTATGATTGCATTTTTAAAAAAATACAAAGCCTTTATAATTGGATTAGTTATAACCAGGGTCTTAACTTTAATCTTTATTGCAAAAGGGGTTATTTTAATTGATAATGAAGAGATTCTTACCAACGTATTGGGGTTTTTATTTTATTGGTTCTTATTTTCTATTTTTATTCACAAACTCCAATATTTTAAAAACAATTTAAAAACTGTAGGTAAAATTATTGGACTACTTGCCTTTCTTATTGGTATTCTAGTTGTAGATTCAAAAAGTGATATGACAGATAATCCAATCACTTTATTCTTGCTTACTGTTTTCTATATAGGTTTCATATATGTGATACTTCCAAAATTTGTTGAAAAGTATAAATGGCTAATATTTGGTACTTATGGGTTAGCCATAGCAATATTCACGTATTTTAGGTTGTTTTCTAGTAGTTATGAAATATATCTACAAAACAAAACAGAGTTGTTTCTGTTGTTCTTAATACCAATTCCTATTTTCATTAGTCTATGGATTTATGAGCAATGGAAATGGTTTCAATCTTTAAAAATTGAAAAGTCAAAAGCCGAATTAGAAATGTTGCAATCTCAAATTAATCCACATTTCTTTTTTAATACATTAAACAATCTCTATGCGTTAACTATTAAAAATTCAGATAAAGCACCAGAAGTCATCTTGAAACTTTCTGATATGATGCGTTATACGATTTATGAAGGAAAAAAGGATTTAGTGCCTATAAAGGATGAGATTGAGTATCTTACAAATTATATTGAATTGCACAAAATAAGATATCGCAATAATGTGGATATAAAATTTACACACGATATTGATACTAGTTTAAAAATATCACCATTATTATTTATCATTTTTCTTGAGAATGCATTTAAACATGGACTTGAAAAAAATCATAAAAATGGATATATTCATATGAACTTAGAAGAAAGCAATAAGCAAATTCATTTTAGTATTGAGAATAATTTCAATGAAGATCAGCAAGATGATGCCAACGGCATTGGATTAACTAATCTAAAAAGACGTTTAGATTTAACCTATCCTAAAAACTATGAATTAGACATAACTACTAACAATAATGTTTATACTGCGAATCTTAAAATAAACTTGGAATAATGACGTATTTAATCATTGATGATGAGCCATTAGCACACGAAGTTATTGAAGAATTCTGTAGCATGTTACCACATTTACAGTTAGAAAAGAACTGCTACAATGCTATGGAAGCCATGCAATTTTTAAATAAAAACACGGTAGATTTTATTTTTTTAGATATTAATATGCCTAAACTTAAAGGCTTAGATTTTTTAAAAACTTTGACAAATCCGCCAAAAACTATTATTACTACTGCCTATAAAGAACATGCCTTAGAAGGGTTTGAACTCAATGTGGTTGATTATCTTTTGAAGCCCTTTAGTTTTCATAGATTAGTAAAAGCCATAAATAAAGTATCTGAAGGTCAGCACACAAAGACAGCTATCAAAGAGGGGACAAATTCTGAAGATATTGCAACTAGATTCTTTGTGAAAGGAGATAAAAAACACCACCAAATTAATTTAAGCGACTTACTATATATTGAAGCCTACGGTAACTATACCAAGTTATACTTAACTGATGAAATGATTGTGAGTCATGAAAAAATTTCACATTATGAAAGTACTTTAGATGCTTCAAACTTTTTAAGAGTTCATAAATCATTTATTGTATCCATTGATAAAATTAAATTTATTGAAGGGAATAGAATTCTTATAAACGAGCACAAAATTCCTATTGGGCAGACGTATAAGAGCCGCGTTAATACCTTATTTAATTAGCTACCTATAATTTGTTTAGCTAGATTTTGACTTAATCTTTTCTCATGTGCTTTATACGTCAACTTAACGTACCTCACAATTTCCGAGTCAAAATCTTTGTATAAAGAGTTATACTTTTGATAACTCTATGAGTAAATTAGAAGCCCTATTAAAAGCTTCTGGAACTCCATATATAGATCACTGTATTACAAAAAAAGAGGCTGCATATATTTTGCAACCTCTTTTAATTAGGCTTCCTGCTTTTTTTAATTTTTGTAACCACAGGATTTCCTGAATTAAAAATTTAAGCTGGTGTTAAATCTTTAAAAATAATAATATTTGCATTGACTTCCTTTACTGTGCCATCAAATCGCTTCTGATCGGAACCAATAAAATACCTTTGTCCAGCTATTGGTAACCCTGTATCAACCACAAAGTTTTTTACTACTAATAACTCTCCTTCAGTTCCGTTACCATTTCTAATTAAATTACTGTGTGGTGGAACATTGTTGTTTACATAAACGCCTGTTAGTGCCATAATTTTATTTTTTAATTATTAATATATTTTTTATCAGTTTTTATATTAGTACCGCATAATCTGATAAACTTATACGGTAATATCTTTTATCGTCCATCATAAGACCAATGTGGCTTATCGGTTTTTAATTTATAGACGCCATAACTCTCACCTATAAGAAGCAACTCTGGATTATTCCTTGCATTATTTGTATAATGCACATTAAGTTTAGTACCATCTTTTTTTGCAACATTTACGGTACCTGTCCAAGTAATATCCATATCAATTGCTTTGCCTATAATATGATTACTGTGTAATGATGGTGCTACATTACTATGAGGTGGTACTGCTAATCCAAACCCATTCACAATTTCTTTAGCAGCCTGTACACTAGACGAATCATCTCCAAGATTCCAATTAATATCTACACCAGTCTCTAGTGCTGCTTGTGATGGTTTAATTTTACCTAATGCAATTAACCAAGACCAATGAAATAGATATGCTCTTTTTTGGCTACGTCGTGTTGCATTAATTCTAACGGAAGCACCAGCATCTTTTAATGCATTGATAAATTCTGTTACGTTTTCTTTGAAGGGTGATGCTAAGTCATCTAAACTTTTACTATTCTTGGCGTTAATATTAGCCCAAGACACCCAATATATCCCGCTGTTAATTCTCATAATTCTTTATATTGAATTACCAATCTTTTCGATTACTAAATAAATTGTTTGCATCACTTAGTGATAATCCAAAAATTTGGCAATGATATTTATTTCCTGGCAGTTTAACTACCATTACTCTACCACCTTTTTGTATTATTTTTTGCACCGTTGACGTTGAGTAGCCAGCCTTAAAAGTTGATTGACGCATTCCTTTTTTTACCGTGTCAAAGTCGCTCACTTTTGACCCTTCTTTGCTATTTACACTTGCTTCTTGTAATTGATTAGTTCCATTTAAGTCTTCTTTGGAAAAAGGTTTCCTAACTGTGGTTCCATCTTCTTCATATTTTCTGCCTCTAATTACTAATCCTGTTTTAAGATCTCCCATTTTATTTGTTTTTATATTTTTTAACTTTACTTTATTTAAATCCATTGTAGGATAATAACACCAGCTAAATTTTTAGTAACCCTTAATTGATTATTTCTATCTCTGGGCTCATAATCAATAGATTTGTTTTGCTCTCCAGCTGAAATAGTAATTCTAGAAAATGACTTTACTTTTTTCTCAGTTTGTTTTAGAGAATTACTCCCTATTGTTTGTGAAACCCTTTGGTTATCTTCAGATTCGTATGTTACGGTAACTGAACTTCCTGTTTCGTTCTTAATATAAATTTTTGACATGATTTTTAATTTTTATTTGACTATTGTGTTATTTGATATTTATTCTGGTGTATCACCATCTCCTGTATTTTTTTCATGCAACATATCTGGATAATATTTTTGCATCCATTGTATAGCAATTGTACGTTGTGTTACATGTTTTAAATAGAAGTTAATTGGCACACCTCCATCACCTTTTCCTGCCTTTTTAACAAAATCATCAATAGCAGTCATAAGTGAATTCATATCTATCACTTTATTAGATTGGGTATCTACATTAGCAACGGCATCTACTGACCCCTTTATGTAATCTGTATTCATTTTTTCAACAGATTGTCCTTTTTTAGATTGTCCTGCCAAACTTGCCATAGATTGTATTCCACTATTACTAGCATCTTGTGTAGCAGCTAATTGCGCCATGTGATCTTTAGGAGAACCTTTTAAAGCTTCCACTACACTTTTAATGTTATTTGACTTAATTGATGGTATAAGGCCCATAGTAATTACACTACAATGCGATTGAATATCTGAAGAACTCATCATTTCCTTTGCTGTCCTTGCTGTTTCTGCATCTACACCAAATGAACCTTCCATCTTAGCTAAGAAGAGTCCTTCTTTTATGCTTCCGCTAGCTTGAGCTGCAGCAGATCTAGCACTTTGGCTACTCTTTGTTTTCTCTATTTGTTCAAAATGAACAAAGCCAACAAAACTAGAACCATAGGTAGCTCCTATAAGCACAGGCATACCCTTTGCTTGATCGTCTGGTGTTATTGGAACACTTGCTAACTTTAGCATTTCTGCAGGATCTTCTGGGTCACCTTCCCATGCCTTACCTGTATAACTTACATAATTTTCTATAGCATCTTCTACATCTAATTTAATCGGTGAAAATACTTGTGCATCCTTATGTGTGCAGTTAGCACATATTACAACAGTACCGATAAGCTTTCGTTTTTTAGTAGCTGAGGTGACTGCAGAATGTGCAGAAGCACCAGCCGATGCTCCCCAAGTTGGACCTAAAAACGAAGTAACTTTAGTACCTACAAAAGTAGAAATAGAGTTTGCTGTAGAACCGCTTTCTTGTTCATTAGAAGAATACCTGTAGTATTGCACATCCATATTCATGCTATCTGAACTGATAGGTAACTTCTTTAATATAGAAGCTTCAAAATCTAATGGGCTCTGTACTTGAGAGCTAATTTGTTTCTGATCTTGTTCAGATTTTAATTGTGAAATCTGATTTTCTGAAGTTATTACCGCGCTACTTAATTCACCCGAAGCCTTAACTACTTCATCCATTATAGTGGTAATATTTTCATTAAACGTTTTTAATTGTTCTTCTCCTGCTCCAAGGCTAATAAGCTCTCTTGAAGTCATATCTAAACTTAATTTTTGTCTCAATAAAGCATTAACTTTATTTCTAGCTGCATCCACAGGCTTTTGTAAATCTGCAATTGCCTCTAAGTCTTTAATTTTATCTGGGTTTACTACCATCCCAAGTACTAAACTTGGATCGAATGGAATTGTTGATGTTGGCATATCTTTTATTTTTAAATTAATAGATTGTTTTTAGTTTCTAGCTACGTTTAACTCCTAGTTTATTGTCATATGAGTTTGCTATAGCTTTCCATAATTTTTGACTGTCTTTTCTGTTTGCTAAGATTAATTCAGACTCACCTTGGGCAGTGATATTCCAAAATTTAATTAAGTCTGACACAAAAGTTGAGTAAGCCGAAATAAGTTTTGCATTAGCTTTTGTCATACTTGATCCAAAATCATCTGTTGCTTTAGCAACTTTTACCGCGTAATCAAAATGCCCATTATGATTTTTAATTTCGTTAGTAATAGTTGAGTTTGTAGTATCCCAATTATCTACACCAGTTACTCTTGCACTGTAGACAGCTTCTTTAAAATTTGCCTCAGCATTCTCACGAACTTCGTGGTAAGTATGCACGGCATAATCCCAATTTACTTTTGCTGCTTCTATACCTGCACCACCTTTAATACAATTAAGTAAAAAGTTAGATTGTTCTTTATGGCTGGTTTGCTCAAATGTAAATTTGGCTTTCAATAAATCGTTGATACTTCCCGGAGCATGAGTTTCAATTTTTTCAATTAATGGAATATAACTCTCTGCCTCTTTGGTATTCATTGCCTGTCTATACATTTTAAAAACACCTGGAACTCTAGGTTTTGATAAATCTTTGCCTAGTTCTTTTAACAAATGATGCATCATTGCGCCAGCTTGCTCAATAATATGTTCTGCTATAGCAGAATGCACAAAGTGTAAATTCTTAAAATCCCATTTAGTTCTTTTGTCCTTGTCTGAAATGACTTGAAATTGTAAGTCATCTGTGTTCTCATCAATTTTTGAGTTTGTTCTCAAATCTTGATTGGTTGTCTTTTCGTTGCTTTTTGCTTGTTTGGCCATAATTTTTTTGTTTGATTAATAATGTGATTTTTTTGTCTGTTTTGTATTAGACTTTGTTCTATTCAAATTTGGAAAAACAAAACCTTAAAAAGAAAAGAGATGCGTGAATGGAAGGATTATTTTAGTTAATGAACTAAAATGATGAGTGAACAATTAACATGAAATTAATTATACTTTAGAAAAATGAAGGAGTGTGTGATTAAATAGTTCTAAAAAGCTTGAAGACCTTGCTTTTATGAGCCTTGCTCACAGGCACTTTTTCTTTATCAATAAAGAGCATGTTGCCTTCGTAACCTTTCACAGAATTGATATTAACCACATAACTTCGATGAACACGCATAAAGCGTTTGGTTGGTAGTTGTTCTTCAATTTTATTGAGCCCAACAGAATAGATAAAACGATCTGATTTTGTATAGACGCTACAATAATTGCTATCAGCTTTTAAAAAGAGTATTTCCTGCAAAGGCACACGCTCAAAATGATGATTTTTCTTCAAGAAAAGGCTGTTCTTTATATTCAATACTTGATTTTCATTTGGCTCAAAATCTCTTTTTTCGAGAAATTCATCCTCAGAGACTTTATTAAAAAAATTCTTAAGGGCGAGTTCAATAGCGATACTTACTTGGCGCTCATTAAATGGCTTCAACAAATAAGCGTGTGGCTTTACACTCTTTGCTCTTTCAAAAATATATGAATCGGCATGAGAGGTCAAAAATAAAAATGGAATGTGATGTTTTTCATTGATAAATCGGGCGAGTTCAATGCCATCATATTCTCCTTTTAAAATAATATCGATCAACACCATATCAATATCTGGATGGTTTTCTAATAAATCTAAAGCCTTCTTTGCTGTATCTGCAATACCAGCAATAGCATAGTTGTTATCACGAAGTTTGTTAGCAATATCATTTGCTAACAGAATTTCGTCTTCAACTATAAGTAATTTTACTTTTCTATCATTATTAATCATACTGACCAACTTTTGTGAACTTTATGCACTTTTTACTATTATTTTCCAATGTGTGCCTTGTTGCGACTCTAGCTTTTTAATCTTCCCATCTAACTGCTCAATAAGCGAGGTAATGAGTTTAAGCCCAAAGGAATTCTTTTTATCTCCTTCTTCTTTTGTAAAACCAATACCATTATCACTGATATCCATCTCTAGTGTATCTTTGACCTCTCTAAGCTGTATTTTTAAAGCTGGCACCTCTACATCTTTATAAGCATACTTTAAGGCATTAACCACAATTTCATTGATGATTAGTGCCATTGGGATGGCTTTATCTATAGAGATACTAGAATTGTCAATATCTAATTCTGGTTGAAAAGCCACATCATAACCATAAAAGAGACCAAGCACTAGTTCTTCTACATAATCTTTTAATGCTACTTTGGTTTCTGAGCCTTCTTGATAGAGTTTTCTATGCACTAGGGATAAAGCCTCTACTCTATTCTTTCCGGTTAAAAGTGCTTCTTGTGCTGGATGACCACTCAACTCATGACTCTGTAGACTTAATAGGCTTGAAATCATTTGCAGGTTATTCTTTACGCGATGATTCAATTCTTTAAGAAGAAGTGCCTTTTCCTGTTCACGCTTTTCTATAATTTTATTTTGACTTGCTACGTGTTGACTCACCTTTTTTATGGCTTTATTACTTCTAAATAGCATATAAGCCAATAGACTAATTAGTAAAACACCTATACCCAGTATAATCATCTGGTTTCTTTGATTGGCATTGATGGTGTTGAGCAACCCTATTTCGGTTTCTCTTTTACCAATTTCGTGGTTGGCCTTAATTTGTTCTATTTTTTGTATGGAAGCTTTATTGACCAAACTATCCTGGTAAGTACGGTTGATTTCTAAATATTGAATTGCTTTATCATAGTGTTTGCGTTCCTTATAAAAATCAGTGAGCATTCTGCTAACATCTCTAATCTGTTCTTTAAGACCAGCTTCATTCGACATATTGTAGGCTTCCAATAGTTTTGCCTCGGCAAAATCCCATTTAGACTCTCTCCAATAAATATCGCCCAATTCTGCTATATAGACCGATGTAGAATAAGCATCACCAAGTGGTTCTAAAATTTCAATGGCTTCGATTAGATCTTCTTTTGCTTGGCCTAAATTATTTTGAGCAGACAAGACCATGCCTAGATTCCCTAAGGAATAGCTTTGAACAATATCATTTTTTAATATTTTATTTCTTTCTAAAGTTTCTCTAAAGTAGATAGAAGCACTGTCTAGTTTCCCTGCTAAGCGGTATACTTCACCGAGATTAAGTAGGTTTAAAATAAGATTGCCTTTCTCGTCAGAAACAGAGTAGATATTTTCAGCGCTTTTTAAATATTTAATTGCGGATTTATAATCTTCATCACTTATGGAGTTGCTGGCTAGTTGACCATAAGATGCGGCTTTACGTTCTTTTAAGCCCAAGGAATCGTAGATACGTAAGGCTTTTAGAGAAGCGCGTAGTGAATTAGGGTTATTACCTAATCGGCGTTCAACATGACCAATCTCTTCCCAAGCAACTGCTTGCAAAAACGGGTTGTTTATTTGTTTTGCAATTTTTAATGCTTGTTTGGCAAAAATTTGAGAAGAATCAATATCTGCATGATTGTATGACATTGAGCTCAAAATTCGAGATTTTTCTTCTTTAGATATATTATTTTGCTTTAAGCTTTTTCTAAGACCCTCAAGTTTAGAGCTATTTTGTGAAAAAGAATTTGCTATTGCTAGCAGAAAAAAACAACATAATAGAAAAACCCTTATAAAATTAATAGTTAGACCTTTATACACCATTATTAGACTGGTGGATTTGTGCCTTCACTTGAACTAATTTTCACTAAAGGATCCAATATCAAATAAAATCGACGTAGTCTTTCGTTTTCAAATTTCACTTTGAGTGATATTAAAATACTGTAGGATACATTCGTTTCATGGATACGGTTTCGAGTGGAAATCACACATTTTTCGTTCTGGTTTGGAGAGATGTATAAGGTGCCATCTGGTGCTCCATAGACAAACTCTTTTTTGTATTTAAATATGCGTCTCCAGTGGTTAACAAGCAAGTTATCGTCATTGATAAATTTCTTGTCCACAATTTTAACCTTACAACAAAGGAGCCTATAGTCAATAATATTGGATAAGTCATCATCCTCACTTGCTTCTAAGCTGATTGAAATTTTTGTTTTGGTATCTATAAATGAAAAAGCATCCCTGCCAATAGTCACAAAATTATCAATCCGTATGGGATTGTATGGAGTGCCGAGTTCCATATAACAATGTTCTAAGGCATACATAAGCTCCTCTAACTGAATTGTAAATCTAGTAGGTAATGGTAATATGGGGCCATCATCTTGTTTTAGTTTTATTTTAATATACATGGTTGATTGTTTATTTATATTAAACTATATTTTATTGTTCATAGACAACAGTATCAATTATTAACACTTAAATAATTGAACATCAGTTTTTTAAATTTTCTTAGGAAATAAAACTATCAGCACAATACTATTAAGGATTGTATTGTTTTTTGTGCTAATAATTAAGGGAATGTTTAAATATAGCAAAATTATGAGAATTAGCTTATAGAAAAACTTAAAAATGATCAAAAAATAAAAGATATATAGCAACTATAAAATAGCCCCTCATTCCTCAATTTGAAAATGGCACAAAGAGTTTATTAGGATTTTTTTCAATAAGCTTCATATGTCAAAGTACTAGTTGTTTTATTTAGTAGTTAATCAGAATTTAGTAACTTTAAAGACTAACCAACCACAAAAATGATGAAGACACTTTTCCGCATTTTTTGCACATTTATTTTAGCGCTCCTAATAGCTTTTACGACTTCAGCTCAAGAGAAAGATCCTAAAGCCAATCCTTTTAATGGTCTAGAACTTCGAAGTATCGGACCTGCCTTTATGAGTGGACGTATTGCTGATATTGCCATTCACCCACAAAATGAAAACATCTGGTATGTTGCTGTAGGCTCTGGTGGTGTATGGAAGACCATAAATTCTGGTACCACCTGGACACCATTATTCGATAAGGAAGCCTCCTACTCCATCGGAACCGTTTCTATAGATCCAAACCGCCCAGAAACTATTTGGGTTGGCACAGGTGAAGATGTTGGTGGACGTCACGTTGGATTTGGTGATGGGGTTTACCGTAGTGATAATGGGGGGCAAACATGGACTAATATGGGGCTAAAAGAGACGCAGCATATTTCTAGAGTTATAGTTCATCCAGAAAACAGTAATGTCGTATGGGTAACTGCACAAGGACCTCTTTGGAATAAAGGCGGTCAGCGTGGTTTATACAAAACTATAGATGGTGGCAAAACTTGGACAAAAACACTTGGTGATGATGCTTGGACAGGTGTGACTGAGTTAGTATATGATCCAACAAACCCTAATCGTATGTATGCTGCCACATGGCAACGCCATAGAACTGTTGCTGCTTATATAGGAAATGGACCTGGCACAGCCTTATATCGTAGTGATGATGCTGGTGATACTTGGGAGAAACTGACTAGTGGTTTACCTAAAACTTCAATGGGGAAAACGGGTTTAGCAATTTCTCCACAGAATCCGGATGTGTTATATGCTGCTATTGAGCTAGATCGAAGAAAAGGAGCTGTGTACCGTTCTGATGATGGTGGTGGCTCTTGGTCTAAACAATCTAATACGATTACAGGTGGAACTGGGCCACATTACTATCAGGAATTATATGCTTCACCACACCAAAAGGACCGCTTGTATCTTATGGATAACACCATGCAAATTTCCGAAGATGGAGGAAAGACTTTCTACAGAATGAATCGGAAAAATAAGCATGGTGACAATCATGCAATAGCGTTTAGAAAGCATGACCCTAACTATCTGATTGTAGGCACTGATGGTGGCTTGTATGAATCTTTTGATTTAACTAATACTTGGAAATATATTGAGAATTTGCCTGTGACGCAATTTTATAAATTGGCTGTAGATGATGCCGAACCTTTTTATAATATCTATGGTGGTACACAAGATAATAGTACTGAAGGTGGTCCATCGCG
Organism: Flavobacteriales bacterium ALC-1; assembly: GCA_000171875.1. Taxonomy (GTDB): domain Bacteria; phylum Bacteroidota; class Bacteroidia; order Flavobacteriales; family Flavobacteriaceae; genus Winogradskyella. The sequence goes on along the minus strand of ABHI01000003.1, from coordinate 629,516 downwards.
TACAGATAATTTGCATGGTATACAAAATAGTGATTGGAGTGTGATTCTCAATTGGGATGGCCATCAACCTGCCACAGAACCAGGAAACCCAAATATTGTATATGCAGAACGTCAGGAAGGTACCTTATCGCGTTTAGACATGAAAACTGGGGAAGCTGTTGATATACAACCACAACCAGCTGTTGGCGATGCCATACAACGTTTTAATTGGGACGCACCTATTCTAGTTAGTCCACATAAGCCTTCTACAATTTACTTTGCATCACAACGTGTTTGGAAATCTGAAAATAGAGGAGATTCATGGACACCAATTTCTGAAGACCTCACAAAAAATGAAGAACGTATTACATTACCAATTTATGGCAAGCAACAATCTTGGGATAATGCTTGGGATGTATATGCCATGTCTAATTATAATACCATTACATCACTTTCTGAATCTCCTAAACAAGAAGGTCTACTCTATGTAGGTACTGATGATGGTTTAATTAATGTGACTGAAAATGGTGGCGCCAATTGGAGACAAATTAAAGTGAGTCAGTTACCTGGTGTACCATCGACGGCATTTGTTAATGATATTAAAGCAGATCTGCATGATGTCAATACGGTTTACGTAGCTTTAGATAATCATAAATATGGTGATTTTAAACCTTATTTATACAAAAGTACTAATAAAGGACAATCTTGGGAATCTTTAGCGAAATCTATACCAGCGAAACATTTGGTATGGCGTATAGTACAAGACCATGTGACACCTAATCTCTTATTTATTGGTACTGAATTTGGCTTATTCTTTTCGGTTAATAGCGGAAAGCAATGGACGGCTTTAAAAGGAAATGTACCAACGATTTCGTTTAGAGATTTAGCTATACAGAAGCGTGAAAACGATTTGATAGCAGCATCTTTTGGCCGTGGGTTTTATATACTCGATGACTATTCTGCTTTAAGAGAAGCTTCTCAAGACAATTTAAATGCAGACGCGAAGTTATTTCCGGTACGTGACGCTTGGTGGTATATACAGCGCTCTCAATTAAGTTTTGAAGCCAATAAAGGGAGTCAAGGTGATTCACATTTTGCAGCTCCTAATCCTGACTTTGGGGCTGTATTCACGCATTACCTTAAGGCTATTCCAGAGTTGCAAAAAGAGTTACGTAAAACAAAAGAAAAGAATCTTAAGAACCAGAGCATTCCTTTCCCTGGATGGAAAGCCTTAGAAAATGAAAAGTTAGAGCAAAAGCCTCAACTGGTTTTTGTGATTAAAAACCAAGCTGGTGAAGTGATACGCAATATCTCTAAAGACGCTAAACCTGGAGTTAATAGAACAGCTTGGGATTTGCGTTATCCAAATCCAAGTCCAATAGAATTAAGCGAAACAAAAGCCTCAGATGATTTTGGAGGACCTAAAGGCTTGTTAGCACCACCAGGAACCTATAGCGTAACGATGTATTTATCGAATAACGGTTCTGTAAAACAACTAGATGCTCCTGTAGAATTCATAGTTAAGCCACTATACGAAAGCACGCTTAAAGGGTCATCACTAGAAATTGCATCTGCTTTTTGGAGAAGTTTTGAGGAGGCATCTCGTACTTCATTTAAAATTGATAAGTCTATAATAAAAGCTGATAAAAAGGTAATAGCATTGCACAAAGCATTGATGAACAGTACAGCAAATTCAGAATCTGGTTTAAAGCAATTAAAAACAATAAGAGATCAGATTAATACTTTAAAATCCGATTACTATGGCAATCAAGCTAAATCAGAAATTGGTGAAAAGAATCCTCCTTCTGTAAGTGATAAGATGTTCACTATATATTTAAGTCTAGAACGATCTACTTATGGCCCGACTGAGACTAACAAAACGCAAATGCAGATTATTAATAGCATGCTAAATAAAGCTGAAAATGAATTGAAAGCAATTGAAAGCTCTATGGATCAATTTGAAGCTCTATTAAAAGCTTCTGGAGCTCCGTATATTGATGATTAAATTTTAATGGAATTATAATAATAAAGGGCTGCATATATTTTGCAGCCTTTTTTTGATTAAGCTTCCTATTTCTTATTTTTGGTTTACTATATCTATTTTATTTTCAATCTTTACAATCATTTGATTTTCTGAATTAAAAGCTTAAGCTGATGTAAGGTTTTCAAAAATAATAACCTGAGCATTGACTTTTTACACATATAGCGCTACGCTCTATTGTCGTCTGCTCTTGCCAAACCCATTAAAGAAATAGCACTTGTGATTATTTTCCAATTCATTAACTGAGATATTATTTACAACTCTTTTTCTTTACGCAAGATTTTAACAACACGACTATGGGTAATCTCTAACAGATTCCATTGGTAACCTTCAAAATCAGTAGTGTTCATAAATTGAATAACAACAGTATCAATATCTTTATGGTATTCTGCCAAACATTGGTAACCTGCAGCCAATCCACCATGATTAAATTCATAAATAGACGCATAGATTTCCATTTCTTTTTCATTGAGTAATGACCCTTCATTTAAAGCTCTTAAAAAGACACCAACATCTTCTGCTGTAGCTATCATCATGCCTTCATTCTCGTTTTTGAAGTCCTTATCGATTCCAACATAATAACCACTCATAACATCGTCTAGATCGACGTCATCAATCGATCCAAAAGTATTTTTCAACCCAAGTGGTATTAAAATTTCTTTCTTAAAATAGTCTTGACGAGTGCCTCCTGTAACCTGCTCTATGATTCTTGAAAGCAATAAATAATTGGTATTAGAATAACCATAATCTTCGTCTGGCTCAAACATCGCTGATAAATCAAGTGCATATTTAAGTACATCTATATTGGAGTTGGGTTGATTTTTCCAAAAATTTGGATTGTCTGTGAAATTTGGAATACCACTTCGGTGTTGTACCAACATTCTTAAGGTGATATTATCTGCATTTTCTATTCTTCCTGCCAATTCTGGAAAATAATCAGTTAGTGCATTATCTAAAGATACTTGATTATTATGCACTAATTTAGTGATCGCAACCGCGACATAAAGTTTGCTTATACTGGCAATTTTGAATAAGGCATTTGGTTTGACTGGTATTTTCTCTTCTTTGTTATGATAACCTGCAGTATAGAATGTTGGTGATTTTCCGGCTTCATCGATGTAGACAATAACACCATCAAAGCCATAGCTTAAGGTCTGATCAACCTGTTCTTGTACGGTATCTGGCAGTGGTAATATCCATGCTTTTACTAGAATCCATGGTACAAACCAAAGAGAAATGAATGTCCCAGTAAACAAAACAATTCTGAATATTTGTTTGCCTTTACTGGTTTTTTGTGATATGCCTTTCATAACTAAATACTGCTGTTCTTGATTGATAGTACAAATGTATTAGAGATATAAGTACAAATAAATTATAAATTACTGAACTGTATATTATTATGGATGAATTGGTTTTGGTAGTATCAATTGGGAGACTAAGTTGCAATCCATTCAACGCATATTCCACTACTCTCCTATCGTCACTTTGAGCAAAAGATAATTCCATAACACAAGTACATTATTAGACACTTTTAATATTTGATTATTCAGTAGATAATTAAATATTAAAATGAAAAGAAGTTCTTATGCTGATATTAGGGAACTGCGTATTCAATTTTTAATTTTACTTTTTGCTTCGATTAAGCCTTGTTGCATTTTTGCTTCAAAGTTAGAGTTTGGATATGTTATAAGACCTGTATTAAAATATTTGATAGCATTTTCATAATCGTTGTGTTTTAAATAAAATTGTCCAAAGCGATTTTGCCAATATGCTGAGGCATATCTTTTAGTTGATAGTACATCGCTAAATTTAGTCATAAAAAATGTGAAGTACTCAAAGTTATTCCTGTTCCAAGCAAGCCATATTAAAGAGTTTTTTGTGCTATTATCTATGACATCACTCCCGCCAAATCGTTTTGCACGCTCTTTAAAAAAAGCTGTTAAATAATCTAACCCACCCAAATCATTGTATTGTTGTATTGTTTCAAAAACTGGGGAATCAAAATTATGATAATAGTATCTTAATCCCTTGTAAATTGCTAAATGTGCTAGGGTTTCATGAACTTCATCATTAAACAATTCGTATTTCCAAATAAGATGTTTTGGATTGTTGTTTTTTAAAATCTCATTAAATGCATTAGATGAACCTACGTAGTATATGTCTTTTCTTGAGTTTGCCATATATAGGTAAATATCTTCCTCTGAAGAAAACTCTTTTACAATGTCTTCAGAAGCATAACCGCCATTTGTAATAATTGCTCCAGAGAATAATCCCTTTTCTTGTAAAATTAATTCACTTATATAGTATGCAGCCGCTTCCCAACCAAATATTAAACGCTCTTGAGTAGTTCTATAGTTTGAGTCAATAAACTGAATGACTTCATTTTTTAAAAAATTAGTAAATTTTTCATTCTCATCTCCAAATAATGTTCTCCTTAATGGATTACTATTCTTAATGCCTACAACAATCATTTCTGGGATTGCACCAGGTGTTCTAAGCGCCTTTTGAATACTAACTCCACTTAAAAAATACCATTGCCCATCAAGAATATATAATACTGGATATGATTTTTCTGAATTTTCATAATCATCTGGTATATAAACTTGAATTGCTCTATCTTGATTTAAAATCGAGGATTTTATGGTATGATTAAGACCTATTGCAATTTGAGAGTCATTGACTTGTCCTAAAATAATTGTACAAAAAAAGCAGAACGCAACTATAAAGAATAATTTTTTCATGGTTATTTTATAATAAAGAATGATAAATTCAAATGTAAAAAATGATGCTTCATTTAAATACAATTGAACTTTTTTACCATTTTTTTAACCTTTCAATACTATAACTTTAAAATATTATCAACTAAGTTTTCATCAGATCTTGTACCAAAAGGATGTATAACAAGTTTGGGTTTATGAATGTTGGGTCTAATGTTTAGCAAATGTTGGTATAACAATTTCAGAAATTTGGGTCATTATTTTATCCTCACCATCGTGACCAGAAATTACAATGGTTAAATCAAGTTCTTCTATCACTATTGCATATTGTCCACCACCACCCCAAGAAAATGTGGTATTATAACTTTTATCATCTACTTTTACGAGGGTTTGATACCAAAAATAACCATAACGATAGTCTTTAGGCATCCAATCTTGCGTAGGTTTCACAATGCCACTGGTGGCTTTGGCTAGAAACTCTTCAGAAATAAGCTGTTCGCCATTTAATTTACCCTTATTAAGAACCAAATGCCCCAATTTAAGCATATCTCGAGACATTAAACTTGCACGCCATCCTGCTTCAGGTAAACCACTCATATGATTTGACCATTTATAATTTGTAATACCGAGTTTGTCAAGTAGCTCAGTTTTAATAAAATCCTCAGCTGTTCCAGGGACAACAGCATCAATAACCGTCATCACTAACATTGGATTAAAATTACCATACAAATAAGTCTGAGACTCTTTGGTTATAGGACCGCTTTCTTCCAGAAGCGTCTGTACCAACCCTTGGCCTTTTAATCTAACGGAATCGTTCTCAATGTCTTTCCATGTATCTCTATCTATAGTCAATCCACCATGCATAGTCAATGCCTTATGAAGTGTAATTTTTTCGGCACCTTTAGTAATTTTATTAGGATCAACATCTTTTAGAAAACTAATCAAAGGTTTGTCTAGATCTTCCATGGTTAAGTAACCCATTTCTATAGCTCTGCCCAACACCAAACTAGTATAAGCTTTTACTGCTGATGCTTGCCCATGAGGCATATTAATGCGCCCTTTTTTATAATAAGATTCAAAAACCAATTTGTTTTTGTGTGAAATTAGTAAAGCATCATAGTTGCCATGTTTGCCATCAAAAATCTCTTGAGACAGTTTCATGATTGCGTTTTGGTCATTGCTATTTACCGCTAATGTATCAACTGATATTCCGTCTTTCCTATCTTCAGGTGTTGTGCTAACAAATGCATTATTAAGATGCGGAATATCCCAGAAAGAGATGTCGTAACCCTCAGTTGAAACATGAGTCATTAATGAAGACAACCAAGCAACACTACGAACTGCTGTCGTAGGGAATGCCGTTGAATGATTACCATCAATCACATCTTTCAATACCACTAAACCGTCGTCTCTTCTATCATTTAGTAACTTAACAAATTCCTCGATAGGTTCAACCACCGTCTCGTCTTCTAATGAGCCATATGCTATATAAACATTGGCCTTTAGACTCGAGTTTCTATTGGATGCCTCAAAAGGTCCAAATTTAGTATTAAGTTCAGATAAATAATCAATTTCACCTTTAACTGTTGGGCTTCCAATGATGTAATTATTAAAAGTATCAGGTTGAGCTAATAGTATATATGCACCAAATTCGCCACTTAGTGAATATCCAAAATACGTACGACTGTTTGGGTCTGTGCGATACGTATTATCGATATAGGTAATGACATCATTACGAATAAAATCTAAATGCTTATTTGCTTGCCCTAATTGATATTTTGCTTGTATTTCTGGATTGCTATGCTTTTTCATCGAATAATCACGAAACCTGCTCACGTGAGCTCCTACTTCTTTTTTCAAGTCTTCATTGATATCTAATTGATAAGAAATGCCAACTAGAATAATATCTTCTAGCAAGAATTCTGTAGCGCCAGAAAGCATTTCGAGATGCCACTTGGCATCTGTATAATAAAGGACAGGATACGCTTTGTTTGGGTTCTCAGAATACTCTTCTGGCAACTCTATATAGAGTTCATAATTTCTTTTATTCTTAGAATCTTTTATTGGAACGACCTGAATTTGTGGTAAAACTAAAGAAGAACCTTCTGCATTAGACGCTAATTCGGTTACACTTTTTTCTTGAGCATAGGCAGTGTTTGCAATAATTGTGATTGACAGTATTAATAATTTAATTGCTCTCATATGTATCTTCTTTTGTTTGTGATAGGTATTATAATATATAGTTAACTTTTATTTTGTAGGTCACTTTATTCAAGATCAAACAATCCAGATTTAACAAGGTCTCTGGAAATGATATTCAATTCATTACGTTCGCGATCAGTATTTGAGGTTCCGAAATAGGCAATAACCAAATCTTTAGAAGGTGATATATAAAGGCCTTGACCTCCATGTGCTCCTTTATAAAAATCGCCATCATCGAATACTGCACCCCATTGATAACTGCTGCATATCGTTTCTTTAAAATTTCGTGACGTCTCCTTGAGGTTTTTATTTACATCCCGGATTTTTGATAAGTGCGCATCAGAAATTATTGGGTTGACACTCTTTCTACCACTAGGTGTAAAAGCAAGGCCAAATCTAGCAAGATCTCGAAGTGTTGTTGACATGCCATCGGCATATGAAATAGAGGTCCCATTCTTATTGATTCCTAAAAGAGCACTATGTTCAGATCCTATCTTTTTCCAAATTTCCTGTTCCACAAAATCTTTAAAGGTAAGACCGCTAATTTTTTCAACGAGTAGCGTTAATACCATAGCATCGGCATTCGACCATTGGTACTCCGTTCCTGATGGCTTAGCAGATTTTGCAGTAGTTAAATCTTTAATTGGGTCAAAACTTGCCTCATACGTCTCTAATGGAACACGATCAATTCCAGAACTCATAGCAAGTATATCTAGTACAGGAACACCTTCCCAACCTGATCCTTTAAGGGCATCAAAGTAGTAATCAATAGGTTTGCTCGTATCCATTAAACCTCTATCCTCTAAAATAGCAATTGAAGTACTCACAAAGACTTGGGTTATTACCATATTAATATGCAAATCTGTTGGGAACATTCTCGGATAGCCTTCAAAGACGATTTTGCCTTTATGAATTATAATTAGTCCATTAACTTCTATTTGCTGTACATAGTCATTTAATGATAGTCCTCCACCTTTTTTTAAATCTGTTGAGGTCATAAAATTTTTCAAATCATCTCTAGGGGTTTCTTCAAGAATCTTCGGCGTATCTGACCTAAGTATACGCGAGTGTTTTTGAATTTGGGAGAAGTTTAAATAATAATATCGTTCGTGATCACCATATTCGGTCCAATTGCCTCCTTCAAAAATACGTTTATGGAATCCATAAATTTCTTCTTTTGTAAATCCTGAATAATTATACGTTTCATATTTTGGAGGTGTAGTGCTGCTTAAGGCATCAACGTCCTTTTTTGGTTCGTTTTTGCATGCAAGAAAAAGAAGTATTAAAAGCAGTAGTCCTGTTATGTTTTTCATAATTCTCATAGTTTATAAAAGTTCGACACCCATAATTAAATGTTATATAAAAATAGAGTATAATCAATGTTTTATATCTTAAATAGGATAAACACAACAATTAAATGATAAAGCCATTTCGTCATTGATATAACCCTTTGGTAAAGAAATTATGGCGATTTGTATGTATAGATACTATCTTTATTAGATTTTAATAAAAGAGTTTATGATTAAAAAGTCTTTACAGCATACCATACTCCTTAACATAGGAGCTTTTGTATTGGTACTCATCCTTGAACTATTAAGTGGATGGATGATCATAGATCGATATGATACGGTTTTTTCTTTTTTTTTATGGGCACTTAAGTATACCATAAATATTATGGTAGTTATATGGATAAATCATTTTATTCTTATTCCTTACTTTTTTGATAAGAAAAGATATTTTATATACGGACTCTTAGTCATTGGGAGTATATTTCTTATAGCCTATTTAGAAGCTTATTCTAAAAACAACTGGTCTAGTGTTACTAAAACTTTTTTATTTCATTTTTATACCACAGGTACTGGTATGGCTGCTTTTTTTTTAAGAAGAAATATGATCATCCAAAGAGAGAATGCTGAGAAAGAAAAATTGCAAAAAGAGATGGAACTTAACTATTTAAAGGAGCAGGTGAATCCTCATTTTTTATTTAATTCATTAAATAGTATTTATGCGCTTTCTAGACAGCAATCTCTAGAAACTCCTGATGTTGTTATGCAGCTCTCAGAATTAATGCGTTATCAATTAGAGAGTTCTAAAAAAGACAGTGTTTTACTAAAGAATGAGCTCGAATTCGTAGAAAATTATTTATTACTTGAAGAAAAAAGGTTGAGCAATCGCTGCACTATTGAATTTTTAATTAAAGGAGATTTATTAGATTTACGAATTTCGCCAATGTTGCTTATTCCTTTTGTTGAAAATGCTGTGAAACATGGTGCTCAGAGTACTAATGAACAAAGCACAATTGATATTACAGCTGTTATAGAAAATAAGACGCTTCATTTTCGCGTAGAAAATTCTATGCCTACAAAAATTGTCGCATCGAAACGAAAAGGACTAGGTCTTGAAAATGTAAAAAGACGTTTAAATCTATTATACCTTAATGCTCACCAATTAGAAATTAAGGAGAAAGAAAATACATTTCATGTGCATTTATCTTTAGATGTATCAGTTTCAACATTAAAAAAATAATTCATGATTAAAATTGGCATAGTAGATGATGAAATATTAGCGCGAGAAGTGTTAGAAGAGTATTGTTCTAAAATTGACAACTTGGAAGTGATATTAAGTACAGGAAATCCACTTGAATTTATCAATTTTACGCATCAAAATGATCTTGATCTCATTTTTCTAGATATAGAAATGCCAGAACTTAATGGCATGGAAATTTTACGCTCTATGATAAAACCACCTAAGGTTATTTTAACTACAGCGTATTCTGAATATGCATTAGAAAGTTATGACTATGGTGTTGTAGATTATTTATTAAAACCCATAAAAATTGAACGTTTTTTAAAAGCTATACATAAAGTTTCAGCTTCAAAAATAACAGAACCAAAAAAAAATAAAGGCAGCGAGGAATTGCAAGTAAAACATAATGGTTTACCTATTAATATTTCATTTAAATCAATCCAGTACATTCAAAGTTTTGGAAATTATTTAAAAATATTTACCGATTCAAGAATGTACTTAATCTCTGAAACGCTTATTAATATTACGACATTATTACCTGAAAATTTCCAACGCACTCATAAATCTTACATTGCCAATTTAAATAGAGTTGCAAAAGCTACCAGAACACATGTGTTGATTGAAGACAATGAAGTACCTGTGAGTACAACGTATAAGGTTATTGTTTTTAAAAAAATAGATAATTTAGCTGAATTATAGAATAGCTAAATCTTTTCGACATACATATTTATTCGCTCTACACCAATTCAAAAAAGGGATTAGTATTCTATTTATTTTGATTAATAAACTCAATTACCTTTTCAGCAAACAAGTCAGGTTCTGTTGACATAGGCGAATGTCCAGAATTTTCAAAAAACACTAATTCTTTTTCAATAGATCCTAAATTATCATAAGAATCTTGAGCAAATTTTATGGGAACAACCATATCATGTCTGCCCCAAAGTACTAAAGAAGGTATCGTAATTTCTGAAAGTCTGTCTTGAAAATTTATATTTTGAAACAAATCGGAATCTAAAATAGATTGTGTATTCTGCATATTCCATAGTATAGTTAGTGGTGTGTAGTTAAAGATAATATTATCACCGCCACCTGCTTCACTATTTATGAGACCAGCATCATGTAGTACAGCTTCAGCTTCAAAGGCCTCGCTATTGAGCCTTTGTACATCATCTAGGTTGTATTCTGGGGCTATGGTGTTGATTAAATTGAGAACACTTTCCCAATACGCAATGTCATTTTCAGCTTCAATTTGTTCTAAAGCGACTCTATTAAAATTAGCGATATATTCTAAGTACATACCTTGAGTATTATGAGCACCATCTACATCAATCCAACCTAAGAAATCGCTTTGATCTTTTAGTAAAGTTGCTGGTCCTAATGTACCTCCCCAACTATGTCCCATTAAAAAAAATCGAGAATCATTGCCATACTTGTGTTTAATTACCTTTACGAGTGCTAAAATATCCTCAGCCATGATATCAATGCTTATGCCGCTTTCAGAATAACTGCCTTGAGCCATACCAGAACCTCTTTGATCAAAATAGACTACAGCACATTCTTTTTCAATATCACTTTTAATGGTACTAGAACGGTAGGATAAACCAATACCTCCAGGACCACCATGTAGTATGATAAGAAATACTTTTTCTGAACCATTACCATGAATATAAGCTGGCATATCTGCGTTTCTATGACGTACAAATATGGTGTCGTTTAAATTATTGAAATCTATATCATTTGAGCATGAAAAAACAGTACATAATGTAATTATTAGCACTATTACTTTGGAACAGTTTTTAATTATTTTCTGCATATTTTTTTTTCTTTTTAAAGTTAAAACGGTAGCCATACTGAAGATTAAAAGAAGGCAAGGTGCCTGCATTATATGGTGTGCGTAGCATGAGGTTATATTAAAAAAGCGACCTGTATTTTTTACTAATCTTTGTTTACCTATACCAATAGTAAGCGATGGAGCATAGTAACCTCTACCTGGAAGAAAGACTTTCTCTACATTATCACCCGTTACTTTATACGTTTCAGGTAAAAAAGAACGATAATAGCCTAAGGGGTTTATGGCAATACTAAATTGCTTTCCCTTTTTGTTAGTTCTTCTCCATGTAATACCATAATTTGTAAAGATGCCAGTATCTGTTTTAGTTGAGAAATTTGTGGTAAATCCTAGAGTTCCGTTTAAAAGAAACTGGTGCGTATTAGTTCTTAGTCCACGTTTTCTGTTTTTAACTTTGGTATATTCTTTAAAAAGATATTCGGCGCCAAGGTTTATACCATTGTTCCAAAATATACTACCAGAATAACTGACTTTAAATTCAGTTCGTTCTAAAAAAGATGTTTCTGATAGGTCTGAAGACGTAATTGTCACCTTAGCATCTTGCGAAAACCCTATTTTTAAAAATAAGAAAGTAACTAGACTGAGTAAGCGAAGTTTTATAGTCATGTAGTTTATGGTTGATATATGGACAAACCTAACCTTATAACTTTTATATATTAGTTAAAGTATATGTAATAAAAACTTAATGAATTAATAAAGTATACTTAATAATTGTTAATGACTCTATAAATAATTATTTGCATGGTAACAATGACTCAACTCTCTTGCTCAAGCTTTTTATGATTTTCTGTATAGACTTCTTCTTTTGTGGTTGTGATTTCCTTTATTTCATTTGAAAGGCAGTTCATATAATAACGACATATGCTCATATATCGGATAATAACCTATTATTTAAAGCAAATTAAAAATGAAAAAAACACTTTTTGTACTTTTTTTTGGTGTTGGATTTATCTTAAATGCACAAACCATAGATTATAATACTAAAAAAGGTTTTGTGGCAAAAGGATACGATGTAGTGGCTTATTTTGATAATACGGCAAAAAAAGGAAATAGCAAATATATAGTGACTAACGATGGTGTGAAATACAAGTTTACATCACAAGAAAATTTAGAAAAATTTATAGCAAATCCGTCAAAGTATATACCACAATATGGTGGTTATTGTGCCTATGCAATAGCTGTAAAAGCGAAAAAGGTATCAATTAATCCAGAAACTTTTGAGGTAAGAGATGGTAAACTATACTTATTCTATAATTCTTGGGGAACAAACACTTTAGAATCTTGGAAAAAAGAATCACCCGGTAAGCTGCAAGTTAAAGCAGACAAAAATTGGGCGAAAATTAATAATAACTAATCTGTAAGGCTATCAATTTTGTATGTACTCTTTAATACCTACAAAAACTGTAGAGAACATGATCTTGAATTAATGCAAAATAAATGAACACAATTACTTATTTCTTTATAGGATTAATTACTGCTATTATAGGCGCTTTACCTCTTGGTACAACTAATGTAGTTGTAATCAACACAACCATTAAAGAGAATGTACAAAATGCATTAAAAATTGTTTATACTGCTGCATTAGCAGAAATAATTTTAGTAGTCATTGCGATAAATTTTAACATGCAAATAGAAAATTTTGTTGAGATGAATATATGGCTTCAAAATACAATTGCTATTTTACTACTTAGTGTTGGCATTATTCTATTTTTGGGAAGAAAAGAATGCGTAAAAGATGAAAATGGGGAATGCATAATTATTAAAAAAAGAAGATTTAATGTTTCTAAACAAATGCTTGGATTTATTCTAGGTTTAATAAATCCGACCGTATTAGTCTATTGGATTTTAATAGTTTCATTTTTAAATAAAAAAACGATTTTCATTACTCAAAATACGGAACTCTTTCTTTTAACTTTATTTATAATAGGCGTATTTCTAGGTAAGGTGATAACGCTATATAGCTATGGAAAATTTAGCTATATATTAAAGGTAAAGATGAAAAACATTACAACAAGTATTAATAGAATAATTGGTGCTTTATTGGTTTGCATTTCGATTTTTCAGTTTGCGAAATTATACTATTACTAGAATAAAAAAATCTCAAGCAAATTTTTACTTGAGATTATAAATTTTAAAGCGATTTATTTATTCTAATGTTTTATACTACTTTGCAGCATTAAGGATTATATCTCTTTGAGCAATTAATAGATTTTCTTCCTTTTTTAATTTTAATATTCTAGAGGTATCACTTTTCTTTGCTATTCTTTTACGACAAGCCTTAGATAATAAAGGATCTTCATCAAAAAGAAAAGTTTCTAATTCATATTCTTCTTTTGATGGCTCTTTAATCACTGGGAAAATTTGCTGCAATTGATTGTATCGTCTGTCGTTTCCTGGGACGAACGTATAGAATGTATATTTACCATCAGCATCTGTCTTTACCCAGCTTCTGTGAAAGACGTAACGGTCTTCACCTGCTCTTCTGAGATCAAAATCACCATCTTCATCTGGCTGTTCTATAAACAAAATAACATCTTTAGCTGGTGTTACACCATCACTTTGGTAAATAGTACCAGTAATTTTTATCTTATTTGTCTTAGACCTAAAATCCGGAATAGTATCTGTGTTACTTAATTGGTTCTCAGAACGATCATAAATAGGGCTAGCAATACTTGTTTGTTGTGCTGCAATAGGATTGATAGCACTATAAAAACATAAAACACAAAAAGCAGTTAAAAGATTTTTCATAAGGTTAAGCATTAAGATGATAACAAATTTCAAAGAATTTTACTGTAATTCCTTAAAAATCATACCAATGCTCTATTTAAACGATAAAATGATATTGGACTCAAATATTACCGATGAAATACTATTATTTTAATTAAATCTTAGGATATTAATTCTGTTTGAAAAAATGATGCATCTCATTTTTATAAACAGACAATTATGCAGTCAATTTTTTGTTTAAAATATGAGTAAATAAAAGAGTGTAGTATAAGTCTCAACCTAATCAGATTTTTTTATGCTATTTCTTATAACTTTATGTAAATAAAATTGCATTATTGAAACAAAAAACCAAAGTCATAATAGCAATTCTTGTAATAATTCTGCTAGATTTTTAACTAAAAATATCATGCATTACAAAAAAGTATTTCATCGATATTATATGTATTTAATCCAGTAAACACGCAGTTTATCCTTAAAATATGCATTTAATATATACATTTCTTTTTCAAAAAAGACCAAAATTTAGTTGCTTTTTTTAATAAATTGTATAGATTTGCTTCACTAAGATTAATTAAAATGTTTGAACATGAAAACAAAATTTACTTTATTTAGTGCCGTTTTTTTTCTAATGATAAGTATGAGTTTTGCCCAAAAAAAAGACAAATCTCAAAGCATTATTAGTGGCAAGGTAAATATATCTAAATATCACAGTCGTGAAGAGTTAAAAAATATGAAAAAAGGTGATTTATTAGTTCTATATATAGAACGAATAGAAGTCATTGTTAATATATTACCAAATATAGCTTTTGCAACTAAACCAGGTGTTACAATGGAATCTTTAGGAATTCCTGAAACAAAAGATAATAAAAAGGCTTTAGAAGAAAATATTGAAGCTTCGGATGAATATTTTGATAGTACCATAGAATTTCAGAAGAAAATACTACCCTACTCTGATACTAAAGATTTAATAGCGGCTATTTTATTTTATGAAGCTACTTTAAAATCATTACATACCTATGACGATTTCAAAAAGGATTAGTTAAATACTACTCACTTAGATTTTATAAAAAAGCCTTGATATTTAAATATCAAGGCTTTTTTATGTTGTAATTGATTTTAAAAACAAATTGATAAAAAATTTATTACAGATTAAAAAGCACGATAAACGACTTTAAAATGTAAGAAAATATATATTAATTATATTATATAGTGTATTTCATCGATATTATTTGTGTTTCGTGGGTATTTGCATTATGTTTGGATTTATAGTTTATAACCCCTTTAATCTAAACTAAAAAAATTAACTACTTATGAAAAAAATTACTCTAACTACGATTTTCATTTTATTAGTGCTTACGGGTATGTATGCACAACAGGAAAAAGGAATTACTGGATATAATAATTGGTTAAATTCTTGGACAGAATTTAAACCTAGTCAAGTTGATTACAGAGAAGCCACTCAAATACTAAGTGGTGACATCACAGAGAACACAACATTATCAAAAAGAAACACATACCTTTTACTAGGTGATGTGTTTGTTACAGATAGCACAACCTTAACTATTGAGCCTGGTACTGTAATTATAGGCGATTTTAAAACCAAAGGATCTCTTACTATAAGTAGTGGTTCTAGAATTATTGCTGAGGGTACACAGACTGACCCTATTATTTTTACGTCTAGTAGAAGTGATAAAAAACCAGGTGATTGGGGAGGAATCTTTATTTTAGGTGATGCGCCCTTAAATATTTTTGGTAAAGTTTCATCTTTAAATTATGGTTTAAACCCATCATCTACTGAAAATATTAGTTATGGAGGTGATAATATATATAGTAACTCTGGTGTACTAAAATATGTAAGGGTAGAATTCGCAGGAAAGAAAACTAAAGAGTTTGGAAATTTTAATGGTATTACATTAGCAGGCATTGGTTTAAAGACTACTATTCTTAATGTAATGGTGAGTTATTGTCAAGGAAACTCTTTTAATGTTTTAGGTGGTGAAGTAGTTTTAGAAAAAGCTGTTTCATATAGGTCTAGTAAAAATGACTATGAATTTAATTATGGAACACAATGTAATATTGTTAATTCGTTGGCGATAAGATCACCTTATGTTTCTAGTGCAGATGGATCGAGATGTATGTATGTAAGTTCATACGATATAAAGGAAGATGCTGACACTTCTAAGAAAGAAACTTTTGTGAATGCAGAAAACTTAACCTTAGTAAACGTTAGTAATGATTTAAAAAGTGATATCCAAGTAGGCTTAGTACAAGAAGCTATTTATATTGGTCCAGATGTTTCATTTAATATTCATAAAAGTGTCATTTCTGGGTTTAAACCAGCTGTAATATTTGATGCTCGTATCCCTATTAATAATGATAATCTTGAGAAGATAAAATTTACGCAATCATACTTTAATAACTGTAAAGGAAATATTTTTAGAAAAGGTTACTCAAATAATGATGATTTAGAAAGCTGGTATGGAAGTAGAATTTTTGATAACGTATATTCTAAAGGTCCAGATACAGAGACTTTCATCGCTTACGATAATAATAAACTTCCAGATTTTAGATTACGTATCAATAAGATCATTGCTTCTAATGATTATTTTGATGATGACGATGACTAAAATATAATCTAAAGATTTCATCAAATGTAAAAACCATTAACATCTATAACTAAATCAAGCAAGCCCTAATCTTGAATTAGTTATAGATGTTATGTAAACTCAAAAAGCTTATAGAATAAATATTACGCCCCAAACCAATGCTTAAACCTACTATAGCAAATAAAATATTTTTTGGCCTTTTTTTCTTTGTATTTGTCATGCAAGAAAAAATAAACGCTCAAATAGTTATTGGTACACCAAATCTTGGTTTTACTCAAGCTTGTGCTAGTGAATCATTTAATTCTTATAGTGCAACATTTATATTTTCACCAGAGTCTAGTGTTAATGCATCAAACCAATTTACTATAGAGATGTCTGATGCTGATGGTGATTTTTCAGATTCAACAATTGTATATACATCTGCAGCTGGTTCTATTACAGTATCACCAGCAACTATAGATTTTTCAATACCAGAGACAACGGCTGGAGAAAACTATCGTATCAGAGTTAAAAGTAGTTCACCAGCAGCAACAAGTACACAATCTGTTAATTTTGCTGCATATTATAAGAGTCAAGATTCACCATTTACAATAAATAATTTGGTATCAACAGGTGCTTATTGTACTGGCGGCAGTTATCTACTAACTATTGATAATCCAGGAACAGGATCTAATGACTCACCACTACTCTATCCAAATCTTACTTTTAATTGGTATAAAGAAACGAGTCCAACAACCTCAATATTTGTAGCTGATGGTCCAACTTTGACAGTAAGTGAAGAGGGTACTTATTTTGTGGAAACCAATTATGGGACATGTACGTCTAATTCGTTTTCTAATCGTGTTACCATCAGCGAAGCCGTTTCCGGAGAGGCTAATGCTACTATTGCTTCAAGCCTAGGTAATCCATTTTGTCCTGAGCAAGGCTTAACAACATTAACAACTATTGGAGGAAACACCTATCAATGGTATAAAGATGGAGTTATAATACCAGAAGCAATCAATCAAATGTATCAAACTAACGAATCAGGAACTTATTCTGTACAAGTTGATTTAGGTGAATGTTCTGCAGCTGGATCAATAGCATTAGTAAGTGAATTATTTGATAGTTCTATAGACGTCCCAGAGGTCAATCATATATTTCCAGATGAATCATTAATGGTTACAGTTACAACTACAGCGAGTAATCCAGAATTTGAGTGGTATTTAAACGATACATTAATTAGCGGAGAAACGGATGACACATATGAAGCAACTGAATTCGGAAATTATAAGGTAGTTATAAGTGAAACTGTAGGGTGTAATGCTTCTAAAGTGTATGAGTTTAGTGTAGAAGAAGCTCAAGTTGTTGAAAAAATACCAAATGTTATAAGTCCTAATGGTGATGGTATTAATGATACTTGGGTTATACCTATGAAATATGTTTCTGGTACGAATACTGAAATAAAAATTTTAAATAATCGTGGTAAAGTGATTTTTCAAACTATCGATTATCAAAATAATTGGCCACAAAATCAACTTGAATTAACTAACATTAATGTGATATACTATTATATCATAACAACAACAGATTTAAAAACAAAACAAGGTTCTATTACCCTTATAAAATAGCATGAAGATATTTCTTTTAACCATATTACTTATACTCTGTTCCATACAGGTGGTCTTATCTCAAGAAGATGATGGAGTTGTTTCGTTAGATCTACCTATACGAAACTCCTTGGTATTTAATCGGTATGCTATTAACCCAACATTTAGCTTTGTTAGAGAACAGAATAGATACATTAGTATAAATAATAAGAGAGAATGGATACAGTTTGATAATGCTCCAGAAACTTATTTAGCAAGTTACTCTGGTCGTTTTGCTGAAAACATTGGTGCAGGATTAGCTGTGTTTCAACAAAACTATGGTGTTTTAACGACTTTTGGTGGCTTACTCAACTTTGCATATAATGCAAAATTAAGCGCTAATAACAACCTTACCTTTGGCCTTAATATTGGTGCGTATAAAAGTGGAATAAATACGGCCAATACAGTTACTAATTTCTCAGATCCATCTTTACAAAATGTGCCATCAAATTTCTTAATTACTGTAAACCCTGGTATTAACTTTGGTATGGAATTTTTAGATTTTGGTGTTTCAGTTAATAATCTTGTAACCTATAACCTAGAAACATCTTCATTAATTGAAGAAAACCCAAAACAAGGTATTCAGGCACATGCAATGCACACGGGTTATTTTAATGGTCGTGGTTTTTTTAGTGACACAAAATTTTCAATCATTTTAAAGTCTGAATTTAGAAAAGAAGAAACTATAATTTCTAGTCTTGCGATGTTTAATGTGCCAAAAGGTATATGGGTACAGCTAGGTTATAATAATGTATATGGTGTATCTGGAGGTGTAGGCCTTAATATTACTAAACAAATTGCTTTAGAATATAATATTGAAAAAGCTATAGGCGAATTAGTAGAGTTTGGGCCCTCACACGATATTACTTTAGCATACAGGTTTTCACCAAGAAAAAATTATAAATATACTGGTGATGAAGAAGTTGCTGGACTTTTCTCTAAAAAAGGAATTAAAAAACGAGTTGTTAAACCATCTGAAGCAGAACTTAAAGGTATAAGAGCAAGAGCTGCAGATAGAAAAGCACAAGCAGAACTAAACTTAGAAGCTAAAGCTAAGTTAGATGCTGAAGAAAAAGCCAAAAAGGTTGCTGAAGAGCAAGCTAGATTAGTAGCTGAGCAAAAAGCAAAAGAAGTAGCAGATGCAGAGGCTAAAGCAAAAGTGGAAGCAGAAAGACTAGCAAAAATAGAGGCTGAAGAAAAAGCTAAAAAGCGAGCAGAAACAAGAGCTAAGATAGAAGCTAATCAAAAGGCAAAACGAGAAGCAGAGGCTAAAGCAAAATTAGAAGCAGAACAAAAAGCAAAAGCTGAGGCAGAGGAGCAGGCTAAATTATTAGCTGAACAAAAGGCAAAAGAAGAAGCTGATGCACAAGCTAAGTTGTTAGCAGAACAAAAGGCTAAAGCAGAAGCTGATGCACAGGCAAAACTATTAACTGAGCAAAAGGCAAAAGAAGAAGCTGATACACAAGCTAAGTTGTTAGCAGAACAAAAGGCTAAAGCAGAAGCTGATGCACAGGCAATACTATTAGCTGAGCAAAAGGCAAAAGAAGAAGCTGATGCTCAAGCTAAGTTGTTAGCAGAACAAAAAGCAAAAACTGAAGCTGAGGAGCAGGCTAGATTATTAGCAGAGCAAAAAGCTAAAGAGGATTCAATTGCAAATCCAAAAGACGAACTTGGCAAATCAATGAAAGCATTAGAGCAACAAACCGAAAATTCAAGGACTGCTCAAAATAACTTATTAAAGCAGTTTGATGATATAGTTGCAATTAAGGATAAAGATCTTAAAGACTTAAAAGAAGAAAATGATTTAAGTGACCAAGGTATTGCTGTACAACCAAGACCATTTAAAAGTGTTACTGCAGAGAACAATAAACTTAGAGCTATTAAATCTGATTTAGATAACGTAATTAAAACGCGTAGTGATAAAATTGATGAACTAAAAACACTTTACGAACAGAGAACTAGAATTGCGAATACTGAGCTTGATGAAGTGAACTTATATTACAAAGATAAAATCAAGCGCTTATCCGAGGAGCAATTAATAGCTGTACAAGCGAGAACACAATTAGATTCTAAGTTGGAAACGATTAGAGTCGCAACAGAATTTGAAAAAAGACGAAGAATTAAACGTGCAGCGTTCGATAATCAAGAAGATAGATATTCTCAAGATAGAGCAGCACTTAAAAATATTAAGGAAACAACAGTATTAAGCCCTACACCACTCAATGCAGAAGATTTTGATTATGGTGAAGAATTAGGTAATAACATTAAGATATTAAAGAACATTAAAGATATAGAAAGTGGTTATTATGTTGTTATTGCCGTACATAATAATGTTAATAAGCGAAATGATTTTGTAACCAAGGTCGTAGCTTCTGGAAGAACAAATGTAGATTTCTTCTATGATGTAAACACAAGTAAATATTACATCTATTATGAGAAGTTTGATAGCATACAAAATGCTAATGAAGCTCTGAAAGCTAAAGGAAGCAGACCATATAATCAAAAAATGTCGATAGTTAAGATTGAAAATTAAATAGAAGTTAAGCCCCTTTTGTTTCTTGAAATGCCCCATAGAGAGAAACAAAAAAATTAAATATAAATAATCATGAAAAAACCTACTTTTTCTAGAATTGCATTTGTTGTTATAGTACTCATTTTGGGACAACAAGCGTTTGCACAAAACCTTATTCCTTTCTCACCTAGATATGATCAGGCTATTAAAGGAGATATACTTTTAATTGGAAACAGTAATGTAGGGCTACATGTTTCCGATCCTTATAACGGAAACGATACTAATGATCGAGTTGATGCTGCAGTATATGTAGATATTGATGGAGACCCAACTACATTTAACTCTAGTAGTGCAGATTTAGAAGTACCAAGCGCAGATAGTTGCTATCAAATTGTATATGCTGGTTTATATTGGAGTGCTGTAGTTAATGGCTCAGAACCAATATCCGATATAAAATTTAAGGTACCTGGTGGTGGTTCGTATATGGATATTACTGGTACAGAAATTTACTATCAAAATGCGGCTAATAACAACAATTCTAATACTTATGCTTATTATCAAGATGTAACTGATATACTTACAGCATTGCCAAATCCCGAAGGAACCTATTCGGTGGCAAATATTTCAACTTTAATTGGACCAAAACCTAATTCTGAAGGACTCTCTGCTGGATGGTCTTTATTTGTCGTGTATGAAGATCCTCTTTTACCAAGTAAATATATTACTTCATTTGATGGGTTTACAAAGATTACAAGCTCTATTAATGAAACATTTCCTGTTTCTGGATTTACAACTATACCAACTGGACCTGTTCGTTCTAAGTTTGCTTTTAGTACTATTGAGGGAGACAGACGTTATACAGGTGATTATTTAGAACTTAATGGAACTGCTATTAGTGCAACCAATAATGCTGGTACAGTAATTAGACCAACAAATAACTTTTTTAACAGTTCGGTATCTGATATTGACCCAATAACTAATACTTCAGAGCTATTTACAGCAAGAAATCCTAATAGTACTAATACCTTGGGGTTTGATGCTGGTATTATAAATATTCCGAATCCTGGTAACACATTAATAGCCAATAATGCAACATCAGCAGATATAAGTTTAGGTAGTAATCTAGATATATATTACTACTACTTTAGTGCTTTTGCGATTGAGATTATTGCCCCTAATATTGTACTAACAAAGATTGTTGAAGATGATATGGGTAATGATATTGGTGGGCAACTTGTTGGCTTAGGGCAACCATTAAATTATATTATTGGCTTTCAAAATACAGGTAATGATGATGCTACAAATTTTAGCATTAGAGATATTCTTCCTATAAATATTATTTATAATCATCCAACAGATTTAATTCTACCGGCTGGTGTTACAGTTTCTAGTTATAACCCTACAACGAGAGAACTTGTTCTTGATATTGATAATTCTCTTGTCGAAGAAAACGATCCGGTATATGAAATTATTATTAGAGCACGAGTTGTTGATGAATGTAATCAATTGGCAGATGCATGTTCTAACATTATTAATAATCAGGCATATGCTACCTATCAAGGTACAGTAAACCCAGATTTCACTATTACAGATGACCCAAGTTTAAGTAGTAACACAGGTTGTTTAATTACACCACAAGCAACAAACTTTTTAGCAGATTTAGATTGTACTTTTATACAAGATGAAATTCTTTGTGGTGATTCTATAGAATTAACTGCAGCCAATGGTTACGATTCTTATGCATGGTCTACAAGTCCTACAGGGACACCAGTAATAGGAACTACGCAAACGATTACAGTTTCTGCTAGTGGTACTTATTACTCTTATAATACAGCTATTGCACCATGTCAATCTATAGTACAACAGTTTAATGTTCAGCTTTTTAGTGGAAATATTCAAAATCCAGTGATACCATTTGCAGATGAAGTGGTAACATGTCCTAATGATGGAAAATTATTGCCAAACATATTCTTATGTGGTGCAAACGATTCTAGATTTATTGAAACCAATATTTCAGATTCAACTTCCATTATTTGGGAACAACTTGATGAAGCGAGTTGTTCTGCAGTTACCAATCAAGATTGTGCTAATGAAGATGCTGCATGTACATGGAATGAAGTTGGTAATGGTTCTAGTTTCTTAGCAGATACTGCTGGGCAATATCGCTTAACGATTAATTATCCTGGCGGTTGTTTTGTTCAGTTCTATTTTAACGTTTATGAGAACTTATTAGATGCAACCGTAGTTTCAACGGATATTATTTGTACTACAAATGGTAGCATTACTATAAATGGAGTGCCTAGTGGTTATGAATTTAGTATTGATGGTACAAACTATCAAGCAAGTAATGTATTCTCTGTTAGTACAGCAGGAACTTACACGACTTATATAAGACAAACAGGTGCAGCAACAAACCCTTGTGTTTTCACGGTTCCAGATATTCAAATTACAGATAGAGATTTTACAGGTACAACTACTGTTACTCAACCTTTATGTCATGGAGATAAAGGAAGTATTAATATAGCAGCTAATGATGCCGATCCGCAATATACATTTACATTGTATAATGGTGCTACATTAGTTAATAGTGTTGGGCCAATTGTAGACAACAACTATTCATTCGATAATTTAAACCCAGGAACATACACCACAACTTTAGAAACTGAAAATGGTTGTATGTTTACTGAAGATATTACTATTACTGAACCGCCATTATTAACCGTTACTGCTGCAGTTACTGTTCCGTTAACATGTAATGATGGAGAAATTACTGTTTACCCAGAAGGAGGAACACCCCCATATTACTATTTTGTAAATAGTACAACTGTTTTTCAATCTGTACCAGAAATTGTAGTAATAACAGCTGGAGTTTATAATATCACAGTCATAGATTCAAACAATTGTAGTGCTACTACTACGATAACAGTAGATGAAATTCCTGAGCCAGATTTTACAATTGCTACAACTGATATTTTATGCGCTGATTCTGGTGATACAGGGACATTGACCGTAAACGTAACTAATACTTATGGAAATAGTATAGAATATAGTATTGATGGTGGAACAACATTCTTTAGCTCTAATGTTTTTACAGCTCTTGCCGCTGGAAATTACGATGTTGTACTTCAGTACACATTAGGTACTTCGGTATGTACAACAGATCCTCAAACTGTTACTATTGCTTCTAATACTGCTATTTCTGGAACAGCAGAATTAACAACAAATCTTACTTGTAATGGTAATGGTTCCATTACAGTAACAGGAGTTACTGGTGGAGATGCTCCATATATGTACAGTATTGATGGAGTTACATTTCAAGCTGGTAATGTGTTTAACGGTTTAACTCAAGGAATTTATACAATTACGATTAGAGATGCTAATGATTGTACCTCAATTACAAATGATATTACTATTGATGCATTAAATCCACCATCAGATTTGGATTTTGACAATTCACCTGTGACCTGTCCAACTAATACATCAACAATTACAATTACATCAACAACAGGAGGAACTGGTACATTAGAGTATCAGATTATTGCACCTGCTGCTTCTGCAACATCATATCAAACATCAACTGCTTTTTCAGGTTTAGAGCCAGGAACATATACATTTCAGGTTAGAGATGAGAATGATTGTACTTATAGTGAATCATATACTATAGCCCCAATTCCTACACCTACTTTAAATGTAGTATTAACTGAAGATTTAGATTGTACGGCAACTTCTGATGCAGTGCTTACAGGAACAATAACTGGTCCGGCACCATATACTTATGCTGTATCTATTGATGGTAATGCATTTACATCTCTTGGAGCAACTGGTACACCATTTACATATGCAACATCTACAGCTGGAGACTATCAGTTTCAAATTACAGATGCTAATGGCTGTACTGCAGAATCGGCAATAATAACAGTTGAGCCATTATCACCACCTGCATTGAGTTTAGTTGTGCAAAATCTACCTATACTATGTAATGGCGATTCTAATGGATCAATTGATGTAACTATAGATAATACGGTTGGTACACCTCCATTTACGATTAATGTAAATAATGACACCACAAGTACAAATTATGGTACTCAAACATCTAGCTTACCAGCTGGGACTTATACTGTGACACTGACTGATTCAAAATCATGTACAGCAACAGAAACAATTACTATAAATGAGCCTGATGCCATAGCTTTTGATTTAAGTAAAGTAGATATTACTTGTGATGCAACTGGTGGTTCTTCTTTAGGTTCAATTACGGTTGAAAATATTACTGGTGGTACAGCTCCATTTACTTATTATATCTCTAATAATTTTGGAGATGTTATACTAGGGAATCCATATACTGCAACATCAAATGAAGATCATACATTTAGCAATTTAGATTTTGGTACTTACACTGTAAATGTTGTTGATGCCAATGGCTGTAATTTATCGCAACAGATTGTTATTGCGTCTCCTCCATCAGATTTATCAATAGATGTGACCACAACTGTTCCAGATTGTATTTCTGGTGGTACTGCAACTGTACAAGCTGTTTCGGCAGTTGGTAGTGGAAGTTATGAATTCGGAATTTTAGAAACAAACACAGCACCATATACATCAACATACTTTGGCCCTGATGTGATTGGTGGTGATACAAGAACATTTACCAATTTAATACCTGGTGTGGTTTACACATTTGTTGTACACGATCTAACGACAAACTGTTATTATATAAAATCGGCTGATACACCAATAAGTCCAGCTTCAACATTAACTTCTTCTGTAGTGCCAAATAATGTGGTATGCCAAGGAGAAAATAATGGAAGTGTTACGTTTACGATAGATAATTTTGATAGCACGACAAGTTCAGTAGATTATGCTATTTATTATGCTTTTGATAATATGTTAGTTGATGGGCCAACTAATTTACCTGTAACATTTGGTGTTGCAGAAACTGTAACAACACCATCACCAGGAACATTAGCTCCAGGCCAATACTACCTTGTATTTACAGAAAATGGTACAGGTGCCTTTAATGGTTGTAGATCAGCTTCTGCAATTTTTGAAATTGTTGAGTCTGCTGTAGCTTTAGATCTAATGGTGTCTGTAGATCAAAATGCGAATTGTAACCCAAGCTCTGGTGTTATAAGCGCAGTTGGTCAAAATGGAACAGCTCCATATCAATATCAAATTACCACTACTCCAGCCTCACCATTAGCTACTGATGCTGGTTGGAACTCTGCAAGTACATTTAATGTAGATGCAGGTACATATTATATTCATGTTTTAGATGCTTATGGCTGTGTGGTTTCTAGTCCAGCAACTGTTGTAACAATGGATACTACTCCTGTGATTTCTGCAATAGTAAATAATCAATGTATTGTAACTGAAGGAAATTATGAAATTGATGTTACTTTAGATACAGCTGGTATAGCACCATATAGTTATAGTATTGATGGAGGCGCATTTCAAACGCAAACAGCTCCGTTTACAATTTCTAACTTAAATTCAGGAACGCATACTATAGAAATCCAAGATGCCAATGGTTGTGGAAATTTAGTGTCAGTTGATATTGAAGCTCCAATCACAATTATACCAGATATTACAACAATGCCATCGTGTAATAATGATGATGGTGTAATAACCATGACAGCTACTGGAGGTTCAGGCACTTATACCTATAGTATTTTACCAAATCCTGCTTCAATAAGCATAAGTGGTGATATCATTTCTGGAGTCCCTTCAGGATTATATGTTATTACAATTACGGATACTGTAACATCTTGTACAGAAGAAGTTACTGTATCTATACCTGAAGCAACAATTCCAACATTTACATTAACTCCAACAGCTATAACATGTTTTGGTGATAATAATGGATCTTTTGATATAAACATTATCAATTATACTGGCACTTATACTTATGAAGTGTTTGATAGTACAAGCACTTCAGTAACTGGTGTTGTTAATGCTAATACCTCTACAAATCCACAAACCGTATCAGGAATGCAAGCAGGTACATTCTCTGTAGTCATTACAGAAACTGCTATTCCTTTCTGTTCTAATACAGCCGATGTTATTATAACTTCGCCTTCAGAGGCATTAGTGCTTAATATTTCTGAAACGTCTAATGTAACTTGTAACAATAACCTAGGCACTATTACTGCTATTGCAACTGGTGGTTGGGGAGATTATGAATATGAATTAACTGGAGCAGCAACTGTAGCTTATTCATCAAATAACACATTTACTGATTTATCAGCAGGCACTTATACAATTAATGTAAGAGATTCAGGTGGTTGTATTGTTTCAGAAAACATTACACTTAATGAGCCTACACCTATTACAGCAACATTTACACCAAGCACAACAGCTTTATCATGTTTTGGCGACCAAGATGCTAGTATCACCATTACAAATGTTACTGGTGGACAAGGTGTAAACTATGTGTATACTTTAAATACAATTTTACCAACATCTAGTACTTCTGGTCCGCAAACTTCAAATGTATTTTCAGATTTAGGCCCTGGAACATATACAGTAACCATAACTGATGGTTTTGATTGTGAATTAACGTCAATAGATATTGTAATAAGTGAACCAACGCCTATTGAAGCTAGTTTGGTAAGAGCAACATCGCAAACGTGTTTAGTAGAATCTACACTTACTCTAAGTGCTACAGGGGGAACAGGAACATATGCTTACAGTGATAATCCTAGTTTTTCAACCATACTAGGTACGTTTAGTGCTTCAACTACGTTTTCTGTATCAGATGGAACCTATTCATATTATGTAAGGGATGCTAATGGTTGTGTGGCTAATGTATCTAATGAAATTACAATAGATCCATTACCAGATTTAACATTAACACTTGAAGCTTCTAATATAACGATTAATTGTGCTGGTGATAACAATGGCTCTATCTCTGCTATAGCTCAAGGTGGATTGGGTAATTACGTTTACACATTGCAAGATGGATCTGGAAGCACAGTTACTGCGACTCAAAATACTCCAGGAAATTTCACTGAACTTTATGCGGGCACTTATGTGGTGGTTGTAGAAAGTGGTGATTGTATCGAAACTTCTGCACCAATAAATATTACAGAACCTACAGCTCCACTTGATGCTACAATTACAGTAAGCAATGTTACTTGTACAGGAAACAATAATGGATCTGTAGAGATTACTGCATCAGGTGGAACCGGAATAATTAAATACGCTATTTCACCTCAATTAAATCAATTTTTTGATACTAATGTTTTTGAAAACTTAGAGCCAGGTAACTATGATATTATTGTACAAGATGTTTTAGGATGTTATTTAACCTTAAACTTTACAATTGTAGAACCAACACCTGTTATTTTAAGCATCGTTCCTAACTCGTTATTCCCAGAAGTATGTGAAGGAGATCAAAATGGTGAGTTTAGTATTGATATTTCAGGTGGAAATTTACCATATAGTGTAAGCTTAGATGATTACGAAGGTGTTTATACTACAGGTGGACCAACACAAACAGAATTTGATTTTACAGACCTATCTGGAGGTGACCATATTGTGTATGTTAGAGATGCACAAGGATGTGAATCCCAATGGAATATCACCTTTCCAGATGCTGTAAGAATAGAGCCAGAGATAGCTATTGAGAATATTTGTGAGAACAATGTGCAAGGGAATATTGTTAGAGTAATCGTAGATGATTCTATTACTGACCTTTCTGACTTAGATTATTCCTTAGATGGAGGGCCTTATCAGTCTAGTAATGTATTTACAAATATACCTGTAGGAACTGACCATTACATAGATGTTAGACATACTAATGGTTGTATTCAAACAACAGATTTCTTTGATATTGAAGGTTATGATGCTATTGCATTAACATTAACCGAAGGTGGACTTAACGAGTTTATTGCTAATGCTACTGGAGGAACTGGTGATTATCAATTTACAATGAACGGTGAAGATTATGGTAGTGTAAATACTTATATCATAACTGAATCTGGACTGTATACAGTTACAGTTACAGATAGTAGTGGTTGTAATGCTACTGCTCAAATTGAACTAGAATTTGTTGATATCTGTATTCCTAATTGGTTTACACCAAATGGTGATGGAGAAAATGATACTTGGGCACCAGGTTGTACTGACAATTATCCAAACCTCACCTTCGACATTTTTGATCGCTATGGGCGTAAGGTAGCAGAATATATGTATGGTCAAGTATGGGATGGACGCTATAATGGTACAGAATTACCGACTGGTGATTATTGGTATGTGGTTAGAACTAATGATGTTAATGTTGATAAAGAGTTTGTTGGACATTTTACCCTATACAGGTAATACAAATAATCATTAAAAGATATTAAGATGAAAAAAATAACACTATATATGCTTCTTTTGATTATGTCTTATGGCTATAGTCAAGAATTAAATTTACCAGTATTTACGCAATATTTGGCAGATAATGATTTTGTAATTTCACCTACATATGCTGGTATAGGAGATAATCTAAAAATTAGAGCTAATGGCCTCACACAATGGGTTGGTATTAAAAATGCACCAGATAACCAATCTATATATGGTGATTTCAGAATTTCTGATCGTACTGGTTTAGGTATATCTGCATACAATGACAAAAATGGTAATACACGTCAAAAAGGGGTTAAGTTCTCGTTTGCCCACCATCTAACACTCGATTATAAATCTAAGCAGTTTTTGTCTTTCGGAATCTCATATAATATTAATAGCTTTAGAATAGAAATAGAAAATTTTAATTCATTTCCAGATTCTCCAGTTAATGACCCTATAGTCACTGATGATAGGTCAACCTCTAATAATAATTTTGATGTCGGTTTTTTATACCGCTGGAAGGCATTTTATTTAAGTATGAATGCCAATAATATTATGAAAAAAGATATTGATCCTGAAAGAGGTGTAGAACCTAATCAATTATTAAATTATCAATTCTATTCTGGGTTAGTATTAAAAAGTAATAGCAACAAAGATGTAGAGTTTGAGCCTTCTATATTTTATCAAATGTTTGATAGTGATAAACGATCTAGTACAGATGTTAACTTTAAATATCGAAAATTTAACAGAAAAGGAGATTATTATTGGGTAGGTGGTTCTTACCGCTTTCTTAATGATCAATTTTTTAAACCGCTTAATGTAGGACCAATGGCTGGTATTACATTTAACAAACTATATTTTGCATATTCATATCAACTAACTCTAAATGATTTGTCTGGTTTTAACTCTGGTACGCATATGGTTACAATAGGCTTAGACTTTTTGCAAGGTGCTAGTAATTGTGCTTGTACTAAAGGAACTAGCCAGAGTTATTATAGGTAATTATATAGAATGTAAACTAGTTGAGCTCCAACTTATAACCAACTCCATGCACATTGGTGAGTTTAATTGAACTGTCAGCTCTTAATTTTTTACGCAATTTAGAAATATAAGTATCTAGGCTTCTGCCTACAAAAACACCATTGTCTTCCCAAACACGTTTGGTAAGTTCATCACGCTTTATAATCTGATTTGGATTGGCAACAAAAAGCGCTAAGAGTTCACATTCTTTTTTAGATAATGCAATTTCCTCAGCCTCTTTTACAAGTTTATTCTGTTCAGGGTAAAAATAGAAGCTTCCTAACTTTTCAAAGATTTCATTACTCTCTTTAGCTGAATCTGGTCTTGCTTTCTTAATTATTAAAAAAATAAGACCCATTAAAACTAAAAATATGATGGCGTAAGAAATGAATTCATGCAATGCAAATCCTGCTACTCTATTTGTAAACTTTACTTCAATAAGATAACATGCTTCTGATAAATATCTACCAGAACATGGAATAATAGTACTTTCTTTTTCGGCACTCATTTGGTAACTATATGCCACTTCCCTATCACTACACTGCAAAACTTCTACTCTATAATGTTTTGGCAACTGTGCACTTTTAAGACTTTGCTCCATAACAGTTACCAAAAATGTAGGCTCAAAAGACAATGTATTATTAAAAGATAGCTGATACTTATTTGTTTCTAGTTTTACAACTGGTAAAATTAGAGATATAGAATCTTTATTAGATAGCAAGAGTTTATTACCTGCATCTCGCAAAGCTATTTTTGTACGCTCAGGAAAGTCGACATTTTCAACTGTTGTGCATGATAAACCTAAGGCTAGCAGCATTACAATTCCCAATCGGTTAAGCATATTAATGGTATTTGGTTTCATAATTTTTGTAAATAACATACAATTCTCTGACATTTTACAACAGTTGACACTTCTTTTACATTTTTTTGACACTCTTTGAAACTCGACATTCTAGTTTTATCAAAACAAAAAATTAATCATAAAAATTATTACAATGAAAAAACGAATAGTATTATTAATAGCAATCACATCAATTGCATTTTCTCATGCCCAAAAAGATACAACTGAAAATCTAGAAATCAATATTGAAAAAAGTGAACTCAAATGGTCTGGAGAGTATGCCTTCTATTTTGGTGGCCATAATGGTACTATTGGTTTTAAAGAAGGTTATTTTGTAAAATCAAACGGCGTTATTTCTGGTGGAGAGTTTATTATTGATATGACGTCAATTATTTGTGATGATATTGAAGATGAAGAAGCTAATGAAGGGCTCGTAAATCATTTAAAAAATGAAGACTTTTTTAATATAAAAGAGTTTAAAACTGCAAAGCTTGTTATAACTAGTGTAGAGTATCATGATAATTCACATATGAAAATTTATGCCAGCCTAACTATAAAAGGCATAACTTTACCTGTAAATTTTCAAGCCGAAGTTAACTACGAAAAACGACAAATGACTACAAAGTTTAAAATAGATAGGCAGCGTTGGGGAATTGATTATACAAGTAAACTAAGAGACGGTGCCATAGCAGATGGGATTGGGTTTGAAGTAACTTTAAGTTTATAAATTATGAAGAATACGATAACAATTATAATGCTACTACTCTATTCGGTTGTAGTATTTGCTCAAGATGAAAAGGGTTTAGATATTCTAGAGGCTGATAGCACCTGGCTTAAAGAAATTATAAAATTCCCCCTAAGTTTTGCTCAAGACATTAACTACAAAGGCTATGAAGATTTGCGCTTTGCCAAAAATTGGAGCAAACCCGAAGGCTCAGAATTTTTCACTTATGCTTTTGTATGGAACATTAATCTCACAGAAATGCCTACTAAAATTATGTTAGAGGCCAATATGAAATTGTACTATGATGGTTTGATGACTGCTGTAAATAAAGATGCGAATCTAGCTGTACCTGAAAGCATTATGAATTTTAAAGAAAAAGCAACTACCAATAAAAGCCTACCAGCTTTTACTGGAGAAATGAAAGTATATGATTCGTTTTTCACCAAGAAAGTCATCACTCTATTTGCAGATGTAGAAACTATTTATTGCAAAGCACAAAATAAATATTTAATACTATTTAGAGTGTCGTCTTTAGATTTTGAAAATAGCATTTGGAAAAAATTACTAAATGTAACGCTTATTAAAAATGCTTGTATGATAAGTTACTAAATACAAAGTTTTTAAAAATACTACTTATTGCTACGAACCTAACTCTTTTTCTAGTCGAGTATATTTTTTTATCTACAAACAACTCACCACTCACAATCTAAGTATTTTAAGTATTCATTATCAGCTATTTAATGCACTTAAACGTGTAAATTTGCTTGTATATACCAACTCATAGAGTTTATATTCAATTAATCGAGTAATAAATTCATTTATTGATTAAACAATTAGTTTTAATCTTATGAAAACACTAAAAATTATATCTTTTTTTAAAGTATTTGCTTTGGTTGCATTTTTTGGCGCTATCGGAAATACAAAATCTAATTCCATTCTAGGTCAAAAAGTTGAGCATGCCGTATCCATAAATAATTTTGCAATAGATGATTATATATTAGGCAGAACAATTCGGTCTCACTTTGGTTATCTAAAATTAGAAATAAGTGCTAACACATCTACTTTTAGCACTGATTTTTATTTCAACAGTAATGCTTCTAGAGGATTAGACCCAGGTTATGATGCTGCAATTTTTGGTGGTAATGTACCAGGTTTTTCAATCTATTCATATCTAGTAGAAAATAGTGATGGAACTAGGTTTGCAATTCAAACATTAAGTGATACTGATATGCAAAATGTCACAGTTCCATTAGGCATAAATGCAAGCCAAGGACAAGAAATAACCTTCAGTGTTTTAGAAACAGATATACCTGACTCTATAGATGTATACTTAGAAGATACATTTAATAATTCACTTACATTGCTAAATACAAACGATTATATGTTTACAGCTAGTACTAATTTAACTGGCAGTGGTCGCTTTTTCTTAAGATTTCAAAGTAATGCATTAAGTGCAACAGAACCTATTAAGGATAACCTACTTATTGCATATGATAAGAATGAAAAAGCAATTATAATTAACGGTCAGCTTATGAGTAAGACTAAAATAGAACTTTACGATTTAAATGGAAAAGTTATAAGTTCTAAATCTTTAGATACATCAAGCACTACTCAATCTATAGATGTTGCACATTTAAGTACTGGCATATACATATTAAAACTTATATCTAATACTCGTAAACGTGTTCAGAAATTCATTATAAGCTAAATATCTTATTCTCTCTTTAGAATAAACTTTACTTTAAGTTTCTTTGTACCATTCGGGTTTATTGCTATTAGGATAAATTTCATCAAGTATAATTAATTGCAAATTATTATCTTTTAATTCTATATTATAGAATTATTTACCTCCTTCGAATTCTGGGGTTTTAGCAATATTAGCTGTTGTAGTAATTGTTGAATCTTTTTAATTTATAGCTACCAGTGTTAAACACAATATTTCTATAAGCGGTTATAATCTCCTATTATGGCTTAGACAAAATTTTATATTGCTTACGTAATTGCATCCTAGAGCAAGAAGAAGTATTATTAGTATCTATGTAATCATCATTAGTCTTACATTGATAAAATAGAAATAATAGAATAATTAAATAACTTGCTTCATAAACTGATTTACGTTATAAATATCTAATTACTATTACTTACATTGTGGTTAAGTATTAAAATAATTATTTTTCACACTTATATTGTAGCAAACACCTATAACACTAAGTTGAATGTTAAACACAAAAATGAAACAACGGTTTTTTGGTTACTTAAATACTCCTTTTATTAGTAGTAGTGAAAGCATATATGGATTAAATCCTTTTCATCTTCAAAACCAAAAAAGCTATTCATTTTATCAAAACTCATTTACAGCAAAACGATTAGGTAAATTAGCTGAACAATTTGTCTGTTATCAATTACAACAAGATGAAGGAATACAGTTATTAGGTTCAAATATTCAGATTAATAAGGGAAAGCAAACTATAGGCGAAATGGATGCTTTACTATTAAAAGAGAATCAGCCTATTCATTTAGAAATTATATATAAATTCTATCTCTATGATACACTTAATGATTATAGTGACCCACTCGCCTACTGGGTTGGCCCAAATAGAAAAGATGCTTTACTTTATAAATTGCATAAATTAAAAAGCAAACAGTTTCCACTATTGCATAATAAGCTAACCCATAGATATTTAGAAAAGCACAACCTTAATCTAGAAGAAATTGTTCAGCAAATATGCTTTAAAGCACAATTGTTTTTACCTTATAATTTTAGTGAGATAGATATTAAACCTTTGAATAAAGATTGCATTGCAGGGTTCTATATTTCGTTTAATAAATTTTCAATCTTAAAAGAATACAGATTTTATGTTCCCAATAAATTAGATTGGTTAACGCTTCCTCATAACGCTGTCGAATGGTTATCTTTAGAAGAAGTAAAAACTAATATAGAAAAGCAAATTAATAAAAACCGCTCACCATTAGTATGGCTAAAAGTTAATGCTACTGAATTTAAAAAATGTTTTATAACTTTTTGGTAATGGATCATCACTATTATAAAATATACAAGCCTTACGGTTATTTAAGTCAGTTTATAAATCACCAAAACAAAAGGCGAAATAAGAAGCTTTTAAGTGAACTTTATACGTTTTCTGATAATGTAATGGCAGTTGGTCGTTTAGACGAGAAATCTGAAGGCTTATTGTTATTAACTACTGATGGTAAGTTTAGTAATTATATCACTAGCTCAAAAATTGAAAAAGAGTACCATGTTATGGTAGATGGTGTCATAACCGAAGAAGCCGTTTTAAAATTACAAAATGGTGTTGAAATTTCTGTTGAAGGAAAACCATATAAAACTAAAAACTGTAAGGCTAAAATTCTAAGAGACACTTCTCATATCGTAGAACGTTTTGTTAGAGATGAAAGGCATGGCATTACATCTTGGCTATCCATAACTCTAGCAGAAGGTAAATTTAGACAAGTACGTAAAATGACTGCTAAGGTTGGTTTTCCTACATTAAGATTGGTAAGAGTAAGAATTGGTGATTATAAATTAGAAGAAATGAAACCTAGTAATATGTTACCTATTAATTATTAGATACTGTATCATTTTCATCATCTTCTTCTTTGGTGTTTTTTTCTTTTATGACCACTTTTTCATTGTGAAAAATAATCGTAGCCTTAACACCCGTAAGTAAGTTCCATTCTTTTGAAGAAATAACTTTACCCTTATCATCATAAACTATAAATTCTGCTGTATTAGGTCCCGAATCACCTTGATTTAGTGCAATGATATCGACCGTGTTTTTACCGTCAACTAAACTTACTTCAACACGTCTATAATTACTTTTTAGTAATAAATTATGTTTTACAATATAGCCATTGAGCATTATTTGTACACGATCCCCATCTGGATATTCATGGTCTCTACATACAATATTTACAAATTTGGTATCTACACGATGTTCACCTAGAAACTGGTCAGACATAGTTTTTACGATGCCCCCTTTTGCAGCTTCTTTCTTCCAACGTTTCTCGTAAATTTCGCTTGGGCTTTTTAAACCATCATCCTCAAACATTGAGAATGGCTTTTCTGGTTCTTTTATAACGAATTTCTTTTTTTCGTTTTTAGAATCTGCACTTTTTTTATCAGCTTCTTTATTTGGTTTCGGTGCAACTTTGATTTTCACAAGTGCGGAATCTTTTTTCTTTTTAGAAGGTTCAGCCGGAATTCTAACAGATCTTGTCTCTTTATCCTTAACTTTTTTTTGAGCCAAAACCATGCTGCTGCACAATATGCAGAATAGTATCGATATGATTTTAAAGGTTTTCACTTTATAATTAAATAGGTTTAATCAACTGAATATTAAGACACAAAAACCGTACCTATTTCAAAATAAACGTATAAAAATGTAAATCCTTACAAAAAAACGTTAAAACTTACCATTAAAACTTATACGTAACTTTCTGTTATATTCCTCAAAAAGCCAATCTTTATAGTTTTGAGTGCTATTCATAATACAATAACAATATTGCTTCACTCTGTATGCAATTTCATCTTGAAGATCCTTAATTAGTTCTCTTGCATCGTAAACATCTTCACTGTTTTCAATGCAAATTTGCGAATGTTGTTCTATAGAACGTTCAATAACTGTAAAAGACTTCTTTCCTAAACTAATCACATCTTTATACTCTGCTTTAATATCAAAATCTAAAGATTGAGACTTCTTAAACTTAGTTTTTAAAGCATCTGGCATCGTATAAACAAAGTCGCGTTCTAATGCTTCATCATCTACAATATTTTCTAGATAAAAATCTGGGTATTTAAAAATATGTTGCCAATCTACAGGTTGACTCCATTGACCAAATCGTGCCACATTGTTTCCTAAATCAATAACCTGAAACGTTTTTTGATCTTTATATATACGACTTCCACGACCAATCATTTGAAAAAATAATGTTAGTGAACGTGTGGCTCTGTTAAGAATAATAGATTCTACCGATGGTTCATCAAAGCCTGTAGTCAAAATACTAACTGATGATAATACGGCATCAGGTGTCTTATTAAACCATTCCAAGATTTCTTTTCGCTCTTGTTTACTCGCTGTATTATCTAAATGCTGAACGTTATAACCAGCCTTTTTAAATGTATAATACACTTCTTTAGACGTATAGATACCATTATTAAAAATTAATGTCTTTTTACCTTTAGCTAATTCCTCATACGTAGTTAATAGCTTAGTTTGCATTAGACTATTAGTGTACAAGGCCTCTGAGGATTTAACCGTATAATCTCCATTAATACCAATTTTTAATGTCGTTAAACCTACATCGTAATGGTAAAAATCTGCACTGGCTAAAAATCCATTTTTAATTAACGTAGAAATATCATCACCAACAATAAGCTTATTATAATTATCCTTCATTGGTAGTTTTATATTACTACTTAATGGTGTCGCTGTTACACCAAGGATAAAACAATCGTCGAAAAACTTAAATAATTTTCTAAAGGAATTATAATGGGCTTCATCTATAATAACTAAACCAATATTCTTTAACTCAAAATCCTTATCAGAAAGTCTATTATTTAAGGTTTCTACCATTGCCACAAAACATTGATATTCATCTTGATCTGGTAAATCTTTAACCTTACTATTAATCACTTTATTATTTACGTTAAAACCAGATAGCACATTAGAAGTTTGCTTACATAACTCAATTCTATGCGTAAGAATAACAACCTTCTTTTTATGCTTTTCTACATAACGTCTAACGATTTCAGAAAAAATTACTGTCTTACCACCACCTGTGGGTAATTGATAAAGCAGATTAAAATTATCAGGCTCATCTCGCATTACATCAAAAATGCGATTAAGGTCTTTAATCTGATAATCGTATAGGCTTTTCTCTGTTACATTTACATTAAGTGATTTTAGTTCTATAGACATGTAGTGATTTTCCTAAGCGGTTAATTTTGCAAAAATAGCACATTGTATGTGTTTTTACAGCGATTGTTAACAAGATTTAACAAGATTGGTACTGTTATTGTGAATGTTAAATAATTAACATTTAAATAATTACATTATGAAATCATTTAGAAGACATTCTGCGACGGTCAACGCAGGATCTATGGCAGACATTGCCTTTTTACTACTTATTTTCTTTTTAGTAACCACTACTATTTCTGCCGATAAAGGCATTTTACGAAAATTACCTCCAATATGTGAAACAGGTCCCTGTGCTGAAAACATACCAGAACGTAATCTATTGAGAATTGCATTAAATGAAAATCAGGAAATTATGATTGAAGACAATATTGTAAAAATCGAAGAGATTGAAAACATTGTCAGGGCTTTTGCTGATAACAATGGTACAGCCAAATGTGATTATTGCGAAGGTGAGCAATCTACAGAATCATCAGATCATCCTAAAGAAGCTGTTATATCATTAAGTCATGCCGCTTTAACCAAATATGAGTTATTTATTAAAGTACAAGATGAAATTACAAAAGCATATTATGATTTAAGGAACCGTTATGCTATGCAAAAGTTTAAGAAGTCACCTGATAAATTAACAAAAGATGAATTAGAGGTTGTAAAAAAAGCATATCCATTTGTAGTTTCTGAAGTCATGGTAAAGCGTTCTAATTAGATAATGAATCTTTAGCTATAATGCAATACTCAATGTTCACCTTCTTTTTGCCCCATTTTTTTGCTTTTTGAACATCAATACCCATATAAATATCGATGCGCTTACGCCAACGCTTATTCATTTTATCTTTAACTAAAAATAAGTTGTCAAAGCCATCAATTTTTACTTTGGTATTATGTACTAAACCAGAGTCTAATAAATCTCTAGAAACTGCTATATAGTGTAACCCAGGTTTTAAACTATCACCAAAAGCAGTTATATGTGGATTAGAACTCGTTTGATAGGCTAAAGAATTATAAGCCGTAGCAATAACTTCTATTTTCTTGGTTATACACTCCTCTTCTACGCTAGTATTACAAGCTAGCAATGTTATAAAAATGAGAGAGATACTAACTATTCTGTTATTCATATTATAAAGATACTTATTTAAGTTAAAATTTGTTAAATCATTACCTTGTTATGCAAAGTACTGTAACAAAGTTCTATTAATGTCGTCTATTAAGTATAAATCAATTAAAAAACAAAATCATGAGAACTTTAAACAGCAATCAATTATCAAGTACATCTACAGAAACAAAAAGTTATACTTGGAACAGTAAAAGACGTTTTAGATAAATCTAAAGCAATTCATTAATCAAAAAAATCAAACAATTATGAGAACTTTAAACAACAATCAATTATCAAGCACATCTTCAGATACAAAAAGCTATGCTTGGAACAGTAAAAGACGTTATAGGTAAAAGTCTATAACAATTCATCAATCACATAAAATCAAATAATCATGAGAACTTTATCAAGAATTGTCAATACATCTAATAGCTTAGATGATGACCTAGAAACAATAAAAATGTAATGAAAGCACAGACCGCAATTAGCGAATATTTAAAATAAAAGCCAATTACTTATAAGTAATTGGCTTTTGTTTTTTAGTAATGTACTATGGGTTATTTCTTAATAACCTTTCTTGTTATAGTTTGAGAATCTGAAGAAAGTTTTACAAAATATATACCACTTAAATATTGAGACATATCTATTTCATGTGTATTACCTGAAGTTAAAATTCCTTTAGAAACACTTTGACCAAGAGTATTAAAGATTTGATAACTCAAATCTTCATTAATATGATTTAAGCTTACATTTAATTTATCTTTTACAGGGTTTGGATAAAAACCTATCAAACTCTCAAAATCAAAATCTTTAATACTAAGAGGGTTTTGTGCGCTAAATAAAACAGACTCACTAGCACCAAATTCACCACTATCTATAATTATATTTCCATTTCCATCTTGTAAGTTATAATTACCAATACCATACCCACAACAAACACCATCGTTTGCAGAATCGAATATGGTAAATGTATAGCAATCATTTGCTACATTAGGAATAGTAATTGTTTCTTGATAAGCAGTTGCATTTGCATAATCAGTAGCTGGTCCGCTACTTACCACATTATTTGCACTATCTCTAAGCTCCCAAGACGTTTCGTAACCATAGTTATCTGTTAAAATGTTAAAAACAACAGTAGAAGTTGTGTATTCAGGTGAAACAGTAAAATTATATACAAACATATCATTAGCTGTATTCTCATCAGTAGTAGCATTAGGGTTAGTAACATTTATTGTAAACGTATGACTTCCAGGACTTAAATTACTGTAAGATGGTGTTGCCACAATTTCAGATCCATTGTTAGCTAAATTACCTGTCCAGTTAACAGTTGTACTAGAGCCAGAGTCAAGGGTATAAGAAATATCTGCAGAGGTTAAATTTAAATTACCAGGATTTATAAGAGTCACTTGAGGAGCAAAATCTACTCCACAAATTTCTGAACTATTAGAACCAGCACTAACTCTTGCATCTATATCATAAGTTTCTAATGGAGGATATTGATTTATCACCTCTACTCCAGAATCCGAAGGGTCTAACCATTCTTTAAGTCTGCTAGATTGTGAACTTCCAAAATCCCAAGCCACACCAAAACGACCATAAAAATCATATGCGCCATTATTAACTGTTCCGCTACAAGCAGCAGCTCCACCAGAGAGCACTCCTATTAAATGACCATCTTCATTAAATAAACCAGAACCCGAAGAACCTGGCTCAGTCACACCTAATTCCCACTCATCTATATACCACATTTGTGTGTTTGGGTTTCCATTAAAACTTACTACTTGTCTATAGGCACCATCATCTTCTCTACAAACTTTTTGTATATCACCATCTGGATGATGAATACCAAAGTTTACAGTTGGTACTTGCGTTTTAGATCTATTCCAGCCTGCAAACACTATATCAGGATTATTATTAAAAAAGCTAGCATCCGTAATTTCTACTAATTCCATATCTGATTGCGAGCTATTAGCTCTTAAAATAGCTCCACTTACAGTTTGATTAAATGAACCATTACCACTGCTTGCAGTTGTACCACAAGATGGACTTGGGCTTCTCCAATTAAACCTAAATGCCCATCCACCAACACTATTACCACAATGATTTGCAGTCATAAAATATGGTGTTCCGTCATTATTTGTATTATTTACTAATGTACCCGAACAAAAACCATTGCTACCAGATACTAACATTCCTGCTGCAGATTTCACTTCTTCTTTTCTTGTATTTAACTGAAAAGGGTCAGAAGGAGGAGTAATATCACAATCCACATCATGATTACAATCACCCGAAGTATTCAACCCTTTTTGATAGGTTTCTGCTGTACGATAACCATGTATTACTGAACCAACAGTAATTTTAGCCTCCCCAGTTACATTTGCTGGTTGATAATATTCTATCCATGCTTTATTGCCATTAACTAACCAAGTTCCTAAAATTTCTTCTGGATTGTTATTGTGATGCGTAAATGGCCTTAATAAATCATTTTTTTCATCGTTGTAAACATAAAGCTTTGCTCCTACAGGAATTTTAAACACATCAAACATAAAGTTTAAAGTGTAAGCGTTTTTTGAAGTATATGACATTCTCCAAATTTTATCCCCATTTTCTAATGTAGTCCATTTACCCACTTCATTAAAATCGTGATCCACATATATCTCATGACCAAACCTCCAAGGAATAGATTTGTTTTGATCATTAATAACATCCTCATCTTGTAATTTTTTTAAATCAAAAGAAGGTAGTTTGTGAGGCTTTACAGTGGTTAGATTGTTTAAAGCCCAACTTGGTGGCTTTACATCTTCTGGAATTTCTTGTGCAAATGACAAAGTGGTAAACAATGCCAATACATAAAGTAGTTTTAATTTCATAACAGCTATTATTTTATCAGTTTCCGCTAAAATTAACACTTTATGTGCGATTACCTCATTCTATATTTTAAGTTTTCTTTAACAATAGATAAAATGCATATTAATTCGTTTAACTGTAGAAAAGCAGTTAGAAAGATATAACGTTTTGTTTAAGTTAAAAATCTAATTACTTTTAAAAAAAACAAATCATCATGTATAATAAAACTATTTTAATCTCCCTACTCTCACTATTGTTAGTAATAAGTTGCAAATCTGAAATTTCAAAGCAAGATCAACTTTTTGCAGATGCTAAAGCTATTCATAAACGTGTTATTACTTTAGATACGCATTGCGATATTAACGTGAAGAATTTTACGGATTCACTTAACTACACACAGGATTTAGATACGCAGATTACCTTACCAAAGATGAAGTCTGGTGGCTTAGATGTTGCTTGGTTTATTGTTTATACAGGCCAGGATTCATTAACAAAAATTGGTTTTGAAAAAGCATATGATAATGCCATGTCCAAATTCAACGCTATCCATAAACTGGTAGATGATATTGCACCAAAGGATATAGAGTTGGCGCTAACCTCAGATGATGTTAGACGTATCGATGCTAAAGGTAAAAAAGTAGCTATGATAGGTATTGAAAACGGTTATCCTATTGGATTAGACATAAAGAATGTTGAAAAATTCTATAAGTTAGGCGCACGTTATATGTCATTGTCTCATAATGGTCACAGCCAACTCTGTGATAGTAATACTGGTGAACGTGATAGCATTTGGTTGCACAATGGATTAAGCGACATGGGAGAAAGAGTTGTTGCTGAAATGAATCGTGTTGGGATGATGATCGATGTATCACATCCATCTAAAGAATCGATGAAACAAATGATAGAATTAAGTAAGGCGCCAATTATAGCTTCACATTCTTCAGCTAGAGCTTTGTGTAACCACAGTAGAAATTTAGATGACGAACAATTAGGTTGGTTAAAAGAAAATGGTGGTGTTGTTCAAACGGTAGCATTTACATCATATTTAAATACCGAAAAATTCGAAAAACGTGTAGGTTATGAAGTTGAAGTTGCTAAAGAAATCTTAGACTCAATGGGAGTAGCATGGAAAGACCGTGCAGCACAGAAATTAATGACTTCAGCTGAAAAAGACGAATACTATGGTCATTTAGCGACTATGGTGCCTATTAGAAAAGCCAAATTAGAAAAAATGAAAAACCTTCCTCCAGCTGTAGATGTTGGAGATTTTGTTGACCATATCGATTATTTAGTAAAGAAAATGGGCATTGACCATGTAGGTATTAGCAGTGATTTTGATGGTGGTGGCGGTATTGGTGGCTGGTCTGATGCTTCGGAAACCTTTAATGTTACTTTAGAATTGGTAAAACGTGGTTATACCGAAGCGCAGATAGAACAACTTTGGAGTGGTAATTTGTTACGTGTTTTAGATGAATGTGAGGCTGTGGCTAAAGAAATTCAATCTAAAAGTTAGTGATAGCAACTAGTTGGCTGTAAGCAAAAAAAATTAACAGGTGAATTATTTACAATTAATTGCTAGCTAGCATATGTCAAACTCAATAACTAAGCAATTC
Organism: Flavobacteriales bacterium ALC-1; assembly: GCA_000171875.1. Lineage (GTDB taxonomy): Bacteria > Bacteroidota > Bacteroidia > Flavobacteriales > Flavobacteriaceae > Winogradskyella. The sequence goes on along the minus strand of ABHI01000003.1, from coordinate 586,327 downwards.
CCTCAAAGCACCCTCAAACTTACTTTTACTCAAATACTGCTCTTCTAACTGTCCAATAAAAGGAATTGGTGTTTCCATACTCGCTACACGCTTAACTGGTGCATCTAAGTATTCAAAACAGTTTTCCATGAGCATGGCAGATATGTCACTCGATATGCCACCAAACATAGAATCTTCTTGTAGTATAATAGCACGTCCTGTTTTCTTTACAGAATCAAAAATGGCGTCTTTATCTAGTGGTTGTAAAGATCTTAAATCAATTAAGTCAGCTGAAATACCGGTATTGTTTTCTAAAGTTTCTAAAGCCCAATGTACTCCTGCTCCATAAGTAATTATCGTTACAGCATTACCTTCTTTTAAAAGTGATGCTTTTCCAAAAGGCAAGGTGTAATAATCGGTTGGCACTTCTTGTCTTATACTTCTGTATAAAGCCTTGTGTTCAAAGAACAACACTGGGTTTGGGTCGTTAACCGCTGTAGCTAACAAACCTTTTGCATCATAAGGAAATGCTGGATATATCACTTTTAAACCTGGTGTTTTGGTAAACCAAGCTTCATTTGTTTGTGAGTGAAACGGTCCTGCTGCTACACCTGCTCCACATGGCATTCTAAGTACTACATCTGCTTGTTGGTTCCAACGGTAATGTGATTTAGCTAAATAATTAACTACTGGGTTAAAACCAGAAGTTACAAAATCAGCAAATTGCATCTCTACAACAGATTTAATACCTGCGATAGATAAGCCCATTCCTGCTTCAACAATTGCAGATTCACATATAGGTGTATTACGTACTCTTTCTTTTCCAAATTGCTTTACAAAGCCTTCCGTAATTTTAAAAACACCACCATACTCGGCAATGTCTTGTCCCATTATTATTAAGTCTTTGTGCTTTTCCATAGACTGTTTTAAGCCTTGAGAAATAGCATCTACTAAACGCAATTCTTTAGTTTCTTTATTTGGCGTAACTTCCTTGTAATCAAATGACTTATAAACATCATTTAACTCATTAGTTGTGCTCGCAACAATATCAGATTCCGCATAAGCAGATTCCAAAGAAGAGTCAATTTCAGATTTAATTTTAGCATTATAGGCCTCATCAATTTCGGCCGTTAATATTTTTTTACTGTAGAGGTAACTTCTAAAATTTTCAATAGGATCTTTAGCTTCCCATTCTTCCATTAATTCCTTTGGCACATATTTAGTACCACTAGCCTCTTCATGTCCACGTCTTCTAAAGGTTTTAAATTCTATTAAAATTGGTCTTGGACGCTTTCTAATACTTTCCACTAACTTTTTAACCTTAGTGTAAGTTTCAATAATATTATTACCATCTAAAATAAAGGACTCAATACCATACCCCTTGCCTCTATCTGCTAAATGCTTGCAATGGTATTGTTCACTTGTTGGTGTAGAAAGTCCGTAACCATTATTTTCTATACAGAACATTACTGGTAATTGCCATACAGAAGCTACATTTAGTGCTTCGTGAAAATCTCCTTCACTTGTCCCTCCTTCACCAGTAAATACAGCTGTTACCTTTCCATTTTTCTTTAAAAGATTAGCTAAGGCGATACCATCTGCTACACCTAGCTGTGGGCCAAGATGTGATATCATCCCAACAATATTATACTCTTGTGTACCAAAATGAAACGAGCGATCTCTACCTTTTGTAAACCCACTGGCCTTACCTTGCCATTGACAAAATAAACGATGTAAAGGAATTTCTCTAGTAGTAAAAACACCGAGATTTCGATGCATTGGTAGTATATATTCACTTGGCTTTAAAGCCATAGTAACACCAACAGAAATAGCTTCTTGCCCAATACCTGAAAACCATTTAGAAATCTTGCCTTGACGCAATAGAATTAACATCTTTTCTTCTATAAGCCGTGGCTTCAACATATTGAAATAAAGCTTTAGTAAAGCCTTATCGCTTAAACTTCGCTTGTCGTAGTCTATGTTACTTTTGGTTATTGTGGGCATAAAATAGTCTTTTCAATGATATTTTACGTGCTTTTGTTATTCATTTCCGTTGTCACGTAGAACATCCAAATTAATCATTTCCTTTTTGTATCAAAGTTTTATGATAGATGTTTCAAATGTAAATAAATTTGCTGCAATAGCGTAAAGTTAACGGCTTCAAATTGTCAACAATTGTAACCAAATATTTTCGTTCTATTTTCGTTACATTTGTATATTGACAAAAATTTTAAAGACAAACCCAATGGATAGAATACCTAGCGTAGATTTAAAGGACTTCATTTCTGGTGATCCTAACCGTAAACAAAAATTTATAAATGAAATAGGGAAAGCATATGTAGATATTGGCTTTGTGGCGCTTAAAGGTCATTTTCTTGATGATAAATTAGTTGATAATTTATATGGTGAAATAAAGAACTTCTTTAGCTTACCACTAGATGTTAAAGAAAGTTATGAAATTCCAGGAATAGGAGGTCAACGAGGTTATGTGTCTTTCGGAAAAGAAAGTGCCAAAGGTAAAAAGGAAGGTGATTTAAAAGAGTTTTGGCATTTTGGACAGTATGTAGAAGACGATGAAGAACGTAGAAAAGAGTACCCAGAAAATGTTGAAGTTAAAGAACTAACTGAGTTTAATAAAGTAGGGAAGCAAACCTATGCGATGCTAGAAAAAACAGCTAAATATGTTTTAAGAGCATTAGCATTGTATTTAGACCTAGAAGAAACTTATTTTGATAATTATATCCATAATGGAAACTCAATATTGAGACCAATTCATTATCCGCCAATTACACAAGAACCAAAGAATGCCGTAAGGGCCGCCGCGCATGGGGACATCAATCTTATTACTTTATTAATGGGAGCACAAGGTCGTGGTTTACAAGTACAACGTAATGATGGTGAATGGATTGATGCTATTGCAGAGCCAGATGAACTTATGATTAATGTTGGTGATATGTTATCGAGACACACTAATAACAAATTAAAATCAACGATTCATCGTGTTATAAATCCACCTCGTGAACTTTGGGGAACGTCTCGTTACTCCATTCCGTTTTTTATGCATCCTATTAGCGAAATGAAATTAGATGTTTTAGAGAGTTGTATAGATGACGAAAATCCAAAACAGTTTGAAGATATCACTGCAGGCGAATTTTTAAATGAGCGTTTAATTGAACTTGGACTTATAAAAAAGTAGTTAGCAGTAATCAGTCTCAGTTTGCATTCAATGCCTTCTGAAGATTGAAGATTAAAGATTGAAAACATGGACTTACAAGATCAATTAAAAAACTTATTCCCAGATCACATATCTGAATCGTCTGAAGAAAAATCAGCTTCAAAAAATGATTTGTGGCTTCAAGAGGATCCTATTATTTGCAAATACGAAAAGCGTAAAGGCAAACCAATTACTATCCTCGAAGGCTATACAGGAGCAACAGAAGATTTTAAAAAACTAGCTAAAGAACTCAAGACTAAACTTAGCGTTGGTGGTAGTTTTAAGGATGATAAAATTATTATTCAAGGAGATTATCGTGATAAAATCATGGAAATGCTTAAAGAAAAAGGGTTTAAAGTAAAGCGTGTTGGAGGTTAATTTATGGCAAAACAAATTCTTCATATCACTAATGGTAGCGCGCTAACAGATTATTTAAGAGAACTCGATTTTAAAGACGATATTTTAACATGGCAAGAAATGCTCTGCGAAGGGCCAACTATACCTAATATTACTTCAGATCATTTTTTTGAAATTAGAAGCCAGTTTCTTAGAAAGCATTATGATATCGAAGTAAACACAGAAGAGCTTAAAAGTGAGTTGTCAAAACTAGATAACGCAGATAAATACTCAGAAATTCACCTTTGGTTTGAGTATGACTTATTTTGTCATATTAACCTCCTTGGTGTTATTAATTTATTACACCAAAAAGAAATTAACAAGCCACTCTATTTAATTTGTAGCGGCCGAGTTGAAGGTGAAAAAAACCTAAAAGGTTTGGGGGAATTAACACCAGAGCAAATCACAGACCATTACAAGAAAAGAGTTTTATTAACTAAAGAAGACAAAGATTTAGCCATTACCTTATGGAGAACCTACTGTGGTAAAGACCATAACATTTTAAAACCATATATCGTTACAAAATCTAATTTTAAGTACATGAGTAATTGTCTTAAGGCACATCTGAAACGATTTCCGCATCAAAAGAGCGGCTTAAGTGTATTAGAAGACAATATCCTTAGACTCGTAAGAGATAACGACATAAAATCTAAACATCACCTATTAGGTTACAGTCTTAATTATCAAGGCTACTATGGTTTTGGAGATACACAACACATACGAATGATAGACAAGCTTTCCATATTTTTTGATGAGTCTGAATCTGGTGTTAAGCTCAATAGAAAAGGACATGAAGCATTGCTGCGACAACACAATTTCGCTTCAGAATTAAACAATAATATGATTTATGGAGGCATAGAACGTCTTGGCTTTCAGTTTAGTGTTGAACAAAATAAACTTGTAAAAACGATATTACATGTCAATTAAAGATTCAGAATTAATACTAAATCCAGATGGCAGTGTTTACCATCTTAACCTAAAGCCTGAAGATATTTCGGATACCATCATTTTTGTTGGTGATCAGGATCGTGTTGAAAAAATCACAAGGCACTTTGATAGCATTGAATTTAGTACACAAAAGCGCGAATTTAAGACCCAAACCGGTTATTATAAAGACCGAAGAATTACTGTCTTATCTACTGGAATTGGGCCAGACAATATAGATATTGTTCTAAATGAGTTAGATGCTTTAGTAAACATAGATTTAAAAACACGACAACCAAAAACGGAATTGACAAGCCTAAACATTATTAGGATAGGCACTTCGGGTTCTTTACAAGCAGATATCCCTGTTGATGCCTTTTTAATGAGTACGCATGGTTTAGATGTCAATGGAATGTTGCATTTCTATCAAATCAAAGGTATTTGCAATCCAGAAATAGAAGATGCTTTCATCAAACATACAGATTGGGACAAAAATAAAGCCAGACCTATTATTATAAACAACAGTAAATATCTCGAAAAGTATTTTGAAAGTGATATGATTTTCAAAGGGATGACTGGTACAGCTGGTGGATTTTATGGACCACAAGGACGTGTTTTACGTTTACCATTGCATGATGCCGATTTAAATTCTAAGCTAGATAACTTTACTCATAAAGATTTTAGAATTACAAACTTTGAAATGGAAACTTCAGTAATCTATGGACTTTCAAAATTATTAGGGCATGAAGCTTTATCTTTGAATGCAATAATTGCTAATAGAGCAACAGGTGATTTTAGTAAAGCCCCTAAGAAAACAGTAGAAAAATTAATATTATATGCTTTAGAGCGCATAGTGAATATTTAGATGAAAAAAGTAAACATTGGTGGTGTACCAGAGCATTTTAATTTAGCCTGGTATTTAACGCTTAAAAATGGCGAATATAAGGAGCAGAATATTAACCTTCGTTGGCACGATTACCATGGCGGCACAGGTGCTATGTGCAAAGGTTTGCGTAATGGCGATATAGATATCGCTGTAATTCTTACCGAAGGCATCATTAAGGATATTATTGATGGTAACCCATCAAAAATTGTTCAAACATTTGTAGAAACTCCTTTAATATGGGGAATTCATGTAGCTAAAGACTCAAAGTATAAAACTATTGAAGAGATTAAAGGTACTAGAGCTGCTATTAGCAGATATGGCTCTGGTTCTCATTTGATGGCTTATATCAATGCAAAAAATAATGATTGGGATTTAGAAAATGACCTAAATTTTGAAGTCATTAAAAACTTAGATGGTGCTGTAAAAGGCCTTACTGATGGTGATGCTGATTACTTTATGTGGGAAAAATTCACCACCAAACCTCTGGTAGATGATGGTATTTTTAGGCGCATAGATAACTGCCCTTCTCCATGGCCATGTTTTGTCATAGCTGTACGTGAGGAGTTTATAGAGAACAATGAGGACGATTTAAATATCATTTTAGATATTATTAACCAAACTACATCAGAGTTTAAGTCAATTCCTTCAATAGACAGGACTATTGCTAATCGCTACGAACAAGAATTAGAAGACGTACAAGAGTGGTTATCTTTAACTGAATGGTCGCAAGACGTTATTGATATAGAGACGATAAAAAATGTACAACAGCAATTATTAGATTTAAATATTATTCCTAAAAAAGCGGATTACTCAGAGCTAATTTATAAGCTATAACTTTTTAGATCTTTTTTGATTTAATTTGTTGTAAAATCTCACACTTTATAATCTATAACTTTCGATATATCAAAATTTTAATTATATTTGAGTTAACTTGATATTGCTATTAATAACACGCAGATTATATGATTCTTAACATTATTCTGATTTTATCTTCACTAGTTGCTCTCAACTTTTTGTTATTAATATTTAGTTGCAATAAAACATCTAAAAAGCTCGACAATAGAAAACCACCAATTATTAAAACCACAAAAAAGCCAACGCCTACTACAGTTGCCACTCAATTACCGACGCGCCAACTTGCTCCAACTGGGAGTTAGTTTTACTAAAATGCTTATTACCAAACCAATAACCTCTGTTTGCACTTAATGGAGATGGATGACCAGTTTCTAACACGAAATGTTTGTTGGCATCTATTAACTTCTTTTTCTTTTTAGCAAAACCTCCCCAAAGCAGAAATATAACATTTGTTTTTTCACTACTTATGGTTTTGATAATAGCATCTGTAAATTGTTCCCAACCCATCTTTTGATGACTAGCAGCCTGATGGGCTCTAACTGTCAACGTAGCATTTAAAAGCAACACTCCTTGGTCTGCCCAAGGCATTAGGTTTCCGCTTTTTGGATATGGAATCCCTAAGTCTTGCTCAATCTCCTTAAAAATATTAATCAGCGAAGGTGGATGCGAAATACCATCATTTACAGAAAAACATAAGCCATTGGCTTGTCCAACACCATGATATGGATCTTGCCCAATGATAACGACTTTTGTATCATTAAAATGACAATGATTAAATGCATTAAAAATATCAGAACCTTTAGGAAAACAAGTATGAGTTCTATATTCAGTTTTTATAAATTCTACTAGAGATTTGAAATATGGTTTAACAAACTCTGGTTGCAAAAAAGGTTTCCAACTTTGGTGTATATCAACGTTCATTCATATGAAATTTCATCAAAAATAACTAATATTAAAGTATTTGGCATCATTAGGCTTATCTTAACAATTACCTTAAATTTGCAACTTTCTAATTAAGTTTAACCCATGATAAACATTCATGAAAAGACCTTAAAAGACCTTGAGTTCTTTACGGTTTTAGATCAAGTTAGTACGCATTCTATTACCGCTTTAGGTAAAAAGACTGTGTTGGCTATTCTTCCATTTTCAAATGGAGAACAGTTAAAACTTGAACTTGATTATGTTAATGAATATTTATCGTCATTTGATAATGATAACCGCATTCCTAATCATGGCTTTGAAACTATAGCTAAGGAGTTAAAGCTTCTTAAAATTGAAAACACTTATCTAGAAGTATCGAGTCTACAGAAAATAGTGAGTATATCATTAACTGTAAATACTATTCTAAAGTTTCTAGAAAAGTTTGAAGATTATTACCCAAAGCTTCATCAATATTCTAAAAACATAGAAGTCACCAAAGCCATCATAGAACAAGTAGATGCTGTTGTTGACCGTTTTGGAGATATTAAAAATGATGCCTCTCCTCTACTTTCTGAACTACGAAAATCAATCAATCTACTAAAAGGTAAAATAAATAGTAGTTTTTCTTCAGCTTTAAACACCTATCACAATTTAGAGTATCTAGACGATATTAGAGAATCCGTGGTAGATAATAAACGTGTACTTGCTGTAAAAGCTATGTATCGCAGAAAAGTTAAAGGCGCGATTATGGGAGGCAGTAAAACTGGTAGTATCGTTTATATTGAGCCCGAAACAACTTTACAATATTCTAGAGAGTTAAATAACTTAGAATATGAGGAAAAGGAGGAAGTCATTAAGATTTTAAAAGCGCTTACAGATTATATTCGCTTATTTTCTCCGCTTTTAAAACAGTACCAAGATTTTCTTACCAAAATAGATGTTGTCTCTGCTAAAGCTAAATATGCAAAAAGCATGGATGCTATTTTACCTGAGTTCTCAAAAGAACGTAGTATGTATTTGCGAGATGCCTACCATCCACTTCTCTATTTAACCAATAAAGAAAGTGGAGAAAAAACGTTTCCACAAACCATAGGTTTAGAAAAAGATAGTAGAATTATTGTCATTTCTGGACCAAATGCTGGAGGAAAAAGTATCACTCTAAAAACTGTTGGTTTACTACAAACCATGCTACAGAGTGGGATGCTTATTCCTGTACATGAACGCAGTACAGTATGTTTATTTGATAGAATTTTAAGTGATATTGGAGATAATCAATCTATAGAAAATCACTTAAGTACATACAGCTACAGGCTTAAACAAATGAATTACTTTTTAAGAAAATGTAATGACAAAACATTATTCTTAATAGATGAGTTTGGTACTGGTAGTGATCCGGAATTAGGTGGTGCTTTAGCTGAAACCTTTTTAGAAGTATTTTATGAGCGTAACGCCTTCGGAATTATAACAACTCACTATTCTAACCTTAAACTATTAGCAAACGAATTGCCACATATGGTAAATGCCAATATGCTTTTTAATGAACGAAGTTTAGAACCAATGTATAAGTTGGCAATTGGACAAGCTGGTTCTTCGTTTACGTTTGAAGTCGCACAAAAGAATGGGATTCCATATAGTTTAATCAACAAGTCTAAAAAGAAGATTGAGCGTGGTAAAGTACGTTTTGACGCTACGATTGCTAAATTACAAAAGCAACGTAGTAAGTTAGAAAAAACGGAACGTTCGCTCAAAGAAAACGAAAAGAAAAAACAAACGGAAGCTGATAAGCTTGAGGAAGTAAATGCAAAAGTACAGAAGAAACTAGAGAGCTTTCAAGAGTTATATGATAGCAATCAGCGTTTGATTTATTTAGGGCAAAAGGTCAATGACATTTCAGAAACCTATTTTGAAAACAAGAAGAAACGTGAATTAATGGCTGAATTATTTCGCTTGGTTCAAATTGAAAATTCTAAACGTAAAAAAGTGTCTGCTAAACAAAAACGTGCTGAAAAGCATAAAGAAAAGCAGGTAAAACAAGAAGCTGAGAAAAAGGTTGAAGCTATCCGTAAAAAGAAAAAGGCTGCTAAAAAGAAAGAGGTCATTGAAGAAAAACCTAAGCCTATTTTAAAAGTTGGGGATCGCGTGCGTATGCATGATGGTCGTGCTGTTGGTAGTATTGATACTATAGAAAAAAACAAAGCCATAGTAAACTACGGCTTATTTACAACTAATGTGTCCTTAGATCTTTTAGAGTTAGTAGAAGCTAGTAAAAATTAAGTTTAATATTATCATCTCTTTATTATTTTTTTACTTAATATCCCTTTTTTAGTTTTTAAATGAACAATGTAAATTCCTAGACTAAGTGATTCTGATAATTCAATTTTTTGAATTTCACCAGTAGCTATAAACGTATTAGTTTTTACTAGTTTTCCTAATAAATTATATAGGTCTAACGTGGTAGTGCCTGCTTCTAATCCATCAATAAGTATGGAGTTATTCATTGCATAAATATTAGTCTGTTTAAAGTTAGAATCGTCTACACTAAGCGTGTTAGATAAATTAACGGTAATGTCATCAATAGCAAATTCATCTCTGGCAGCACTTCCCAATTCATCACTCCCGGTCCATCTTAAGTATAAGGCATCTCCATTATTAAGTGTTAATCCGGTTATAATAGTGCTTCTGTCATTTTCTATCCAAGGAGATGCATCGGAAGCTTCTGGAGATGTATAGTCTAAAGCAGCAATATCTGTATAAGACAAGTCGTCAGTACTATAAGAAAAATTTAAACTGTTTGCTCTTTCTTGATCATTTAAGATCCATATTTCATAGGCTATCTCTGCATCAGAAATAGTAACCCCAGTATTGTTAGTTACTTTTAACGTAATGGTTCCAGGTGTGAAATCTGAACCTGTAGGTTGAATACCAAATGCAAAATCTGAAGTTGCTACTTCAAAAGCATAAAGACCTCCGCTAGCAACCCCTCCAGTGGAACTTCCTCTGGCCATATCTCCACTTGTATTTGTAGTGTTATAGTCTTGGTTACCAAGACTGAAACCCTTTATTTCCCATGCATTTCCGTCTAAGTCACCCGTACTTGGAGCAGGATCAAAACCTGTACCATCATATGCTCCTTCATTAACACCATTGATTGAGGTGTCGAAATCGATAGAAAAATCGGTAGAAATAGCTGTAACACTTAATTGCGCCCAGCTATTGCTCATAGATAATGCTACGATTATTAAATATAGTTTTGTTTTCATGTTTCTTGTTTTTAGATTAAAAAAGGGCAGTTACATTACCGTGACTACCCTTTTAATTGCTAGCAATATTAGTTACAATTCGCTGCAACATCTCTTACTTCTGTTTGAGAATCTACCATATTATCCATAATCATATTTCCTTGTATCGTAACTTCTACATAATCAGACCCTATATTTGTAATAACACCAGTAAATCTTGTCATGTTTAATTGAGTCGCAATTTCTAAGCCTGAAAAAGTTGCGCTTGATTCGCTATGATTTCCCTTTATCCTTAATCTTTTTACATAAGGTACTTTAACATTACTGTATTTTTGGTAAGCGTCATATACTAATGATGCATTTCCCGGTAGCACTCTTACCGTTCTAACTGAAGACCAAGAGTTAGTTTCTGATATAGATTCTTCACTAGAGACTGTTGACTCAGATTGTGCCTCGACTGATACTTCTAACCCAGTAGAGACTTCACCTGTCACAGAACCACCATTACCAAAAAAACTAGCCTCTGCAGTAGCACTAACAGATACATCCAAACTCGATGTGGTTCTTGAACTAAATCCAATTGTTTCTGACATTGCGGTTGTATACGTAGTAACCACCTCATTTTCAAATATGATGTCTTGCTCTAAATAACCAGACCCACAGTTTCTAAGTGTACTATTAAAGCCAAATGATGTATCTACTGTAGGTAGAATAGGCTGTAAATATTCCGTATCCAATTGTGTAACCTCCCAGTTAACATCTAATGCAATAATCTTAAAATATTGAATAACACCAGTGGTATTGGTATCCCAATTGATACCTGAACTACTTGAGGTTCTTCTGAGAACATTTCCATCAGATGCACCTCTTATGGTATATAAACCATTAGATTCTTTTTGAATTATAAATCTTAAATCGCTACCTAGAACATCTGGATTTGTGGATGGATAAGAATAAGCTCCAGATTGTCTAAATGTACGTGTGGATGTTCCGATTCTTAGATAACGATTTGTAATCGCAGAATATATGGCAAATTCATTGTCACTGTTTTCATATTTATGCACAAAAAATTGCTCGCTTGTAACACCTTGATTAAAAGATGATGAGCGTTCTACAAGTCGTAAACTTCCATCATCTCCACTACCTGGTTTCCAAACAACTTTATTGCCATAATTTCCTTGAGCATTTACAAGTTGTAAATAATAACGAACGCTTGGATTAAAGTCTAATTCTAAATTATTAGCTTCTAATGCAGATGCATCAACGTCTATCTCATTGTTACCTTGTGTAAAGGACATAATACTATAGGACTCAGAGGTTATAGTATTACCGTTTGGATCTAAAATTTCGATATCTATGCTTACACCATTGCGTAATTCATCCTCAGCATTCTCAGTTAAATCATCAATAGACAATTTTAATCTTGCAATATTTGTAAATGGATCAACATCAAGTTCTTGGTCATAATTACCTTCATTAGCACCTGTGGAAATTATAACCATGCTAGGATTATACCCTTTTTTAACTAAACTTCTTGTTTCGACAATAATGCCTAAGTCACCACTATAGTTTTCTAACTCATTGGCAGTAATTCCTGCTAAAGATTCTAGATCTCCAGTACCAGGTCCTACTACGTCTTCATCTTTACTACATCCAAATGAAATAATTAGGAATGCACAAAGTGTTAATAACTGTAAATTTTTAATTGCTGTTTTCATAATAAATAAATTTTGCGAATTGTTTATGAGTCAAAACTAGATAGGAAAACAGCTAAAATCTAAAATTTACCATGGACAAAGTATGGACAGTAGTCTAACTTTTTTATATATCGGATGTAAATAAAGAAATGCAAAATAATTTACAAATATTTAATAATCAACATATTAACATATATTTACTGTTTAATAAACATGGACTTCCAATGGACAAAAAGAGTTAATATAAATTTTGTATCGGTATAACTTTGTCCATAGCGTATTAAATTTAATTAATTTAGCTACTGTATAATTTAAATCTCTAATTATGGTTTTTCGTTGCGGTTTTCTAATACTCTTTCTTATTTCTTTTAACAGTTTTGCTCAAAAACAAAGCAAAATAGACAGTCTATTAAACATCTATACAACTACAAAAGTTGATAGTGTTAAGTTAAAAGCTGTTAATAGAATTACATCGCATTACCTCTACAGAGATATACAAAAAGCAAAATCATACGCTTTTAAGCAACAAATTTTAGCAAACCAATTGAATGAGATTGATTATAAAATAAAAGCTTCACATCATTTAGCTATAATTTATAATATCCATAGTCAGCATGATTCTGCAAGATTTTATATCAATAAAACTTTAAAGCTTTCTAAAGAAGTTAACCATTTAGAGCAACAATCGATATCACGACATAGCTTAGCCAATTTAGAGATATCGCTTAATAATCTAGATATAGCTGAGAAAATCAATTCTGAAAACCTAGAGTTCAATAAAAAAAGGAAAGACTCTTTTGGAATAGCATTATCATATGATTTAGAATGTTCTATATATATTCAAAGAGAACACTATGAAATTGCCTTAAAAAGTGCCTTGAATAGTCTAGAAATTGTCAAGGCTCTAAACAAACAGATTAGAATAGCTGATGCACTTAACAAAATTGCAGTAATTGAGAATTCATTAGAGAATTTTGATTCTTCAATTGAGTATAGTAAGCAAGCTTTAAAGATTTATGAAGAACATGAAGATATTGAGTATCAATCTCAAATTTGTAATATTATTGGAATTTCTTATAAATTCAAAAAGGACTATGAATCAGCAAAGCAATACTTTAATAAAAGTATCAGTATTGCAGAATCAAATGGGTATAAATCTATTCTTATTGTTAGTAAATCTCACCTTATTGATATTTATATGAAAGCCAATGATTTTGAAAAGGCAAAAACACTTATTGATGAATGCAAAGACATTGCAAGTTCAATAGGCTATGATGCAATGGTCCTATATTCTAACATTCGGTTAGCAAAATATTATAAAGCAATTGGCAACTATAATAAAGCGCATAATCTATTAGATAGCTTAATGAATGATAAAAATATTTTGTTAGAAAACGAAGCTAGTATACATTCAATCAAGTCCGAAACTTATAAGCTTCAACACAACTACAAAGAATCCTTAGCTAGTTATGAATTATATAAGAAAATCCAAGACTCTACATTTAAGAAGAAAAACATATCTAAAATTAATGAGTTAAGAATTATACATAAAACAGAACAAAAAGAAGCTGAAATCACCTTACAGCAAGAAGAAATTAAAACACTTAACGTTCAAGCTGAAAACGATAGACTTACTAAAACCTTATATGGTATTGGTATGTTTTCTTTTTTAGCCATAGCTAGTCTACTTTATTTTGGATTTAAACAGCGTATTAAGAAAAATAAAATAGAACGCGAAAAGCAAGAAACTATATATAAGCAAGAGATAGAATATAAAAAGAAAGAATTGGCTTCACAAACACTTCATTTAGTACAAAAGAGCACCTTCATTCAGGAATTAAAGGAAAACTTAGAGAAGATTAAAAAGTCTCCCGAGTTATTTAAAGTAGAATTTAGACGTTTGGTAATGCTTCTCAAAAAAGAAAGTGCAGAAGATAAGGATTGGGAAGTGTTTAAATCTTACTTCTCTGAGGTACATAATAACTTTGATCATAAAATTAAAGCTATTGCCCCTGACATTACTGAAAAAGAGATGCGATTGGCTTCATTTTTAAGAATGAATTTATCCACTAAAGAAATAGCTTCTATGCTCAATGTTTTACCAGATAGTGTACTTAAATCTAAATACAGGCTTAAAAAGAAATTAGCTATAGGAAAAGAAGCCGATTTAACTCAATTTTTAAATACATTATAGCTATAAGGTTTATCTTTGCATTGTGATAGAGACTATTCCAAAGAACAAACAACTAATACTATTTGATGGTGTTTGCAATCTCTGCAACTCTAGTGTTTTATATGTTATAAAACGTGATAAAAATAATAAATTCTTATTTGCCCCTTTGCAAAGTGAAATTGGTGTAGAACTGATTAATCAATTTAATATTGATACGAGTAAAACGGATTCGATACTACTCTATACCCCTAAATCAAATACTTTAAAATATAGATCCTCAGCTGTAATGCATGTAGCTAAGCGTTTAGGTTTTCCTTCAAACTTGTTGACTCTATTTTTTGTTGTACCAACATTTATAAGGAACTGGGCGTATGATTATATTGCAAAAAACCGCTATAAATGGTTCGGAAAGAAAGACGCTTGTATGATTCCGACACCTGAATTAAAATCTAAATTTCTCGCATAAAAAAAGCCTTTTAGCATCCATTCTAAAAGGCTTTTTTAAATTAACAACTTACTTAAAACTAATTTAATTTAAACAAAATTCAATTCTTATTTTGAGGGAAAATAATGAATTGGTTAATAGCACATAATTTTGTTAGTGTAAAGATAAATGACTTGTTAAGTTCAATAGAAAAAACTCGATATAAGACCACTTATAATTGATGAAAAATAATCAAGTGCAAAAAACATCTATGAGTTGTATATAAAAAAACTTATGCAAACTAATTGAAACGTCACATTCACTTTTTCTTTACTACAAGTCACTCATTTGATATTTAATTAAGCTTGGCTTTCCAATAGTTTTGGTTTAAACTAAATACAAAGCTATTATGAAAATCTTAAAAATGCTCTTAATTGCACTCGCCTTTCATTGGGCAAATGCACAGCAAAAAAGCAAAATCACTGACGTTATCGTCTACTTAGATGGAGCAGAAATTAACCGATCTGCGACAGTAAATCTAAATTCTGGAACATCCGAATTTACTTTTAAAGGACTTTCACCACATATTGAAGAAAGTAGTATTCAAATTTCTGGATTGAAAAAGGCATCTATCCTATCCATTAATTATGGCATCAACTATCTATCTAAGCAAAAACAAAGCGATTCTATCACTGCATTAAAAAATCAATTGAAAGATTTAGATACTAAAATTCAGCATGAATACAATCTGATATCTGGTTACGATGAGGAGGTAAGCCTTATACAAAGCAATAAAAAACTTGGTAATGAAACTGAAGTAGTGAGTTTAGAGCAGTTAAAATCATTTGCAACGTATTACAGAACTCGAATCACAGAATTAAAAGTTGTAATCCATAAATCTAATACTGAAATTGGAAAACATAAAACATCACAAGCTGATATTAAAAAACAACTAGCTGAATTTAATGTTGATGAAAAGGTACAAACTGGAGAAATAACATTAAAATTAAACAGCGCTATTACAACGCAACTCGATCTAAAAATCAGTTACAATATTAAAAACGCCGGTTGGTTTCCTATTTACGATTTAAAAGCAGAAGAAATCAATAGTCCAATAAATCTTGAATATAAGGCACATGTTTTTCAGAGTTCTGGTTGCGATTGGGCAGATGTTAATCTAGTACTTTCTACAAGTGATCCAAATACCAATAATGAAAAACCAATTGTTAATCCTAAATACTTAAACTTTATTAGCGCCTATAGTAATTACCAATCGCAACGCGCTACCAGAAGCTATAATTACAAGTATAATCCTTTAGTAAAAACAGTGTCGGGAGTGGTAACAACGGCATCAGATGGCTTACCATTACCTGGAGCTTCAGTAATAATAAAGGGAACTAATAAAGGTGCTCAGACCGATTTTGATGGTCGGTATTCACTAAAAACTACAACTGGTAACACCTTACAATATTCTTATGTTGGTATGAAAACTGAAGAATTGCCCATTCACTCTAGTATTATGAATGTAGCTCTAGACAATGATACAAATACTTTAGACGAGGTTGTGGTTGTTGGTTATGGTACTACTACAAAAAAGGCATATGCTGGCGCAGCTACTGTTGTAAAATCTGAAGATATAATTAGTTCTTTAGCGGGTAGCGCTTCTGGAATTAGAGTTAGAGGTTTTGGTTCTGCAAATGGAAACAGAAACCCACTATATATTGTTGATGGTAAACCAGTTAACTCTGATTTTCTTGCGTCATTAAATTCTGATGATATAGAAAGTACTCAAGTATTAAAAGATGCTCGAGCTACGGCAATTTATGGAAGTCGTGGTAATAATGGTGTTGTTCTTGTAAACTTAAAATCAGGCGCAAAACGAAGAATTAATGATTTAGGCATTGTAGTAGAAACTGGAATTACTAATACACGATTTGAAATTGATAAAACATATTCAATTCCATCTGATGGTGATGTCTCTGTTATAGAAATAGACCAATTTAGCGTACCAGCAACTTACGATTATTTTGCAGCACCTGTACTTAATGAAAATGTATTCTTAACAGCTAAAATTGGGAATTGGGAAAAGTATAATTTACTGCCAGCAGAAGCCAATGTTTATTTTGAAGGTAGCTATTCTGGAAAAACGAATATTAACCCTGGAGCAACAACGGATAGTTTAACCATCTCACTTGGTGTAGATCCTAACATTATAGTTAAACGCACACAACTCAACGATTTTAAGAAAACCACATTTATAGGAAGTAATAAAGTGGTTTATAAAGCCTTTGAAATTGAGATTAAAAACAATAAACAATCTGATATTAAATTAACACTATTGGATAGAATACCAATCACTCAAAATAAAGCTATTAAATTAGATGATATAGAAACTGGAACTTCAGAATATGATAAAGACAAAGGTCTTCTAAAATGGATTCTTAGTTTAAAATCTGGTGAAGCAGAA
This sequence comes from Flavobacteriales bacterium ALC-1, assembly GCA_000171875.1. GTDB lineage: Bacteria > Bacteroidota > Bacteroidia > Flavobacteriales > Flavobacteriaceae > Winogradskyella. The sequence goes on along the minus strand of ABHI01000003.1, from coordinate 569,152 downwards.
AAAGTAAAACATTCGTATGCTGTGAAATACCCAAAAGGAAAACGTGTTAACCTTTAACTTATCAAAAAATAGCATTTACTCAATTAAAAAGCCAATACACTAAGTATTGGTTTTTTTAGTTTTATATAAAAGGTAATTTAGATCTGAGCTTTTAAGTTAATGGTTTTAGCTCAAGTTAGTATTTTAGACCTCAAAGCAAGATGATGTCAGTTTAACCCTAACTTCTGTTAGTTAGGAATGAGTTGAATTCTATAAAGGGATTAGTCTAAACTCTTTATGGTATCAGATTATGATAGACGGAAACGTTTGGCTTTGAGGTTTTTGCTTCGACAGACTCATCACTTTAAACTCTTTAAAATAAAATCAAGATTAGAGTTTTTATTGTCATTACTCTCGTATGCATCTGTGTAATACTTAGGTTTAATTGCTAAATCAAGCTCTTGTAATTTTTTTATTGTAGATAAATACTCTTCACTTACTTTCCCTGTCAATAGTACGCCCAAATCATTTCCTTCTTGAGCATATCTATACACATTTCGTAAGCCTCTTAAATACAAATGATCTTTGGTAAAACCTCCGCCTCTATGCACACGTAATGTAATGGCAAAGGCTTTATCTCTATTGAGTTTGTACTGATTATGTAATAAATGAAAGGTATCCGAAAAATTATAGCCTTTATTTAAACTATTTACAGCAATAACTCTAAAGGCCAACTCTTTAAGACGCTCTATAGTCAAACAACCACTCATAAATTCAGAGTAAACAGCCAAACCTTCTTGAGTCTCAACATTATTTGGTAAACCATTAGAGAATACTTTTAGCGGTTGATCTAAACCATTAAAAGTCGTTACCATATGCACACCTATCTCATGATTAGTTAATACTTTAAGTTGATTTAAACTGTACTTATGGCTTTTACGGAGTACTAAAGTCTGCGTATTATTTAAAACCATAGCTGCGGCAGACAGATTATTAGAAATTTTTATGTTATACTTAAAATCGTAGCGTTTAGAAAATTCATCAAAGTAATTTCTTGCTTCTTCTGCATTATACATTGGAAGCATTTCCTCATCAAATTCTGAATCGTCAAAACGAAGTATAAATTTAGCATTTTCAATATCCTTTTCAGTTGGAGTACCAAAACTCTTCAGACTATTGAAGTAGAATTTTCTGCCTTGACCAATAGTTTGAATACATTCTATTAATCCAGAGTATTCATAAATTACATCTTCATACAATTGCCTAATATCATCATCTTCAATACGCTCTAAACGCTGAGAGAAGAATAAGCGATGTAGTTTGTAGCCATTAAATCTTATTTTAGGATACTTAAACTGTGGTTCATAATTATATTTAGAAGCATAAAACTTCTTCTTTTCTGAAGCTATATTTAACGGATTGATATAATTGAGTAATTCAATGTTTTTTACCAATCGATTAAGATTACTATCTATATCAAATAAGTCTTGAAACTCTTCTGTAGTTTTAATTTGGGACATTAGTCTTTAAACGTATTATAAAATGCGTTAGCGTGTTTAGGTAAAAGTGTTTGCAATTGTTGCTCTACAGCAGTAACCACCTCTGGATAATTAATCTGCTTATATTCATCGCAATACACTTTTGCTATTTCTGTTGCCAAAACTAAGCTATTATTAAAATTACTGGTAATAAATTTCAAGAAATATCCATTCCCTTGAAACGTGTCATTAATCTTAGCAGTAGGTTTAATATTATGTGGCAGCTTTATACTTGCTAAAGCCTGTCTCCATGACTCTACTTGTTCACCAAAACGTTCATTATCTATATTAGAAGTTCCCAAATTCCATGTTGGCACTTCCCTATCCCAACGTTGCCAATTATAACTATGCATATCATAAACGATACAAATCCCGAACTTATCTTCAAGTTTAGATATTAGAGCATGTACGACGTTATAAAAATTAGTATGCTTTTGAAGACTTTTAGTTTTTTCATGTTCTGGCAATGGATTTCTCCACAGTTGTTTTCCCCAAGCGGTTTCAAAAACAGCGTTTTCAGGATCGCGATTTAGGTCGTATTCAAATCTCGAATCACATCCAGCAATTACAATAGGATGAGAAATTACCATATTCTTGGTTTCTGGATCTTCCTCATACCATCGCTCATATTCAGTATGCAAACAATTATCCCAAAGGTCTTTTCTAAATTGATGCCCATCATGTACAGCTGCACATGCATAAGGTACATATTTACTAATCTTTAAGGTGAATGCATAATCATCAGAAATCGCTTCAAATGCTTCTTCTGCTTGTATTTTAGAAATAATGGAATCTATAGAAAGTCTAAGCATCACAAAGTTTTAAATAAGCGCTCTAATGATTTAAGCATGTTTCGTTCATTGATATTAAATTCACCATCAGAGAAAAATAAGACCTTAATATCAGCTAATAGCACCTCAACATCATCTTTGCTGTAATTATGTTGTTCTAGACTCGCCATTATCTTTTTAATACCTTGATAATCGTTATCATTATCAAACTCTTCATGGATGTCCTGAAAGGTATTCATATCCACTTTAGATATAATGACATTCCGTTCTTTATTATCTTCTTTAAAATCTGAATTGGCAGCAAATAATAAAATATATGCTACAAGTTCATCTCTTGTCCAATCGATTGTTTTCATATTAATCTGTTAACGTTCCATATTCTGTCCATGAACCATCATAGACTACTAATTCTTTATAATCACAAATTGAGGCAGCCAAAGCTAATATGCAGGCAGTAATACCAGAACCACAACTAAAAACAAGTTGTGCTTTGTCTTTTACTAAATTAGCAAAGATTATAGACAGTTCAGCTTTAGGCTTCATTATGTTGCCATTAAATAATTCAGTGTAAGGCAAGTTTTTTGAATTTGGAATAGCTCCTCTCCTTAGTCCTTCTCTGGGTTCATCAACCATACATTTAAAACGTGCTTCTGATCGTGCATCTAAAATCAAAGTCTTAGACGCATTAGAATAGATATTAACACCTTTAAAATTGGTCATTAAGTTTGAATAGTATTTGGCTTCAAAATTACCTTGAGGATAAGTTTTATCCGTGAAATTTTCGACCTTAAACCCTTGATGTTTCCACTCTGGTAATCCGCCATCTAAAACGGCTACATTCTTAAATCCAAATACTTTGAATAACCACCAAGCTCTAGCACTAGAGTAAATACCTTTATCATCATAAACTACAATAATAGAGTCGCTATTAATACCTAATTTTTGCGCTTCAGTTTGAAATTGTTCAACACTAGGCAGCGTACTTGGAAATTTAGCTTTAACATCGCTAAATTTTTTCTTAATATCAAAGAAACGAGCTTTAGGAATTCTAATTGAAGTTGCATCAATTACTTTATTAATTGTAGCATCTAATACAATTAAATTTGAAGTATCTCTATTATCATTAAGCCAATCAACTGAGACTAATGGCGTATTAAGTTGACTAATTTTTGACATGCAATATTAATTAAGCTTCATCAACGGCTTTACGTAATCGTGCACGTCTATCAAAAGCCTGTAATTGATCAATGACTTTACTTTCTAAAAAGTCTATTACTTTTTCTTCAACCTTACGCTTGTTCTTATAAACTTTATTAATGTAAGTGATCCCTCCTGGTGACATCACATTAACCTCAACGAGTTTTCCACCAATAACATCAATACCAACAAAATACAATCCATCTTTTACTAATTTAGGACCAATTTGTTTACACAATGCCTTTTCTGCTTTTGTGAGTGTATGCTTTGCTATACTACCGCCTGCAGATACATTAGAGCGATGATCATCAGAACCTGGAATACGTCGCATGGCTCCAACGGGTTCACCATTCAATAATAAAACTCTAACATCGCCTTGGTCTGCACCTTCTATATAATCTTGAAGAATAACATAGTTAGATTCACCATCACCAGCCGAGATATAAAAATCTAGGAGTGAATTAATATTGTTCATTGCCGATTTTTCAATCAAAATTACACCAGAACCTCCAAAACCATTGAGCGGTTTTAAAATCATTTTATCAGCTTTAGATTCCTTTATCTGTTGTACTAAATATTTCTTGTTTTTAGACACATGTGTATTGGGAATAATATTACTATGCGCGTCACCAAAGGCAGCTGTATATAGTTTATTATTAGCTTCACGCATGCCCTGCAATGAATTAATAATAAATACATCGTCCTTAACCGAATCTAAAAAATTAAGCATTAACGGATCTAAGGGAGGGTTGGCTCTAAAGAAAATAGCATCAAACCCAGCTAATGGTAACATTTCCTCTCTAAGTTTTACTTTATTATAAAAGGATTTTAGTGTAGAAGGCACTTTTTCCATTCTACCTATTACATTACAGAAGGCATTAGTAACGCTATCTCTAATGGTTAGGTTAGCTGGTGTACACATGGCAAGACCATGTCCACGCTTAACACACTCTTTAATTAAAGCCAAGCTCGTATCGTTTTCTGGGTCAATGTCTTCCCATGGATACATTATAAAGCAAACATTCATTGTAATATAATTTTGGTTGGTAATATCTTATACTAAATGTAATAACTTTTAATGAGGATGAAAAATTATTTCACATCATCATAATTATCATCCCAATTTTTCACATTAGGTTCACCAAGTTTGCCAACAGATTTTGCAACAACCATAGAGACAGTTGCATCACCAGTAACGTTTACAACCGTTCTACACATGTCTAGAGGTCTATCAACAGCAAATATTAAAGCTAAACCTATTGGTAATAATTCTGGAGGAAGGCCAACAGATTCTAAAACAATAACTAGCATTACCATACCAGCTCCAGGAACGGCTGCACTACCTATTGAAGCTAATAATGCAGTTAAAACGATTGTTATCTGATCTCCAAAAGTTAAATCTAATCCTAAAGCTTGAAAAATAAATACAGCAGCTACTGCTTGATATAAGCTAGTACCATCCATATTAATTGTAGCACCAACTGGTAAAACAAAACTAGAGACTTCTTTATCGACTCCAATATGTTCTTCTACGCGCTCCATAGTTACAGGTAATGTTGCTGCACTACTACTTGTAGAGAAAGCTAATAATTGTGCTGGACTCATTTGCTTTAGGAACCAAAAAGGGTTCTTTTTAGTAATAGTACCAACTAGAATACAATAAAAAACAATCATTAAAACTAATCCTAACACAACTACACCTGCATATTTTAATAATGCATAAAGAATATCTGGATCATCAGAAGACACAACAACATTTGCTAATAATGCAAAAACAGCATAAGGCGCAGAAAGCATTATTAAATCCACCATTTTTAATACAACATCGTTTAACGAATCAAAAAAGTTTTTTAATGGAGCGGCTTTCTTTTCTCCTATAAGCAATAATGAAATGCCTAAAAATATAGCAAAGAAAATTACCTGTAGCATCAATTTGTTATTGCTTAATGCAGAAAATGCATTATCTGGTACCATATCTTCTAAAAACTGTAATGGACCAGAATCCATCTGTTTGGAAGCTTCAGCAATTTTTGCTTTAACACTACTATTTTCTGAATAAGTCTGAGTTAATTTAGCTATAGTTTCTTCTGAAACACCATCACCAGGTTGAAATATGTTTACTAAGGCTAAACCAATTGAAATAGCAATTACTGTCGTAACAATATATATGCCTATAGTTTTTAAACCAATATTCTTAAACTTAGAAATATCTTTTAAATCTGATATTCCTTTTATAAGTGAAGCTAAAATTAATGGAATAGCAATTAGCTTTAAAAGTTTTACAAAAATGGTTCCTAGTGGTTTAATCCAATCTGAAACAAACCCCTTGCCGCCATCTATTTGGAGCATAATAAATCCAAATACCAAACCGAGTACCATTCCTATTAAAATCTTCCAGTGTAATGCTAATTTTTTCATGTGTTGATGTTTATTACTTTATTATGGTCACATGCTATTCGTTATTGATCATTACGTAGAGTGATACAATTTTGAATATGCTCGTTTCATAGTTAGTGTTATTAGTTTTCTTAGTTAGAATTTGGCAACAAGTTAGATATTTGTTTTTAGTTTAAGAAGCCATAGACTTAAATAAATATGAATATGCATAGAAATCTATCTTGTTTTTTTTAATACACGTCCATTCAATTCATCATTAAACTTTCCGTTTTCAATTGAAATTTGCCCATTGATAATACTATACTCTAAGCCTATAGAAAGCTGAAAAGCATCTTTGTAATCTGCTTTATCTCTAAAATTTTCTGGGTTAAAAATGATGATATCAGCAAAATTACCTTCTAGTAATTGTCCTCTCTTTGAAATTTTAAATATCTCTGCCGTTTTAGACGTACTGTTATTTATAAAAGTTGCCAAATTAATAACTTGGTCTTCTTTTACATACTTGTTATACTTTCTTGGGAAAGAACCATATTTTCTGGGATGTCCTGTATTACCATCAGAGCCCGTAACCACCCATGATTGCTGCATAAATTTATGAATATCTTTTGTGTTCATATTAAAAGACGCGACTCTAACATAGCCGCTTTCTAGAGCTTTAAAAACGGCTTCTTCCGGAGAGGTGTTAAGCATTTTAGAGATGTCTAAAAGTGTTTTACCAATAAAGGCTGAATCTTCAGATTTGACAATTAATAATTTATCAGGGCCACCTCGACGTGTAATATTAGTCTTAGTGTCTTTAAGAATTCTTTGCTTTAAGTCTTTATTGTGATATCTAATAAAAAGAGAATCTTTTCCTCCACTCTCTGCCCAACGTGGGGCTACAGCAGCTTTTAAGCCTGTTGCAGAAGCATCATAAGGATATTGATTGGCTGTTATACTTATGCCTTCCTTTTGTGCATCACCTACTAATTTAATGATGGAATCACTTTGATGCCAAACATCTACTCCTAGGCATTTTATATGAGAAATATGAATTGGTAATTTGGCTTGTCTCCCAATCTCTATAGCTTCTTCTATTGCTGGTACTAAACCTACAGTATAAGAGCTTTCATCTCGTAAATGGGTGTCATAAACACCACCATATTCAGCTACTGATTTTGCCAATGCAATTACTTCTTCCGTATTAGAATAACTTCCAGGTGAATAAAACAAACCTGTTGAAATTCCGAATGCTCCAGAATTCATTTCTTGTGCAACTAAGGCTTTCATTTTAGTGATATCATCAGCTGTTGCCTTCCTATCACTTTTACCCATAACTTGTTCTCTAATTGTACCATGACCAACTAGTAATACTGCATTTGTTCCTATACCATGAGTTTCATATAAATCAATATACTTTGAAGCAGGATAAAAACTATCCCCGTCATTACCAACGATTACTGTAGTAATACCTTGAAATAAAAAAGGTTGATTATGAGACGTTTTAGCAACGTTCAAATCTCTATCTGCATGTGTATGAGGGTCAATAAAACCCGGTGACACTATTAAGCCAGAAGCATCAATTGTTTTTTTGGAAGTAATGGATACATCTTCAACATTACCTATAAATACAATTTTATCATCCTTTATTCCAATTGAATTTGCAGATGAATCTATGCTTTTTCCATCATAAACAGTTCCATTTACAATTAAAATATCTACCTCAATTTTTTCTTTACCACAGGATAGTAGTAATACACTTAGTACAGTTAAAAGAGAACAAAATTGACGCATCTATCTTTTTATTAAAATTTTCATCATTTCTGTTGCTGAGACTCTACCCATGCGTTTAATTTTATCTTTAGGTGTCTTATCCCCTATTTCATATGTAATCCCAACTGCATTATGACCATATAAAAACCAGCCTTTAGAAACAGGTTTGGTACTATTTCCTGAGGCCTCATTTACTTTATATCCCGGAATTTCTTTTTCTAAAGCGGTAAACCAATCGTCTATAAAGTTGGGGAAAGTTGTATTCTCTCTAATTTTATTGGTATAAAAAACATCATGCCATGTTGAGTGAAAGTCTAAACCAAGGACAATTTTATTTTTATCTTGTTTTACTTTTTCAGTAATGTATTTTACAGCTTGTTTAATCTCTGGCTGGTTATACTTAGACCAATCCCTATTCGTATCTACACCATTAGCGTTATGTCTCCAATGTCCTAAATCTACGCCATCGGGGTTCATTATTGGAAATGCCAATACTCTATAGGTGTTAAGAAATTCTTCAGATAAAGCAGAATCACCTAAAACTGTTTTTAAAAACTCTTGAAACGCAAAAAAGCCAGTAACTTCTGGTGGATGCTGACGTGTCAATAAAACGATAAGTTCCTTGCCTTCTGGATTACCTCTGTAAATATCTAAAACTGGCAAATTTCTACCTAAAGTTGTTGATCCAAAAGACTCAAGTCTTACATAATCTTCTTTACCTTTAATGAGGTTTGTATACCACTTTTTAACATCTTTAGAAGATTGTAACTCTTGTGCTGCTACCACTATGGGTTCCTTATCAAGGCTCAATTTTACAGTAACAATGCTATCATTTCTAAAAATTTGAGAAGAATCTACTGCCTTCCATACATTATTCCTTTTCACTTTAGGAACGTACCTGTGCTTGTAACCTATTGGATATTTAAACTCAAAATAAAAATCCTTGGGAGTGTTAGACCAAGCTTTAAAAGCAAAATAGGCACTATTATTAATCGGTGAATTTTCTGGATAAATATCTAATACTGCTGTACTATCATTAAGTTGTTTAACACCATTTAAACGTGCACAATCAAATTCATTACTTACATAAACTCCTTTGTTCTCGAGGTTGTAAGTCTTTATTACTTGAGCATGAGTTTTTTTAGTTTTAGTATCTACATAATTCTCAAACGGAACCGTTTTAACGGAAGAACATCCTAAAAATATAAATACAATAATGAGGTAAAGCAATAAATGCTTAGAAGATGGTTTCATAGTGGTTAGTTAGTTGCACTAAATTAATTAAAATTGAACAACTTTCACTAATTATGTAAATAAGAATTATAGCTTACTTACTCTATCTAACAAGACATAATCCGCTAAAACCAATGCAGCCATAGCTTCAACAATTGGTACAGCTCTTGGCACAACACATGGATCGTGACGTCCTTTGCCTTGCATTTCTACAGGTTCACCCTTACTATTTATGGTATCTTGTTTTTGTAATGTTGTCGCTACGGGCTTAAAAGCAACTCTAAAGTATATATCCATACCATTACTTATACCGCCTTGTACTCCACCAGATAAATTAGTTTGTGTACTTCCATCTTCATTAAACTTATCATTGTGTTCGCTACCTTTCATTTTCGCACCACAAAAACCGCTTCCATATTCAAAGCCTTTTACTGCATTAATAGATAACATGGCTTTGCCGAGTTCTGCATGCAGTTTATCAAAAACAGGTTCTCCTAAACCCACAGGAACATTTTGTAATACACAAGTTATGGTACCACCAATGGTATCCCCTTGTTTTTTTACTTCCTGTACTTTAGCTATCATTTTCTCAGCTGTAGCTTCATCTGGACAACGAATGACATTAGATTCAATTTTAGAAAAATCTAAATCTTGATAAGGCTTATCAATAAAAATATCACCTACTGAAGATGTAAACGCGTTTACTTTTACAGAAGACAACATTTGTTTTGCAATAGCACCAGCTACAACACGACAAGCCGTTTCTCTTGCAGAGCTTCTACCTCCTCCTCTATAATCACGTACGCCATATTTTTGATCATAAGTGTAATCTGCATGACTAGGGCGATACACGTCTTTTATATGTGAATAATCGTTTGATTTTTGATTGGTATTATGTATCACAAACCCAATTGGAGTTCCTGTGGTTTGGCCTTCAAAAATTCCTGAATAAAATTCAACAGTATCAGGTTCTTTGCGCTGTGTAACAATTTTAGATTGACCTGGTTTACGACGCTCCATTTCATTCTGAATGGCTTCAAAATCGAGCTCTAATCCAGCAGGACAGCCATCAATAATTCCGCCAATGGCTTTACCATGAGATTCACCAAAAGTGGTGAGTTTAAATAATTTTCCGAAGGAATTTCCTGCCATATCAACATATTTTTGGCTAAAGTAAAAGTTATATCAATAGAAACAAAAATTGTATAAGGTTTACTTTGAAAAGATTGCCATGTCCTTTGTCCTCGCAATGACAGTGTCCATTTATAACAATGCTTCTTTTAAAATTGTAATAGGATGTTTTGCTACTCTACCAGTGCCATCCTTAATTTGATGCCTACAACTTGTACCATTCGCAGAAATGACTGTGTCATCAGAAGCTTTTCTAACAGCAGGAAATAGTGTTTGTTCACCAACTTGCATACTCACTTCATAATGCGCTTTTTCGTAACCAAAACTACCAGCCATTCCGCAACAACCACTTGGAATAATTGTTACTTTGTAATTTTTAGGCAGATTAAGCATATCAAAACTCGACTTTTGATTTGTTAAGGCCTTTTGGTGACAATGTCCATGAAACTTAATGGTTTTACGCTCTTTAGTAAATTGCTCTGTAGTAATGTTACCTAGTTCTATTTCTTGCTGAATAAATTCTTCTATTAAAAAGCTATGCTTTGCAATAGACTTGGCTGCATCTATATTATCTGCTAATTTTAGGTATTCATCTTTAAAAGTAAGAATCGCAGAAGGTTCAATTCCTATTAACACGCTGTCTTCATTAATCTTTTCTTTTAAGTAAGTAATATTTGTATTTGCAATAGCCTTAGCTTCTTCTAAAAAGCCTTTAGATAAAAAAGATCGACCACTCTCTAATTTACTTAAAATAAGAACATTGTACCCCAATTTATCAAGTAAAAGTTTAGAGTCAATCGCTATAGAAGATTCTAAATAATTAATAAATTCATCTACAAATAAATAGACAGTTTTTGCCTCCTTTTTAGTATCATCAATGGTCTTGGATTCTGAATCTATTTTAGAATATGGTTTAGAAATTTCCGGAAAGCTTCGCTTTGGATGAATACCTAAAACTAACTTCATATAACCAGCTATAAATTTGGTTTGAAACAGCCCATTAAAAAGCTTAGGGAATTTCGATGCTATTTTATTATATTTAGTAGAATTAGCAAAGAACTTATCCCTAAATCTAAAACCATTAGCTTTTTGATACTGGTATTGAAATTCTGCTTTTAAACTTGCTACATCTACACTACTTGGACATTCAGAAGCACAAGCTTTACAACTTAAACATAAATCAAAAACCTCTTTTAGTTCGCTATGATTAAACTTGTTGGCGTTTTCAGAATTGGTTAAAAACTCTCTTAAAGCATTAGCTCGTGCTCTAGTTGTATTTTTTTCGTCTTTCGTAGCTCTATAGCTTGGACACATGGTACCACCAAATTCTGGAAGCTTTCTGCAATCACCAGAACCATTACACTTTTCTGCCTCTCTCAATATGCCTTGTGAGTTAGAAAAATCTAGAAGTGTCTTAATTTCTGGTTCCTTTCTATCAACTTGATACCGTAGATTTTTATCCATAGGGTAAGGGTCTACAATTTTACCTGGATTAAAAATATGCTTAGGATCAAAAACAGACTTTATGTGCTTTATAATTTTATAATTGGCATCACCTATCATTAACGGAATAAATTCTGCTCTAACAATACCGTCACCATGCTCACCAGACATAGAACCTTGATACCTCTTAACTAATTTGGCAAGATCTGTTGTAATTTGCCGAAACAATTTAACGTCTTCAGATTGCTTTAAATCTAGTATTGGTCTTAAATGTAATTCACCTGCTCCAGCATGAGCATAATACACAGCCTTTTGATTATACGATTTCATTAAGGTCGTAAATTCAGCAATGTAATTATCTAAATCTCCTAGTGCCACAGCAGTATCCTCAATACAAGCCACAGCCTTTTTATCTCCTATGATATTGCCCAATAAACCTAAACCTGCCTTTCGTAACTCTAAAGCTTTAACGATATCATTGCCTTTAAGAATTGGTGCAGCATAACTTAAATTAAGTGTGTTGACCGTTTTTAAAAAGCTATCAATCTGTATTTGAAGCAATTTTTCGGTTTCTGCTTTTAATTCGCACATTAAAATGGCAACAGGATTAGCCTCTATAAATTGACGATTTGCCTGCTGAGTTTTATTGTGCTTTGTGAGATTTAAAATAGAATCATCCATCATCTCACAAGTATGCAGATTATGCTGCATTAATGTTTCAACAGACTGCATGCATTTAGCAATACTCTCAAAATGTAAAGCTACCATAGCGTTTTTAGCTGGTGGCAACTCATCTAATTGCAATGTGATTTCTGTTGTAAACGCTAGTGTACCTTCGCTTCCTGCTAAAAGTTTACACATATTAAACTGTGAAGCTGAACTTGAATTTGAATTTGAAAATACTTCTGATTTTATCAGTTCGTCAATAGCATAACCTGTATTTCTACGATGTATTTCTGGTTTAGGAAAATTATCAATGATTTGTTTTTGAATTGCTTTAGGCTTTAAAGCTTCGTAGATTGTTCTATAAATATCCCCTTCAAGCGTTTTTAGCTTTTGTTTTTGCTGAAACGCTTCAACTGAAATATTAGAAAACTCAACTTCACTTCCATCGCTCAATACCGTTTTTAAACTTAGGACCTTATCACGTGTGACCCCATACTGTATTGATGTTGTGCCAGAAGAGTTATTACCAACCATACCGCCAATCATACAGCGATTAGACGTTGATGTGTTTGGCCCAAAAAATAATCCAAACGGCTTTAGGTAATTATTCAATTCATCGCGTACCACTCCAGGTTGAACAGTTACCGTCTTATCTTTTTCATTGACATCAATAATTCGAGTAAAATATTTAGAAACATCGACTATAATACCTTCTCCTACACATTGTCCTGCTAAAGAGGTCCCAGCCGTTCTAGGAATTAATGAGGTGTTATTAGTCTTGGCAAAATCAACTAGCGTTTTAATATCGTCAGTAGTCTTTGGCAAAGCAACTGCTAAGGGCAATTTCCTATATACTGAGGCATCAGTAGCATAGAGTTTTAGCATTAAATCATCAAAATGCAACTCACCGCTGAGTTTGGCTTTTAAATTTTGTAAAGTATTTTGATGATGCATTAAATTGTATAAATATGTTTATAAAACTATAAACAAATCTAATATAAATTATGTTTTGGCGTTATTTTTGTAATGATTAATAGAATCAATAAAAAACGTAATACAATGAGAAAATTAATTTTAACAAGTTTTGCAATTTTTGTAGGATTTGCATTTATGAATGCACAAGACATAGCAGACAATGCTATAGGTTTAAGAATAGGTGATAATGATGGTTTAGGTACAGAAATCTCTTATCAACGTGCACTTGGTGACAATAACCGATTAGAACTAGATTTAGGTTGGAGAAGTGGAAATTCTTTTACTGCTTTTCAATTAACAGGTCTATATCAGTGGGTTTGGCAATTAGATGGTGATTTTAATTGGTATGCTGGTGTTGGTGGTGGTGTTGCATCAATTAACTTTGATAACAATGACATTGATGGCGATACATTTGTTTTTGCTGCTGGTGATATTGGTATTGAGTACAATTTTGACTTTCCATTACAATTATCTTTAGACTTTAGACCAGAACTTGGTTTTGGTGATTATAGAGATGATTTAGATTTTGATATTGCCTTTAGTGTTAGGTATCGATTCTAAACTAAACATACAGTAAAAAACCACCTCTAATTTGGTGGTTTTTTTATGCACTTTAGTTAAAGAAGAAGCATAAAATTTATGTAATTTTGCTCATCTAAAATTAAACAACATCAAAATGAAAGATACTGCATTATCCTCTACTCACGAAGCACTTGGTGCTAAAATGGTTCCTTTTGCAGGCTATAATATGCCTGTACAATACGAAGGTGTAAATATTGAACACGAAACTGTTAGAAAAGATGTGGGAGTTTTTGATGTATCTCACATGGGAGAATTTTTAATTGAAGGGCCTAATGCATTGGCATTAATCCAAAAAGTATCTAGTAATGATGCGTCTAAATTAGAAATTGGCAAAGCACAATACAGTTGCTTACCAAATGATGATGGTGGTGTTGTAGATGATTTAATTATTTACAAAATTAAAGACGAGACCTATTTGCTTGTTGTAAATGCAAGTAACATAGAAAAAGATTGGAACTGGATTTCGTCTAAAAATGATGTTGGTGCAGAAATGCGCGATTTAAGTGAAGATTATTCTTTATTAGCCATTCAAGGTCCTAAAGCTGTAGAAGCGATGCAATCTTTGTCTAGCCATGATTTATCAGACATAAAATTCTACAATTTTGTGATCGGTGATTTTGCAGGTATAGAGCATGTAATTATTTCTGCGACTGGTTATACAGGCAGTGGTGGGTTTGAAATTTACTGCAAGAATTCTGAAGTTAAACAAGTTTGGGATAAGGTATTAGAAGCTGGTGCAGATTTTGGCATTAAACCAATCGGATTAGCTGCAAGAGATACTTTGCGTTTAGAAATGGGCTATTGTTTATACGGTAATGACATAGACGATACCACGTCTCCTATTGAAGCTGGCTTAGGATGGGTTTGTAAGTTCAATAAAGATTTTACCAATAGTGATGCTTTAAAAGACGAAAAAGAACGTACACCAGAACGTAAATTAGTTGCTTTTAAATTAGACGATCGCGGAATTCCTAGACAAGGCTATGATATTGTTGACAGCAGTGGAAAAACGATTGGTAATGTAACCTCAGGTACTATGAGTCCGATGTTAGGAGTTGGTATTGGTTTGGGGTATGTACCAAAAGTATTTTCTAAGATCGATAGTAAAATTAATATTCAGGTGCGTAAAAAAGCGATTCCTGCTACGGTTGTAAAGTTACCTTTCTACAAAGGGTAAAATATATTAATGATGATTGATGAATGAAGAAGGACGAACAAAAGCATCGTATACTTATACTTGGAGCTAGTGGCTATATTGGTTATTCTATCTACAAAGAATTAGGGCCTTACTTTAGAACCTACGGCACTTATCGTACTCCAAAAGCTGAATTTGAAAATAACAAGCAATTCTTTCAATACAATGTTGATGAAGATGATGTTTATGAAATTCTAGAAGCCTGTAAGCCATCGATTATTATTTCTACACTTAGAGGTGATTTTAATGCGCAAATCATAGCACATCAACACATTGCCGAATATGTCATTACCTCTGGTTGCAGAATTATCTTTTTATCATCTGCCAATGCTTTTGATGCCTATAGTAAATACCCAAGTTACGAACTCGACAAAACCTTAAGCCATAGTGTTTATGGGCATTTTAAAATAAAAATTGAAAACCTTTTACTGCGCTTACCAAAACGGCAAGTAGCAATTGTTAGACTTCCTATGGTGTTTGGCATTAATTGTCCTCGAATACAAGATATGAAGCAAGCTATCGCAACAAAAGAATCGGTAGAGATATTTCCGAATTTAATAATGAATGTCACTTTAGATAAAAAAGTAACGCAACAAATTCATTACATCATTAACAGAAATAAATATGGGATTTTTCATTTGGGCAGTACAGACTTGGTGCATCACGATGAATTTATAAAAGATATTATAGCATTTATAAGTAAAGAAAAAGCTTTATTAAAGCATGTATATACAACTAATGATGATCGTTATTTAGCGGTTTTACCTAAATACAATAAGTTACCAAAACATCTTCAGATAACAAGTAGAAAAGTTTTAGAAGAACTTCAAAAATAGTCTTGACTTAAGTCTTATTATTTCTTAATTTTCCACTAATCAATATTATACTATGAAATTAGACGCATCTACAATAGAAAAGAAGTTATTACACTTACCAGAATGGGATTACTACGATAATGCTATACATGTAGAATTGGAGTTCGATAATTTTAAAGACTGTTTTAGTGCTATGAGTAGAATCGCTTTTGAGTGCGAAGCACAAAACCACCATCCAAATTGGAGCAACGTATATAATGTGCTTAAAATCTCATTATCTACACACGATGCTGATGGAGTCACCCTTAAAGACTTTAAATTAGCAGAAGCTATTGAAGAAATAGTAGAAGCTGACGAATAGGCTTTTATAAAAACACTTATTTAATTAAATTTACCCAAATTAAAACACGCACACTATGGGAAGAGCTTTTGAATTTAGAAAAGCAAGAAAAATGAAACGCTGGTCTGCTATGAGCAAAGCCTTTACACGTATAGGTAAAGACATTGTTATGGCAGTGAAAGATGGTGGTCCAGATCCAGATAGTAACTCTCGACTAAGAGCAATTATACAGAATGCGAAGGCCGTTAATATGCCAAAAGCTAATGTAGAGCGTGCTATTAAAAAAGCAAGTGAAAAAGGCCAAGGAGATTATAAAGAAGTTATTTTTGAAGGTTATGCGCAACATGGTATCGCAGTACTTGTAGAAACCGCAACAGACAATAATACACGTACTGTAGCTAATGTACGCTCTTATTTTAATAAAACAGATGGTAGTTTAGGCACGTCTGGCTCAGTTGTTTTTATGTTTGACCATACTTGTAATTTTAAGATTAAAGGTGAGGATTTAGATTTAGAAGAATTAGAATTAGAACTCATTGATTTTGGTGTTGAGGAGATTTTTGAAGATACTGACGAAGATGCTGATGGCAATGAGGAAACAAGTATTTTGATATATGCACCTTTTGAAAGCTTTGGGAAAATACAAGCCTACTTAGAGGAACACTCCATTGAGATTATTTCTTCTGGTTTTGAGCGCATTCCTCAAGTCACAAAAGCTATAACTGCAGAACAAGCTGCTGATGTAGAAAAACTATTAGAGAAGCTCGAAGAGGATGATGATGTGCAGAATGTATACCATACTATGGAAGAGGCGGCAGAATAGATTTAGAATCTTTAACGATATACAAGAGGGCGTTCTGCCCTCTTTTTTGTTTAAGGCGTACTAAATGCTATTCTATGAGCTTTTTATATTTGTCATGGCTTTTTCCATATAAGGTTGCCACTTTATAAGAATATATTTTTCAATATTATGCTCCTCTTTTTTTAGAAACCCAAATTCATACACAAAAAAGTAAACATCACCATTTTTATTTTTCCAATAATGGGTAAAGAAATTAGGATCAAAGCCTTCTTGAGTAAGTATATTTGCTCTAACTGTCACCTTACCTCCTTTATTATATTCCTTCATTATTTTTCGATTAAGCTTTAACTTATTATCAACTTTATTATAAAACCGTTCAGGTTTCTCCTTCGATTTCCTGTATTGATAAGTACTTTTGCATTGAGGGTCACAAAACTTCTTATCGGTTCTACCTACTAATTCTTTCTCACAACACAAACATTTCTTATAAAATCTCATCATTATTAAATTAAACGTATTTTATACGTATCCTATTCGAATAATATACGATTAAATCATTTACATCCATTAAATTGCTTAAAACAAGACTTTATGGAAAAAGGAAGGAGCGTTACTTTAAAGCATCTTTTAATTAAAGATAAAAGATATATAGGTTTACAATTCAATACAGACAAAGTCATTCAGGCACTTGTTAAAGAACTGCCTAATGTAAAATGGAGTCATGAATTTAATATGGCTTATGTTCTAAACTCAAATGATAACCTTAATGAAATATTCAATATTTTTAGTGGCATTGTTTGGGTGAATTGTAATTACTTTTTTGATAAAAAACCAATAAATGATAATATTGAGCCCATGGATATAACTTGGTTTAGACAAAGATCTCTACCAGAAAATTTTCGCCACTGTCCTACTTCGTACTTAGATAAGTTACAATTAAAAAAATACGCTAATAATACTGTGAAATCTTATATTCTTGCCTTTGAAACATTTATAAACTATCACAAAGCCAAAGAATTAATACAAATCAATGAAAATGATGTTAGAAACTATATTCTCAAATTAATTCAAGAAAATAAATCTGATTCTTATATAAATATAGCTATAAACAGTATTAAATTTTATTACGAATCTGTACTAGGTATGCCAAATAGGTTTTATCAAATAGAAAGACCGAGAAAGGCAAAAAAATTACCAAAAGTACTTTCAAAAGAAGATGTTTTAAAAGTTATTACAAATACAAATAATTTAAAACACAAATGTATTGTAAGTCTTTTGTATTCGTCTGGGATTAGAAGAAACGAGTTAATCCATTTAAAAATTTCAGATATTGATAGTAAACGAATGCTAATACGCATTGATGCAGCTAAGGGTAAAAAGGATCGTTATACGCTGCTTTCTCATGCATTATTAAAAGATTTACGAGACTACTATAAACAATGGAAACCAGAAAAATATATTTTTGAAGGGCTTTATGGAAAACAATATTCCGCACAAAGCGTTGGCCAAATAGTAAAAAATGCAGCAATAAAAGCTCGAATACAAATTACTGTAACACCACATATGTTAAGACATAGTTTTGCAACTCACCTTTTAGAAGACGGTGTTGACATAAGACAAATCCAAGTATTATTAGGTCACAGCTCTACTAAAACAACAGAGATTTACACTCATGTAGCTACGACTACTTTTAAGAAAATTAAAAACCCTCTAGATATATAAAAGATATATATAACATATGTTGTATATATCTTATATTTGGGTGTATATAGAACATATGTTCTATATACTATTGTTACCCAACATTTGACATAACATTGAACATTTTACTTCGTAATATAAATTGGACTAAAAACAGCGGAATTCTGATAATCGGAATTTGTTTGAGTGCTATGCTTTTGAAATATTTGGTTCAACCTTATCGTGGAACTTGGATTTATCAATATGGAAGTATGACTTCGTTGCTTGTCTTTTACGGAGGAATTTTTTGGTCTTTGATAAATACCATCATTTTGATTAAAAAACATAAATCTGACTATAAAAACAATCTGGTTTGGATTTTTTTAAGTTCAATTCCATTTCTGTACATCGGGATTATGATGACAATTGCGATGACAAGAACAATTCAATAAATGAAAAAACTTTCCTTCAAACATATTTCAATACTTCTTTATGGGGTTTCGCTTGCTTTACCAATATTTTTCGGAGCTGGAGTTATAGGAATTTTTGGATTAGTTCTTGGATTAATTGGAATGTTTGAATTTGATATTTTCATCTTTCTTCCTTGGCTTGCAAACATCTTATATTTTTTCAACTTAATCTTTGAGAAAAAAATCAATAAATTTAAAATACCAATATCCATTTTGACAATAATTTCTGGACTCTTTACATTCGGAGTCTCAAGAATACCATTAGACGAAGGAGGAGCTTATGCTAATGTAAAACCCGGAATTGGATTTGGAATATGGATGTTAAGTTTTATAATATTATTAGTCGGACAATTAAAAAATAAAAACGTTGGGTAACAACGTGTATAATTAATTACTACGGAATTTCCTCGCAGGAAATTCACTTGAATTAATTAACTTAGCTCAACGTCGGAAAATCCTAATGGATTTCCCATAACTAACCATACACAAACCGTTACCCAACATTTGAAAACAGTCACTAAAAATAACCTCGAAAAGAATTTAAAAGAAACTACTTCTACTCTATTAGAAATGGCCAGAAACTCTTGTTGGAATAAAATTTCGGACAATACCAGTTACATTATGTCGGAAATAAAAAATGATTTACTGAATAGAAGTAAACGAAAAAAATTAAATGATAAAAAGAAACCTAAATCACTCGAAAAAATAACGGCTGAATTACGGGAGATTTATGAAAACCTGTACGATATAAACCTCTACATATATAAAAGCGAAAAGGAAAGCACAATAATTGAAATTCAGTACTATCCGAAATCATCTCTCGAATCGGAATTTTATGAAACCATAAAAAACAACGATCCAATGTTGCATATGAAAATCGGAATTCCGCCTTACGTGAATAATAAAACCGAAAAGTATGACGTGAATTGGGAATTAGGAGGAATGAGATATGAATGGAATCTATTTTCGAGTAGATTGAGATTCAAATGGAAATATAAAAATCGAATAAAAAACGTTGGGTAACAACGTGTATAATTAATTACGGCGGAATTCCTTCGCAGGAATTCGCTTGAATTAATTAACTTAGCTCAACGTCGGAAAATCCTAACTGATTTTCCGTAACTAACCATACACAAACCGTTGTACCACATATGATCAAAACATTTCGAATAACAAAACTCACTTTGATTTTAATTGGAATTTTGACATTAAATTCTTGTTGGAATAACCCAAGCGAACATGATTTGATAACTGGCAATTATTATGTTGGATGGAATGACATGGTTTCGAATCGGGCAATTGTATACAAATATGACTCGAATAGTTATGAAGGAATTCTTTCTAGCTATGTATATGCAGTTGGACATAACACAGATTTTATAATTGCAAAACAAAAGTATCCATTCTCGGATGACTTAAGCGATACTAAATACTTTATAATTGACCTGAATAAAAGATTAGGAAGAGATAAAGACGCAATTTATGGTCCAATGAACAAAATGGAATTTGACAAAAAGTCAAAACAGCTAAATATATCGGAATTAAAATTTGACCAAGTATATAATGAAAATCCATAATAGTAAATACGTGGTACAACACTGTGTATAATTAATTGCTTGGTCACTGCCGACTTACGAAAATTCCGCTGGAATTTTCTATCTGTGATTTGTTTGCTAACTTAGTTGCTTAACCACGCAACTAACCATACACAAACACGTTGTGGTTAATTTGAAAAATGAACAGTCTACTAAAACAAATATCAAAGAAAGCGGTTGAATTAGCTGATTTTGAGTTTACTCAAGAGCAGACTGAAAATATATGGTTAGGAACAAAACCTGTTTCAGAAACCGAAATAAAACTGACTGAAAAAAGACTCGGAATTGAATTCCCAACCGACTATAAACAGTTTTTATCAATTACAAATGGATTTTCCGCACCAAACGATATCGAACCGACTTTTGAGCCGATTAATAAAATTGACTTTCTTAAAAATATTGACAGTTTTATAATAGAAGCTTATAGTATTGACGGAATTGAAAATATCGGAAACCAACTTGAACAAAGCATAATTGTTGGTGGAATAAATCAAGAACAATACTTTCTACTTATTCCACCGAACTCAACAAATGAAAAATGGAAATACTGGAAATTCGCAAATTGGTATCCAGGAGAAGAAGAACATAAAGATTTGGAAAGTTATTTTAAAGAAGTTTTGAACTTTATGAATAAACAAATTGAAACGGAATAAAAAAACTAACCACAACAACGTGTATAATTAATTGCTAGTTCTAGCCTACTTACGAAAATTCCGCTGGAATTTTCTATCTGTGATTTGTTTGTTAACTTAGTTGCTTAACCACGCAACTAATCATACACAAACACGTTGTAGTGCATTTGAAAAATGAACAGTAAAAAGCGAAATTCTTTTATAGTCATAACAGGTTTTTTACTGGTATTCGGAACTATTTTTACATGGAATTATTCAACGTTCAGTGGAATAAAAAAGAATACTGGATATACTTATGGAGAAATAGTTGCGAATTGGGAATCTGGAAAGCATGACCATGATTATTCAAGATATGTTTACCATGTAAATGGAATTGAATATCAAGGGAAACAAGGAGACGAATATCCTAAAGACAAATTAGTCGTTGTAGTCTATGATAAGGATAATCCAAGATATAGTATGATTGCAAATTATCCTTTTGAATTGATAAATGACAAAAAAGATACATTAAAGATTAGAGAAAGATTTGTAAACTATAACTGGTGGGATTATTTGCCCGTTGAAAATATTTCTGATTTATGGAAAAAATAAAAACATCAATCTAATGGATTTAAAACCTGGAAAATTGATTCTCTATTTCGGGCTTTTTTGCTTTGCAATTTGCTTGTTGTTAATCTATGTTCTGTTTTTTGTACTAAAAGAACCTGAAAACGGCGGACTTTTAAGTATTCTGCTAATGTTAATTGGATTCTTCTCAATCGGACTTTATCTAACCTTGCATTATTACAGGTATAAAATTATAATCGGAGATAAGTCAATGACTATTAAAAATGAAATTGGAGTAAAAAAAGAAATTTATTGGACTGACATTGAGAAAGTGGATTACAATAAAACTTTTAATATGATTGTAGTTTGGAGTAATAAAAAGAAAAAATGGATTAGTCCTATATATGGACATTTCGTTGATTTCATTGCACCAGAGAAATACACGGACAACCTAAAAGAAATGATTAATTAAAAACGCACTACAACAACGTGTATAGCTCATTGCGGCTGAATTCCTAATCGGAATTCATTGCAATTTGCTATATTTCGGTTACGGCGGAAAATCATAGCTGATTTTCTGCAACGAGCCATACACAAAACCGTTGTAGCACATTTGACCAAAATGACGAAAAAGAAAAAAATATTAATATGGAGCGGACTGATTTTAGTCATTCTTACTTTGGCTTATTATTTTCTTCTACCAAAATTATTGCTCTATAGTTTATCGACTGAACCGAGAAATCCTAAAGTTGAAATAACTGAAACTCACTCAATCGGATGGTGGTCTAAACAAGAGGCTCTGAATGTTGACACTTTTGAAGTTAAGATAATTGACAGTAAATTGAACCTTTTCAACAGTAAATCTCTTATAAACTACCGAATAAAAGGAAACTTAAGTTATAAAAAAGGTTGGAGACCATTTATTAAAGAAATTCACTTATCTGAAAGGTTTCTGACTCATTCAAATGACTCTATTAATAATCCTGACGCAATGATTGAAATAACACCTGTAATTGGTGCAAAAGATGACGAAAGTTATAACGGAGAGAAAATAGAATTTGACATAACAAATGAGAAAAAAATGAACTCTTTTCATTGGGGAAATAATCGAATAAGATTTAAATGTTTGGAGAAAATTAATGATATTATATTATCACAAAGGAAATAAAAACGTGCTACAACAACGTGTATAATTCATTGCTAGTACTCGCCTACTTACGAAAATCCTCGCGGATTTTCTATTCGGTTTGTATTTGCTAAATTAGTTGCTGAAACACGCAACGAAATCATACACAAACACGTTGTGGTTAATTAGAAAAAATGTCGTTTCCAAAGAAAAAATCTAGAAAAATAACAGTTGACAATCATAAATATCTATGGATTGCCAAAGGGAAATCAGGATATAACAAATGGATTGATTTATCAATTATGTCAGCCGAAATTAACGGTCAAAAGCTATTTGCGCAATTCAACTACGATACAGATAATACAACTTCTTATGAATTTCCGAATCCTATAACGCCCTTCATTGTTCGACAAACAATTATCTATGGACTAAAAAACGGATATAACCCAAAAGAGAAAGGAAGTGATTTCAATCTTGGAAATCTAAGTAACAAACTGAATTTGA
This sequence comes from Flavobacteriales bacterium ALC-1, assembly GCA_000171875.1. Taxonomy (GTDB): domain Bacteria; phylum Bacteroidota; class Bacteroidia; order Flavobacteriales; family Flavobacteriaceae; genus Winogradskyella. Next base: position 545,763 of record ABHI01000003.1, on the reverse strand, counting down.
AAATAAGCGGACAAGAAAACACTAGACGCCTAGTTAGAAAAGTCGAGAATTTATCTCTTGCCCAATTCGTTTATAGTCCAAAAGAAAATAGCGATGTAGTAATTCGAAATAGTGTTGAAAAAATCCTTAAAGATTGTAACGAATATGTATTAAATGAGAAATGGTTTCTAGGCTTTAAAATTATGATTGAAAATCTTCATAAAATCAAATTTAAAATAGATTATGAAATTCAGAATTTAATTAAGCAAATATTTAAAAATGAAAATATTGACTGGAAAAAGGATTTTAATTGGGTTGATGAATTTGAAATCATAACTGAACTTTATGAAAAAAGTAGCGGAGTTTTTAAAAACCAAAAAAGAAATAACTAACCACAACAACGTGTATAGTCAATTGCTTGGGCAAGTGCCTACTTGGAAAATTCCTTCGGAATTTTCTCTGGCACGTTTTTGTTTGCTAACTTAGTTGCTTAACCACGCAACTAACCATACACAAACACGTTGGCATGCATTAAAGAATGAAATACCCAAAATCAATACTTTTAACATTAATATTTTATGTATCTCTTGGGGTTTTAAGCTGTTGGATTTTATTAATTCCTTATGACGACGAATATTCAGGTTTGTTAAAAATTTCACGCTTAATTGATTCCACAATTGCCCTATCACTTTTGATTTTCATATTTAAAAAAATAAATCGTAGTGACTTATTAAAACTTTATCAAACAGATAATAAATATTATTTTATTAGTATAATACTCGGAATTGGATTTGTTTTCTTTCAATCTTTCCTAAATATTATTTATTATCAAGAAATATCTGATGATATTTTCAAAATTGATTTCAGATTACAGCAATTGACACATGTCAATATATTGTCTTCAATAATAATAATTCCAATAATCGAAGAATTGTTCTTTCGAAATTATTTACAAAATGAATTAGTTAAATTTTACAAACCGTTTAACTCTATTTTACTATCATCAATTTTATTTGCATCCATTCATATTAATATAGTTTCAATCTTTTTTGAGTCTATGGATTTTAGCTTGCATCATGCATATATTGCATTATTTGGAGGTTTTATTTCTGGAGTTCTATTATACAAATCAAAATCTATTGGACCATCTATAATCTTTCATGTTTTTTGGAATCTAACAAGTTATGTTACTTAAAATAACGACATGCCAACAACGTGTATAATCAATTGCTTGATTATCGCCTACTTGGAAATTCCTTCGGAATTTCCTCTGGTTCGTTTTTGTTTACTAACTTAGTCCTAGCCAACGCAACTGAACCATACACGCAGCCGTTGGCAACAATTAGCGGAAACGTACTCAAGATGAATAATGGAAGAATTTGCACTAAAAGGTGAAAACGGAATTATAACTATTGGAATTGAAAAGACTTTTGACTTTCCGGATAAAACTTGTTTCAAAGGAGGTTATGAATGCGTTGTCGGAATTGAAATTAGAGTTGGCTCTTATTTAGTGAAAAGTAACTTTTATACTTCGACTGGCGAACTATTCAAATTTTATGAAAAACTAAAAATCTGTCAATCGGAATTGAATAGCGTTGCGGAATTTGACTCTTATGAAAAAAATCTGAAATTGACTGTCAAATATGATTCTGGAAAAATTTCAATTTGGGGAACCTATCAAGAGAATTTAGGAATTGATAATAAATTGGAGTTTGATTTCAATAGTGACCAATCATATTTTAAAAATTCAGTTGAACAATTAGAGCGGATTTTTGACAAATATGGCGGAATGAAAGGAATTGAAAAAATAAAATAACAGTTGCCAACACCGTATATAAAAAATTGCTGGTTTTGGCTAAATCAAAAGGTCGTTGCACGTTTGCTACGTCTGAATTTCCTTCGGAAATTCCTTGCACGCAAACCCGCAACTTTCCATATACAAACACGTTACCTGCAAGCTGAAAAATGAAAAATAAACTATTGTTTTTGATTTTAATTTTAACCTCAATTTCTTGTATGAATGATAGGCCATTGACTGAATTTGACCTATCAGACATAGAGAAAATAATCATTTCAAATAGAGGTTACAAAGGAATTCCAAACATCGCCGATAATGCTAATATAATGGACTCAATTGAGATTAATAATTTGATTGGTGTCTTTAAAAAATCTGAACAATTGGCAGATGGCATAATTGCATCGAACAAAGGCTACATTAGACTAGAATTACAAAAAATAGACGGCAAAAATATTACTATATCAAATTTCTATAGTAATAGCAATGGAAAAATCATTCTATTGGAAGATGACAAAGGAATTAGTCGTTTCACGAATGATAAGTTTTTTGAAGCCGTTCAAAAGCATCTTAAAAAATAATAATTAAAGAGTGAAATAAAAAGCCAGCAGATAACTACTTTTATATATAAAGAGCGAATACAAGAATGGAAATAGAAGAAAAATTGATCATTACGATTGTTTGGATAATAGGAATGTTCATCCTTATTAGAATGATGAGAGATATAAATAATAGGCTAAAATCAAGTCTGGATAAAACCAACCCTAAACTTACAACTGATGTACATTGGTTTTTCTCAAGTACTAAAAAGAAGGTAGTTGACTATATTATAATTGGTATGACATTAATTTGGCTACTTATGATTTGGACAAATAAAATTCCATCTTTTTTATAATTATAATTAATCTATTAAAAGTAAAAGCCAGCAGGTAACAACGTGTATAATTCATTGCTTGGTCACTGCCGACTTACGAAAATTCCGCTGGGATTTTCTATCTGTGATTTGTTTGCTAAATTAGTTGCTGAAACACGCAACGAAATCATACACAAACACGTTGTAAAACATTTGACCAAATCAACAAACATTGAGTGATTTAAGAAAATTAATAGACAAAATCACGGAATTCGGAATCAATCCAAAAGTGGATTTGACCGATAAAGCTGACGTCCTAAAAAAACTATTAGCCGGAATTTACTTGGAATATCTAAATGTGGAATTTGAATTCGATGAAACAGATTATGCTGAAGAACCAGATTTTGATTATAATGAAATAAAGCAAAATGTTAAATCTAATTTTCCAGATTTCGATTGGTATAGTATGGTTTTGGATTCAAACAAAATGGAACCGAACATTGAGACAGCTTGTGGCGATGAATTAGATGATTTAACTGACATAATAAAGGATTTATTAGCAGTTAAGTGGAGAATAGAAAATACGAGCAAAAATGATGCTCTATGGCATTTTGAATTTTCAATGCGAACACATTCTGAACAACATTTAGTTGATTTATTAAAGCGACTTAAAGAACGGAATTAATAAAATATCATAATGACAATCAAACCTGGAATCGGAATTAATGACATCAAATTTGGAATGACCGAAAGTCAAATCTTGAATTTGATTGGTAAACCGAATAAGATAGTGGTAGATGAGGATGACGAGGACAAAAATCGTGTTTACCAATATGACGAGTTAAAATTGAGATTGACATTCTACAATGAATATAATGGAAAGTTAGGCTACATAAGAGTCGCTAATCCAAAAATTGAAATAAATGGAAATCCAATAATCGGAATTCAAATCGAAGACGTTTTCAAATCATATGAATTGAATAAAGAAAATTGGAATGAGGAAGATTATTTCACTTTCAACTCATATTTTAATGAAAATATCTGGACAACTCTCAATGAGGAATATGGAGTAGTTACAGATATTGAATTTGGTTATTTGTTTGACGATAGTGGAGAAAACCCTAATTGGCCGAAATAAAAAACGTTTTACAACACCGTGTATAATTCATTGCTAGTACTCGCCTACTTACGAAAATCCTAGCGGATTTTCTATTCGGTTTGTATTTGCTAATTTAGTTGCTGAAACACGCAACGAAATCATACACAAACACGTTAGATACAATTAGAACAAAACGAATGGGAATATTTGACATATTTAAGAAAAAGAAAACTGACTCAACATTTCCAGAAAATGAATTAGAACAAAGCTTAAAACGAGCTTCATCTGAAATATCTGCTCAAAAGGAATTTTATCAAAAGTTACTATGGAACCAATTGTTTGTATTGACCGATGAACATTCAAATTCTGAAGAAGGAATTCAAACATTGGAGGAGGACACAGTTGTTCGATTTGTAACCTTTGAAGAAGGACAAATTCCAATTTTCACTTCAACAAATAGAATTTTTGATAAAGGAATAATAAAAGAAGAAGTGCCCTATATGAGTTTAAAAGGTCAGGACCTATTTAGAGTTGCCAAAGGAGCTACATTTATCCTTAATCCTTATTCAGACTATGGAAAGGAACTAATTCCAAAAGAAATTGAAAACCTTATGAACGGAACAATCTATGAAAAGATTGATGAACAGGAAATAGAGGATAAAAAATATCAAGAGTTTAATGAAATTTTTGAAAGAGCTGGAAATAGACAAGAAGGATTAATTTTACTTAACGGATATCATAGAAAAAAACTTAATGAATCAGAAAAATCAAGACTAGAAAAATCTGTAATAGAATTTCAAAAATGTCTTGAAATAGTCCCTGAACATTGGCAAAGCATGATGTTAATATCTAAATCACTTCAGCGATTAGAAAGACATTCTGAAGCTCTTGAACATTTAGAAAATGCATGTAAAATTGAATCGGAAAATCATTCAATTGCTATGGAAGCCTCATTGGAAGCTATGCATCTGAAAGACCTTGATAAAGCATTGTATTATTCTGAAGAATCTCTAAAAAGAAAACCTGATGATTTTGCTGTGATGGGAAATCACGCTATGAATTTACTTGTAGCCAATAAAGACCAAGAAGCCAAAGTTACTATAGACAATGCGATTAAAATAAAGCCCAATGACTCGGTAAATAAAAATATCAAATCGATTATAAACGGGGTTATTTCTGGAAAGCGAAAAAGACCAACTTTTGAAGACGCTATTAAATAATAACTGTATCTAACAACATGTATAATTAATTGCTTGGTTCACTGCCGACTTACGAAAATTCCGCTGGAATTTTCTATCTGTGATTTGTTTGCTAAATTAGTTGCTTAAACACGCAACTAACCATACACAAACACGTTGGCAAACATTCTCAAAACGGACACAAAACTTTAAAATGAGCAGAATAGTAAAACTGATTTTTTTTGTTGGATTATTATGTATTATTTACACAAGCTTTGTTGTTTTTGTTTCTCAAACAGGACCTTCTTGGGAAGTTCCACAATCCGTGATGCTTCATATTTCTTTCCTGCCAATTATCTGTTTGATTGGTTTGATTATGACGTTTCTATCAATAAGGTTAAAAACAATGGACGGAATAAAATCACACTTAATTACAATCTCTATTCTGGCTTTCGTTTTACCAATGATTATTGCTTTAATCGACATTGAGCAATGGCCAATAACTTATCCGACAGTTTCAAGATTTCTAAAACTCTTTTTTTTACCAGTAATCATAATTATTTCGATTGTTGAATTTATATATGTAATGAAAAGAATTAAGAAAAAATAAACGTTTGCCAACAATGGCTATAATTAATACGGGTTTTGGTGCTTAACCCAAAGTTAAAAGCTTTCAACAAAGTCCGCCAAATCTTTTAATTTGGCTTTAAAAATGAAAAGATAAATCAAAATAAAAAGTTTTGGCTAAGTGCTTAATCGGAAATTCAGTTATTTTAATTCCCGTACTAACCATAGCCTAAACGTTGGCAATAATTAAAATGAACATCGAGAATTTTATCACAAATAGAAAATCAATTGAAAAATTGACATCGGAAATGACCGAAATCGAAAGTGATGGATGGGAAACTAAATATATTGACCAAAGAGACCAATCTGAATGGATAGAAATTCCTCTTGAGTCGGAATATCACGGAGGTGGAAATCCAATATTATTCAGGTTGCCGAAACCAAGCCAAACGGAATTGATTAAACTTTTGATTAAATCAACGGATTTAAATCAAATATCAGCTATCTCTTGCCTATTAAAGGAATCTGAATTTGACAAATCTGATAAACACAAAGAATATCGAGAGGAATTAATAATTGAATTGGAAAAAATAGTCAATGAAAAAGAATTTAAATGGAACGGATTTGAGAAAAAACGGCTGACAACAATTATTTACGATAGTGATTTAAACTTTCCACACAACCAAAGAGAGAGTTTAGGGAAAAAATACGAAAAGGTAGAAAGCGACTATCAATATTATAAAAATATAGCTGATAGAGCTGAAAAAATAATCACTTTTGCGAAAAAGAATAATTCAATATTGGAAAGAATTAAAACATTGTTTGACTAGCGAAATAAAATGTCTGAATTAGAAAATAACTATTGCCAACAACGTATAAAAATAATGCGTAGTTTAGTGCTTAATCAAGAGTTAGTGCATTTTTGTTACGTCTGAATTTCCTGCGGAAATTCCTCGCACACAAAACCGCACTATTCTTATACAAAACCGTTGGCAATAATATAAACGAACTATAGCAAATTGAGAAAACATCTGAAATTTTTGATTTTAATTATATTCTTGACAAGTTATAGTTGTGCATATGAATCACAAAACAGAGAAAAACTCGAATCGTCTTTTGAAGATAACTTTGGATTTAAACCACCTGAATCTATAAAAAAAATTAAACTTAAAAATCGAGGATATTTTGATTTTGAAGTTCATTATATGTCGTTCACATACGACTCAAATGTTCTGGAAAAAATTATTGCGCACGACCAACCTCTGAATATTGCCGAAAGTAATAATGTGAAATTTGGAGTCATTATTGAGGATTTGGAAAAAGACGCGAGTCCACCAAGTTGGTTTGATTTACCTAATAAAAACGTTGACCGAATTTATTATAAGAATGATTTTCTTGACCATACTTTTAGTGAATATTACTTGTGGACGAATAAAGAAACTGAAATGACTTATTTGTATGTTCATTTCTTTGACTGAAAATAAAATACTATTGCCAACACCGTGTATAATTAATTGCTTCTCGCCTACTTACGAAAATTCCGCTGGAATTTTCTATCTGTGATTTGTTTGCTAACTTAGTTGCTTAACCACGCAACTAACCATACACAAACACGTTGTACGCAAGCTAAAAATGAGCACCGAAAATAAAAATCAGTCTGGAAAAACATTTATTGACAACGAAATTGTTGTTTGGGAATTTGACGGAAATAAAGTTGTTAATATTCCAATTGACAGTATAAAATTAATTGCGGAATACACTACAGCAAGCGGACCATTTATTGACGATTGGTTTTTGGTAATTTACAATGCAAAAGCGGAGTATTTTGAAATTTCAATGTATGCAGACAATATCCAAGAAATGATGAAAAAGTTAGGTGAAAAAAAGGAATTTGAATTAGTTGCAACTCTGTTTTCATCGACCGAATGGGAATCAAATATTCTTTATCCAACAGAATTTGACGGACAAGATTTGTGGAATATTGTTAAGTGTAAACCAAAATCGCCTTTTGAAAAACTCAAATCACTTATCGGAATAAATAAAACGGAATTGGAATTGACAGAAGTTACTGAAAAATTAATTAAGGATTAGTAAAGTGAAATCAATTGAACAATTAGAAAACGATTATTGGACAGAACCAAATGAATTTACTTCTGGACTTGTTGCTACTTGCCATATGTACAGAAAAATTCCAATTGATGAATTGACTATTGAGCAATTGAGATTGTTGATTTCTCAAAAAGTTGGACTTAAACACATCATTGAAATTGGAATAAGCGAATTAGATAAAAATATATTGGCAGAAGGCGATTTTTACGAAGGTGATTTACTTATGGCTATCTCTAATGTTCAATCTGAATTTTGGAACGAGAACAAAACCGAATTTTTGACTTTTAAAAATATAGTGGAACGGAATTCGGAATTAATAAAATTTGAACTCGGTGAAAAGAAATTTGACCGAATTAATACAAATATAAAAGCCAGCGTACAACAATGTGTATAGCTCATTACGGCTGAATTCCTAATCGGAATTCATTGCAATTTGCTATCTTTCGGTTACGGCGGAAAATCATAGCTGATTTTCCGCAACGAGACATACACAAAACCGTTACCTGCAAGCTAAACAAACCTATGAATTTCGATTTAGAAGATAAGCTTAACGAATATGCAAAGCGGAATGATTTGAATTCTGCAATACAATTAGCGGAATCGGAATTGAGCAAGATTCCTCAAACGGAATTTCATCAACTAATTGGAATGAATCTTCTGCATTTGGAATCGGAATTAAGCAAATTTATTTCCAATTTCTATTCAAGTGTAAAACTGAAATACACTTTTAGTTTTACAAAAAAGCTAAAAGCCTTTTACTGCGAAATGAACGGATTTACTATAAATTATGACAGATGGTTTATAGACTTGTTTTCATTTAGCGAAATCGGACAAGAAGATTTCGACTGGTTAGCGGATTATGAGCATAGTGCGAATAAAGACATGACAATAACTGGATTTGAAAACATTCAAAAAGTTTACGAAGATGTTTATAAAAATCAAAAATTCGATATTCCCGAAATTGAGCAAGCTTATGAAGTTGCTGAATTATTAGTTATTTTACGTTTGCAAGAGCTTTTTAGAAAAACATATAAAAGTGCTAAAGAAAGCGCGGAAAAATGGAGTGATTATCCAATGTTCGTGACTGCACACGATTATGAAATGATTTATAAAATAAATTGAATTAGAAAAAGGCCAGCGGTAAATGACTAGCGAGAAAATAAAATATGGATTAGAATACCAAGAACTAAAATTGAGTTTTTGGGAAAAGGTTCAGCATTATGGAATTGTAGGCTTTTGTTTTATAATACCAGCTACATTAACCTTTATGTATCTGAAAGATTATTTTGAGAACTCACATAAACCCATAAAATCAGGAGAAATTTGGTTTTTAATAATACCAGCATTATTAGGAATTCTATTTTTCTACTTGCAAAAAAGCAGATTGAAATTTAAAGAAGTAAATACCAATCTCAACAAATCGCAATTAAAAAAAATCATAGATAAAGTTGCAGAAGAATTGGAATGGCATATATATAAATCAAATTCAAAAGTAATTCTTGCGAAAACACATCCAGGGTTTTTATCTGGTAGTTGGGGAGAACAGATTACAATATTATTTGACAACAAAAAAGTACTAGTAAATAGCGTGTGCGACCTTGACAAAAAAAGTTCATTAGTTTCAATGGGCAGGAATGGGCAGAATGAAAACAAACTGATTGAAGAAATAAAAAAAGCAAACAGGTAACACCGCGTATAATTAATTACTAGTTCACTGCCGACTTACGAAAATTCCGCTGGAATTTTCTATCTGTGATTTGTTTGTTAACTTAGTTGCTTAACCACGCAACTAACCATACACAAACACGTTGTATGCCATTTGAGAAAAACATTTCGCACGAAAAAATGATATTTACCTCAGACAAAGATTATAAATCAACAAAAAAAATAAAGCAAGGAATTTCAAGAATAAAAGAGGAATTTGAGCCACTTGCGAAATGGATTAATGAAAAATACAATGTAAAAACATTGAATTTAATCTTTGACTTTATGGACAATAACAAGTCCAATCCACGACTGCAAGTTTGTCTTGAATATGCAAAAGACAAAGGAAAGTTTATGGACAATCGGACTTATAATTTTGACAAAATCAAACAAAACGAAATTGCGAATAAATTTGGAGAAATAACTTCAAATTATGAATTGAAAAATAAACCGCATTGGATTAAAAGGCTACTTGGACTGACTTATAAATCAAACAACCTTTTTGTTTACTTCTCTGACTTTGAAACAATAGCAAAAGATGAGGCAAACGAAAACATACCTGATAAAGAAATCAAAAAACTGAAATCGGAAATAAATAATCCAGAAATATGGATGATTGACAGAAGATTTAATAGTGCTACCATTTTTTTATATACAGATGAGCAACTAAAGAAATATCAGGATTCTGAATTACATAAAAGATGGAATGAACAATATTTTGATATATTGAAAAAGTATGATGAATTCGGATATTTTAAGAAAGATTTTTATTCGGTTTTTCTGGATAGCAAAGAGAATTTTGACACGAATTATGAAAGCAACTGGTATTATTACTATAAATAAAAAACGGCATACAACAATGTATAACCGCAATTACGGCGGATTCGACTACGTCCGAATCCACTCGGAATTGCAAGCGTCAGTGCTTAACCGAAAATTAGTAAATTTAAACCCGTAACTGACGGTTATACGAGACCGTTGTACATCATTTATGAACAAGCCAAAATTTATATTCCTAATATTTCTTCTAATTGCAAATTTTTCTCAAAGTCAAATTCAAAAGGATTTTTTTGTTGATGATGCCAATGGCGTTGATTTTTTAAGGGTGAAGTTTTGTGTCAATGATGAAGCTAAAATTTTTGATGTAGAATCAATCGCCAATGAATCTACATATGAAAATAAATATGTTATTAATCAAATAAAGGAATATTTACTCGGTATTGAATTTTATGAAAATAGTAAACTGAAAAATGATTGCCACTATACAACCTTAAGATTGATTAATTCTAAATATGAAAATATCGATAAAAAGGGTAAAGATATACCTAAGGATTTTTCATTATTAAAAGGAGAATATCGTTATAAGAATCCATTTTACAATCAAACAAAAATTATTAGGAAAAAGAAAATCCAAAGAGAAAAAGCCAAGGATGAAAAACAAATCTACTTCATTGAGTGGATTTCTGATTCTGAATACAATCTTATATACAAAAGGATGACTGATAGAAGTTTGCGGAAGTATATTGGGAAAGTTATTAATGTCAAGATACTAGATATCTTTCCAGATGGTAGTTATATATATAAATCAACTGCAGAACATTTCGACTGGGTTACTTATGGTATGATGTTGAAAATTAAATAAACAATGTACAACACCGTGTATAATTAATTGCTAGGTCACTGCCGACTTACGAAAATTCCGCAGGAATTTTCTATCTGTGATTTGTTTGCTAACTTAGTTGCATAACCACGCAACTAACCATACACAAACACGTTGGCAACAAGCTAAAAATGAACGACAGTTTTAAAATCGGAATGAAAGTTTCTCTAAATGGAGAGTTCGGAGTTGTGGTCAAGTCTGAATTTGACAAACCTGATTTTTATGGTTTAATTCGTTGGGATACTAATAAAGAATCTGACTTCGAAGATTGGAAAGGACAGTTCGGAACATTCAAAAGCATTGGAGGTGAGATTTTAGACAAAACACATCAATTTGAATTTATTTTCGATGATGGAAATTTAAAAAAATGAGAGTAAAAACAATAATATTGACTATGGGAATTTTATCATTTTTATTTGGTTGTAAAAACGAGAATAGATATAAAGATAAACACGGAAATGAAATCATTGAAAAAGGTGACGAAACATATATAATTCCAGCCGAATATAAAAAGACTGGAGCTTCTTATAAAATATTCTTACGTAATGAAACTGACAAACCTGTGAATATTAAAGGCAAATTCACTTTAAAACCGAATGACGAGAAAATATTCGAATTTGTAGATACGGATTCAATAATATTTGACATTGGAACTAAAATATTTTTCGGAGAAACTGGACTTGAAGTTGATGATAAAAAAGGTGAATTAGCTGGAATTGGAGGTGAATATTGGGAAAAATATAAAGTTCCAGAAGATGTGGAATACGGTTTTGTAATAGTACCAGCAGGTGAAGGTGATATGTAAACTGAATAAAAGCCAGTTGCCAACACCGTGTATAATTCATTGCTAGTACTCTCCTACTTACGAAAATCCTCGCGGATTTTCTATTCGGTTTGTATTTGCTAATTTAGTTGCTGAAACACGGAACGAAATCATACACAAGACCGTTGTAGGTAATTAAAACCAACCTTTGCGAATGAATGACTATTTAATAATTATACTGATTGTACTACTTTACTTTTCGCCAGTATTTTATCAATTGTACTTATTATTAAAAGAACGAAAAGAAGAGAACAAGAAACTGCTCAAAAGGTTATTGCGTTTTACGAAATACAGTTTTTTAATTCTAATTTTTACTGGAATTGTGTTTGGAATTTTAAGTCATACAAACTACTTGAATTACCAAAAACCTATGACTTTTGATAAGTACGACCAAATCACATTTCAGAACTTCCGAGGTTTGGAATTTTTTAAAAAATCACTATATGGAAATGAACGATTTGCATATGTCGTAACATCAATAGATAGTGAAATTGATGATAATTCTGTAACTGTACAATCATTATTCTATCCTTCACGCTCTTTCGTTTATAAAAAAAACACGAATAGTACAGAACTCTTAACTCACGAAAAGTATCACATCAAAATCACAGAATTGTTTGCTCGTAAAGCAAAACAAGAAATATCTGATTTAAAGGTTTTAGATAAAAACAAAATCGAGGGAATAATAAAAGATGTAAAGGCAAAAGAAAGAGCTTTTCAAAAAGAATATGATTACAATACTTTTCACAGCTATGTATTAAGTGAACAAAAAAGATACGAGAAAGAAGTTGATAGTTTATTAACTTCGCTAAATCAATACGAAAATCCAAAAATAATAATTAATGACAAAAATTAAATATATTCTTATAGCATTAGTTTTCACAACATTAACTAATTGCAGAACAGAGAAAAATGAATACCCATTAGATAAAAGATATTGGGATACAACAGACTATAAAGATGTAATCCTTAATTTAAGATTTGGTTATGAAGACGATGAAAAGAAACCAACTTTTGATAATCCAGAACAAAGAATAATCGTTGAAAAATTAACTGACGAACAAAACTTTAAAATAGTACTTAAAGACAATGAATTAGGCATAAAACATCGGAATGCAGTTGCAACAGAATTCTTTGAGCGTTGGAAAGATATGCATCAAATTTACCAAGCAACAGACCGAAAGGATATGTATGTTTATGACATAGAAATGTTGGCTGTTTGGCAATATGGTTTGAGTTTGCAACTTGACTATTTTAAATTAGGAAATGAGGAAATATTAGAAAGTGCAGACGACCCAAATTCTGCAAGAGTCAAGAATGTTATTAATTCGAACATAAGAACTTTAATTGACAATTATGTTATCTACTTGGATGAGATAAACGAAGAAAAGGCGTTTTCCGATAAAGGAAAAACTAAACTTGCTGACGGAATAGATAAGTACTTTACCCAACTAATTGAACTTTATCCTGACGCAAATTATAGCGGAATGAAAAAGAAAGCGGAATTGATGTTTAAAAAGAGTGAATCGGTCAAAATTAAATCGTCTCTGACAAAATTAATTGAGTTAATCGATTCAAAGAAAAAAACGGAAACGGAAGAATAACTACCTACAACTCCGTGTATAATTAATTGCTTTGGTAAGTGCTTATTTGGAAAATTCCTTCGGAATTTTCTCTGGCTCGTTTTTGTTTATTAAATTAGTTGCTAAACCACGTAACTAACCATACACAAACACGTTGTACACAAGTTAGAAAAACCGAATAACCATTAACCTACCGTTAACTCTCAATTAACATAAAAGCTAGATAAATATTTTAGGTTTGGGTTATTAAATTTAAACTAATGTACAAATGAAAAAAGCAAGCTCAATCTTATTACTTCTAATGTTATCAATTTCATTGATGAGTTTAATAGTACGTCACGATGTACCAGATGAACGATTTATTGAATTAGGAAAAAAATATTCTCAAATTTGTCACTTATCTGATGGTGAGAGTACACTGATTAAAGAAAATTGGGCTGTAACAGCTGCACACGCAGCTATTCTATTAAAAGAAGAATTGGAAAATGGAGAAATACCAAAAGTGAGTATTGACAATAAACAATATGATGTAGAAAAAGTAATTCTACACCCAAACTTCCAAATAAGTAATACATCAATTGAAAATGATATAGCATTAATAAAATTTAAAGGAAGTATAACAAATATTCCTTTTGCAAAACTATACGATAAACAAAACGAAAAAGGAAAACAAATAACGATTGTAGGCAGAGGTGATTTCGGAACTGGGTTAACAGGTTCTCAAAATTGGGATAAGATTACACGAGCAGCAACTAATAGAATAGATGAAGTAGACGGTCAATGGATTATCTTTAGTTTTGATAGTCCACAATCGGAAAATACTACAGAATTAGAAGGAGTAAGTGGACCTGGTGATAGTGGTGGACCTGCTTTTATTGACGTAGATAATGTGAGATACATTGTTGGAGTTAGTTCAAATCAAGCAGATAGTGATAGTGGAAAACAAGGTGTTTATGGAGTAACTGAATATTATGCTCGTATTAGCTTTTATAAGAAATGGATTGAGGAGAATATAAAATAACCAGTGTACAATAACGTGTATAATCAATTGCTTGGGCAATTGCCTACTTGGAAATTCCTTCGGAATTTCCTCTGGTTCGTTTTTGTTTACTAACTTAGTCATAGCCAACGCAACTAACCATACACAAGACCGTTGTGTGTAATGCAAAAAAACTCGCTGAATTGAAATTATAGGTAATGAAAAACGAATTTCCAACTATAAAAACTGACCGAATTTTATTGCGTGAAATAACAGGTTTGGACATTGAAAATGTCTTTAACGGACTCTCAAATCCAAGTGTTATTCAGCATTATGAAATTAGTTTTGACAGTTTAGAGGCTACTAAAGAGCAAATGACTTGGTTTGCGGATAAGAAACAAAAATGGTGGGCGATTTGCTCTCTCGATAATCAAACTTTTTATGGTGCAGGCGGACTAAATGATATTGATTATAAAAAAAGCAAAGCGGAAATCGGACTATGGCTACTTCCCGATTTTTGGGGAATGGGAATTATGAAAGAAGTTTTACCTTTAATATCTGATTACGGATTAAACAAACTCAAACTAAATAGAATTGAAGGATTTGTTGAGACCGATAATGTGAATTGTAAAAATGCAATGTCTAAACTTGATTTCAAAAATGAAGGAACAATGAAAGAGTGCGAAATAAAAAATGGAAAATTAATAAGCATCGATGTATACGCGAAAACGAATTAGATTGTGGAAAGCACTACATACAACATTGTATATAAAAATAGCGTAACTCTTTGCTTAGACTATGTTTTGGGCATTTTTGGAAAGTCACAAATTTTTAAATTTGACGATTTTCGAGTAAAAAAGTAAATAGTAAAATTTAAAAATTCGGCTCGTATTAATCCGCAAAGTTATCGCTTATTTTCAGCGCTACTTTTCATATACAGAGACGTTGTAAGCAATTTAACCCAACCATTAATGTTCTGGAATAAAAAGAAAAAACTACCAATTACTACAGAAGACAAAATATGGGTTGATGAAGATCTGAATTGGTTAAAAACGGAATTTGGAAAAGAGCATTTTATGGAAATCCGAACAGTAACGCCAACTAAAGATTTTTACGAACGAACTTTTGACGGAACAGAAAAAGATGCGGAATTCATTCTTGAACGGACAATGGAATTGATGAATATCCAAAATGTTGATATAAAATTGGACTTTTTCTCTGACTCGCCAATAGAAATGGCTGATGGAACAATTTTAACCTCGCCAGCCGACTTAAATGGAAGTTGGAAAAGTGCAAGCGGAACTTATGAGCAAACAGAAAACGGAACTATAATTTCCATCGAAACTGGACAATTAAAAAATCCTATTTCATTAATTGCAACCATTTCTCACGAATTGGCACATCAAATTCTGTTGGGTGAAAACAGAATTGAGGAAAACGATGAATTTCTGACTGACTTTACTGCCATTACTTACGGATTTGGGATTTTTATTGGTAATTCCCGATTTCAATTCAGCTCTCAAGGATTTGGTTGGCAGTCAAGTAGTCAAGGATATTTGCCCGAACAGATAATTGCTTATTCAATGGCTTGGTTATCGAAAGAACGAAATGAAAAAACGGAATACAGTCAATTTTTGAATAAGTCAATGAAAAAATATTTTAACCAAAGTCTTAAATGGTTAACTCAAAATGAAAAATAAAAACTGCTTACAACACCGTGTATAATTAATTACTAGTTCACTGCCGACTTACGAAAATTGCTGCGCCAGTTCGCTGCGCTCGTGTCCGCTGGAATTTTCTATCTGTGATTTGTTTGCTAAATTAGTTGCTTAAACACGCAACTAACCATACACAAGACCGTTGTAAGCAATTTGAGAAAAATTAGAACTATAAAAGAATTATTGGAAATTGATATTGATTTACTCAATGAAAATTCTGTGTTTAAAACTGATTTTATTTCTGAATCAAATGATAATCGGAATTTCTTACTCTTTGATTTGAAATCAAAATTTCTGGAAATATTTGATCAATATCAAGTCTCAATGTTTGACCAAAAAGCTCAACATCTAGAATTTCGAGCCTCAAATTGTGAACCAAATGATTTAAAAAAACTTATTGAACTAATAGTTGACGAATATGGTCAGGATGAAAATAATCAAAGTTCATCTGACTGGAATAATTTAAAACATATGAGTTGGTGGTTTAAAAATGAAACGCACGAACCAACTTATGATGACTATGAAAATACGGATGACTTATATTATGGAATAATGATTTCTGAAAATAAGACAAATGGAATTGAATTTTCAATTGTTGACTATTCGCACATTGACTCAAGATTGAACGAAATAAACTGGTTACAACAACGTGTTTAATCAATTGTTTGATTATCGCCTACTTGGAAATTCCTTCGGAATTTCCTCTGGTTCGTTCTATTTTACTAACTTAGTTCCTAACCAACGCAACTGAACCATACACGAACACGTTGTGGTTAATACTAAGTACGAATAATTCTTTACTTAATTTTCACTTTTCTATTTAAACTACTAGATCAGAATTGAAATAGAAACTATGTTCTATTTACATTATTTCAAATGCAACTGTTATAATAATCTTCAGTCTTTAATTAAAAATCACTTTTTATGTAACCTTTTTGCTTTTTTAAGTATTACATATATAAGCCATTAAAATTTAACTACTTGGAAAACTTAACTGACGAAGAATTAATGGGACTCATTGTAGGAGGTAATCTCGATATGATGCGACATTTGTTTCAACGCTATAATATTAAGATTTATAATTTCTGTATTCAAATGACTAAAGACAAAGATCTTAGTAAAGATATAACGCAAGAAGTATTTTATAAAGTTTTAAAACATAGAGAAACTTATAGACAAAACAAATTTTCATCTTGGATTTACGCTATAGCTAGAAACCTTTGTAAGGATTATTATAAAATCTCAAATAAGACTAAACGACTAGATGACAAGGGTTTAAAATATACATCCGAAATAAATGAGACTAGATCGGAACCTTTGGCTAACATTAGACAATTAAATATTGCACTAAATCAGTTGAACGATAGTGATAGAGAACTTATTGTTATGGGTAAATACCAAGGTTTAAAATATCACGAAATAGCTGAAATAACCAACTCTACTTTGGGAGCGGTTAAAACAAAAATGCATAGAGCTATGCACAAATTAAAGGATTACTATTTTTTAAAAACAAAACACCATGAACTGTAAAGAAATAAAACATCTTATCACAGATTATCACGATAATAATTTAGATCAAACAACTAAAATATTAGTTGAAGAACATATAGAAAACTGCCTAACCTGCACGCAGATATATCAAGAATTTATTCATCTTATTGACATTATAAATCAGGTTCAAGAAGAACTTCCTGATAAGGATTTAGAATTGAACTTTGAAAACATATTAGCTAAAGAAAAATTGGCTTTTAAAACTTCTAAATCAACAGTTTTAAAACCAAAAAGTAAAGTATTAAGATCCATGCTACAAGTGGCAGCAACAATCCTACTAATGATTTCTTGTTATCTACTAGGCAATTATAAAGACAATGTGTCTAAAGCAAAAGAAATAGCTACATTAAAACAGGAAAAAACAGAAATGCAGACTATAGCAACATTATCTCTTATGGAAAACGAATCGGCCAGTAAGCGTCTTCAGGCTGTTAGTTATGCAAAAGCTATTACCAAACCAGATAGTAAAATTTTGAAAGTTCTTATAATCAAAATGAACAATGATAAATATACTAATGTAAGATTAGCAGCAGCGAATGCCTTGGCCAAGTTTGCAGAAAACACTAAAGTTAGACAAGCACTAGTTAAAGCACTTGAAACAGAAGAAAATGCAAATATGCAAATAGAACTCATTCAGATTTTAGTAGATATTGAAGAGAAACGTGCTATTCCAACTATGAAAAAACTACTTCAAAACACAGAAACACCGACTTATGTCAAAGACCAGATTAATTCAGAATTAAAACAAATTATTTAATATGAAAAACAAAATATTTACAATTGTTGCTTTATTAATAATAACTGCAACAGCATTTGCGCAAGATTATTCAATGTCTTTAGAAGGAATTACCAAAGTCATTATAAGTTCAGAAACAACTATTGTTATAAAGTCACATGACACTTCTACTTTTCTTATAAAAGCTTCTGAAAACTATAGAGATATAAATTCAGAAAAATCAAAAGGGCTTAAAAAGATATCTGGTAGAGGTAATAATAATACGGATTATGGAGTTGAAGTTGTAAAACAAGGCACATCTCTAGTAGTTAAAGGATTACGCGAACGCAGGGCATCTAACTTGGTTATTCATTTACCAAAAGACATTAATATGTCCGTAGAGAGTTTAGCAAATAATGATATATATATTGACGGATTTAATGCGGAGATTGAAGCCGTAAATCATCATGGTGATACTGTATTATCTAATATAACTGGGCCAATTGTTTCAGAGAATGGTAATGGTAATATCAAAGTGATTTTTTCTACACTTAATCAATCTTATCCAATGTCCATAATTGCTAACAATGGAGATATTGATATTACAATGCCTTTAGATGCATCTACGACCATTAGTGCTAAAACACCTCGAGGTGAGTTTTATTCTGATTTTGACATTAAAGTGATTAATGAAAATACTATTAGAAAAAACAACAGGTCTATAAAAGGAGTGATTAACAAAGGGGGTGTCGAAATTAATTTACAAAATCTTAAAGGAAACATTTATTTAAGGCAACTTAAATAAGCAGCACTTATCATTTTTAATAATTATATCAATAGAGCGATAAACTCTAAAGGAAAAGAACATCCTAAACTTAAACTAAATTATATGAAAACTAAACACATTAAACTTATAGTATTGGTAATATGCTATTATTTGGTAATACAGAATACCTTTTCTCAAAATCAAAATAATACAACAAATACAGATGTCGACCTTCTTTTTGAAAAATATAATAATAACGATACACCTGGTATTGCAATTTCAGTTAGCAAAGATGGTAATGTAGTTTATCAAAATGAGTTTGGGATGGCGAACTTAGAATATGGAATTCCTATAACAGAAAAAACAAAATTTCATGCTGCATCCTTATCCAAACAATTTACAGCTTTTTTAATCCTGAAACTGGAAGATGAAGGTTTGTTGTCCATAAATGATGATGTAAGAACCTATATTCCAGAATTACCTGATTATGGAAACACAATAACCATCCATCATTTATTAACGCATTCTAGCGGAATACGCGATCAATGGCGACTCTTAGAATTAGCAGGTTGGCGAATGGACGATGTTATTAAGACCGAGCAGGTTTTTAAACTTATCACAAATCAAAAAGAGCTCAATTTCGTGCCTGGAGATAAATTTAAATATTCTAATTCTGGATATACTTTATCGGCTATTATTATAGAAAGGATTACCAAAATGTCTTTTGCCAATTATGCAAAACAAGCCATATTTAAACCTCTAGAAATGAACGATAGCTTTTTTTATGATGATCATGAGGTAATTGTACCTAACAGAGCGTACTCTTATAAAAAGGTGAACGACCAACTTAAAAAGAGCAATTTAAATTTTGCAACGGTTGGTCCTACAAGTCTGTTTACTACTACTGTAGACATGAACAAATGGGTACAAAATTTTAAAACCGGAACAATTGGCAATGACCGTATTTTCGAATCCATGAACCAGAAAGCTCAAAAAAATGATGGTAGCATTTCTAGCAATGCAAAAGGCCAGTTTGTAAAAAATCATAAAGGTTTTAAAATGATCTTCCATTCTGGATCAGATGCAGGTTACCGTTGTTATTTAGCAAGATTTCCAGAGCTTGGGTATGAATTTAGCCTTTTTGCCAATGCCTCTTACATTAGTTCTTATGATGAAATTTTTAAACTCATTGATTATTATTTGCAAGATCAATATCCTAAAAATGAAAACGATGAACAATCCAACGAGCCATTTAAATATGACAATGATCTATTTATCAATCTTTCTAATAGCGAAATGGAAAAGTTTGAGGGTGCTTATTTTGATCGACAAGCAAAACAATATTGGGAAGTTAAAATCCAAAATGATACGCTCTATTGTAAAGGAGGTGTTTTAACAAAGGATATGAAACTATATCCTGTTGGGGAAAAGAATTTCAAAATAAAGGAAACCTCATATGATATCTCGGTCAATTTTAAGGAAAACGATTATAACGAACCTATTCTTGAATTTAGAATTCCAGATATCATGTGGTTGTGGCTTGTAAGAGTGAAAGAGGTAAATACTTCAGATTATTTAGGAAGTTATTATAATGACGAATTAAATGTAGAGTATGAGTTAGTAGAAAAAGAAAATGAATTGTACTTAACACATCAAAAATTGGATGATATAAAAATTGAACAAATTAATGAGGCATACTTCAGTTCCAATAATCGGAATTTTTCCAATATCAGGTTTAAACGCAATAAAGTTGGGAAAGTGGTTGGGTTTTCTGTATCCAATGGAAGTATAGAAAATATTACTTTTTCAAGAGAATAATTTATGGCGTCCACTTTTCTTATTTAAAATAGAGGTTAAAAGACATTTTAATTTGTTAGAAATAATTAGAATGTACTAACCATAACAATATGTATAAGTAATAGCGACTTGAGTCTTAATTCAAGGCGCTATTACTTTTTATTTTGTAAATTACTATCTGAAAAGTAGTGCATAATTATTCGCTACTACTCATACACAAACACGTTGGCATTCATTTATGAAAATCAGAACATTCATTTTAACATTAGGAATTTTAATCGGATTTATAAGCTGTGCGAAAAAAAATTATGTGGTGTGCGGACTAGGTTCAGATATGAATTTGATAACATTGGATAGTAAAATACTTGAACTGAAAAGAATCGGAATAGCGGACACAATTCTTGCCAGTATTTCTGGAAAAATTTACGCAAAGTCGATTAATAAAAATGATACTTTGACTGATAGTTTTGCTTTTACGAATATTTGGGTAAGAGACTTAAAAACTGACTCTTTAATCGGAACTACATCTGATTATAAAGGTGAATTTCAATTTACGATTCCTGCATCTGAATATGATTTGCAGGTGCAATTTATTGGATTTAATAACCTTAAGGTTAAAAATGTAAAAGTCGGAACTGGAGATATTATAAGCTTTTCAGCAATTCTTGGTCAAGGAGATGGAATAACTGAATATAAATGGAATCAAGCAGAGTTCTACAATAACACGAATAAATAAAAACGAAATGCCAACACCGTGTATGATTCATTGCTAGTTCACTGCCGACTTACGAAAATTGCTACGCCAGTTCGCTGCGCTCGTGTCCGCTGGAATTTTCTATCTGTGATTTGTTTGTTAACTTAGTTGCTTAACCATGCAACTAACCATACACAAACACGTTGTAAAACAATTGATGACCAAATCTGGAATTAAAAAATATCACAAAATAATTGGATACTTAAACTTGATTTTAAGTGTGCTCTACTTGATTTTTTCAAGAGAAAGTGAACTGATCGAAAGACTCTTTGCCGTATTAGCAATCAATGTTGGTTATCATATGGTCTATTATTTCTTTGCTGGAATTTATAAAGGAACTAAACTAACACGCAGTCATAACGATTTCAATAAAAGTATTGGAGGAATAATGATTGGACTCTTTGCAATATTTGGTTTTCTTGCTTCAATTTTTTTGATTTATATATTTGTACACGATGCCATCACAATGAATGAATATTATCGATTATTTGCTATTTGTATTCCTTTTGGAATTTTACTTGGCGCATATTCTTTATGGATTGACATTCGAAATGAGGAAATAAGCTTTTGAACTGAACTATGGATTGGGTAAATATTCTTATTGGAACTTGTCTAATTATACTGGGAATACTTTGGCTGAATTATCAAATCGCTAAAACAAGAAAGTATAAAAAAGATGAGTCTTATGGACAATTATCTACACAACCAAGTCAATATATCGGAATTCTAATTTTAATTCTAGGAGGTATTCTAATGATATATAGAGCAATATAAAAACGTTTTACAACACCGTGTATAATTAATTGCTTGGTCACTGCCGACTTACGAAAATTCCGCTGGAATTTTCTATCTGTGATTTGTTTGTTAACTTAGTTGCTTAACGACGCAACTAACCATACGCAACAACGTTGTGCTCATTAAAACCAACCAATGAACCAATGAAAAGTTCTTATTGACTCATCAAAAATAATTCTCTGCAAGTCATTGTAATAAAATATTTTGTTTAACTTTATCGAGTAATACATAAACAAAATTTAATTAAATTATGAAATACTTCATATTAACCCTGATTTTATCACAAGGAATGAACTCCAAAATGATTTTTGATTTTAACAAAGAAGCAAACATTCAAAATTGGAATGTTGTCGATGATGCAGTTATGGGTGGAAGATCATCAAGTCAATTTAAGCTCAATTCTGATGGATTCGGAGTTTTTAATGGTGTCGTATCATTGGAAAATAATGGAGGTTTCTCATCGGTAAGATATCAGTTAAAAAAAACTGAAGTCACAAAATACACGAAAATAGAACTTAGACTAAAAGGTGATGGTAAAAATTATCAATTTAGAGTTAAGAATAATTCAAGAAACTATTATTCTTATATCATCACATTTTCAACTACAAATGAATGGCAGGATGTTGAAATAGCATTGAAAGACATGTATCCTTCATTTCGAGGAAGAATACTTAATACTCCTAATTTTTCACATGATTTTATTGAGCAAATTGTGTTTTTGATTGGCAATAAAAAAAACGAAGATTTTAAACTTATAATTGATACAATAGAATTAATTTAAATTAAAATGATACAGCAATATGTTAAATATATTCAAGAAAAAATCGAAAGTTGAAAAACTTAACGTTAATTATAAAAAATTATTAGAAGAATCTTATAAACTATCGACAACCAATAGAAGACTTAGCGATAGTAAAGCTGCAGAAGCAAATGAAATTCTAAAACAAATAACATTACTTAAAAATGATAGGTAATCATGATTTTCTATCTAATATAAAGTTTTAACAAAATGAAAGTTCTACTAACAGGTGCAACTGGGTACATAGGTAAGCGACTACTTCCAGTTTTGGTAGAGCATGGTCATGAAGTGATTTGCTGTGTCAGAGATATAAATCGTTTTAACCCTCCCTCTTCCTTAAAATCAAAAATTAAAATTATTCAAATTGATCTATTAGATGAAGACTCTTTGAGCAAAATCCCATTAGATATTGATGCTGCATATTATTTGGTTCATTCCATGTCTGCATCTTCTAATTATAAATCCCTTGAGCAAAAGTCGGCAATTAATTTTAAGAATGTGATAAACAAGACCACTGTAGAACACGTCGTGTACTTAAGTGGTATTATTAACGAAATTGAATTGTCTGAGCATCTGGAATCGAGAAAAATAGTTGAGTTTGAATTAGGTGCTGGAAATTATAGTTTAACCACGTTAAGAGCTGGTATCATTATTGGTTCAGGAAGTGCGTCTTTTGAAATTATAAGAGATTTAGTTGAGAAGCTTCCTGTTATGGTAACACCAAAATGGTTGAATACCAAATGCCAACCAATTGGAATATCTGATGTCATCAAATTCTTGTCTAAAATTCTTTTGAATAAAGCAACCTATAATCAGAATTTTGATATCGGCGGTATGGATATTCTAACTTACAAAGCGATGCTTTTAGAATTTGCTAATTCTAGAAACTTAAAACGAAAAATTTATACTGTACCAATTATGACGCCTAAACTTTCCTCATATTGGCTATACTTTGTAACATCAACGTCATACAAGCTCGCAGTAGCTTTAGTACATAGCATGAAAATTGAAGTAATCTGCAGGCCTAACAACTTAAACGAAATTTTAAATATCACACCAATAAGCTATCATAAATCACTAACAAATGCTTTTGATAAAATAGAAAATAACCAAATCGTTTCTAGTTGGAAAGATGCTTACATAAGTAGTGGTATAAATAGCCATGTATCTGAATTTATTAAAGTACCTACTTTTGGATGTTTTATTGATCAAAGAAAATTAGCATTCAAAAAAAGAGTCGATTGTATTGATAAAATTTGGAAAATTGGCGGGCAAAATGGCTGGTATTATGGCAATATTTTATGGAGAATAAGAGGGTTTATGGACAAGCTATTTGGAGGTGTTGGACTTCGACGTGGACGAACAAACCCAGACACTTTACAGGTTGGTGACGCCTTAGATTTCTGGAGGGTTTTATACGCTGACAAAAAAGAAGGAAGATTACTTTTATTTGCCGAAATGAAACTACCTGGAGAAGCCTGGCTTGAGTTTAAGATTGTTGGTGAGCAACTGGAGCAGACTGCTACATTTAGACCATTGGGTTTATTGGGAAGGCTGTATTGGTATACGGTACTTCCATTTCATGGTATTATATTTAAAGGAATGCTAAAAAAGCTAACGAAAGCAGAACACTGTGTATAATTAATTGCTTGGACAAGTGCCTACTTGGAAAATTCCTTCGGAATTTTCTCGGGCTCGTATTTGTTTACTAAATTAGTTGCTTAACCACGCAACTAGCCATACACAAACACGTTAGGCAACATTAGTTGATTAACATTCATTAACACTAATTAACTAAGATAATATCTAAAATTAATGAATTTGCAATCATGAACTTTAATTTAAAGAAATGAAAAAAGCAACTAAACTAATTTTAGCACTATTAATTTCAACTTTTTCCTTTGCTCAAAAATCTGAAGTAAAAATCAAATATTATAAAAATGAAAAAAATCAAATATACAGTGAGTTAGAGTATATAAATTTGAAAAAAAAGATTGTTTCTGAATTCAAAAAAATAAACCAAACCGTAAAAGTAGAAGAAATTTTTACTGAAATTGAAAAAAAAGGAGATTCGATAATTCAAAATTATACCATTAAAGTGATTCCCCTACTTATAAATGGACAAGTAAAAGAAGGAGGTAATAGACCAGCATTGCGTAATGAATTAATAAATAAAAAACTTCCTGAAACTACATTAAAAAGCATAGATGGTTCTGATCTAAATACAAATGATTTAAAAGGAAAACCTACAATGATAAATTTTTGGTTTACTAATTGTGCACCTTGCATTGATGAGTTTCCAGTTTTAAATAAATTACGTGAAAAATATTCAGATAAAGTAAATTTTATTTCTATAACTTTTGACAACAAAGATAAAGTTGAAAAATTAGCAAATAAGTACCAATTTGATTTTGAAAAATATATTGATGCTAAAAAGTATATTGAAAAACTGAATATTGGTGCATACCCAACTTCTCTGTTTATTGATAAGAATGGTATTGTAAAATATGCTGAAGGTGGCGTTCCATATATCCATAGAAATGGAAAAAGAAGTATTGGAGATGGAAAAGAATTTGAAAACATTATTAAAGAATTACTTGATTAATGAATGGTAATATAACGTTGCCTAATACCGTTTGTAATTCATTGCTAGCCATTGTCGACTTACGAAAATTGCTTCGTCAGTTCGTTGCGCTAGTGTCCGCTGGAATTTTCTATCTGCGATTTGTTTGCTAATTTAGTTGCTTAAACACGTAACTAACCACACACAACAGCGTTGTACATAATTAAGAAATCGAATGAAAACTTCCTTTTTAGCTGAGTGTTTTCCTGTCCTTGAAAAGGATCTCTTGAAAGAAATTGAAGAACATTCAACTTTGAAAAGTTTTAATTCTCAAGAATATATAGTCGAACAAGGAAAATTCATTCGCTTTTTGCCTATTGTTTTAAGTGGAAATATTAAAGTGTTTAGTAATGAAGATTCTATACAGTTTCTTTTGTATTATATTTCTTCAGGCGAATCTTGTATTTACAGCTTTGCGCATATATTTAATAATGAGCCAGCTGAATTCTCAGCTATTGCGGAACTAGATAGTGAACTACTATTGCTTCCAATAAACAAGGTCAATCAATGGCTTAAACAGTATCCATCATTTAGTAGCTTAGTTCTCTCTGATTATCAAAGACATTATAAAGATTTATTAAATACTACTAAACAAATTACCTGTTATAATCTTGACCAAAGATTATTAAACTATCTGAAAAATAAAAGCAAAATTAAAAAGTCAAATATTCTAAATATTTCTCATCAAGAAATTGCTTATGATTTAGGAACATCACGAGAAGTCATTTCTAGATTATTAAAAAAATTGAGTCTTAACAATCAAGTAATCCAAATTGGACGAAAAATAAAAATCTTGTAAAGTAATATATGTCACTGTTTTTGATTTTTACAAATTATAGTTTTGCTCTTTAACTTAAAAACAAAACTATGTCAAATCAAACACAATTAATTCCAGGAAATTCTTTAATCACGAACTCGCCAGAGGAAGGTAGAGCTTTAGCAGTAAAAATAGCAAGGTTGACTATTAAAATAACTCAACCAAATGCTGAAATTAGAGATAAATTACGTCCAGTATATGCAAATGATGCAGCTATGTTAATCGCAATTGGGCAAACAGTAGCAATGGAATTTACAACTATAGCTAAAGCAAATAATTTTTGGAGATAACTACGTACAACACCATGTATAATTAATTGCTAAGTCAGGTAAAGGCTTTTCTAGAAATTCTAGCGAATTTTCAGTACGTTTGTCCCCTTTTGTTATCTTAGTGCTCAATCGCAACAGCCATACACAAACACGTTGGTACCAAATATACTAAGATGAAAATAATTTATATACTACCAATATTAATTATACTCTTTTCCTGTAATGGTAAAAAGGCACACTCTGACAAAAAAGAGGCGAAAGCAACTGAAAGGGAAATAATAATTCCTGAATTCCAAACAATTATTGATTCTGCAAATGTTGACGGAGCTATTTTAATTTATGATTTTGAGGGTAAAAAATACTATTCTAACAACTTTGAATGGACTAGAAAAGGAAAATTACCTGCTTCGACTTTCAAGATAATTAATTCAATAATAGCACTTGAGATAAGAGTAGTTGAAAATGACAGTACACTTTTTAAATGGGACGGGGAAAAAAGGAGAATCAAAAACTGGGAGCAAGATCTAATTTTCAGAGATGCCTTTCATTTTTCTTGTGTGCCATGCTATCAAGAAATAGCCAGAAAAATTGGTGCAAAAAAAATGACTAAATACATTGATAAACTTGAATATGGAAATATGAAAGTTGACTCAAGCAATATTGATTTATTCTGGTTGGAAGGAGAATCGCGAATTAGTCAATTTCAACAAATAGATTTTTTAAAAAGGTTCTATCTATCCAAACTTAAAATTTCTAAACGCACTGAAACAATAATGAAAAGAATGATGATAATGGAAAAAAGCGGGAACTACAAGCTTAGTGGAAAAACAGGTTGGTCAATTAGAAATGGAAATAACAACGGTTGGTTTGTAGGGTACATCGAAAACGAAAACAAAACATATTTCTTTGCGACAAATGTTGAACCTAAAGAGCAATTTGACATGAAAATGTTTCCATTAATTAGAAAAGATGTGACTTTTAAAGCGTTTGAACAAATGAAAATAATAAAATAAAGGTGCTAACAATGGCTATAATTAATACAGGTTGGCTGTTTATGAAATACAAAGAAATCGGAAAACTAGAACAAACCTCAGATAATAAGGTGTTTTCAATTAATTGGCTTACCTTACTTTACCTGCTATTTATTTTATTTAAAATACAAGGACAGGAACTAAACCCAAAAATCACCTTTTCTACTTACTATGGAAATATTGGAATTGATGATGCTGATGTTGTTGCTGTTGACCTTATAGGTAATACTTACTTGGGTTGCCATTCAAATTCCAAAAAACTACCTGGTATTAATAAATACCCATATACAATTAGCGATGGTATAGATGCATTCGTGGTAAAATTAAATAACTTAGGGAATGATATAGGTTACATAACTCAAATAGGGGGCTCAAAATGGGAAGCCGTTCAAGGGCTCATTTCTGATTCCGAGAGTAATATCTATGCTATTGGAACCACTTCTTCATCTGATTTCCCTGCTGATATAAATTCATTTCAACCAACTTTTGGAGGAAAAAAAGATGCTTTTGTTGTTAAAATCAACGCTGAAGGAAAGATAGTGTGGTCAACATTTCTTGGGGGTAGTAATAATGAGGATGGCAGGTATATAAATATTGATAAATATGGTAATGTTTATGTTGTTGGTTGGACAGCATCTATAGATTTTCCTACAACCAATAAAGCTTTACAATCTAAATCCGCTGGTGGAATAGATGCATTCATTACAATTCTAAATTCTGATGGAAAAATGCTGAAATCAACTTATCTAGGCGGATCTGGTGATGATATTGGTTTCTCAATCAAATTGGATAGTAATGATCAAATATATATAGGTGGTACAACAAGCTCTTTTGATTTTCCTGTCAAAAATGCTATACAAAGTGAAAATAAAGGAGAAAATGATGCTTTTTTAGCGATAATTAACAAGAACATATCTGCTATTAACTATGCTACTTATTGGGGTGGAGAAGGAAATGATCAACTCAAGGGTATTGATTTTGATTCTTTAGGAAATATATACTTAATGGGTTTTACATATTCATTACACTTCCCCTTAACACAAAATGCACTTCAAAAAAAACTTAATGGAGGAATGGACATTTTTATATCTAAACTCAACATACAAAATTCAAGCATTGTTTATTCAACTTATTTGGGAGGAAACAAACGAGATCGTCCAAGAAATTTTGCAACAGATCTAAACGGTAATGCCTACATTATTGGAAAAACCTCTTCTGATAATTTCCCTACAACTTCTTATGCGCAATCTAAGCGAAATGGAGATTCTAACGCCTTTATGACTCTATTGGACAAAAATGGATTAAACCTTCTCTATTCCACTTTATATGGAGGAAACGGCTCAGATACTTTTGAAGGTATTGCTCTGGGAGTTGATGGATCGGTAACAGTATCAGGATTATCCAATTCAACTGATTTTCCCTTAGTTAATCCAATTCAAAACACATTTTTAGGTGGACGATTTGACATTATCGTTACTCGCTTCATTTTAAAATAAGTTTTAGATTGATATCAATTAAAAATCATTAAAATTAAATACGTGTCAAAACAATGTGTATAATTAATAATTGACAAAACAGTCTGAAGCAGTATCCAATATTCTAAGTTCAACAAAAGAAATACCGAATTTAGTAATTCTAATATCATAAACTACTTATTAATCTATTACCAAACATAATGCCTAAAGTGCAAACTGTGTCTCATAAAGATAATGAGCCATAACAGTGGGTAAATTATTAAAAAATACAACCTTCTAAATAAATTATTTCGCCTGTGTCAAGAAACTCTTCTGCATAGTTTCTTTCAGAAGGAGTGAAAATATATGCTTGGCCTTCAGTAGTTGAAAAATGAAGTAAACCATCAATTACTTCATACTTATAAGTTATAGTATATTCAATTTCAGCACTAGTCCCATAATATTCATAATCAAACTTTAAAACATCAAACTCATCTTTTTTGATTTTTATATTCCATTTTATTCCATTGTAAATTGTTTCATCTAATTTCCATCCATCACAATATGAAGTAATACTATCAAGATTAAAGAAGGATATAAAATATTCATTGTCTGTAAAGTTTGAAAATTTTATATCTGAAAAGTTGCTATAATAATTTTCTGCATCTGTCCAAATTGTCCCATCATATTTAGATAAAAATCGACACATCTTTCTTCCCCAACCCGCACCACAGTATTGATGTGACGGTGGATCAAGAGAAGGATATTGTACTCCACTTGCACTTGTTACAATATCTTGATTTTCGGATAGTTCGGACTGTTCAGACTCAGATGAATCTATATTGCTTTTCATACAAGAAAAGAAAATAAAGAATAAACATAATAAATGTAATAAATGTAATTTTTTCATTTCTAATATTTTTTTTAAAGTTACAACATTATCCTAAATCAATAAAAAACCTAAAATATTCTTGAAGAATTAATTAAAGGTCATAAAATTAAAATAGAATACAGCACATAACTACATCCACTGCTTGTAGCACCTCGCCAATTAATTGTATATTTAGTCAAGTCTACATGAAATCTGAACGAAACTACACACATCAATGTGTATAGTGAATGAGACGCAACAATGGCTATCCGTGAGACGCGACTCACTGGACGTTGTAAATAATTATCGGAATGAACGAAAATCCTGAAATAATAAGAAATAAAGCAACAGGAGACAGTATTGAATTTATTCAAACCGATGAAGGAACTAAAGGACGCGTATCCGAATTCATTATGACATTGTCACCCAATTCTTCTTGGGCCAAAAGTCCAAAGCACTTCCACCCTTTTCAAACAGAAACCTTTAAAGTTATTTCTGGAGAATTAAATTTGAATGTTGGCAAAGAACATCTCATTTTAACGCCTAATCACAATAAAATAATTGTTGATAAATTTGTGCTTCATAGTTTTTGGAATGATACAAATAAAGAGGTTAAATTTATTGCTGAAATTTACCCTCCTAGAGATATAGAAAAAGGTATTCGAAAGACATACGAACTTGCTGACAAAGGAAAAATCAATAAAAGAAATATTCCGTACAACCCTTTTTATAGTTTAATACTGATGAAACAATTTGATTCTTACTTTCATTACATACCTTGGAAATTCCAAAGACTAGTTTTTAATTTCGGAGCTAGAATTGCATTAATGTTTGGGTATAAATAGTTGATAATGAGGACAATTACAGTTAAAAATGCCATTCACATTAAATCCACGAAAGAAAATGTCTGGAATTTCACCCAAAACTTTGATAACAGAAAAACTTGGGACAAGTCGATTTTGGAATGTCAAGTTCTACAAAAAAAGCCATTTAAATTGATTTGGATAAAAACAATTGGCGGAATTAAAGCTAAACTAAAATATAAGATCTGTGATAAAGCAAATAAAACGACGTTGAAACTTATTGACGTTAAATCCTTTATTATCAAAAGCGGTGGTGGATCTTGGAAATATGAAACAGAAAATAATCAAACCAAGTGGACGCAAGTCAATTCACTGGTCTTTAAAAACAGGTTTTGGTTTTTAGTGTTAGGTTCTATTTTGAGAAAGAAACTCGAGGTTAACACTAAAAAGTCGATGAAAATTGCAAAGACAATTATAGAGAAGAATAACTATGATATATAATTTGAACAAGCAGCAATGAAAATAACTGCATTAACATCTTTTTGTGTCGATTTCTTTCCTGAATTAGATAAAATTTACGTTGGTGGAAATTCATTGAACTTTGCAACTCAATGCAAACTTTTAGGGTATGAAAACACCTCAGTAATTGGAGCAATTGGAAAAGATAGATATGGAAAACTAATAGAAAATCAATTAGATAAACTAAATATAAATCGTTCTAGGTTATACCAGATTAAGGAACCGACTGCTTCAAATAAAATTTTTATTAATGAAAAAGGAGACAGATATTTTAAAGACGATAGCTGGGATGGAGGTGCATTTGATAAGTTTAGATTATCAGAAAGTGATTGGAATTCATTAACTGACAGTAAAATTGTTGCAATGCCAGCTGGTGCTCCAAACTTGAAAGAACTTTTAAAGAGACGAAATGAAAATCAATTAATAGTCATTGACTTTTTAGACTACTTAGGAATTGACTTTATCAAAGAACATATAGACAATATTGACATTGTTTTTTTGAGTGGTAAAGAAGAAATGCTAGATGAACTACAAGAACTTTCTTTCCAAAAAGAAACACTAATAGTGCCGACTTTAGGAGCAAAAGGCAGTGTAGCTCTTTTTAAAAACAAAAGATATTACCAAAAAGCGATTGAAGTTGATAAAATAGTTGACACAACAGGTTGTGGAGACGCTTTTCAAGCAGCCTTTAGTATTGAATGGCTAAAAACTAAAGATATAGAAAAATCATTAAAAGCAGGTTCAATTGCTGCAAGTAAAGTTTTGAATTTTATAGGAGGAGTTGAACAAGGCTAAAAACTACACATAACACTGTGTATAATTCATTACTAGTTCTATCCCACTTACGAAAATTACTTGCGTTAGTCAGCTACACTCATATCTCGCGGATTTTCTATTCTGTTTGTATTTGCTAATTTAGTTGCTTAAACACGTAACGAAATTATACATAAGCACGTTAACAATAATTAAAAATGAAGTTTGAAGAAATAATAACTGACAGACTAATTTTAAGACAATTTACTCAAGAAAGTTTTGATTCTATCTATTCTGATATGTCTCAAGATGAGCAATTAGATATTCTTGGTTTAAATTCGATTGAAAAATTATTTGAAGAAAAAGAAAAGTATAAAAAAGGCCTTTCTACACATAATAAGAAATTCCTTTACCATCAATTAATTGATAAAGAAACAAGTGCGATTATTGGTTGGTGTGGATTTCATACTTGGTACACTGACCACAATCGAGCAGAAATAGGATATGGACTGTTTGATGATAGCTATAAAAATAAAGGCATTATGTCAGAAGCAATAGTATCAATTGTTAATTATGGGTTTAACAATATGAATTTAGAGAGAATAGAGGCATTTGTAAGCCCAAATAACACGCCTTCGATAAAATTGCTAAAAAGAATGAAATTCAAGAAAGAAGGTCTCTTAAAACATCATTATTTTGATAATAATAAAATGGATGATTAAATAGTTTTTGCGTTATTAAAATCTGAATATAAATACTATTGCTAACAACGGTTATAATTCATTGCTTGTTCTAGCTTACATAAAAATTCCTGTGGTTCGTTTTCTTTTGCTAACTTAGTGCAGATGCAACGATGCACTACACAAACACGTTGTGGCATTTAAGAAAAGCCATACTTATATATGATAAAAGGACTTTATGAAACTCATTTGTATGTTGAGAATTTAGAAAAATCAATTGAATTTTATTCTAAAGTTCTTGGGCTAAAACAATGTCGTTTTGGTGCGGAGCGAAGAACTGCTTTTTTTTGGATTGGAGAAGACAAACAAGCAATGCTTGGGTTATGGGAAAAGCCTAAAGAAGAAATTGATTTGCGACATTTTGCTTTTGAATGTGACCCAGAGTGGATAATAAATGAATCAATTAATTTTTTAAAATCTCACAACCTGACCTTTTGGAATTTTTTACAAGACACTAACGAAAAGCCAATGGTTTTTTGTTGGATGCCAGCGGTTTCTATATATTTTAGCGACCCAGACGGACATTATCTTGAATTCATTGGAATATTGTCTGGAGAGACTAAATCTAATGAAGAAAAGCGAGTTGTTACTTATGAGGAATGGCTTGAAATGTAAGATGGAGAAAAACGCCATACAACAACATGTATAATTAAAACAAACGCTAATGAAAACATCTTTTAAGTTATTATTTTTACTCTTCCTGACTATTTTTAGTACGAAATCTTTTTCACAGAAAATGGTTGAATATTACGAACCAGTAAAAAATGATAGCCTAAGAGTTGGAATAGGAGAAAATGACTTTTTGCCTTTTATTCAAAAAGGGTATACTCTAATGCTTCCTGAAAATAAGAACATTAAAGGTGTACTCATTTTCCTAGAAGATTCTATGTATGACCAAAAAAATAGGAGTTCAAAGCAAATGTATACGCAAGCATCGGAAAAAGACTTTGCAGTATTATCGGTTTCAACCGAAATTCCTCTTGATTTTTACTTTTCTAAAT
This sequence comes from Flavobacteriales bacterium ALC-1, assembly GCA_000171875.1. Classification (GTDB taxonomy): domain Bacteria; phylum Bacteroidota; class Bacteroidia; order Flavobacteriales; family Flavobacteriaceae; genus Winogradskyella. The sequence continues at coordinate 511,658 of ABHI01000003.1, read as the reverse complement.
CATCTATGATTGCTACACATAAACTAATTAGAGAAGTCTTTGACAAACATAATTTACCAAATGACAACATTTTCTTTTTAGGAGCAAGTTTAGTTGGACATAGAGCGATGCGATATATTAAGTTTATGAAAGAAGGTGGCTTCGAATTTCAACTTAAAATAAAAGGTATTGTCGCTTGCAATTTTACAATGGATTTTACAAGAAAATGGTATCAGCATAAACGTGATATAAAACTTAATCGAATTAATCTTTGGGAACCAAAATTTATAAACTATCTATTGGAAACGTACTTGGGAGGAACACCAAAAACTAATCCAGAAAATTATTACAACTTCTCATCCTATAGCTACTTTGATGAAAAGAATGAAAATATTAAGATATACAAAGACTATAGCGTTAGAGCGTATATAGAACCAGCAATAAAATATAAGCTGGCAAAACAACTAAGAACCTTATACGAAAATAATTCGACAGATATAGTTGGTTTTTTAGCTGAATTAAAACTAGCAGGAAATGAAAATACCGAATTAATTGTACTACAACCCGAGGATAATCCAACACAAGAAAAGAATACGCAATCAACTTGGGATGCAATAAATAAAGATGAACTTATGGATTGGATTCTAAAGCAGATAAAAAAATAATTATGTGCAACACCGTGTATAATTCATTTAGAAATAACCAATGAGCAGTAATATACTCAAGCAAATTACTTTAGTAATATTTATTTCAATAATTAGCTGTAAAACTGATACGAGTAAAAACCATATAATCGAAATGAAAGAAAATCTAGAATCTGTTGAAAACTTATGGAACAATTTTATTGAGACAAATCCCAATAATACAAATAAGGATATACCAATCTCTTTTTATTTCTGTGATAATAAAATTGATGCGGATGAATGTGCTGAATTAGTTATAAAGGGAATTAAGAGAGCAACCGCAACTTCATTATGGTGGTTCAAAAAAAACAATGAGCAGCTTCCTAAAATTGGAGACCAATATATTATAACTGATTGGAGTGGAAATGCTAAAGCTGTAATTGAAGCTACAAAAATAGAACTAGTTCCATACAATGAAATTACATCTGAATTTGCTGAAATTGAAGGTGAAGGCGACAAATCTTTAGAGTATTGGAAAAAAGTTCATAAAGATTATTACTCAAGGGAAATGGAACCTTTCAATGAGGAATTTGACGAAAATATGATAATTGTATGTGAACAATTTAAAGTAGTTTATTTAAAATAAAAAGCGCATTGCACCAACGTTTATAGTTCATTGCTTTGATTTTCTTATCTTTAGTTCAAGCAACTAACCATACACAAATACGTTGCACCAATTCAAAATCACAAAAAAATGAAGGTTACAGCTGAAAAAAATGAAAAAGTTGCAAATATGATTTTTGCATCTATTTACCCCCTTTACTGGAATAGATTGGAAAAACATGGTAGAACAAGAGAAGAGTTCCATCAAGTCATAGAATGGTTTACTGGTTTTAACGAAGATAAATTACAATCACTTATCGAAGAGAAAGTAACGTTTAAAACATTTTTTAAAAAAGCAAAAATCCATCCTAATGCCTTTATGATAAAAGGAGTTGTTTGTGGTTATCGAATTGAAGAAATAGAAGATGAATTTGAATTGTATAAACAATGTAGACGTATGGAAAAGCTAATTGATGAATTGGCAAAAGGCCGTAAAATGGATAAAATTTTACGAAAAGAAAAGAAATAAATTACGCCCAATAATGGGTATAATCCATTTCAAATTCTCGCCAACTTCCAGCTTACGCTAAAGCTTCGGTAAGCGTACACAGATTCTATGGAACACCAGAGGTTGAATATCAAAAACTAGAGCAATTAAAAACCTTTATAATTTGCATTGAAAATGAAAATTGTCAATCTATAGCAACCAATTTATGAGGATATGATGTCTTTGTCCACCAATATGAAGGAATGCAAATTGTAATTTTTCAATAATATTACTATCATATTTATGCAACTGTTTGTGACACTATTAATCGTATTTTTACTTAACTTAGTGTTTTAAGCATATATCATGAAAAATACTTTAACGCTCTGTTTTGCTTTATTATTTGTTTTACACTCATGTAAAAACAAGGAAGTATCTAAAGAAAAAGAGAGAATACTGGATAAGCAAGGTAGTATTGAAATTCATTTTTTAACAAGCGATAGTATAAAAATATATGGTGACTTATATGAGATAAGCAAAATTGCCCCTACCCTTTTAATATTTCATCAAGGTGGTTCTAATACAAGAGCAGAATACAAGTCAATAATTCCTGTGTTAAAAAATGAAGGTTTTAATATTTTAACCATAGACCAGCGAGTAGGCGGACAGTATTATTATGGAGGCTATAATAGAACTATAGTAGATATAGAAAAAAATGAATTTGGCTATTGTGATGCTTATCCAGATTTAGTAGCTGCTCTAAGTTATATAGAAGGCTTAGGGTTTTTAGGAAAAACTGTAGTTTGGGGAAGTAGTTATAGTGCTACACTAGCTCTAAAACTAGCTGACGATAATGAAGATAAAATAGATGGTGTTTTAGCATTTTCTCCTGCATCTGGCAATCCTATGGAAGGTTGCCAACCAACCGAGCATATCCAATCTATAAAAATGCCTTTACTATTGATGAAACCTGCTTCAGAAATGCAAAGTGAGCGTTCGCAAAATCAAATTAAACTAGCTAAGGAAAATGGACACCAAACCTATATTGCAGAAAATGGTGTGCATGGTTCATCAATGTTAGACAATAGCCGTATTAAAGGTAGTTCTGAAGAAACTTGGAATATTGTTAAAGCATTTTTATCACAGTTTAAGTAATATGCCTAAAACTCTCTATCGCATCTATGTTATAGAATTATCTAAACGTGTATATACCGAAAATGCAAAGTTTAGAAAAGCAAATCCTCAGTTTAATGGAGTTTTAGAATGTCTTTATGTTGGTATGACTAGCAAAATGCCTAAAGAACGATTTCTACAACATAAAACAGGTTATAGGACTAAAAAAGGTTATAAAATCTCATCAAATATTGTAGAGAAATACGGGCTATACTTACGCCCTAGCCTATACAATCATATAGATCCATTTTTTACTAGAGAAGAAGCCTTAATTGCAGAAGAACAAATTACTTTAGAATTGCGTAGGGAACGTTATGCCGTTTGGTCTAATTAGCAACTAAAAATTGCTTCAAAGTTTCCTCGTATATAGCTTCGTATTTAGGCACTATATTATGCAAATCGAATTTCTGAGATTGTGTTTTAGCATTAGCCTTAAATTGATTTAATGTAGTAACATCTTTTAAAATCTTTAAAGCATTTTCAGACATGTCCTTAACGGCATTAACATCACTTAAATAACCTGAAAATCCATCTTCATTAACTTCAGGCAAACCTCCAGTATTTGTTGATATCACTGGTACACTACTTGCCATAGCTTCTAACGCAGCTAAACCAAAACTCTCCGTTTGAGATGGTAATAAAAACAAATCACTAAAACATAAAATGCGATCTATTTCATTACTATTTCCAAAGAAAATGACACGGTCAGAAATTCCTAATTCTTCTACTAATCGCTCTGCCCCTTCTTTTTCGGGACCTTCACCTACCATCATTAATTTTGCAGGTAATTCCTTTTGAATATTATAAAAGATTTTAATCACATCAGGTATTTGCTTTACCTCTCGCATATTACTAATGTGTGTAATAATGCGCTCATCATCATCAGCCATCATTTCACGCTGACAGTCTGTAAAATTATGAAGATGCTTTTCTAAATCTATAAAGTTAGGAACAACATGAATATCATTTTTAATATTAAAAAGACGCATTGTATCTTTCTTTAAACTATCAGAAACTGACGTTACAGCATCCGATTTATTGATACTAAACGTTACAGCTGGTTTGTAAAAAGGATGGCTACCTACTAAGGTAATATCTGTACCATGCAATGTTGTTACGATAGGAATAAGTATACCTTCGTCCTTAAGCATTTGCTGTGCCATATATGCAGCATAAGCATGAGGAATAGCATAATGCACATGCAAAAGTTGAATATCGTGCAGCTTCACCATATCTACTAATTTACTAGATAAGGCTAGCTCATAAGGCTGGTAATGAAATAAAGGGTATTCTGGTACATGGACTTCATGAAAGTGTACATTGTTACTCAATAACTCTAAACGTACTGGCTGACTGTATGTTATAAAATGTATCTCATGACCACGTTTAGAAAGTTCTAAACCTAACTCTGTGGCTACTACTCCACTACCTCCAAATGTTGGATAACATACAATACCTATTCTCATAAAAGCTTAAGTCAATATTAGTTTTAAAAAGAGTCACAAGTTATCTCAAATACTTACAAACTCAATCGTTTTTAACGTAAAATTAGTAGAAGGTTTATTCAATAATGGCATCATATATTAAACGTTGAATCTCTGTTCTAATATTTTCTCTTAACAGCAAATTTTTACCTGCCTGAGGATATGTACGATTGGCTAAGAAAATATATACTATCTCTTCTTCAGGATCTGCCCATGCATAAGTGCCTGTAAAACCAGAATGTCCAAAACTAGTCATGGATAAACAACCACAGGTTGGCCCATCTTCACCTAATTGAGGTTTATCGAACCCTATACCTCTTCTATTATCGGCATGGCAATAATGACATTTAGTAAATTTTTCTAAGGTTTCATTTTTAAAATATCGTTTTCCACCGTAAAAGCCTTTCTGCAAATACATCTGCATTATTTTGGCAACATCATTGGCGTTACTAAAAACACCAGCATGTCCTCCAACTCCACCTTGCATTGCAGCTCCCATATCATGCACATAGCCATGCACTTTCTTATAGCGGTAATAGTTATCTACTTCAGTAGGTACTATATCTTTTAAGCTGAATTTTTTTCGTGGATTGTATGTGGTATAGTTTGCTCCTAAAGATTTATAAAAACGATCTTGAGTAATCTCACTCAAAGGTTTATCATAAAAGCCTTCAAGGTAATTTTTAAGAATATAATAAGGCAAATCACTATAACGATAACGCAATCTAGAAAGCAATTCACTTTCTTTAATGATTTCTTGAATAGAATCTCTATAATCATTACGCATAAAAAGCGTGTTAGTCACCTCTACATTAAATCCTTTAGTTCTTTTTTTTCTATAATATTTGGGATCTGGTCTTTTTGTAACAGTATCTAAAGTTGCATAGTAAAATGGAATCCATGGCCTGAGTTGCGCATAATGCGATAACATTTTTTTGAGCGTCACATTCTTTTTGTTAGACTTTTTATACTCTGGCATTAACGTACTCAACTTAGAGTTTAGTGAAATAGAGCCTTTTTCTTCTAACTCCATTACTATAGGTAGTGTCGCTAATATCTTTGTGAGTGAGGCAACATCATAGATATCATCAAAATCAACTTTATTTTTTTTTGAGTAGGTATGATACCCAAAATTTTTATTGTAAATAACTTTACCTTTTCGTGCTACCAAAAGTTGAATACCTGGTGTCATTTTATTATTTACCGCATAATTTGCTACAGAATCAATTTTGCTTAATCTTTCAGAGTCCACACCAACACGTTCAGGTAAACTATAGCCTAGAGTCAAAATAGAGTTATAGGTTTCACCTGTGCCTACGGGGAAAAATTGACCAGCACTAACTGGTAGTTTTCCTTTAGCGCCTATAGCCCCAAAAATAAGTTGAGCAGATTTTTCTTGACCTATACGACTATTTTGATAACTCATTACAATGCCTTCTATATTTTCAATTGTTGTTAAGTCATTTAAAGCATAAGGCATTGTAAATACATCTAAAATTACGGTGTTTGTTCTTGCTATTTCATATAACCAAGCTAGCTCTTTTTGAGAAAACTTATACTTTTTCCAAGGGCTATCATTAGATTTATGAAATCCAACAATTACAGTATTATAATTTTGAAGTTTAGTTATTATACCATCTAATTTATCCGATTTTATCTGATGGACTTTAGTATACTTTTTTAGCTCATTTAAAAATACAGAGCCTTTTGAATCACCAAAAGACACATATGCTATTTTCTTTGTTTGTAAATCACGAAGTGGCAAAAGTGAATTGGTGTTTTTAACTACAGTAATAGCACCTTCCATAAGGTTTTCGTATAACAAGTCGTCCTTTAATCTATTCAAATCTTTACCTAAATTGTACATTCCTGTAGGTGAATAGTTATTTAAACCAACTTTATATTTTGCCATTAAAATTTTCTTTACAGAATGTGCTAACCGCTCTTCTGTAATATCACCATCATTATAAGCCTTAAGCATCTTTTTTACACCAACAGTTACATCTTCGGACATTAGCAATACATCATTACCAGCTTTAAAAGCTGCTAAATCTATTGCTCCTGTTTCATTAAAATCTGCAGCACCTTTCATGGTTAAAGCATCTGTAAAAATTAAGCCTTTAAAACCTAATTCGCCTTTTAAAATATCAGTAACAATATGTTTTGAGAGCGAAGATGGCAAACCTGCTTTTTTCTCAAGACTTGGCACATTCAAATGCGCAACCATAACACTAGATAAACCTTCTTTAATAAGCTTTCTATAAGGATATAATTCAATTGAGTCTATACGTTTTTTACTAAAATTAATGGTTGGCAACTTATAATGAGAATCATCAGCAGTATCTCCATGTCCTGGGAAATGTTTAGCATTAGCCAAAGTACCTGTGCTTTGCATCCCCTTCATTAACGCCAAACTTTTATTGGTAACATTATCTCTATCTTCACCAAAAGAGCGATTACCAATAATTGGGTTTTTTGGATTTGTGTTAATATCTACAACTGGCGCGAAATTAAAATGCACACCCAAACGTTTACAGTGCTCACCCATTAACGTTCCTGTTTGCTCAATAAGAGCATTATTTGAAATTGCTCCAAGCGTCATATTCCAAGGAAAAGCATATGTAGAATCTAAACGCATATTTAAACCCCATTCTGCATCCATACCAACAAGAAGCGGAATCTTTGATGCTGCCTGCAACTTATTATTTAGTTTAGCTTGTCTGTAAGGACCACCATTAGAATAAATAACTCCTCCAATGTGTTGCTTCTTTATAAGATCAACAATTTTATTATTTATCTTATCACTATTTTCAGACATTACCTGAACCATATAGAGTTGACCTATACGCTCTTCAACAGACATAGCATTATACAAACTATCAACCCACTGCTTCTGCTTTATAGGGTCTTGTGAAAGTAAAGGATCTTTGATAGGCTCTTGTGCAAAATTGATTTGAAAACAAAAGCATATAAGTATAAGGGGCAAATAACGCATTAGTAGTCTTTTTAATTATTTAGTAGTATTAACGAATACTGTGCCAAAATAGCATAATTAATAAGAAGTAAAAAGACTTTAGGATACTTTTATAAACCGCTTAATTAACAGTTTACATTTCTTATTATAATAAATCGATATGCCTATCGTGGTAACCCAATAGGTACAATACACCATCTAACCCAATGCTAGAAATAGAACTTTGTGCATTGTCTTTTACTTTAGGCTTAGCATGAAACGCTATACCTAATCCAGCAAGATTAAGCATTTGAAGGTCGTTAGCACCATCACCAACGGCAATTGTTTGACTTATATCTATTTGCATATTATCTGCAAGCAGTTTAAGATATTCTGCTTTTTTATTACCATCTACAATATCACCAATATAACCACCCGTTAAAACACCATTTTCAATTTCTAGTTGATTGGCATAAACATAATCTATATCTAGTTTCTCTTGTAAATAGTGCCCAAAATAAGTGAATCCACCCGAAAGTATCGCTGTTTTAAAGCCATAGCTATGCAATGTATCTATCAATCTTCTTGCACCTTTTGTAATTGGAAGTTTTTCAGCAACATCCTTTAAAACACCTTCATCTAGTCCCTTTAGAAGTTTCATTCGCTTTTCAAAGCTTTCATTAAATTCAATCTCACCTTGCATTGCAGATTCGGTAATAGCTTTTACCTCTTCACCTACTCCAGCACGTTCAGCAAGTTCATCAATAACCTCAGTTTGAATTAATGTAGAATCCATATCAAAACAAACCAAGCGCCTATTGCGTCTAAATATATTATCCTCTTGAAAAGCAATATCAACATCTAAATCTCTAGATATTCCCATCATTTTTTCAGTAAAGTCTGTCTTATCATCGATTTTGCCTCTTATTGATAGTTGAATTGAAGCACGTTGATATTCTTCTTCTTTAACAAGCGATAAACGACCTGTTAAACGCTTAATAGAATCGATGTTTAAATTCTTTTCCGAAATTATTTTGGTGACTTCAGATATTTGTTCTGCTGCTAATTTTTCACCCAAAATGGTGACTATATAACGGTCTTTACCTTGCTGGTTTACCCAATCTTCATAATCTTGAAGTGTAATTGGTGAAAACTTAGCTGTAATACCAAGTTCATAAGCTTTAAATAACAAATCTTTTAGTACTGCTGCAGATTTTTTACCAGATTTAATCTCAAATAAAATACCTAATGACAATGTATCATGTATGTTGGCTTGACCAATGTCTAAAACTTTAGCTCCATATGCTGCTAAAACACTTGTTAAGCTAGAAGTTAAGCCTGGTTTATCTTGCCCTGAAATATTTAATAAGAAAATATCTGTAGTCAATTTGATTTATGATTTATGGTTAAAAATTAGATTTTCTATTTCAAGAATCGACTATGCCAACTCTCACTTGCAGGTACTTCCCAGTTTTCTTTAAACTCAGCAATATTAGTAACAAGATTATTAAAAACAATAGTCTTTTTTGAAACAGCATTTTGTTTCACCATTTTCTTAAAATCAATTAAAGGCTTATAAGCTATAAATTCACCTTGCTTATAAGACACATTCATTTTATCCATTAAATCAACATTGTATTGCTTCTCTAATTCTTGAATAAAATGCACAGAAGCATCAATAGAACATCCAGTAGCATTGTTTAAGTCTTGGTTTAAAGCAATAACTATAAATCGCTTATAGACAATTTTATAGCCAGCTTGTAAATCTTGACCGTGAGCAGTCCATGCCTCTATAAAAACATTAAGTTGCTCTTGTAATTGTATTAGCTCTTCTTCAGAAAAAGAACGATTGGCTTGATATATCCAAACTCGAGATTCTTCAGGTAAATTATCGAAATTGACTAACATTTTTTATTCAAATTTGAAGAGCAAAAATAATACTTTACATCCAATTCTTATTGTCATGCTCTACTTTATATAGCAAATAATTTTTAATATTATAGGCTAGGTCTAATTCTACATGAGGAATCTTAATTGGTTTTGATGCAGTATACACAATTACTGAAGCTATATTTTTATTTTTTTGAAAAATAGATTGTTTTAAAGCTACAGCCTGTACTTTTTTAATTTCTAAAAAACTAGTATTAGTTTCTATAAGAGCACCATTACCAACAACAATATATTCATTATCTATATGATAATATGCTTTTCTATATATATTGATCGCGTTGGCAACACAATACGCTATAATTGGGATATTGAATAAAAACAGCCATTTAGAGCCAAAAAATAATGGGAGATTAATTATACAAAGTATGAATGCACTCAAAAATAAAAACCGATAAAAAAGGTATCGGTTGGGCTTGTTTTTAGTAATTCTATCTTCCGCATCAGGATAAAATTGCTGTAATAATTCTGATATTTGAATTTTACTTAAGCCAACAATATTAAAATTTAATTGCTGTTTTTTATTAGCCATAGCCTGAGTAAATGCTAATTTGTATAATCCTAATACCTTTTTTAACCTATTTGTTGAAACAGTAGTATTTTGAATACGACTAGCTGTTAAACTAAGATTGATCTTATTTAATAAACCCTTAGAAATTTCTAATCCATCTGGTCCACGTCTTACTGTTAAATTAAAGTTTTTAACTAACATTTTAATTAAAGACAAAAAGAAAGAGAGTAATAATAATGCCAATACAATAAAGACATTAAATAGCATAAACGACATAAAAGATTCATTATCTAACTGAAACCAATTGCCAAATTTAGATGAGAGATTAAGCTGCTTTACAAACTCTTTCACATCATTATAAATACCAATAATAAAAGCAAAAATTATGACAAAACTTTTAAGATGGTTTTCACTAACACCTTCTAAGAGTAGCTTTTTAATTGATGCCTTGTAATGAATTGTCTTGTCTGCATTATCTAGTTCTTCTTCTCTATTAACTTCAGAAAAAGATAATAAATAGGCCTTTAATTGTTCTGCCTTAGCCTTTGACAATGCGAGTATTTCAATTTCTGTTTTATCATCACCTGCTGTTTCAATAGATAGAGAAACTACATTTATAATTTGCTGTAATACATTTTGTTTAATGTAAATATTTTGAATTTTAGAGGTCGAAACTGAAATTTCCTCTTTATTAAATATTCCTTTTTTTAAGAAAAAATAATTATCTCTAACATAGAATTTAAAATTGAGATATCTAAAGACTGCTAATAATAGAAATAAAGCAAATACGCCAATAACAGGAAGTATAAACTTTAAGCTAGTAAAATCTGGCGACTTATCACTTCTAACATACTTAAAAAAAAGAGCAGCAAAGATGATTATTGTCCCCCTAATCACTTTATACAAGCTTACTCCAAAAATTACAATAATACCTTTTGCAGATTGCCTTGATGGAATTTCAAAATTATGAGCGCTCATTAATAAGTTTAATTAAAAATGCATATTGAGCATCTGCAATATCTTTAGGCAAACCCTTTATAGCTATATCACCTCCAGATTGACCTGCGGAATAAATTTTTAAAGTAGATAATCCAAGTTTTCTTGCTAAAAATGAACGTGCTATTTCTATATGCTGAATTCGGTTATATGGCAATGTAATTGTATTGTTAATTAAATAGCCGTGACTATACGTTATATCCTTTTCTCTCATAGCATATTTACGCTTTTTAAAGCCTAAATAATTAATTAGAATAGTGATAAAACAGAAAAAACAAATAATAGAAATTAAATACCAAAAAGCATTTTTTATATCAGCGTCTTGTTCAGCAAAATCTCTTATAATGATTATAGCAATTATTGGTATTATGTATGCTATTAAAGTATTAACTAGTATTATAATAAAATACTTTGGTTCAATAGGTTTTAAATCTACAGTCTCAACTTTTGGAAGTTCATTTATATCAATTTGGCTGTTTGCAAACAAAGACATATAAGGGTTTATACTAGGAATTAGCAATAAGCTCAGCAATATCCATTACAGATATTTCAGACTCTTTTTCTTTAGTCTTAATACCATCTGTCATCATAGTGTTACAGTAAGGGCAACCAGTTGCAATAATCTCTGGCTTTGTTTCTAATGCATCTTGAGTTCTAAGTACATTAATGTCCATATCACCTTTTTCAGGTTCTTTAAACATTTGTGCTCCACCTGCACCACAACATAAGGCTGTACCTTTGTGTCGTTTCATTTCTACTAAAGTAGCATTGGTTTTTTTAAGCACATCTCTTGGTGCATCGTATACACTATTGGCTCTCCCTAAATAACATGGGTCATGAAAAGTAATGCGCTTTCCTTTGTAAGTATCTCCTTCTATAGTTAAACGCCCAGAGCTCATTAGTTCTTTTATATATTGCGTATGGTGAACTACATCGTAATTACCACCTAAACTTGGATACTCGTTTTTTAAACAATTAAATGAATGTGGATCGCATGTTACAATACGCTTAATTTCATATGCATTAAGCACTTCAATGTTCATTACAGCTTGCATTTGAAATAAAAATTCATTTCCTGCACGCTTGGCAACATCACCAGTGTTACTTTCTTCTGTTCCTAAAACGGCGAAATCAACATTAGCTTTATTTAATATTTTTACAAATGCTTTAGTAATTTTCTTTGCTCTATCATCATAACTACCTGCAGAACCTACCCAAAATAAAATTTCTGGTTGTTTGCCTTCTGCCATAAACTCTGCCATTGTAGGCACTTTTAGTTGCTCGCTCATGATTACTCCTTTTTTTTGTTCTCTAACATTAAATCTTGATGATATTCTTTAGCATTCTCTATAATTTCTGCAGATAGCAATTGAAAAAATAAAGGAGAATTTGGATCATAATTTAACATCGCCCATTTATGATTAGTTGATTCATCATTTAAGAGAATGGTTATTCTATTTAGCATGTTAATTTTCACTGTTTTATCAGAAATAAATTCAGCTTCCATCCCTTGCAGTTTCATCATTTTCACCATGTTCTCTTTCATCTCATCATCAAACTCTTCATTATTAAAGGTCATTGACATACTCATATCATAGCTTACAAATGCATAATCAGTGCTATTTTCTTCATCAAGAAAGATATCAGAAACTTTATAATCTGGTATTTCTTTAGGAAGATCAACAGAAAACGTTTCATTACCCTCGAAAGTAGATTTAAAAATTGTAACCATGGTTTCTTTAGGAACCAATTCAAAAACTTTAGGATGAGTCATACTCATAATAGCATCATAATCTCTATTATTCATATCCGTAAACATCTTAAGAGACATACTATCTATCTGCTTTTTAGCATCTTCTTTATCCTGAGCATTAACGAAAAGAGAAAAAGTAAATCCTATAATAAATGCTAAAGGCAATCTTAGCTTATGTAATTGCTTTAAATTCATAATTAAATATTATTCATCTTTCCAGTTTAAACGATCCATTTGGTTATAAGGCCAAGGTGCCCCATTGTTCTCTATATTGGTCATCATATTGTTAAGTTCCATTGGTGCGGCACTCTGCTCCATTACTAAATAACGACGCATTTCTAATATAATAGACAATGGGTTGATACTTACTGGACATTCTTCTACACAAGCATTACAGGTTGTACAGGCCCATAACTCTTCGTTAGTAATGTAATCGCCTAACAGTTGTTTACCATCATCTTTAAACTCACCCTTATTAGCATCAATATTTTTGCCAACTTCTTCTAAACGATCTCTCGTATCCATCATAATCTTACGAGGTGATAATTTTTTACCAGTAAGATTAGCAGGACAAGCAGATGTACAGCGCCCACATTCGGTACAGGTATATGCATTAAGCAACTGAATTTGATTTAAATCCATAACATCACTTGCACCAAACTTAGCAGGTGCTTCCTCCTCTGCTCCTTCTGCTGGTGCAGCAAATGGATCTGCATTAGGATCCATCATTAACTTTACTTCGTTTGTAACTGCTTCTAGATTATTTAATTTCCCTTTAGGCTCCACACTTCCATAATACGTATTTGGAAATGCTAAAAGAATATGTAAGTGCTTAGAGAAATATAAATAATTCAAGAAAATAAGAATACCAACAATATGCAACCACCATGCTGTACGTTCAATCATATGCAGTGTATCTGGATTATCACCAAACCAAGGTGCAATAAACTGAGAGATTACATTACCATGTCCTAAATTTTGAAACGATGTATCTGTAGCATTCATTACTAAGAATAAACACATTAAAACGACTTCGAAATAAAGAATAATATTACCATCACTCTTTGGCCAGCCTTTCATTTCAGAACTTAAGAAACGCTTTAATTTAATAACATTTCTACGTATCCAGAATGCGATTACAGAAACTAAAACTAATACCGCAAGAATTTCGAATGCTCCAATTAAAAAACCATAAACTGACTCTGGTAATAATTTTAGACCTATTCTGTGTGTTCCAAAAAGACCATCTATAATGATTTCTAAAACTTCAATATTAATGATGATAAATCCAACATAAACAATAACGTGCAAAAAACCAGAAACTGGGCGTTTTACCATTTTACTTTGACCTAATGCAATGTTTATCACATTTTTCCAGCGCAATGATTTGTTATCGCTAGCATCAACTTCTTGACCTAGTTTTATGTTTCGGATTAGTTTTTTAATATTTCTGGCAAAATAGCCAATGCCTAATACAAGAATAATGGCAAAAAGTATATTTGGTAAATATTCCATAGTTGAAATAATCTAGTTCTTTTGGTCTTCTGTTGGTGGTGTATAAGGAATTTCTTTTTTAGACAATATACGCCTGTATCGTGCAGGATGAAGCTTAATATCTAATAGCAATAATTCCATTTCTTTAGATGCCTTTTCTAGATTTTTGTATAAAGCATCATCTTTTAAAAGCTTTCCAATAGTACCTTCACCATTATCTATACTAGCTAATATGCTTTGCATATTAACTAAAGTTTTGTTTAGGCCTTCAACAGTTTTAGATAGTCCTGCACCTTTTAATTCTGTGGTAAGTTCACTTAAATCTTTACTTGTTTTATCAAAATTGTCTAGAACAGATGCTATTTTCTCATCATTTTCTTTAATAACACCTTGTATAGAAAATGACAAATTTTTAAAAGACTTTAATGTAGCGTTTAATTCTGCAATTGTGCTTTTTAAACCTGTATCAGAGTCATCAACAACTAAAGCATTAAGACTATTAACAAGTGTATCTGCTGAACGAATAGTGACATCTAAATTTGTACTTACTTTAGAAAAATCACTTTCTAATGCATTCACTATTCCTGGTTTAACTTCTGAAGCAATAAAATCTCCTGGGTTAGCTAGTTCACCATCATTTGCATCCACAATAGCCAAAGCATTACCTCCCATAATACCTGTTTCGTATAATCTAATTATACTGTTTTTAGAAAATTTTAGTTTTGGATTTACAGAAAACGAAACTTTAGTTTTACCTGTTTCAAAATCATATTTAATGTCTTCAATTTTGCCAATTCTATTACCTTTTACAGTAATTGCAGACGACGGACTTAAAGCATTGTATTCGAATTCTGTATAATACGTTTCTGTATTAGAAAATATGTTGTCACCTTTTAAATAAGAAAAAAGATATATAAAGAGTGCTATACCAGATAAGACTAATATTGCTGTTTTAACTTCTCTTGAAATTTTCAATGGGCTCTACTTTGGTTATAAACAAAATTAGGAATAAATATAAGAATAACAATCCTAATCTTCAGTAGATTTTAAGGCTTCAGACATACTAATTCTTTTACTTCCTTTGAATGCAACAATAAATGCACCTGAATACGCTTCTTTGGCATCGTCATGAATTTGCATAATCTTATTATAATCTGAAGTATTTCCGCTGTAGTATTTGAATTTTTCTCCAGATTGTTCTCTAGTTATATCTGCAAGCCCTTTAAAATTATACGATTTAGCTTCTAATTCCCTAGAACTTACAGCTATCTGTACTTTAAACGTCACATCTTTATAGATTCTAGGCTCTACCTCTTCCATTGGTACATTTTCAGTATCCAAGCCCATAATATGTGTCCCTACGTTTTGGTCTAATTCTTTTTTATAGTTAACAACAGCGTCTTTGATTGCAGTAGCTATTTTTGTTTGTCCATTTTTCGAATTAAGATAAGCTCCTTCTTTTTTGTTGGTTATAAATCCTGTTTCAATCAACACACTTGGCATGTATGTATTATGCAATACCCATAAACTTAATTGCTTAATTCCTCTACTTCGGCGTTTTAACTTTCCTTTAAAATTATCTTCAACTTTACGTGCCAAAATAATACTTTGCTCAACATATACTTCTTGCTCAATACCAATAGCTATACTAGATTCTGGTGAGCTTGGGTCAAATCCTTCATAATTCTCTTTGTAATTATCCTCTAAGAAAATAACTTCATTTTCCGCTTTGGCAACTGCCATATTTCGCTCTGAATTTTTTGCACCTAAAACGTAGGTTTCCGTCCCATGTGCTTGTGTATGATGTGCATTGCAATGCACAGAAATAAATAAATCAGCATCAGCTTTATTAGCAATAGCAGAACGCTCATACAATTCTAAAAACACATCTGTTTTTCGTGTGTATATTACTTTAAATTCAGGGTTCTTTTCTAGTTGTTTTCCTAATTCTAAAACAACTTTAAGTGCTATATTCTTTTCTTTATAGCCATTTTTAGTAGGTCTTCCAGGATCTTTTCCTCCATGACCAGCATCTAAAACCACAACAAACTTATCATCTTGCGCATGCAGAGATGTACCAGATGTTAAAGAAGTGATAAATGTAAGAACTACAAATACTATTATATATTTTGGCTTCGTTTGCATATTTAATCTAACGGTTTATAAGCTTGGATTATTTCACGTCCTATAAGTGAAACAGTATTTTTTAAACTTTATTTTTTTAATAAATTAATCATAAAAAATATCTGTACTTTTGGCGTTTCAAAAACCGAGCCATACTTTTACAAAAATACATTTAAAAGGATTGCGTACAAATAGTCTCTACATACTTTTTGCTTTGAGTTTTACAGTGTTTATCAACACTTTTAGCTTCGCACAAGAATTACCAAAAAAGAACAAAGTTATACCACCAACTCAAACTAAAGATTCTTCAAGAGTTGCTATAGATTCGCTTTTAAACAAACCCTTAAACACAAAACAAATAGACTCTACCAAACAAGATTCTGTTAAAAAAAATGAATTCTTAAAAGGGATTGTTACATATAAAGCTACAGATACAGTTATTACAAGTCTTACAAAACAAAAAATATATCTTTATAACGAAGCTGAAGTCTTATACCAAGACATGAACATTAAAGCTGGTATTATTGTCATTGACTATGGAAAAAGCTTAGTATATGCAGGTCGCATAAAAGATTCTACAGGCTACTCTCAAAAACCCGTTTTTACACAAGGAGCAAATGTTATTGAGCCAGATTCTATAATATTTAATACAGATTCTAAAAAAGCACTGATATACAATTCTGTAACTGAGCAAAGCGGTGGAACTATCATAGCTCAAAAAACAAAAAAAGAGAACGACTCTGTCTATTTTTTACAAAACGCAAAGTTTACCACCTCTGAAAACTTAGATGATCCAGAATATTACATTTTAATGAACAGAGCCAAGATTGTACCCAATAAAAAAGTGGTTACAGGTGCAAGTCAAATGTATATTTATGATGTACCTACTCCATTGATAATGCCTTTTGCTTTTTTTCCTATGTCTAAAAAGCAAACTTCCGGAATTATATTTCCTTCTTTTGGAGAGGACACAGGTAATGATCGAGGTTATTTTTTACAGAATGGTGGTTATTATTTCGCGATAAATGATTATTTAGATTTAGCCATTTTGGGTGATTACTATACCAATGGTAGTTATGGTTTGCGGATTGAAAATAATTACGCAAAACGTTACAAATTTAGAGGCAATGTAAGTTTTAGATATGAAAATTTGCTTACTAGTGAACGTGGTTTTCCTGACTTTGCTAAACGAAGTATTTATAATATTAGATGGTCGCATAGTCAAGACGGAAAAGCTAATCCAAGTTCTCGTTTTTCGGCTTCGGTAAACTTAGGTAGTAGTCAATATTACCAACAATCAGTTAACCAATTAAATCAGGCAAATTTTTTAAACAATACCTTGGCGTCTTCAGTATCTTATTCAAAATCATTTCAGGGGGAACCACAGGTTAATTTAAGTTTATCTGCAACGCACTCACAAAACACCAATACAGAATCTGTGAATATAACCTTGCCGACTATGCAAGCCTCTATGAGTAGAGTTTATCCCTTTGCTCCAAAAACTGGAACAAAGAAAGGTGCTATTCATAATATCAATTTTCAAGTCAATACTAGAGGTGAATACCGCATTAACACTACAGATTCTCTATTCGGAAAAAGTGAAATGTTTGATGATGCCTTAGCTGGCATGCGACACAGTATTCCTGTAACCACAAACTTTAAAATATTCGATTATTTTAGTGTAAGTACCAATGCAAATTTTGAAGAAACTTGGACGCTAAAAACTATTAATCGCTCATTTAACCAAGCAACTCAAGAAGTTGTTACTATAGATCAGAATGGATTTGACCGCTATTTAACTTATAATTTTGGAGCTAGCATCGGAACAACGGTATATGGCATGTACGACTTTCAAAGAGAAGGAAAAGACCCGAAAATACAAGCCATACGTCATGTTATGCGACCTTCTATAAGCTACTCGGTTAATCCTGCTTTTGATCAATATTATGAAACTTATGATGTTATTGATGCAGATGGTACAACAACAGATCAAGTAGAATACACACGTTTTGAAAATTCGTTATTCGCAAGACCAGGCAATCGCTATTCTAGTAGTTTAGGGATTACGCTCAATAACAATATAGAAGCTAAAGTACGTTCTAAAGATTCTACTAAAACAGAACCTGAAAAGATATTTTTACTTAATAATTTAAATTTCTCTACATCATACAATTTAGCGGCTGATTCACTTAATTGGAGTCCTGTACGTGTTTCTGGTGGTACACAAATTTTAAATAAAAAGATGAGTATTAATTTTGGGATGACGTTAAATCCTTATGCGCTCGATAGTAACAATAATGTTATCAATACATTTAATATTGATAATGGTGGAAGCTTATTTAGATTAACTTCTGCAAATATCAACATAGGCTATACATTATCTAATGATACGTTTTCTGGTGAAGAATCTGATGAAGATAAAGCATCTTCTCAAGAATCTGCACGTTCTGGTGGACGAACCGATGGTCTTTTTGGTAAAACACAAGACTTTGCTGACCAAAGACTTTCTGATAAAAGTAAGGGCAATAAAGACAAAGAAGAGAATAACGAATTTTATAATTACAAAATGCCTTGGTCTTTAAGGTTAGCCTATGCCGCTAATTATACCAATACAAGACGACAAGACCAAATAACCTCACACTCTTTAATGTTTTCTGGAGATGTAGAACTCTCACCTCGTTGGAGTGTTGGAGCGTCTTCTGGTTATGACTTCTTAAATCAAGGATTTACATATACACAGTTACGTTTTGAACGCGATTTATTGAGTTGGAGAATGAATTTTTCTTGGATCCCATTTAGTGATCGCTCATCATGGAATTTCTTTATTGGTATTAAATCTAACTTACTTAAAGATTTAAAATACGATCAACGTCGTCAGCCAGATCAACGTGTTGGAAATTAATATCATTGCAAGCAAAGCATGGCAATCTCTTAATTTTTAAAATTTAGAGTAACTTTGAATCTTACTAACCCGTAATAAAATAACCGTTTTCACGAGAAATATTATGAAAAGAATAATAAACACCACAAAAGCTCCTGCCCCAATTGGCCCATACAACCAAGCTGTTTTAGTAGGCGATACACTTTATACTTCCGGCCAAATTGCCTTACATCCTGATACTATGGAATTGGCTTTAGATGATATTAAAACCGAAACCAAACAGGTAATGGAAAATATGAAAGCTGTTTTAGCAGCTGCAGGCATGACATTTGAAAATGTTATTAAAACTTCTATTTTCATTAGCGATATGCATAACTTCTCACAAATCAATGAGGTTTATGGACAATATTTTGATGAAGCCACTGCACCAGCAAGAGAAACGGTTGAAGTCGCAAATTTGCCTAAATTTGTAAATGTTGAGATTAGTATGATTGCTGTGGGTTAATACTACAATTTATTATGATTATTAGTGAGAAATAACTAACTCACCTTATCAATTATTTCTGCACTTAATCTATTAATTATCAAGCGGTCTCTGAATAATAGTACTTTTAACCAGAATTATTTTTATTAAAGTTAAAAGCTATATTCTAAACCAAATCAAATTTAACCTATGAAAAGCTCACCTTCAATTAAATCTACAACATTATCACCTGTTGATTCTGCTAAAGAGATATACGATTTAGCCATAGCTCACAGAGAGGAAACAGAAAGCTTGCGCAGAATTGCTCCTGCAGTTTTAGAGAAACTAAAAGACTCCCAACTCTTTAGAATGGGATTGCCAAAATTTCTGGGAGGATGGGAAGATAACCCTGTAGAAGTACTTAAAGCTTATGAATTATTAAGCAGTGCAGAAGCTTCCGTCGCTTGGAGTGTATGGAACAATCACTTAGCATGTACTTTTGGTCGCTTTTTAGACGACGATAGCATGAAAGAGATTTATAAGGATTCATCACATGTATATGCCAACTCAGCACGTCCAGAAGGGATTGCTGAAATTGTACCTGGTGGATATAAAGTTTCTGGTCGTTGGAGTTTAGTCTCAGGCTGTGAAATATCAGATTGGTTTGCAATGCGCTGTCTTGTAACCTCAGATGATTTACCTAAAACACTAGGCCCTGGAGCTTTATTAAAGTTGTTTTTTATAAAAAAAGAAGACATTAAAGTAATAGACACCTGGTATGTAGGAGGGCTTAGAGGTTCTGGAAGTCATGATATAGAAATAAAAGACGTATTTGTACCAGAAAATTACGCTATTGATTTTAATAGCCCAGTAAGTATTGACAACGCTTATAGTCGCTTGCCAATAGGTTGCTTAAATTCAGCTGGTAATGCTGCGATTGCATTAGGGTTACTAAAAGCTGCAATGGACGAATTAATTAAAATGTGCCTTGATAGAGTCACACCTGGAAAAAATCCAGATTTACGTGATAGACTGACCATTCAAACCACAATTGCCAAAAGTAAAACAACATTAGAAGCTAAGCGAACACAATTACACAATGCTGTTTCAACCATATGGGAAGAAGCACAAAAAAGTAATACTTATACTGATGAGCAATTAGCAGATGTTTGGGCTGCATCGGTAGAAGCTGCATCAGCTGCCAGATCTATGGTAACTGAAATTTTTGCTGTTGCTGGTACCGCTTCTTTATATACTAAATATAGAATTGAAAGGGTACATAGAGATATTCATGCCGTTCTGCAACATGGTATTATTCAGCCACATTGGATGAATCAAGCAGGAATGGCTTATGTTGGTCTCAAACCAACTGGTGCAATGTTTAGAATATAATTACCGTGTAAATACTTATTAAAGTAATGCTTACTTTATAATTTGAGATACAAAATTCAACAAATCACAAACTAACAATAGCTTTTTTTAAATATTTCAAATAAAAAAAGAAACTGTTTCTTTTTTATGAAATTATTAGCTAATAAAATATTTATCTAAATGATTGACATTATAAAAGATAAGATAACGTGGAATGAAAATTTGGCATTGGCTAAAGATTCAGACTTTTATTATACCTATGATTATCACCATCTTTCTAAATCGGAAGATGAGTCTCCTATTCTAGTAAAATACACTGATGGTCTAACGACTTTAGTTTTACCTTTACTGCTTCGAGAAATAGAAAATTCTGACTACAAAGATGCGACGTCTGTATATGGTTATGCAGGTGTCTTGGTACTAAATATAGATGATCAGTTCGATCAAAAAAAATTTCACAATGAGCTTAATGCTTTTTTTAATGAAAATAAGATCGTTTCTGTTTTCTCAAGACTACATCCTTATATAGAAAATCAAGAAACATTACTTACAGGCATAGGTGAGGTTAAAACCATGAGTGATGTTGTATGCATTGATTTAACTGATACCATAGAAAATCAAAGAGCTAAGTTTAATAGACGATTAAAAACCTATTTAAATAAATCTCGTAAGGCCTGTACAGTTATTGAAGGTAATGTTGATGAGCATCTTGAGACTTTTGTTGAATTGTATCATGAAAACATGAGACGTGTTGATGCTGATGATAGTTATTTTTTTACTGATAAATATTATCGTGAAATTATGACCAGTAGCGACTTTAAATCTGAATTGATGCTTTGTGTACATAATGAAACCCAAACCATTATTGGTGGTGCCATTTTTATAAAAAAAGGAGATCTAGTACAGTATCATCTATCTGGATTAAGCGAAGCGTATTTTGATTTAAACCCAATTAAACTAATTATTGATGAAGTACGTATCAGAGCTACTCACGAAGGTTATAAACACTTTAATCTTGGTGGAGGAAGAGGAAGTAGTGAAGATTCACTTTTTAGGTTTAAAAGTGGTTTTTCTAAGAACTTTAAAAAATTTAAAGTGTGGAAGTACATCGTTGACCAAAATACGTATAAAATGTTAGCCGAAAATAATCAAGAAAAACAACTTGAAGATAACGATTTGTATTCTGGTTTTTTCCCTGCATATCGTACTCCAATCAAGATTTCTGCAAATTAAAACTTAGAATTATTACGGATATCTAGTATTTAGCATAAATTTATATTTTATAACATATTATTTTAATATTAACTGAAAAAAGCAGAACTCAAGGACTTCTTAGACGAAAAAGTCATTCTCTACAATAACCCAAAGTTTATTGAGAGTGATCCTATACAAGTACCACATCAGTTTTCTAAAAAAGAGGATATTGAAATCACTGGTTTTTTAACCGCAACTATTGCTTGGGGAAATCGTAAAAGCATTATTAAAAATGCTAAGCGTATGTCAGAACTCTTAGACCACTCCCCTTTTGAGTTTGTAATGCAACATCAAGATTCAAATTTAGAAAAGTTAATTCCTTTTGTACACCGCACATATAATGGCAATGATTTTATACAGTTTATTAAAAGCCTGCAACATATTTACCATAAGCATAATGGTTTAGAAGCTTTGTTTGCAAAACATGCAGAAACAGATTCACTTCAAAATAGCATTCATCAATTTAAAAAGGCATTTTTTGAAGTACCGCATTTAGAACGCACAAAAAAGCATGTAAGCGATCCACTAAAAAATTCCGCAGCCAAACGCATTAACATGTTTTTACGTTGGATGGTACGTAACGATAATAACGGAGTTGATTTTGGGATTTGGGAAAGCCTATCACCTAGTCAGTTAAGTTGTCCACTAGATGTACACTCTGGTAATGTTGCTCGTAAACTTGGGTTATTAAAACGCAAACAAAACGATGGAAAAGCTTTAGCTGAATTAGATGCAAACCTTAGAAAGCTAGACCCAAACGATCCTGTTAAATATGATTTTGCCTTATTTGGTTTGGGAGTCTTTGAAGACTTCTAAATTAAGCTTGCATTTATTACCTTTAAAGCTTTAACTAACACTTTAAAAAAATGAAATTCCGTTTTACATTACTTCTTGCATTTTGCTTCACCTTCAGTTTTTCTCAAAATTTAAAAATCCCTGTGGATACAGCTTATATTACAACTAACTCAGTAACTATAAAAGGGAAACAAATCAATTATAGAGCTGAAACTGGGTTTCAACCGGTTTGGGACACAGAAGGTAAAATGATAGCATCATTGTATTATACCTATTACAAGCGCACTAATGATAGCAAAGGTAATAATAGACCTATCATTTATTCTTTTAATGGTGGTCCTGGTTCTGCTTCAGTATGGATGCATATTGCTTATACCGGACCTAAGATTTTAAAAATTGATAATGAAGGTTATCCTTTACAACCTTACGGTGTAAAAGACAACCCAAATTCTATTTTAGATGTTGCTGATATTGTATTTATAAACCCTGTGAATACTGGCTATTCTAGAAAAGTAGCTGATAAAGATGGTAAATTGCCAGACGATAAATTCTTCTTTGGGGTCAATGCAGATATAAAATATTTAGCAAGTTGGATGAATACTTTTACTACGCGTCACAACCGTTGGGAATCCCCAAAGTATATTATTGGAGAAAGTTATGGTGGTACGCGTGTTATGGGTTTATCCTTAGAACTTCAGAACAGGCAATGGATGTATCTTAATGGTGTAATTATGGTGTCTCCTGCAGATTATAAAGTGCTTCGTGTTGGTGACCCATTATCATCGAGCTTAAATTTGCCTTACTATACTGCAGCTGCATGGTATCATAAGATGTTACCACCTGCACTTCAAAATAAAGATCTTTTAGATATTCTTCCAGAAGCTGAGCATTTTGCAATAAATGACCTAATGCCTGCAATTGCTAAAGGCGGTTTTATTACCGATGCAAAAAAGAATGCTATAGCTAAACAGATGAGTTATTATTCTGGTCTATCTGAGAAAGTGATTTTACAACAAAACTTAGATGTACCCAATCGTTTTTTCTGGAAAGAATTATTGAGGGATAAAACTGGCGAGACTATTGGTCGTTTAGATTCGAGGTATATTGGCATAGACAAAGTTGAAACTGGCACTAGTCCAGATTATAGTGCTGAACTAACGTCTTGGCTGCATTCATTTACACCAGCAATCAATTATTATATTACAAATGAATTAGGCTTTAAAACTGATGTAAAATACAATGTATTTGGTAATGTTGGTAATTGGGATAGAACTAATGATAATACTAGAGAAAATTTGAGACAAGCTATGGCACAAAACCCATATTTAAAAGTAATGACCCAATCTGGGTATTACGATGGCGCTACGACTTATTTTTCTGCTAAATATTCACAATGGCAAATTGATCCTAGCGGAAAAATGAAAGATAGATTCTCTTTTAAAGGCTACAGAAGTGGTCATATGATGTACTTACGAAACGAAGATCTTATAAAAGCAAATGACGATTTGCGAGAGTTTATTGAATACTCATTACCTAAAGGGAAATCAGCTAAGTATTAATATAGAATTCTGATAAGAGGTAAACAAAAAAAGACTTCCAAAATGGAAGTCTTTTTTTACATGAGATTTATCGCTAATACTCAGAATAACATACATTATCCTTTTAACCAAGCTGTTCTCAATGCTTTTTGAGCATCAGTAGCATTTTCATCTTCAACTAAAGATTCGCTTTTTGCTGTTGCTTTAGTTAAAACTGTTTTAATTAATATAGGCTCGCCATTACGCTCTATGTCCATAGTAATTTCTTGGCCTTCTTGCCATCCAAGCATACCTCCAACAACTTGTTGCGCATTAGCCATAGTTAAATCGGCCCCATTTACTTTCTTAATTACATCACCCGCTTGTACACCTTGAGATTTCCAAAATGAATTCTTTAAAGCCATAGGTGAGAAGAAAATTTGCCCCTTCTCTTGATCGGCATCAAAAATAATATTTTGTCCACCAGCAAAAATATAGTTGGTATCAACTTCCGCTTCACCTAAAGTTAAACCAGCCATAGCAAAGAAATCATTGTAATTGATTGGCACATCACCTTCAACATGCGTCTTTAAAAACTCTCCTACACTAGGATAGGTCATTGCAGTTATTTCAGTGATAAGATTATCATCTACGAATGGCTTCTCTTTACCATACTTAGCAGATAGTTCTTTCATAAGAGATAACATACTTCTATTACCATTACTTTCTTTGCGCATTAAGATATCAATACACATCCCAATTAAAGCACCTTTCATATAAACATTATAATACTGAGGTGCATATGCCTCTTCTAGAACATTTTCACTCATTATAGTAAAACTCATTGCATCGTCTAAATTTTTAGATGTTGCAATTTTTGACATTATAGTATTATAGAAAGCATCGTTTTCAACTAAGCCTTCGTAAACTTGGAAGTGTTGAGCAAAATATTCTGTCACACCTTCATACATCCATAAGTGTTTAGAGAATGTTGGCTTGTTATAATCAAAATAATGCACATCTTCAGAATGCACCGATAACGGAGTTACAATATGAAAAAACTCGTGAGCTACAACATCTACTATAGATGAAGCTAAACCTTCTTTACTAGAAGATTCTGGTAAAACCACAACTGTAGACGTATGGTGCTCTAAAGCCCCCATACCCTTTGGTGCTGTATCAGAACCATCAGATAAATACAAGTAGATATCATAACGAGGAGTACTGTTTACATCACCTAAATACTCTTTTTGAGCTTGCATCATTTTATATACAGTCTCTTTTTGACTTGCAGCTGTATGCACTTTATTTGGTGAGAATACACTTAAAACAATTTTAATGTCTCCTACCATAAACTCTTCAACATCTAATTTCCCATACATCATTGGGTTATCAGTAATATCAAAATAACGCTGTGCAAAATAACTACTTGTTATTGCTGTTCCATCAGAACTAGACTTTATACCTTTATCTTCTAAAGCAGATGTTCTTACAAATGCAGCTGGTGCAGTAACATCTAAAGCATATTGATTATTTTTTAAAGAATCGAAATACCCAATAAAGCCATGAAGATTTAAAACGTAGTTATCTTCTTCAATATTTGTTCCAGCAGGAGAAAAAGGATTTTCCCCTCCAATACCTCCAGAAGATTCAATATCAAAGGTATCATTGACATAGTATTGAATCTTATCTAATTTCGTAGCATCAGTAATAGTCCATGTATTAGTATCAACTTTAGAAACGGTTAACTCATTCCCATCATAATCTAATGCTTTAAAATCATCTAAATACTTTCCAAAATCGCTTACAGAATAAGTACCTTGAACAATTCTTGGCATTCTATAAGTCACTGATTCAGTAGTGAAGCGTCCTGGGTTAATAGTCACAGGTACTTTATCATCAACAACAGCTGTTAAATCTAAAGCGGTTTCAATAGGATTGCTTACCGCTAAATCATCTACTTTTGGTTTAGCAGATCCACAACCTACTAAAATTACACTTAAGCCAAGTATGGCTACAAAATTCTTCATGTTAAAATTTTTAATTTTTCTCGTTAATCGAGATTTAAAAGTCGAATTTTACTTCGAAATTATTATGTTATTTTTCTAAATTGCCTCTAGTTATTACCCAAGGTAATTTACTAGTCTTGCAAATCTACAATCTGTTACCACTTAAAATCTAAAGGTTTTGTTAAATTCGCAGCATGTCGCAACCTCTAGTTAGCATATTAGTCCCTTTTAAGAACACTGAATTGTTTATTTCAGAATGTCTGGATTCTATTTTGAAGCAGACATACAGTAACTGGGAAGCTATTTTTGTTGATGATGATTCTGATGATTCTTCATTTGCAATTGTAGAACGTTTTTCTATAAAAGACAAGCGTATTAAAGCTATTAAAAATAATGGGGCAGGAATTATAAATGCTCTACAAACAGCTTATAAGCATTGTAAAGGCCATTATATTTCTCGAATGGATAGTGATGATATTATGACGCCTATTCGTGTTGAAACTATGGTTAATAATCTTGAAAAAAATGGTAAAAACCATTTGGCTGTTGGGCAAGTAAAATACTTTAGGGCTGATGGCCTTAGTGATGGTTTTACACGTTATGAACAATGGTTAAATCGACTTACCAAAACCGGAAGCAATTATTCTGAAATCTATAAAGAATGTGTTATACCTTCTCCATGTTGGATGCTCCATCGTAAAGATTTTGAAGCGTGTGATGGTTTTAATCCCAATCGTTATCCTGAAGATTACGATTTGGCATTCCGGTTTTATGAAGCAGGTTATACTTGTATTCCATGTGATAAAGTCCTACTCCACTGGAGAGATTATAGTACGCGTACATCGAGAACCCATCAACATTATGCAGAAAACTCATTCCTAGACCTTAAAGTGCATTACTTTTTAGATTTGAATTACGATTCGTCTCGTCCTCTAGCAATTTGGGGAGCTGGAGCGAAAGGAAAAACATTAGCCAAACTACTTATAAAAGAACAAATTCCATTTTATTGGATTTGTGACAACCCAAAAAAAATTGGTAAGCATATATACGGTCAAAAACTTTTTAATTTTGATTACTTATCACAGCTCTATAAACCTCAAAGTATTGTCACTGTTGCAAATATAGATGCGCAAACAGAAATTAAAGTCTATTTTGAAACGCAAAATATGCAATCTATGATTGATTATTTCTTTTTCTGTTAAAATTCTCAAAAGCTAAATACAGTTATCGCTTTGCATTTTCTATATTTGACTGAATAATAAT
Organism: Flavobacteriales bacterium ALC-1; assembly: GCA_000171875.1. Classification (GTDB taxonomy): domain Bacteria; phylum Bacteroidota; class Bacteroidia; order Flavobacteriales; family Flavobacteriaceae; genus Winogradskyella. Next base: position 483,978 of record ABHI01000003.1, on the reverse strand, counting down.
CCTACATAAAAAGGAATGCAGTTTAAACATCCAGAGTTACTTTACGCACTATTTTTACTGGTCATTCCTATTCTTATTCACTTATTTCAACTGCGACGTTTTCAGAAAGTTGAATTTACCAATGTAAAATTTTTAAAGTCCGTAAAGCTTCAAACTCGGAAAAGCTCACAGCTAAAAAAGTGGTTAACATTACTCTCTCGACTATTACTTTTAGCTTGTACAATAATAGCTTTTGCGCAACCATTTATTCCAAATACAGAAGATTTTAACGACACTCAAGAAACAGTCATCTATATAGATAATTCGTTTAGCATGCAAGCTAAAGGCAGTAATGGCACATTATTAAACGAAGCTATACAAGATATTATAAACACATTACCAGACGATGAAGTTATCAGTCTATTTACCAACGATAATACTTATAAAAACACTACTGTAAAGGCTTTAAAAAATGATTTGATTCAATTAACGCATTCTCCTTCTCAGCTCAATTATGATGCAGCTTTTTTAAAAGGAAAACAGTTATTTTCGAAAGATAAGGCTGCTACAAAAAATTTGATTTTGGTTTCTGATTTTCAACAAAATGGAAATCCATTAAATTTTGAAATTGATAGTGCTTTTCAGTTAAAACTAGTGCAACCAAAATCAAATTTGGTTTCTAATATTAGTATTGACAGCCTATATATTTCTAATACAACTGCCGAAACAATTGATATTAATGTTTTACTTTCCAATCAGTCACAACCTATAAATAATGTTTCTGTATCTCTCTTTAATGACGACGTTTTATTAGCAAAAAGTGCGATTAACATTAACGATAAAGAAGAAACTACGTTTACAGTTCCTAATAACACAGCCATAAATGGTAAGCTCGTCATAGATGATGCAAATTTGCAATACGATAACACCTTTTATTTTAATATTAATTCGAAACCAAAGATTAAGGTCTTAGCTATCAACGACAATGCAGACAACTCATTTTTAAAACGCATCTATACAGACGATGAATTTGACTTTAAAAGCTTCAAATTAAGTGCTTTAAATTTTAATTTAATACCTGATCAGAATTTAATTATTCTAAATGAAATTAACGCCATTTCTGATGCACTAAAAACTGCGATTAATGCATTTATAAAAGACGGAGGGAGTACTTTAATAATTCCTTCAAAAAAAATAGACTTAAACTCTTATAATCAATTATTTAATTCTTTAAATATTTCAAATTATAACGCTGTAAATACAAATAAAAAACGCATTATAAGCATTAACTATAATCACCCACTTTTAACGAATGCATTTTACTCTAAGGTAACAAATTTTCAATACCCAAAAGTTGATATGTCTTATCGTTTTTCTTCAAACGCTAATAACGTTTTGTCTTATGATGACGGCTCACCTTTCTTAGTCGGAAATACTAATTCTTATGCCTTTTCTTCTGCTTTAAACTCAGATAATTCGAATTTTAAAAATTCTCAACTTATAATTCCTGTGTTATATAATATGGGATTACAAAGCTTGAAGCTTTCTAAATTGTACTACACAATTAGTCAGCCAAATTCTATCGCAATTAATACGGCTATTGGTCAAGATGATATTTTAACTTTAGCTTCAAATGAAGCTTCAATTATTCCTTTACAAAAAACTTATAGTAAATCTGTAGTCATAGAAACTAACGATTTTCCTAACAAAGCTGGTATTTTTAATGTAAAAAATAAAGATGTTTCGCTTCAAAACATAAGCTTTAACTATAAAAGAGACGAAAGCAATCTCAATTATTACGATTTAGACCAATTAGAAAATACTGTCGTAGACTCTAGTTTAGCATCAACTATTAATACTATAAAAAGTAACACAACTATTAATGCGTTATGGAAATGGTTTGTTATTTTTGCACTAGTATTTTTAATTATTGAAATGCTACTACTAAAATATCTTAAATGAACGCACTCATAAAATCTGCAACAATAGTTGATTCTAAAAGTGATTTTCACAATGAAACGGTTGATATTTTAATTGAAAAAGGCCGCATTACTAAGATTTCTAAACGTATATCCAATTCCAAAAATTACAGAGAAATAAAACTTGACAACTTACATGTTTCACAAGGTTGGTTTGATAGTAGTGTGTCATTTGGTGAACCTGGTTATGAGGAACGCGAAACAATTAGTAATGGATTAAAAACTGCAGCACAATCTGGATTTACATCTGTAGTGCTAAATGCAAATTCTAATCCGGTTATTGATAGTTATGCAGATATAACGTTTGTAAAATCTAAAGCTAATAATAATGCAGTAAGCCTCTACCCTATTGGTGCATTAACACAAGGTAGTAAAGGAGTGGATTTAGCAGAATTGTTCGATATGACCAATGCAGGAGCTGTTGCGTTTTACGATTATCAACAGCCAATTTCTAATCCTAACCTTATGAAAATTGCATTGCAATATGCTAGCAATTTTGATGGTTTGGTATGTTCCTTTCCTCAAGAGTCAAAAATTTCTGGACATGGTGTAGCTAACGAACATATTAATAGTACCAAACTCGGATTAAAAGGAAATCCAGCTTTAGCTGAAGAATTGCAAGTAGCACGCGACCTATTTTTATTAGAATACACAGAGGGTAAATTACATATCCCAACAATTTCTACAACTAAATCTGTTGAATTGATTAGAGTTGCAAAATCTAAAAAACTGAATGTTACCTGTAGTGTTGCTCTACATAATTTGATATTGACAGATGATGCTCTTGAAGGTTTTGATACGCGATATAAAGTATTACCACCTTTACGAACCCAAAACGATTGCGATGCTTTAATCGAAGGCTTAAAAGATGGAACTATTGATATGGTAACCTCTGACCATAACCCTATAGATATTGAGGACAAAAAGATAGAGTTTGATTATGCTAAATACGGAACTATTGGTTTAGAATCTGCTTTTGGAGCATTAAAGACACTTTTTACAACTAAAAAGTCGATTGCCTTATTAACGCAAGGTAAATCAAGATTTGGTATTTCTGCCCCCCCTATAAACGAAGGGGAAGAAGCTAATTTAAGCTTGTTTAACCCAGATGCCAATTACGAATTTAATAAGACTCACATCACTTCAAAATCTAAAAATAGTGCTTTTTTAGGGCAAACTCTAAAAGGGGAAACTTACGGTATTGTCGCTAACAACAAAATTGTTTTAAAATAATGGATCAGAATACAGTTGAAGAAGGTAAAACATTAGCATTAGTTGCTTATCTTACATTGATTGGCACATTGATTGCCTTTTTTATGAATCAAGATAAGCGTAATAAATTTACGTCGTTTCATGTAAGACAAGCTCTAGGTTTAGGATTACTTTACATAGGTATAGCGACCATAGTAAGCAGTTTAGACAGTATGATGATTAGCATATCGTTTTGGATATTCTTTTCTGTGTTATTTCTATATGCCATTTTTGGAGCCATTACTGGTAAAGAAAATAAGATTCCGATTTTAGGAGAGGTATTCCAAAATGTATTTAAAACTATAGGGCAATAACATGTCGAACCTTCACTATATTACAAGGCCTTCTTCTTTAAAAGAAAATGCTCCATTATTAATTATGTGTCATGGTTATGGAAGTGATGAGAATGATTTATTTTCTTTTGCTTCAGAATTGCCAAAGGAATTGATGATTATCTCATTAAGAGCTCCATATACTATGCAGCCCTATGGTAATGCTTGGTATGCGATTAATTTTGATGCTGAAAAAGGAAGATGGAATGATAATGACCAGGCAAAACAGTCTGTTGATTTAATTGCTGAGTTTATTGACTATGCATGTAACACTTATTCTGTAGATTCTAATACGGTTACACTTTTAGGATTTAGCCAAGGTACTATTTTGAGTTACGCTGTAGCACTCACCTATCCCAAAAAAGTAAAAAATATTGTAGCTTTAAGTGGCTATATAAATGAAGATATTTTACCAGATACAATAGATGATAATGATGTATCTCATCTTAATTTCTTTTGTTCTCATGGTTCTGTAGATCAAGTTATACCTATAGATTGGGCAAGAAAAGCACCAGGATTTTTAAAAACACTCAATATAAATCATGTTTATAGTGAATATCCTGTTGGACATGGAGTTGCGCCGCAAAACTTTTATGATTTTAAGAATTGGTTGCTTAAGTATATTTAACCAATTTTTGGATACATAAAATACTCAACAAGCTTGTATTTTAAATTGTTCTCTTCATCAATAGAATAGGTGACAAATATTTCACCCCAAAATTCACCGTCTGTAAAATTAGCGACTATCCATCTGTGATTTAAAACCCTGATTTTGTTAATCAATAGCTTAGTACCTGTCATAGATACATAAGGCACAATGGGATGATCTTCACCTGTATAATCGTTCATCTTATACAAACCATCAATGATAGCTGGCACTAACTGATCTGTGTTGTAACCTTGTGCTTCAAAATAAGATAAAGCATCCTCATTTCTATCGATATTAAAGTAGTTGAGTTCAAAATTCTGATCTTCTAAAGCTGTAACTACGTTTTCATTTTCAGCAATTTTAGATTTAAATGTTTTAATATCCTCTTCATACTTATCAATAATACTTTTAGAATTCACGTATTGAAAAATAATTAACAACACTGAAAAAATAAATAAGTACATAAAAATTCTGCTCTTCATAATATCTATATAGTAATTTGTAAGTTATCGTATGCTAAAAAAACGTTGTCTGGTAATTTTTGTTGTACATCATCATGAAAGCCTAATAAATGACTAACATGAGTTAAATAAGCTCTTTTAGGATTTACAAGGTGTATAAATTCTAAAGCTTCTTCAAGATTAAAGTGAGATATATGTGGCTTTTCACGGAGTGCATTAACCACTAAAACATCAAGATTTTTAAGCTTTTCAACTTCTTCCCCCTTAACAGTCTTCATATCTGTTAAATATGCAAAATCTTTAAAACGAAACCCAAAGACTTGCAATTTATGATGCAAACCATCAACTGGAATTACTTCGATATTTCCAACTTTAAATACTTCATTTTTAATTTCATGCTTAATAACACTTGGTACACCAGGGTATTTTTTTTCTGAAGTAAATATGTAATCAAAACGTGATTCTAAGGCTTTAAAGACACGCTTATGCGCATATAATGAAATATCCCCTTGTCTAAAGAAAAATGGTCTTATATCATCTAAACCCATCGTATGATCAGCATGCTCATGAGTAAAAATAATACCATCAATTTTCAAAACATTTGCCCTTAACATTTGCTGCCTAAAATCTGGACCACAATCTACAACATAAGTGAAGTTATCCCATTCTACCAAAATAGAAACTCGTAAACGCTTATCCTTTGGATTATCGCTTAAACATACAGGATGATCACTTCCTATTATCGGAATTCCTTGAGAGGTACCTGTTCCTAAAAACGTAATTTTCAATACTACTTAGTTTTTACCTATTATTTAGGTAAACAAAAATAAGCTTATTTTTTTGTTTGCAATACTAAAATAGTACCTTTGCTTAAACGATGTAAACCCAGACTCCATGAAGGACATAACGTATAAAGGTGACGCAGAAATTGAAAATATTCCGTCACTAAAAGATAAAGCTTTACGTATTAATCTTAATGCTGATATTTACGGCACGTTTGCCGAAATTGGAGCAGGACAAGAAACAGTACGTCAATTCTTTAGAGCTGGTGGTGGTTCTGGAACTATAGCCAAAGCTATGTCTGCTTACGACAAGGACTTTAGTGATGCCATCTATGGCATAGAAGACGATAAACGTTATGTGACTGAAGCTAGACTTCGAAAAATGCTGAATCACGAAGTCACTTTAATAGAAGAGCGTATTACTAGAGATAAACATCCTAATAAATTATTTTTCTCTTTTGCAAATACAGTTGCCACTATAGATTTTGCAAAAAAATACAAAGGTCATGGTTGGGTTGGCATTAAGTTCCAGGTAGCGCCAGATCAAGACTATAATGATATTGTGCTTCATATTCGTTTTAAAGAAACTGATGCGCGTTTACAACAAGAAACACTTGGTAAATTAGGCACCAATTTAGTCTATGGTGCATTTTACAAGTATAATCAACCTCGTAAACTTTTACGCTACTTATATGATCACTTAGATCAAGACCAATTAGAAATAGACACTATTAACTTTTCTGGACCAGTTTTTAAAGATGTTGACAATCGTTTAATGAGTTTACAGCTCGTTAAAAATGGAATGACAGATGCCGTAATGTTTGCGCCAGATGGTAATAATGTTTTACCAGCACGCGTACTTTATAAACGAAATATTTTAACACTTAGAGGTAGTTTTAGACCTGTTACTAAGGTAAATATGGATATGTTTCAGAAATCTTATGACATGTTCATTAAGGAGAATAAAGTTGACATAGATAAAACTCAGGTGATTTTTGAAATCACTTTATCTAACTTAAGAGCTGAAGGTAAAATTGATGAGCAAGATTTTATGGATCGCGCAAAATTATTATGTTCTTTAGGTCAAACCGTTTTAATTTCCAATTTCCAAGAGTATTATAAATTAGTAGAGTATTTCTCCCAATATTCAAAAGCCAGAATGGGCTTAGCAATGGGTGTAAACAACCTTGTAGATATTTTTGACGAAAAGTATTACCGACATTTAAGTGGTGGTATTCTTGAGGCCTTTGGAAAATTATTCTACAAAGATTTAAGAGTCTATTTATATCCTATGCAAAATGAAGATGGTAGTCTAACAAATAGCGAAAACCTAAAAGTACATCCACGTATGAAAGAGCTATACAAGTTCTTTAAGTACAATGGAAAAGTTGTAGATATAACTGAGTTTGATACTTCTAACCTATCTGTATTCTCAAGAACTGTTCTTAAAATGATTGCTGAAGGTAAAAATGGTTGGGAAGAAATGCTGCCTGAAGGTGTAGCAAAACTAATTAAAGAGAAAAGTCTATTTGGATGCGAATCTGAGGAAGTTATGCATAAGTAGATTTTATTAAGATGCAATAGTTCTGTACAATTTGAAATACACTATTACATTTTTACTTTTAACTGGTTCTATCACTCTTGGCTTTGGGCAAAATCAAAACAAAAGAGATTACAGTTATTATAATTCACTAAATATAGGTATTGGTTATATTTATAGTTTTAATGATTCCGATGACAAGGATTTTCATCTTCTTGATTTAGGAGTTAATAAAACTAAATATGGAGGAAGACATGGAGGTGGATATCAATATGGAATTGGAACTGAAATAGGACTTAACACAGAGAAACTTACTATTGGACCAAAAATAAGTGGTACATTTTATTATCAATTTATTGCTCTAGGAACTGAATTAATAACATATACGGATTTTAATAATTTTACTCTAAGGCTTGCTCCTTTTATTGGAATTGGTGGAGAAAAATTCAAATTAACTATAAGCCCTCAAGTAATTTTGACCAACAAAAAATTTCAGCCAGTTAATAAAGGGCTTATTAATTTAACCGTTAATTTATCTTTAAACAGAGAAAAAAATTAATCGATTAAGCTTCCAATATCTGGTCAGAGTGAATTTTAGCTTTCACTTTATCTATAACACGTTCTACAACACCTTCTTCATTAATAATAAATGTTTTTCGATGAATACCATCAAACTCACGTCCCATAAACTTCTTTGGCCCCCAAACACCAAAAGCATTGATAACCTCTTTTTCTGTATCAGCTAACAAAGGATAAGGGAAATTAAACTTGTTCTTAAAGTTAGATTGGCGTTTTTCAGAATCTGCACTAACTCCTAAAATTTCGTAACCAACACCTTGTAAGGCTTTGTAGTTTTCACCTAAGTTACAAGCTTCAACAGTACAAGTTGGTGTACTTGCTTTTGGATAGAAAAAAACAACTAATTTTTTCCCTTTATAGTCTGCTAATGAGATTAGATTTCCATCTTGGTCATTCACTGAAAAATTTGGGACCTTATCTCCTGCTTTTAATGTTTTCATATTCCTTAAATTTGTTTTTGTAAAAATACAACATGACTAAAAAAGAAAAGGTAGATTTTGTTATAAATACGCTAGACAAACTCTATCCAGAAATTCCTATTCCTCTAGATCATAAAGATCCATATACTTTATTGATTGCTGTTCTTATGTCTGCGCAAAGCACAGATGTTCGCGTTAACCAAATTACACCACTATTGTTTGAACGTGCCGATAACCCTTACGACATGATTAAATTGAGTGTTGAAGAGATTAGAGAAATTATAAAGCCAGTTGGTTTATCTCCCATGAAGAGCAAAGGTATTTATGGTTTGTCTCATATTTTAATAGATAAACATAATGGTAAAGTACCACAGACTTATGACGAACTTGAAGAATTACCAGCTGTAGGTCATAAAACAGCAGCTGTTGTTTTATCTCAAGCGTTTGGGATTCCTGCATTCCCAGTAGATACTCACATTCATCGCTTAATGTATCGTTGGAATTTAACTAACGGTAAAAATGTGGTGCAAACTGAAAAAGATGCTAAACGCTTATTCCCAAAAGAATTATGGAATGATCTTCATCTTCAGATTATTTGGTATGGCAGAGAATATTCACCTGCTCGTGGTTGGGATTTAGATAAGGATGTTATAACTAAAACCATAGGTAGAAAGTCCGTACTAGATGATTATTATAAAAAGAAGAAATAACTGGCATTGGTACAATTCTTGATACATATTCGAGAAACAATCAAACCATGAAAAACTCCTTAATAATTCTTCTTTTATTAGCATTTACATCATGCATTCCTGTTAAGATTGCTCCAAAGTTTAAAAACGAGGATTATAAGATAATGCAAGCAAAAAAGTTTCAGCGCAAAATGCCAAGAGAAACTGCTTTTATCTTTAAAGACCCTAAGAATGCTGATGAATTCTACCATTATATCAACAAAAAATTTAAATTAAATCATAAAAATGTTGGTTTGAATACACCTTTTCAAATTGATGGAAAAACCTATTTTCTTAGCTATAAGGAAATTGATAAAGAAGATAAAAACTTTAATTTAATTGGACTGTTTATAGATGCCAAATTGGATGATGAAAACCTACCAACTGTTTTTAATAATTATACCACTCGTAAAGGACATTGGTACCTTATTCTTACTGTTTATGATGAAAATATCAAGAATTGCCTAATAGATAAACATCCAATGAAATTGAAAATACTTCAATACTTAAAAGGCTTAAAACAAGAATACCTCACCACTAAAAATTATGAGGAACTCCTATTGACAAAAAAATCCTGATGCTAAACATCAGGATTTTTTTTCCTACTTAATTTAGAAGTGCTTCAAACTTCATTTTATTATAATTTATAACACTTAAAGCCTTTGAATAATTCAAAAGGAAACTTATCGTTTCATCTTTTGGTTTTAGGTTATCATTTTTTGGGGAAGCATTAGAGTAAATTTTTGCCATATTACTAATTTATGATTTATTATATGACTAAAACGCAACTCAAAACACTTTATTGTATCAATTGGTTAAAACGATATTATTTTGCTCTATAACCTTTCGCATATTAATAAGCGCATAACGCATTCTTCCTAATGCAGTATTGATACTAACACCTGTGCGCTCTGAGATTTCCTTGAAACTCATATCTTGGTACATGCGCATAACTAATACTTGTTTTTGATCTTCAGGTAGTTCCTCAATAACACGTCTCACATCAGACTCAACCTGATTTTTTATCATGCTCTTTTCTGCATTTAAGCTAGAATCACTAAGCACAGAAAAAATACTGAATTCACCTGCATTATCAAACTTAGGCATACGACTGTTTTTTCTAAAATGGTCAATAACAAGGTTGTGTGCAATACGCATTACCCAAGGTAAAAATTTACCTTCTTCGTTATATTTTCCACGTTTTAGAGTTCTAATCACCTTTATAAAGGTATCCTGAAATACATCTTCAGTTATATCTCTATCATAAACTTTAGAATAAATAAAGCTATAGATTTTTTGCTTATGTCTTTGAATTAAAATAGAGAGAGAGTTTTCGTCTCCTTTAATGTAGTTGCTAACCAACTCTGCGTCTTGGATAAGTTCTTTTTTCATAATATTACTATTAGTACTAAGAAGCACATGCTTCTTAACAAGGGGTTAAAGTTTTCTATAGTAATATTATGCTATACGCAGATGTGTTTTAAATGATTATGTGGTAAATATAACAACAATCATTCCGAAAAAACAAAAAAAAATAGGAAAATTTAACATTTTATCGGATAAAGTGTTCCTTTTATAGATAAAATAGATATACTATCTTTGCAAGCTTAGATACCGAAAATAGCTTATGAATACTACTTTTTTAGACGTTAATCCAAAGGAAAACATCATTATAAAAGGCGCTAAACTGCATAATTTAAAAAATATTGATGTTGTTATCCCAAGAAACAAATTAGTAGTTATTACAGGTTTATCGGGTTCTGGAAAGTCTAGTTTGGCTTTCGACACCTTATATGCAGAAGGCCAAAGGCGTTATGTAGAGAGCCTTTCTAGTTATGCTCGACAGTTTTTAGGTCGACTCAACAAACCTAAAGTAGATTATATTAAAGGTATTGCCCCAGCCATAGCTATTGAACAAAAAGTTAATTCTACCAATCCACGTTCAACTGTTGGTACAACTACAGAAATTTATGATTACCTAAAATTATTATTCGCAAGAATTGGAAAGACTTATTCTCCTATTTCTGGTGATTTAGTAAAAAAGCATCGAACTAAAGACGTTATTGAATACATTTCAAAATTTGAAGAAGGTACTAAACTACTTCTTTTATCTCCAATCATTCTAGAAGAAGGCAGAACAGTTGAAAACAAACTACAAACACTTCAACAACAAGGTTATGCACGTGTTAAAGTTAAAAACGACGTTTTAAGAATTGACGATGCTCTAAAGCAAAATATTAAATCAGATAAACGCCTATTTTTAGTTGTTGATAGGATTGTATACAAACAAGATGAAGATTTTATAAATAGACTAGCTGATGCCATTGAAACTTCTTTCTTTGAAGGTGTTGGTTCTTGTATTATCGAATCACTTTCAGACAAAAAGCAAAAAATATTTAATAATAAGTTTGAACTCGATGGCATGTCGTTCTTAGAACCTAATGCTCATCTCTTTAGTTTTAATAATCCTTATGGTGCTTGCCCTAAATGCGAAGGCTATGGAGATGTTATTGGTATCGATAATGATTTAGTTGTGCCGAACACCGCTTTATCTGTGTTTGAAAACGCTATTTTTCCTTGGAGAGGTGAAAGTATGAGCTCGTATAGAGATCAATTAGTAAACAATTCGCATAAGTTTGATTTCCCAATACACAAACCCTATTTTGAACTTAGTGAAAAACATAAAGCTTTAATTTGGTCAGGAAATGAACACTTTGAAGGCTTAGATAGTTTCTTTGCTGAGCTTGAATCTAAGGCCTATAAAATTCAGAATCGTGTAATGCTATCACGTTATCGTGGCAAAACTAAGTGTAATATTTGTAAAGGGAAACGCTTACGCGATGAAGCTAATTATGTGAAAATTAATGATGCAACCATAACTGATCTTGTAGATTTACCTTTAGATGAATTAGCTAATTTCTTCAAAGACTTAAAACTAAATGAGTACGATGCTAAAATAGCTAAGCGACTCTTAACCGAGATTAATACAAGGTTAAAATTTCTATCTAATGTAGGTTTAAACTATTTAACACTTAATAGAAAGTCGAATACACTTTCTGGTGGTGAAAGTCAGCGTATCAATCTAGCAACTTCGTTAGGAAGTAGTTTAGTTGGCTCAATGTACATCTTGGATGAACCGAGTATTGGCTTGCATCCAAAAGATACAGAGCGTTTAATAGATGTTTTAAAATCCTTACGAGATTTAGGCAACACAGTCATTGTTGTTGAACATGATGAAGACATTATGAAAGCTGCAGATGCCATTATAGACATCGGACCAGAAGCAGGAACTTTTGGTGGTGAAGTGGTTGCTGTTGGTGACTTTAAAGACATCTTAGTTTCAGATACCTTAACTGCTAAATATCTTAATGGACAATTAGAAATTGAAGTTCCAAAAAAACGAAGAACGTCAAAATATCACATTGATATTATTGGTACTCGCGAGAATAATTTAAAAAATATAGATGTTACGTTTCCTCTAGAAATGCTTACAGTTATTACTGGAGTTTCTGGAAGTGGTAAGAGTACCTTGGTAAAAAAAATCCTCTTTCCTACGATACAAAAGAAATTAACCGGATTTAGTGATAAAGCTGGTCAGTTTACTGAAATGCAGGGCAATCACAGTATTGTGCAGCATGTAGAATTTGTGGATCAGAATCCTATTGGTCGCTCATCACGTTCTAATCCTGTAACTTACATTAAGGCTTATGACGATATCAGAGCTTTATTTGCAGGCCAGAAACTGAGTAAAATTCGAAATTATGCTGCCAAACACTTTAGTTTTAATGTGGATGGTGGACGTTGCGAAACCTGTAAAGGTGAAGGTGAAGTCACTATTGAAATGCAATTTATGGCAGATGTACATTTAGTCTGCGATACGTGTAATGGTAAACGCTTTAAGAAAGAAGTCTTAGAAGTACATTTTGAAGGCAAGTCAATTCACGATATTTTAGATATGACCATTGATGATGCTATTGATTTCTTTAAAACTTATAACCAAACTAAAATTCAGAACAAATTACAACCACTTCAAGATGTTGGTCTAGGTTATGTTACTTTAGGACAGTCCTCTTCTACCCTTTCTGGTGGTGAAGCACAGCGTATAAAACTAGCAACCTTTTTAGGGAAAGGATCTAAAAGCAACAATTCACTTTTCATTTTTGATGAACCGACCACAGGGTTACATTTTCATGATATAAAGAAGTTACTAAAGTCATTTCAAGCCTTAATATCAAAAGGGCATTCTATAATTGTCATTGAACATAATATAGATTTAATTAAATGTGCAGATTATATTATTGATTTAGGCCCTGAAGGTGGAAGACATGGCGGACAACTCGTAGCTGTTGGAACTCCAGAAGAGATTGCAAAAAACAAAAACTCTGTTACAGGTAAATATCTTATAGAAAAACTATAATATGGAGCTTCCAAAAGGGTATCATAGAGAAGTTGTTGAAGCTAGAGAAAACTCTAGGGAAAAAGTTTCTACATATATGTTAAATTGAGGTAGCCCAAGTTTTGAAACACATATACTTCACAAGTCTAGAAATAACATTTTACGTTTTAAATTAAGCCCACGACTTGATTTTGAAACAATAATTTTGTTTGGAATAGCATTGGCTTTTATAAGTTTAATACAACAAGCTCTTTTAAATTTTCACTAAATAAAAGTAGTTTATATTTTGTTATAGGATATTTCTGTATTAAACTGTTAGATTAGTTTTTTGTTATGCATTTTATATTTCTAAAAATGGTAACTTGATATTACTTTATTACAAGTTTCTTGGTTACTATAGTATTATTTTGACTAATCTTGAGAATGTAAACACCAGTATTTAAATCTGAAACATTAAACCTGTTATTAATTAAAACATCGCTTTTTATTAGTTTACCTAAAATATCATAAACTGCGACTTTAATATCATTATAATCTACTGACGTTATATTAACAAACCCTAATGAAGTTGGATTAGGATATACACCGTAATTAGAAATGTATAAGCTACTATTAGTAGACAATGTTGTCACAAAAGTCCCGATTGGTACAGGCGTTACTGCAGTTGCATTTGTGGTTTCACCATCTAGGGCATTTACGCCACTAAAACTCCAATTTGAGGTGTTGAAATTTGCAAAGTTAGGCCCAGTATTGTTCATCCTATATGCCCAACCATCACTGTATTCCCAGGGCTCACCTGAACCATCTTGATTAAACTCACCATAAACGTCAATAGTTTGACCATTTCCAGATAATTGCATAAGATCATCACCATTTATGAGTACAACTGTAGTTGTATAATCTGGTTCAAATCCAAAAAACGAGTTAAAATCTGAAGCTTCAGATGCAACATAGAGGTATTCTCCGGCTGAAATAGAAACTGACGGGAAGGTAAAAAGCTCAGTAGTGTTTAGTCCACCATTACGTTGTGCTCTTAATCCATAAACACTTAAATCAGGAATATTTTGCCTTGCAAACAGTTCTATTCCTGCTGGACCTGACAATGGACCATCAAAAACGGCTGTAATTATTAATCCGGTAAAGTCTGAAGATATAACATCACCAGGTAATGTTAGTATTTCATCTGAGACTCCTACAGATGTTGCGGTCATATCTCCAGAGTAAGTACCTTGCGTTAACCCTGAAGCTAATCTTACGAAAATTTCAGATCCACTTGGTGGTAATGTAACAGAATTACTAAAAGCACTACCAGAAGTTGATGAAACTTCAAAATTTATTGGCATTGTTACTATTATATCATTAGTGAGTCCTGTTCCAACGACATCAATATTTTTTTCAAAAGAAGGACCATTATCCAACTCATAGTTTAACGAATTTATAGATTCTATAAGACTAATTCTAGGGTTAGGATTAATTGGAAAAACTGAAGAACACGTTGCGTTATTAGTGCAACCATCGGTGGCATCAACGCCACTAAACTGCCATTCGGATAGTGTGAATGTGGTGTTTGGTCCAAAACCATCTAATCTAATTGCCCAACCATCTCTATATTCCCAAGGCTCACCTGAACCATCTGTGTTTATATCACCAAAAACATCTACAACATTACCTTCTTTAAATAACTCAATAGCATCATCTCCATTTATACCTGCAACTTGACTGCTGTAATCTGGTAAAAAGCCTAAATAATCTGTAAAGCTTGTAGTTTCAAATGCAATATAGATGTAATCGCCAGAAGAAGCGGAAACTGCTGGAAATGTAAATTCCTCACCATCTGTACCGCCGCCATTATTGGCGGATCCTACCCCATAAATACTTAAATCTGGAATGTTATTAATAACATGAAGTTCAATTGCTTTAGGTATACCACCACCTGATGATGGTCCATCTATTACTCCTGTAATTGCTAAATCTTGACTAAAAACCGTTAAACTGATTGCGCTTAAAATAAAAATGTGAAATTTTTTCATGGTATACTATTTTGTAATAACAAGGTTATAGCAACCCATGTTCAAAACCTAGTTTTAGGCATGGACAAACTATGGACATGCTACAAAAAAGGTGTGCCTAAGTTAAATTTACAAGTAACTTTATGAAGTAGTAAATACTAATGATAGTTATAAAAAAGACTTGTCAAAATATCAATAAAACATAAAAGCAAAGATTCCTAGTATTACTATGGTCAATGGGATAACAAACAGCAAAAACATAAAGGCTACGAATCCAGTCTTAAAAAAACTCCATATCCAACCTTGTCTATAAAATTTTTGCAAGGCAATAAACAGATAAAAAATGGTAGAAAGCGTTATGAGCGCTATAATCCACCCAGGAAATTCAGGCCATATTAAATCGATACCTACCAAAATACTAAACACGGTAAATAAGAAGGAGAAGTAGTAAAAGCTAAATACTAAGTGATGTGAATATCTTCCTCGTTTGTAGTATAAAATTTTAAGTATAAGCGCAAAAAAAGGTAACAGGAAAAACATGGCTATTGGTATGGTATCATAAAATGCCTGTAAAATACTCCCTCCCTTTCTAGATTTATAAAATTTTAGTGCTTGAGCATAAATTTTTCTCTTAAAATACCCCGCATCATCATTCATTCCCATTTTTTTATAGATCTCTTTATCAGGAGCGTTTATAGCAATAAGAGAATCAACTTCTTCACCAAAATCATCAAAATTAAAATTAAAACCTCCATTATTAGAACTGGCTTTAAATTTATCACTATTGATTATAGAATCTATTTGAGTTTCGGTCATCCCAGTAAATTTACTAGTTTCCATCATGGTTTTTTTTGCAATTGCCCTTCCGATGGAGTCTTCAGCTTTTCTTCTTTTCACTTTAGCAAATTTCAAGGAGTCTAGTACATGCTGGTCTGTAATTGTATCACTTGCCTTTATTAACGTTTTAGCCAAATTTTCATCTAAACTTTGCACTTGCTGTCTAGCATTAAAGGAAAACAAGAAAAAGAACACTACAGAAACAAATAAGTACATCTGTGCTGGATGTAAAAACAATAAACGCTTCCCTTTAATAAACTCTTTAGCCAAATAACCTGGTTTAAACATTAAGGGAATAAAACTTTTTAGAAACCGCGCATCAAAAGAAAAGTAATTGCTAATCGTATTATAGAAAAGTACTCCAATGGTGAGTTCATCATTAGTTTTCTGCCCACAATGAGGACAAAACTGAAACCCTTCTTCATAAGGTTTCTCACAATTTTGGCAGTTAACTTGGTTAGTACTCATAATTGATGGTTAGTCTGGTTTAAAAATAATGAAATTTATAATACCAATGGTTACTAATTAGAAGATCTAACAACACAATTGTTACAAACACCAATTTTAAAACTCACTCAATCACCTGTTTTTCAGGTGTTTAAAATCTTGGCACACTAATTGGTTTTTCTAAAAACAAATAGCGTAAGCCAAGAAGTCCTAAATGAGTTAGTGACTTGGCAAATCTAAAAACCTATAAATTATGAAAAAGCAAGTACTTTTTTTGGCGATGGTGTTAGGATTAACATCAGCCACAGCGACAACAGCAGGACATGCTGTTTTAAATGGGGAAGATTTTAATAATGCACGCTATCGTTTTGTAGAACCAATAGTGTTCATTGAACGTGGTGTAGAATTTTTAATTTTTCCAGATGGAAGCTTCGATTTTAATACCGAAGTGCTTTCTACAGTACCAGATAATGGCAATTATTATTACAGACGCTCTAATAAAAGAGTAAGACGAAGCACAAACCGAACTTATGGTGCACCAGGCACAGTTTATCACAATAGAGATAGAGGTGTTTTGGTAAGGCACGATAGATTAGGTCGCGTAAGACGTATCGGAAATGTGTTTATTAACTATGACAGACAAGGAAGAATTAAACGTGCTGGCTCTGTATATATGAGTTATAGAAGAGGTCAGCTTAAACAAGTTGGTGGCTTGCATATTCTTTACAATAGACATGGTGATGTTATTGGCATAAGAGGTCATGTAAACTTTAGCAATCAAGGTTGTGGTTTTTGTGGCGTAACTGGTTGTGAAGTGGATCACTTTAGTGATACTCATCATAACGATTGGAATGATGATTGGAACGGAGATGATGATCACTACTACTATAAAAAGAAAGGCAAAGTACAAAAGCTTAAAAAAAGAAAAAAACACAAATACTAATATCTCGGTTTAGCCTAACTAAATATTGAGATCCTAAAATCCCGAATGCTTTCCCCAAAGCTTCGGGGTTTTTATTGTTATGAGTTTCTACTAATCAATTTTAGGAGCTTTATGATCCCCATTTTGATGTAAGGTCAAACTATTCACTTCACCACTATCAGCCTTATGAAATGTAATCTGTGCATCTACAACCTTGCTATAAAATTTGCTTTCAGTAATTGGAAATGCCTCTATCTTACCTTGTCCTGTAGCTTGAATAAATAGACGGTCATCTTCTCTAGTAACGGTTAAGATAAAATTAGGTTGTAACTCATAGTTACCTACATAACTATCTAACACTTTAGTTGGTACCGCTATAGTTTTAGTCATAGCACTCGTATCAATACCAACACGTTTAAGCACATCTATAGCATTAGTATTACTTTTATCGAGTTCATACGATTTCTTATAATTCTTCACTGCTTGAATCGTATCACCACTTGCCAAAAGAGCTTCCCCTAAACTATCATAAGGATTACTTGACGAAGGGTTATTTTCCACATTGAATTTAAAAATTGCTAATGCAGTTTTTAAATCTTCTTTTCCCATGTACTCATAACCTAATGCATTAACACCGTTTTCATCTATTTCATAATTGCTAGGATTAGTTTTTATGAGCTCATTAACTTTTTCAATTGCAGAAATTGCATCATCATGGCTTAATAATTTAGCTAGTTTAGCAGATATTGGTACTTTTGGCATCTCATACGCTTCACCTTCTAAAATGGCATCCAACGCTCCTAAAATTGGACGCAAATTGGTTAGATTACCATGATTAGTGAGAATAATATAACCGCTATTATCATATAAATTGCGTCTTAAAAATGTGCGATAACCAGCCAAGCCACCAGAGTGCTGAACAGTTTTCTTACCATCGTTTTCAGAAACCCCCCAACCAAAACCATATTGGGTATAATCTCCATTATTTAATTTTGCCGGTGTAAATGCTTCATCTAATGTCGCTTTTGACACTAACTTATCACTATATAATGCTTGATCCCAAAGATGTAAATCATGTATTGTAGAAAACATACCACCTGCTCCTGTTGTAAAAATATTATAGTCATCTAAATTGCCATTAGCATCATATCCAACAGCTCTATCCTTAATTTCTGGTTTAGACTCGTCATAAACCAATGTGTTTTTCATTCCTAAAGGCTCAAAAATATTAGCCTTCATAAATTCATGAAACGGTTGTTCAGCTACTTTAGCTACAATCATAGCCAATAAAACATAACCACCATTACTATAACTAAAACGTTCTCCTGGTTTAAAGTCTAGTTCTTGCTTTAATAATGTTTCAAATACATCTTTATTACTTAACCCAGGTTTATAAATACCTAATCTGTAATGATCTGGAATACCAGATGTATGATTCATTAAATGCCTTATAGTCACTGTATTTGCATATTCTGGAAATTCAGGATAGTATTTAGATAGCTTATCACTATAAGATAGTCTTCCTTTATCTTTTAGTAGCATTACAGCCATTGTTGTAAACTGCTTAGATACTGAAGCTAAATAAACTGAGGTGGTTTTATTTAATTTTCGATTGTTATGTTTATCTGCATATCCTAAGGCATTTGAATAGATCTCCTTACCGTCTTGTGTAACCAAAATAGTGCCGTTAAACATTTGGTAATCGTAGCAATGCTGCATGAGCTTGTCGATATGTGTGTGGATATCTGTTTCTGAATTAGATTGAGAGTGGATAGATGGTACAATGAATAACACCATCAATAAAGCTGTAAATAAAGATTTCATAATTAAAATTGAGTTGTTGACTATATGACAATTAGATTATTTAAAGTTACAACAATTAAATTATCCATATGGGTTAATGTATTAAGGGAAAAAATTTAAGTAGGCAGGGTTCATTAAGATTAAGTGCAAAACGAAAAAACAATATTTATACAACTGATTTGCAACCACTTAACGTTATTTAGGCTTTTTTGGCACGCTGTTTGTTTTATAGTAAATAATTAATATTTAAAACTCTTTAACTATGAAACGGATTCTATTTTTATTTGCAGGTTTAGTCGCTTTAAGCTCTACTGCATTTGCAACCACCACAACAACATCAGAAGCTGAAGCTTCAATTAATAACTACGTGAGAGGTTACGGTAATTCTTTCATATTTACAGAAGGAGGCATTGAATTTTCAGTTTATAGAGACGGTCAATTTGATTTTTATATGCCAAACTATGGACCAGATGTAAGTATAGGGTTTGATAGCCCTGGATTTTCTTTGAGTTTTAACTCTGGTTACGATTATAACCCATACGTACAATATGATAGCTTTGGAGCTATTATTCAAATTGAAAACACACCAATTTACTATGATCATTATGGGCGTGTTAACCAAATTGGAGATATCTTCATTAACTACAATAGACGTGGAAGAATAACGAGATTGGGTGGACTAAATGTATATTATAGAAATAATGCATTTTGGAGATACGATGGATTTATTAATATCTACAACAGAGCTTATGTTTACAGACCATGGCACCGATTTTATGCAATACCGACAGTTAACTTATGTATTGTAAATGTGAATCCTTATAGACAATTTTACGCACCTGTTAGACATATATACTACAGACCATATACAAATAATGTAAGATATTACAATGTAAATGGAAGACGTGGAAACCGCAGTGTCGCTAGACGTAATGCTTCAACTAGAATTAGTAATAGATATGCACAAAAACCTAGAAATAAAAGAGAACGTAGTATTAGAACGCGTATGCAACGTAACAATGTAAGCAGAGCAACTACAAGAGCAACACGTCTAAAAGAAAGTAGAACTGCTTCTACAAGAACAAGACGTAGTGATAATGCTACAACGAGAACTAATACAAGACGTGGTTCTGATAAAGCTATAAGAACAACACGTTCTAATAAAAGGGAAGCTACACCTACTAGAACAACTAGAAGCACAAGAGCTACATCGAGAACTAACAAAAGAGTGTCAACTCCAAGTAGATCAGAACGTTCAAGTAGAGTAACACCGAATAGAAATACTCGTAGAGATGTGACCAGAACACGTTCTTCTGTGTCTAATAAAGTAGAGAAGAGAAAAAGTACTTCTGTAAGAAAACCAAAGTCGACTCCATCTCGTACATATAATAAATCGAGATCGCAAAGTCAGAGACAACGAAGTACAGTTCAAAATAAAAGAAAATCATCGTCTGTAAAGACAAGATCTAATACAAGTAGAAAAAGCAACAAAAAATCTACAAGATCTGGTTCAAGACGATCAAGAGGATAAAAACGATTTTTTTGGTTGGTTAGTAGAAATTCCGCATGATGTATGCCTCAGAGCACCTTGCGGAATTTCTCGTTATAATTCCCACGGAAGCGGGACTCTTTTTATATACGAATCGAGTCATTAAAAATGCGAATATTTTAACTCAAAAACTTTTAAGCGTAAAACCAAACGTTAGAAATTTATCTTCTTCTTCTTGATTCATTATAACGACGCTTTCAAATGTGTGGCGGTAATTAATATTAAAGCTTAAAAATTTCCAAAGCGGAAATTCAGCAGTTAGTTCTGCTTGCCAACGATAATTATCGCTTTGTTCAAGAGAAGGTTGGTAATAACTCTCATGCTTTAAAATTACTTTTTTCTTAAACAATTCGTATTTACCGTTAATCCAGAACGTACTTCGAAATGTATTTATAGAACCTTGTCCGTTAAATTCCGATATATTAAATGTGCTACTTTTAAAATCGGTCTCCTCGTATTCAAAGGTTAGCGAAGCTTTGAGCCAATGCCCTTTTTGTTCTATAATTTTATAGGTTGCTCCGGCACCAAGCAAATACCTCAACTCTATTTCTCTTCGGAAATTAGTACTTACAAACCCTAATAATTGAGGATAAAATCGCTTTTCAGTATTGAAATACAGAAAATTAAGACTCAAAAAATCTGCATCTGCTTTTTCTTTTCCAAACTCTTGATAGACATAAGAATTTGTGTTTTTATACACCCATTTTTTCCAAGGCTTAAAACTAAAATCGGTACGTCCTCTAAGGATTAGAGTTTCGACATTACCATCTTGCCAAAACCCTGTTAAAGAAAGACTAACCTTAACTTTAAGTGAATCACTTTCATTAATTTGGGCTGAAAGAAAAATTGGAAAAATTAAAAAGTAAACTAGCGCTTTTTTCATTCTATCCTAATTCCTAATTGATAGTTAATGCTTGGCAAAGGCAAAAATTAAGACTTACACATTAAACAAAAAGTGCATCACATCACCATCCTTAACCACATAATTCTTCCCTTCTACACGCATCTTACCAGCTTCTTTCACCTTCGCTTCACTTCCGTATTGTACGTAGTCGTTGTAAGCAATAACCTCAGCTCTAATAAAGCCTTTTTCAAAATCGGTATGAATCACTCCAGCCGCTTGAGGTCCAGTAGCACCAATAGCAACCGTCCATGCTCTTACTTCTTTTACACCAGCTGTAAAGTAGGTTTGCTGATTTAATAGTTTGTATGCCGAACGAATTAACTTCGCCGAACCTGGTTCTTCTAAACCAATATCTTGTAGAAACATTTGGCGTTCCTCGTAGTCATCTAACTCATTAATATCTGCTTCTGTACCGACTGCCAACACTAAAACTTCTGCGTTTTCATCTTTAACAGCGTCACGCACTTGTTCTACATAGGCATTACCAGTTGTTGCCGCACCTTCATCAACGTTACACACATACATTACAGGTTTGTCTGTAATAAATTGTGATGGCTTTACGTAGTCTGCATAATCCTCATCCGAAAATTCTAAAGCTCTTACTGAAATACCAGCTTCTAAACCTTCTTTTATTTTTAGTAGCACTGCTTCTTCTTTCTGTGCTTCTTTATTACCTGTCTTAGCCGCACGCTTTACTTTGTCTAACTTCTTCTCAGCCGTTTCTAAGTCTTTAAGCTGTAATTCCATGTCAATGGTTTCCTTATCTCTTATGGGATCTACAGAACCATCTACATGGACAATATTATCATTATCAAAACAACGCAATACGTGTAAGATGGCATCAGTTTCTCTAATGTTAGCTAAGAACTGATTTCCTAAACCTTCACCTTTAGACGCTCCTTTTACTAAACCTGCTATATCAACGATTTCAACCGTTGCTGGTAATACCTTTTCTGGATTCACCAATTCTTCTAGTTTGGCCAATCTTGGATCTGGCACGTTAACCACACCAATATTAGGTTCTATAGTACAAAACGGAAAGTTAGCACTCTGCGCTTTGGCATTAGATAAACAGTTAAATAAAGTTGACTTTCCTACGTTTGGTAATCCTACAATTCCGGCTTTCATATACTATTATTTTTGCGAGTGCAAATGTAGTTAAATTGAAGCTTAGAAACCTAATTGAATTGCTAATGAGATCTATTAAAAATCCTTTTATTGATTTTTGATACTACTTTTTTATTTAGTTTTTGTTTTGCCTTAACTTTAAAATCAGTATAGCCGTAAAGCGAATAACCATCTTTCAAATCAAAAGATTCTAAATATTCCACCTTACTTATAATATTATTAGAATTATAGTAAATTTTTATTTTTTCTGCCATATCACCTTCCTCAAGCCCTATCTCCTCTACCTGAATTAAATTTCCGTGATCAAATGTTAATATTTCTCTCTTTTTATTGTTTTTTCCATCTTTATAAAAAGTTTGAAAATTACCGATTCTTTGATTTTCTAGATAGCTATAGTTGTATCTCCATCGTAATGTATCATTATAAAACTGCTTGTACGAAACAATTCTATTTATTGAATCATACTCGTAGTTATAGTAAGTGCTAGCTGATTTAATGTACTTAGTTTTATTAAAATTTTTGTCATATTCGTAACTTGCCCAATCAAGCTCTTCATCTTCATTATATAAAACAAATTTATAAGACGTTTTAATCATCATCATTTCACTATTATAATAGTATTTTCTCTCTCTTTCCTTTCTTATTTTTTTATCGTAGCCCGAATCGTATATTATTACTTCTTCAAGAAGTGTATCCTTGTATTTATAAACTCTAATATCATCTAATATTTTTAACCTATTATCATGATGCTTACCAAAATTCACAGACTTTAATAAAAGTCCATTACTATCTAGGTACATTTTATTATATGGCCTATTTCTCTTGTTCGTTATTTTTTTGGTTAACTCATAATCATCATTTCTTAAAAAAGAATGTGAAACTCTTTTAATTTCTATTTGGCCGACTTTATCTGTAATTTTTTGAGCACTTATTAAAGATGTAATTAATATAAATAAAAGTAAAAGTATAGTTTTCATAAAATAGAGTTTAAGCAAATCTATATTCACAAGCACAAAAAAACTAATAACAATTAGTCATTACTATTCTTCATTGAGTAAAATATACCCTTTAATTAGTTAAGGGACCCTAATACAAAAAAACTAAGTCAAAGACTTAGGTTTTTTGTATTGTAAATTTTATAATTTTTTGATAATTTTTTTGGAAGAATTAATATTTGAATATTTTAGATATGCGTATTATATTTTAGATACAGTTTTTAATTACGCTCCAATCTACTGTAATAGTTTTAGCTTTTAAATCATAAGTATAATCTATAATTTCTTGAGAGCAATTTAATATTATATAGTCATTTTCTAAACGACTTAAATCCAAATAGCCAAGTAATTGAGCCCAGTGATTTATTGCGATACAATTTTCTTTCTCTAATTCCGAAAGCTGCTCGTACTCTTCTATTTCTATACTTTTAAAATATGGTATTTCAATTTCCCCAATATTTAATTCAGCGGTATCTAAATCCACATTTTTAATTTGGATTGTTAACTCAGCATAAGTTATAAATAAATCATCTTTTTTAATTTCAGATTTAATAGGCAAAGTAAATTCACCATCAAAATTTGCCGTAACAATAGATTTGCTTCGTTTAAGTTCTAATACAGCACCAGGCAACGATAGACTATCCATTAATACTATTCCTATTACTTGACTATTCGCAACACTACCAAGTGCAAGGAATAAAACGACTAATAGACCAATACTTTTCTTCATTTTGCTTTCTTATTTTGCTTTCTTATTTTGCTTTAGTCAAATCTATTATTTGTTTTATTTAACTAAAACTCTAAATGAGTGAAAGGTGGTTTTTGATTAGTAAACGAGGTTTTATTAAATGCTTACTAACATTGATGTTAACTTCGTGATTATGAATCCTAAGGGTTTTTGAGTATATAGTGACCAAGCAATTAATTACACACGATGTTATGTACTGGCTTTTTTCATTTGCTTTTCCATCTCATAAATCAGTTCTCGGAAGTTGTCAAATCCACCAATATTCATTTTCTCAGGTTCTTTTTTTACTCCAATTTGATATATTACAATTCCGATTACTATTGGTAAAAGTAAAAGCCAATGAAAAAACCAAATACTCCAAAATCCGATTGCAAAAACCACAGCAAAAAAACCGATCGTGCTCCCTATCCTTTGTATCTTATTAGCTTTATATTCAAATTCAGACATTGTTCCGGGAGCAATCCTGTTGACTTCGTGGAATAAAAGCCCATTTGATTTAAGAAAAAATTCATTGATTTTAGTGCTTGGTTTTAAATCAGTTGTATCAGCTCCACTTTCAGTTAAATTTTGTTTTAGTGTTTTAAATATTGATGCCGTTTGACAGTTTTGTCCTAAAAGTTTAATCGACTCAATATTTTGTCTTTCAGCATACTGCGAAATATATTCACAAAAGACAGATAAAGTGTTTTTGTCTTCGTTTAGTAATATGTTTTCTAATTCAGAAATTGGTTGTTTTATTTCAAAGGTAGAGTAGTAATATTTTGCTAATTCTTTTGGGTTTATCAAATCACAAGCATCTATCCATTCGGAAATTGAAGATTCATAATTTAACTCCATTCCTTTTACAACAGCTGGGTCAAATTCGGTTTGGAAATGATATTGAGAAATCAACATCTGTAATACATCTTCTTTACTGTATTTCATTTTTAGCACTATGTTTCTTCAGCTTGCACATAACGTTTAATGTAAAATGCATTTTTACATGTTGTTCTATACAATTTTAATTGTTTTTTTTCCAAAACTCCCACCATTTGTTATTGCTCTCGGCTCCATTGTTTGAATTATTACTTACTTGCTCGAGTTCTATTTCTTGTTCAATTTTACTTACCTCTATTGAACCAATCTTTTTCTCCAAAATATCCTTTGAAAATGCCTTTATCTCTTGATGAGGGTCACGCATTCCTAATTTTAAAAGATCAATTGATTTATCATCCGAACAATACTTTAGTCCTCTTGCAGCGTGATATCTAATTGGAGCTAACTTGTCTTCTTTTGGATCATAATTTTTAAAATCTAAAGTTTGAATCCCTAATTTAATCAATTGCTCTATCTCTGACATTGCTTCATTCTTACTCAATTTTGCTAAGGTTTCAATCGCAATACCAACGGTGATAATTCTATTCCTGTTAAAAGGATTCTTTCCTTTGGGTTGAGATAATGGATCAAAGTTGACAATTCTTTTGAGAGATGGGATAGCTCTCTTTTCTTCCAATTTCCCAACTTGAGTTATTACCTCTTCATCTAATGCTCTACCTGCAGGATATTCATCCTTAGGAATCTCTTCTATCTCAAGTAAAAGCGCTAGAAGAGAATCTCTAGTCTCCTCAGTATCCGGAGATTCAACTAGGATTTTCCGATTTTCTCCAGAGTATACTGGACCTAAAGGAGTCTCTAACCTATTAGGATTATGATGTGGGTGATTGATACAATATGTATAGAACGGATCTTCAATTTCAAGATCTCTTATTTGGCAAGTTACAACTCCTTCTCTATTTGATCCGTGGTATCCTGGTTCTCCGTCATTCTTGGAATTAAACCAACAAGTACCACAACAATCTGATCCTCCGTTAGGCATATATTATTTTTTCTAAATGTATACAACGATCTTGCATATGATTTCGTTGTGTGTTTCAACAACTAAATTAGCAAATACAAATCGAATAGAAAATCCGAGAGGATTTTCGTAAGTAGGCTTTGAACTAGCCATTAATTATACATGGTGTTGTACAACATTTAGATAAGGTCCGTTTGTAATTGACTTTATCGGTCGATAAGCGAAGTTAGCTTTTAAAAACTCAGATATCAATACGTAGAACTACGTATTTTAAGATTTATCATCGGTATCACCATTTGCCTTTTTCTGCATAGCATTGCCAACTCCTGCACCAATAGCAATACCAACACCTATCCATAAGCCAAGATTATCTGTAGCAACTCCGATCGCTGTACCAAAAGCAACTCCCATTGCTATACCCATTGCCATTTTATTTCCTTTTTTCATATCTATAAAAATTAAAGTGAATACTTATTAGTTGTAGTTTATGCCAATAAGTTACACATAAAAAATCCCAAGCTAAAGGCTCAGGATTCTATATTTATAACTACTAAAATTAATGAAGCTCTTCACAATAAAAACCATGCATACCCAACAAACCTAAAACCGATTCTGGCTGTAAGTGATTGGTCTCTACTCTAAGAATATTATCGCAATCTTCTAAATCGAAATTCCATAAATCGTTTTTCTTCATTAGTTTATTTAAAAGTGGATTTAGTTTTTTAACCTCTTCATTATTAGAAATAGAGGTTTTAAATACCAAAACTGTTTTCATTATGTAATGCTTCATTTGTATTCATATTAGTTGCGTACGTAAAATAATGGTGGCTCTATACCTAAAGACCTTAAATACACATAACCTTGTCCTCTATGATGTATTTCGTTTTCAATAAAATAGAAAATCTGAGACCATACAGTACCTTCGTACTCGCCAAACAAGGTTACATTTTCCTGAAAACGTTCTGGCTTTAATTGTGCCCAATAGGTATTAATACCTTCAGTTGTTTCATCCCAAAGTTTTAAGAAGGTTTCTTTTTTGTTATCGTGCTTTAAATTTTCGTTAAAAACTTCGCGCTTACCTTCAACAATTTCTCTAAGTCCTGGCACACCTATAGCTAAAAGCTCCATAACCAATACAGAAAAGGTTCGCATACCACCAATGCTATGATTAAAAAAAGCATCTTCTGGGAAAGCTTCTATAACACGACGCGTAACACGTCTATGACCTTGCCAATGTTCTAGTAGTTCTGCTGGTGTAATAACTTGTGATGTTGTAATACTTGCTGTGTTTTCCATGATAAATAATGTTTTTGGTTTTTAATTATACAGCAAATCTAAAAGTG
Organism: Flavobacteriales bacterium ALC-1; assembly: GCA_000171875.1. GTDB lineage: Bacteria > Bacteroidota > Bacteroidia > Flavobacteriales > Flavobacteriaceae > Winogradskyella. The sequence goes on along the minus strand of ABHI01000003.1, from coordinate 456,364 downwards.
GATAGTGACAGCGGTTTGTCAGCAGTTAAATTTTAATTCAAAAATTATTTGTAAACAACTCATAAATACTACTGACACAGGGTTGTCACCTCTCCTATCTTTCTTTGTTTGATAACGCTATAGCATCCTATGAGAATTAAAATTCTATAAAATGATGAATTGCTATGACAAAATTGAAAACCAATTTGAGATTAAAGGTTCATCTGAAGCCCTATCTTTGGGAGATCTATTATGCCATTATGAGTACAGACACCATTAAACGATTTGATCGTATTGTTGCAATTTTAGTACAGTTGCAATCTAAACGTATTGTAAAAGCGCAAGAATTAGCAGATAGATTTAACGTTAGTTTACGTACCATATATAGAGATGTTAGAACACTTGAGGCCTCTGGTGTGCCTATTATTAGCGAAGCTGGTGTTGGTTACACAATAATGGAAGGCTATCGCTTACCTCCTGTAATGTTTACACGCGAAGAAGCTGGTAGCTTTGTAGCTGCTGAAAAACTAATGCAAAACTATGTAGATAAATCTCTTGGTAGTTATCACGAATCTGCCATGCTGAAGATAAAATCTGTACTAAGAGGACGCGAAAAAGATTGGATTTCTGCACTAGAAACTCAAATCACAGTAGATCCATCTCAAGAGCTATTTAATAAAGACTTGCCAAATGCACTAGAAATTCTATTTGAAAGCATTGCGGAACGCAAACAGTTTTTCTTAAAATACCACTCGTTACAAAGCGAACATCCTTCTGAGCGACACATAGAACCCGTTGGTTTATATCACGAAAACAATTTTTGGTACCTTTTGGGTTATTGTCATTACCGAAATGATTACAGACAGTTTAGAACCGATAGAATGTTAGGCATTAAAAGAACTGAAATTCCTTTTACCAAAACTCATGGTAATTTAGAAGATCATTTAAACAAAACTAGTAGCACAATTCAAAAAACTAAAGTTGTAATTCTAGTAGATAAATCAATTGCTAGATATATTAACAACCAAAAGGCAAAGCATGGATTTATCTCTGAAAAAACCATAGACAACCAAGTAGAAATGACCTTTATGGCGACCTACGTTAATGATGGTTTTGCTAGATGGTATCTTATGTTTGCAGATTACGCAGAGATTGTAGAACCCGAAAGTTTAAAACAACATATTAAGGATATTTTGAAAAGAGCTGCTGAGCGACTTTAGGTTTTGCTTCTCACAATAAAATGAATTTCTTTTATTGATTTACATCAGAGAATAATGAGCTTAAATAAAAAACTAACACTAAGAACTTCATAATCTTGAATAAAAAATCCTGAGTTGTATGACTCAGGATTATAATTATTATAATGATAATGAAGTTAATGTTTAATCCTCTGGATGCATAAAACGCTGCTTACCTAAAAGCTCTTCTTCAGTTTCTACAACATTTTCATCAGGTATACAACAGTCCACTGGGCAAACTGCAGCACATTGCGGTTCTTCATGGAAGCCCATACATTCTGTACACTTATCTGGTGCGATGTAGTAAACTTCGTCATCAATAGGCTCTTGTGTTTCGTCTGCGTCAACTTCTTTACCATTTGGTAAAACAATTTTTCCTTTTAAGCTTGTACCATCAGCATAACGCCAATCGTCAGCACCTTCATATATAGCAGTATTAGGACATTCTGGCTCACAAGCTCCACAATTAATACATTCGTCTGTGATTATAATTGCCATAGTAATTTAATCTGTTTTGTTAATTGATTTAAAATTGTCAGATTGAATTCGTAAAAATACTATTAACAATCCAAAAACTTTTATCAAGCTCATTTCTCTTTTTTATTGCGTAATTTTGCAGTTGCAAAAATAGAGCCAAAACATCGTATAACCAAACCCAATATGGATTTACAGCAAAGAATTAACGCTTTTGTAAAATTAGGTGAATTTTTAAGTCAGTTTAAGCAAGATGGTATTGTAAAAAATGACAGTATCGAAGCCAATGATTTGTTTTTTGATGGCTTTAAACATCAAATGAAACTGGCTAAAGAATACAACGGTTGGTTTACTCAAAAAAATATATTATTTAGCATTGAGTCTTGGTCTAATGCATTGACTAACAATAACATTAATAAATGGACTAAAAAGCATAACTTTAACATAAAAAAATCAAAAACTATTGCCATTATTATGGCAGGAAATATTCCTTTAGTTGGTTTTCATGATTTTTTATCGGTATTAATTTCTGGTCATAATGTTTTGGTAAAACAATCTTCAAACGATAAGCACCTTCTGCCCTTTTTAGCCAAGTATTTAGAAATTGTAGAGCCAGAATTTAAAGGCAAAATTAAATTCACAGAAGAAAAGTTAGAGAACTTTGATGAAGTTATTGCCACAGGTAGTGACAATACAGCACGTTATTTTGAATATTATTTTAAAGATAAGCCATCTATAATAAGAAAGAATAGGAACTCTGTAGCCGTTTTAACGGGTAATGAAACTCTAGATGAATTAGATGCCTTATCTAATGATATTTTTAGGTACTATGGTTTGGGTTGTAGAAACGTATCTAAACTCTTTGTGCCAAACGGATATAATTTTGATGGATTCTTTAATGCCATCTATAAATGGCATCCTATTATTAATGAAGCTAAATACGCCAACAACTACGATTACAATAAAGCTGTGTATTTAATGAGTGAGTTTGATATGTTAGAGAATGGTTTTATGATGATAAAAGAAGACGAAAGCTACGCCTCACCTATTGCCACACTCTTTTACGAGCATTACAATAACACTGAAGATTTGCAAGAGAAACTACAGGTTGAAGCAGATAAAATTCAATGCATTGTAGCTAAAGGATTTGCCAATAACGAAATAGAATTTGGACAAACGCAAAATCCTCAACTTTGGGATTATGCAGATAATGTAGATACTGTTGATTTTTTGTTAAAAACATAGCCTAAAAATTATCATTTTCGTAACAAATAATACCTAATAAATTAGCACCTTTGTAGCTGTTTAAAAAACATAAATATCATGAAAAAACATAATTTTAGTGCAGGTCCATGTGTATTACCTAAATCTGTAATGCAAAAAGCCTCAGAAGCTGTTTTAAATTTTGATGAAGGCTTATCACTTCTAGAAATATCGCATCGTAGTAAACCTTTTGTAGATGTGATGGAAAATGCAAGATCTCTAGTATTAGAATTATTAGGTTTAGAAGGTAAAGGTTATAAAGCCTTGTTTTTGCAAGGTGGAGCTAGCTCTCAGTTTTTAATGGTAGCCTTAAATCTTTTAGAAAAAAGAGCAGGTTACTTAAATACTGGAACCTGGTCTGATAAAGCTATAAAAGAAGCTAAAATATATGATGATATCTACGAAGTAGGCTCTTCTAAAACTGCTAACTTTAATTATATCCCAAAAGGTTACGATATTCCTGAAGATTACGATTATTTTCACTGTACGTCTAACAATACCATTTTTGGAACACAGATGAAAAGTTTCCCAAAGTCGCCAATACCTATGGTTTGCGATATGAGTAGTGATATCTTCTCACGCCAGTTAGATTTCTCTCAGTTTGATTTAATCTATGCTGGTGCTCAAAAAAATATGGGTCCTGCCGGTACAACTTTAGTAGTGATTAAGGAAGATATCCTTGGTAAAGTATCTCGTAAAATTCCATCAATGATGGATTATAAAATACATATTAGTAAAGGTAGTATGTTTAATACTCCTCCTGTGTTCCCTGTATATGTATGTATGTTAACCTTACAGTGGTTAAAAGACTTAGGTGGTATTAAAGCTATTGAAGAAGAAAATGAAAAGAAGGCACGTTTAATCTATTCTGAAATTGATTTAAATCCATTATTTAAAGGCTATTCGGTAAAAGAAGACCGTTCTTATATGAATGCCACTTTTACTTTAGAAAACGAAAACCTAAAGGAAACGTTTGAAGCCATGGTAAAAGATGCTGGTATTAATGGCTTAAATGGTCATAGAAGTGTTGGTGGTTACAGAGCCTCAATGTACAACGCATTAACTTTAGATAGTGTAAAAGCACTTGTTGAAGTGATGAGCGAATTAGAAAGTAAAGCATAGTATAGAACCGTCATTCCGAACGAAGTGAAGGAGACCTTTAGGTTCAACGTAGTTAATCTATTTAAAAAGATTGCCACGTCACTGCATTCCTCGCAATGACAAAAAATATAAAAATGAAAGTATTAGCAAATGATGGAGTTTCTCAGAGCGGTATCAACGCATTAGAAGCTGCTGGACATGAAGTAATTACAACTACTGTCGCACAAGAACAATTAGAAAACTATATCAACGAGAACGACATCACGGTGTTATTAGTAAGAAGTGCGACTACAGTAAGAAAAAATATAATTGACAACTGCCCTAGCCTAAAAATTATAGGTCGTGGTGGTGTTGGTATGGATAATATCGATGTGGACTATGCACGTAGCAAAGGCTTAAGCGTTATTAATACCCCTGCAGCTTCTTCACATTCTGTTGCCGAATTGGTATTTGGCCATTTTTACGGATTAGCACGTTTTTTACACAATTCTAATCGCGACATGCCTTTAGAAGGAGATGCCAAGTTTAAAGCATTAAAGAAAGCGTATGCTAAAGGCACAGAATTAAAAGGCAAAACCCTTGGTGTATTAGGTTTTGGACGTATTGGACAAGCTACAGCTAAAATAGGCTTAGGAGCAGGAATGAAAGTAGTTGCTTTTGACCCATTTATGGAAAAAGCAGATTTGCAATTAGATTTCTTTGATGGACAGAAGGTAACGTTTGAAATAAAAACCATTTCTAAAGAAGAGGTATTAAACCAAGCCGATTTCTTAACGCTGCATGTACCTGCTCAAAAAGAGTATGTGATTGACAAAAAGGAATTTAACCAAATGAAAGATGGTGTTATTATAGCTAATGCTGCGCGTGGTGGAGTTATTAACGAAGTAGCATTAGTAAAGGCTATTGAAAGTGGTAAGGTTGCTAGAGCTGCTTTAGATGTGTATGAAAAAGAACCTAAGCCAGAAGTACAGTTATTAATGAATCCGGCTTTATCATTAACACCTCACACTGGTGCAGCTACTAATGAAGCACAAGATAGAATTGGTACTGAACTTGCAGAACAGATTATAAATATTTTAGGTTAAAAAGTGACCAAAGCAAATAAAATGAGTCCTAACATTGTTGGGACTTTTTTTGTACCTTGAAAAACTTAATTTATTAATCTTAATTACAATAAAACAGAATGGCAGGAATTTTAGACTTATTAAACAGCGATTTAGGAAAAACTATTATCAGTGGTGTTTCTGGTTCTACAGGAACAGATCAAAATAAAACAAGCAGTGTATTAACTATGGCATTACCAGTGCTTATGAAAGCTATGGAGCGTAATGCTTCTACTCCAGAAGGAGCACAAGGCTTAATGGGAGCTTTAAGTGGTAAGCATGATGGAAGCATCTTAGATAACCTTAGTGGTTTATTTGGAGGTGGAGTTGATGAAGATGTAAAAACAGATGGATCCAAAATTCTTGGTCATGTTTTAGGTAACAGACAACAAGGTGTAGAGAAAGTTATAGGTGAAAAATCTGGTTTAGATATTGGCTCTGTTGCTAACATATTAAAAGTTGCTGCACCAATACTAATGGGTGTTTTAGGTAAGAAAGCAAAGCAGAACAATGTTCAATCTCAAGGTGACTTAGGTGGTCTTTTAGGAGGTTTACTTGGGGGAGCTAGTAACTCTGGCCCAGTAACTAAAGAACAAACCTTCCTTGAAAAAGTATTAGACTCAGATGGTGACGGAAGCGTTATCGATGATGTTGCTGGTATGGTACTAGGTGGCGGAAGCAAAAAAGGCGGACTAGGTGGTCTTTTAGGGGGCTTATTCGGAAAATAAAATTCCTTTTTAAACTATATAAAAGCAGTTCTAAATTTAGAGCTGCTTTTTTATTTCTGCTTGTATCGAATTTACAAACTTTATAAAATATAGGGTTTACTCATCCAAAACAGTGCTTCACCTATTTATGGTTTGAAATTTGCTATATAAAGTATTGATTTGTAGTGTTAAATGAAAGTAAAAACCTTAAAACACTCACAAAATTTTAATATCTTTAATGTTATGAAACATCCATTATTAAATTTTTTAAAAAATAAATCTATCAAGATGTTCAATGTGCCCTTAACAAGCAACAATTTTAAGCACATTAATAAGAGTATTCCATTTGTTATTATTCTTATACTTATAGCGAGTTGTAAATCCTACAATGACCCCCAAACTATTAATAACGGCGATGAAAATGGCTTAGTAAAAAGTGATACTGTTTCTATAAGCAGTGACGAAACTGATTATGAAATTATAATTATTGAACCCGGTTTTAACGCCTGGTTAATTGGTAGAGCTCGCCCCCAAGGGTTTCATTCTCAGCAATGGCTAGAGTCGAGAAATAGAATATTAGTACAAGCTTGGAATCAAAGAGCTATGCAACCTATGGTATATGATCCCAATTTATATGAACTACGTATAGATTATGATACCCATACGGATTATGGCTATGAAGTCAATTATAAACTTTATAACTACTTTTTATATTTTCAGCTGAAATATAAACAACGATTAAGTTCATTCTATCCTAGAATTTAGCGTAAATTTGTGGCACTTTTAAAGTGCTATGGGAAAATTTAAAACACATTGGGAAATACAACATAATTGGCAGTTGTTATTTCCCTTTTTTGGTATTATAATTTTAGGCTATTCTGCATTTAAAATAGCAAATTCTCTATTGAAAGATTATGGAATAGCGATGGTAGTAATTACTTCAATAGTCATTTTTTTCTTATTACTTAAATTCACACTCTTCATATTTAAAAAGCTTGAAAAAAAGTGGATACTAGATTATAAATGGGAAATGATTCGTGTATTTATGGTATTTGCAGTTACGGGTTCCTCATCGCTTTATATTGGAAGACCAATAATAAAACTACTCGGAATCACTAAAGAAAACTTAAATCCTATTCTCTATTGGATTTTATTCATTATTATTGGGCTAATTTTCTATCAAATCCTACTAGTTACTTTTGGATGGCTTTTTGGTCAATTTAAATTTTTCTGGGAGTTCGAAAAGAAAATGTTGAAACGATTTGGATTAAAACGATTCTTAGATTGAATTTTAAAACAGTAATAGCATCAATAGTGAAGACATTAGCCTTAGTGCTTGTGCTTGCTGTCTTGTTTCCTTCTGCTGTAAAATTAACCCATGCATTTAATCATCATACACATGAAGTTTGTGAATCAGATAATGATTCAACAAGTCACTTCCATGAATTAGATTTAGACTGTGATTTTTATAAATTTAAATTATCAAAAACTCAGTTTTTTGTAATTAATAAGTCTCAACAAAAAACAAAATCACCTTACGTAAAGCAAATAATAGATTATTATATTTCTTTTAATAATTATCAGCAATTATCAAGGTTTCTAAGAGGCCCCCCTCAGTTAGTGTAGTATTTCAAATTACATATACATTAACAAATAAATTTAATGAAACAGCTTATAATTGGCTTAGTATTAGCAATCTCTTGCTTAGGCTATAGTCAAGATTGTACTTATACGTTTTTAGGAGAACTTTCAGATTTTCATGATAGTACACCAATAAAATCGGCTACAATATTTATCAAAGAACGTGATAAATATATCTTATCTGATTTTAACGGTAAATTCAAAATTGAAAATCTATGCGCTGGTACGCTAACTTTAACGATATCACATATAGGCTGTGAAACGAAAACAGTAAGTTATGTAATTAAAGGTGATACGCACAAAGCTATTCAGATTGAACATCATGTCGAAGAGCTCGATGAGGTTTCGGTTTCTGGTAAACAAAAAAAGGAAACTAATACGGCTCAAGAAACTGTTCTCAAGTCTAATACACTTAAAAAGTATAGCTCCTTAAATCTCGGTGATGCCTTAAAAGAAGTTTCGGGAGTCTCTTCTATTAACACGGGCAATTCAATAGTTAAGCCTATAATTAATGGGATGCACAGTAGCAGACTTCTTATTTTAAACAATAATGTAAGGCTTCAAGACCAAGAATGGGGAATAGAACATGCACCTAATATTGATATAAACAACGCATCACAAATTTCTGTTATTAAGGGTTCTGGCGCACTTGCTTATGGAGGTGATGCTATTGGTGGTGTTATAGTGATTAAGCCAGGTCGTACCTTTACAAAAGACACCTTATTCGGAAAGACTACGCTTAGTGGGCAATCTAATGGAAGAGGGTTTACAGTTAACTCATCTTTAAATAAATTTACTGAAAACGGATGGTTTGCTAATGTACAAGGAACTTTAAAACACTATGGTGATTTTGAATCTCCTGACTATATATTATCAAATACGGGTTTAAGCTCTAAATCGATATCATTTCGTGGCGGAAAGAAAATTTTTGAATCTGGCTTTGAAGTTTTTTATAGCTATATAAATAATAAAATAGGTATTCTAAGAGCAGCTCATACAGGTAATGGTGGTGATTTAGCGAATGCTATTAATGCTCCAGAACCCTTCATTATTAATGACTTTACTTATGATATTAATCCACCTAGACAAGAGGTGACACATCATCTCTTTAAAGCAGAGTATTTTAAGCGTTTTAAAAACTTTGGTAAAGTAGATATTCAGTACGATTACCAAAATAATCGTCGATTAGAATTTGATATAAGAAGAGGAGAACGTAGAAATATAGCAGCTGTAGATTTAAAGTTACAAACCCATACTTTACTTGCAGACATGAAGTTAGACACTAATCTAGATCGTAAGATTAATGTCGGAATTATGACTAGATATCAGAACAATTTTGCAAATCCAGATACTGGAGTTAGACGTTTGATACCTGATTATGATAAATACGATTTTGGTATTTATGCAACATCAGAATGGGTTTTAAACGACAATTGGCTTGCTGATTTTGGGTTCCGTTATGACTTTAACAGCATCGATGCTAAAAAATTCTACATAACAACACGCTGGGAAGAGCGTGGTTATGATGAAGATTTTGCAGATATTGTTATTGATGATTTTGGTACGCAAATATTAACAAATCCTGTTTTTGATTATCATAATTTTTCTGCATCTGCTGGACTAAAGTATGCTATTAATGACAATAGTTACATACTTGGAAATTATAGCTTGTCTAGCCGACCTCCTAACCCATCAGAATTATTTAGTGATGGTTTACACCATGCGGCTGCTCGTTTTGAATTTGGTGATTTGCGTATAAGCAAGGAAGTATCTAATCGTATTTCGAGTACATATAGTTACAATAATTCAAATTTTGGAATTTATGTAGATGCATATTTTAACTCTATAAACAATTTTATATATCTAAGACCATCTGGAGAGTCAGAAATTACTAATAGAGGTGAGTTTGTAGCTTGGGAGTTTGTTCAAGCTAGAGCTCAAATCTTTGGTATTGACATTTCTGCTTCTTATCAGCTTTCAAATAGTTTAAGTTTAAATAATAAGACATCGTTTATAAAAGGGTATGATAAAACTGATGATATCCCTTTAATAGACATGCCTCCTTTTAGTACTTCAAACAAAATAACCTATACCAATACTAATTGGTACAAATTTAAGGCTAGTCTTGAATCTGAATGGTCGTTTGAACAAAATGAATTTCCAGATTTTAACTTTGAAATCTTTGATCCTAGTAGAAATCAGGATGTATTGTTAGATATTAGTACACCACCAAATGCTTATCATTTATTGCATTTGTATTCTGAAATAACATTAGAAACCTCAAAGACAACTAATTTAAACATAGCGCTTAGTGTTAATAACATATTAGACACTGACTACAGAGCTTACCTAAATCGCCTACGTTATTTTGCTGATGACTTAGGAAGAAATATAATGTTACAATTACAATTTAATTATTAAAAACATAAAAAAAATGAAATCAATAAACACAATTCTATCAATAAAAAAACTTCTAATCTTATTTATGACTATGGGTCTAATTACATCATGTTCAAGTGATGATGACAACCCAGATCCAATAAACGATGAGGAAGTAATTACTACAATGACCCTTACATTAACACCTGCAGGTGGTGGAACACCAATTGTATTTGTTTCTCGCGATGCTGATGGTGATGGACCAAATGCTCCTGCTATAACTGATGGTTTTTCGCTTTCAGCTTCTACCCAGTATACTGGAATTATTAAATTCGAAAATGAGCTCGAAAGCCCAGCTGAGAATATCACTCTAGAAGTTATAGAAGAAGGTGATGAGCACCAAGTTTTTTATAGCTTTACTGGTACTTCTGGCAGTACGCAGACATATAATGATATGGATGATGATGGTAACCCTCTCGGTGTTGACATTACTTTAAATTCTGGTACTGCATCAACAGGAAACACTATAACAGTAGTTTTAAAGCACGAGCCAACAAAACCAAATGATGGTACAGTTGCTAATGCAGGTGGTGAAACTGATATTGAAGCAACATTTACTTTTGATGTCAACTAAGGTTAACACATATTAAAAATAAAAAAGCACTCAATGAGTGCTTTTTTTTATGCTTCTATTATTTCTTTCTCTTTCTTAAAGACATATGTATATAGCCACATTAAAGAGAATGTTGGTACAACATCTAAAAATGGCATTGCCTCTTCTATAAAAGATATTACTGCTGCAATTTTTCCTTCTTTTCCTTTATAAAGTTTAGTCATTAAATAAGCAGATAATGGAGCCCATAAAAAATCGAATGGAGGAAAAATTAAAGACACATAGCCTAAAGCATCAAACAGAAGGCTTAATATTAGTATTTGGTATTTTTTCATTTATAATTTTAAGTATTAACAAAATAGTAAGAACAATAAGCATTCCAAAATTTAGTTTAATGACAGTAAGGCAATCACTTTCTTAACATCTCTATTTTCTTTTTAACGTTTAATTAAGAGCGTTGCATAGCATGAGAATGTAGATTTGTGGGGTTAAAGTGTAACAACTGTATAAAAATTACATCTTTAATACATAACTAAGTTAATCATCAATCAATCAAGCAAGCATGAACAATCGTTCTATTCTACTATTTGTTTTTATTAGTGTTTTTAATATAGCCTTATCACAAGATGATGTTGATATTAATCCAGAAATCAAAAAATCATTACATATTAAACGTACAGATAAGGCTCCAAAAATTGATGGTGTATTAGATGACGTGGTTTGGGAAACGGCAGAAATAGCTACTGATTTCACACAGTTTAGACCAGAAATGGGTATTAAACCTAAAGCACATCAAAAGACGGTTGTTAAAATGGCTTATGATGATGATGCCATATATGTATCAGCATATTTATATGATAACCCAGAAGATATTCAAAGACAGCTTACGAGTCGTGATAATTTTGGGCAGTCCGATTTCTTTATATTAGTACTTAATCCAAACAACGATGCTCAAAATGATACAGAGTTTTTCGTATTCAGTTCTGGTACACAAGCAGATGCTATTGCTAGTCCAGGAAATGGTGAGGATTTTGGGTGGAGTGCTGTTTGGGATAGTGCGGTTAAAATTGTTGATGATGGCTGGATTGTAGAAATGAAAATTCCTTATCGCGCTTTGCGTTTTTCAAAGGATGTTAAAACGTGGGGAATGCAGTTTCATAGACGTTTTCAGGTAGATAATACACAGTACACTTGGAATCCTTTAGACAGAACAAAAGGTAATATTGGTTTGTATCATGGTGAATTAAAAGGTATAGAAAATATTGAACCTCCTACACGATTGATCTTTTATCCGTTTGCTTCAACTGTATTAGATAACTTTAATAGTCCAACATATAAGGTTGGTCTCGATGTAAAATATGGTGTAACAGAGAATTTTACTTTAGATGCTACACTCATTCCAGACTTTAGCCAAGCTGCTTTTGATAATGTACGACTTAACTTAGGTCCATTTGAGCAAACATTTGGTGAACAACGTCAGTTTTTTAAAGAAGGTGTCGATTTATTTAATAAAGGGAATTTGTTCTTTTCTAGACGTGTTGGTGGTGGACCTTCTGGCAGTCTTAGTCTTGCCAGTGATGAAGAATTAGTAGGTGAATATCCTAGCGAAGTCAAGGTTTTAAATGCCATAAAATTATCTGGTCGTACTAAAAAAGGTTTGGGTATTGGAATATTCAATGCGATTACCGAAAAAACAGATGTCACTGTAAGAAATACAACGACTGGAGAAAGCAGACGCCAAACTTTAGAGCCCTTTACTAACTATAATATTTTTGTTATCGACCAACAGTTTAATGGTAACTCTTCTGTGAGCTTGGTCAATACGAACGTGATGCGCGAAGGGCATTTTAGAGATGCCAACGTTACAGCCTTGGTAGGAAACATCTCAAATAAAAGAAACACCTATAATATTAGAGCTGATTTAAAAATGAGTAACAGAAACCTAGACACTGGTATTGAAACCGGTCTAAGCTCATTTTTTAGAATTGGCAAATCACATGGAAAGTTTAGGTATAGTTTTGATCATAGGTTTTCTAACGAAAATTTTGACATCAACGACTTAGGGCTCAACTTTAGAAACAACTTTAATGACTTTGGGATTGATGTTAATTATAGAATTTTTGAGCCTACTGAAAAGCTAAATAATTTCTTTGCCAATTTTTATGTCAACTACAGAAGACTATTTGACCCTGGTACGTTTACAGGTACAAACTTCGGTCTTTTTGTTAATGGACAAACTAAAAAGTTAATGTGGTTTAGAGCCAATATAAACTTTGAGCCTGGTAAACAATACGATTATTTTGAACCTAGAGATTTTGGCAACAAACGATTTTTTGTGTTTGAAAACATTGGTTCAATAAATGGTGGATTTGAAACTAACAATAATAAATTACTATCAGTAAGTGTAGACGCTAATACCTTTGCGATTTTTGATGGTGAGCGCGACCTTTTTGGGTTTGGTATAGGCATTGATCCTTCATTGCGTTTAAGCGATAAGTTTAGATTAGGGCTTGGAACGTCTTACAGAAACAATAAAGGTAGTAGAGGATTTGCAAACAATTCTAACAATTTAGATGATGAAATTGTATTTGGAGAAAGAGATATTTTAACAGTAGAAAACAGCCTTTCGGGAAGTTATACCTTTAATCCGTTTCATACGATATCTTTAACCTTTAGAAATTTTTGGTCTACAGTAACCTATGATGACAGACCTTTCTTTCTGCAAGACGATGGAAGCTTAATAGAACAACCCGAAACGTTTGAAGAATTGGGATTAGGAGATTCTAATGTTAACTTTAATACCTGGAATCTCGATCTTAACTATACATGGCAAGTTGGGCCAGGAAGTTTCTTAACAGCCTTATACAGAAACCAATTGTTTAGTAGTGGAGATAACTCAAGAGATGATTACTTTGAAAGTTTAGGGAACTTATTTGATCAGGATATGAATCATATCTTTTCGTTACGATTGCAATATTTTATAGACTACAATAGTATTAAAGGTCTATTTAAAAATAAAAAGAACAGATCCGTTTCTCAACAAGGACAAGCTAATGTATTAAGTCAAAGAAACCAACGTTATTTTAGCACACAGCCATAAAAAAAAGGTCAAATTCATATTAAAATAGTATTTTCGTTTTTAATATGATTAAAGCCAAAAATATATACAAGTCCTATAACGACCTAAAGGTTTTAAAAGGTGTAGATGTAATTATTTCTGAAAGTGAAATTATTTCTATTGTTGGTGCTTCAGGTGCTGGTAAAACTACACTACTTCAAATTTTAGGTACATTAGATAAGCCAGACTATGCATCTGATACAGAACTTTCAATTAATGGACAATCTATAAAGTCGTTAAATGATAAAGCTTTAGCAAAATTTAGAAATAAGAACATTGGTTTTATCTTTCAATTTCACCAACTACTTCCAGAATTTACAGCTTTAGAGAATGTTTGTATTCCTGCATTTATAAACAATACACCAAAAGACGAAGCAGAGAAACGTGCTAAAGAGTTATTAGCGTATTTAGGTTTAAAAGATCGTATAGACCATAAACCAAATAGTATGTCTGGTGGTGAGCAGCAACGTGTAGCTGTAGCTAGAGCATTAATTAACCAGCCTAACATAATTTTTGCAGACGAACCTTCTGGTAATTTAGATAGCGAATCTGCAGAACAACTTCATAAGTTATTCTTCAAGCTTAGAGATGAGTTTAAACAAACCTTTGTTATTGTTACTCATAATCAAGATTTAGCAGATATGGCAGATCGAAAATTGACTATGGTAGATGGGAAAATTGTAAGTTAACTATGTCCTTTTTGGAATATAAATAATCAACAAAGATCTCTTTAAAAATTAGACATTAATTAGAGAAAATCCTACTGAATTTTTCAAATAAATAAAGACTAAAGCAAATAATTATATACTTTGCTTTGAAAAATTAAATTGGCTTTATATTATCAATTGAAAAATCAAATATTCTCTCAAAATATTCTTTTAAACGATTAATCTGTTCGTCATCAGTAAATGGTGTAAGCCAATTATAGTCAAATTGAAATTCTCCTTCCTCGCAGATCCATTTTAAAATTAAGTCATCTAGTATATTATTTCGATAGAAAAAATTAAATGCCTCTACTGTATTAGCCTCGTCTAAATGTTCAAAAAGGGAAGGTTTTATATTTCCATCTGGAGCGACTTGAAATAACACACGATGTTTATTAAAGATTTTAGCAGCATAAGCTACATCTTTATTTGCAGGTGTCATATGATATCCAATCCAACAGAAAATATTAGGATGCTCGTATTTATCATTTTGAAATTGCAAATACTTTGAAAAGAATAATTTAATATGGAAAAGGTTATTTACTAATTTACTGTCGACCTCGTCTTTTATTAAATCCTTTATTTCGGGTTCTGAAATCCAATTATTTATCAATTTACCGCACTCATTCGGCGAAATACATCCCAAGTAATCACTTAATTTTTTTGAGATGTTATTATACTCATCCTTTGAGTATTTATCAATTTCATTTTCGAATTCACTCTTATTTTCATTTATGAAATAGCACATTTTAGTAAATCTCATTCCAGGGTCATTCTTCACTATGAAATTTTCGTAATCGTATATATCAAACGGAAAGCCATTTGTTGGATTTATAGCTAAATCACACACCAAAAGAAATAAACCAACAACAGAATTTAAAAAGCCATCGGGTTTTTTAAAAGTTGTAGTTTCAATAAAAAAATTGAATGCTTCATAATAAACACCATATAACATTCCAGCTCTTTCGCAATCTTGAAAGCTCAATTCATCATCTAGTGAAAAAGCTAAATATTGTAATTGATTGAATATCGCTTGACCTTCATATATAGCTCTAATCCCCATAGAAGACACTCTTATTTTTTTATTAATAATATCAAAACCTTCTACTTGATTTTCTAGCAACCTCTGAAATTCTTCATCCCATTTCTCAATTTTAGGTATTATTTTATACTTTGGATCTACTGTTGTTAATGACAATATTGAAATTTGCCAAAGTACATGGTAACATGAACCTAAGGATACAAATGTTTTGCGATCTTTTAAAATTTCATTAAAATTCTTATTATCAAATGCAAAATTTTTAGCATGTTTTATACAATAAAATTTATATGTTAACATGACTAATTCTTTAACAACTTCTTTATTAGAATCATAAAACTTAATTAATGGCTTAACTGTAATTTTTTTCTTTAACAATTCTTTGAGGTCAACAATTGATGTCATAGTAATTGCTGGGTAACTTAAACTATAAATAAAACCAAAATTTGAACCCACATGCTGCCACCAATGTATATTTTCATGTAAATAAGTTGAGTATGCTTGTATTTTTTCATAAGAATTCTCTTCTGAATTCATAGCTTGCACAATATCATCTCGCAACTTCATAACAAATCGCATTGTATTATAGGAACCTCTTGCTTTTGTTCCGTGATAAGATGACTGAAAATTTGATTGATTCTCTATATTACAGACTAATTTTGGATCTAATTTCATTGATTTCTAAAATTTCTTATAACAATAGGATCGGTTGTTAGACGAAGTTAGTTTTTTACAAATAGAGAATCAATACGTAGAACTACGTAATTTTAGGTTATAGATAATAAAACTTATCAACGTTTAGACCTTAAAAATCTTCAAACAAAAGCGCCTTTTCAATTCCTAAAGACTTACAAAATGAGTAATTTTGTAGCGCTTATAAAAATAACAAAACAATGAGTTACAGAATAGAGAAAGACACCATGGGAGAGGTAAAAGTCCCAGCTGATAAACTTTGGGGAGCACAGACTGAGCGCTCTCGTAATAACTTTAAAATTGGCGCACCAGCTTCTATGCCATTAGAAGTGGTTTATGGTTTTGCTTACTTAAAAAAAGCTGCGGCTTATACTAATTGTGAACTAGGTGTTTTAGCAAAAGAAAAGCGCGATTTAATTGCACAAGTTTGTGATGAAATTTTAGAAGGAAAGCATGATGATCAGTTTCCATTAGTGATTTGGCAAACGGGTTCTGGTACCCAGAGTAACATGAATGTCAATGAAGTAGTTGCTAACAGAGCGCACCAAATTGCAGGTAATGTAATTGGTGAAGGAGAAAAAACGATTCAGCCTAATGATGATGTTAATAAATCTCAATCATCAAATGACACCTTCCCTACTGGTATGCATATTGCAGCCTATAAGAAAGTTGTACAAACTACGATTCCTGGAGTCATTCAATTACGCAATACATTACATAATAAATCTATAGAATTTAAAGACTGTGTAAAAATTGGTCGTACGCACCTTATGGACGCTACACCACTAACTCTAGGCCAGGAATTCTCTGGATATGTATCACAATTAGATCATGGCTTAAAAGCACTTGAAAATACTTTAGCACACCTAAGTCAATTAGCTTTAGGAGGAACTGCCGTAGGTACTGGATTAAACACACCTGAAGGCTATGATGTTTTAGTTGCAAAATATATTGCAGAGTTTACTGGGTTACCATTTATAACAGCCGAAAATAAGTTTGAAGCCTTAGCCGCACACGATGCCATTGTAGAAACGCATGGAGCTCTAAAACAATTAGCTGTGTCTTTAAATAAAATAGCCAATGATATTAGAATGATGGCTTCTGGTCCGCGCTCTGGTATCGGAGAAATCATCATTCCTGCAAACGAACCGGGAAGTTCTATTATGCCAGGAAAAGTGAATCCTACTCAGTGTGAAGCATTAACCATGGTTTGTGCACAAGTTATGGGTAACGATGTAGCTGTAACTGTTGGAGGCACTCAAGGACATTACGAACTTAATGTTTTTAAACCAATGATGGCAGCTAACATCTTACAATCAGCTCAATTAATTGGTGATGCTTGTGTGAGTTTTGATGAAAATTGTGCCAAAGGCATAGAACCTAATCTTTCTGTAATTAAAGAATTACTAAACAACTCATTAATGTTAGTGACTGCTTTAAATACTAAAATTGGTTATTACAAAGCGGCGGAAATTGCAAATACTGCTCACAAAAATGGTACAACTCTAAAAGAAGAAGCCATAAACCTAGGCTATGTTACTGCTGAAGATTATGACGAATGGGTAAAACCAGAAGACATGGTTGGTAGTTTAAAGTAAACCTATCGTAATATATTATATAAAACGCTAGTTAAATTTAATTAGCGTTTTTTTTTGTTCAAAAAAATGACAATCTTTACAAAAAGCCAATAGCATGTCTATACTCATTACCAATATAAAGCAATTACTTCAAGTTCACGATTCTAATGTAACCGTGATAAAAGGCAATGATATGAAAATGCTTCCTGTACTTGAAAATGCTTATGTATATATTGAACACGACACCATTATAGAATATGGTAAAATGGAAGATTATAAATATCTAGAAGCAGAAACAGTTATAGATGCAACTGGCAAAATTGTGTTGCCCTCTTGGTGCGATTCTCATACTCATACAGTATACGCTGGTGATAGAACTTCAGAGTTTGTTGATCGGATTAATGGCTTGAGTTATGCTGAAATTGCGAATAAAGGAGGAGGTATTTTAAACTCAGCGAAAGTACTTCAAAATACATCTGAAGACGATTTATATAACCAATCCATAAAACGTTTAAACGAGCTTATTAAAATGGGGACTGGAGCTGTAGAAATTAAAACAGGTTATGGTTTAACTGTTGAAGCTGAATTAAAAATGCTTCGTGTAATAAAGCGAATTAAACAAGAGAGTTTAGCGAAAATTATTCCCACGTTATTGGCAGCTCATGCCATTCCTGAAGTATATAGACCTAAAAAGGAAGACTATATTAAGCTCATTACTGAAGAACTAATACCAAAAGCAGCCAAATTAAATATTGCGCATTATATAGATGTATTTTGTGAAGAGGGCTACTTTAGTATTGAAGACACTGAAGTTATTTTAAAAGCTGGATTAAACTATAATTTACGTCCAAAAATTCATGTAAATCAGTTTAATATTCTTGGTGGCGTTGCTCTAGGTGTAAAACACAATGCCTTATCTGTAGATCATTTAGAAGAACTAAATACTGAAGATATTAAAGCTCTAAAAGGTAGTAACACTATTCCTGTGGCCTTACCTGGATGTTCTTATTTTTTAAGTATTCCTTATACTCCAGCTAGACAAATCATTGATGCAGGTTTGCCATTAGCTATAGCGACAGATTATAATCCTGGCTCAGCTCCAAGCGGTAATATGAATTTTGTTGTAAGCGCAGCATGTGTAAAGTTGAAAATGACTCCAGAAGAAGCTATTAACGCTGCTACTATCAATGGTGCATATGCTATGGGAATTAGTAATATGTATGGTAGCATTACCAGAGGAAAAAAGGCAAATTTAATTATCACAAAACCTCTTAACCACTATAGTGAAATACCTTATGCATTTGCTCATAACCCTGTAGAACAAGTTGTTATCAATGGACAGTTACTTTAATTTTAAAATTTCTGATAGAGGTGTTTTATCTAAGCAATCTTTAGAGCATCATATTTTAAGCTATGCAGATGCTTGCAATTTTGTAAAAAAACTTCCATATGGTAGAAACTTTGATAGAACTGATTTTAGCTTAGTACTTAAAGAACAAAAAGGAACTTGTTCTTCTAAACATGCTTTTTTAAAGCAACTAGCTGTAGAAAACAATTTGGGTGCAATTTCATTATGTATCGGCATATATAAAATGAATGCAATCAATACTTTTGGAGTTGGTTCTGTATTAGAAAAATACCAACTGGCATACCTACCAGAAGCGCACACCTATTTAAAATACAAAGACGCTATTTTTGATTTCACATCAACTAATGCTTCAGATGCTTTTTATGCTTCAGTTATCTATGAAGAAAAAATAGAAGCTGAACAAGTTGGTGATTACAAAGTGAATCTTCACCAACAATTTTTAAAATCTTGGATAGAAGAAAATGATATACCACATTCTTTTGAAGAATTATGGAAGATTCGAGAAGACTGTATACTAGCATTAAGCCAATAAAAAAAATCCGAAAGCAAGCTTCCGGATTTTTAACTATCAATCAAATAATTAATTTTATTTCAGAACGAATTCTGAAGAAGATATTAATTCTTTAGCGTTAAATACATTTATCTTATAACGTCCAGCTTCAAATTTAGAATCTTCTGGTCGAGAAACATATTCACAAATATTTAAGTTTCTATTCTCATAGTTAAAACGACTGATTAAGCTATAGTTTAAAACTTGGTCATCAAACTGTACTTGATCATTGGCACCTAAAACATTATTCTTAGGATCAATTACTTGTACATATAATTCTTTGTCACCAGCTTCAGTCAATGTGTTTTTAGCTACTGTAAAACATACTTTAATTTTATCACTACGTCTTGCTCTTTCCATTGGCACTTGCTTACCACTACTTCTTTCAAGAACACCCATACCAATTAAACCAACTGTTTGTAACTCTGCTGCACCTTCAACAACAGTTGCTAATTCAGTATTTTGTACTAATAATGAATCTGTAAACATGGTACGCTCAGCTAACTGCACTTGCGTGCTATCTAAAGAAGATGCTAAATACTCATTCTCACCTTTTAAACGGTCATTTTCAACTAATAAAACGTCCATTTCTTCTTGTAAGGCTAAAAATTTCTTTTTGTATCTCCACAAGCTATTTACACTATTTTGAGATATTTTTAATGAATCCATTAAACCTTGAATACGATCTCTTGCTGCAATTAAATCTTGACTCTTAACATCGCTTTCTGCAATAGCTGCATCATATTCTTGAGCCATGTTGCTAAGATCATTCATTACCTGTTGCTTCTCGCTAATTAATGTTTTTTCTGTTTCTTGCTTTTCAGTGTAAAGTTTTGAAGCATAAAAAGCAGTTCCTAAAAATAAAACTAATAGGATCCCTAAACCTACTTTTAATCCTGTACTTGTTTTTTGTGAACTTTCCATAAATTGTGTTTTTAATTATTGTTAATTTCTTGTTTTCAAATTATACTTTGAGTTTAACGTAAAAGCTGTACATTTATTTTAAATAAATTTCCAAATGCAAAATCTCATTTTATTCACTTCTAAAAATCGCGATTCATTATTAAAAGCGCGAAAAGGAGAATCAAAATTTGGAGAACATATTCAGTTTATACCTAAACTCACTAACATATACGATGACATTTCTGATTTGGACGTTGACTATGTTCTTTTTGGTATTAAAGAAGATATAGGAGTTTATGCAAACTTCGGAAAAACAGGAGCTTACAAGGCTTGGGATGCTACCATAAAAGTTTTGTTAAATATTCAAAATAATAGTTTTAATTCCGCCAAACGTGTTTTAGTATTAGGTCATTTGGACTATATTAAGGATAGAGAGCTTGTTGACTTAAAACCAACAAAGAAGAATATATCTAAGGCTAGAGCATTTGTAAAGACAATAGATGAAGATGTTACACATATAGTGTCTTCTATAGTTAAAGCAGGTAAGATTCCTATAATTATTGGAGGAGGTCATAATAACGCCTACGGAAATATTAAGGGTGCTGCTTTAGCAAAAAACAGTAAACTTAACGTTATCAATTTTGATGCGCATTCAGATTTTAGAGCTGAAGAAGGCAGACATAGTGGCAATGGGTTTAGTTATGCCTTTACTGAGGGGTTTTTAAAAAACTATTTCATTTTTGGTTTGCATGAAAATTACACATCAGAAACCCTATTTAAAACACTTAATAGACTAAAAGAAGTTAAATACAACACCTACGAAGCTATTGAAGTACGAAATGAATTAGAGTTTAACTCTGAATTAGAAACGGCTTTAAAGCATGTATCTAGTAAAGATTTCGGGATTGAAATAGATTGTGATGCTATTGAAAATATACCTAGTAGCGCTATGACACCTAGTGGATTTAGTGCTAAACAAGCCAGACAGTTTTTACATTTTTTTGGTAAGCATAATAATGCATGTTATTTGCATATCTGCGAAGCAGCACCAACAAAAAAGACGACAACTAGAGTTGGAAAACTTATTACCTATCTAATCACTGATTTTATACGATCTAGAGTTAAATAATACTCCTTTACTCAAAATTATTTTATTATATTTGCATAAGTACTTATATAAATATTTATCAATAATGGATTCATTAAGAGGTTATGGCAATTTAGGTATTGGTTCTAGGTTAAAAAGAGTTAGTGAATATATGATGCGAGAAACACAAGTTGTGTATAACACTTACAATATAGACTTTGATCCTTACCTATTTCCTGCATTTAAAACTATTAGTAATTATGATGGAATAACTAATTCTGAACTCGTTGAGCAGCTAAAATTTACGCAACCTGCAATAACTCAATTTGTAAATAAATTGAACAAAAAAGGGTATGTAAAGCAACTTAATGATAAAATAGATAAGCGAAAGAAAATTATCATTTTAACGGATAAAGGAGAACGTCTACTAATAAAAATAAAGCCTTTATGGCAAGCTATAGACCTAACCATAAAGCAAACAACAAAATATCAATCAGAGTCATTAATAGATCATATAAATCACTTAGAGAACACTTTTAAGCAGGTAGATTTTAGTGAAATGATAATAAATAACATAGACCCAAGTATGAAAAATAATGTAACTATAATAGCTTATAAAGCTAAACACAAAAGGGCATTTTACGATTTAAATATTGAATGGTTAAAAACTTTTTTTTATGTAGAACCATTTGATGAAGAGGTTTTAAGCAAACCAAACACATACATTATTGATAAAGGCGGTTTTATCTTTTTTGCAATGAAAGATGAAAATGTTGTTGGTACTGTAGCGCTTATGCCAACAAAAGAAGATGGTATATTAGAACTAACTAAAATGGCTGTATCTCCCAAAGAACGTGGGCAGAAAATTGGGCAACAATTATTACAGCATTGTATTGATTTTGGCAAGGATCAAAATCTAAAAGCACTACTACTCTACTCTAATACTAAACTAGAAAACGCCATCTATTTATATCGCAAATATGGCTTTAAGGAATTAGAGCTAGAAAAAGATAGTCCTTACAAACGTTCGGATATTAAGATGTTGTTAGAGTATTAGTTTTTAAGATTTAAACTAAGCAATTCTAGATTCTATTTGTTTTTTAATTTATTGTAATTACTACAATGCTTATCATAATCTATGCATAGAATTTCTAAAGTTTCAAATAGCAGTTCATTTAACTCTATGTCTTCAGGTCTAATGGCGTAAGCTAGTTGAAACTCAGAATACGCTCCAGAAATTGCTCCAATATCTAATCGCTTTTTTCCCGACTTCATTAAAAACTCAAATACTTTATTATCCTTTTTAGTAGTAAGGGTAACTTCTTGTCTGTGCTTTATTCTTTCATATTCTACCCATCTAGGAATCATTATACTCACAATAATAGCAATAACAATAAAAAGTAGGATACTAAAATTATAATCCCCTCTATTATTTGAAGGTTGATATTTAAAATCTCTCTTGTATTTTGGTGCAGCTGCAAATGAGACTTTACGTCTCTTCGAAAATGGTTTTCGAGGACGAGGTTTATATACCCGTTTTTGCATACCAAATGCCATACACACCTATAATTAAGACTTTATATATAGGTCTATATAACTTAGTAAAAGTTACAGTATAATCAACTAATTCCCAACAGCCTTCAAAGAATCTAATTGACGTTGTAAAGTTTCAATCATAGTAGAATTATCATCTGCCTTAGGAATCATCTTTAAAGAGTCTAAAGCTTTTTCCATAATATCTTCATCTTTTGGTTTTTCCTGATAAAAATAGCCAATCCCTTCACTAGATCTCCATGCTTCATTTAATTGCTTATAAACTTCTTCATCCCAAGTACTAGGATGCTTAACATCTATCCAAATGACATCTCTATATTCACTATCAATTAAAACTAAATCTGGTGTGGCCGAACCATCAAACTGTTGTGCATCGGTATCACTAATAGAAGATATGGTTCCTAAAAAGAACATACGCTTTCTGCCTGCAATGTCTTTAATATATGGTCTAAACTCAACTGGAGTACTTGCATTCCAATCATATTCTTTACGAGATTCTTTAACTTTTAACGGCATAGCAGAAACACCAGCATAACCTTGCTTTTTGGTCGCATGATCATAATAATACATTTTATCGCTACCATCAGCAGGTATAAATACACTATAGCTTAGGCTTGTGCGCTCATCCCCTACTGGCTCTAGTCCAAACCAATGGTATAAACCACTATAGGCATCAGAATTACTTCCTGCAAAATCAAAATCGGTAACATAAGGTTGTTGATTCTGATCTTTTGGCATTAATGGAATTTTTACTGCAGTTTCCATATTCCAAGGTAGTGGATCACTAAATCCGCCTAAAAACTTTAAAGACTCGGCTTGTAATTGTGATACTTTTTCTGCCAAAGTATTCTGCTTATTTAGAAATGGGTAATTCTTAATCTCATCTGGATGTACAAATGTGCCTTTTCCTATAGTAATACGTTCTACGTAATCATTAAAATCGTGCTCACCATTTTCGATAATCATTACACCACCAAACGTTGGATATGGAAAAAAGAAACCTTTCCATTTGATTAAACTCACTACTTCTACCCAAGCACCTTCATCATTTTTCATATAAAAGGTATCACTTGGTTCATAATTAAAGAGCATCCATGGATTAAAACGCTGTACAACAGCATTGTAAGTGTTTCTACTAAATTTTAAAGATTCACCTATTGAAAAGGTAACATCTATTCTATTTTCATTAGAAAAACGTGGGAAAGGTGTTGTGCTACTCACTGCAAAAACTTCTTCTGTATTGTCAGTAACTTGTTGCATCACATATTTTTCACTTGGCTGAATGGCCATCGTCCACTTATTCTCAGTACCAATTCTTACCAAATGAGGTAAGGATACATCTTTGGTTTCTCCGACACTTTCGTTGGCCATAGAGAAAATGTTTCTTAAGGGTTGAATACGTTCGTTTTGCGTTAAAGGCAGTTCATTAATTTCAACTTTATTAAGACTATTAAAAACGTTATAGGTTTTCATATAATCATACAGGCCTTGGTTCCAACCAGCAAAATATAAGAGTCCGAAAAAAGCAATTAACAGCGCCAAAACCCCCAAACGACCACCTGTGCTTGCTGTTTTTCTAAACTTTCTCAATCCAAAAATCAGCACCAATAAACTTATAAGAATTACAAAAATATACTTTCTCATAAATAATAAAACAGGCTGATAATCATCTCTAAAAAAGAACAATAGTATGAGTAGTAACAGTGCAACAATAATCGTTATTACTTTTTGCTTTTTTCCTTTATTCCAGTAGTTTTTAATCATAATATATTTTTGTCATTGCAAAGCAGATTATTCAATCAGCTGTGGCAATCTTTGGATTATATAGTTTAAGTTTTCAATTAAAAAAGATTACTTCATCATGTCACTCCTCCTAATGATCTCTTACATAAGACCCTTATCTTTCAATCGGTCACGTGCAGATTGTTTTTCGACCTCTGGTTCCGTTTTGATCTCTTCTTTAACCTCTTCAACAACTTTAGGTTCTTTAGTTTTTAAGTCTTCAATAAAATCTTTTCCTTTTTCTACAGCACCTTCAACCATATCACCAATGGAATCGCTTTTTTCTTCAACTACTTCAGATGTTTTTATAACGAAGTTGGCTAAATAGGTTCCTAAAAGTGTTCCAACAGCAAAAGATGCAAAAGCCGAAATACCATTGTAACTTGAAAATACAGCAAGAGGTGTTAAAAATTCAACTACTAATGCCGCTACTAAAACCAAACTCACAATAAAAATGATACGTGGTAAAAGCGCTTGTCTATATACAAATCCTTTTGGGTTATCTGCTTTCATTTGCAAATCTTTACTATTTACAATCTTATTTACAAATCGATATACACCGTTACTATTGGATTCTCTCCAATAAAGAAAAATACCGAATAAAATAGCAGCTATAAAGATGACGAGTTCAATTCCCATAATGTTGTGTTTAAGGTTCTTATAAAATTAGTCTAAAATTCTTAAATATTGTTACGAATACGTTCAATTACCCAATCTTTAAAAGAATCGTCCCAAGTTTCGTAGTTCTTATAAAATTGCTCTTTATCATACCAATACAAGAATAGAACATCTTTTGGTGCTATGTTAATTAGCAATTTGTGTATTAAATCGCGATGCTCTGTTGATAACGATGAATGTGGCTGATGCAAAGAAAAATACATAGATTGTTCTACCAAATCTTCTAACTTATACGCATTGCTTCGCTCTAATTTTTCGAGATATAACTCAACACCCATTATTTGCTTACGTGTCTTTATATCAATTTTATTCAAATAGCTTTTAAATAGTGCTTTATTATTTAGTATATCTTTAATGGGATGCTCTGCATCTTCTATAAACTGTGCTAATTCATACTTTTTAATTCTATCGTAATTTGGTGTATTAACCATAGACTCCAAATCACATTCAATAATGATATGGTCTTTTAATTTATCTACCAACTCTGGTTGCGAAATATGGTAAATCAACACATCATGTATAGTGTCCTTTATAGCTTCTTTATAAATTTCTTTACTTTCAAAAACTACAATAGGTTTAATAAAATCACGTAATACATAAACACCATCAAAAGCTCTTGAATAAAAAGAACCTACTGTATAATGCAAAGGATGAAGACTTAAATCTCTATTACGCAAATCACCATAAATATTGGCAGAATCTAACAATTCTTGATGAATAGTTTCGTCTATAAAATTATTACCGGCTTTAAACTTGTCAACGAGTATAAGTTGCTCTTTCTGTTTGTCTTCTAGATTGTCTATTAATCTAAAAGTGATACTAACATCATCATATTTTAAAATGTCTAGAGGCTCATAAAATACATCGATATCTTGATCAAAATCAATACATATAGCAGAATCTCTAGTAATATTATTAATTTTTTGACCATGCGTTCTAAACACATGTTGCATCATTTCTCTATCAAAGGAATGAAATGGCAAATACACAGGTTTCCCTTTTTGCAATGGTGATATAATAATACCATGAGGATTTGCGTCTCCATGATTAAGGTATTGCATATCCTTTTTTTCTTCTGCAACTTCAGGACTCCAACCTACTCCATCAATAGAAAATGATTTGAGTTTAGTTTCAGTAAAACCTAAGGTTCTAAGACATTTATTGTAACGCTCAACTAATTTTCCGCTTACTGGAATAAGTTCACTTCTATATAGGTTTGCTACTTTTAGTTTTTGCATTTGTACATGTTTAATAAAACAAAAATATTAATTATAAAATATGTTGCATCAATATCTATATGTTAGATGCTAAATTGTCTTAAATGTTACTCTAAAATAGAGTAAATTATCATCAATATAATCTACTAATGACTATAGATTTTAAATAACCACAAGAATACTTAAAGATTATTATTTATAGCTTCTGTTTTCAGTTTTTATTAGAGCATATCATAAAATGATATTGCTATATACAATTCACTACAAAAATAATGTGATTCACTACATTCAATTTTTTTAGACATTACAATCAACATACATTTGTCTTATCAATCATAAAACAAACAGTTATGCAAAAATCAAAAATCAATCAAATCAAAATTTTAGGAATTCTTCTTTTAACATTCCTCTTAATTCAACCATCTGAAATTTTAGCACAGTCTAGATCAAAATCTAAAACCAATTATTCAATTAAAAGCAACGGGAAAAGTGAAATCCAGATTAGCACTAATGGAAAAAACTTTAAAATTGAATTCGAAGGAGATATTACGATATCAGCTGACGATAAAGATATTACAGCGATTAGTGATGGGGGGTTTATAGAAATCACAAAATCTTCATTTGGAAGCAAAAGACGCATTCTTATTGAATCAGATCGAAGTGGTAAACTCATCAAAAAATATTATGTCGGACGCAAGGAAAAAAGCTATAATTCTGAAGGAAAAGCTTGGTTAGCAGAAATATTACCAGAAGTCGTAAGAACTACGACCATTGCTGCAGAATCTAGAGTAAATAGATTCTATGCAAAAGGTGGCGCAAATGCCGTGCTTAATGAAGTACGCCAAATGGATAGCGATTATGTTCAATCTGCATATCTAAAACTCTTATTAAAGAAAAGTTTGAATTCAAGTGAGCTCGTTTCCGTTATTGAGACTGCTGGCAAACGTATTAATTCGGATCATTATTTAGCAGGAATTTTAAAAAGTAATCAAAGCGCTTTTCTTGCAAATGATGAAACTGTTGATGCGTATATTAATGCTAGTAAAAGCTTGAGTTCAGATCATTATGCAACAAGTGTCTTAAAAAAAGTTATCTCAGATAAGTCAATTACTGATAATCAAATGGCAAAACTATTAGATATCTCTAAAACTATAAATTCTGATCATTATTTATCTACAGTACTCACACAAATTATGGATAAGAGAGATTTAAACTCTCAAAACGTATCAAAAATCATTGAATTATCAAAAGATATTAGTTCTGACCACTACAAAACACAAGTGCTTAAAAAAGTGATTAGAGAGAATAATATGCCAAGTGATGCTTATGATGCATTTATTGCAACACTTAGTGATGTCAATTCAGATCACTATGCAACTGAGGTTATTAAAGATTTGCTAGACAGTAATCTAGACACAAGTACTAAAAGCATATCTAACTTATTAGAACTTGTTAATCGAAATGTAAACTCTGATCACTACGCCGCAATTATTTACAAGAAATTGGCTAAGCAAGATTTATCAGAAGATCAATTAATAACTGTCTTAAATTCGGCAAGAAACATCAATTCTGATCATTATATGTCTAATGTGTTATTAGCTTTTGCAGATAAAGTAAATCGTTCTTCAGAAGGTGTTAAGACTGCTTATAGAAATGCAGCGAAATCAATCAACTCTGACACGTATTATGGTAGAGTTGCCAAAGCAGTAGACTAATCGATCCGAAACCAAGGTCGTTAATCTAATCCATTAATATTTTGAATTAGATTGATTACCTTGGTTATATGAAATTCTTCAACCAACTAGATCAACCAATTGTGAAAAAGCATTTTTTCATTACAATTCTTGGTATTATACTTGGATTACTTCTATATTATTATTTTGAGGCTAGTCAAGTCACAGAAGATGGTGAAAGTAATCCTATGAAGATCATTCTCTCTGTGTTTTCTGGAGTATTAGTCGCATATAGCTGCTATTTTATTTCGAGAAAGCTAGATGCAATAATACCATGGCGCGTACAATTAGCAAACAGATTTCTTCTAGGTATTATTTTTAATTTTTTAGCAAGTCTTGCTATAATTATTATTCTTGTTGTTTTATATAAAAAGATAGCTCAGATTAATTTAGCCGAATCCTATGAAAGTGCTTTGGTGAAACTATCTATAATTCTGTTCATGATTATGCTAGTCTATAATATTATTCACTTTGCATTATACTCTTACTACACCTACGTTAAGCTTCAAATTGATTCTATAGCCTATGACAGAAAACAGATAGACCTACAACTTAAAGCTCTAAAATCGCAACTGAGTTCTCATTTTCTATTTAATAACCTAAATACTATTTCGTCATTAGTATATAAAAACTCTAAAACTGCTGAGGAATATATTAGAAACTTGGCAAACATCTATAGTTATACACTTAACAGTTATAATTCTAAATTAGTGTCTTTAAAAGAAGAATTGAATTTAGTATCGTCGTATTTACTTCTAATAGAAACGCGTTTCGGAAAAGCCTTTGACTATAACATTTCTATTCCTGATGTTCTTTTAGATTCAAAAATTCCTCCATTAACATTACAAATGTTAGTAGAAAACTCTGTAAAACATAATCAGATGGATACTGAACATAAGCTTAAAATTGATATATCGACAGATGGTCATTTTATTTCAGTAAAAAACAACATTACGCAATCACCAAAAAGCATAACTTCTTTTAATATAGGCTTAAAAAATATTGAAGCTAGATATCAACTACTTAGTAATTCACAGATACATGTTACACAAGGCTTAGACTTTGAAGTTAAATTCCCAGTACTAGCATAATGAAAAAATTATTTGTACATCTTCCGCTTTTTAGATTACTAAGTCCTTTATTTAGTGGTGTTTTAGTGTATTTACTATTATTACTCATCAATAATAATGTAGAGCAATTACAAGAGCAATTTTTAGGTGAAGAGCTATATGTTTGCATTGGGCTTTCGTTTTTAATACAAGAGGTTTCTCGTCTTTTATTATTACTATTTAAAAAATTACCTCAGCGTTTACCATTTATTTTAGCATTATTAATACAAGTTGTTGCATCATTAATAGTTTGCATTAGTGTTGTGACATTAGCTATATATATATATTACAAATACGTTTCGGGTTATTCTCCCAACAGCGAAGAATTATGGAATTTTAATAGCATTTTTGCTGCAATAACTTTTATTTACATTCTACTAAATCTAAGCCATCATTACTTATATAAAGTGAATACAAAAAAGCTGAATGATGAGCTATTAAGAAAGCAATTAGTCGAAGAGGATTTTATTCAATTTAAAAATGAAATAAATCCTACATTATTATTTGATAGTTTAGAATCTATTATTGTACTTGCCAAACAGGATAAAGAAGAAGTTGACGACCTTATAGATACCATTGCTAGCACCTATCGCTATGTACTCTCTAAGGGTAAAAGACAGCTTGTACTTATTGAAGAAGAGTTACAAGCAGTAGAACATCTTGTTAAATTATTTGATTTTTTACCTTACAGAAAACTTAACTTTAAAGGGACTATTAATTCTAGTTTTTTAGTAGTTCCTGGCAGCCTATTAAAATTAGTAGAAACCATTGTTAAAACTAGTATTGTACAAGAAAAACCAATGGCTATTAATCTAGTTGAGGGAGATACATTTCTAGGCATAGAATACAAGCATAATGACAAAATTTCTGAGCAATTTAACATAGATAGCATTACAGAATTACAATCTGTATATTCTATATATAGTGAAGAACCAATCAGTATTTTTGATCAAGAGGAAATTAGATTTATTAAAATTCCAAAATTACAAGTAAAAGCATAATATGAGGGTTGTACTTATAGAAGATGAAATTCCTGCACTTGAAAAAATAGAGCGTTACATACTAAAGTATGATGAATCGTACTCTATAGTAGCTAAGCTTTCTAGCATTTCTCAAGCTGTAAATTGGTTTGAAAATAATGCAAAAGATTATGACATTGTATTTATGGATATTCAATTATCAGATGGTTTAAGCTTTGATATTTTTAACCAAGTACAAATAAAAAAGCCCGTTATTTTCGTTACAGCATTCGATGAATATGCTATTGATGCTTTTAAAGTAAATAGTATTGACTATATATTAAAACCAATAACGTTTACAGATATATCAAAAGCTTTAAATAAGTTTAAAAATCTAAAAAAATATCTCCCTACAGATATAGAAAATGTATCAAAAGCACTTCATCAAAAAAAGTATAAAAATCGTTTTTTAGTACGCATAGGCAATCATATACACTCAATAGAAACAGCTAACACATCCTTGTTTTTTGCTGAAGGAAGAACAGTGTTTTTAGTTACAAATGATAATAAAAAATTTGTGTTAGATTATAAACTAGAAGATTTAGAACATATACTAGAACCTAAAGATTTTTTTAGAGTAAACAGAACGTATATTTTAAACCTTAATGCAATTAATGATGTTATCATGTATTCTAATAGTCGACTAAAGATTGTAGTAAATGCAAACGCTGATAAAGATATTATTGTAAGTAGAGAGCGAGTTTCAACCTTTAAAAACTGGTTTGAAGGCAATTAGAATTTTTTTTTCTAATATTAGTGTTTCCCAAACTGCTCTCTAGCCTCTGTCTCAATATTCAATTGATTAATTCTAGCATCCACTTTACGCTTAAAGTCGGTATCTGCAATTGTTGCAACGTTATCTAAATAACGTACTACTTCTTGTCTTCTAATATCACTAAAGTCTAATCCTTTCATGTTAGCTCTCATGAGTTCTTGTAACATGCCGAATTTAGTGTCATAATCCTTTTTAAAATACACTTCTGGATTTTCAAACCAATCTTGTTCTAAATCAAAATCTGTTAGACGTAACGATACGGCTTTTTGAATATTACGCACATCACGAGACGAAAAGAATGGAAATATCTTCTGAATTTCTGTATATAAATGCGCATAAAACATATGTTCATTGTCTTTATACTTCTTTTCTACTTTATCAAACGTATCTAAAACGCGTTCTTCTGTTGGCTTATCTACTTTATCTAAAATCTCGCCTAAATTCTTTGCTACTTGCTGAGCATCTAAATACTTATAATCTTTCGGATTAGTCATATTTATAAAATCTGGCATTGTCTTTTCTAGTTTTCTCCACCATAAATGATCTTGATCCACAAAATCCTTTTCATTACGAGCTCCATCGATCTTAAAACGACCTTGAACACGAGAAATAACCGCTTTATCAAGCATTTCTGGTAGATTAGTAAATAAACCTATAGAACTATTTCCATAGTTTACCGCATAAGCACCTTCTGTATATCTTAAAAACACACCTATAACTTCCTTTACACCAGCAGAAACACCTTGAGCAGTTCGTTCTTGTAAATTATTTTCGGCATCATCTATTGGTGCAAAAATGAGTTTTGTTGGGTCTTGTAACGGCTTCATCCACTCTACCATTTTCTCTGCAGAACCTCCTTGAAAGGTACTTACAATGGTATCTGGCATTGGGTGAAACAAAAACGGAATCTCTAGATTTTCACTATGCTCTTTCAGTCGTGTTGCAATCGCTGCAATCAGCATACTCTTTCCAGTACCAGGAATACCATAGCCCATAAATACTGGCATAAATCCGCCTAACTCTTGAAATGGGTTTTTCTTAGCTTCAAAATCATAACTTAATATACGTTCTGTTAATCGCCTAGCAAAGTGCTTTGCATCTTTGTTTCCTACAATTTGTTCGAATTGAATTTTATTAAATTCAACACTTACTGCTGTCCCAGAAAACACATTCTCCCAACCTGAAACCGCAAAATCCGACTTTTCTAACTTATACGTTCTATCAGTAATTGTTTCCGTATATTCTAAACTACTTTTTCTTAACTGAATTTCGTCAATCAAGGCTTCAAAATATACAACTGTAAAATCGATAACGTCTTTGTCCGTTTTTATAATATCTGGATGTCCTAAATACTTATCGTAATAAAATAGTTGACACGAAATTCCTTTTAAAGGCGTCATAAATGACACTTCTGGAATACCAGCAAATTTTTGTTTCATTACTGATAAATCGTCTGAAGCATGAGGCTTTAAATCATGTAGCACTTTATAAGCCGTAGCAAAAAGCATAAAAGCTGTTGCTGTATGCATTTTACTTTCGTACTCACGTTTTCCTGAGTTATCTAAAGCTGATTTGTTTTCACTTAACGTAGATAAACCTGAAGCATCATAATAGCTATCCTTAATCCAAATACCAAGAGTTAAACCTTCTTGGACAGCATAAAGGGTATTGTTTAAGTGAATAGGTAACGCAACAGATTCTGGTAATAAGCGTTTTTTTAATGCTAAAATGGTTTTAGACACTGAGGTTACATTGACATTGCTACCATTGTTTGCTCTAGATAGATATAATAGAATAGACTCATCTTTACCATCATTATCTTTATTCTTAGCACGTTGGCTCTGCTCCCATTGAATAGATTTTAAGTACGACGTTGCTTCATCACGAAGCATATCGAGTTCGTTTTGTTTTATAGGGAAAGTTGAGTTGTGTTCCATGTTTTATATTTTCGGTCATTGCAAACGAAGTGAAGTAATTTGTTCCTAAAAGAAAAGATAACCATGTCACTGCATTCCTCGTTATGACGTTACTTATTATTAATAGTTAAATCAGAAATTTGAATAGGTGGCATAGCCAACTTATTCATAATTTCTGGTGTTTTATTATATAGCAATTGTATAATACGATGTGGTGCAAATACATAGCGCTGTCTAAAGACATTCTCCCATTTCTGAAAGATTTGCTTACTAAAAAAACTGCCCTCTTTAAATTCACTTTGTGATTTCAACTCATCTATTTTAAATGATATGGCATAAGATTCTAAAGGAATTTCCTTGTTTGCTATTCCTTGCAAAACAGCATGAGTTACTTTGTTTTCATCCTTTGCAAACACATTATGAATTGGTCCTAAATCCACACGTTTTATCAATTTAGGGAATACTTTTGGCAAACGTTTATCAATAGCATATGCCATTGTATCCATCGTCATTTCTCGGTCAGCAGCATTTTTTAAAACGGTATAAATCTCTTCTTTATAGTCTTGAGCATTTCTACCATCATAATTAAAATACATATAACAGATAAATGGTCTGTTGTGAGATACATCATAAAAACTCCAACTTACAAGATAATTGCCTGATGAACCTTTAGGTGTTTCAATTATTTTACCTTGAACAAATCTGTTGAAGATGAACTCTTTTTTCGCCGACGAATAATAAACTATAGATGCTGCCTGGAAGAGTTTTCGTTTAGAAATCTGTTCTTTTTTTCGCATTAAAGTATCTAAAAATTCGTCCTTTAATGTGTTAACATCTGTAAGCTTACCTAGGTAATCTTCTCGTAAAGCTAAATCGTTAAATAGATAACGAAATTCTAAATAATTTGGAAACCCAGAATCCGTTAAATCGACCTTCATATTCTCTTCATCATCATACATGTACTTTACACGCATGGCTTCAATCGAATATAAAAGTAAATCACTGTACTGCTTAAACAACTGTACTTCTTGTTGATTTAAGATTTGTTTTTCTTGAACTGCAACAATAAGTTCTTTGAGCGTAAAATCTATCATCTTGTGATAGAACACATACTGCTCTTTAGAGTCTAATACTGCTGAATCTAATGGTGTAACTATCATTTATTACCTAGCAATTTGCTTATAGATTGAAGTTTTCGTTACAACTATGCCTTGTCGTAGTTACTTTAACTAAACCATCTTCAGATACTGTTGTTTCTTTAACAACAATACAATCAGTATGGTCATTTGAAAATTTAATAAAGATGACTGCCATTATTGATAAAGCAATAATGAAAACAGAAAATATAACTATTCTTTTCATTAAAAATTAACTAAAGGTTTTTAGATAAAAATTACTCTACTATGATAACAAATCATCATCATTAGCTTCTGGTTTTGGCTCACCTTCTGGTTCACCCCCATCTGCTGGTGCATTTGGATCTGCTTCATAGTATTCATTAAAAATCTCTTTCATATCAATACCATAACGGTCAGCAAAGTTTTTCTGAATTTCAGCATCCTTAGTCCTAATCTCTTTTAAAGCTTCAGCATAACTACCGTAAACACCTTGCATTACTTTTTCGTGAACTGGAATGTTATCCATCATTTCTTGACGTGCTTTAGCACTTGCTGTATGCATAGCAGCTAAAGTTTCACCAATATGCTCATCGGTCTTAACCCCCAAGTGCTCTAAAATTGCTGCAAATTCTTGGTCAGTACGTGCTTTTAAAGCCACAACATAACCATCATAATATTTAAGACGCTCATCAGTATCTGATTTCAACTTAGCTCTGTGTGTTTGTAAATTACTACGTAACGATGTTAAAACCTTAATCGTTAAGTTATGTTTGTGCACAAAACTATCTTTTGAAGCTGCAAGTGTGGTGTATGCGTTTTTAAGACCTTCAAGTTCTTCAACTTTTTGTTCTAATTGTGTTACTTTTTCTAAAGCTTCAGAGTATTCAGTAGATTGTTTGTCTGCAACTTCTTCTAAAGCTTGGCGCGCTTGCTTTAATAACGCATACTGCTCTTCGAGCTTAGCTTCTACTTCTTTTTTCTTTTGAAGTGCTTTTGTATGATTGTTAGAAGCTTCAACTATTGCAACTTTAAGACTTTCCTCTACTTCTTTAATTTCTAGCTCTCTGTCTTTTAAACGTTTAATTGCAGCCTGGCTTTTAAATGACAATTCATTTAACAAGGTTTGAACATCTGCTGTTTCAATACGTTGCTGAAACATAGCCTTTGCTTTATTGTCTGAAGCATCACGTTCTTTTTGTGCTTTCTTCAACTCTTCCTCTGCATCTCTAATTTTTCCTTTTCTTCCCCAAAGGTTGTTCCACCATGTATCTGGTTTGTTTTTAGCATCTTCAAGTTCAACTTTAGCACGCTCTAAACGCTTAATAGCGTCATCAATGATTTTCTGCTCAGCAGCATTTAATGCTGAAAACCCTTCGAACATAATACCAACTTCATCTTGATAGTCGGTTAGGTCTTTAATAGCATCAAGCAAGGTCGTTCTATCTTTCTCAGCCATATCAACAACATTGTCCAATGTAGCATTTAATATTTTCTGACGACTTTCTGGATCATCTTCTTGCGCCAATTTAGACTTCATTTGGTCTATGGCTTTTCCCCAATTCACATCGACTTTTTCAGTTTTTTCGTTGGAATTTGTTTCTAATAAATCAAAATCATCAGACATATTGTATAGTATTATTTAGTTGAACTTTATTCGGATAAGCAATTTCGGTAATTTTTTATGACTATAAAAACTTTACCAGCTAAATTATAGGTATGAAATTTTATTAAATTGTTACATCATTTTAATTATAAATACTTCTTCAATATCTTTATAGTAAAACACAAAGACTATGAAATTATCAAAAAATATCCTTTTGTTGCTTTCTATTGTAATAATAACGAGCTGCAAAAATGAAAAATCAAGTACTAAAGTCGCAGTAGCTAACGATAATATTGCTACAAAAAAATCTATTGAAATCAAACCTATTACCCACGGCACCTTAGTTTTAGAAACAGAAAATGAGGTTATTTATATTGATCCTACCGGAGGTTTAAAAGCATTTGCAGGTTATAAAAATCCAACTCTAGTATTAATCACTGATATTCATGGAGATCATCTAAATATTGAAACTTTAGAGGCCTTAAATATAGATGCAGCTACACTTATTGCTCCAGCTGCTGTTATAGAAAAGTTACCTAAAAACATTAGTAAAACTATTGTAACACTTAACAATGGAGATTCTTATAATACAAATAATGCTAAAATTGAGGCTATTCCGATGTATAATTTGAGAGAAGAAGCTTTAAAGTATCATCCAAAAGGAAGGGGTAATGGCTATGTAATTACCATAAATGGTGAACGCATATATATTTCTGGAGATACTGAAGATATACCTGAGATGCGAAGTCTTAAAAATATTGATAAAGCTTTTGTTTGTATGAATTTACCTTGGACAATGACAATTGAAAGTGCCGCTAGCGCTGTTATAGACTTTAAACCAAAAAAAGTGTACCCATACCATTATAGAAGCGCTGAAGGTTTAAGTGACATCGATAAATTTAAGCGCTTAGTTAATGAAGACAATACATCCACAGAGGTGATTTTATTAAACTGGTATTACTCTCAATAATCACTGTTAACATGCTAAAACAGTGTGTTTCGTCGATAAATTTAAGCACTTTATCGGTGATATGTTAATATAAATATTGTAAATAATTTAAAATTAGCCATTTATCTTTTACTTTTTTTCTATATTAGCACTTTAGAACCCAAATCTAAACCAAAATTATACCATGCTTAAAAACCTACTTTCAAAGGCTATTATTGTGACAACCACACAACTTACTATGATTTTAATAGCCGTAGCTTCTATTTTTTTGGTTTTTATTCTCATTGCTATTATTAAGATGTATAAACTTAAAGCAGAGAATAAAAAATTAATGGAAACTAATGCTTTTAAAGATTTTGAAGAATCAGATGATGAAATTCCTAGTGGACATCTTTATGGAGATAATTAAATAAGACATGGAAAATTCTTCAAGAATCATAGCCATTTTATCTATTGGTCTAATCACCATTCTTTTTTTGCTTATAATAAACTTATATAAAATTAGAAAGCTTAAGAAAGAAAACAATTCACTTAAAGAGAATCTAAATAAATAAAAAAAGCCAGCAAATGCTGGCTTTTTGTTTGTTATATATTGAATATACTACCTCACTAATTTCTTATACTTAATACGTTTTGGTATTAAATCACCGCCTAAACGTTTCTTCTTGTTTTCTTCATAATCACTAAAACTACCTTCAAAGAAATAGACTTGAGAATCCCCTTCAAATGCTAAAATATGTGTGCAAATTCTATCCAAGAACCATCTATCGTGACTAATAACTACTGCGCAGCCAGCAAAGTTTTCCAAACCTTCCTCTAAAGCCCTTAATGTATTAACGTCCAAGTCATTAGTTGGTTCATCTAAAAGTAATACATTACCTTCTTCTTTGAGTGTCATTGCTAAATGTAAACGGTTACGCTCCCCACCAGAAAGTAGTTTAACCTTTTTGTTTTGTTCGCTTCCAGAAAAATTAAATCGACTTAAATAAGCTCTCGAGTTTACCTGTTTACCTCCCATCATAACGAGCTCTTGTTCGTCACTAAAATTTTGCCAGATTGATTTTTCTGGGTCAATATTAGAGTGCTTCTGGTCAACATAAGCAATCTTTGCTGTTTCACCAACTCTAAATTCTCCTTTATCTGGTGCTTCCTCACCCATTATCATTCTAAAAATGGTTGTTTTTCCAGCACCATTTGGTCCAATAACACCAACAATGCCAGCTTGAGGGAGATTAAAATTTAAGTCATCATATAGTAATTTATCGTCATAACCTTTTGCAACACCTACAGATTCAATAACATTGGTTCCTAAACGTGGTCCATTAGGTATATAAATTTCTAGTTTTTCGTCAAGTTGCTTTTGATCTTGACTCATTAGCTTATCATAATTCTTTAAACGCGCTTTTTGCTTAGTCTGGCGACCTTTTGCGCCTTGTCTTACCCATTCTAGCTCACGTTCTAATGTTTTTTGACGTTTAGAAGCTGTTTTACTTTCTTGAGCCATACGCTTAGATTTTTGATCTAACCAAGACGAATAGTTCCCCTTCCATGGGATACCTTCACCTCTATCAAGCTCTAAAATCCAACCAGCTACATTATCTAAAAAATATCTATCGTGAGTTACTGCTATTACAGTACCTTTATATTGTGCCAAATGATGCTCTAACCAGTGTACAGACTCAGCATCCAAGTGGTTAGTAGGCTCATCTAACAGCAATACATCAGGTTCTTGTAAAAGCAAACGACATAAAGCAACACGACGACGTTCACCACCAGAAAGTACTCCTATTTTCTTATCACCATCTGGCGTTCTTAACGCATCCATGGCTATTTCTAGTTTAGTGTCTAATTCCCAAGCATTTGCAGCGTCAATTTGATCCTGTAATTCAGCCTGACGATTCATTAGCTTTTCCATCTTATCTGGATTGCTATACACCTCTTCCAAACCGAATTGATCATTGATACTATTATATTCATCAAGAATAGCAACTGTTTCAGCAGCTCCTTCTCTAACGATTTCCATAACCGTTTTATCATCATCTAATTGTGGCTCTTGTTCTAAATAACCTACTGTATAACCTGGTTTAAATATAACATCTCCTTGGTAGTTCTTATCAACTCCAGCTATAATCTTAAGTAAAGTAGATTTACCTGAACCATTTAGACCCAAAATCCCAATCTTGGCTCCATAAAAGAAGCTTAAATAAATATTCTTTAAAACAGGTGTGTTTGCAGATTGAAATGTCTTGGTTAGACCAGACATTGAGAAAATTATTTGTTTATCGTCGCTCATTATACACGTCCTTTTAATGCGTTAAATACCCAGGCAATTGCAAAAAAGCCAATACCTACTGCTGCAAACCCCCAACCTGCTACATCATCATATCTAAATGCACCAAGTGCAATTAATGCTAGTCCTACTATAACCATAATAGTAGTAGCCCAAGCAAGGACTGTGTTTTTATTCATTGCCATAATCGTATTCTTGTTTTGATAGTTAGTCGAAACACAAATATCGCCATTTTAAATAAAAAAACATCCCGTAGGATGTTCTTTTTAATTCGCTGGAAGAAATCCCATTTTACCCATTTGATAATCGCGCATAGCTTCCATAATTTCGGTTTGTGTATTCATAACATAAGGACCATAAGTCGAAACAGGTTCATTAAATGGTTCTCCAGACAAGAATAATAGCAAACTATTCTCTTTAGCTTCAATTGAAAAGCCTTCACCATCATGATGAAACTGAATCAACTGATTTTTATCTAATTCTAATACTGTTGAACCATTGACTTTTACTTTACCTTTCAAGAGATACAACATACCTTGTTGTTCTTTTGAAAATAAAATAGATTCTTTTCCTTCTGCTTTTGCTTCAATTAGGAACGCATTAACTGGAGTTTGAGTACCTATTCTACCAAAAGTCTGATTCAGTTCACCAGCAACTATTCTAGTTTTCACTTTACCATCTTTTGATTTTATTATTCTAAAATCTTCATGCTTAGCATGCTGATAATTAGCTTCCATCATTTTCTTTTTAGCTGGTAGGTTTAACCATAATTGAATACCTTCTAGCACACCACCCTTTGCAACGAACTCTTCAGTTGGCCCTTCTGCATGAATTATCCCTCTTCCAGCTGTTGTCCATTGTACATCACCTGCTTTTACAACACTTTCATTACCCAAAGAATCGCGATGTAATTGCTCTCCTTGAATTAAAAATGTAATAGGCTCAAACCCACGATGTGGGTGTGGTCCTAAATCAAAAGGGTTGCTTTTTTCATTTATTTCATAAGGCCCATAATGGTGTAATAAAATAAATGGATCCACAATATCTATTCCCTGATTTGGTAATGGTTGACGCAATTTAATTGGCCCCATATTAACGAAATCACTTCGTCCTATTCTTTTTATTGTATTTAGTTTCATATTAATTTTTGTTTTAATAGTTTCCATGGAAACTATATGGTTAAAAAAATACGATTTGCTGACTCCTGTGAGATTCCTGCTTTTTATAGGAATCTGTTATCGCATTTTATCTAGCAGATTACTTAATTGTCCTGCTTCAGCTTCAGAAAGATTATTTATAAAATCTTTATTCAAGTCTGTGGGTATAGATGACAAAAGATCTAAACCTTCTTGTTTAATTGCTATCTTCACCACACGTCTGTCGTGTTCTGACGGCAAACGTTCTATACAATTTTTAGCACAAAGCTTATCCATTAAACGAGTAGCATTAGGTGAACGCTCTAACATTCTATCTTTAATGGTTTGTACTTTTAATGGCTCACCTGCACCACGTAGAATTCTTAAGATATTATATTGTTGAGGACTAATCCCAAACTCCTTGAAAAACTCATTTTGGTGACTTGTTATCCAATTTGCCGTATAAATAATATTAAGCAAGGCCTTTACCCTATTATTTGGAAATGTTGAATTAATATCTTTTGCTAAATCACCCATAACCTAAAGACTCTCTGCGAATTGCTCTACTTCTTCTAATAGTTGACTATTCAATTCTTTATTTGTGATTTTTCCATCTGAAAAATTATCACTAAAAGAAGGTAAGCTAAAACTGCCAACTATATTTCCTCCCATATACCCAAAACGTCCTTGAGCAATTTCTAAAGCTGTTGCACCTCCTCTTCCACCTGGCGATGTTGCCATTAGTAACATTGGCTTATCACTCCATAGTTTTCCATCAATACGAGACATCCAATCGAATAAATTCTTAAATGCTGTAGCGTAAGCTCCATTATGTTCAGCTAGAGACAAAACAATTCCATCTGTTGATTTTATCAAATCTAAAAATTTCTTTGCATTATCCGGAATACCATGAGCTATTTCATAATCCATTCCATATAAAGGCAAATCAAAATCATTTAAATCTAAAACTTTTACTTCTACACCTTCAACTAATGAAGCTGCATAAATTGCCAATTGTTTATTTATTGATGTACTGCTATTACTTCCTGCAAATGCTATAATTTGTTTCATTCTTTTATTGTTTAATTCTTTTATAAAAAATATACGATACTAATAATAATATTAGTGCCATTAATGCTCCCATTTGTTCACCATCACCTATCATGTAGTGTGCAAAAAAGGCTAGAACAAAAGCAAAAAAGAAGCCTGAATATGCCCATTCTTTTAAGCTTTTATAGCCTGGTAACCATAATGCTACTAACCCCAATAATTTCACAACACCATAAGGATATATTAGATAAGTAGGGTACCCAAAGCTTGTAAATGCAGTAACAATATCCTCATGTTTAAAGAAATACATGCTTACTGAAAATAACATCATCAATGTCAATAATGTTGTAGCTACATAATAAATAATTTTATTTCGTTTCATTTCATTGTTTGTTTTTGTTAATGCAAATCTATAAAAAAAACATTTATATTCCAAGGAATATATTTCCATGTAACTAATATTTAAACTTCATTTAGGAATAACCCTTTAATTCTATGATTAATCTTTTGTAAATTCGTGCTAGAGAAAAATTAAGGTATAATTTCAAAGACACCCACTTTTACGGGCAATACATATGGATATAAAATTCAACAAAAACGAAGATCACAATAAACTTCTACTCTCCGAACTCAAGAAACGATTTGCTAAAGTAAAATTAGGGGGTGGAC
Source organism: Flavobacteriales bacterium ALC-1 (assembly GCA_000171875.1). GTDB lineage: Bacteria > Bacteroidota > Bacteroidia > Flavobacteriales > Flavobacteriaceae > Winogradskyella. Next base: position 414,228 of record ABHI01000003.1, on the reverse strand, counting down.
AAAAAAGTATTGACAAACATCATAGTAAAGGAAAAATGACTGCTCGTGAACGCATAGATTATTTATTAGATTCTAAGTCAAAATCTATTGAGATTGGTGCTTTTGCTGGTGAAGATATGTACGAACAATATGGCGGATGCCCTTCTGGAGGAGTTGTGATTAAGATCGGCTACGTTAAAGGAAAGCAATGTATAGTTGTTGCAAATGATGCCACAGTTAAAGCTGGTGCTTGGTTTCCTATTACTGGGAAAAAGAATTTAAGAGCTCAAGAAATTGCTATTGAAAACCGCTTACCTATTATCTATTTGGTTGATAGTGCTGGTGTTTTTCTACCAATGCAAGATGAAATTTTTCCAGACAAAGAACATTTTGGACGCATATTTAGAAATAATGCCGTTATGAGCAGTATGGGAATTACTCAGATTTCTGCTGTTATGGGAAGCTGTGTTGCTGGTGGAGCTTACTTACCTATTATGAGTGACGAAGCATTAATCGTTGACAAAACAGGAAGTATCTTTTTAGCTGGAAGCTATTTAGTCAAAGCTGCAATTGGAGAATCCATTGACAATGAAACTTTAGGTGGAGCTAACACACATTGTGAAATTTCTGGAGTAACAGATTATAAAGCCAAAGACGACAAAGACGCTTTAGACAAGATTAAAAACATCATTGATAAGATTGGTGATTATGACAAAGCTGGATTTAATAGAACAAAAACTGCTAAACCAAAGGAAAACCCTGAAGACATTTATGGTATTCTACCAAAAAGTAGAGCTGATCAATACGATATGAAAGACATCATAAAGCGTTTGGTTGACAACTCTGAATTTGACGAGTATAAAGAGGGTTATGGCAAAACGATTATTACGGCTTACGCCAGAATTGATGGTTGGGCCGTAGGTATTGTTGCAAATCAACGTCAGTTAGTAAAAACCAAAGGCGCAAAAACTAAATCAGCAGAAATGCAATTTGGAGGCGTGATTTATAATGACTCTGCTGATAAAGCCACACGATTTATTGCAAATTGTAATCAGAAAAAAATCCCAATAGTCTTCTTACAAGATGTTACTGGCTTTATGGTTGGTAGTAAATCTGAACATTCAGGAATTATAAAAGATGGAGCAAAAATGGTGAACGCTGTAAGTAATTCCGTGGTGCCAAAATTCACTATTGTGATTGGAAATAGCTATGGTGCTGGAAATTACGCGATGTGTGGAAAGGCTTATGACCCAAACTTAATTGCTGCATGGCCAAGTGCAGAACTCGCAGTAATGAGCGGAAAATCTGCAGCAAAAGTATTATTACAAATTGAAACAGCTTCACTTAAAAAGAGAGGTGAAACCATCACTAAAGAAAAAGAAGAAGAATTATTTAATAAGATAAAGGATAGATACGATAACCAAGTATCGCCATATTACGCTGCAGCTCGCCTATGGACCGATGGTGTTATAGATCCATTAGATACTAGAACATGGATTAGTATGGGAATTGAAGCAGCTAACCACGCTCCTATTGAGAAACCTTTTAACTTGGGTGTGTTACAAGTGTAATATGCAACAAGAAAAATCAAAAAAACAGCCTCTATATGTTATAATACTTTTGATATTAGCAGCAGAAGCTGTTTTTATTTTGCCTTTTGTGTTACAACGTATTTTTAGGACTACCTTTTTAGAGTCATTTTCTATTACAGATACACAATTAGGAAGTTGTTTTGCAGCTTATGGTACTGTTGCTCTGGTATCCTATCTTTTTGGCGGTCCATTGGCTGATAAGTTTAAGCCAAATATTTTAATGTCAGTGGCATTAATTTTAACTGGATTAGGTGGATTCTATTTAGCTACATATCCTTCACTTGTAAATCTTCATATCCTATATGGATTTTGGGGATTTACGACTATTTTCTTGTTTTGGGCTGCGATGATAAAAGCGACTCGAATTTGGGGTGGCTCCAATAAACAAGGTATAGCCTTTGGTTTTTTAGATGGTGGACGTGGTTTAGTGGCTGCACTTTTTGGCTCTATTGGCGTTGTTATTTTCTCATTGTTCATAACTAAAGATATTGAATTAACCTCTATCGGAGAGCGTCGTTTAGCGTTTAAGGAAGTCATATTCTATACATCTATCTCTGTAATGTGCATAGGATTTATAGTTTTTTTCTTTTTGAAATTTAAAAATGATAAAGACATAGCTTCAGAAGAGCTTTCAAAACTACTGACTCTAGATAATTTTAAATTAGTATTGAAATTTAGAGCTGTTTGGCTACTCATGATTATTATTCTATGCGCCTATTACGGCTACAAAATGACAGATCTTTTTAGTAAATATGCAGAGCAAGTAATGGGCTACAATAAAATTGAAGCTGCAAAAGTTGGTACTTCCTTATTGTATATGCGACCAGTTATTGGTATTGTTATCGGATTACTAGCAGATAGAACAAGAGCAACTTTATGGATAGTTATAGGCTTCTTACTAATGACTATGACAAGTTTGATTTTCTATTTAGGCATTATTGATGATTCCACTACTCTTCTATTTATTCTTTCAATTGGCACTATGGCTTTAGGTGTGTACTCTGCACGTGTTCTATATTTTGCAACACTTGAAGAAGCTAAAATACCATTAGCGGTTACAGGAACTGCTGTTGGGTTTATTTCTATTGTTGGCTATACACCAGATATTTTCGCTGGCTTAGTAATGGGTTATTTCTTAGACGCAAATGAAGGTGCTCTTGGTTTACAACATGCATTTGGTGTAATGGGGCTTTTTACTTTTGTTGGATTGATAGCATCTTATATGTTTTATAAACATTCTAAATCAAATTAATTACCAAGCTGCCCTTTAACTCTAGGAACAGTCAATAATTTGGTCTGACGACCATTTACATATCTAAAACCATCTTCTCCCCAAAAGCCCGCTTCTTCTAGCATAATTCTGATATCACGTTTCCATTCAGGTATATTCACTGTTGTATTTAACTCAATAGCGTATACCGTATTTTCATGTAATGGATAATCACCAGTAACTGGTACACCTCCTTGAGAATCCCACATTCCCAATGTTGTACCAGATGAATGCCCATAAGTGCCTAATGGATGTGTATAAATTGCTGGTTTTAAACCTGCAGCTTTGCCTTGTTGAAGAGATTCTTTTAATACTTCATTTCCTGATTTACCTGTTTCAAAATTTGATGTGAATATATCTTGAACTCTATTGCCATCTTTAAGCGCATCTTGCAAAAATTTTGGTGGTTCAGTTTCATTTGGTTTTAACACATAAGCGAGTTCTTGACAATCGGTGTTTAATCTTAAATAAGTGATTCCAAAATCGCAATGCAGAAGATCACCAGGCAAAATTACCATGTCCTCTGGCCGGTTTGAAAAAGCATATAAGTGATTTCCTAGTTCTTCAGCAGTACGTTGTACATCTACAGTAGGATGAAACCAAGTTTCTAAACCTAATGCCGTTACTTTATCTCTCATCCACCATTCAACGTCTGTTGTAGTCGTTATTCCTGGTGTAATTACTTTTTCTGAAAAGGCTTCTGAAATAATATCGTGAGTAATATCTACAAGTTGATTATAAATGACCATTTCTCGTTCTGTACGTGTTTCAATCCAGCCAATAGCTAGCTGCTCTGCTGATTTCACTTTTGACTTATGTTCCTTTGGCAAATGAGACAAAAACGCTTCATAATCTGTTTTTACCAAACCGTCACAGATATTAAATGAATCAGAATAATTAAGTCCTATGGAGTTTGGATTTCGCTCCTCAATAATTTGCATTAAACGCTTCCATTGGTTTGGTTCTTTCTCTTTGTCCCAAGCTGAGATAATATTTTTTCCAAAATTATATCTGGCAACAGCTAATTTCTCAATAGTGTTTTTTTCTTTATTTCTGTAAAACACCAAAATTGTTCTGCGCCTAGCATTTAACCATGTAGCTGGCAACATTGTTTTTAAAACCGGATCTTCATTATATTCTCTTGAGATAAGAATCCACATATCAAGACCTGTATCATTCATTAGTTTTGGAAGTAGATTATTAAATCTGTCCTCTAAAATAGTATCAACAACTTCTGCACGTTGACGTTCAGATAATATTTGTTGCGCTTGTAATTGAAAATTAATAACTAATAAAAGAAATATAATACGTTTCATGATAGTTGGTGGTTAGATTAGCGCTACTAAAGTACTCAATTATTGAGCATAAAAAAAGAGTGCAAAATGCACTCTTTATATATTTCTAAAAAACTATCGATTATGCTCGTTTAGCTTTTCGTTCTTCTCTAATTTCTTTTAAACGCTCAATTGATGATCCAAAAATCCAGTAAGGGATTACAAAAGTTAAAAGGAATATCATTAACCAAAACCCAATTGTAAGTATAGTTAAAAAAGCTAAAAATCCTAAATATTGATCAAATTCAAACATAATTACGTTTCATTTATTTTTTGATAGTACAAAGATATAACCAAATAATAAGTTTTACAATAGTAATGCTGAGATTTATTAACAGATAATAAACATCAACCCATTACAGTAATTTAAAGATTATTTACATGATAACTAACTAATCCTTCTATTGGTCGTCTTTCAAAATTGCCAACAGTATAACCATATTCTTTAGCAACTTCTCTAATTTCTTCTTGAGCAAAGTATGCTATAGAACCAGCAAAGTGAACAGGACAAGTCTTTAATTCTTCTTTAAATTGGAGAATCATATTTTCTGAGAATACTCTAATACCCTGTTTAATTACATTTTTAATGTAATCAGAATCCTTATTAATAAACATAAATTCTGCATGACTAGCTAAATACGCACTTGGATTAGCTTGTTTGTATAAATTGTACTTAATAAAATCTGAATCTAAATTATGCTTATGCGCAAATGCAATTTTTATAGTATCTGGCATCTTATTAAAATAATAATCTCTAATTAATTGTTTACCAAAATAATTACCACTTGCATCATCCATAAGTGTATAGCCTAAACTATCTACACGTTGATGCAAATCTTTACCATCATAATAACTACAATTAGAACCTGTACCTAAAATACATACTACAGCTGCTTCATCTTTACTGTTAATACAAGCTCTTACTGCTGCGTACGTATCCTCTCTCACCTCAACATGAGCTGAAGTAAAATGAAACTCTAAAATTGATTTTAATAAAAGTCTTGGTTTTTCTGTACCACAACCAGCTCCATAAAAGAAAACATGTGTAATTTGATCTTTAAGAGCCATGAGTTCTTTACTCTTACGAATGGTTTTATTTAGCTTCTTTTCCTGTATAATTGCAGGGTTTAACCCTTTAGTGCGGATTTTATCGGCTGCTTTTTTTCCTGAACTGTCAATAACAATCCAATCGCATTTAGTAGAACCTCCGTCAGTTATTAAAATCATAGTTAGTTATATAAAAGAAATTCCGTAGCATTATGAATAGGTCATAAAACCACGGAACTCAAATTAAATTATAGTTAAAGGTTATTTACCTTTTGTGCTAAGTCCACCATCTTGTTGGAATATCCAAACTCATTGTCGTACCAAGATACTAACTTAAAAAATTTAGAATTTAATTCTATAGCTGAGTCAGCATCGAATACGCTAGTTTTAACTTCGCTCACAAAATCTTGAGATACAACTGCATCTTCTGTATATCCTAAAACACCATTCATTGAACCTTCAGCTGCTTTTTTCATAGCTGCTTTAATTTCTGTTAACGATGTGTCCTTTTTAGTCTTTACTGTTAGATCAACTACAGATACATCTGCAGTTGGTACTCTAAAAGCCATACCTGTTAATTTACCGTCTAATTCTGGAATCACTTTACCTACCGCTTTTGCAGCACCAGTAGATGTTGGTATAATATTATTGATTGCCGAACGTCCTAATCTATAGTTTTTGCGCGAAGGTGAATCTACAGTATACTGAGTAGATGTTGCTGCATGAATTGTAGTCATCAATGCTTCTTCAATACCAAAATTATCTTCAATAACTTTAGCAAAAGGTGCTAAACAATTAGTTGTACAAGACGCGTTAGAAACTATAGTATGATTGGCGTTTAACTTATTATCATTAACACCCATTACAAACATTGGTGCATCTTTACTTGGTGCTGAGATAACTACTTTCTTAGCTCCACCATCAATATGATACTGAGCAGTCTCTAAAGTCGTGAAAATCCCTGTGCATTCAGCTACAACGTCTGCGCCAGCTTCATCCCATTTTAAATTCTTTGGATCCCGTTCTGCAGTTACTCTTATTACTTTACCGTCAACTACTAAGTTTCCGTCTTTAACTTCTACAGTACCATCAAATCTGCCATGAACAGAATCGTACTTTAAAAGATAAGCTAGATGGTCAACATCTAACAAATCGTTGATTGCTACAACATCTACATCGCTTCGCTCTACGGTTGCTCTAAATACAATTCTTCCTATTCTACCGAATCCATTGATCCCTAATTTTAAATCTGACATATTTACTATTAATTATTATTCTCTTTATTATTAAATTGACATGATATCTGAAACTCTAAGAAGCTCCATATTAATTTTAGACTGTCCTTTTATAGCCTGATCAAAAGGTGTTAACTCAATGATATCGTTTTTTAAACCTACCATATAATTACTCGTTCCTTCCATTATACTTTCTACGGCTTTAACTCCCATTCTACTTGCTAATACACGATCAAAGCACGATGGTGAACCTCCACGCTGCATATGTCCAAGTACAGAAACTCTTACATCATAACCTTCCATGTTTTGATCAACGTAATCTTTAAGTTCAAATACACTTTTTCCTATTTTATCACCTTCAGCAACAACAACTATACTAGATGACTTACCAGATTTTTTACTTCGTCTCAAAGATTCAACTAATCTGTCTAATCCTAAATCTTCTTCTGGTATTAAAATTTCTTCAGCACCACCGGCAACTCCAACATTTAAGGCTATATGACCAACATCTCGCCCCATAACTTCAACAAAAAATAATCTATTATGCGAACTAGCGGTATCTCTTATTTTATCTATAGCCTCAACGACAGTGTTAAGTGCAGTATCATAACCCAATGTATGTGTTGTACCATAAATATCGTTATCTATAGTGCCCGGAATTCCCATGACAGGAAAGTTAAACTCTTGATTAAAAATCATAGCACCAGTAAAACTACCATCACCTCCTATAACAACTAAGGCTTCAATGCCTTTATTCTGCAATTGCTTGTATGCCTTGGCTCTTCCTTCTTTGGTTCTAAACTCTTTAGATCTTGCCGTTTTTAATATCGTACCACCTTTGTTAATTATACCTTTTACACTACGAGCATTCATCTCAATAAAATCTCCTTCTATCATGCCTTCATAACCTCTATAAATACCATAACATTCAATATTATGATATGCACAAGTTCTTACAACAGATCTTATTGCAGCATTCATTCCTGGAGAGTCTCCTCCAGATGTCATTACTCCTATTTTTTGAATTGAATTTGACATTATTTAATTTCTTAGATAGTAAAATTAAGAAACAATACATACAAAAAAGTGTGTATTTCTATAAAATAATCACAGGCAACGAAATTCAAACGTTTTCGTTAATAAGTATTTTGATTAAAATGAAAAAATTGAAGATTTAAGACTTGGATTTGGTCTTTTTCTTCTTCATTGACATATATTCTGGCATCATAGCGTCATCACTTTTTTCTTCCTTTTCTGCCGCTTTTTCTTTCTTTTTATCTTTTCTGTTCTTTCCAGAAAAAATGATTTGAAGTAACTCTTTAAAGGTATCGAATTCTACATTATAAGATAGACCAATACCTTGCGTATAACCTATCTCCTCTCCAAAGTTTCTAATGGTATTTTCTCTATTAAATACTTTAGCACGAAATGTACCATCTTCATTTAACAACCAATCGACTTGCACATTTCCTGTAATTGTAGTTTGTTCTGCACTGCCAAATGGTACACCTAATTTACCGTTTACTAATATCTTATCACTAATTCTTGTTTGTAATGTCAAACCTAGCGTACTATTAGTTTGCAATTCTGGTGTATCTTGACCTAAGGCTACATCTAAACCTACATTTAAATTTCCATCATTATCTCCTAGTAAATTATTGATAATTCCAGTAAGACGTTCTGATATGGTTCCTGTAAAATTAGCACCTCGTATACCGTTAGAAAACCCACCTGTTCCCAATAATGCTAAAGCTTGATTATTACGCTCATCTTTGGAAGATAGACGGTAATCTAACTCTGATTTTAAGGTTGAAGATACATTTGGAAATCTAAGATTAAAATCTGGATCTGGTTGTTCTAACTGACCCGTTAACAAAATATCAACTTCTACAGGTATACGTTGATTTATGGGATTATCTAATAATAGCGAAGGGTTAGCTGTGGTTTTATAAACTGCTTTTAAATCAATCTGCGCAGTTAATGGATCTCCTTCCCAAACGATAGTACCACCTTGCTCAACTTCAAACTTCTTTTCTATAAAGCCTCCATATTTAAAATTATAAGTTCCTTCATTAACAATGAAATCTCCCCACATATTAAACGTACCATTAGTATTTATTAAAAAGCGAAGTCCTCCATCACCTCTTCCTTTTATTGTACTACCAGCTTCTTTGTCTATTACAATTTCTATAGTTGCATTCTGATTTACCGTTAAATCAAAATCGAGTACTAAACCCTTAACTTCAATCTGCTCTGCTATTTTTCCATTTATTCTCGCTATTTTTTCTTCAGGACTTAAAAAATGAATAAATGAATTATCCCCAAAACTTTCGGAGTCATTAAGCGGTATAAAAAATTCTGTACCAGATTCTGTTCTTCCATCCTTAACTTCTATAACCAGTTGGTCAGTAGGCCCTTTAATTTCTGCTGTTCCAGATATAAAACCTGTACCATAGTACAACTCATCTTCAGACTCTTCAGTATTTAAAACTAGTAGTCTATCCGTTTTTAAATCTAATCCTAACCTCCAATCCGAAAAATTATCATGAGCAATAAAACCATTTAAACTTCCCTTAGAAAAGTATTTAGAATCTGTCATGGCTACATTATTAAAAATAAATTGCTGACCTCTGAGTGATACTTTAGAATCGAAATCAAAGCCATAATCCACATTTAAGTATGGAATAGACAAACCTGCTCTATCAAGCAATAATTCTCCATAAATTCCTGGCTTTTTTAAGCTTCCTGTTACATTAGCATTACCAGAAACTAAACCTCTTATATTATTAATTACTCCTTCACCTAGAGGGTTTAAAGGGTCTAGTAAAAACTCTTCAAAAACAACATCTAAATTTATTCTTGGATTATTTTTTGCAACATCAATGCTTCCATTTGCAGAAAACGATGTTAAATTATCATTCATCAAAGCTACATCTACATTGTAATTGGTTATAGAGTTATCTCCTTCTATTTTGGCTGTAAGATTACCCAAATCGTAGTCATTAACAAATAGACTACTTATTTCGACATCAGATTTTGGTAAGTAAACACCATTGCTTTGTGTGACATCTATCTTGCCGTTTACTACACCTTGCAACGATAAACTATCAATACGTGGTGTGATCTTCACCAATTGCACATCGTTAAAATCTAATTTCAGGTTTTTATTTAATGAATCCTTTATGACTCCAGATAACAATATCTCTTCATTACCTTGATTAATCTTTATAGGAGATATATCAAAATTTTTAAAACTTCTATCAAATTTAATTTTATTTAAAGTATCCTTCTGAGAATTAACCAACCACTCATAGCCTTTAAAACGTACATCAGATTTTCTAAATCCAATTACTGATTTATTATCTTTATCAATGGTATAAAATAAGTTAAGGTCATAATTATCTAGATTGTTTTTACCACCTTTAAATTCAGATTTAATTAATAATGTATCTCGTTTAGTCACATTAATAAGACTAAACTCAGAAGCACCATAAACGCCCGCATTTAAGCTGTCAATTTCAATAAACGTATTGTATAGTGGATTGCTATTATCTACAGAAACATTGATGTTATTGGCAAAATAATCTTGGAATTTTATTTCTGGAGAATTAAATGTTAGTTCAAATCCTTTTTCATCTGTTTCTATCCTTCCTTCTATAAAAGTGTTTTTACCAAGTGTTAAATCTTTAAAGAAAACTGCTGCTATTTTAGAATACACATTAAATCTAAAATTTAGATACTGATTATCTTCTACCTCATTTGGCACGTAATTAGTATAAATGCTTCCTACAGAATTTTCAACTAGCTTTAATATATCCATCGTTTTAAACTTACCAGTTATCTTACCATTGATAATATCTGGTGAGTTTATAGCTAAGGTACGTTCTTCACCTTCAAAAGAAGATACTATATCAAAATCTTGAAAATTATAACGACTATCCTGATTCTTATACGTTGTGTTTTTAATATTAATTGCACCAATTGCATTATCGTAAGTACTTCCTGTGGCAGTCATTTTAACCAAACCTCTAAATTCTGATATACTATCTCTTGTTACAAAGTTTAAAACTTTAAGATTTGCATAAGCTACATCTGCTTTAAAATCGAATTTTTTCAGCTCTTGAGAGAAGTCTACTAATCCATTAAAATTCAGCTTTAAATTTGGATCATCTGCTTTTAAGATTCCATTAAATATTTTGTTTCCCAAGTCGCCCGAAACATTTATACCTTCATAGACATAGCCATTATAATCTAAAATATAAACATCACCTTTTATATCTGTTCTAAGATTATCGATTGTAAACCCTTTACCATCAACATCTAGATTTAAAGATGTCGTTTTTGCTAATGGTTCATTGATTAATTCACCAAGACTAAATTCATCTAAAACAATGTTTCCTACATAATTGGCATTATCTATATCATCAATGTTAGTAAGCTTTAAGTCTGATTTTATAAAACCTAAATCAGTATCTATGTCTAAATTAGCATCTACTCTATTGGTTGTGATATAAGAGGTTCCCTTTATTCTAAAATTCCCAACTTTAGATAGGACTGTTGGTATAGAGCCACCAAGTATTCGAGGTAATAAAGCTGTTAAGTCATTGTAATTTGATGACAAATTTTGAAACCTTCCATCTAAAGTAAAGCCGTCCTCACCACTATTGAATAAGTTTTTAAATGTTATATCCCCAATTATTCGGGTATTTCGTGAAGTGCTGACATTAAGGTTTTTTGCTTTTAAATCATTTAGTGTTCCAGATAAATCTGCATTAAGTTTTGCGCGTTGATTAGTCCCAAACTCATCAAAAAACACATTAAGTTCTGTCAGAGAAATTTCAGAATCTCTAAAACTAGCAACAACATTTACCTTGTCCGTAAAATCTTTTAAATCTTCGCGCTTGTAGTTGAATCTTAAACTCCCTTTTAACTCAGACAGTTCAGTCTTAATATCCAAAGCTCCAAAACTCATGTGGTCAAGTGTGTATTCAAAGTTTGCCATTAAGTTTTTAACAGCAATACCTCTACTATCTGTAAAACTAAATTTATTGATACGAGAGCTTACCTCTGGACCATTAATTAAAAAATTTGTGGTATTTGCATTTAAATCACTAAACTCAAATACTTTTGGGTTTTCGCGATTTTCATCAATTAATCTAAAAATTCCGTCTTCAATAGATACATCGCTAGATGAAAACAGAAACTTACTTGGACCTACTCTAGGGTTATCATCATCAAACTTATCAACAAATATATCTAGATTAGTGTCTTCTTCGCCTTTGTATGTTTTGAGATTAAATACTAAATCTTGAATATCTATATCTCCAAAATTCAGCTTACTATTATAGAGGTTTTTAAAACTTATAATAGAACTGTTTAATTCACCAATACTAATGAGCGTATCTTTTTTATAGTCTCTAATGAGAATTTCTTTAAGTTCTATATCACCATTTAGCTGAAGACCAACCTTACCTATATTAATATCAGTCTTAAAATCTTCATTTATTCTATCAGTAGCATATTTACCAAGTTTGGTTTGTACTGCAGGAATGGAAAGTATTAAAAAGAGAATTAAAAAGAGGAGCAGAATAATACCTACTATTTTACCTACTATTTTGAGTACTCTTTTGATAGAAATTGTGCTTATGAATTGATGAAATCTTCACTACCTTTGTCTATAACAATACGTTGAAAAGTATCGTATTAGACTTTATCTGGTAAAATTAACAATTATAGTGCCATATCGACTATGGAAAAAGAAAATATTTATATCCTTGGTATTGAATCTTCTTGCGACGATACTTCAGCAGCTATACTATGTAACGACCGTATCTTAAGTAATGTTGTAGCAGACCAAAAAATACATGCAGAATATGGTGGTGTGGTGCCAGAATTAGCTTCTCGTGCACACCAACAAAATATTGTTCCTGTGGTACACCAAGCTATTGAAAAAGCCGGAATTACTAAAGATCAATTAAACGCAATTGCCTTTACTCGAGGTCCTGGCTTAATGGGCTCACTTTTAGTGGGTACCTCTTTTGCCAAATCTTTAGCCTATGGATTAGATATTCCTCTTATTGATGTTAACCATATGCAAGCTCATATTTTAGCACATTTCATTGAGGAGGAAAACCATAAAAAACCACCTTTTCCTTTTTTAGCCACGACCATTTCTGGTGGACATACACAAATTGTAAAAGTAACTGGGTATTTTGAAATGGAAGTTTTGGGCGAAACCATTGATGATGCCGTTGGCGAAGCCTATGATAAAAGCGGAAAAGTATTAGGCTTGGGTTATCCTGCAGGACCAGAAATTGACAGACGTGCTCAACTCGGTAATCCTAAAGCCTATAAATTTACTAAACCAAAAGTAGGTGGTTTAAACTTTAGTTTTTCTGGTTTAAAAACGGCAATTCTCTATTTTGTGCAACGTGAAGTTGAAGCAAATTCTAATTTTATTGAGGAGAACTTAAATGATATATGCTCCTCCATTCAATATACAATTATTGGTGTTTTAATGGATAAATTGAAGCTCGCTGTAAAACAAACTGGTATAACTCATATTGCCATTGGTGGTGGGGTTTCTGCTAACTCTGGCATTAGAAAAGCATTAAAAGATGCTGAAAAAAAACATGGTTGGATAACTTATGTACCAAAATTTGAATACACTACAGACAATGCTGCTATGATTGCTATTGTTGGTTATTTAAAGTACTTAGAAAAAGATTTTGCAGATTTTGATGTGATGGCTAGTGCGAGATTGAAGATATAATGTTGAAACTAAAAATATACAAATACTACCTTATTCTAATTATCGTTTATGTATTTGCTTGGATGGGCTTTACGTTTTTTGAGCTTACTTTTGTTTTTAATATTGTTGATACTTATTACGTTGTTAGCTATTCAGATATTGTAGTGATTTTAATTATACCTGTTTTAATAATAGCCATTGTTTATTGGCTGTTTTCTAGAGGAAATATAATATTATTCATAAGCTTGTCAAAAATTCACACATCTATTACTGTACTTGGATCTTTACTATTTGTGATTTTACTGAGTCTCAATGATTTTATAAGTCCATTAGGTACCATTTCTAGATTTCAACTTTTTGACGACACAAAGAATATGACTTCAGTTTTAGCTGTTCTTGGCGCATTAATTATAATATCTCAGCTCTTTTTTATCTTTAATGTTATGGTTAGTTTAGTAAAATACTTCTATAAAAAACACTAAAGTCATTAAGGTCTTCATCGATAAATCATCCTATAATTTTTGATTTCTCATAAATTTTAGTTCTTTTGTGACTAGCCCTAACAAATAAACCCTACTAAAATGAAGTATTTATTTTCGTTTATACTTTTATTCCCGCTTTTCTGTCTTTCGCAAAATTCTCTAGAAAAACAATTAGATTCTATTATAACATCTGAGGATGCAACAGCATTCCTAAAAGCAAACACACCAGAAGAAGGAAAGTTATATACCTTCAATAAAGAAAGAGATAAAACCAAACTTGCTGATGAGCTTTTTAAACTCTCAAAAGGTGAAAAAAAAGTGTTTAAATCTGACTTTAAAAAAACCTTTTACAAGGTTATTGATAAAGCAGAAATTAATCATTGTAAATTCAGTGTAATTATCCTCGATGGAAATAAGACATCTAATCAATCAGCAAAGATTATACGAAATAAAGTTTTTGAGCAATACAATGAAGGTTATAAATTCGTAGATTTAGCTAAACTTCATTCTTCTGGTCCTACAGCAAATATAGGAGGTGATACAGGTTGGATAAAACTTGGTGAGGTTTCTGAAACTTTTGATGAAGAAGCCTTTAATAAAAATCGTAAAATCAACGAAGCTTTTATTGTTGATGATTTAAAGCACAAAAAGTATTACATTGTAATGAAAACTCAAGACAAAAAAACCATAGAGGTAATCACGGTTTTAAAATTTACAGAAGATATATAATAATGCAATTATTTTACAATTCTAACATTTCTGAAAATGATACTCACTTTAGTTTTGATAAAGAAGAAAGTAGACATATTGTAAAAGTACTTCGAAAAAAAGATGGAGATAAACTACATATTACCAATGGCAATGGCTGGCTATTTGAAGCAGAGCTATCCATTGCAGATATAAAGCATTGTTCTGTAAGTATTAACTCTAAAACTTTACAAGGAAAGCGATCTTACAACCTACATTTAGCTGTATCGCCTACAAAAATGAATGATCGCTACGAATGGTTTTTAGAAAAGGCTACTGAGATTGGTATAGAAACGATTACACCTATTATCTGTGATCATAGTGAACGTAAAGTGGTAAAGACTGAACGCTTTGAAAAAATCATTCAATCAGCAATGAAGCAATCACTTCAATGCTATTTACCGAAACTAAATGCTCCAATAGCTTTTAAAGATTTTATAAATGAAGACTTTTCTGGTCAAAAATTTATTGCACACTGTGAAGAAACTGATAAAAAATCATTGAAGTCTCAAATTAGTAAAAATAAAGATTGCACTATTTTAATAGGTCCCGAAGGAGATTTTAGCGTTAAAGAAATCGAAATGGCTTTGCAGCATAATTATATTCCTGTAACTTTGGGTGAGACACGATTACGAACAGAAACAGCTGCCATTGTCGCATGTCATTCCGTAGCATTTATCAATGAATAAATCTATAATAGGCCTTTAGCGAACACGGTTTTGATACAAAATAACATATGAAACTATTTCTCCCTCTTTTCTTTTCTCTCTTCTCTCTACTCTTGTTTTCACAAGATGTAGCCATATTAAAATACAAAGGAGGTGGTGATTGGTACAGTAACCCAACGGCTTTACCAAACTTAGTGAAATATTGTAATGACAATATAGATACTAACATCAATGAGAATATTCAAACTGTTGAAGCTGGTAGCACAGACATTTTTCAGTTCCCCTTGCTACATATGACAGGTCATGGCAATGTATTCTTCAGTGATGACGATGCCCAAAATCTAAGAAACTATTTAATCTCAGGTGGATTTCTACATATCGATGATAATTACGGTATGGAGCCTTATATTACTAAAGAGTTAAAGAAGGTATTTCCTAATAGTGAGTTGATTGAAATTCCAAAAAGCCATGCTATTTTTAATGCAGCATATAATTTCCCTAACGGTTTACCTAAAATCCATGAGCACGATGGCAAAGCACCACAGGCCTTAGGTATTTTTCACGAAAGTAGATTGGTACTGTTTTTTACTTTAGAAAGTGATTTAGGTGATGGCTGGGAAGACCAAGAAGTACATAACGATCCTGAGGATGTACGCGAAAGAGCTCTAAAAATGGGCGCCAATATTGTAAAGTATGTTTTTGAAAACTAAAATTAATTCAATTAATTTTTTTAGGTTTTGAGAGAAATTGTAGAATTAATTTTTTCATTAGTTGAAGGTTTTTTCGAATTTAATTCTGATGATAAAAAAATATCAAAACGAGTAAAAAAAGCAATAAAAGGTATTATTATATTTTTACTTTTAATGACTATTCTTATTATTTATATTACTCTATCACACAAACCCAATTCAATAACTAGCTAAAATTAAAAACCAACTTGCAACTCACCCACTATACTTCCAACTTTAAAAAACAAAAACATCCAATCACTTTAGTTTGCGATAATATATCTAATGCCCCAAATATTGGTAGTTTGTTTAGGATTGCAGATGCTTTTGGTATTGAAGAACTCATTTTTTGTGGAAAAGATGTCTCACTAGGCAAACGTATGACTAAAACATCACGTTCTACCGAAAAGTATGTTACTCACAAAATTGAAGAGAATATTAAGGATGTTATCGCAAGATTAAAAACTAAAAATCACTTTTTAATCGCTTTAGAAATTACAGGAAATAGTCAAGATTTGAGTCAGTTTACTTTAAATACTAAACAACCCATTGCGGTAATTTTAGGAGATGAAAACTTTGGAGTTTCAGACGACATTATAAATCTATGTGATGCTGTTATTCATATTAACATGTATGGCAATAATAGTAGTATGAATGTGGTGCAAGCTACAAGTATTACACTTTACGAACTTACAAAACAACTTAATTCTTAAATTTGCTACGCTGAATTTATTTCAGCATCTTTGAGTAAATTAAAACTAATGAATTCAAAAATCATAGCTAACGGCATTTTAAGAGCTTTAGGTATTTTACTTGCCGTTGCTTTAGCTTTGTTTTTTTTATATAAAATTCAATCTGTTATTGTCTATATAGCTGTTGCTGCGGTAATTTCATTAATTGGCAGACCAATAGTTATCTTCCTAAGACGAAAATTAAAGTTCAACAATACAGTAGCTGTGGTTGTAACCATGGTTTTACTAATTGGTTTATTAGTAGGTTTAGTTGGTCTTTTTATTCCTTTAATAGTAGAGCAAGGTCATAATCTTTCACTATTAAATATTGAGCAACTACAAAGTAATGTAGAAAACCTATACGACCAGATAGTTACATATTTTGAGTTTCAGAAGATTGATGTTGAGCAATCTATAAAGGATTCTAACTTACTTTCAAAATTAGATTTTGCTGTTATTCCTAACTTCTTAAATAGCTTTATTAGTGGATTAGGTAGTTTTAGTATTGGTTTATTTTCGGTATTATTTATTTCATTCTTCTTCTTAAAAGACAGTAAACTTTTTGAAGATGGTATTATGACATTTATACCAAAAGGAAACGAAATGCGTTCAAAGCGATCTTTTACTAAGATTAAAGACTTGCTGTCACGTTATTTTGTTGGTCTTATTTTTCAGATATTAATTCTATTTGTTATCTATACTATTGTATTGCTCATCTTTGGAATTGACAATGCTATTGTCATCGCATTTTTATGTGCGCTATTAAACTTAGTGCCTTATGTTGGTCCTTTAGTTAGTGGCTTTTTAATGTTGTTACTTAGTATGTCTAGTAACTTAGGTGAAAGCTTTAGCGACGTTATTTTACCAAAAACAACCTATATAATGATCGGTTTTGTTATAGCGCAATTAGTCGATAATTTCTTTAGTCAACCCTATATCTTTTCTAAAAGCGTAAAATCTCATCCACTAGAAATATTTTTAGTTATCATTATTGCAGGTATTTTATTCGGAATCATAGGTATGATTGTCGCAATACCAGCATACACAGCTATAAAGGTAATTCTTAAAGAATTTTTATCCGAATATAAAGTCGTCAGTAAATTGACCAAAGACCTATAATTTAATTTGAATTTAGAACTTCTAAATACTGAAATTCAAGAATTCATAGACGCTAATCTTAAGTCTGATATTTCTATTCTTCTTCTAAAAGGAATCCCATTTAATAATGTTGAAGCTAAAACAATTATTGAACAAATTGAAGCTAAAAAGCGTTGTGAGAAGAAGCTACCTACATGGTACACTACTAAAAATATTTACTACCCAAATAAACTTAATATAGAACAGACTTCTTCTGAAGTCACTGCTAAATATAAAGCCAGCCTAGTATCAGGGAAATCACTTATAGATTTAACTGGGGGTTTTGGTATAGATGCCTATTACTTTTCTAAACACATAGAAAGCATAACCCATTGCGAAATTAATACTGAACTTTCGGATATCGTTAAGCAAAATTATAAAACATTAAACGTTTCAAACATTGCCTGCAAAAATGAAAGTGGTATTGACGTTTTAAAGCAATTAGATGAACTTTTCGATTGGATTTATATAGATCCTTCACGACGAGATGATAGTAAACAAAAGGTGTTTTTACTTTCTGACTGTATACCCAATGTAAAAACATTTCAAAATTTATTTCTGAAGTACGCACAACAAGTGATGGTAAAGACATCACCTTTACTAGACTTAACAGCAACACTTTCAGACTTAAAATACGTTAAAGAAATCCACATTGTAGCTGTAAATAATGAGGTGAAAGAATTGTTATGGATACTAGAACGTGATTATGATGGTGATGCCATTATAAAAACTGTAAATCTTCAAAAAGAAAACATTCAAAATTTTGAATTCAATTTTAAAAACGAACCTAGTTCCCAAGCTATATACAGTGAACCACTCTCATATCTTTATGAACCAAATGTTGCAATACTCAAAGCAGGAGCTTTTAATACTATTAGCGAACTATTAAATATTAATAAATTACATAAACATTCTCATTTATATACTTCTGATAAAATAATTGATTTTCCAGGAAGACGTTTTAAAATTGAAAATCGATTACCTTTTAATAAGAAGGTTTTCTTTAAAGAAAAAATTACAAAAGCAAACATAACAACCCGTAATTTCCCTTTATCAGTCAATGATATTCGCAAAAAATTAAAAGTGAAGGATGGTGGAAATTTGTATTTATTTTTCACAACAAACTTAAATAATGAAAAGATTATTTTGGTTTGTTCGAAATTATAAGAATCCTTTTTGAGCTATAAGCATGTCGTTTCCCCAAAGTTTTACTAAATAAGAAATATCAATAGGAAAAAAGGATGAAGAGCCGTCAGAGTTATATTTCACAGGACATTCAATTCTATTACCATCGACAATCTCACATGTATTCTTTTTATTATCAGTTATAAATATGGCTTTAGAATCTAACTTTTCATAAACTTTTTTTAAGTCAATTATTGCATATTTAATAAATTTAGTAGCATTTTCTACATCAGTTTTAGAACTATCAATTATACCGTAAGTAAAATAATGTGCTTTCATTTTATAATACTCAGATTCATAGCGGTCTTCAATCTTATTTTCATCTCTACGGTAACGAATAGTAAAGTCATTGAAGCTTTCATATTGTTTTTCTCTAAAACGTTCCTGAACACTCATAATTGCATCATTATCCTTAAAAACATAATCAATACCATCCATCATATCTATATATTTAGCATAATCTTGTCGTAATTGAACTTCAACCCAATTTAAAGGTTTATATATCAATTGCTTTGCTAAATTTTTATGCACATAATCCGTAAAAGCTCTATCACTTTTATACTTTGACATCTATATTTTTAGTATTTATTGATGAATCTTAAACTTAAATATAGAACTAAAAATCTAAAGAATAAGCTAGTAGCACCTCTAGACTTAGAATAAAAAAAATTAGCAAGAAAAAACTCAAAAAAAATGTTGCGTTCTTTAATATGAAAAGTTAACTTTGCATCCGCATTTTTAATGAAACACGTTCATTTATTACTGGAGAGGTGCCTGAGTGGCCGAAAGGAGCGGTTTGCTAAATCGTCGTAGGTGGAAACACTTACCCAGGGTTCGAATCCCTGTCTCTCCGCAAATTTTACTATAGCTTATGTGGCAGTTAGTAATATTTAGATAATCATTTCGGGGTGTAGCGTAGCCCGGTTATCGCGCCACGTTTGGGACGTGGAGGCCGCAGGTTCGAATCCTGCCACCCCGACTTTCAGAGTTAAGGGCTCTTAGCTCAGCTGGATAGAGCACCTCCCTTCTAAGGAGGCGGTCGAAGGTTCGAATCCTTCAGGGCTCACAAAAAGCTTCAACATTTATGTTGAGGCTTTTTTGTTTTATTCCGGGTATTCTATTCTAAGGTGATAGATGTTAGCTAACTTAAGCTTCAGTACTTTCTTTATCGATTGAATTTCTTTAAAAGTGATATCAGCATTGAGGAATTGACCACTTTCCATTTGCTTATTAATGATATTATCCACAAACTCATTAATCTTAGTACTCGTAGGTTCTTTTAAGCTTTTTGATGCAGCTTCAACACTATCACACATCATTAAAATTGCAGTTTCCTTACTGAAGGGTTTAGGTCCAGGATACATAAAATCAGTAATATCTACATTTTCATTACTAGATTTCTCTTTCATATAGAAATAATACACCAAACTTGTTCCATGGTGAGTTCTAATAAAATCTATAACCCGATCTGGTAACTTATGCTTTTTAGCTATTTCTATTCCATTTATAGTATGGTCAATAATAATCTTGGCGCTTTCTCTGCTAGACAGTTCATCATGCGGATTAATTCCTGTGCTTTGGTTTTCAGTAAAGTAAGTAGGGTTTTTCATTTTACCAATGTCATGGTATAAAGCTCCTACTCTAACTAACATGGCATTAGCTCCAATTTCGTTGGCTGAAGCTTCAGCTAAATTTGCTACATTAAGTGAATGATGAAATGTTCCTGGTGCTCTATTTGATAACTCCTTAAGAAGTTTTGTGTTTGTATCCGAAAGCTCTAACAAAGAGACATCGGAGACTAATCCAAAAATCTTTTCATAGATATAAATCAAAGGCTGTACAAATAACGTTGCTAAACCACAAATTATAAATAGTCCAAATACTTCCCATTTTAGACTTGTTATTTGCCCTTCATGAATTACAAAAAAGGCAAAGTATGCGATTATGTATATAAACGTAATTTGCCCTACAGATATGAACAAATTGGCCCTCTTATACAATTCGGATACCGTTAAAATTGTAACTATACCAGCTATAATCTGAAGAAACATGTATTCATAACTGTTAGGCACTATAAAACCTAGCAACAACACCGTTAATACATGTGCAAACAAACCAAGTCTTGCATCGAAAAAAGCCTTTAAAATAAGCGGTAAAATACATAAAGGTACTACATATATGTATTGTGAATTATAGTTGATAACCAATGTGGTTAACAAAATCATTAGAGCAATATTGAAAAATATAAAAGTAACTTTAGTATTATTTAAAAAGACCTCTAACCTGTATTTTCTAAGAAATAATAAAAGCATCAGTAATGCTAATGCCACTAAAAGTGTGTAAGCAACAAGTACCCAATTGTAGTTTGCTGAATTCCAAACTTGAGATTCATATTCAGACTTTAAGGAATCTAAGATATCGAATTGAGTATCTTCAACAACTTGCCCTTTAGAAATTATCAATTGATCTTTTTCTATACTTCCTCTGGTCAATGCTATTTTAGAGAGCTCTTCTTCTAACGCTTGCTGAGTTAGGTTGTCATTTATCTTAATGTTAGGTTTTATAACGTCAAAAAAGACGGACATCATCCTATTTCTTTTTTCAATAGAGATACCACTATTAAAGTGTTTTTCAACAAGCTGACGCAATTCGCTTATCTCATATAATTCACCGTACTTTAATTCCTTTTTTATCGTATTAGATGATACTAATGTTATCGATTTTCTATCAGAATAATTATATTCTGAATCTAAAACACCATTATTATAAAGTTCATTAATTAATGATCTTCCTTTGTTATATAAATCAGAATCTTGAATTTTTAGATAGCTCGAATCCTTAAAGGTTTGGTTAAAACGTTGTATATAATCTGATAATACTACATTTTTTATAGTAGCATCAGTTTCAAAATAAATAGAACTACTCTCTTCTACTTCTATTCTTTCCTTATCAATTTCATCTTGTGACTTCTTTATAGCAAAATTAAAAGGAGCTAATAAAGTCTCTGATTGCCATGGTTTTCCTTTTTCAAAAGAATATCTAAATTTTCCCGTTTTAGGGAATAGGTAAACAATAAAAAGCGTTGTAACTAAGAATAATAATATCTTATATACAAGCGCATGATTTTTATACCATTTATTAAGAAGTGTATTCATAAGCAATCAAATGTAATAAATATTAAAATTTTAGACCGCTATAATCGCCAATACATTGAGAAATCTCTCAAAAATTGATTAATTTCGCAGCAATTAATATAAACACAAACATAATGAATAAGGACGTTGTAATTGTTTCAGCTGTTAGAACACCAATAGGAAGTTTTTTAGGAAGTTTATCTAGTGTACCTGCTCCAAAACTAGGTGCTACTGCTATTAAAGCCGCTTTAGATAAAGTAAATTTAAAACCTGAAATGGTAAACGAAGTATTGATGGGTAATGTAGTGCAAGCTGGTACAGGACAAGCTCCTGCGAGACAAGCAGCCATTTATGCTGGTATTCCAGACACTGTTCCTTGTACAACAATTAATAAAGTTTGTGCTTCTGGTATGAAAGCTATTATGCAAGCTGCACAAGCCATACAATTAGGTGATGCAGAAATTGTTGTTGCTGGTGGCATGGAAAATATGAGTGCAATACCTCATTACTATCATGCACGTACTGCTACAAAATTTGGACCTGCAACTTTAGAAGATGGTATGCAGAAAGACGGTTTAGTAGATGCTTATGACAAGAATGCAATGGGAGTTTGTGCTGATGCTTGTGCAACTGAATATGAATTCTCAAGAGAAGATCAAGATGCGTTTGCTGTGCAATCATACGAACGCTCAAAAGCAGCTTGGGATGCTGGTAAGTTTAATGATGAAGTTATTCCTGTTGAAGTTCCTCAGCGAAGAGGCGATGCTATTGTTGTAGATAGAGATCAAGAATATACAAATGTAAAGATGGAAAAAATTCCTGCTTTACGTCCAGCTTTTACAAAAGATGGTACTGTAACTGCTGCAAACGCATCCACTATTAATGATGGTGCTGCTGCAATGGTATTAATGAGTAGAGAAAAAGCTAATGAACTTGGTTTAAAACCAATAGCAACTATAAAGAGTTATGCTGATGCTGCACAAGAACCAAAATGGTTTACAACTGCACCAGCTAAAGCTTTACCTAAAGCATTAGCAAAAGCTAATATTGAATTAAGTGATGTTGATTATTTTGAATTTAATGAAGCATTTTCAGTTGTCGGTTTAGCAAATATGAAAATTTTAGGATTAAACGATAGTAATGTAAATGTTAATGGTGGTGCAGTTTCTTTAGGACATCCACTAGGCTGTTCTGGTGCAAGAATATTAGTTACTTTAATCAATGTATTACATCAAAACGATGCTAAGATTGGAGCTGCAGCTATTTGTAATGGTGGTGGTGGTGCTTCTGCAATGGTATTAGAACGCGCTTAAATTTTATTTATGCAATACGGTCTTTGCAATCTTGGAATTGTACCTATACGATTAGAGCCTAGCGATACTAGTGAAATGGTAACGCAAGCGTTGTATGGTGACCTATTTAAAGTATTAGAACAACGAAAAAAATGGAGTCGTATTCGTTTTGCATATGATAAATACGAAGGCTGGATAGATAATAAGCAGTATTTAGAAATTGAGGAAGGTGATTATAAGTCGCTTTCAAAAGCAGAAATAAATTTATCTAAAGACTTAATAGAATTTGTTTCTGATACTTCTAACAATATACATACAATACCTGTTGGTTCAGATTTAAATGGCTTAGAACTACTTAAGCATAAATTTGATGGTAATGTTTTATCTTCTAAAAGCAATAAATCTGAAATTGTAAAAACGTCTTTTATATTTTTAAACGCTCCTTATTTATGGGGAGGGAAAACACCATTTGGTATTGATTGTTCTGGCTTTACTCAAATGGTATATAAACTCAACGGTTATAAATTATATAGAGATGCATCTGAACAAGCAACTCAAGGTGAAGCTTTAAGTTTTATAGAAGAAAGTGAACCTGGTGATTTAGCATTTTTTGATAATGCCGAAGGTAATATTACTCATGTTGGTATTATTATGGAAGATAATTACATTATTCATGCACATGGTAAAGTAAGGATTGACAGGTTAGATCATAGTGGCATTTACAATGTTGACAAAAATGAACATACCCATAAGCTAAGGGTTATCAAAAAAATCATATAAAAAAAGCGACTAAAAATAGTCGCTTTTTTATTCTATAATGCAGTATTATTAATTACCACCAGCTGAAGCTTCCATTTGTTCAACCTTAGCTTTCATTGCCTTAAACTTATCCGTTTCTGCAAGAGCACTGTAAATGTTCATTAAAGTTCTTGCTGCATCAATATTAGTGTTTCTTAATTCTAGAGCTTTCTCTAAATAAGGAATAGCTTCTTGATATAATTGAGAACGCTTTTCTTTAAGTTCATCATATTTTTTGTTGTCAGCTGAACTTGTACCTAATCCATTCATTTCTTCAACAATTGCAGCTTCTCCTTCTAAAATAGTTACCGCAATATTATTGTAGGCATCAACATAGTTAGGATCAATTTCTATTGCTTTTTTATAGTATTTCTTAGATTCGTCAAGATTACCACCTTCAGCAGCTAAAACTCCCAAATTATATAACAATTCAGCATTATTAGGATCCTTTTGAGTCGCTTCTTCCATTAAGGCTTTAAACTTATCTCTATTACCCATTTTTAAATGCACATTAGCTTCAGACAATAGAAGCCCTAAATCATCAGGATTCTCAGATCTTGCATCTGCCATAGCACCTAAAGCTTTCTCATTTTTACCTTGAGACACATATATTAAAGCAATATTCTTTACAATTTCTGCAGTCTTAGAATCACCTCTTACATCTCTTGGATTGTTATGAAGTTTAGCTTTAACAGAAAAATCTCTTGCTGTTTTATCACCAAAAGTTTCTTCTTCACCAGTCTCCTTATTAGTTGCATAATAATTCATTTGAGCACCTGAATAACCCATATTTTTTAACTGTAAGTAATAATCTAATGCAGTATCATAATCTTGGTCAGTAACGGCAGCAGAAGCTGCATAATACAAATACAAAGTATCCGTAGGTGACATTTTATAAACTTTATCAAATCGTTTAGCTGCAGATTTATAATCCTTATTTTTAAAAGCATCATTAGCTTTAGTTAAAAAAGAATTCAGCATACCAGATTTCATCTCATTAGCTTGGTCAGTATATTTTAATTTACCTATTGAAGATTCTAAATCTTTCAACTTATCTAAGCTAGAAATTGCTTCGTCTATATTTGCATCAGTTCCAGCACCATTAGCATATAATGCCTTTGCTTTAAGGAAATAAAACTTAGCCTTAGATTTATCGTCCATACTTCCAATTAAAGCATCCGCTACTGCAACTGCAGATTTAGCGTCAGCAAAATTTGAATTTTTAAGTGCTTTCTCAATTGCTTTTATCTCGTTCTTTTGTGCAAAAGACATTGACGAAACAGCTAAGAGTAACACTAATGTCATTAATTTTTTCATCTTGTAATAAATAGTTTATTGTTAATTTTAGTTTTCAGTTTCATTAGTATCAATAGCCGTGCCATCTTCATTAGCACCTTGACTATCAGTTGTTTCCGTATCTATTTCTTCAACTTCCTCTTCATCATCTTTCATTACCTTAGCAACAGCTGCAATAGAATCTTTACCTTTAAGGTTTATCAATTTTACACCTTGAGTAGCTCTTCCCATAACACGTAAATCAGCTACAGCCATACGAATTGCAATACCAGATTTATTGATAATCATTAAATCATCTTCGTCGGTTACATTCTTAATAGATACTAAGTTACCTGTTTTTTCTGTAATAGAGATGGTTTTTACGCCTTTTCCTCCTCGATTGGTAATTCTATAATCCTCTAAACTAGAACGCTTTCCATAGCCATTCTCTGAAACAACAAGGATATTACTATCCATATCATCAACGGCTATCATACCAATTACTTCATCAGTATTTTCATCTTGAAGTCTAATTCCACGAACACCTGAAGCATTTCTTCCCATTGGTCTAGTCTTAGCTTCTTCAAAACGAATTGCTTTACCAGACTTTAATGCTAACATTACCTGACTTTCACCAGTTGTTAGTTTTGCTTCTAATAATGTATCATCTCTCTGATGGTAATCGCATTGATACCATTGGTTCTTGGTCTAGAATATTGTTCTAAAGATGTTTTCTTCACCTGACGTTTTTAGTAGCCATGATTACATAGTGACTATTAATATAGTCGTCATCTTTTAAATCTTGAGTACAAATGAAAGCCATAACTTTATCATCTTGCTCTATATTTATCAAATTCTGAATAGCTCTACCTTTAGACGTTTTTGCTCCTTCAGGAATTTCAAAAACACGCATCCAGAAACATTTTCCTTTTTGCGTAAAGAATAACATATATTGGTGGTTAGTCCCAACAAATAAATGTTCTAAGAAATCTTCGTTACGGGTTGTTGATGCTTTTTGACCAACTCCACCTCTATTCTGAGTTTTATATTCTGTAAGTGATGTACGCTTAATATAACCTGCATGAGAAATAGTAATTACTACTTTTTCATCCGGAATCATATCTTCAATACTCAAGTCGCCTCCAGCATATTCGATATTAGAGCGACGCTCATCACCATACTTATCTTTTACAACTTCTAATTCCTCCTTAATAATATCCATTCGACGGTCTTTCTTGTCCAAGATATCTTTTAAGTCTTCAATAGTTTTCATCAGCGCATCATACTCAGCACGTAATTTATCTTGCTCTAATCCCGTTAACTGACGTAGACGCATTTCTACAATAGCCTTAGCTTGTATTTCAGATAATTTAAATCGTTCAATCAACTTAGCTCTTGCTTCATCTGCATTGGCAGAAGCTCTAATAAGTGCAATAACTTCATCAATATTATCAGAAGCAATAATAAGACCTTCTAATATGTGCGCACGTTCTTCAGCTTTACGTAATTCGTATTTAGTACGTCTTACTACAACCTCATGTCTGTGTTCAACAAAATAATGAATTAACTCTTTTAAGTTTAATAATTGAGGCCTTCCATTAACAAGTGCAATATTATTGACACTGAAGGACGACTGTAACGCTGTATATTTAAATAGTTTATTAAGTACAATATTAGGAATGGCGTCACGCTTTAACACATAAACAATTCGCATTCCGTTTCTATCAGACTCATCTCTAATGGTAGAAATACCTTCAAGCTTTTTGTCATTAACCAAGTCTGCAGTCTTTTTAATCATGTCTGCTTTATTAACTTGATACGGAATTTCATTAACTATAATACATTCACGTCCATTAACTTCTTCAATATTAGCTTTAGCACGCATTACAATACGTCCGCGACCAGTATGAAACGCTTCTTTTACACCATCATACCCATAGATAGTTCCACCTGTTGGAAAATCTGGTGCTTTAATATGTTGTATTAATTCGTCTATCTCTATATCGTTATTTTCAATATAAGCTATAGTTCCATTAACAACTTCTGTTAAGTTATGTGGAGGCATATTAGTCGCCATACCAACAGCAATACCTGATGCTCCATTGACTAATAAACCAGGAATACGTGTAGGTAAAACGGTGGGCTCTTCTAATGTATCATCAAAATTTAGTTTATGGTCAACTGTCTCTTTGTCAATATCTGCTAACATATCCTCAGATATCTTACGCATACGTGCTTCTGTATAACGCATTGCTGCAGGACTGTCACCATCAACTGAACCAAAGTTACCTTGTCCATCAACTAACATATAGCGTAAGCTCCATTCTTGAGCCATACGCACCATAGTATCATAAACTGAAGTATCACCATGTGGATGATACTTACCTAAAACTTCACCGACTATTCTTGCTGATTTTTTGTGTGCCGAATTTGCTCTAACACCTAGCTCGTGCATACCGTAAAGTACACGTCTATGAACTGGCTTTAAACCATCTCTTACGTCTGGTAAAGCACGTGACACAATGACTGACATTGAGTAATCAATGTAAGCCGATTTCATTTCATCTTCAATATTAATTGGAATGAGTTTTTCTCCTTCTGCCATATAATAAATTAATTAGTTTTTTTGTCAATTTTCATAACGTGCTAATATAAAGAATTCGCTAGTGTTTAAGGATAAATAACGGTTAGTTTTTAGGAGTATTTATTAACAATTTTTGATATCTTTTTAGTTAATAAGTATCCAAAAATTTGCTTTGATATAAAATGCTTTTTTAGTCTCTTCGTTTCAACGTTTTATTTAAGGTATGATTTTTGACCTTTACGTAATATGTTTTTATTATTTTTAATGCAGAAAGTAATTTACTATGGACGATAATTTTTCCCCAAGAGTTAAGGATGTTATAGCTTTTAGCAAAGAAGAAGCTTTGCGATTAGGTCATGATTTTATTGGTACTGAACATTTAATGTTAGGCCTTTTAAGAGATGGTAATGGCAAAGCAATTGATATACTTAGTGCTTTAGATGTGGACTTAAATCACCTTAGACGCAAGGTGGAGATATTAAGTCCTGCAAATCCTAATATTATTACAACATCTAACGAGAAGAAAAACTTACATCTAACTAGGCAGGCTGAACGTGCTTTAAAAACTACATTTTTAGAAGCAAAACTATTTCAAAGTACCTCTATAAATACCGCACATTTATTATTGTGCATTTTAAGAAATGAAAACGACCCAACAACTAAGCTTTTAAATAAGTTAAAAGTTGATTATGATAACGTAAAAGAAGAATTCAAATCTATGATAACAAGCGAAGATAATTATTTAGACACACCAAAAGCAGAATCGTTCTCTGATGATGATATAAATGAGGAAGAGGATGATGCAAAGCAGAACCCTTTTGGTAGTCAGTCTAGCAAAACAAATAAAAAATCTAAAACACCTGTTTTAGATAATTTTGGAAGAGACTTAACTGTACTTGCCGAAGAAGGGAAATTAGACCCTGTAGTAGGACGAGAAAAAGAGATACAGCGTGTTTCTCAGATATTAAGTCGTAGAAAGAAAAATAATCCTTTATTAATAGGAGAACCTGGTGTTGGTAAATCTGCTATCGCTGAAGGTTTAGCATTACGAATTGTGAAACGAAAAGTATCGCGTACGCTATTTAACAAACGTGTCGTAACTCTAGATTTAGCAAGCTTAGTAGCTGGAACAAAATATAGAGGGCAGTTTGAAGAACGTATGAAAGCTGTTATGAATGAGCTTGAAAAGAATGATGATATTATTCTATTTATTGACGAAATTCATACTATTGTTGGTGCTGGTGGAGCAACAGGAAGTTTAGATGCCTCAAACATGTTTAAACCAGCCTTAGCTAGAGGTGAAATACAATGTATTGGTGCCACTACTCTAGATGAATACAGGCAATATATTGAAAAAGATGGCGCTTTAGAGCGTCGTTTTCAGAAAGTAATTGTTGAACCAACTTCAGTTGAAGAAACAATTGAAATTCTTAACAATATTAAAGGTAAATACGAAGAACATCATAATGTTGATTATACTGACGAAGCTATTGAAGCTTGTGTAAAATTAACAAATCGTTATATGACGGAACGCTTTTTACCAGACAAAGCAATTGATGCTTTAGATGAAGCTGGTTCGCGTGTGCATATCACTAATATAGATGTGCCAAAACAGATTCTTGAATTAGAAAAGAAACTTGAAGAAGTTAAGGAAACTAAAAATAGTGTCGTAAAAAAACAGAAATACGAAGAAGCTGCTAAGTTAAGAGATGATGAAAAACGATTAGAAAAAGAGTTAGCTTCTGCTCAAGAAAAATGGGAAGAAGAAACTAAACAACATCGTGAAGTTGTTTCTGAAGATAATGTTGCTGACGTAGTATCAATGATGACAGGCATTCCAGTAAACAAAATAGCACAAACTGAGATTAATAAACTATCTCAATTACCAGACCTTATAAAAGGAAAAGTAATTGGTCAAGACCAAGCCGTTGCAAAGGTTGTTAAAGCCATTCAGAGAAACAGAGCAGGGCTTAAAGATCCAAATAAGCCAATTGGTTCATTTATCTTTTTAGGGCAAACAGGTGTCGGTAAAACACAGTTAGCTAAAGTATTAGCTAGAGAGTTATTCGATAGCGACGACGCGTTGGTACGTATTGACATGAGTGAATACATGGAAAAATTCGCCATTTCTCGTTTAATTGGTGCACCTCCAGGATATGTTGGTTACGAAGAAGGCGGTCAACTTACAGAAAAGATAAGACGTAAACCTTATGCGGTTGTACTTTTAGATGAGATTGAAAAAGCACATCCAGATGTCTTTAATATGTTATTACAAGTTCTTGATGATGGCTACTTAACTGATAGTTTAGGTCGTAAAATTGATTTTAGAAATACTATCATTATTATGACTTCTAATATTGGCGCAAGAAAACTTAAAGATTTTGGAACTGGAGTTGGTTTTGGAACTTCTGCTAAAGAAGCTCAAGAAACAGATTATGCGAAAGCAGTAATTGAAAATGCACTTAAAAAAGCATTTGCACCAGAGTTCTTAAACAGAATTGATGATGTCATTGTCTTTAATGCTTTAGAGAAAGAAGATATTGGTAAAATTATTGATATTGAATTAGTTAAGCTTATAGATCGAATTAAAGATTTAGGTTACACTCTTAAGCTTACTAAAAAAGCTAAAGACTACATTGCTGAAAAAGGTTTTGATAAGCAATATGGAGCAAGGCCTCTTAATAGAGCAATCCAAAAATATGTTGAAGATGCTTTGGCTGAAGAAATCATAAATTCAAAAATTCATGAAGGTGATACCATCACCATGGATTTAGATGATAAGAATGATGTCTTAAAAATTAAGATTAAAACTTCAGGTAAAACGACGGAATCTTAAGTCGTTTATCTATTATAATTAGAACTCCTTCAATACGAAGGAGTTTTTTTATACCTTTTCATTTCATCAAATAAATATCCAATCATGAAAGAAACCCTAACTTTCGATTTTTGTGATATGACGATTCATGAAAATTATGTAGTCGTCGTAATAAAAGAAGGAGTGAATATTACACCAAAACATAATAATGTGTTGGTTGAAGTTACTAACACTTATTTTTTAGACAAGCCATTTGTATATATAACACATAGGGTAAATTCGTATTCTGTAGACCCGAAAATCTATTTTGAAACGGCTAAAATCAAGAATCTAAAAGGTTTTGCCGTTGTTTCTAGTAATTATCAAGCTAAAATAAATGCTCAAATAGAACAGCGATTTTTTGATAAACCATTCAAAATTTTTACAAAAATAGATGATGCTTTTGCTTGGGCTGACAGCTTAATCAAGTGAACAATAATATAACTACTTTAAACCATAGTGATTAAGAAACAACTCTTCAATCTCAATATCTACATCTTTTAAAAATTGAATTGAACTTTCAATATCATCATGCAAAACTTCATCAACTTTTATAAAGGGAACCACTTTTCTATATTGTTCTAAAAACGATTCTAATAATGGTGATGTTTTTAAAGGTCTTCTAAACTCTATAGCTTGAGAAGCATTCATCAGTTCTATAGCAATAACACGCTCTACATTTCTAATTAAAGTATAAGCTTGTGTGGCAGCATTAGCCCCCATACTTACATGATCTTCTTGTCCGTTTGAAGACACAATAGAATCTACACTTGCTGGAGATGCTAATTGTTTGTTAGCACTAACAATACTTGCTGCAGTATATTGAGGAATCATAAACCCAGAATTAAGCCCTGGATTATTCACTAAAAAAGCTGGTAAACCTCTTAAACCAGACACCAACTGAAAGATACGCCTTTCAGAAATATTACCAATCTCAGCCATAGCAATCTTTAGATAGTCTAAAGCTAAAGCCAGAGGTTGTCCGTGAAAATTTCCGCCAGAGATAATCAAATCTTCGTCATGAAAAATGTTTGGATTATCTGTTACCGAATTAATTTCAGTTAAAATGACTTTTTCTACAAAATCTAAAGTGTCTTTTGTAGCACCGTGCACTTGAGGTATACAACGAAAAGAATATGGATCTTGTACATGTTCTTTTTCGCGCGTAATAAGTTCACTTCCTTTTAAAAACTCATTAAAACGTCTCGCTACTTTACGCTGACCATGGTGTGGTCTTACCGCATGTACTAAATCATTAAACGGATCTATTCTCCCATCAAATGCATCTAAGGAAATACTCGCAATAATATCTGCCAAATACGATGTTTTATGAGACATTAATAACAAGTAAACACCATATGCACTCATAAATTGTGTACCATTTAATAATGCTAAGCCTTCTTTCGCTTCAAGCTTTATAGGTTTCCAATTAAATTTTTCTAAAATAGTCGTAGCATCATACTCTTGGTTGTCATGCACTACCCTTCCTTTACCTAATAAAGGCAAAGCTAAATGTGCTAAAGGAGCTAAATCTCCAGAAGCACCTAAAGAGCCTTGGGTAAATACAAATGGAAAAATATCATTATTAAAAAAGTCAATTAGTCTGTTTACAGTTTCTAATTGTACACCACTATGACCATAACTAAGCGACTGAATTTTTAAAAGTAACATCACCTTAACAATAGATTCTGGCACACGATCTCCTGTACCACAAGCGTGAGACATCACTAAGTTTTCCTGTAATTGCGTTAAATCCTCATCAGAAATCTTTACATTATATAACGAGCCAAAACCTGTATTAATACCATACATTGGCTTTTTGTTGTTTGCCAATTTAGCATCTAAATAGGTTTTACACTTTTCTATATTATTTATAGATGCATCAGAAAGCTTTAATTTTTTCTTGTCTTCAAAAATATTATAGATGGTAACAATGTCTAATGTATCAGAAGAAATGAGGTGATAATTGTTCATAGCAAATAATTTTATCAAGATTCAAAATTGAGAAATATTTTGCAGTCTACAACATATTGTTAATAATTACTGCAAACTTGAAATTAAATAGTAGAATGTCTATTTTTATACAAATAAAAGACATCAGTTATGAAAAGAATTTT
The DNA here is from genome assembly GCA_000171875.1 of Flavobacteriales bacterium ALC-1. GTDB lineage: Bacteria > Bacteroidota > Bacteroidia > Flavobacteriales > Flavobacteriaceae > Winogradskyella. The sequence goes on along the minus strand of ABHI01000003.1, from coordinate 381,288 downwards.
AATTATTTGTTTAGCTATTACAATATTCGCTTGCAAAGAAGAACCAAAAGTAGATTATGCCTTATTTTCTGGTAAAATAGAAAATCCGAAAGGGGAAAAGGTTGTGGTCCTAAAAGGACGTGACGTCGTAAAAGAAATTACACTTAATAAAGATGGTACTTTTACAGATACCTTAAAAATTGAAAGTGGTTACTACAACTTAAGCCATGGCAACGAAAGGACAGGTATGCATTTATCACCAGGTAGTGATATTAATATAACTTTAGACACAAAGGAATTTGACGAAACTATTTCCTATACAGGCAAAGGGTCAGAAAACAGCAGTTTTTTAGCTTCTAAATTTTTAGAGGACGAAAAATCTAATCTTGATTTTGCCAAGGTTTTCTCGATGGAAGAAGCTGATTTCCTTTCTAAAATGAATGAAATAAAGAACACAAAAGAAGAATTTTTAACTAAAGCTGAAGGTATATCTGAAGATTTTAAAGCTTTAGAAGAAAAGAATATTTACTTTGAACATATATCTTATCTACAAAATTATCCTGGTGCTCACAGTTACTATACTAAGAAAGAAGACTTTAAAGCTTCAGATGATTTTATGAAACCATTAAACGCATTAGATTATAAAAATGAAGCAGATTATAACTCAATAGATACTTATAAGCAGTTAGTACTTAATCACTATAGTAGCTTGCTATCCAAAAGTGACAATCCAGCTAAAATTTTAGAAGATATAAATGCTAATGCTTTTCCTGCGTTAAAAACAGATTTCTCTAAGTCTTTGCGTTATAACCTTAGTCCTAATAACGAGCATAATGAAGCCTATTATAATGGTATAATGGCTATGTCTTCTGACGAGAAGTATAAAGAAGATATAACCACCAAATACAACAAGGTAAAAACCTTAGCTAAAGGAATGCCGTCCCCTGAATTTATCGATTATGAAAATCACAAAGGTGGAACAACATCTCTAGAAGATCTTAAAGGCAAATATGTTTATGTAGATGTATGGGCAACTTGGTGTGGACCATGTATTGCAGAAATTCCTTCTCTACAAAAAGTTGAAAAACAATATCATGGTAAGAATATTGCTTTTGTAAGCACATCCATTGACAAAGCTAAAGATCATAACACTTGGGTAGAAATGGTAAAAGATAAAGAATTAGGTGGTATGCAATTAATGGCAGATAACGATTGGAAATCTAAATTTGTAACAGATTATGCTATTGAGGGTATTCCAAGATTTTTGCTAATTGATCCTAATGGTAATATTATTAGTGCAGATGCACCAAGACCATCTAGCCCTAAATTGATTGAGTTATTTAAAGAATTAAAAATATAGCTTAAACTTAAATTATAAATCAAAAAACCTTCACATGAAGGTTTTTTGATTTTAAAGAACTTAACACACCTATAGCATTAGTATATTATGCTTATTTTTGAGATTTAAAAAAAATTTATGAAAAAATTATTAGCACTGTGCATGGCTCTATCCATAGTTGCATGCAAAAAAGAAGAACCTAAGGATTATGCCACTATTTCTGGAAAAATAGAAAACGCACACGAATCAAAAATATTAAGAATATTTCAAGGCACGAACTACGAAAAGCTTATAACTCTAAATGATGACGGTACATTTAAAGATACTTTAAAAGTTACTGAAGGAGATTATAATTTTCAGCATGGTAATCAACGTGGCGTTATATATCTAAAAAATGATAATGTGTCTTCGTTTAATACGAATTATGAAGATTTTATGAAAACTATGGTTTTTAGTGGCGATGCTGAGGATACCAATAACTTTTCCATACAGTCATTTTTAATATCTAACGATCATTTCACTGAAGAATTAGTTGCCAGTGGTAGCAAAGCAGATTTAGATGAAGCTATTACAAACTACAAAGCCGCTTATGAAGGTTTAAAGAAAAAATATACTGAAGTAGATTCTACGCATACTGCAATAATGGACAAAAACATCGATCGTACATTACAACAACTGACTCAGTTTATGTCTACTAAATTAGCTACACGCTCATCCTTACCAAAAGGATCACCTTCACCAACTTTTGTGAATTACGAAAACTTTGCTGGAGGTAACACATCTTTATCAGATTTAAAAGGTAAGTATGTGTATATAGATATTTGGGCAACTTGGTGTGGACCTTGTATTAAAGAAGTGCCTTCTCTTAAAAAAATAGAAAAACAATTTGAAGGCAAAAACATAGAGTTTGTAAGTATCTCAGTTGATGAAGGGCGTGGTTATAAAGGAGATGCTAGAGCTGCCTACTTAGGTTGGAAAAAAATGGTGGCAAATAAAGAATTAGGAGGTATACAATTGTTTGCAGACAATGGATTTAGGTCAGATTTTATACAAGCTTATCAAATTAGTGGAATACCACGATTTATATTATTAGATCCGCAAGGAAACATTGTTAATGCTGATGCACCTAGACCATCAAGTCCTCAGCTTGTTGAGTTATTAAATACTTTGAAATTATAGTTTTTGATTATTATAAAACAAAAAAGCCTTCAATTATGAAGGCTTTTTTTATTGTTCTTGTTGTCCCTGTTCTTCCTGTGGTTGCTCAGGTTGTTTAAACAAATCAATATAAGCTTCACCAAGTGATTCAATAATATGACTCGCTATTAAGCTTTGATAGCCATAATCTTCAAGTGAAATATCAGCAGACCTTCCATGAAGATACACTCCAAAAATAGTAGCAGCTAAAGGTTCATAGCCTTGAGCTATTAAACCAGAAATAACTCCCGTTAAAACATCACCACTTCCAGCTGTAGCCAAGCCTGGATTTCCTGTTGTATTTACATACAATTTATCTTTATGAACTGTTATAGAATGTGCACCTTTCACTAATACAATAACATTATACTTTTTAGAAAATGCTTTTACTTTTTTAAGCTTTTCAAAATCATCTGACCACTTACCTACTAATCGTTCTAGCTCCTTTGGATGTGGAGTTAATATAGTTTGCTCTGGTAATAATTTCAGTAAAGTCTTCTTTTTTGACAATAAATTAAGGCCATCCGCATCGATTACTAAAGGTGTTTTGCTTATTTTTAAAAATGCCTCAAATGCTTTTGCTGTACCATCATCAGTTCCAAGTCCAACACCAATTCCAATAACTGTTGGCTCGATACTAAACTCTATTTTTGAAATATGAGTTTCATTTTCATCAGTAATTACCATGACTTCGGGTATTGAAGCTTGCAAACTATGATAACCGCATTTTGGAATATAAGCTGTTACCAATCCTGCACCAGAACTTAAAGCTGCTTTACTAGCTAAATTAACAGCACCAATTTGCCCATAGTTTCCTCCTAAAATCATTACATGACCAAAATCACCTTTGTGCGCAAATTTTTCCCTTGGCTTGTAGAGTGGTAAAACTTCAAACTTTGAAATTAACTCTACCTCAGTTTCTGTTTGCATTAAATAATCTCTATCAATACCAATATCTAAAACTTCCCATTGCACAGTATATTTAGCAGTTTCTGGCAAAAAGAACACCAGCTTAGGAGACTGAAAACTTAAGGTGTAATTAGCATGAGTTACAGCATTTTCATCTTCAATAGCCTTGTCTGAGTATAATCCTGAAGGGATATCAATAGCCAAAGTAAATGCCTTAGACGCTCTCCATTTTTGAAACAGTTCTTGCACCCAATCATTTGGTGGACGGTTAAGTCCAATACCAAAAACAGCATCAACAATAATATCTCTTTCTTCAATCAAAATTTCAGAAAAATCACTGCTACAGCTCAGCATTTTTGGCCAGTCTTTAGTAACGTTTTTAATACGATCGTAATTAATTAGAAAATCCTTAGAACGTTTATCACTACAATTAATAATATAAGTCGTTACATTATAACCTCCAGTTATTAAATGCCTAGCTAATACCAATCCATCACCACCATTATTTCCAATACCACAAAATACATGAATAGGAACTTGTGCTCCTTGCATGCGTGTATGTATCCAATTAAAAATCTGTGTACCTGCACGCTCCATTAAATCGGTAGAGGATATGTTTTGGCGCTCTGTAGTTAATTTATCGCCTTCGTATATTTGTGCTTTGGAGAATACTTTCATGTAATTATTATGTATATTTAATTATACTACGATCCGGTAAAAATAACATATTTAAAGCCTAATAAAAAAATACAGTTACTAAATGACTAAACCTAATTCATTCGAAACACAAAGACTAAGCATCAGACCAATAACTGTAGAAGATGCACCATTTATTTTTGAGTTAATGAATACGCCAAAATGGATAAAATACATTGGTGAAAGAAATATAAAGTCAGTTGAGCATGCAGCAACCTACATAACAGAAAAAGCCCTGTCACAAATTAAAACCTTTGGTTATGGCAATAACGTTATTATTAGAAAGGAAGATAGTGTGAAACTTGGTACTTGTGGTTTATATCATAGAGATGATAGAGAAGATCCTGATATTGGCTTTGCATTTTTACCTACTTACGAAGGTAAAGGTTATGCTTATGAAGCTTCTTACCTATTAATGCAAAAGGCTAAAAGCCAATATGGCTTAAAAGAGTTAAGTGGTTATACACTAGAAGACAATTTAGCCTCCAGAAAGTTATTAGAAAAATTAGGATTAATATTAAAAGGTAAAGGGAGTTTACCAACCAGTGATGAGGAATTATTGCATTATCACAGGTTTTTAGACTTTTAATCTAAATAAGAGATCTAAACTATGACAAAAATTATTGATTTTGGCATTCTTTTTTTATTCACATTTTTTAGTGGTTTTGCGCAACAACTGACTCTTGAAACACGTTTAGACACTACCATTAGCGAAACTTCTGGATTACTATACCTTAATAATGTACTTATCACTCATAATGACTCCGGTAATGCGAATCAATTGTTCGACATTGATATATCAACTGGTAAGGTAAAAAGAACTGTAACAATTGTCAATGCTACAAATACAGATTGGGAAGATTTAACACACGATGACATATATATTTACATTGGTGATTTTGGAAACTATAAAGGAAATAGAACAGATCTAAAAATCTATCGCATTTCTATTGCTGACTATTTTAGTAGTACCTCAGTTACAGCAGATATTATTAATTTTAGTTATAGTAATCAAACAAGTTTTAAGTCTAAGCCCTTTAATACTGGCTTTGATGCAGAAGGATTAATACATTATAAAGATAAGCTCTATGTGTTTTCAAAAAACTGGAGAGAAGATAAAATACAAATTTATGAGCTTTCTAAAGTTCCAGGAACTTATAGCATATCTATAGTTGATACTATTGAAAGTGAAGGACTCATTTCTGGAGCAAGCTACAACACTTTAAATGATAGCATTATGCTTTGTGGTTATGGTGATGGCGCTTTTTTAATTCAGCTAAAAGGATTCAGTAAAGGTTTGTTTTCTAATGGCTCAGTTGTTAGAACCAATATCAATCAACCTGAAAATTATTCATCACAGATTGAAGCTATTATTCCAATTAACTCAAATGAATATTATTTGTCAGCAGAAAAAAGTTTTTCAGGTAATCCACCTGGGTTATTTAGTTTTAATACTTCTATTTTAATTGATAAAGATTAAATTGAACTACGACGGAAAAATATTTAAACCAATAAAGACCACTAAAAATAGTGAAACGTCAAATGATACAACTTTTGAATATAAACAAAACGGAAATATTTTAACTTCAAATTACTCAGGCGGGAATATAAAAATAGGGCACCTAATCGGTGTTGTTTTAGAAGATGGAACTATTAATATGCGTTACCATCAAGTAAATCTAAAAGGAGAACTAATGACTGGTATCTGCATCTCTAAACCTGAAATTTTACCAAACGGAAAAATTAGATTACATGAAAAATGGAAATGGACTTCTGGTGATAAGTCTGAAGGTGAATCTATAATTGAAGAGCAATAATATATTACCCTAAAATTCGAACCAGCAATTCCTTAAGCAAATCACCTTGAGGCACAGCATTAGATCCCACACCTTTACTCTTAACATCGAATTCGCGTAATAAACCTATTACCGAACTCACTTTTTTCATCGGATAATTTCGAGCAGCAGTTAAATACTCATTAACAAAATATGGGTTAACTCTTAAAGCCGAAGCGACACTACGAGGATTTTTATCGTGCATACCATGAAGATGCAATAACTGAGAGAAAAAACTAAACAATAACGATACTGTAACTACCATAGGATTGTCCTTAGGATTGTCTGCGAAATATTTAGCAATTTTGTGTGCTTTTATCACATTACGTTCACCAACGGCTTTGCGTAATTCAAAATTATTATAGTCTTTACTGATACCAATATTTTCTTCTATATGCTCAGGTGTAATTTGTGTTCCTTTTGGTAATACAATTTTCAGCTTATTAAGTTCATTGTTTACTTTACCCAAATCTGTACCCAAAAACTCCACAAGCATTTGTGCTGCTTTAGGCGATATATCATAGTCCTGACCTTTTAACACACGTCGTATCCAGTCTGGCACTTGATTGTCGTAGAGTTTTTTACTTTCAAAAACTACTCCTCCGTTTTTGCTAATGGTTTTATAGAGTGCTTTACGCTTATCTATTTTTTTGTATTTATAGTTAACAACTAAAACCGTTGTAGGTTGAGGATTTTCGGCATATTTAGCTAGCTTTTCAATTGTTCTACTTAAGTCTTGAGCCTCCTTTACAATAACTACTTGTCGTTCTGCCATCATAGGATAACGTTTGGCATTGCTCACAATATCATCAATAGAGGTATCTCGGCCATATAACACCATTTGATTAAAACCTTTCTCAGCTTCGTGTAAGACATTTTCTTCAATAAAATCTGAAATCTTATCAATATAATAGGCTTCTTCTCCCATCAAAAAATAGATAGGCTTAAGGTCTCCCTTTTTTATTGCTGCAACAAGTTGTTTTACGTCGTCCAATCTCTTAAATAGTTTGTCTGAATGACATTATAGTTTTAATTTTGTATGGTGCAAGAACTCAACTTTCCAAAGTTTGAATACCGTTTCAAAAGTACAGAAAATAAAGTTTCTATTTTTGATGTCATTCGGAAAAAATTCATCATTCTTCAACCCGAAGAATGGGTGCGACAGCACTGTGTTCATTATTTAATAAATGATAAAAAATTCCCTAAATCGTTGATTAATATTGAAAAGGAGTTGACTATTAATGGTTTAAAAAAACGTTACGACATCGTAGTTTTTAATCCAGATGGAAGTATTTATTTAATTGTAGAATGTAAATCGCATAAAATTAAGATAGACCAAACCACATTTGATCAAATTGCGCGTTATAATTTAGTGTTGAATGCATCATACTTAATGGTCACTAATGGTTTAAATCACTATTATTGTGAAATGGATATGAGAGCAGAACGTTATGCGTTTTTAAAAGATGTTCCTAATTACTCAAAAGACTAAATGTTACAAATCAAAGATATAGCGGTAGTAATTTTAAACTGGAATGGAAAAGCCTTGTTAGAGCAATTCCTACCTTCAGTAATTAAATATTCAAACGATGCTGTAATTTATGTGGCAGATAATGCTTCAACTGATGATTCCGTTGCTTTTGTTTCTGAGCATTTTTCGACCGTTAAAATTATTCAGAATACTAAAAATGGTGGTTACGCAAAAGGTTACAACGATGCGCTAAAACAAATTGAAGAACCATTACTCTGCTTACTCAACAGTGATATTGAAGTAACTAATAATTGGTTACAACCAATTGCTAATGAATTTAATCGTGATATAAATACTGCAATCATTCAACCTAAAATATTAGATTATAAAAATAAATCTCATTTTGAATATGCTGGTGCAGCTGGAGGTTTTATAGATAAGTATGGTTATCCTTTTTGTCGCGGTCGCATTTTTGATACTATAGAAGAAGATAAAGGTCAATACAATGATATTACTGACATTTTTTGGGCTTCTGGTGCATGTTTTTTTATTAGAAATTTTGTGTTTAAAAGCTTAAATGGATTTGATGAAAGCTACTTTGCGCACATGGAAGAAATTGATTTGTGCTGGCGTGCCTTTAACACTAATCACAATACAAAATATGTTGGATCCTCAGTTGTATATCATTTTGGTGGCGCAACTTTAAGCAATACTAATCCCAGAAAAACCTATCTCAATTTTAGAAATAGTCTATTCACACTTGTAAAAAACACAGATAAAAATGTCTTTATTAGAACAGTCATTAGAATGAAGCTAGATGGTGTGGCAGCAATTCGATTTTTATTTCAGTTAAAACCACTACATTTTTTTGCTATAATACAGGCTCACTTCTCTTTTTACAAAAACTTAGGTAGAATTTTGAAACAACGAAAACTGCTTCCTAAGCGTCAAAATTATTATAATACGTCATCAATTGTTTGGTCTTATTTCGTTAAAAAAAGAACAAAATATTAATTGTTCATAAAACTGTTAAAGTTTTTGTTAATCCATGTTAGGCTCACTCTTCTTTTCTATAATTTTGAGTTGTTATAATTAACAATTAAAACTAAGAATCTATTATGAAAAAATTAATGTTATTAAGTGTTTGCTCAATGGTGTTGTTAGCATCCTGCGTGTCGAAGAAAGATTATCTAGCACTTGAAGCACAACAAAAAGAAACTCAAGACTTATTAAATACAGCGACAGTTAAATTAAATAGCTGTCTATCTGATGCTGCTGCTGCAAATGCTCGTGTCGAGGCTATGAAAGAACAATTAGCTGATATGCGTAAGAGTAATGATGCGTTAATTAAAAGCTCACAAGACTTAACCGAATTAACAAGTCAAGGTGCAACAAACCTAGAAAAATCATTAGAAAGCCTCAGAGAAAGTAACTTGAAGATTACACGCTTACAAGATGCTTTAACGCGTAAGGATAGTGTTACTTTAGCTATTGTTACTAGTCTTAAGAAAGAAGTTGGTATCAATGACTCAGATATTGAAATTAATGTAGAAAAAGGAGTTGTATTTATATCTATAGCTGATAAATTATTATTTAAAAGCGGAAGTTATAATGTAACTGACAGGGCTAATGAAATTCTTGGTAAAGTTGCAAAGGTTATCAATAGCAAACCAGATTTTGAAGCCATGGTAGAATCACATACAGATAACAAATCTTACAGTAAACCACCATTATTAGACAACTGGGATTTAAGTGTAAAACGTGCTACTGCTATAGTAAGAGTTTTAGAAAGCTTAAATGTAAACCCTCAACAGTTAATTGCTGCTGGTCGTAGTTCTTATGTACCATTAGTAGAAAATGATACTGCCGAGAATAGAGCAAAAAACAGACGTACACGCATTGTTGTACTGCCAAAAATAGATCAGTTCTATGAAATGGTTGAATCAGAAATGAAAAATTTATCTGAAGGAAATTAATTCTTTTAAATTAAAAAAAACAAAAAGCCCAATGCAAACACATTTGGCTTTTTGTTTTTGGCTAATCTTAATTTACATTATCATAAGACTTTACCAATCTTATAAACTCTGCTCTATAACCATCCTTATCTTCCCCTCGACCTTTTTCAGCAAGCTCAATAACCTTAACTAATTTTGTATTATTATCATACTTAGAATTTCTCAATTGCATTCCAAATAAAGCGACTGCTGAAGCAAAATTCATATCCATAGATGCTTCTTTAGTTTTAGTATTCTGTACATGTACCATTTCAATACTTTTAGATGCATCTGGCTTTTTATATCTAAACTTTACAGTAAACAATTCATCTTCATAATTTGAAACGGTCTCTGTTTTGGTATATTTTAAATTAGGAACTGATTTCAAATAATCGCTATTAATTCCTGTAGGAATAACTTCATACAAAGCCGTAACTGTATGACCACTTCCCAATTCACCAGCATCTTTATTATCATCTACAAAGTCTTCATCTGCTAACAATCTATTTTCATAGCCAATTAAGCGATATGCTTGCACTTTCTTAGGATTAAATTCTACTTGGATTTTCACATCCTTAGCAATTGTAAATAAAGTGCCTCCAAACTCTTTTCCAAAGACTTTCTGGGCTTCTTGCATATTATCAATATATGCATGGTTGCCGTTTCCTTTATCTGCTAAAGTTTCTAATTTTGAATCTTTATAGTTTCCATAACCAAAACCTAAAACTGATAAAAACACACCCGATTTACGCTTTTCTTCTATCAAAGTCTTCATATCATTATCGCTTGAAGCTCCAACATTAAAATCACCATCAGTTGCGAGGATTACACGATTATTTCCTTTCTTTTTAAAATTCTTTTCTGCAAGCTTGTAAGCTAATTTAATCCCTGCTCCACCAGCTGTAGAACCACCTGATTGTAAGTTATTTAAAGCTGAAATTATCTTCTCTTTATTATTGCCAGATGTTGGCTCTAAAACTACACCTGCTGCTCCAGCATAAACTACTATAGATACTTTATCCTTTTCTCTCAATTGATTAACCAAAAGCTTAAAAGCACTTTTTAATAAAGGCAACTTATTGTGCGAGCTCATTGAACCAGATACATCAATTAAAAATGTAAGGTTAGATGCTGGTAAATCTTTATCTGCATAACTTTTTCCTTGAAGCCCAATTCTAACTAATTGGGTTTTGTTATGCCATGGTGTATCCGTAACTTCTGTATTAATAGAAAATGGGTGATCATCTGTTGGTTGTGGGTAATTATAATTAAAGTAATTAATCATTTCCTCTATTTTAACTGCATCTGATGCAATCACTTGACCATTATTAATCATTCGCCTTACATTACTATATGAAGCTTTATCTACATCAATTGAAAAGGTAGATAATGGAGATAGATTAGTTCTTTCAAAATCATTTTCTGTGATTTGCGCATAAGACTCATCATATTGAATACGGTAATTTCCGCTTTTAGTTGTAATTACAATACAACCATCTCTTGCAGAATCACCAAACATACTTGTTGCTTTAGCTGATTTATAAACATTAACATGCTCAATATCATCTTGTTTAATTTCCTCAATTAACTGATTATATCCTTTTTGAATAGGAATACCATCTACGATATATAAAACATTGGTATTTATATTTATAGATCTTGTACCTCTAATATTAACACCAGCTGCCTGACCAGCTAACTGCTTTGAAACTTTATTATGAAACTTCTTTTTCTCTTGCCTTCTTAATTGTGCTTTACTTGGTCCACTCCAATTATAATCACCTGTAGAAGTTCCATAGCCAACCACAACAACTTCATCTAAAGCAGAATCATCTTCTAAAGCTACATCGTATGTATTAGATGTACCAACTGTTAATTCAACTGATTTCATACCTATATAAGAAATCAGCAATGCATCTCCTTGATTCACTTTTATTGAATATTTTCCATCGAAATCAGTTTGAGCTCCATTCGAAGTTCCCTTAATGACAACAGTAGCTCCTGGTAATGGCAAGCCGTCTGATGCTGTTGTAACTGTGCCTGTAATTGATTTTTGCTGTGCGTTTAATTGTGTTGCAAATAGTAATACAACACATAATTGTAAAATAGTTTTCATAATATATAATTTTAAATGGTTATTTAATTTTTAATAACGGCGATGATTTCTGGCAGTAATGTAATTGCAGTTAATACTAAAGCATTACTCTTCGTTTTTGTTTTTTTCTTAGAATCTATTGCTTCCGTTTTTACCACTTCAGATGTACGATTAGGAATACGTATCATTACCACGGAATTTTCAGATTCTTCTATAAAATTTTCTTTAGTAAATTCATACGCGAGTTCTATACCATCTTCCTCAAATGTTTTTACGCTAGATTTTAGATGCTCTACAGCATATAAGAGCTTCTTAACATCTGTAGCCTCAGCTTGTTTGAGTGCTACACCATTAAAATTAGAATAGGCAACAATGCTAATTAAATCGTCTTCAGTAACACGTTTAGATAGTAATTTGAATGCCTGCTTTAGAATGACCTTATCTTCAGTATTAAAATTATTTGCATAGGTTTCAATAAGAAATGTAATATTCTTAGTCTCTGTAGAATCTGTATTAATGCTATAATGCTCTACAATAAACGTAATAAGATTATCGAGTGTTACAGATTCTGTTTCAATGTTCTTTTCTTGTGAGTGACCTGCTATTGATATCATCAATGCAAATGCAAATGTGAATAAATGTTTCATTGGTTTGGTCTTTAAAGTTTAGATAAAACTATAAACCATACCTTTAAAAAAAAACATGTAATGAGTTAAGTAAGCGTTTCAATGAGTAAACTACCTCAGCGCAGCTTTTACGGTTTTTTTACGTTGAATTTTTCCTGACGAAGTTTCAGAAAACTTATTTAGAGTATAAATTGCTTTTGGGATTTCAAACTTATCTAAAGTCTTCAATGCTTTTACTCTAGCAAAAATAGTATCTATTGTCTCTTGTGAGTTTTCAATAATAAGAATAAGCTTTTCCCCAAACTCAACATCTTCTTGTCCAGCAACGATAAGACGTTCTTTAAGTATTGACTGTAACTTCTCTTCTATTTGTTCTGGGAATAATTTTACTCCAGCAGAGTTTATAACATTATCATAGCGACCTAGTAGTTTGAAGCTGGTTTCAGATTTTAAATCAACAATATCATTGGTTACCAATTCACCTTTAATCAATTTTGGAGCATTAATAACTAAGCAGTTTCTATCATCTTCACTGAAAGTGATATTAGATAATGCCTCAAAATAGGGTATGCCTTTAAATGATTTTGATTGCAACTGTTTTACGGCGACATGTGTTACAGTTTCCGTCATACCGTAAGTTTCATAAAACCTAGAAGAACACACTTTAATTTTCTCTCTTAAATTCTTATTGACCTTTGCTCCACCTACAATAATTGTATCAATATTATATGAATAATCTATAATCTTCTTTAACTGCAAAGGAATCATAGCACAAAAATCATAATGCTTTTCGTAATCGAAAATAGGATGCGCTACTGGTTCTACAAAGTCAACCTCTAAGCCTAAAACTAAAGCGCGCACAAACATCATTTTACCAGCAATATAATGACTAGGCAAACAATGCAAAGCTGTATCACCTGGTTGCAAATCAAAAAAATCACCTGTAGCAATAGCAGAATTAACCATTGCTTGTTTTTTTAGCTTTATCTGTTTTGGAATACCAGTAGAACCAGAAGTGTTTACAAGTAAATATTCCTCAGTGTTTAGCCAATCGATTAAAAAATTACCAATCCCTTTTTCGTAAGTCTCACCTTCTTTGACAAGGCTATAAGCAACTTCCTTAAGTTCTTCAAAATTAAAGTGAAGTCCATTGAACTTAAATCGGTTATGCACCTTATCAAAAGTTGGAACCATCTACTCAATAATTTTATAGTCTTCTTTTGGAGGGGCTTCTACTTTGCCAAATAATTTTTCTTTCCAATTTTTCCAACCATATACTTTTGCTAATATTAATAGTATAATAGGAAAAATAACAAACACAGGAACAATAATATCCGTTATGGCAGCGCCTGTTGGGTCTGAAGTATCTTTTAAAACTGAATAGGTTTGAAACGCTGTCCAATCTGCAGTTACCAACAAAGCAGTAAATAAATTGTTAGCAGCATGAAACCCAAGAGCCAACTCTAAACCTTCATCCATCAACGTCATTATTCCCAAAAACAGGCCTGTACCTATATAATAAATCATTATCACATAACCCAACTTTTCTACTTCTGGATTGGCAATGTGTAACATTCCAAAAATTACTGAAGTAACTAGTAACGGAACCCATTTATTCTTAGCAGCAATACCTATACCTTGCATTAAGTATCCTCTAAACAAATATTCCTCACAACTGGTTTGAAGTGGTACCATAACGATGGCGATAATAGCTAAAATCGCAAATTTATTGAAGTCAAAATTCCAGACATAACCTTCAGGAGACATATAATAATCTAGTAAGACTAAGCCTGAAGAAAATATTCCCCAAGCAAAAAAGATAGTCCAAAAACGCCTCCAATCTATCTTCTTTCGTGAAGTAGTTAGCTGAGTAATAGTCATTTTATGCAACCATTTATTTACAATAAAAATACCTATAAGCCCTATAGCAAAAGATAATAACATTAAAAATAAGTTCAAATTTGGCTCTAGAACACTCATCATAGTGCTCTCATCCATTTCAAACAAACTAGTACCTTGATTCTTAGCTTCAAATATTGCGGCTACTGTAAATGGTATTTGCCCTACAATAACAAATATTATAATTATTATTGTTCCCACAACATATCTCCATCCATCGTGTAAGCCTTTATAAGCTTGTTGTATATAATTCATAGTTATAAATTAAAATTCCAGTTTTGATTTTTATCGTATTGCAAAGTACCATTTTTTACAATTAATGGCGAATCAAAATTATTAGTAAATAAACTGCCAGTTCCTAAACCTTGTGGTACCTTAATTTGTTTAGTATAAGTATATTGAGCAATGGCATTGAGTCCGATATTACTTTCTAAAGCACTAGTTATCCACCAATCTATATTATTCTGTTTTGCAAGCATTATCCAATTAGTACTGTTATGAAAACCACCTATTAGACTTGGTTTCAAAATAATATATTCTGGCTTTATAGTTTGCAAGAGTTGTTTTCGTTTCGATACAGAAAAAACACCTATAAGCTCTTCATCTAAAGCAACATCTAGTGGTGAATCCTCACATAATGTAGCCATCTCTTCCCATTGGCCTTGTTTAATCGGTTGCTCGATAGAATGCAATTGATAATCTGAAAGTCGTTTCAATTTTTCTAAAGCGTCTTCTGGTGAAAATGCTCCGTTAGCATCAACGCGTAACTCAATATCTGACTTTGAAAACTCTTTGCGTATAGATTTTAAAACATCTAATTCCGTTTGAAAATCAATAGCCCCAATTTTTAGTTTTATACAAGTAAATCCAGCTTCAATCTTTTCTTTAATCTGTTTTCTCATAAAGGCTTCATCACCCATCCATACTAAACCATTGATCGTAATAGCATCAAAACCTTTTGTAAATGCTGAAGGATATAAATTAAATTGATTTGAACTTTCTAAAGACTTAAATGCGGTTTCTAAACCAAATTGAATGCTTGGCCATTCTATTAACTCTTCGAGTAATGTGTTTAATCCTAGTTGGATATTATTGCAAACCCATTTTAGTTTATCTTCATAATTTGGTCTATCATCTGTAGACAAGCCTCTTAAGATACCACACTCACCCACTCCAATTTCACCATCATTTTCCAGTTTAATATACCAGGTTTCTTTAGCAGTCATAACGCCTCGAGATGTACCGCTTGGTCTTTTAAAGTTTAGGATGTATTTCTGGTAAGTTGCCTTCATTATTGTTTTCAAAAATAGGTAATTATTTTTGTATTTTAGAGCTCTAATTACAACTACAGATGCCCGATTTTCCTAATATAATCCTTTATGCCATTCCATTTTTTATTTTGGCAATGTTATTAGAATTATATGTTACTACTAAGCAGCACATTAAGACTTATGAGAGCAAAGATGCATTGTCTTCTATCGTAATGGGCTTAGGTAATGTGTTTCTAGGTTTTGCTAGCAAAGCCATAGTACTACTATCATTCTTTTGGGTTTATGACAACATTAGATTATTTACAATTCCAGTAGTTTGGTGGGCTTTTATACTTATTTTTTTTGCAGATGATTTTGCCTATTATTGGTTTCATCGCATATCACACGAGTGCCGTTTATTTTGGGCTTCTCATGTGGTACATCATTCTTCTGAGCATTATAATTTAAGTACTGCACTGAGACAAACATGGTCTGGTGGCTTTTACACCTTTATTTTTTGGTTATGGTTGCCCTTATTAGGCTTTCACCCTGCAATGATATTATTACAAATGTCTATTAGTTTATTATACCAATTTTGGATACATACAGAAGCTATAGACAAAATGCCAAAATGGTTTGAAGCTATTTTTAACACACCATCACATCATCGTGTACATCATGGAAGCAATCCGTTATATCTTGATAGAAACCATGCCGGAATTTTGATTATTTGGGATAAGTTTTTTGGCACATTTCAACCAGAACTAAAAGACGAAAAAGTAGTTTATGGTTTGGTGAAAAACATAAAGACATACAATCCAATTAAAATTGCATTCATTGAATGGGTGCGCATGTTTAAAGATAGCTTGACAGGAAAAAAATCTTTAAAAAATAGAATACTTTACCTTTTTAAACCTCCAGGTTGGAGACATGATGGTACTGGAAAGATTTCTGAGAATTTAAGAGAAGAGTGGTTAAACTCAAAAAAGTAACGAATGATATTTAACAACAAAGTAGTTTGGATAACTGGTGCTTCTAGTGGCATTGGAAAAGCACTTGCTATAGAACTATCTAAACAAGATTGTAAACTTATTTTATCGTCTCGTAGAAAAGCTGAATTATTAGAGGTTAAAAATCAATGTCTATATCCAGAGAATGTAGAGGTACTGACTTTAGACTTAGCTAATTATCTAAATATGAAACCCATTGCTGAAAGTGCCACAACTCTTTTTGATAAAGTGGATATCTTAATTAATAATGGTGGCATTAGTCAACGCTCTCCAATAATAGAAACGACTATCGAAGTCGATAAAAAATTAATGGAAATAGATTATTTGGGTACAATAGCCTTAACTAAGGCTATTTTACCACATTTTGTCGCCAACAAATCTGGTCATTTTGTGGTGGTATCTAGCCTTATGGGCAAATTTAGCTCACATTACAGATCTGCATATTGCGGAGCCAAACATGCTTTACATGGTTTTTTCGATGCTTTACGTTTAGAACACGATAAAGACAACGTTAAGGTAACCATGATATGTCCTGGTTTTGTAAACACCAATGTCGCGCGTAATGCTTTAACAGCTGATGGCAGTAAACAAGACTACCAAGATGACATGACAGAAAACGGATTAGACGTTAATGTCTTTGTAAAGAAAATGATTAAAGCCATACGCAAAGAAAAGTATGAAGCTTACATTGGTAAGTTTGAAAAATTTGGAGTACTTGTAAAACGATTATCCCCAAGACTTATACACAAATTGGTAATGCGAAGTAAAGTGCGGTAAACTATATTTTGGTTGACTCTACAAGCATTTATTTATGATTCCAACTATTTGGGTCATCACTGTTATTTGGTGAAAGCCCAATGATATCTCCTTTTGTATCTACGCCTAAACCTACAACAGTTCTATTAACATAATTAAAATAACTTGTGACCTGGTTAATCTCTAATATTTCTCCATCAGAAAAACCTTCTTCTCTTAACTTTTCAATAGTCTCTTTTCTAATAGCATTATGGTTTAGAGTTAAGTCTTTTGCATACTGACAACCAACGAGATATCTTTCTTCAAAGATTCCTATTAGATTATTATCTATAACTGCTTCTCTAAATTTTTCTGATTCTATATCATTCTGATACAATCTTTTAAAACCCTCATAGTGATGCTTAAAACAGTAATCACACTTGTTAAGATAACTCACATAAACACCAATAGCTTCTAAATACCATTTTGGAAGCGTATTATTAGAATTATGCAAAACATTTTTATAAAGTGTCATATGACCAACTAAAGAATGAGGTCTTAGACTATGTATTAATAAAATATTATCAATATTATTATTAGGTCCTTTTATACGGTCATATATTCTCTTCAGTCCAAGTTCTGCCTTTTCGTAACTTATAGTTTTAATCCAACTCATTTCATTATAATTAAATTATAGCTCAACACTTTCACCAATATCTAATAACATCAAATCCTTATCCTTATCAAAGAATTTACGTTTAGCTTCCTCATGATTGATTTCTATATAACCAAAAGTATCAAAATGATAACCTAAGATTTTATCACATTCAACAAAATCACTAGCGAGAATAGCGTCATCAACTCCCATAGTGAAGTTATCACCTATAGGCAAAATAGCTAAGTCCAACTTGGTTTGCAATGGAATGAGTTTCATATCCATAGTAAGAGCTGTATCACCAGCGATATAAATGTTTTTATGCTCTCCTTCTATAATAAAACCACCTGGTTGCCCACCATACTTCCCATCTGGAAAAGAAGACGTGTGTATGGCATTGACATATTTAAGGCTTCCGAATTCAAAATCCCAAGAACCACCATGATTCATTGGGTGACCTTCTAAACCTAAACTTTGATAATGAACTACAATTTCGTAATTAGATACAATCACAGCTCCTGTACGTTTAGCAATAGTCTCAATATCTAAAATATGATCTTGGTGTGCGTGCGTTACTAAAATATAATCTGCTTTTAAGTCATTTATATCTATTGCTGAAGCTTTTTCATTTCCTGTAATAAAAGGGTCTACTAAAATATCAATGTCCTTTATCTGAATACCTAAACAGGCATGACCGTAGAATGTAATTTTCATGTGCAAATATTTAAGAAATAAAATGTTCCAATAAAATTAATACAAAATATAGCCAATACCTAGAGGTAATGAATCTTTGTAAGCTTTGAAAACTTATCTAACAATGCTTTAAGAATCACTAAAAAGTACTATAGCCTATAAACTTATACGATAAACGAAAATATTACAATTAGACGTAATTATTAGCCATCTTGTAGCGCATATAATATTTGAAATTATTTCAAGCGTACCTATTAAAACAAATATCAATAAAAATGGCATAAAACTACACGCAAGATTCTTCATTAATGCTTTCGATTTTTTCGATACATCTTCTTTTCTGTTTATGTACAAATAGCATATGATTTTTTTGCATGCATTTTTTTGTTAATTCCACAAAGAAAATGGCGAACAAGAAACTTATTACATTTTTAACTCTAGCAATTGCAACACTTGCAGTTATATATTTTAATGAGTCACGAATTAATTCATCAAATTATTCAGAATATGAAGTTTTAGCGGTTGCAGATCATGAAAAACTAACTTCTGGATCATACGCGCTTCAACCATTGCGAGACAACAATACTATCACCACTTTTAAAAGACATGATAAGCTTATAAACTCAAATACATCTCAAACAATTGTATTTGACAACCCAGCCATTAGCGCTGTAGCGATTGCAAAATTTCTTAATGGTAATTTACCATCTACTACACCTTCAGGAAACACTGGTATTCCTGCCTTATTATCACAAACTGGAGCTTTTTCCAATTTAGTTGCCTTAACCCCTAGCCCAGGGCTCATCCCTTATGATATGATTGAACCTTTTTGGTCTGATGGGGCTGCAAAAACAAGATGGATGGCTATACCAAATGATGGCTCATACGATACTGCTGACGAGCAAATTACTTTTTCAAACGATGAAGCTTGGGACTTTCCAAGAGGCTCAGTCCTAATTAAACATTTTGAGGTTGGTGGGCAACGTCTTGAAACGCGATTTGAAGTTAAAGGTGATGATGACGTCTATTACTATTTGACCTATAAGTGGAATGCTGCCGAAACAGATGCAACGCTATTAAATGCTGCTGTTGATGAAGACGTCATTGTGAACGGAGTTACTCAATCCTGGCATTACCCAAGTAGAAACGAGTGTGCGTCTTGTCACTTCCCTCAAAACGGTAGTGTTTTAGGACCAAAAACAAGAAACCTTAATAAGGCTATTCTATATCCTAGTTCAGGTATTACGATGAATCAACTCGTTAATTTTAGTGAACTCGGACTCATAACAGAAACCATTACTACCGGTAATGTCAGTACATATCCAGCTGTAGCTGCGAAAGACGATTTAAGCGCTTCTCTTGAAGATAGAGCTAGATCTTATATCGATGTGAACTGTTCAAGTTGTCATAACCCAACAGTAGATAATGTAGCTATGTTTGATGCTCGTTATACAACGTCATTAGGAAATCAAAATATTGTTTATGGTGATGTTGTATATGATGAAGGTTTGACCAATCCTAAGGTTATTATCCCTCAAGATGTTGCAAATTCAATGGCACATTTTAGAATGAATTCTACACAAACTGGTATTGAAATGCCACCTATCGCAAAAGATGTTGTGGATACAGCAGGTGTTCAATTAATTGAAGATTGGATTAATAGTCTAACACCTACAACGTCTTCCCCACCAGTAGCGTTATTCTCAGCATCTACAGTAAATGGACCTGCACCTTTGAGTGTTGATTTCGATGCCTCTGCATCATTTGATACTGATAATGATCCTTTAACGTATTCATGGGATTTTGGAGATGGTAATACCGGTTCAGGGCAAACTATTAGCCATGTATTTACGAGTTCGGCTGAGTTTACAGTAACATTAATAGTAAGTGATGGTTTACAATCTGACCAAGCAACTACAATAATTGCAGTGAACAATAGTAATCCTGGTGGAAACACAGTTGCTTTCACTGATGGCACTTCTCTTATTGGTCAAGACAATTTTAGTGGATTACCTATGGGAGTTATCGATATGAACGGTGATGGAAAAGATGATATTGTACAATTTAATAATGCTAGAGAACTTCGTATTCAGTATCAAAATGGTGCTGGACAACCTTTTACTAGCCACTATCACGGTAATGTAAGTACTCAAAATCAATGGGGAACTGCCATTGCTGATTTTGATCATAATGGTTATAATGATGTAATGTCTGGTGGAGCTTATGATAACTTGAAAATCATAAAGAATAATAATGGTAATGATTCGTTTACGCAGTCTACCTTGTCGAGCTCAAACATATTCTTGCAAGGTGTCAATTTTGCGGATATCAATAACGATGGCTGGGCCGATATTTTTGCTTGTCATGATGACGCAGAATCACGAGCATATGAAAATAATCAGGATGGAACACTAACATGGAATACGAACTTAATAGGGACCGCAACGACTCCAAGTAGTGACAATTCTGGAAATTATGCCAGTATGTGGATAGACTATGATAATGATGGAGATTTAGATCTTTACATTTCTAAATGTCGAGGTGGTGTGAACGACCCTAATGATCCACGTCGTATAAACATGTTATGGCAAAATGATGGCAATAACAATTATACTGAAGTTGCCGAACAAGCTAATCTTAAAATAGGAGCTCAAACCTGGTTATCTGATTTTGGTGATATTGATAATGATGGTGATTTAGATGCCATTATAATAAACCACTATGAAGGTCCTAATTTAATGAGAAACAATGGTGACGGAACCTTTACCGAAATTACTTCAGGTAGTGGCTTATTACCAACTCTAGATTCACAAAATATTACAGGCATTCAAGGTTTCTTTAAAGATTTCAATAATGACGGATATATAGATTTAATGGTATCTGGAACTAATAGTCACTTCCTTTTCTATAATAATGGGGATAGTACGTTTCAGAATGCAATAAATCCGTTTAACTCCGATCAAATTCACTCGTTCTCTGTAGGAGATATTAATCATGATGGTTTCTTAGATATTTATGCCGGATATGCTAATGGATTCAATTCACCAACTTCAATAAAAGATAGAATTTGGCTAAATCAAGGAAACTCAAATAATTTTCTTAATATTCAATTAGAAGGAACAGTAAGTAATATAAACGGTATTGGAGCCCGAGTGGAATTATATGGTACTTGGGGGAAACAAATAAGAGATGTCCGCTCGGGAGAAGGGTATGGTTTGGTAAATTCGTTTACACAACATTTCGGAATTGGAGTAAGCACTCAAGTAGATAAAGTGGTAGTTCGATGGCCTTCAGGAATTGTTGATGAAATTCTTAATCCGGCAATTAATCAATTTTTACATATTATTGAAACCGAACCAACGCCGACATGTTTTGATGGTATACAAAATGGTGATGAAACTGGTGTTGATTGTGGTGGATCTTGTGCAAATGCTTGCCCATGTGAAGGCATTGACTTAGTTGAAATTGATGTAGATTTTGAAAACGGAACCGGCACGGATTGGACAACATCAGGAGATGCTACTACTGGAACATTTATTATTGCAGATCCAACAGCACAAACGACATTAGGTGTACAAACACAACCAGAAAATGATCATAGTGCGGTAGGTACAAACGCATTTTACACAGCAACAAATACTACATCAGCAGGAGTTAATGATATTGACGGTGGTACTTCAATTGCTACTTCACCTGTCTATACCATTCCTTCCGATTCCAATTTATCAATTTGGTATTTCTTTGGTCAACGTGATGCTGGTGACGATGCAGGTGATTTCTTTTTATTAGAATATTCAATTGATGGTGGTACTAACTATACTACCCTTGCATCATATGGTGATGAAACTGTACAAGCACAATGGACTGAAGCTACAGCAGAAATTCCAGAAAGCTCAAGTTTAGTCATTAGAGTATCTGCGGCTGATGGCCCATTTGGTGGTGATATTGTTGAAGCAGGAATTGATGACCTTATGGTTACCAAAATCTGCGAAGATCCTATAGCTTATACCTATAATAACAATGTTTGGTCTCCGCATGACCCAAATAACGTATCTAGTAATAACGATACTATTGTAGTCATGGATGGTGAAGCTGTAATTTCCATGAATACTGCAATTGATGCTATAATAGTCGAAGCTGGTGCATCATTAACTGTAAATCCAGGTGTAACATTAACAGCTAATACAACGACTTTAAAATCAACATCGCAGTTGTATTCAAGTTTAATTGCTGATGGTACAGTTGAAGGTGCAATAAAATATGAGCGCTTTGTTAATGCTAATTCTGGAGGTAATGATTTAATTTCACCTCCACTTTCAGGGCAGACGTGGGCAGATTTTTTAAGTTCTGACACTAATGCTACTGACTTATTAAATAATGGTAGTACTAACCCAATAACATATGCTTTTGGTCCTTTTGATAAAACGGCTGATTCATACATAAATTATACAGATGCTGAATCACCATCCTTAACTTTAATAAGTGGAAAAGGCTATAGAGCTGGTACAGATCCTAGTTTAGATCCTGGAACTAATTTAACTTTTGCAGGTACAGTACCTACATCACAAATAAGTGTGAATATATTAGATACAGGAGCAACATTCCCAGATTGGAACTTAATTGGTAATCCATACCCTTCTTATCTTGATATGGATTTGTTTCTAGAATTTGTAATATTCGATGACGGAATGGGCACAATCATAAGAAACATGGATATTTTAGAGGATATCTCAGGTATATATGGTTATGCAGGAAGTGCTGTAGCTAACAAATGGGACGTTATTACATTAGCCAATGCTAGTGTCAAACTAATGGCACCAGGACAAGGGTTCTTTGTTGCAGCAAATGATACTTATGTAAATGATCATGATATTGTTTTTGATCCATCAATGAGAGCAATAGGTTCGGATGATGATTTTATACTTGGTCGTAATTCAAATCAATTAACTTTTTTAAAGCTTAATATTGGCACAGCTAACAATGATTATGGTACTGAATTCTATTTTAACGAAAATGCAAGTCAAGGTTTAGACCTTGGATACGATGGTAAAATTTTAGGTAATGTAGCACCAAATTTTGCGCTTTATTCTCATTTAGTAGAAGATAACACAGGGCTTCCAATAGCTTTACAGGCGTTAAATCCTTCAGATTTAGTTAATACTGTAATTCCATTAGGTGTCAATTCTAATCAAGGTGAGCAAATTACTTTTAGTATAAGTGAAACCACATTACCAAGTAATGTTGATGTTTATTTAGAAGATAATGTTACTAATACAGTTACATTACTAAATTCAGGTGATTATACATTTACTCCAAATGTTGATTTAAGCGGTACAGGTCGTTTCTATCTACGTGTCTCATCGACAGTATTATCGGTAGGTAACAATGAACTAGATTATATACAAATATATACAACGACTAATCCAAAATCCTTAATTATAAAAGGAGAATTAAATGCAGAAACGACGGTAAGTTTATATGATATACAAGGCCGATTAGTATTAAATACGGCAATAAATCACTTAGATTTAATTAATACCGTTGATATTTCAGCAATAGGAACTGGTGTGTATTTTGTGAAAGTATTTAATGATAGTCAAAGCAAAACACAAAAGCTTATAATTAAATAAATTATAAGTATAATGAATAGAAAAAAGCAAGCTTATTATAGCTTGCTTTTTTTTTTGACTCATGTAGTAAAAGATGTTTCTTATTTTTTTGAGCAAGTGCTCTTAAGCTATTTAAACCTATCGCAGAGACTTTTTCATTTCCAGTAATAAAAGAATCTACTAAAACATGAATGCTCTTTATTTGAGAATACTAAACCGGCATAACCACTGACCGTTATTTTCGTATTAATAAAATGTTCCCAAAAATTAACACAAAATATAACCAATACCTAAAAGCAATGAAAATAGAAACGTAGATAATGCCAAAACCTTGAGTTGACTATCAAAATCATCTGCTGTTTTTGCGACTTTAATTTTTTTTATGTGACTTATTAATGGTAAAAACGCAATGAGATACATAAAATTATAAGGTTCTACATAGTATAAAATTGAAAATATAACACTAAGTACCATTGCCCCTATGATTAAAGAAAAATGATATTTTTTAGCATTTTCTATACCTAATTTAACAGCTAAAGTGATTTTACCAGCATTGGCATCTGGACCAATGTCTCTCATATTATTTAAATTAAGAACACCTACACTTAGCATACCTAAAGCTAATGCTGGCAAAATAACAACATGATCAATAGTATGCATATAAAGCAAATAACTCCCTATAGTACTCATCAATCCAAAAAATATAAAAACAAAAATATCTCCAAGAGCACGATAACCATAAGGTGAATCTCCCATTGTATAATTTAGTGCTGCATAAACTGATAAGCCACCAAAAAAAACAAATAGTAATAAAAACAAAAAATTAGTAGGTCCAAAAGCCACCCATATGAGAGATAAAGTTAAGACTATAACTATTAAGATATTTTTTTTAATAGCTTCAAGCATTTCTTCTGGTGTAATCTCACCGCTTTGTATAGCACGCTCAGGACCAACACGTTCATCATTATCAGTACCTCTAACTCCATCTCCATAATCATTTGCCAAATTAGACAGTACTTGTAGACTCATGGTCGTTAAAATTGCTAATACCATAACCCATGGATTAAAATGACCGTTATAATATGCAAAACAAGATCCTAGTATTATACCAGAAACCGAAAGTGGCAATGTTCTTAAGCGCATGGCTGAAAGCCATGGTTTAATCTTCTTCATGAAAATAATTTAGATTAAGGTATCCATTTCTTCGGAAAGTTAGGTTTCCTTTTTTCTAAGAAAGCATCTCTACCTTCTTTTGCTTCATCTGTCATATAAGCTAATCTCGTAGCTTCGCCTGCAAATACTTGTTGCCCAACCATACCATCATCGGTAAGATTCATTGCAAACTTTAGCATTTTAATTGATGTCGGTGATTTAGCTAAAATTTCTTGTGCCCACTCGTAGGCAGTAGCTTCTAATTCGTTATGCGGAATCACAACATTTACCATTCCCATTTCGTAAGCTTCTTGTGCAGAATAGTTTCTGCCTAAGAAAAAGATCTCTCTAGCTTTTTTCTGTCCTACCATTTTCGCTAAATATGCTGAGCCATAACCACCATCAAAACTTGTAACATCTGCATCGGTTTGTTTAAAAATAGCGTGCTCTTTACTTGCTAAAGTTAAGTCGCAAACGACATGCAGACTGTGTCCTCCACCAACAGCCCAACCTGGTACGACAGCAATAACAGCTTTTGGCATAAAACGAATTAAACGCTGTACTTCTAATATATTTAAACGATGGTAACCATCATCACCTACATAACCTTGATGGCCTCTTGCCTTTTGGTCTCCTCCAGAACAAAAGCTCCAAATACCATCTTTAGACGATGGGCCCTCTGCACTTAAAAGCACTACACCAATATTTACATCCTCACCAGCATCATAAAAAGCATCATAAAGCTCTGAGGTAGTTTTAGGACGAAATGCGTTACGAACATTTGGGCGGTTAAATGCGATTCTAGCAACACCATTGCATTTATGATATGTTATATCTTCATAAGTCTTCGCAACTTTCCAATCTATTGGACTCATTTTCTTCAAAATTTTAACCACAAAAATAAGGAATTAATAACAATGTTGTGATGTATTTATTGCCTCCATATTATTTATAATTTAAAACATCCAAAACAAATTTATATACGTATAATATATTTGTAACTAAACATTTAAGTGACTTAATTATGTGTCTAATAAACGCTTTAGGTTTAAAAAAATATAAAGTTTAGCTATAATAATTAAATATTCTTAGAAAATGAGCATTAGAAATACTGAACTAGCTCCCCAGATCATCAAGCAAACAACATCAGATGTAGGTATTGTGCATTTTTTTAATCATCTTGCTGTTGTAGAATTTAATGAAGGTGCGCATATAGATTTAAGCGCTGTAAAGAAAACGCTTAATGACCTTCTTGAATACTTTGGAAACTCTAAACCTTTTGGCATTATTGCTAATAGAGTGAATTCATATTCAATTTCTTTATTAGATTTAAAAGAAGCTAGGCAATCTTTACCTAATTTATCAGCTTATGGTATAGTAAGCTATAATGATGCCACTAGAATGAATGCCGAAATAGAAAGTAGTTTTTGTGAATGGAAAGATATCTGCTTCGATAGTATTTATGAAGGCTTAGATACTATATATGACCGCGTTAAAAGAAAAATAAAAGTAGGCTTAAACTAGTCTTATTCCATCAGATTCTATAGTTATTAAACGGTCTTTATAAAGTGACCCTATTGCTTTTTTAAAGTTCTTTTTACTCATTTGCAATTGCTCTTTAATAGCTTCAGGACTCGATTTATCATGCAGGGGTATAAAACCGCTATTATCTTTCAATTCATTTAAAACAAATTCAGCATTAGGTTCTATATTTCTATAACCAATTTGGTTTAAAGATATATCTAATTTATTATCATGACGCACCTTCTTAACAATACCTTTTAGGCGATCACCTACACTAATATCTTTATAGATATCATCTTTAAAAACTAAACCTAAATGTATTTTATTTACGATAACATTCATCCCTAATTCTGAAGGGTGAGACACAATAAGATCGACCTCATCAAATTGTGCTACCGTTAATTCCTTATTATCTAAAAAACGATTGGTCTTACTAGAAGCTACTAAACGTTCGGTTTCATAATCTAAATAACAATGCACTAGATACCAACCACCAGCTTTCATTTTAAAAGCTTGTTCCTTAAAAGGACAAAATAATTCTTTTACCAAACCCCAATCTAAAAATGCTCCAAACTTAGTTACCTGATTGCAACGTAACAAAGCAAAATCTCTATTTTTAACATATGGTTTATCTGTAGTAGCTACTGGTCGTTCTTCATTATCTAAATAAACAAATACATCTATCTTATCACCTATTTCAAATACCTCAGGAACGTAACGATTAGGTAATAAAACTTCACCTTCAGCACCATCACCTAAAAATAATCCTGGTTCTGTATCTCTTAAAATTTCGAGGGTATTATATTCGCCTAAATTTATCATGCTGCAAAGGTATTGATATTAGTGAGATGCTGAAACTAGTTTATCATAAAAGAAAAAACGCTATGGTTAGAAAACCATAACGCTTAAATATTTTTTTAAAATCTATCTACTAGTAAACAGACTCTTTGTTAAAGTGCTTACATAACATGTAATAAACTACAGCTCTGTATTTATTTCTGTTAGATTGCCCGTAAGTATCCATTACTTTAGCAATACCTTTATCTAAATCAGCACCATCTTTTAATCCTAATTTCTTGATTAAATAGTTGTTTTTCACAGTAGCTAATTCTTTTTCATCTGATCCAGAAACAGTAGAAGAATCTGCATTGTAAATTGAAGGACCTAAACCTACAGTTACTTTAGTTAATAAATCCATGTCTGCTTTCATACCACACTTGTCTTTTAAATCAGCTGCGTACTTTGCAATTAAGTCATCTCTTTTACTCATTTTGTTATTTGTTTTAGGTTAAATAAATTGTCTCACTAAAGGTAAGTATTTTTTAGACACGCTAAAAATCAATTAGTCACAACTTAACTGCTATCTTACTTTAAATACTCAAAATAATCTAAAAGCACTTTATCATTTATAATAGATGGTGTGAAAATCTCTAATAATTTTGGTTGGTGAGATGCATTATAAAAAGTTTCTAACTCACTTTGCAACGTTGTTTCACTATCCGATTTAATATAATCTAATTTATACATGTTGCACAATTGTTTGGCTGTAAGCTGGTGCTTGGTTTCAAAATACGTATTAAAATTATCTGAGTTTTTATGACCTGGAAGAATTCTAAAAATACCCCCACCTTTGTTATTAATTACAATAATCCTAAAATTGTTAGGAATATGATTATTCCAAAGCGCATTACTATCATAGAAAAAACTCAAATCTCCAGTAATAAAAATAGTTTGCTTTTTTGAAACCACTGCAGCACCTATAGCTGTGCTTGTACTACCGTCAATACCACTAGTACCTCTATTACAAAAAACGCTTATAGTATTTGGCAACTGAAATAGCTGTGTATATCGTATAGCAGAGCTATTACCAACTTGCAATTGACTTTCGTTTGGAAGACTTTTAATAACTGAATTAAATACAGTAAAATCTGAAAATGGTATAGTCGCTAAATATGAATTATGAAGTTTTCTGCGTTTCTCTCTAATAGACAACCATTCTGGCTTATAATTACTTTCAATTGAATCTATCTGAGGTAAAAATTTACTAAAAAATGTGTTTGGTGCTACTTTAATATGTTTTTCTAAACAGAAAAATGTATCGTTAGCCTTAAACAAGTCAATATGCCAATGGTGTTTAGGTTTATAAGCTCTTAAGAATGCTTTAATCTTTTTAGAAACCACTAAACCACCAAAAGTGAGTAAGATTTCTGGCTGTAATATCTTGAAGTCAACCTCGTTTAAAGGAGCAATAATTTTATCAATACCAGGAAAAAAATCAGGATGATGCAAATTAGAAGTGGTCTCAGTAAATACCAAAACACTATCGTCATCCGCTATAAGTTGCAACCATTGCTCTTCTATAGAATTGGGTTGTAACACTCCAACCAATATCATCTTTCGTTTAGAACTCTGCCAAATATCAACCAAGTTCTTAATTTGTATATCATCAACTTGCTCTGCTCTATTCTGAATTTTAAATAACTTAGGACTAATTGAAAGTTCATCAACCATTTCATACAAAGGTTCATCAAAAGGAACATTTATATGCACAGGTCCGGATTCTAATTTCGAAGTCGTTAAAGCTTCATGTATTTTAGATTCGTTACTAGATTGTATATCTTGTTGAAGTCCTAGAAAGCGTTCAAGCTTATTCTCAATACTTTTAAAGATTGGTAGCTCTTCAACCTCATCCTTGTTTTTATCTTCTTTTAAATCTAGCTTTAGATTTGCGTTGTATAACACATGCTCACCATAAACATTTTTCTGCTTTATGGTTTGTCCATCTCCAATATCAATTAAATGTTTGGGTCTATCCGCAGATAATACTACTAAGGGAATATTGCTATAATATGCCTCAGAAACAGCAGGGAAGTAATTAAGCAATGCACTACCAGATGTACAAACCACAGCAACTGGTTCTTGTAGTTGTTGTGCAATACCTAAAGCAAAAAATGCAGCACAACGTTCGTCAACTATACTGTAGCATTTAAAGAAAATATCATGAGTAAAACCAATGGTTAAAGGTGCATTTCTACTTCCTGGAGAAATAACAATATGCTTTATATTATGAGTTTTGCATAAGGTAACAACCGTTTGCGACAAGGGAATTTTGGAGTGCTTCATTCTAAAACAAAATTACCGAATTTATAAGGTTAAAAAAAATATAGACTGTTTAATAAGCATCTTTAATTTTAGGTGAATTATATTACAATTAATTCATTAACTTTCACAACTTTATCATCAAATCCATTATAATGAAAATCATTCTCCCTCTTATTTTTGCATTCACTTTTTTCACCACTGAAATATTATTAGCTCAAAGCAACGAAAATTTATGGTTTAGAAATACAGCCATATCTCCTAACGGACAACAGATAGCATTTACCTATAATGCAGACATCTATTTAGTTTCTGTTAATGGAGGAAAAGCAACTCGTTTAACAACCCATAGTGATTACGACACTAAACCTGTTTGGTCTCATGATGGTTCTAAAATTGCATTTTCTTCTAATAGACACGGTAATTTTGATGTTTTTGTAATAGCATCTAATGGTGGAAATATAAAGCGTTTAACCTTTCATTCTGCAGATGATTGGGCAACAGATTTCTCGCAAAAGGATGATGAAATTTGGTTTAATTCTATTCGTTTAGATAACCAAAAATCAATGTTGTTTCATCAACTAGGTGAATTATATAGTGTCTCTCTAAATGCAGAGTTACCAAAGCAACTTCTTAGCATGCCAGCGTATGAAGCTAGAAATAATGCAAAAGGAGATATTTTATTTGAAGAAATTAAAGGCTATGAAGATCAATGGAGAAAGCATCATACATCTTCAGTAACAAGAGATATTTGGATTAAAAAAGCATCTGGAGAGTACCAAAAACTATCAGATTTTAATGGTGAAGACAGAAATCCTGTTTTTGGATCTAATGACACCTTTTATTATTTATCTGAGATGTCAGGCACTATAAACGTTTATCAATCTTCCCTTTCAAACCCTAATGAAACTATTCAGATATCAGATTTTAAAATGCATCCTGTTAGACATTTATCAACTTCAAATACAGGTGTTTTATGCTATAGTTTTAATGGTCAAATTTATACACAAATCCCTGGTGAAAAACCAAAACTAATTACTGTAGATGTTTCTGGAGATACTTCATTACTGCAAAACGAATTGCTTTTTGTAAATGGAGGTGTACGAGAAATGAAACCTTCTCCAAATGGCAAGGAATTAATTTTTATATACAGAGGTGATGTTTTTGCAACTTCAGTAGATGGAAGTCTTACAAGACGATTAACAAACACTCCAGAGCAAGAGCGTAGTATAGATATTAGTGCAGATGGGCGCACCATAGTTTATGCAGGTGAGCGTAATAATAGTTGGAACCTCTATACACAAACCTTATCTAATAAAGACGAAAAATATTTTACTAACGCACTAGAGCTCAAAGAAGCTATTTTATTAGAAAATAAAGCTGAAACTTTTCAACCAAAATTCTCACCTTCTGGTGATGACGTAGCGTACTTAGAAGATCGCACAAAATTAAAAACCATTAACTTAAAATCTAAGAAAATTACAAGTATTCACAATGGTGAAAAACATTTCTCATATGCAGATGGTGATCAAGATTTTGAGTGGAGTCCTGATGGAAAATGGTTTGCAATTACTTTTTATCCAGACCGTTATTGGGTAGGTGAAATAGGTATTGTTAGTGCCAATGGAGATCAAAAACTTATCAATGTTTCAAAAAGTGGATTTAGCGATTTTTATCCGCAATGGTCTAAAGATGGTAGTATTCTATATTGGGCATCTGATCGAAGTGGAATGCATAGTGTTGCAAAAACTGGTCCTGCAGAAAGTGATATTTATGGTGTATTTTTAACTCAAAAGGCATATGACAAATTCAAATTAAAAAAGGATGAATTTGAATTATTGCCAGATGATAAAAAAGAGGATAAGCCTAAAGGTTCTAAAGACGATAAAAAGAAAAATGACAAGAATGAAAAAGAGGTAAAAAAGAAAGTAAAATCAATAACTATAGATTTTGATAATCTACATAAGCGAAAAGAAAAACTAACTTTATTCTCTACACGTTTATCATCTGCTCAATTATCGCACGATACTAAACACCTATATTATATTGGACGTACAGATAGTAAAGCCGACTTATGGAAATTAGATTTAAGAACTAAGGAAATTAAATCCTTAGGTAAGTTTGGAAATGGAGGCTCACTTACTTTTGGTGAAAAAGGTAAAAACTTATTTGTTTTAAGTGGAGGAAGAATTTCTAAGGTTGCTGCTGCCACAGGAAAACGAAAAGGAGTTGCAATAAATTCGGAAATGGCTTTCGATTTATCTTCAGAACGTGAGTATCTCATTGATCATGTTTCGAGACAGGTGAAGAAAAAATTCTTGGACCCAAATTTACATGGAGCACCATGGGACAAGCTAAGTGCTAATTACAAAAAATTTGTGCCTTATGTAAATAATGACTACGACTTTAAAGATATACTAGGTGAACTCTTAGGTGAATTGAACGCTTCACATACAGGAGCTAGATTCCGATCACCAAATCGTAAAGGTGATAATACGGCTTCACTTGGTATCTTTTACGACACCAACTATACTGGTAAAGGCATTAAGATTTCTGAAATCATGGAAGGTAGTCCTTTGATTCAAGGAGATAAGAAAGTAACAGCCGGAGTTATCATTGAGGCTATTGATGATATCGTTATTACTGAAAACATGAATTTCTATAAGGCTTTAAATCGAAAAGCTAGAAAATCAACAATTATTTCTTACTACAATCCAAACACAAAAGCACGTTGGAAAGAACGTGTAAAGCCTATTTCTATTGGTCAGGAAAACGAATTACGTTACCAACGTTGGATAGACATTAACAGAAAAATGGTGCATAAACTATCTGATGGTAAAATTGGCTATATGCATGTGAGAAGCATGAGTGATGGTAGTTACCGTGAATTCTTAGAAGATGTTATGGGAGAAGAAGTGAATAAAAAAGCACTTGTGGTAGATACCAGATTTAATGGAGGTGGTGATTTAGTTGATGATTTAACGACTTTCTTAAGTGGTAAAAAGTACATGGAGTTTAGAAATGCTGGTAAAGTAGTTGGTATAGAATCTCAACGTCGCTGGACCAAACCAAGTGTTATGCTCGTTGGCGAGTCTAATTATTCTGATGCGCATTGTACTCCTGCTGGATACAAAGATCTTCAAATAGGAAAATTAATAGGTATGCCTGTCCCAGGAACTTGTAGTTTTGTGTGGTGGGAACGTATCCAAAATGGAATCGTATTTGGAATTCCAAACATGCAAGTTACAGATATGGTTGGAGATGTTTTAGAAAACAAGCAGTTAGAGCCAGACATTAAAGTAAAAAATGGTTTTGAGAATGTTACTAACGGAAAAGACGAACAGATTGAAGCAGCCGTTACCGAATTATTAAAGCAAATTAATTAAGAATAGAAGTCATTGTAGCAGTTTTATTTACAGTCTCTTCCCATTCGTTTTCTGGGTTAGAGCCTCTAGTAATTCCGCCACCAACATAGATTAAAGCTTCTTTATCTTTTATTTGCATACAACGTAGATTCACATAGAAATTAGACTGTGTTTTTACAACTGTATAAGCATTGTTTTCAACATTACGTCTATTGGTATTTCTCGTTTTTAAATGCTTTAAATTAAGTTCACCTAAAAATCCAGTGTAGTACTCACGATTATAATTTTCATTCTCAAGTATAAAATCTTTCGCCTCTTGTTTTGGAAATCCACATACTGCAGGTGTTGGGTGCAAAGCTTCAATAATAGATTTTAAATTTGATGAGTCATCAATGACACTTGTAATCCTAGATTTAAGATGTAATAGGCTTCCTGCTCTTATGGTTTCAACATTAGAAACATTAATTTGTTTCGTATAAGGCTCTAATTGCTTAGTAATATAATTCGTTACAATTTGTTGCTCTTCAAACTCTTTATTCGTCCATATCGCTTTTGATTTAACTTTGTAAGGCTGTGTTCCTGCTAGAGAAATTGTAGTTAACTGTTTGCCTTCTGCTTTAAACAATAACTCTGGTGTTGCACCAAGCCACAATCCTACTTTAGGATGATACCAACAATAAACCATTGCATTTTGGTATCTATTATATAATTGCTTAAATAAATCAATAGGATTAATCGATTGTAAATGATGTGTTTCTACTCGAGATAATATAACCTTATCTAAACTACTCTTATTAATTTCAGTAATTCCATTTGTAACCAAGTCAATATGCTTGTCCTTATCGGTATTATCTCTATTTTGACGTTTATTGTTTTGTTCTGGCTGAATTTCGATGTCTGTCTCAACTTCAATTTCAGAATATTCACATGCAGTAATTGGAAGCAAAATTACATCATGATCTAAGTCAAAAGGCGCAAATACAAATCCGCTTTCTGTATAAGATTTTGAAGTATGTAGCACATCATCACTCTGAAGCCAAGATTTAATTATAGAATTAATTGGTCTACTATAAACCACAAAAGGCAACCGTTTTGAATACTGAGTATTTAAAGCCTTAAAAAATGAATCTTCATTCATTCTCTTAGTTATTTTTAGGAAGTGAAATCGTTGACAAACGACAGATAGAAATTAAATTATCAGCGTCGTCCGTTACTCTAATATCAAGCAATTGCGTAGTACGACCTTTGTGCAAAAATGTAGCTTTAGCATAGACATGACCTTCTTTTACACTTTTAAGATGATTTGCTGTAATCTCTAAACCTCTAACAAAATATTTTTCGATATCTGTAAAAAGATGCGATGCAAAACTGCCAACACTTTCTGCTAATGCTGCAGTCGCTCCTCCATGCAATACACCATCTGGCTGATGAACTTTTGGTGTCACTGGCATTCTTGCTACTAAAAAATCATCACCATAATCTACCATTTCTATGTCTAGTGTTTCCATTAATGTGTTTTTGCTCACAGCATTAACTCTAGCTAAGAATTCTTCTTTAGATTGTTGCATAGAATACCGTATTTTTAAGGTCGATTACAAAAATACTGAAACTACCTAGAATAATGAATTCGCAAGAGAAAGAAATTACATATCATAGTCGCAACTCCTACTCTATTTTAAACGAGCTTACAGCACAGACGAAGACGGTTTGGTTTGTTTGTCATGGTATGGGCTATTTGAGTCGTTATTTTCTAAAATATTTTAAAGATTTAGATGCCAAAGAGAATTGTATCATTGCTCCTCAAGCTCCAAGTAAATATTATATTCAACCAAAAATGCATGTAGGCGCTAATTGGCTGACTAGAGATGAAACCAAAGCTGGAATGAAAAATATCTTGAATTATTTTGATGGTATTTTTGAAGCTGAAAATATTCCTAAAGATGCAAACCTTATTATTCTTGGGTATTCGCAAGGAGTTAGTGTTGCGATGCGCTATATGGCAAAACGACAAATACAATGTTCTCAGTTAGTATTGCATTCTGGTGGAATCCCTAAAGAATTAACTGTAACTGATTTTGAATATTTGTCTGATGACACTAAAGTGAAATTGATTTATGGTACTGAGGATCAGTATTTGGATGAAGCTCGAATTGCTTTAGAATCTGAAAGAGCTTCAGAATTATTTGGCAATCGCGTTACTGTACTTCCTTTTGAAGGGACACATGTGGTTAATGTGGCTTATATAAATGATTTGGTTTAAACTAAAACTATTCCGACTTAAAAGTGAGACTTATAATTATGATATGTTTTATTTCAACCGTAAATATTTCTTAATCTGGCTAGAAATATCATCGGAAACATTCAACTTATAGATAAAACTAAAATACACAAAACCAATAGCAGCAGACTTTAAAGCAATATTTACAATAGGATGGAACGGAAATTCCCAAAAGTAGAATATTAGTGATAATCCAATTAAAGTTAATACTATTTTAAACGAGGCCATAGTAAAAGGCAGCATATTAAACTTCTGTTTTACAAAAATGATTTTTATAGTGTTATAAATAAAGACAGCAAGAAAAGTGGCAAACGCAGAACCATCAATTCCGTAAATTGGAATGAATATAGCATTGAGCACAATTGCCATTATTGCTAATAATACACCAAAAAATAAAACCATTCTGTAATAATCACTATTAAATAGTATCGCATTATTATTTCCTAAGCAATTATCATAAAGCTTAGCTAGACTAACAATAAGGACCACAAAAAGTCCACCAGTAAACTCTTCAGGAAGAACTTTATACAACTGATTAATGTTTAAAATAATCAATAGGAAAATAAAACCACTGATTGTCATAAGCGTCATAGAACTGCGTTTATACAAATCCTCTAAAGAAATCCTATCATTCTCATTAAGGTATTTAGCTGTTAACGGCATCATTATTTGGTGCATAGCACGCTGTGGTACTGCAATAACTGTGGCTATAAAAATAGCAACACTGTAATAAGCCACTTGTTCTATATCTGGAAGTATTAAACCAATCATAAACTTGTCAATATCGAGTATTAACATAGCGACAGAACCTGCAATAATCATTAAGCCTGCATATTTTAATATCGAAAATTGCTTTTCTAATTTTTGAAATTTTAACCTTGGAAACCTTATAGAGAACGCATAGAGTTTCATAATAATCATTCTCAAGATATAGACAAGCACAAGTCCTACAATAAATTGCTCAACTGTCAACCACTCTAAATACACACCGAATAACAATAGGAAAATACAAACGCGGTGAAATACTTCTTTCATTAAATTTCCAAAGACAGTTTGCATCTGCACTTTTGTCCAAGCAAAAAAGATTTCGAAATACGCCATGGCAACTGCCAAAATAAACATATGCCAGATATAACCTTCTACAATAGAATTTTCGTTTGAAAGTAAACTAGAGATAGAATCGTAAGCAAAATAGCCAACTAAAGCAACAGGAATTATAAACAGTAAAGGCAAAAATAGCATCAAGGTTAAAAAACTATTGATACTGTTTTTAGACTTGAATGCCGAATAGAATTTCACAATAGCATTATGAACTCCAAAAGCCATAAAAGGCATCATAATATTAGCTGCAGATAACAAAAAAGCAACTAAACCATAATATTCATCTGTTAAAAAATTAGTGTAAAGAAAAAGTGTATTAATAGCACCAATACCGAAGCCCAAATAGGTTGTAACGGTATTCTTAAATGATTGTTTTAATACAATTCCCATAGAGGTACAAATTACAACTATAAACTGCCAATTTCCAAAAATGTATTTTACTAATTATTTTTTCTTAAGAACTTCACTCAGCTTCTGTGTCAATGCTTTTCTACTATAAGGTTGTAAGCCAATAGCATTGACCTTTAGTTCATTATTTTGAAAAGCTTCAAAATAACTTAAAATTTGCGATTTTAATTCATTTTTTTGATTGTAGTTAAAATAAGTTCCGGTATTTGTTGACTTAATAATTTCCTCTACATCTGCATTTTTTGGACCTATCGCTACTATTGGTGTTTCTGAAATAAGGTATTCGAAAACTTTACCAGGTATAATGGCTTTAGTGTCTTCAGAATCTATTTCTATCAACAACAACAATTGCGATTTTAATTGAAATTTAATCGCTTCATCATGATTCACATAGCCAACAACATCAACATATTGCTTTAAACCACTTCTATAAATTGAATCAACAACATCATCACTAACCACTCCAATTAATTGTAGTTTGAAAACTTTAGAAAATTCGTCATTATTTTTAATTAATTCTGAAAGCACTTCCCATAAAACTAAAGGGTTACGCTCAGACAACAGTGAACCTATGTGAGATAAGGTAAATAACTCGTCCTTCCCATCTACTCTAATAGAATGTGAATCGTAACCATTTGTAATTACAGAAATGGGTTGTTTAGTTTTGGTTAGAAACTCGTTTTTTGTATGATTACTAGTCACTATAATGTCATCAGCAGTATTTAAAACTTGATGCTCTAAGTCTTTATGTTTTGCTTTTGAAGAATCTGTTAGTTTTAATTCTTTATGATACCCAATAGTAGTCCAAGGATCTCTAAAATCTGCAAACCATTTTACATTTAACTGTGCTTTTAATTTTAAACCAATGAGATGTATACTATGTGGTGGCCCTGTGGTAATTACAGTACCAATCTCGTGCATTTGAATATAATCTGAAAGAAACTTAACCGATGGTGTAATCCAGTTTTTTCGAGCATCTGGTATAAAGTAGTTCCCTCTTACATAAAGCATTGTTTTTTCAATCAAGGATTGTTTTTTAGCTTTTGGAATAACACCAGAACTTATCGTCTTAGATTTACCTTTAGAAAACAAACTTGCCAAACCATAAGGCTCATTAATAGGTCGCTTTAATATGGTAATATGTTCAGGGACTTCATTTACCAAACTCTCATCCATAATAGGATAATTTGGATTCACCGGACAATAGATAATAGGTTCTATACCAAAGTCTGGTAAGTACTTTACAAACTTTAGCCAACGTTGCACTCCTGGACCTCCAGCAGGTGGCCAATAGTAAGTTATGATAAGTGCTTTTTTTTTGCTCATTGCTTTCACAGGAATGACAATCAGTTATCTTTCTTCTTAAATGTGTAGAATAACCCTAAAAGCAACAATATTCCAAATACAGCAGAACTTGCCATAGCAATAGTACTTCCTGTCTCTACAACTTGTGGTTCAAACTTAAATTCTATAGTGTGATTTCCTTTAGGAATTTCTAATGCTCTCAATACATAATTTACTCTCAAGTGTCGTGTTAAGTTTCCATCTATATAAGCATTCCAACCGTGTTCATAATAGATTTCTGAGAATACAGCTAATCCATTATTAGAATTATCTGACTCATACTTTAAATAATTTGGTTGGAATTCTTTTAATTGAATTGAAGCTGTAGAATCCACTTGATAAGTAACTACTTTAGATTTAGAACTAAAATCAGACATTGTAGTAACCGCTTTAGTTTTAGTATTAAGACTATCTAAAGTTTTTATTTCTATATTGGCGTCAGTTAGTTGTTTTAATTCACTAACAAACCAAGCATTACCATTTGCATCAGTATTTGTATAAGGAAATATACTACCTTGCTCTTCTGCGATGATATATTTAGTATTGAGCATATTGAGTACATTCATGTTATTTTTATACACATGAAACTCTAATAACTCATTCGCTCTGCCTAATTTTGCCGCATGATAACCAAACAATGAATTATGAAAATAAGCCGCACGTCCCGGTTTACGCTGCCCTTCTGAAGACATATCTAAAACTCTAAAATGTCCCTCATCTTTTAGAATTTCTTTGTCAGCATCATTAGCTTGATAAGGTTTATCAACACTTAATGCAGAGGTGAAATTATCATTATTCACATATTGTCTATCCACAGTAACCAAATCAAAAAGTAATAAAACAGTAAACACAATAACAGTTAATGTTTCAGATAGCTTTTTCTTTAAAAACAGATAAACTGTCCCAGCAGAAAGCAAGACTAAAATCAAAGTTCTTAATGTATCTGTAGTCATTAATGATTTTCGATCTTCAATAATTGCATCTATAAATGGTTGTCCATACGCTTGGATATAACCATCATCTCTAAAGCTTTCAAAGTCAAATAAAGCAGATTTAAACAGTAAAAAAAACAAAGCTAAACCAGCAGTAATACCAACTGTATATTTTAAAGCCTTTAGCTTTTCTTCATCTTTCTGAAAATCGTTAAATAGACGCACCAAAGCAAAAATGCCCAAAACAGGAATACATAATTCTAGAATAACTTGTATAGAACTTACTGCTCTAAACTTATTATATAAAGGTATATAGTCGATAAAGAAGTCCGTTAAAAACCCTAGGTTCTTTCCATAAGAGAGTAGTAACGATAAAATTGTTCCTCCAACTAACCACCATTTTAATCGCCCTTTAACTAAGAATAGGCCAAAGACAAAAAGGAAGATGATTACTGCACCTACATAAGCTGGAGCTTCAACAATAGGTTGTTTCCCCCAATACATTGGTGCATTTCGAGATGCTTCTAACGCTTCAATTGGTGAAGCACCTAAGTTTATATATGCTTTATAAGTTTCAGAATCTTTACCAACATCTTCAGTGTTTCCACCACCCATAAACTTTGGGATATAAAGATTAAAGGTTTCTAAAATACCGTAGCTATATTCAGTGATATAGTCCTTATTTAAACCTGTAGTCACTTCTTTAGGAGAGCCATCAGGATTAATAGTTAACTCACTTTTACCACGCGTACTTTCCTTAACATACTCTTGTGTAGCCATTATATTTGTAGCATTGAGACCAACCGCCAAAATTGCTGCAATAGACAATAATCCAACAGATTTAAAGAAATGTGGCAAGACCTTTTTTCTGTAAGCATCTATAAGATATGCTAAGCCAAGTACTAAAACTAATAATAAAAGGTAATAGGTCATCTGAAAATGATTGGTCACAATCTCTAAGCCTAAAGCAACAGTTGTGAGCAAAAATCCGAGAATATATTTTTTTTGAAATGTGAGTATAATTCCTGCTAAAACCAAAGGCATATAAGCTATAGCATGCGCTTTGGCATTATGACCAACGCCTAATATAATAATAAGATAGGTGGAAAACCCAAAGGCCAATGCTCCTAGTGCTGCGAGTTTAAGATCTACTTTTAAGGACAATAACAAGATATAAAAACCAATAAAATATAGGAATAAGTAATCCGCTGGTCTTGGGAGAAATCTTAAGGTTAAATCTAGTTTTTTTATATAATTATGAGGGTATTTTGCTCCTAATTGATACGTAGGCATTCCTCCAAAGGCACTATTCGTCCAGTAGGTTTGCTCTCCAGTTTCTTTCGCAAACTCTTTTTGCTGCTGAGCCATGCCAATGTAATGCATAATATCACTCTGAAAAATCTTTTTACCTTGTAAAACAGGACTAAAATAGGATAGAGAAAGTACTACAAATCCTAATATAACTAAGATATGTGGTAATAAGCGTTTAAAAGAGAATGACATGAAAAAGCTTTAAGTTGAATGATTCTGAAAAGTAGTTATTTTTTTTGAAATATAACTAGAGATTTCCGTTTCTGCAAAAACAAGCTTAATCGATTTCCTCATAATCAACGTACTCACCAACTTTAGAGTTTGATGGTTTATTCTGATTAGGCATTTTATCAATAACTGTTTCCCCTTCTTTATGCTTTTGTTGCTGTCTTTGATTTGCTTGGTTATGAAACCCACCAAATTGTTGACCAAATTTTTGTTCAGCTTTTTTAGCTACAAAACGCAAAAGAAAAGGTGCAAAAAGACGTGCTAATATCTTGAAACCGAAGTAAACAAGCAATATAATTATAATCGTTCTCAATAATCCCATGGCCGAAGCTTCTTGTATCATAAAAATAAATAATACTCAAAAATACAATTATACTCATTTATAATCCGTTATTATTCCTTAAAAAAAGTATAAAATATATATATTTGACTTAAACCAAAAACCAATGCGAGTACTCAAATCCATTTTCGTTTTATTAATTACATTGACTTTTAGCTCAGCCTACGGACAATACACAGAAGTTATAAACTCTAACCGTCCAGGTGTTTCAAAAAGTGCTTTTTCTTTAGGTACTGGCGTTGTACAGTTTGAAGCTGGTGCTTTTACCGTAAAAGAAGAACATGTACCGTTAAGATATGAAGTTTCTGGTTTTGGGTTAGACTTTGCTATTAGATATGGAGTATTGTTTGATCAATTAGAATTTTCGTTAGATGGTGTTTATCAGAATGATAACATTACATTTAATAATGCAGCTATTCCTGTTGAAAATAAGCGTTCGAACTTTAAAAATATAACTTTAGGTGCTAAGTATTTAGTTTACGATCCGTATAAAAATGTTGAAGAAGCTAAACCTAACCTATACAGTTACCATGCAAATAGAACATTTCAATGGAAATCATTAATACCGGCAGTAGCTGTTTATGCTGGTGCAAATTTCGATACAAAGGACAACCCTTACACTGCTCCAGGTATAAAAGGATTTAGCCCTAAAATCATGGTTGCTACACAAAACAACTTTAACGGTGGATGGGTATTTGTTACTAACTTTATTTTAGATAGAATTGGTACAGATTACTCAGATTTTCAATACA
The DNA here is from genome assembly GCA_000171875.1 of Flavobacteriales bacterium ALC-1. Lineage (GTDB taxonomy): Bacteria > Bacteroidota > Bacteroidia > Flavobacteriales > Flavobacteriaceae > Winogradskyella. The sequence goes on along the minus strand of ABHI01000003.1, from coordinate 339,462 downwards.
TACTGACTTTAACACATTCATTTACGCCTCAATGGGTTGTTTTTGGTGAAACTCAAGGTATTAGTAGCGATTTTTATGCTGACAATCTTCTTAGGTTTGGTGGTGCATACTTATGGACTAAAGATTTTCAATTAGATGCCAACATTGCCTTTAACACCAAAGACACGCCAACAGTTTTTAATATTGCTTTTGGTGCATCTTACCGCTTAGACTTCCATAAGGATAAGAAAATTGATAATGGAAATTCTCTTGAAGACGAGCAAAAACGTAACAAACGAAAAGATAAGAAGAAAAAGAAGAAGAAAGACGATTTTGATGACTCAGATTCTGATAATCTATAAAATAATTTATGATTACTATTAAAGAAGCTACATCAAAAAAGGATCTTAAAACGTTTGTTAAATTTCCATTCCAACTTTATAAAGACTCTAAATCTTGGGTTCCACCAATTATAGCTGAAGAAGTAAGAACCTTAGATAAAGACGTTAATCCTGTTTTTAAAGATGCTGAAGCTCGTTATTTCTTAGCTTACATAGACAATAAAATTGTTGGTAGAATTGCCACAATTATAAATTGGCTTGAGGTTAATGGGCAAAATGAAAAGAAAATGCGCTTTGGTTGGTTTGATGTTGTTGATGATATAGAAGTCACCAAACGGCTTTTAGAAAAAGTACACGAAATAGGTAAAGAAAAGGGGTTAGACTATATCGAAGGGCCTGTTGGTTTTTCTAATTTAGACAAGGTAGGCATACTAACTGAAGGCTTCGACGAGCTAGGAAGCATGATTACCTGGCATAATCATCCTTATTACGCAGAGCACTTTAGAGCATTGGGCTATGGCGTTGGAAAAACTTATTCTGAAAATAAAATGGAGTTCAAAAACATACTCCAAGAGTTTTTTACACGTGTGCAAACCATGGTAAAAAAGCGTTATCAGCTTAGAGCGCTTAATTTTACTGATAATCAAGAAATAATGAAATATGCAGATGAGATGTTTGATGTCTTTTCAGAATCGCATTCCGTATTATCATCATTTGTTGAAATTAATCAAGAACAACGCGAGTACTTTAAGAAAAAGTTTATTGGTTTTTTAAATCCAGAATATGTAAAGTTTGTACTAGACAAGGATAACAAACTTGTAGGCTTTGGTATTGTAACACCATCGTATGCTAAGGCATTGCAAAAAATGAATGGTAAGCTATTCCCTTTTGGATTTATGCACTTATTAAAAGCGAAAAAGAAAGCAAAAACAGTTACATTCTACCTTATCGGAGTATTACCAGAATATCAAAACAAAGGTGTAACAGCAATAATTTTTGAAGAGTTCTGGCAAACCTTTAATGCAAAAGGTATTAAGCTTTGTGTTAGAGGTCCCGAATTAGATGATAATGAAGCTATTCATAAACTCTGGAAAAATTTTAAACCTGTAACACACAAAAGACGTTGCACCTTTAAAAAAGCTATTTCATAACCCTTCGACTACGCTCAATAATCATTTTTAAGATTTTAAATAAAAAAAGCCACTTTTCAGTGGCTCTTTTATGTTATATATATTTGGAATTATTCTCCCATTGCGGCAATTAAAGCTGCAGACATTCTTTTGTAAGTTCCATTTACCAAGCGATCTCTTATAGCATCAAAAGCATCAAGAGTTTCACTAACATCTTCTAAAGTGTGTGTTGCCGTAGGAATCATTCTTAGTAAAATTAATCCTTTAGGTATAACGGGGTAAACTACTATAGAACAGAATATTCCATAATTTTCACGTAGATCTCTCACTAAAGCCATAGCTTCAGGAATACTGCCTTTTAAATATACTGGAGTCACACAACTTTGTGTTGTTCCAATATCGAAACCACGTTCTTTTAATCCAGATTGTAACGCATTAACTATCGTCCAAAGATTTTTCTTAAGCTCTGGCATAGTACGCAACATATCTAAACGTTTTAATGCACCAACAACCAGTTGCATTTGTAACGACTTAGCAAACATTTGAGAACGTAAGTTATACTTTAAGTAATCGATAATTTCTTGATCACCAGCAATAAAAGCCCCAGTACTTGCCATAGACTTTGCAAATGTTGCAAAATATACATCAATATCATCTTGCACACCTTGCTCCTCACCTGCACCAGCTCCAGTAGCACCTAAAGTACCAAAACCATGAGCATCGTCCACAAATAGTCTGAAATTGAATTTTTTCTTAAGCCCAACAATCTCTTTTAATCGACCTTGTTCACCACGCATACCAAATACACCTTCAGAAATCACTAAAATCCCTCCACCAGTTTGCTCTGCCATTTTGGTTGCACGCTCAAGATTTTTTTCTAAGCTTTCTACATCATTATGTTTATATGTAAAACGTTTACCCATATGCAAACGCACACCATCAATAATACAGGCATGTGCATCAACATCGTAAACAATAATATCGTCTTTAGAAACTAAAGCATCAATTGTAGATACCATCCCTTGATATCCAAAATTTAAAAGATATGCAGCTTCTTTACTAACAAACGCAGCAAGTTCGTTCTGTAATTGCTCGTGTAAATCGGTATGACCAGACATCATACGTGCTCCCATAGGATATGCAGAACCATAAGCAGCAGCAGCTTCAGCATCTACTTTTCTAACTTCTGGATGATTTGCTAAACCAAGGTAATCGTTAATACTCCAAGTAATAACATCTTTTCCTTGAAATTTCATTCTATTAGAAATTTGACCTTCAAGCTTTGGAAATACAAAATAACCTTCAGCCTGAGCAGCCCATTTACCTAATGGACCTTTGTCTCTATAAATCTTTTCAAATAAATCCTTCATGCGTCTTCTTTATTACTAACGGCTAGTTCTATATTTAGCGCATAGAATTAACCTTTAATAATTGTTAATTTAGTCTTGTTAGTATCTGCAAAATTAGTTAATAATATTATGAATGCATAATTTATTTTCTTAAGTATTAATAACTAAGTTTTGAACATTAAAAATTAATTAACCGATAGGATACACATGTGTTATATTAATTGAAGTTGTAGATTAATGATATGGCTATGCAAAAACTAGAAATGACGAAAAAGCCAAATTACAATTACCCATTGGCAAAAGAGCATATACATCTTGAAAAATGCAAAATTTATAAAATTACAAATGTAGATAACCACATCTAAAAAATAAGAATCAGTAAATATTAAAGCCTTAAAGGCTTGTTTTAACATTTAACAACCATCCCTTGGTCCAAGGGTAAACACCAATTCTTGCTCTATTTTTTCTCCTTTTGCATTTTCAGCTGGAATCCATTTTCCAGGTATATTCTCTAAGAGATTAATCATTTTTTTGTCAATAGAAGGATAACCTGTTGTCATAGCATCGTGTTTTACGTCTTTAACGATTCCATCTTTTGATATAATAAAAGATAGTTTAATCGCCCCAAGTTTATCATCTTTTATGATAATCATACTTTCTTTACTATTCTCTTTAAGATAATTGAGAAGTGTCTCTTTGCCATCGACATAAGTTGCTTGTTTTTCTGGAGTCACAGTAATATGTGGGCCAAAAAAGCGCTCTTCTAGTTTGCCTGTTTCTTTATTCTTTGATTTGAATTCTGTCCTAACCGTAAAATGACTAAAGTAGTCAGTTGATTGTAGAATCTTTAGTTGCTCATCAGTAAACTTTGATGTAGTGCCGTAGGCACTAATATGAGATAATTGATTGTCTCTTACTAAAATTACATCAACAGAATTGATGTGCATAATTTGTTCTTTTTCACCGTCATTAAGAAAATCAAATATTGTTCTGGCATTGTGTACGTCTACTTTATTAATAGCTGCAAATCTTGCATCTACACCATAATATAAATCAGGAGTTTTTTTATTATCTATAGCTGCTTTGCTTTGATTTTTTAACGCAAAGTCGTTGCTATTAAACGAACTATCGCTAATAACCTCAGTGTTATTTCTGTTAACAAAACCAAATATTAATAAACTAATGATTACAAGTGTTGTAATTAGAATGATCGTGTTTCTTTTCATGATGAGATATTTAAAAATTAATGTTCTCAAATGTAGGTTTGGTAGTTGATTAAGTCATTACATTAAATGTGAAAAAAGTGCAAAATTTATGTAAAACATCAATTTCTAGAAGTTTTTACTTATTAAACCATAGCTTATATGGATAACAACGCATATTAAATCAACCGCTACGCTTATTGTTTAAAACTCTTCGAAAAAAGATTTCTCACGTATTGACGCACTTAATAAGTGTAATTTGCTTATTATAAAAGATGAATATTATTTTTGGCTTAGTATCTAATTTTTTAATTAGCCAAAATAATTCAGTGTAACTACAAACCAGTTATTAAATTATATGAAAGTTATCAGTTCATCTATTCTTTTATTCTTTTTCCTGTCTTTATCGACGACTATCCTATCGCAAAGCAACAAAATAGATAGCCTTAAAATTGAATTGCAGAATCATAAAGAAAAGGATACAACGAGAGTAAATCTTTTAAATGTACTGGCTTTTTCTCATTTCAGTAGAGATATGCCAAAAACCCTTGAATATTTGGACGAAGCTGATGCTATAGCTGAAGTTATTCATTTTAAAAAAGGAGAAGCTAGGAGTATCTACATTAGAGGTATAACCGAGACAGTGCAATCCAATTTTGACCAAGCACTTCTATATTGGACTGAATCATTGAAATTATATGAAAACATTGGCTATAAAAAAGGGGTTGCAACTTGTTACGATGCTATGGGCATTGCCTATAAAAGAAAAGGAGATGTGAGAAAATCAATATCGTACTATAAAAAAGCAATCAAGATAGGAGAGGAAATAGGAAGTGATGGTCTTTCTGCTACCCTTTTGAATTTGGGAGCAGCATATGAATATTTAGGAGAATTTAGTGAATCCATTTCATGTTTAAAACAAGCACTTTCTATAGCCAAAACCAATAAAAACGAACAAGGGATTGCTTATAGTTTAAATAATTTGGGTATTGTTTACGATCACCAAGGTAATTACCCACTAGCCTTAGAACACTATAAAGAATCTTTGCACATTAATGAAAAGCTAGAAGACAGTATAGGTATTGCAAGTAACTTGGTTAATATAGGTATAATTTATAAAATTCAGAAGCACTATGACAAGGCTATGAAATATTATGAAAAGTCTTTAGAAATCAACGAGCGCATCAATAACAAACGAGAAATTTCCGCAACATTGAATAGTATAGGGTCCATTCATATGGAAAATGGAGATTACAAAAATGCTCTAAAACATTATATTGATGCTTTGCATATAAGCAAACAAATTAGTACAAACAGCGAGACCCCATATATCTTAAATAATATTGGAGAGGTTTATTCGAATTTAAAGGATTATAACAGTGCAAATCGATACTTTATAGAAGCAAAGAAAATCAGTAAAGAAATTGAAAACAAGGAAACATTATGCGAAGCATACATAGGATTGGCGAAAACACATACGAACCAAAAAGTATATGATAGTGCACTGAGTAATGTGCTAAAAGCAAAGGAGATTTCCGAAAAATCTGGTTTTTTGAATTGTCAAAAAGATGCTTCGGAAATTCTTTCTGAGATTTATAAAGCTACAGGTAACTATAAAAAAGCATTTTCAAGCCATCAGCAATTCAAAATATTAAACGATAGTCTTTTTAATGAAGAGAATGTAGAAAAAATAACCCAATTAGAATACGAATATAAATTAAAACAAGCTTTAGATTCTGCAAAAATCAAAGAATTAAAACTTACTAAAACGGTTAAAACAACAACTCAAGATTTAGAAAAATCACAACGAAATTTACTGTTAGGAGTTATTGGTTTTTTAGCTTTAACCTTACTTTTAGGTGCATTTATCTTTTTTTTAAAACTAAGGCATGAAAAATCAAAGACTCAAAATATAGCAATTGAGCAAAAATTGTTGCGCTCACAAATGACACCGCATTTTATTTTTAATTCCTTGTCTATTTTACAAGGCATGATATTAAATAAAGAAGATGAAAAATCAGTATTCTACCTGTCTAAATTTTCAAAATTACTACGAATCACTTTAGAAAATTCTAGAGACAAAATGGTGCATCTAAAGCAAGAATTAGAAGCCGTAAATAATTATTTAGAGCTTCAAAATTTAGAGGAAAGTCAAGCATATCAATATACTATTTTAGTAGATGAAACTATTGATGAATCTTTATTTAAAATTCCTCCAATGCTTATTCAACCATTTATTGAGAATGCCGTAGAACATGCTTTTAAAGATAAAATAGATAATAAGAGAATTGATTTAAAACTGAAATATGATGGTTCTAAACTGATTTGTACTATATCAGATAATGGTAGCGGTATTGATGCTCAAAACGAAGATAAAAAGAAAGACAAAACATCCTTAGCGACAACTATAACCTCAGAACGTTTGAAAATATTATCTAAAGATTTTAATACTCAAGGATCGATTAGTATAGAAGATAGAAAAAAATATAATGAACATGGTACTATTGTTACTTTAGTTATTCCTTATATTAAAAATGAAAATAAACAGCATATTCTTAGTAGATAATAATGAAAAAACTAGTAATAAATTATACACTAAGTAGTGTTCTTTATTTGTTTTGCTTTTTACTTTTTACAGCAAATACGTATGCTCAAAATAGACTAATAGATAGCTTAAAAAATGAATTGTCTATTCATAAAGAAAAAGATAGTATTAGAGTAAATATTTTAAATGAACTTGCCTATAGTTATCAAATAAATGATGTTAGTTATTCGGAATCATATATAGATAAGGCAGAAGCAATTCTTAATACTATAGATTACAAAAAAGGTAAGGCTAGGAATTTATTCATCAAAGGATCTATACAATTAATCAAAGATGATTTTGAATCTGCTAATTTATATTATCAGAAAGCACTGCAATTATATACAATCATTAGCTATAATCAAGGAATTTCAGAATCTTATACTGCACTAGTAAAAATTGCTCGACATAAAAGTGAATACAAAAAAGCTATTGAATACTTAAAAAAAGTATTAGTAATAAATGAAGAGATAGGAGTTAACAAAGATCTACCAGACAATCTTAATCTTTTAGGAACTTTTAATTCAATAACAGGGAATTACTCTGAATCATTAAAATACCATGAGAGCGCTTTAAAATTGTTTGAAGAACAGAAAAATAATATTGGTATAGCTAATACTTTTGAAAATATAGGAGACATTTATAAACGCCAGGGGAAATATTCTTTAGCATTAAAGTATCTCAATAAAGCTTTGTTTATTAAAGAGAAACTAAATGACTCTTCAAAAGTATACAGTATTCTTAATGCTATAGGTGTTATTTATGAAAGGGAGGGATTCCCTGATAAGTCTTTAGAATACTACAACCGTGCTTTAGAAATAAGTAATAAAAATGATGATAAGATAGGTGTTTATAGAACGAATATTGGTATAGGAATTTTATATATAAGTACAGAAGAGTATGATAAAGCGTTTATATTTTTAAACAGGGCATTAGCGGTTAGTGAAGAAATCAATGATTTAGAAACAGTTGCCGTTTGTCTTAATTATATTGGCTTTATTTATTTGTCTCAAGGCAAACTAGCTTTAGCCCTAGAGTGTTATAAAAGATCTGAACGCATTAGTTTAAAAACAGGAAGTCAATCTGCTTTGTCTAAGGCTTACCGAGGATTAGCAAATATATTTTTAAGTCAGAAAAAATATAAAAAAGCGTTATCCTATGCCTTAAAATCAAAAGACATTGCAGATAAATTAAATTCCCTGAGTCATCAAGTTAATGCAGAATATCTACTCTTTAGTATTTATAAAAATACTGGAGATCATAAAAAAGCATTAGTTAATCATGAAGCGTACAAACGCGTAAGTGATAGCCTTTTCAATAAAAAAAATATTCAAAAAATCACACAGTTAGAATATGAACATAAATATAAGCAAGCTATAGATTCTGCTAGTATAAGAGAATTAGAGCTTACGAAAACATTAGAGAAATCTAAACGTAATTTATTACTAGGTGTTATTGCATTTTTAGCAATGACTCTAATTTTAGGAGGAATCATTTTCTTTATGAAATTGCGACACGAAAAATCTAAGACTCAGAATATAGCTATAGAGCAAAAATTATTACGTTCTCAGATGACACCACATTTTATTTTTAATTCACTGTCTGTATTACAGGGCATCATATTAAATCAAGAAAATAAAAAAGCAGTATTCTATCTTACCAAGTTTTCAAAACTATTGCGGATAGCCTTAGAGAATTCTACAAATAAAATGGTGCCTCTAAACCAAGAGTTAGAAGCATTAAACAACTATTTAGAACTTCAGAATTTAGAAGATAGTCAATCTTATGAGTATACCATTCTGGTTGATGAATCTATAGACAAATCTGTGTTTAGCATACCACCAATGCTTATACAACCATTTATAGAAAATGCTGTAGAACATGCTTTTAAAAATCAAATAGAGAATAGAAAAATTGATATAAAGCTTAAATATTATGATGATCGCCTTATTTGTACTATTGCAGATAATGGTATTGGGATTGATACTCAAAAAGGAGATGAAAAGAAAAATAAAATATCACTAGCAACGACTATAACTTCTAAGCGTTTAAAAATGTTGTCTAAAGATTTTAATACCGAAGGTTTAATTACTATCGAAGACAGAAAAAAATATAATGAGAAAGGTACAATTGTTACTATTGTAATTCCTTATAAATTAAAAGCAGAATGAAATCACTTATAGTAGAAGACAAAGCCTATATAAGAAAGGGCTTAATTAATTTATTAGAATTAATTGAAAAGGACATACAAATTATAGGCGAATGTGAGTCTGTTAAAGAAGCTGTCATAGTTGCCAATGCGTGCAAACCAGAATTAATTTTTTTAGACATTAATCTTACAGATGGTAATGCCTTCGATTTTTTAGAGCAAACAAAAGACTTAAATTTTAGAGTCATTTTTATTACAGCTTATGAAGAATATGCCTTAAAGGCCTTAAAAATGGGAGCTGTAGATTACTTGCTAAAACCTGTAGATGTAGAAGAGCTTAAAACGGCATTATTAAAAGTAAAAACACTACCTATTTCAATACAAAAAGAACAAATAAAAACTGTAAAGCAGGTTTGGAATGCTGATGATTCTAAACTCATATTATCACTTCATGATAGTTTTCAGGTTATAGATTTAAACGAATTATTGTTCTGCGAAACAGATAAAGGTTACACTACCTTTTATTGTAATGATGGTAAAAAATATGTGGTATCAAAAACATTAAAAACTTTTGTGGAGCAACTCAGTGTAAACAATTTTACACGTCCACACCAATCGTTTATGGTGAATTTAAGATTCATAGATAAATATGATAAATCTGGAGTAATTCATTTAAAAAATGGCAAAAAAATACCAGTATCTACAAGAAAAAAAGAGCAGTTTGTAACCTCTTTTTTAAACCGAAACATAGACTAAATCCCGGATTCACTTACTGATTTTCATTCTTTTGCGGATATTTTCTAAAGTATCACGCTTATTTATTTACACCTATAAGAAATAAATTCTCTATTTTTTTCTACTCAGTTACCATATACATTTATTCTAATAACAGATAAATATTATGAATAACAAGGCCCCAAAGTCATATAGAATAGGTTACTTATTTATACTGCTAGTTATTTTTAAACTAGTCTCTTGTGGTGGATCAACCAATAATCAACCAGCAACTGCAGAAGCGTTCAAGGCAATAGAAAGCGAACTAAAAGATAAGTTTGGTGAAAATGCTTACTACACAGACCTAACCATTACTTACAATGAATCTATTGGTAATATTATTGGTGTAACGGTTGCCGAAGATCCAGAATCTCTGAAAATGGGGCAGTGGAATTTAACTCAAGATACTTGGAAACAAAACTCAGATATCACTATAGAAGTCCCTAAGGGTACTAAAGCATCCGATTATATGTTTCAGTTAGGTAAAACTATTAGCTTATCTAAATTAGGTGCCTTAGTAGAACAGTCTATAAAAAAACTTAAAAACGAAAAAGATCTTACAAACCCAACCTTAACTATTGCAGCATTAAATTTTCCTGACAACGGAGATATCTCTAAAGCAAAATATATGATTCATCTTAAATCAAAAAATGATGATGACACATTTCGTTTTCACTATAAACTAAATGGTAATCTTATTAAAATGGATTATTAAACTACATATATAACAAATTTACTTTAACCTTAAAACCAAAACAAAATGAAAAAACAACTACTTATTTTAATTGCCTTATTTATTAGTATAATAGGGTATTCGCAAACGTTTACTTATAATAATTTAACTTATTCTATATCGTCAACTACGCCAAACACTGTTACAGTTATAGGGTATAATATTGCTGCAGGTACAGATGTTAATATACCAGCTTCTGTTACGCCTAGTTCTTCGAGTAGAGGAGTTTCATCTACAACATATGATGTTACATCTATTGGCTATCAAGCCTTTTATAATATGGGAATCACAAGCGTAACTATACCTACTAGTGTTACAAGTATTGGGACTGATGCTTTTAGAAATAATTCATTGACAACAGTTATTCTGCCAGAAGGACTTACTGTTATTAAGAATTCATGTTTTTTTAATAATCAATTGACTAATACAATAACTATCCCAAATAGTGTTTTAGAAATTGAGTCACAAGCGTTTAGGCTAAATTCAATCGATAATGTTGTATTTGGAAACAATATTACAACCATTGGTTTTTCAGCCTTTAGTTCTAATAATATATCTAGTGTAAATATCCCTCAAAGTGTTACATTAATTGACGCTAGAGCTTTTGATGTCAATCAATTAACAAATATTACTATTCCAAGCAATGTTGCGACTATAGGTTTTAAAGCATTTAGTGGTAACCCATTAACTTGTGTCGTGTCTGAAGCTTTAACACCAGCTACAGTTACTACGGGTACTGATGATTCTTTCGGAGATCGTAGCAATATAAATTTATCTATACCATCTAGTACAGCAAGTGCTTACGCAGCTGCAACATGGACAGACTTTGATACTGTTGCAGAAGGTCTTACTGGAACTTTTATAATAGATAATATTACCTATCAAATTAACCCTACTCCAAATAATGAAGTGACAGTAACAGATTACGATACAGCTGGTGGTACTGACGTAACTATTCCAGCTACAGTTAACAGTGGTTGCACTACATTTAGTGTTACTAGCATAGGTAATGCTGCTTTTAATAATAAACAACTGACTAGTGTTTTTATACCCAATAGTGTTACTGAAATTAAGAATGCTGCTTTCTATCAAAATCAACTTACAAATATTAATATTCCAAATAGCGTTACAAGTATTGGAACTCAAGCTTTCAGGTCTAATTTGTTAATCAATATTACTGTCTCTAGTAATCTTACAAATTTAAATTCTTTTGTTTTTGCTGATAATCAAATAACAGGTGTAACTTTTTCGGGAAATAGCATTACAACTATTGGTTCTAGTGCTTTTGAAGATAATCAATTACAAAGTTTTAATATCCCAAGTAGTGTTACAAGTATTGGTGATGAAGCTTTTAAGAATAATCTATTAACTAGCATTACGATACCAGGTAATATTACAATTATTAGTGACTCGGCTTTTTATAACAATCAACTAACCACTGTTAATATATTAAATGGTGTAACAACTATTGAAAGCGCTGCTTTTTCTCAAAACCAAATTACAAGTGTTACTTTTCCAGATAGCATAACTACTATTGGTAGTAATGCATTTTCATTTAACCAATTAACTAGTGTAAATATACCAAATAGCGTAACAACTATTGAGCAAGTTGCATTCTTTACAAACCAATTAACAAGTGTTATAATCCCAGAAAATGTAACAAGTATTGGGTTTTGGGCATTTGATGCTAACCCCTTAACAGATGTAACTTCATTAGCCGCAACACCGCCTACGATTGCTACTATTGGTATAAATAACACAAATGATACGTTTTCTGCTAGTAATAGAGGTAATATCCACTTACATATCCCAGCTGGTACTATGGATGCCTATGTCAATGATCCTGGAGCATTATGGATTGGCTTTAATCCTGTGACTGAAGACGCTTTATTAAGTACTAATAATTTTAATTTGGATAATGAGGTAAGCATATATAATACAAAAGAAGAATTAAGAGTTATCTCAAGAGGTTCGGCTATACTAGAAAACTATACTCTTTACAGTATTTCTGGTGCCAAAATTAAAGAAGGCTTAGAAAGCTCAATAGCGATAGATGCAATATCTAAAGGTATCTATATTATAGAACTCAACTTTGATAAAGGGAGGCTTGTTAAAAAATTCATCAAATAACACCCTTTTTTAATTAAAACACTCTAGTTGTTGTATTTACTAATCTATAAGTACAGCAACTAGATATATAAAACAATTAAAATTTAATAATACATATGGAAGACATTAAATCAAAAATAGGCAAAGGCGGACTTTTGCTTGCCGCTATGGGAATTATGTCAATTATACTTTCAATTTTTAATTACAATTTAAGGCTACTCGCATGGATTGACCTTTGGGGCAATACTATGGGTTGGGTCATTAGAACTCTATTAATTGTTGGTGGTGGAGCATTATTCTTGTTCTTTGGAAGAGATGAAGACGATGACGATATCTAAAAAAGTATAAGATGAAATATACATGTCTATTGCTATTATTTTTTATCTCTGAATTTTGTTTTGCTCAAGAAGATAACTGGATTACTTCTGAAGGTGTTATCACGAATATTGCATATCATACTGGTAAAAGAGCTAGAGAAACAGCAACCATAAAGTACAAATTAGAAAATGGAAAAGAACAACTTGGAAATGCAGAACTTTTTAGAGTTCCCTTTATTGGCAGTCTTAAATCTGTTGGTGATACAATTTCAATAAATTATAAAAAAAGTAATCCTGTTCTTTTAGAAACAAGATCTGGCAATATTTTATCGCAATATGGCATGTATGCTCTAATTATTCTAGGACTGATTTTTTCAATAAAACCATTTATGAATAAAAACAAAGCCAGTTGAATACTAGTATTAACAATATAAATACACCCAAAACATTATTAAAATATTAAAAAAATGGAAAATTTAATCGAAATTAAAAACGACTACAATTCATTAGACAAATTATTAACGGTCTTAAATAACGAATCCGTTTTTGAATGCTCAAAAGAGTACGACATCTGGGAGCATAGAACCGATGCAAATGGACAAATGGCGCAGTGTTTAGTCCTAAAAAAAAGTGGTATGCATGCCATTAAAGCCTTTTTTGTAAACGACAATACGGTAAAAATAAACTATATTATCCCAAACAAAGTGATGCATGCTTATTTTGGCAAAAGCGTTAAAACACATAGAAATATTATAGAAATAATAACAGGTACAATAAAGCAAGCTATATTGGCTGGTCCTCAGAAAAAAGCTTTTGTAGAACTAGAGGATGTGGTTAAAAAAGCGGCAGCATGAAATAAAAATAGACCAATGATACTTATTAAACTTTTAAGATGAATATTACCTTAAAACAGATTTTTGTTTATCTCAAATGGGTTATACTATCGCTTATAATTGGTCTTACGTATATATGGATTCTTATTGGTCCAACAGAAAAGTCTACAAATGCGTTTACATATCTATTAAATATATTTTATGGCTACGGGGTGTTATATATAGGTACAATATTTGGCCTTGTGGTAGCATTTATATTTGTTCTTTTAGATAACTTTTACTTGAAAAAGAAATTAAAAAACAGTGCTTACGGAACATTTATTCGCATTGGTGTTCTGCTAATGGTTGCCGTGATTGTTGGTGTAATACATTATATATTAGAAAAAGTAGTTGATATTATATGAAGATAAAAGTTATATACATATTTCTATTGGCAACTTTAATGTCCTTTGCTCAAAACACAAAGCAAGAGATATTTTCTCAACAAAGTCTTATAGATAAAGCCATTACAGTGCTCAATATAGATGAATCACAAACAGAATATGTATTATCAAAAGAATCCCCAGATAATCCAAAAGAAACTATTATTGTTATTGCTGTAATTGTAAATGAAGACTATGAAACTTATGAACTAGACAGTTATATTGTAATAGCCAATAGCACCACCGGAAAAATAACTCATACGTTCTATGAAAATCCCAAAACTAACGGTTGGATATCTGATGCAGTATTCATTTATGACATCTCTATAGACACAACCAACTACAAACTTAATGCGTCTAAAAATGCCTTTGGAGTTACAGTGAAATTCAGAACAATGTCGCAACCCAATCCGTATTATTCTGAAAGCCTTTCGCTTTTTACAAAAGAAAAAAATAGTCTAATAAAAATCTTGGATTTTCATACCATTTATGAAAGTTTCGGTGTAGTAAATGTTAATACCTGTTACTCAAATTTTAAAAACACCACTGATGAATTGTCTATGACCAATTCAAAAACCAACGGGTTCAATGATATTTTAGTCACAAGAAAGAAAAGCACTTTAAACCATCTTGAAGACGTCAAAGGAGATTGCAATCCAAAAGAAACAATAAATTCTATAACAACTCATCTATTAAAGTATGATGGCGAAGCATACAAAATACAGAATTAACTATAAATTATCCTCAAATAAAAACAGACCTATGCGATTATTTTATATTTTAATCTTACTCGGAGTATTGTCTTGTGCTGAAAACAAACAAGAACTGAAAGTGATAGAGTCTAAAGCGGAAGATGTTGTTAATGTATCAGCTGAAATAGTAAAAGAAAAGGATAGTATCCCATTTTCCGAAATTATTGAAAGTATTTCGCAAAAATCATTGCCTTTAATTGACGATACTAGCTTTGATACTTTTATCGATGGCTATTATTCTCATAGGGTAAATAAACAACGTCTAAAGTTAGAAGACTTATATCCCAATTTTCACAAAGAGGGCTATAATTATTTGCCAATAGATGTTTATAAATTAAAATTGTCAGAAAACTTTTTTACGGTTGTGGTAACAATAAAAAAAGGAGACCATGAAATGGAATCTACTTTAGTCAACTACGATTTAATAGGAAATATTATCGATTATCAAGTCATCGCCTATGATGAAATCGCTGAAGGTATGTTTCGAACCGAATCGAAAATAACCGATAACAGAATAGTTGTCCATCAAGTAGTGTGGGAAGAAGAACCAAAAATAAAACAAGTCACTTACCAAATATTAGACGATGGAATAATAGACGAGCTAGATTCAAAAGTTTTAAATGAAGAGCTTTCAAATCTTCCCATAATAACCATAACATTAGAAGAACTCAAGCTTAACCTATTAAATATTAAAACCGAATTTGTAGTTAGTGAGGAACATCCCGATAATCCAGATGATATTATTGTTGTCGTTCCGGAAATTGTTGAAGAAGGAGAACATTATTTCGAGCTAAACAACCATATACTTATTATTAATGCTCGTTCTGGCGAAGTAATGCAGAAGTTCTCTCAAAAAGGCTTAACATCAGATGCAGTAATGCTTAGAGATATTAAAATAGATATTGGACCTTATTTAGTAACTGAAAACACGCATGCTTTCGGAATACTAATGTATCGTTATGGTACATCAAGAGCAAATCCTTATGAAAATGAAAATATTGAATTATTTATAAAATCTGGAGACACTTTAAAGAACGTATTGTACAATTTTGATATCATGGATTATGGTGGTGAAAGAGTTGCTGATTGCGAAGGAGAATATCTTCGAACTACAAGTGCTTTAATGCCATTAACAACTAAAACAAATGGCTTTTTTGATATTAGGGTAGAAAGTGAAATTATTTATACAGAGAGTTCTTTGGATAAAGATGGTGAATGTAATGCTACAGATAAACATTCAACCCAAACAAAGTTGTTGAAATTTAATGGCAAATTTTATGAATAAATATTAACTTTAAGAGAATGAAAATTTGCATTGCACAAACAAAATCTCAAAAAGGAAATGTTCAAAAGAACATTAAAAATCATATACAGTTTGTTGAGCGTGCTGTCAAATTAAAGTCAGACCTTATTGTTTTTCCAGAATTGTCATTAACGAGCTATGAACCACAATTAGTCAATGAATTAGCAATAGATGCAGATAATAATATTTTTAACCCGTTTCAAAAGCTATCAGATGAAAATCAAATTACTATTAGCGTCGGAATGCCCACAATCATAGCCAATGACATATACATAAGTATGCTTATTTTTCAACCTTATAAAGAGAGGGAAGTATATTCTAAACAGATTTTACATACAGATGAAGTCCCTTATTTTAACTGTGGGACTCATCAAACAGTTATAGATGTCAAAGGATATAAAATTGCTTTCGGTATTTGTTATGAAAGCTTACAGAGAGAACATTTTTTGAATACGATTGAAAATAACGCAGAAATTTACATTGCTAGTGTTGCAAAACCAAGAGAAGGCATTACTAAAGCATATAAACATTTCCCTGCAATTTCTAGGGAATTTAAAACACCCATTTTAATATCTAATGCTATTGGACATTGCGATAATTTTATGAGTGTTGGTCAAAGTGCTGCATGGAATAAAGATGGAAAGTTGATTGCGCAACTAGACACCAAAAATGAAGGGCTACTAATTTATGATACTGAATTAAAAACTGCAGAAGTAGATCAATCGTGTATAGACAAAGGACAATTATCTGATTTAGAAACCTTATTTCAAATCTATATAAACGGAAAAACTGAACTAGAGAGAAAAGGTATTTGTCAATGGACAGATAATTATCCGACAATTTCATTAATCGAAAATGATTTAAAAAAAGGTATTCTTTATGTATTAAAAAATGATAACGAAATAATTGGTGCAATTAATATTAGTGAAGAGCAAGAAAAGGAGTACCAATCTATTAATTGGAAATTCAACGAATCAAAAATATTAGTTATTCATAGACTTGTAGTTGATCCTAAGTATCAAAAACAAGGATATGCAAGACAACTAATGGATTTTGCAGAAAACTTTGCAAGTGATAATAATTATACGTCTATACGATTAGATGCTTATACTCAGAACACAAGAGTTGTTCAATTTTATAAAAAACGTGGTTATTTAATAAGTGGTAATGTTATTTTTCCTGAGAGAATAGAAGAGTTCTACTGCATGGAAAAGAAAGTAAATACATAAAAAAACCTATCACAGTTTCCCATGATAGGTGTATATATTTTAAGATTATAATTACTTTACATATTCAATAGTAGTATGTACTACATTTTTACTATCAAAAAACCCTTGATCTGCCATCCATTTATCATTGTATACCTTACTCATGTATCGTGAACCATGATCTGGAAATACAACTACTATTTTATCAGTAGATTTAAACTCACCTTCTTCTTGAAGTTGTTTAATTGCTTGCATAGCAGCACCACTCGTATAACCAACAAAAAGACCTTCTGTATTAGAAATCTCTCTTGCAGTATGTGCACTTTCTTCGTCAGTTACTTTTACAAACTTGTCAATTAAATCAAAATCAGTAGCAGTAGGAATTAAGTTTTTACCTAAACCTTCAATTCGGTATGGATAAATCTCTTTATCATCAAACTCACGAGTCTCATGAAACTTCTTCAATACAGAACCATAAGCATCAACACCAATAACTTTTACATCAGGGTTTTGTTCTTTCAAATATTTAGAAATACCAGAAATTGTTCCTCCTGTACCACTACAAGCTACTAAATGTGTTATTTCTCCTTCAGTTTGTTCCCAAATCTCAGGGCCAGTAGTCTTGTAATGTGCATCAATATTTAATTCATTAAAATATTGATTGATGTATATAGAGCCCTTATTCTCTTCGTGTAAACGTTTTGCTACTTGGTAATAAGAACGTGGATCATCTGCCTTAACGTGTGCAGGACAAACGTATACCTTAGCCCCCATAGATTTTAACATATCTATCTTATCTGCAGAAGATTTAGAACTTACTGCTAAAATACATTCATAGCCTTTAATGATACTCACCATTGCTATACTAAAACCTGTATTACCAGAGGTCGTTTCAATAATAGTATCACCAGGCTTTAATATACCTTGGCGTTCAGCTTCTTCAATAATATGTAATGCAATTCTATCTTTAGAGGAGTGGCCTGGATTAAATGCTTCTACTTTAGCATAAAAATCACCATCAAAGTTAGCGGTCATTTTATTTAATTTGATAAGTGGTGTATTACCTATAAGCTGTAATACATTATCAAAAACATTTTTGTTTCGTTTCATAAATATAATTTATCAATCCGATTATAAAAATTTGGACACTAAAACCTCGCAAAAGTAACATTTTTTTTCAAACTATGTCGAAATCCCTTCTAAATCTAGTAAAAAAGCAAACTCTTCAGCATCTTCTTTTAGGCTTTCAAAACGACCAGAAGCACCACCATGACCTGCATCCATGTTAGTTTTTAAATACAGCTGATTACTATCTGTTTTCATATCTCGAAGTTTAGCTACCCATTTTGCAGGTTCCCAATATTGTACTTGCGAGTCATTAAGCCCTGTGGTAACTAACATATTCGGGTAATTTTTAGCTTCAACATTGTCGTAAGGCGAATACGATTTTATGTAATTATAAAACAAGATATCATTAGGATTTCCCCATTCGTCATATTCGCCAGTAGTGAGGGGAATAGAATCATCTAACATCGTAGTAATCACATCTACGAATGGAACAGCAGCAATAATGCCATTGTATAATTCTGGTGCTTTATTAATTATCGCTCCCATTAAAAGCCCTCCTGCACTACCTCCCATAGCGTATAAATGCTGAGATGATGTGTATTTTTCTTTTATTAAATGAATTGAACAGGCAACAAAATCTGAAAAGGTATTTTTCTTGTTTAGTAATTTACCATCCTCATACCATTGTCTACCTAAATATTCTCCACCTCGTATATGAGTTATAACATATATAAAACCTCGATCTAACAAACTTAATCTTATGGTTGAAAAATAGGGATCTACAGTTGAGCCATAACTCCCATATGCGTATTGTAATAAGGGATTAGTTCCGTCTCTTTTTATGCTTTTCTTATATATTACAGACATTGGTATTTTAGTACCATCTTCTGCTGTTGCCCATATACGCTCAGAAGTATAATTGTCTTTATCAAAATTTTTATCTAAAACTTCTTGCTCTTTTAAAACCGTTTTCGTTTTGGTACGCATATTAAACTCTATAACTGAAGACGGAGTTGTCATAGCATTATAGCCATAACGTAACACTTCAGTATCAAACTCTACGTTTGTACCAGTATATGCAGTATAAGTTTCATTATCAAAAGGCAAATAATAATCCTCTACTCCATTCCATCGTTTAATTCTAATTTCATTTAAACCATTACTACGTTCACTAACGACGAGGTAATCTTTAAAAATATCAATACCCTCTATTAGCACATCATTTCTATGTGAAATAACCACTTTCCAATTTTCGACTTTAGTATTAGTTTCTAAAGTTTTCATTAGTTTAAAATTGGTCGATTTATCCTTATTAGTCAGGATATAAAAATGATTCTCATAATGTGAAATACTATACTCTAAGCCTCTAATTCGTGGTTGAAACACTTTGAATACACCTTCTGGATTATTAGCATCTAAAATATGATACTCGTTTGTTAGTGTACTGTAACAAGCAATAATGATGTATTTCCTAGACTTTGATTTATATACAGCAACACCAAACGTATCATCATTTTCTTGAAACACAAGCTCATCTTCAGTATTATCACCTAAACGATGCTTATAAATTTGAAAAGCTCTAAGTGTAACTTCATCTTTTTTAGTGTAGAAGAGCGTTTTATTATCATTTGCCCAACTTGATGAACCTGTTGTATTCAATACTCTATCTGAAGCAATTTCGTTTGTTTCTAAATTCTTAATATGAATGATATAATTTCGCCTTCCTGTAGTATCAACACCATAGGATACTAGTTTATTATCTGGACTAATACTAATTCCTGCCAATTTAAAATAGCTTTGACCTTCAGCCATTTTATTACAATCAAATAATAATTCTTCAGGATTATCTAAACTGTCTTTTTTACGTGTGTAAATTGGGTAATCTTTACCTTTCTCAAATTTGGTAATATACCAATAGCCATTGTATTTATATGGCACAGAGGAATCATCCTCTTTTATTCTGGCTTTCATTTCCTCAAACAAATCCTTTTGAAACTCCTTAGTATGTGCCATTTTTGCATCACAGTAGTCATTCTCGGCATTGAGATAATCAATAACTTCTAGATCTTCTCTATCCTTCATCCAAAAATAATTATCAACTCTCACATCTCCATGGGTTTCTAATTGGTGTGGGATTTTTTTAGCAATAGGTGGATTTATACTGGGATTTTTTATCATCGTTTTTAAGAAAATTTTAGTCTAAAAAGATTCGCAATTTAGTAATTTTGTGTCGTAATAATTTAAAAGACAAATTTATGTTTGGAGATATGATGGGAATGATGGGCAAATTAAAAGAAGCTCAAAAGAAAGTTGAAGCAACAAAAGAACGTTTGCATACCGTTTTAATTGATGAAACAAGTAACGATGATAAAGTAAAAGTTACTATAACTGCCAATAGAACTATCAAATCTATTAGTATAGATGACGAGCTATTGCAGGATAAGGAAATGTTAGAGGATTATCTTATACTAACGCTTAATAAAGCCATAGAAAAAGCAACAAACGTTAACGAAGCAGAAATTGCCGCTGTAGCTAAAGAAGGCATGCCAAATATTCCTGGTATGGATATGTTTGGTTAAATCTTATAAAATTTGATTTAAATCTCTTATAAACACTTTAAAATTATCTTAGAGTGTTTTTTTTGTTATCAATCTCAAATTCAGACGATTAAAACTAATTTTCATCATAGAAATCCCAATAAAAACGATGAAATACTGCACATATACACTAAAACTAATAGTTTGGCATTTAGTCTAAAAAAAAAACATAAAGAATTGTTAACATATAAATTTGGGACTTAATAATGCTATTAACCCAATTTTAATTATGAAAAGATTAACTAAATTATTTTTACTTACGATGCTTGTAGTATTTGCATCGTGTCAAAATGAATCTATCGAAGACCAAGCTAGTGAACGCCCAGATGCATTACGTTTTATAAACGGAATTGTAGTATCTGACGGTGAAGAAGATCCGGAACTCATGTTTAATGCTGATAGTGAAACTATTATTAGAGATAACCCTTTAGGTCTAATACAAGGTTTTAGTACTAACTCAGCAGCTGTAGTTCAAGCTTATGATGTTATTGATGCGGACAGAGACCCTCATGGTTCTTTACAACCAACAGCTAACTTTTGGTGGTCAGAATCTCCACAAGCAGACGATTACTTTAATACAAAAACGTATTTTGCTGCTGCTGATGGTGAAAACTTAGTATTTACTGAGTATGCTGATGGTACAGCAAATTTAACAGGTGTAACCATATCTGGTACTTGTACCGTTAATTTAAATGTTTGGTTTAAAGATAAAATGACTTGGGCTGAATGGTCTGCAGCTGGAGGTGAACACAAAAAAGAAGGAACTGCAGGTAATTCATCTAACTCTGAAGACATGAACTTTTATGTAATAGACAGTGCTAGAAGTGTAGTTACTGCTTCAGGTGGTGATTGTGTACAAGAAGGTACATTTGGTTTAATTCAAAGACCAGATCCTAATGACCCAAATACTCCAAACTATGGTACGCATGTAGGCCCAGGTGGTGCTAATTACGATTCTAATGTTGGTGCTAATGGTCTTAGTACATGGGGATGGTTAGTTGACCAAGAAACTCTTGAGCCTCTTTGGTTAATTGATTTTAACTTCAGAATTGTTCCTAAAGAAGAAGAGTGTGATGACTGTATTGGTAAAGTTAACAACTTAACTTTAAACTGGGATTGGCATAACGATTACAGGGTAAGAGTATACCAACGTTATGAAAACACTTGCTATGCAACTAAGATTTTTGACGAAGTAGTTGGTGCTAATGAAAACTTTACAATTAATGGTTCTAATTCAAATGGTACATTTGGTAAGTGGGTTTACATTTTTGTTGGAAACTGCTACTATACTAAAATTAAAACCAACTGTTGGTTAAATATTGGACCTGGTTATAGACGCGGTGTTGTTGAAGTAGTTAGTGGTACTAGTACTCAGGGTGGTGAATTATGTGAATACGAACCCCCTCATGATTACTGCTGGTGGTGGTAGTCTAATCTAAGTACTACCTTTATTACAATTGGTAATAAGTAAAAAGGCAACAATTTTTAATTGTTGCCTTTTTTATTAGTTAATTTTTTTAATGCCTATACTTTAGTATAAAAATCAGTTAGAATAAATAAAATAAATAGGAGTTTATAATGCTCTAGATATATATTTTATAAATTTATTTAGGTGAGTATTTGTAGACGAGTTTTAAAAACGGATTAAAAAGTAAAAAGAAAAAGTAAAATCTACGCTTACTATTTAAAACTCGAGTAAGAATATGATACGATAGTAAGTTATAATCTTTACCTAAAAACATATGTAAAGGAAAAATGTTCTGTTCAGACATTTTATTCATTATTTGTTTTACTTCATTGAAACTAATAGTAGATTTAATCATCCGTATCATAGAAAAAAACAAAAAAGATTGTTGTCTGGCTTTTACTCGCTTTATACAATTAGGATTTACCTTATCATTTTCTAATTTTTGAATAATAGGGTTGAAAACTAAAGCTGCATTTATATTATCATCAATAAGTTTTAGGTAGTGATTAGGTTCATAACTATTCATTGCTGATTCTGATGATACTCTATAAAAATACGCATTGATGTTTAGATGAGCCATACGCTTAACTTTTATGAAAAGTTCTAGGGTAAAAATAGCATCTTCCATCCATCTTCCTTTAATAAATTTTAAATCTATATCAATAAGAAAACTTCTATTTATTAAAAACAACCATACTGTACTGCTGTATTTTGTTTTTGCTATGTAATCAATTCCAGTAATCACATCAGACAAATTTGCCTCAGAGTTATTTGAATTATTTTCGGGTAAAACACTTGAATCATTAAATGACGTTGAATCAAATGTCAAAACATCTAAATTATATTGAACAGCTGTACTAGTTAATGTCTTTAGTACATTCATTGCCAAATAATCATCAGGATCTAAAAAATAAACAAAATCTCCTTTAGCATAACTTAATCCTTTATTTCTAGCACTACCAACTCCTCCGTTTTTTTGAGTATACAAAAAGATATTAGAGTAATTTTCACTGTATGTTTTAACTATTTTTCCACTATTATCAGTTGAGCCATCATTGATTATAATAACTTCATATTCATCTTTTTTCAAATCCTGATTGACAATACTATCTAGGCATGTGGAGATATACTTTTCAACGTTATAAACTGGTATAATTATACTTAACTTCATATAATGTATAATGCTATAGTTTAGGTTTTATAAAACTATTTTTTAAACGTAATACTGGATAAATCAAAAAAGGTCTATTAACAATAAAAATAAGAGTTCTATATATAATTGTATTATACTCTTTACCAATAAAATTATATAAGGGATACGCGTCTACGGTTTTGTAAGACTCTATATGTCTCTTTATATATTTTACACTAAAAGGGTTTCTGCAAAGGTTTAAGATATTGAAAAACGTAAAAATATCCCTTCTATACATAAGATTGCTAATCAACCTGTCTTCGTTAGGAGCGTATTTACTCTTAACTTCATTTATCAGTTTACTTTTATTAAGGATCATCATTTGAAAATAAGAAATACGCTTAACAAGAATATCAAATTTACTGCTTCGCATTAACGAATTTGGAGTTTGGACATAACGATGAATCTGAATAGGCATATAACCTACCTTATTAGCTTCTAACAAAGCTTCTAAAGTAAATATCACATCTGCGTTGTATTCATTATTATTAAAAGACATTTTATTGTTTTCTATAAAGTCTTTTCTAATAAAATACCACCAAATCTCATGCCTTAAATTTCTATTGTCTGATACAAATTCTCTACCTGTCGATATTTTTATTTTGCAATCTTCTATAGACTCATTTAACTTGGTTTGATCCAATAAAAGAGTTTCTTTAGTTTTAAAACCTATTATGTCTAATTTTTTTTCTTGTGCTATTTTCAATAGGTTACCTAAACTATTATGAATAATATAATCATCAGAATCAAGATTATAAATATAGTCTCCTTTAGCTAACTTCAATAATTTATTACGTGTAGAATATGCTCCCGCATTAGCCTCTGTATATAGCCTTATATTATTAAAACGCTCAGCATAATTTCTTACAATTGTGATAGAGTTATCACTAGAGCCATCATCCATAATGATAATCTCATAATCTTGCTCCGCAAGATTTTGCTGTAATAGACTTTCTATACAATTACCAATGTAATTTTCAGCATTATACATTGGTATTAATATACTAAGTTTCACTTTAATTAATTTAGAGGCAAAACGAAAATATATGTATTACTAATAAGTATTAAATAAAATCGTTAATGTGCAGATTTTATACCGCTAAGATCATAACTCATTGAGTATTAACAGTAGTTTATCATGCATTTGATCTGTATAATCCAAATGTGTTACCATACGTAGTTTATGACTTCCCATTCCGATAATTTTAATATGTTTCTCAGCCAATGTATTGAGAAATTGTATTTCATCCACATCATCATTCAATTCGAAAATAATAATGTTGGTTTCAATCGGTTCTACTTTTTTTATTGTAGACAATGTAGAGAGCACCTCTCCTATTTCTTTAGCTTTTTTATGATCTTCTGCTAGTCTATCAAAATGATGATCCAAAGCATATAAAGCAGCTGCTGCTGCAAAACCAACTTGGCGCATACCACCGCCTAAAATCTTACGCACTCTAATCGCTCCTTGCATCAATTCTTTGTTACCAATAAGCACTGAACCCATTGGGCAACCTAAACCTTTACTTAAGCATACAGAAATAGTATCAAACAACTCTCCGTATTGTTTTGGGTTTTCTCCTTTATTTATAAGCGCATTCCATAGTCGTGCTCCATCTAAATGATATCCTAACTCATGTTTATCTGCTACTTGTCTTATTTTCTTCAATTCTTCAAAATCCCAACATGCTCCTCCTCCCTTATTTGTGGTGTTCTCTATAGCTATTAATGCCGTTAATGGACTATGATAAAAATCTGGTGGGTTTATTGAAGCTTCAGCTTGTTCTGCTGTAAACATGCCACGATGTCCATCTATGAGTTTGCATGAAATTCCACTATTAAATGATGCTCCACCGCCTTCATAATTATAAATATGAGCGTACTTATCACAAATTACTTGTTCACCTGGATTGGTATGTAGTTTTAATGCGGCTTGGTTTGCCATACTACCAGTAGGGAAAAATAAGGCTTCTTCCATACCAAACATATCAGCCATTCGGTTTTCCAAAGCATTAACTGACGGATCTTCTTTATAAACATCATCTCCAACCTCTGCAGTTAGTATAGCTTCTAGCATACCTTTTGTTGGCTTTGTAACCGTATCACTTCGCAAATCTATAGTCATAAAAACAAAATCTAAATTTAAGCATTATTAACAAATAAAGTGAATCTAATTCCATTATATATTATGCTAAATAAAGCTATTTATATAATAGACTATTCTAAAAACAACTGATTAACGTTTAAATATACAATTCAACATTGTTATTAATCTAGTAAAAACCATTTTCATTAAATTTGAATCAGCTATTAATCAATAACTTAATACTTTAATTTTTATAATTATGAAAAAAGCTATTTTATTGGTGCTAGGGATTTGTTTTACATTCTTTGCGTGCCAAACAGAACCAATTGACTCTCAAAATGAGAATCTTTTAAAGCCGACTAAAAAGAAACCTAAACCTGTTGAATCTGTAGTTAGTTATACTGAATGTACTGTAATAGATGCAGACCGTTCCCCTTATGGTGCTCAACAACCTACAGCAAACTTTTGGTGGTCAGAACGAGCTAATGGTACAGATTATTTTAACCCAAACACCTATTTTTCTTCAACGGACACTAACGGGTTAGTTTTTAGAGAATATGGGGATGGTACAGCAAATATATTAGGAACCACTGTAAGTGGTACTTGTGTTGTTACCGTAGACGTATGGCTAAAGGACAAAAAAACATGGATAGAATGGCAAGCTTTAGGAGGCGGACATAAAAAAGAAGGTACAGCTGGTAATGCTTCAAATTCTGCTGATATGAACTTTTATGTTATAGACTCTGAAAGAAGTACAATTTCTGCTGCTGGTGGTGACTGTGTACAAACTGGAGATTTTGGAGTTGAGCAAAGACCAGATCCAAACGACTTAAGTACTCCTAATTATGGAGCGCACATAGGTATTGGTGGTGCTAATTACGATTCAGATATTAATGCTGTTGGTTTAAGCACATGGGGTTGGTTAACAGATGTAAATACAGGTGAACGTCTATGGTTAATTGATTTTAACTTTAAAATAGAATGTCCAGATCCAGAGCCAGAATGTGAGACTTCATTTGCAATTGGAAATTCTGCTGATGATCACGCATGTTTTGATCAAGCTGGTTTTAGCAGATGGGGTTGGAATATTGGGCCTTTAACAGCTGGCACTTATACTTACGATGTATATGCTGGTGCAGGCCAATGTGATATTACTAATGGAGCTCTAGCTGGTACTGTAACAATAACTTATGACGGCACTAATGTATCTGCAGTATATGATTTGCTAGATGGTTATACTAATACCGAAACACATTTATATGCTGGTGTAGCACCATTTCCAACAAAAAGAAACGGAAGCTATACAGTTGCCCCTGGACAATATTCTGTACAAGATGATCTAGATGGAGAAGCTATATATGTTATTGCTCACTCAGTAGTTTGTGAAAGCGAAGAAACAGGTGGATAAAATCTTATAAATAATAACTCAATAAAAAAGCCAGAAGTAACTCTTCTGGCTTTTTTTTATAATCAATTATCTATATAATTACAAACATCACTACCAATTGGTGACCCATCTGGTATTTTTGGTGAAGTCTCTAGTTTAAATTTTTCAGGATGTTCGTAAAATTCTTTTATCATCAAATTATATTGGTACTGAACAGCATCCAAGCCGATATTTTTCTTTGCAATATCTCTCATAGCCTTATTAGCTAAAGCCTTAACTTGAAAATAAGATTGACTGCTAACTGCCAAATTCATCAAATATTTTAAAACATTGACATTAACTTGTTGCTGTATTTCGGATAAATAAGGATTCTCTATTTTCTTTCCAAAGGAATTTTTTAAAAGCTCATCAATAACATCTTCTAAGCTCAATTGGTTTGCATCCAGACTCTTCTGCAATACCAAACGATTAGCACGCTGCGGGTGTAACAGATACTTTAAGGTCATATCACTTGCTGTATTAGCTGCACTCAACGGATCAAAAGCGACACCTGTTTTTCCTTTAAAGGATTCTCGAGAACGGTTATAGCCAAATGCTCGTGGTGGAAATAGACCCAACTTTTCTTTAGGAATTGCTAAAGTTTCAGCATTAAGCGTTTTAAGAATAGCGTCTAATGTTTCTCTTTGCATAGCCAAATCAACTGATTTTGATGTTAATTGCTCATCCCCTTTTACTGCATAATTGTAGTCTAAACCACCTATCACCTTTGTTGCAGCCTCAACTTGAAAGCGATGGTAAAAATAAAGTGGCACAAAAACATCTTCTAAAACTGAGTAAGGTTCATAACTCTTTATATTATCTTTTGAGAAATTAGAGATAGCCTGCTGACGTAAATCTAATACGCTATTTAATTCTTCTGCTGGTGTTTTACCGTTATCCCATAAATGTGCTAAGGCATGTGCTCCTCCTGAAGCTCTTGCATCAGCATCTGTTATAAAACGCAAACCATCGTCTTGAGCGTTTTTCAAAATTTTATTTAGAGCTTTCCTTTCGTTCGTCTTTTTATCAAATTCAGAGTAACTGTAAGCTACGGTAACTTTATCCCAATCTCCAATTCCTGTAGCATAAGCATTACTAAAATCTATTTCCCCATTAGTCACAGAAATTTGTGGGTGTGGATAATCCATCACAGAGGCTCTATTGTTTGTACTTGCTGCAAAATTATGTGTAAACCCTATGGTATGTCCAACTTCATGAGCACTTAACTGTCGTATTCTGGCTAAAGCCATGTCTAGCATTGGTTTATAATTATCATCGCGCTCAGCAAAAGGTTGATTCATCAAAGCCTGCGCAATCATAAAATCTTGACGAATACGTAAACTTCCTAAACTCACATGGCCTTTTATAATTTCGCCTGTTCTTGGATCGACAACACTTCCACCATAACTCCAGCCTCTTGTACTTCTATGCACCCATTGAATCACATTATAACGACAATCCATTGGATCTGCATTCTTTGGCAACATTTTTACTTGAAATGCATCTTTAAATCCAATAGCCTCATAAGCCTGGTTCCACCAACGTGCTCCCTCCAATAAAGCAGAACGTACAGGTTCTGGTGTACCAGGATCTAGATAATAAACAATAGGCTCTTTAGCCTCGCTTCGTTTAGCCCTTGGGTTTTTCTTTTCTAAGCGATGACGAATGATAAATCGTTTTCTTATATCTTCTTGTATTGGTGTTGCATAATCCAAATACGACATAGAAATCGCTCCGCTACGTGTATCAAAAGCTCTTGGTTTGTATTTACTATCTGGTAATTTTATAAACGAATGATGCTGAACCACAGTAACTAAAGAGGCTGTTGGAGTGACGCTTCTCAAATTTCGTCCTGTTGGTTGTCCTTTAAAAGTTAGCATAGCTTCAAACTCAACATTTTTAGGAAATGCTTTTGTTCGCTTTAAAGCCATAGCACTTTTAGAGACATCAATTTTATAAGCCCCTTCTCTTCTTCCTTTTAATCGGTTAGAAACACCATGTGCATCTTGCATTAAAAATGGTGTAAAATCAATGACATACTCCCCTTCTTTTTTAGATAATATCTTAAAACCAAATAGAACAGATTTAGCAAAGGCTTGCTCAATACTCTTCTTTTCTAGCTCATTATCAGTATTAGCTCTATACTTTAAGTTTGGTTGAATCAGTAATAGTTTATTTCCCGCTTTTTTAAAATATACCACACGTTCATTACCTAATTGCCCTCTATCCAAGCCAATATCATTGCTTCCCACACCTGAAGCCAAAGAATTTACATATAAAAACTCTTGATTTAATTTTTCAACTTTAAGATAGATTTTATCAGTACTCTCTTCATAATAAAAGTCAAAAAAACCTTCATAAGATTTAAGGTCTTTCTTATCTAAAACTTGTGCCTGAAGCTGAAAACTAATACATACAAAACAAAAAAGGATAGCTAATTTTTTCATGTCTAAAATTTTGAATCATAAAACTACGGAATTTCTAAAAAACCAATTCAAAATTATGGCACTTTAAATCCACAAGCTATATTTGCAGAAATTACTTCAGAATATGATAACATCAGATCAAATAAAAGATCTTAATTCCCGTCTAGACACACTTAGACAGTATCTTTGACTTAGATGCTAAGCTTATAGAAATCTCTAACGAAGAAGAGCAAACTTTTGACCCAAATTTCTGGAATGACTCTAAAGCAGCCGAATTGGTAATGAAGTCTATCCGCGAAAAGAAAAGCTGGGTAAATGATTACAATGCAGCGCAAACACTTTATGAAGATTTAGAAGTCATCTATGAATTCTATAAAGAAGACGAAGCTCCAATGGAAAATGTTGAAAATCGTTTTGAGAAAGCTGTAAATGCGATTGAAAAATTAGAATTTAAAAACATGCTATCCGAAGAAGGTGACAGCTTGAGTGCTGTACTTCAAATTACGGCAGGTGCCGGTGGAACAGAATCTTGCGATTGGGCAAGTATGCTTATGCGTATGTACTTAATGTATGCTGAGAAAAGTGGATTTAAAGTCAAAGAGCTCAACCATCAAGAAGGTGATGTTGCAGGAATAAAAACTGTAACATTAGAAATTGAAGGCGAATATGCTTTTGGCTGGTTAAAAGGAGAAAATGGAGTACATCGTTTGGTACGTATTTCTCCATTTGATAGCAATGCAAAACGACATACCAGTTTTGCTTCTGTTTACGTGTATCCTCTGGTAGATGACTCAATTGAAATAGAAATAAATCCTGCTGATATTGAAATTACCACAGCACGTTCAAGTGGAGCTGGTGGACAAAATGTAAATAAGGTAGAGACAAAAGTTCAGTTACATCATAAACCATCTGGTATTCAAATTCAGTGTTCAGAAACACGTTCACAACACGATAATAGAACAAGAGCTATGCAAATGCTAAAATCGCAATTGTATGAAATAGAGTTGCAAAAGCAAATGGCGCAACGTGACGATATTGAAGCTGGAAAAATGAAGATTGAATGGGGAAGTCAAATAAGAAATTATGTCATGCATCCATACAAGTTAGTAAAAGATGTACGCTCAGCTCACGAAACTGGTAATGTAGATGCGGTTATGGATGGAGATATAGAACCCTTTTTAAAAGCGTATTTGATGATGATGGGACAAAAAGAGGATTCGGCATTATAATTGTTATAAATAGAAAGTAAGTATTAAAAATAAGATTTCCGCTTTCTCGGAAAATGAATATGATTAAAATATACCATAATAACCGTTGTAGCAAATCGCGTTGCGGATTAGAAATTTTAGAGAATTCTGGGAAAGAATTTGAAGTTGTAAAATATTTAGAAGATGTTCCTTCTAAGAGTGAACTAAAGCAGCTCATTATGCTCTTAAATATAAAACCCATAAATTTGGTGCGTAAAAATGAAGCAATTTGGAAATCTGAGTATAAAGGTAAAACACTCTCAGACCAACAAATTATTGAAGCTATGGTAGCCAATCCGAAATTAATTGAACGACCAATAGTGATCAATGGTAAAAAAGCAGTGGTTGGCAGACCACCAGAAACAATATTAAATATTATTTAAAATGAAAAAGACGATTTTTATTGTTTTCGCAATATTCTTAGGCTTAAATGCCTACAGTCAAGTAGGTAGAAATATGAATGACCGCCTACCTAGAGCCCAAAGGGAGCCTACTGAGAAAGATATTGCAAGACGTGACAGAATGATAAAAGAGCGTAAGGATAAATTTATTGCTAATTTCTTAACGACTCTTGAAGCTGATGATTTTCAGAAAGAAATTATAAAGCAGCATTTAAATAGTTTCTACGATGCCAAAGTTGAAATTTTCAAAACAAAATTTGAGCATGCAATAGATAGAGAGGCTGCTATAAAAAAACTAGAAGACACTCACTTTGTAGAGTTAACCGAGTTGATTTCTAAAGGTGATATGGCCAAAATAAAAGAAATGATTACTGGTGGCTTTGATGAAAAAGAAGTAGAAAAAGAGAAAAAGAAGAAGAAAAAAAAGAAGAAAAGGAAGCGTAAAAAAGACAAAGGTTAACACTCAAAATAACCTCTATTTTTCTTTAACATAAGATTAACTATCATCGAATAAACTAAACATATTTTTATGAGTCTAAAATAAAACCATAAAAATAAATTTGCATGAAGCAATTAAAACTGCTCACAAAATTCTTAATCTTTTTTTCAATTTCAGTAGCCCTAGCCCAAAAAGAAGTTAAGGTACAAGGTACTGTTGTTGAAGATGGCACTAATATTCCTTTAGAATACGCCACAATCACCTTTAAAACTAAACCAGATAATAAAATTGTTACTGGAGGTATAACTGACGCTAAAGGTGTATTTAGTGTTGATGTACCAATAGGTACGTATACTATTTCCGTAGAATATATTTCATATAAATCTAAAACTTACGTAGACAAGTCTATTTCTAAAAATATAAACTTAGGTACTGTAAGTCTTGCTATTGATACCGAATCTTTAGGTGAAGTTACGATTATCGCAGAACGTACTACTGTAGAAATAAAACTCGATAAAAAAATCTATAACGTTGGTAAAGACCTTACGGTTAGAGGTGGTACTGTAAGTGATGTTTTAGATAATGTCCCTTCTGTTTCTGTAGATGTAGAAGGTAATGTGGCCTTAAGAGGTAACGATGATGTTAGAATTCTTATTAATGGCAAACCCTCTGGTTTAGTCGGTTTAAATTCAACTGAAGCATTACGACAACTGCCTGCCGAAGCTATTGAGCGTGTAGAAGTGATTACATCACCATCAGCAAGATATGATGCCGAAGGTACTGCTGGAATTTTAAATATCATTTTAAGACGTAGTAAACTTCAAGGATTAAATGGAGCCATAACCGTTAATGCAGGTTACCCGACCTCAGCAGGTGTTTCTGGGAATACTAATTACAGAACTGGTGATTTTAATTTCTTTAATACAACGAGTTATAATTATAGAGAAGTTCCTGGCAACTCTTTCACAGATACAGAATTTACAAGTACCAATAATAATATTATTGAAAACAGGGATTTTGACAGAATTCGCAAAGGACTTAACACCAATCTTGGTGTAGAATGGTATATCAATGAAACAGCTTCCTTAACCACATCGCTTCAGTATCGAGACAGTAATAATGAAAGTGAAACCATAAATGTTCTTAGAGAATTTGATAGCAATAATGATTTAACCAATACCACAACGCGTTTCGATCCAGAGTTTGAAGATGATAAAACGCTTCAGTATACGGTTAATTTTGATAAGCAATTTAATGGGAATTCTGATCATCGTTTTACCGCTAATTTTCAATATGAAAGTAGTTCTGAACTTGAAGCTTCTATGATTGAGCAAGATGCTATTACAGTTGAAGATGTTGTTACTGATGAGGAACAAGAACGTATCTTTCTACAATCAGATTATGTGCAACCAATTGGTGAAGTGAGTCAACTAGAGCTTGGGTATCAAGGTCGTTTTTCAACTTTAGACACAGATTATGCCATAGCCTTTAACGATGGTAATGGTAATTTTGATTTAGACGAAGATTTAAGCAATAATCTTGTTTATAAAGAATATGTAAATGCTTTTTATACGCAATTTGGAAGTAAAATAAAAGATAAGTTTAGCTACTTACTTGGTTTACGCATGGAAGAATCGCGTATCACTATAGACCAAATTACTAGTGGTAATTTTGAGAAGAAAAATTATGTTGGTTTTTTTCCAACCGTAAATTTAGCTTACGAACTTACAAAAGATGAAAATATTACTTTAGGCTATAATCGTAGAATTAGAAGACCACGTTCTCGATTCATAAACCCTTTTCCATCTCGTAGTTCTGCTACTAATCTATTTCAAGGAAATCCAGATTTAGATCCAAGCTATTCTAATACGATTGATTTAGGCTATTATAACAAATTTGGAAAGCTCTCCTTAAACACATCTATTTATGTAACAAATTCTACAGATATTTTCACGTTTATTACAGAAGATACTGGTGAGACAGTAATTGTTGGAGGTACTGAAGTACCTGTAATAAGACGTTCTCCAATTAATTTGGCAACAAACGATCGTGTTGGATTTGAGTTTACATTAACCTACAGACCTTCTCGCAAGTGGAATATAAACGGAAATTTTAATCTGTTCCGTTCTAAAACAGAAGGTGTTTATAATGGTATTGATTTTGGTGCAGAAAATACAAGCTGGTTTATGCGTTTAAACAATAAGTATACTTTACCAGGGGGTATTGACTGGCAAACCAGAATGAACTATCGCGGACCAACTGAAGATGCACAAAGTAAAAGGCAAGGTATCTTTTCTATGAATTTAGCGTTTAGCAAAGACTTATTTAAAGATAAAGCATCAATAGCATTTAATGTCAGTGACCTTTTTAATTCTAGAAAACGAATTACAGAAACCTCCACTCCTACTTTTAATGCAGATAGTGAATTTCAGTGGAGAGAACGTAGTTTTAATTTATCATTCACTTATCGTTTTAACCAAAAGAAAAAACTCGAACGTTCTGGTCGCGGAAATGCTAACGGTGGCGGAGAAGATTTTGATTTTGAAGGATAGAAACCGATATAGTATAAATTAAAAAAGCAGCTTACGCTGCTTTTTTAATTTAGTTATCATCGTCATCATTATCACAATCAACTAATTGTTTTATGTAATTAGAAGTTAATTCTTTAATAACATCTACAACCGAGGCTTTAATATCATTAAGAGATTTAGATTTTAATTTACCTTTTTCTAAAGAGACCTTTAAGGTTTCCTCATCACATTCGCAAGCTTTTAATGCTGCATTAAAAGTATTTACATTATTAGCAACCGTTAGTTCCATTTTTAAAATTAACTCTTCTTTTTTTAGGTCTAATTCTTCTTTTTTCTTCTGAGCAATTCTTTGTTTTAATTCGACTTGTCGTCTTTCTAATTCAAGTTGTTGCTGCTCGAGCTGATTTTTTTCATCTTCAATTGATGATAATTCACCCGTTTCATCAATTGCTGTAGTTTCAGTATTAACGGTATTCTCATTATTAACAACAGTATCTATAGAGTCTGAAGTACAAATGTCTAACTTTTCAATTGTAGCTTCTGCTAATTTTTTTCCTTTATTAGCATAATAATAGGCATCATCTAACTTCTCTGCAGTCTTAGACTTTGCTAAATAGTTAATAGCATCGTAAACAAGATCATCAACCTCATCGCAATCACACTTTTTTAACGCATCTTGTACACGTTCAAAAGCTTCTCTTGCTCTTTCTGAGAAATGTTTAGCATGTGTTACATTATTGGCATCTAAAGCAGATTCAGTATGTGACAAAGCGTAAACAATGTTAGAATAAGCTCCTGAACAATCAGATTGAGCTGATAAATTTAAATAAGAGGTAGAAAGGAATAGTAGAAAAACGTAGGCTTTTTTCATTTCAATTTGGGTTAAGTTTATAAAGTAGGTGTGCTAAAATTAATTAAATTTTTAAATTCTGCACTATTTTTTGAAATTTATTGATTAATTAGATTTTTAACCAACAAAAAAATCATTTTGATTTGAATAAGAAATCTCATTAAAATTTGAAACTACAATATTTGCCAAACTATAATCTTGGCCTGAAGAATGTGGACTCTTAAAGGCGGTACAAAATATACCAGCAGCATGAGCAGCTTTTATCCCATTAGTTGAATCTTCAATCACCATACATTCAGATTTCATATAACCAGTAGATTCTGCAGCTTTAACAAAAATCTCTGGATGTGGCTTCGATTTCACTAAATCAGCTCCACTAAACTTAGCACTGAAATATTGATTGAGATTAAAACGCTCAAAAATTTGATTGATACCGACCATTGAAGCTGAAGACGCTACAACCAAAGTCACATTATTAGAATGATAATCTTTTATAAGATCTAAAACACCATCAATTAAAGCCAATTCATCATCATTTGTAAATAAGTATTTATAGTGCTTACGTTTTAAACCCATTAAATGCTCTGGTGAATCATTTAACCCAAAATGCTCAACAAGTCGCTTACAAATATTGATAGTAGATTGTCCTGTAAAGGATTCATATAAAGCAGAATCTACATTTATATTGACATCATTAAACATTTGATGATAGGCTTTACGATGTAAGGGTTCAGTATCTACAATAACACCATCCATATCAAATAAAACTGCTTTAAGCATAGGTCAATTTTTTTGGCGAAGATAAATATTTGATGTCATTGTGAGGACGAGGGACGCAGCAATCTCATTATATTTACATAAATATTATAACCATGGCTAAAAAAGGACGCGAAAAAAACACAGCTAACAAAGCCAAACATAGTAAACTGATTGCTCAAAAAAAGAATAAGATAAAATCTAAAGAAGCTGAGCGTAAAGCGCGACTTAGGGCCATTATTGAAAAGTCAAATAAATCATAATTAAGATTTATTCCCTTCATTTTGTATTGAAACAAACCTCGAAACACATCATGAGCTCCACAAAATAAGTATTAGCGAATAAACGAGGCGAAATTCAATAATCATTGTTAATTTTCATGTTTGCTTGCTTTTAATCGCTTAGTGTAGGCTTTCATTTCCTTGACCACTTTTGGAGCTAAAATTATAGTAGCAATCATTGTTGGTATGGCCATTAGAGCAAACACTCCATCAATGAGGTTTATCATCATATCTAGTGTTGTAGTAGCTCCTAATAATATACTTAGAATGTAAAAGTAATTGTAGTAGTGTTTCTTGTCTGCTCCGAATAAAAAGGACATACATTTTGTGCCATAATACGAATATGAAAACAACGAACTCATACTAAACACGGTAATACAAATTAATAGTGCGTATTTTCCATAGGTTGGCATCACATCTGCAAATGCAGAAGCTGTTAGGCTTACACCATTATCTGATGTTGTTTCCCAAACTCCAGTTACTAAAATAGCCAATGCAGTAAGTGTACACACAATCAACGTATCTATTGCTGGACCTAGCATAGCGACTAAACCTTCACGAATAGGCTCATCCGTTTTAGCAGCACCATGTGCCATTGGTGCTGTACCAATACCTGCTTCATTTGAGAATGCTCCTCTTTTAATTCCATGAAGAATCAAAGCCCCCAAAACTCCACCTAAAAATGGTTTGTCACTTGGATAATAATTTGCTGCAAAAGCATCAGTAAAAATGAGTTTCAGATAATACCATAAAACATCACTATGTGCTACTAGAATAATAATAACCAAAACGAAATATAAAACCACCATACTTGGCACCAAACGCGAAGCAACTGAACCTATACGTTTTATACCACCTATAATAACTAAGGCTGTAATACTAACGAGAATAACTCCAATGATCAGGTTTGTAGAAATTCCAACTTCTACTCCATTAGGAATTAATAAAATATCATTTAAAGCTTGTGTTAATTGGTTAACATTAAAAACTGGTAAAGCGCCAAGAAGTCCACAAAAGCTAAAAAACACAGCTAATGGTTTCCATGATTTACCCAAGCCTTCCATAATAAAATACATTGGTCCACCTTGTAATTCACCAGCACTATCCTTTCCACGATAGAGAATCGCTAAGGTTGATGTAAAGAATTTAGTACTCATACCAATTACGGCACTTACCCACATCCAAAATACAGCGCCAGGTCCACCAATAGATATCGCTACAGCTACACCAGCAATGTTTCCCATACCAACAGTGGCGGATAGTGCTGTCGTTAAAGCTTGAAAGTGCGAAATCTGACCAGGGTCATTAGGATCATCATATTTACCTCGCAAAACGCTTATCGCATGACCTAAATACCGAAACGGCATAAACTGAGAACGAATAAGCAAATACATACCGCCTCCAATTAATAAAATAAGTAAGGGCAAACCCCATGCAAGTGATGAAAAATCTTTGAGTAGTTGGTTGAGTGTTTCCATAAATTATAAATGTACTAAACCCAATAAACTTATGATAATATGTTTACAATTAATTTTAATTAATAGTTTTTGAATTCATAAAATTTAATTTGATTAAATTATCAGTTAGTAATTAAAACTATAAATTATTCAGTCAATAATTCATCTACATAACTTTCAAATTCCTTTTTAAACTCAACATACTTTTCACCAGTCGCTGGTCCATTAAAACCTGTATGTATTTTACGAACCTTACCTGTTTTATCAATAAAAATTGAGGTTGGATAGGACAAGATATGGTTAAGCATTGGTAATTTTTCTTGTGCTTTGACTTTATCTGAAGTTCCGTATTGCGCCAACAAAATTGGATAGCTAATATCTAATTTTTCTCGCAACCTACTAATGCTATTAAAGGCTTTTTCTTCGGTTTTAGCATACTCAAAAGCAAGGGCAATAATTTCTAAATCTTTGTTCTTATTAGCTTCGTAGAATTTGGTGTAGTACTTACTTTCATCCAAACAGTTAGGACACCAAGTTCCCATAACTTGTACGATAACCACTTTATTATTAAAGCGCTCATCACTCAATGACACTAAGTTCCTGTCCGCATCTGGGAATGAAAACTCTAATGCATCATAACCTTCCTTTAGAAAAGTCAAATCATTTGCGCTTGGCAATTCATACGTTTTATTACGCTTGGCTACAAAAGGTTCTTTCCAATGGTTTCCAGAATAAAAATAACCTTCCATTGTAAAATCTGTAACTTTTGCTGTAAATAAAAAGGCATGCGCTCCATCAAAGGTTGAGAGTTTCATTTGGTCACCATCCATAACACCTTCTAAGTAACGATAATCCCCTGTGGTGGTTCTAAATGTCCCTATAACTTTGTCTCCATTCTGTTTAAAAATACCTTTAGCTATATACTCGTCTCCATCAATATCTTTACTAAACACGGTTTCCCATATTCCAGAAACATTTTGAATTGATTTCGATTTTGCGTCAAAACGGTTTTCATTTTTAAATTCTGCTGTAAATGGCACTATGCGATCTAAGCTTTCTTTTATAAAACTCCCTTTTAGATTATCCCCTTCAAATGTTGCTGCAATATAACCTTCAAACACAGGCGCTTTAATAAATATAGAATCGTTTTTGTAAGTTACTTCATCTACTTTAATCACTTCTTCTGCATTAAAAATGTTGAGCTCTGTTGGAGATTTCACTTCAAAAACAAAAGGTAACTCTTCATTGTCTTGCACGTCTAAAACTGCTCTATAGGTTCCATTTTTAAGTGTCTTTTCATTTTGCATTTTGGTTTTGGTTTCGTCTTTACAAGACAAAAAAGTTAAGGTTACAAAACAGACTATTAGAAATCGCATAATATTAAGGTTTTTATAATATTCGAAATAACAACAAATACCTTACATAAAAAAGTGTTATTTATATTTTAGGCATTTATGTCTATTGCTTTTAATGGTCAAGTTGATCATCAAAAAAATCATCTTCACTTTACAATTAAATTTTAGTAGCTGATGTTTCATTCCGAAACAACTATTACTATCTTTGTGGCTTCATTGAACTGAATTATGAAAATATCATACAACTGGCTAAAGCAGTTTATAAATATAGATTGGGACGCTGAGAAAACTGGTGATTTACTGACCGACCTTGGCTTAGAAATAGAAGGTATTGAACGTTACGAATCTGTAAAAGGAGGATTAGAAGGCATCATAGTTGGTGAGGTTTTAACCTGTGAACAACATCCTAATGCAGACCGACTTAAAGTAACCACTGTAAATATTGGTGCTGATGCTCCTCTACAAATTGTTTGTGGTGCGCCAAATGTTGCTGCTGGACAAAAAGTACCTGTAGCCACAATAGGAACAACATTATATACTCCTGAAGGCGACTCTTGGAAGATTAAAAAAGGAAAGATTCGTGGAGAGGAAAGTCATGGAATGATTTGTGCCGAAGACGAACTTGGCCTTGGTGAATCGCATGATGGTATCATGGTGCTTGACGAAAAAATAAAAGTAGGTTCACCTGCTTCTATGGTTTTTAAGGTTGAAAATGATCAGGTTTTTGAAATTGGCTTAACTCCAAATCGAGCAGATGCTATGAGTCATTATGGTGTGGCACGCGATTTAAAAGCTGGTCTTTTACAAAAA
This sequence comes from Flavobacteriales bacterium ALC-1, assembly GCA_000171875.1. Taxonomy (GTDB): domain Bacteria; phylum Bacteroidota; class Bacteroidia; order Flavobacteriales; family Flavobacteriaceae; genus Winogradskyella. The sequence goes on along the minus strand of ABHI01000003.1, from coordinate 299,887 downwards.
GAAGTGGCTTTAGAATTAATTACCCCATCGGTAAGTTCTTATCATGTTGATGCACGCTCACTTAAAATTGATGTTGATGTACAAGACAAAGAAAAAGCTCCACGTTATTGTGGTGTTACCATTTCTGGTGTTAAGGTCGAAGCCTCGCCTAGCTGGTTACAACATCGATTAAAATCTATTGGTCTCTCTCCTATCAATAACATTGTAGATGCTACTAATTATGTCTTACACGAGTTAGGACAACCGCTTCATGCTTTTGATGCGCATAAAGTTTCTGGTAATAAGATTGAAGTTAAAACCTGCAAAGCTGGCACAAAATTTACTACACTAGATGGTGTTGTACGCGAATTACACGAAGACGATTTAATGATTTGTGATGCTGAAAAACCGATGTGTATTGCTGGTGTTTTTGGAGGTATAGATTCTGGTGTTAGTGAAAACACATCTAATATATTTTTAGAAAGTGCTTATTTCGACCCGGTTAGTATTCGTAAAACAGCTAAACGCCATGCTTTAAATACAGATGCGTCTTTTAGATTTGAAAGAGGCATTGATCCAAATATTACAGAATATGCGCTTAAACGTGCTGCACTTTTAATCACTGATATTGCTGGAGGTGAAATTGCAAGTGATATTTCTGATGCTTACCAAAATAAAATTGAAGACTTTCAAGTACGTCTAAGTTTTGATAATGCTAAAAAATTAATTGGTGAAGAAATTCCAAAAGAAACGATAAAAAGCATACTCACTTCATTAGACATTAAAGTTAATAATGTTACAGAAACTGGTTTAGGTTTAACGGTTCCTGCTTACAGAAATGATGTACAGCGTGAGGCTGATATTATTGAGGAAATCCTTAGAGTATATGGCTACAATAATATTGGTACTACTGAAAAATTGAATGCTTCGATTTCTAATTCATCACGATTTGAAGATTATAAGCTTCAGAATATAATTGGCAATCAATTAGCGTCTCAAGGGTTTTATGAGATTATGGCGAATTCATTAACATCTCCAAGGTATATTGAATTGAGCTCTGATTTAAACGAAGAGCACAATGTGAAAATGCTAAACCCATTGAGTAACGATTTGGAAGTAATGCGACAATCTTTATTATTCTCGGGCTTAGAAGCTGTTTCTCATAATATCAACAGAAAACGTGAGGATTTAAAATTATTTGAATTCGGAAAAACTTATCATCAGTATTCTGAAACTAGAGAGGAATATAAACATTTATCTATGTTCGTTACTGGTAACAAAACACAAGAACGGTGGAATTCTTCTAATAGTCCAAGTGATTTCTTTTATCTAAAAGGAACCGTTGAAGTGGTATTAGAACGCTTAGGTTTGACGCGTCTAAAATCTGCTCCTAATAAAATAGATATGTTTAGCGAAGGTATTAGCTTATCTATTGGCAAAAAAAGATTGGTTGACTTTGGATTGGTTAAAAAATCGGTATTAAAGCACTTTGGTATTTCTCAAAATGTGTTATTTGCAGATTTTAATTGGGATAATGTGTTAGAGATGGCGCAACACAATAAAATTAAGTTTAGTGCAATTCCTAAATACCCAGAAGTACGACGCGATTTTGCTCTTTTACTAGATTATAACGTAACTTTTGAAGATATCTACACCATAGCAAAACAAACCGAAAAACAGTTACTTAAAAACGTGAACTTGTTTGATGTTTATGAAGGTAAAAAACTTCCTAAAGGCAAAAAGAGTTATGCGGTAAGTTTTACAATACAAGATGAAAACAAAACACTAACAGACAAGCAAATTGACAAGATAATGTTTAAGCTTCAGAAGAATTTTGAATCTAAGCTTGGTGCTGCGTTAAGATAGAAAAATATTTCAATTGCATAATATAACTTTGTGAATTTTAGAATTTGTGAGGTTTTTATTTTAAAACATTATCATTTTATTCACAATTAAGCCACTCACTTTTTTTATTTTTAACAAAAATAAAACCTAATAAAATGGCAAACGTAACACTAGGTGGAACACCAGTAGAAACAGCAGGAAACTTACCAGCAGTTGGTAGCAAAGCACCAAAATTTAGATTAACAGCAATTGATTTATCACAAAAATCTAATGATGATTATAAAGGTTATAGGCTGGTCTTAAATGTATTTCCTAGTGTAGATACTGGTACTTGCGCACAATCTATAAGAACATTCAACGAAAAAGCTAGTCAACTAGAAAACACAAGTGTACTATGTATTTCAAAAGATTTACCTTTTGCTATGGCTCGTTTTTGTGGTGCAGAAGGTATTGATAATGTAGAAAGTCTTTCGGATTATAAAACGGGAAATTTTGGCAAAGATTATGAGCTAACCTTTACAACTGGAGCTTTTGAAACACTATTATCTCGTTGTATTGTTGTTATAGATACAGATGGAACCGTTTTACATACCGAACAAGTTGCAGAAATTGCAGATGAGCCTAATTACCAAGCAGCTTTAGATGCTTTAAAATAAACTACGATAAAATGCTACGCCCTAGTTTAGCATCACCGCTTTATGCAAAAAAAAGAGCCTTTCATTATAAATAGACTTAAAAGTGTTGGTTATGCCTTTAAAGGTATGCTGATACTTGTAAAAACTGAAGCAAGTATAAAAATACAAGTCTTTATAGCTATTATAGTTACTATTGCTGGTTTCTATTTCGAAATTTCTAAAACCGAATGGATCGCTCAACTAGGTATGATAGGTTTGGTAATGAGTATAGAAGGCATTAATACAGCAATTGAATACATTGCAGATTTCATTCATCCAGAATACCATAAAAAAATTGGATTAATTAAAGATGTATCTGCTGGTGCTGTTTTTATAGCTTCCGTTGTTGCTGTAATTATTGCAGGAATTATTTACATTCCTAAGTGCCTTTAAATACCAAAACCAATAGGATAAACGTTACATATTTGTATTTTTGTTCAACTATAAATTTGCAGCACCCTTAAGTATAAAAATGAAACTCATACTCTTAGCGTTTTCTTGTGTACTTTTTGTCTTTAGTTGTAATACTAACGATAAAAAAATCATTGATACTAAAATTGTAGAAGCTTCAGTAGATACTATTATACAAGACACTATTATACAACTAAAAAACCCTCATCTTAGCATTACTAAAGATTTTGTCTTAGGTAAGTTTGATTATAAAAACGATACAACATTTGTTAAGGTAGATACAAAGCATTCCTTAAAGGTTGTTTACCTTCAAAATGAAGTTTACAAAGTGTTTTTAGATATGGTAGATTCTGCTAAAGTAGCTGGTGTTGAATTAAAAATAGTTTCAGGAACGCGCAATTTTAAGGAGCAAAAAGCAATTTGGGAACGCAAATGGAAAAAGTATAATACTCTAGAACCCTTGCAACGTGCTTTAAAAATTTTAGAATATAGTTCAATGCCTAGCTCATCGAGACATCATTGGGGGACTGATATAGATCTAAATAGTCTAAATAATTCGTATTTTAACAGCGGAAAAGGACTTAGAGTATATGAGTGGTTAATCACTCATGCTAATGACTTTGGGTTTTATCAAGTTTACACTGAAAAAGACAATAACAGAACAGGCTATAATTTAGAAAAATGGCATTGGTCTTATTTGCCTTTTGCAAATAAATACTTAGAGTTTTATAATAAGAGAATTATTAATGATGATATTAATGGTTTTGACGGTTTTGAACAAGCTCAAAAAGTGAAGATTATTAAAGATTATGTAAACGGTATTTCTAAAAAAGCGAAGGATTATAAATAATTATAATAAGACTCTCACTTTCGTGAGAGATACATATGGCAAAAAAAGCAACTAAAAAGAAAACAACTACCAAGAAAGCTAAACCTAAAGCTAAATCAAAAAAGCTTTCGTTTAAGCTGTCTAATCAGCAAAAACTCATTTTTGGCAGCTTGTTAATTATACTTGGTGTGCTTCTTTTTATATCATTTTTATCTTTTGTATTTACTGGAAAAGAAGACCAGAGTGTTTTGAGTACTTTCCCTGATCGTTCTGTCGAATATAAAAATTGGGCAAGTCAATTAGGTGCAAAGGTTAGTGAGTTTTTCATCATTAAAGGCTTTGGTATTCCATCATTTATTTTTTCAGGTTTAATTTTTCTTTCTGGTGTTTATGTAACCCTAAACCTAAAAAAAGCTAAACTCAGAAAACACTGGATTTGGGGAACATTAATCATTATTTGGTTATCTATATTATTTGGCTTTTTCACACATAAATACGACCTCCTTGGTGGAACAATAGGTTATGAAATGAATCATTTCTTTCAAGATTATATTGGGAAAATTGGTACTGCATTATTATTACTTTTTGGTCTTATCGCTTATCTCGCCATTAAATTTAAGCTCACTGGAGATACCTTCGTTAATCTTTTTAATAACGCAAAACGTAACATTAAAGACGATTTAAAGTCAGAAACCTCTACAACTGAGCCAATCGTAGTTTTTGATAATAGTTTAACTGAAGAAGCTGAAGCAATTAAATCTGCTTTCGAAATTCCTCTAGATCAACCACAACCAACAATTAGCAAACACTCCAAACCAGATCCTAAGACCGAAAAGCTAAAAATGGAAGTCGCTGAAAAACCTGTAGAAGAAACAGTTGATGAACCAGAATTACAAATGGAAGTTGAAACGGTTGAAGAAGAAAAATCTGAAATTGATAATCTATCTGATAAATTAGTTGAAGACTTCGGACAATTTGATCCAACCTTAGAATTAGCCAAATATCAATTTCCTCCTTTAGATTTATTAAAGAAATATGATAATGAAGGTATTTCTATAGATCAAGAAGAACTTGAAGAAAACAAAAACAGAATTGTTGAAACCCTTAGCAATTATAAAATAGGTATCAGCAGTATTAAAGCGACTATTGGACCAACAGTTACACTTTATGAGATTGTACCGGAAGCTGGAATCAGAATTTCTAAAATTAAAAACTTAGAAGATGATATTGCTTTATCTCTTGCTGCTTTAGGTATTCGTATCATCGCGCCAATTCCCGGTAAGGGAACTATTGGTATTGAGGTACCAAACAAAAACTCAACAATCGTCTCTATGCGTTCGGTTATTGCTTCTCAGAAATTTCAAAAATCTGAAATGCAATTACCTATAGCTTTTGGTAAAACCATCAGTAATGAAACCTTTGTTGTCGATTTAGCTAAAATGCCACACATGCTTATGGCTGGTGCAACAGGACAAGGTAAATCGGTAGGTTTAAATGCGGTATTAACTTCTTTATTATACAAAAAGCATCCTGCAGAAGTTAAGTTTGTTTTGGTAGATCCAAAAAAGGTAGAACTAACATTATTCAACAAAATTGAACGTCACTATTTAGCAAAATTGCCAGATAGTGAAGATGCCATTATAACAGACAACACTAAAGTCATCAATACGTTGAATTCGCTTTGTATTGAAATGGATAACCGTTACGAGATGCTTAAGAATGCATTTTGTAGAAACATTGCCGAGTACAACGCAAAGTTTAAATCCCGAAAATTAAATCCAAATGATGGTCATGCCTTTTTACCTTATATTGTTTTGGTGGTTGATGAATTTGCAGACTTAATTATGACAGCTGGTAAAGAAGTAGAGACCCCTATCGCACGTTTAGCGCAATTAGCACGCGCCATTGGCATTCATTTAATTATAGCAACACAACGTCCATCTGTAAATGTTATTACTGGTATTATAAAAGCCAACTTCCCTGCACGTATAGCATTTAGAGTAACGAGTAAAATAGATTCGAGAACAATTTTAGATGGCTCTGGTGCTGATCAATTGATTGGTCGTGGAGATATGCTCTATACGCAAGGCAATGATTTAATTAGAATTCAATGTGCATTTGTTGATACTCCAGAGGTTGAAAAAATAACAGAATTTATTGGTTCTCAAAAAGCATATCCAGATGCGCATTTATTACCAGAATATATTGGTGAAGAAGGTGGCACAAATCTTGATATAGATATTTCAGACAGAGATAAGTTGTTTAGAGATGCTGCTGAAATCATTGTTACAGCCCAACAAGGTTCAGCGTCTTTATTACAACGAAAACTAAAATTGGGTTACAATAGAGCTGGTAGAATTATTGACCAATTAGAAGCAGCAGGTATTGTTGGCTCTTTTGAAGGTAGTAAAGCACGGCAAGTATTAGTGCCTGATTTAGTAGCTTTGAATCAATTATTAGAAAACGAAAAAAGTTAAAAAGATTATACTAAATAAAGATGAAAAAATTAATTGTATTAGCATTATTAACATTAGGATTTACGGCATTTGCGCAGAGCGATGCCAAAGCTGAGACTTTACTAACAGAAGTAAGCACTAAAATAAAAGCATATAAAAATATTAGTTTAGATTTTAAATACGAGCTGAATAACCTTAGTGAAAACATAAAGCAAGAAACACGAGGAGATGTAGTCATTGAAGGTGAAAAATATAAGCTTAACATTTTAGGTGTAACACGTATATATGATGGTAAAACTTTATATACAATAAGTCCAGAAGATGAAGAAGTTACTATTTCTTCAGATAACACAGAAGATGAAAGCACAATTACACCAAGTAAAATGCTATCATTTTACGAAGATGGTTACACCTATAAAATGGACATTGTACAAAATGTAAAAGGTAGAAAAATTCAGTATGTGAAATTGAATCCAATGGACACCAATTCTGAAATTAAGCACGTATTATTAGGTATAGATGCTACTACAAAGCACATTTATAACTTAATTGAAGTTGGTAAAAATGGGACAAAAACAACATTAACTGTTAATTCTTTTAAAACCGACGAACCTATTTCAAAAACCTTATTTACATTTGACGAAAGTAAGTATAGTGATTACTTTATCAACAAAATCGATTAAGGTTTAAAATGAAAATACTAGATAGGTACATACTTATCACTTTCTTAAAGACGTTTTTTAGCGTCTTTATTATATTTATGTTCATCTTTGTTTTACAAGGAGTCTGGCTCTACATTGCTGAACTTGCAGGTAAAGACTTAGATGTTGCTGTAACTGCAAAGTTTATTATGTATTACATGCCAAAGCTAATTCCTTTGGTAGTTCCATTGACTGTTCTTTTATCTTCTATAATGGTATTTGGCAACTTTGCCGAAAACTATGAGTTTGCTGCCATGAAATCCACAGGTATATCTCTTCAACGCGCTATGCGAAGCCTTAGTGTTTTTATTGTTGCATTAGGTATAGGATGTTTCTTTTTTGCTAATAATGTAATTCCTTGGGGAGAATATAATTTTTATAACCTTAGACGAAATATAGCAAAGAAAAAGCCTGCACTTGCCATTGCAGAAGGCCAGTTTAATGAAATTGGCAATATCAACATTAAAGTAGAAGAAAAAAGTGGAGACAATGGTCAATTCTTAAAAAATGTTATCATACACGAAAAAAGTAAAACTCGTGGTGGTAACTATACCGTTATTGCGTCTAAAAATGGAGAATTAAAAAGTAGTCCAGATTCTAATATTCTTCAACTCGAATTAACTAATGGCAATCGTTATCAGGAAATAATAAATAAGAATAGAAGCAAAAACAAAAATTTACCGCACACAAATAGTTATTTCGATAAATACATTATTAATGTAGACTTAGAAATATTAAACACCGGTGATTTAGATGAAAAAAATCATACTGACAGATATAGTATGTTGGATGTTGAACAATTAAACTACACCATAGATAGTTTAAAAGATAAGAGACGAAATGATTATAAAGCATTATCTAATACTTTATATAATAGATCAAATTATTCAGCATTAAATCTTAATATAGATACTTTAAGAACAGATTCTCTTTATACAGGTAATATATTAGATCTTTTCAGTAACAATCAAAAAATCCAGATTACTAACTTAGCAATTAATTCATCTAATAGTACGCGTCAAATTTTAGATTCTAACAAAAAGACATTTGAAAAAAAATCCATTATTTTAAACAAACATATTATCGTTTTGCACGATAAGTTTGTTTTGGCTTTTGCTTGTATCATTCTCTTTTTCGTTGGTGCACCTCTTGGTGCTTTAATAAGAAAAGGCGGGCTTGGTTTGCCTATGGTTATTGCCATAGTTTTATTTTTGACCTATTATTTCTTTGGTATTTTTGCAAAAAACAGTGCTGAGAAAGGTAGTTTTAGTCCAATTTTAGGCTCTTGGCTTTCTACAGCTATTATGCTGCCATTGAGTGTCTATTTAACTACTAGAGCAACTAATGATAAAGGTGTTTTTCAATTTGATGCTATTATAGTGCCTTTAAAACAGTTATTTACCCCTAAAAATAAACTTCAGCTTTCTGAGACTGACACCAAATCTTACAATTATTACAAAAAGTACTCTATTGAAGAATTAGTTAGTATAATTAAAAAACAAGACGAATTCGATTTAGATAAAAAACCAAAAGAAATTGCGCTTCACAATTTATTAAATCGAAACATCCCTTTAGAAAGCTTAAAGTCTGAAGGTCTAAATATACCAGATAAATTAATTAAAGCCAAGTCTTTACTTAAAGACTATAAAGACTATTCTAAAACAAGTTTAATTGGCTTTTGTAGTGGAGCTGTATTATTAGGACTTCACTTTATATTTAAGAATAATAAACTACCTGAATTTGCAGAAGCCTCCTTAAGTTTGAGTATTATTGCTTTTATATTTTTTATCATTTATGTAGTTGTAGATGCTGTGGTGCGTACAAAGTTTTATAAAACTATAGATCAAAAAGAAAAACGCACCAACCCTTTATTTTTATTACTAACACTTCCACTCTACCCTTTTAAGTATATTATTCAAAGAAATAAGATTGCTCAAGACTTCTATCAGAGTTGTTTTCAAAATATAAAATAAGCTTATCTTTGTACTATTAAATTAGTGCTATGACATCTAACGCTTTGAACACAAAAACAAACCTAAATACTATAGAAGAAGCCATCGAAGATATTCGACAAGGCAAAGTAATTATTGTAGTTGATGATGAAAATCGAGAGAATGAAGGAGATTTTTTAGCAGCAGCAGAAAAAGTAACTCCAGCTATGATTAACTTTATGGCAACTCACGGTCGTGGTTTAATCTGTGCTCCTCTTACAGAGCATCGTTGTGAGGATTTAGAGCTCAATATGATGGTGAGAAACAATACCGACCCTATGGAAACTGCATTTACAGTTTCAGTAGATTTACGTGGTAATGGTGTAAGTACTGGTATTTCTGCAAGTGATAGAGCAAAAACTGTACAAGCACTAGTTAATAACGAAACAAAACCTTTTGAATTAGCAAGACCAGGGCATATTTTTCCTTTGGTAGCTAAAGAAGGGGGTGTTTTAAGACGAACTGGTCATACAGAAGCAGCGATTGACTTTGCACGCTTAGCTGGTTATGAACCTGCTGGTGTTATCGTTGAAATAATGAACGAGGACGGCACAATGGCACGCCTACCACAATTAATGGAAGTGGCCAAAAAGTTTGATTTAAAAATTGTTTCTATTGAAGATTTAGTTGCTTATCGCATGGAGTACGATTCTTTGATTGAGAAGAAAGAAGATTTTGATATAGAAACACGTTTTGGAAAATTTAGATTAAGAGCTTATTTACAAACCACCAATAATCAAGTTCATATTGCATTAACAAAAGGCACTTGGATGTCTGATGAACCCGTTTTAACTCGTATTAATGCTACTTTAGTTAATAACGACATTCTTGGCACATTAACTAACAACGCTGATAAAAAATTAGATAATATGTTTAATGTAATCAACAAAGAAGGTAAAGGAGCTATTATATTCATTAACCAGCAAGCTGAGTCCATGAACATATTATCACGGCTTTCTATATTAAAGGAAAATCAGGTTGAAGGTAAACTAGTTAAAGCACCTAGAATCCCTATGGATACTAAAGATTTTGGTATAGGAGCACAAATACTTCATGATTTAAAAATAAGCAAACTAAAACTCTTATCTAACAGCCTACAAACCAAACGTGTAGGTATGATTGGTTATGGTTTAGAGATTGTTGAGTATGTTGAATATTAAGTATTCTCTTTAATAATTGCAGACATCTTCTCTGCGCGCTGTATCACCTCATCTTCTGTCCAAGACATCTTAATTAAACAAGAAATATTTCGTCCAATGAAATGGTCAGACTGTTCAAAGGTTTTCGTTTGTAGATAGTCTAGACCTTCTTTAACTTCTTGAGAAATTGGATATAGCGATTTTATATTTTTAAGATGACCCCATTCTCTAATATAATGCCAACTATTATCATAATAATGCCAGCATACATCAACTCCATTAGTTTTAAAAGCATTAATTACTTTTCTGGTTGTATCTATATCTGGCAAAAAGAAACTTAAAAACGAATAACTTTCAATACCCCCTTCTGGAACCCTTCTAAAGGTGACTTCAGGAATTTGAGAAAGCGCGTCTCTTATTATTGAATAATTTTTCTTTTGAATAGCAACAAATTCTTCCAAACGTCTTAATTGTGCTAAACCAACTGCTGCATGCAATTCTGATATTCTAAAATTATAACCTAAAAACGGATGAGATTCAGCACCACGATCATTACCTACATGGTCATGTCCATGATCGCTATAATGGTCTGCATGTCTATAAAATTTCTCATTATTAGTCAATACAGCTCCTCCCTCTCCTGCTGTAATAATCTTTACAAAATCTAATGATAAGCACCCTAAATCACCTATGCTACCTAGTGGCTTTCCTTTATAAGTTGCACCTGTTGCTTGTGATGAATCTTCAATTAATATTAGATTGTTTGCGCTACAAATATCTTTCAAAGCATCTAAATCTGCCATACTACCACACATATGCACTGGCATAATAGCCTTTGTTTTTTCTGTAATAGCTTCCTTAACTTTTTCGGGATCTAAGGTCAATGTATCATCAATATCAACCAAAACAGGAATAGCGCCTAATATCATTATAGCTTCAAAACTCGCCACAAACGTAAACGTTGGCATTATTACTTCATCTCCAGAACCTATTCCAGCTGAAGCCAATGCAACAGAAACTGCTGCAGTACCACTAGAAACTAATTGTGCGTGCTTAACCTGAAGTTGGTTTTCAAGTTCTTTTTCGAGTTCTTTAGCTTTCCAATGCCCATTGCGCATACCATCAAAACCATAGCGCATTAAAACCCCATTGCCCAAAACATCATTGACTTCTTTTCGTTCTAAATCACCGAACAATTCAAATCCTGGCATATATACTAATTAAATTAAAAGTTAATACTACATTAACAAATATAGCTTTCCGAATACTTCAAATAAAAAACACTTATAATTCTATGATGGTTTCCGACAACTGTTTTCTTACTTTTTTAAAATCAGCAAACATATCATCTTCTGCTCTGTAGCCAACTGGCAACATCAAAACAGAACTTAAACCATGCTTCTCTAAATCTAAAACCTTATCGAGTTCATTTGGCATAAATCCTTCCATTGGGCAACTATCTATCTCTTCTACAGCACAAACTGTCATTAAATTACCTAAAGCAATATATGCTTGTTTAGATGCCCAAATTGATTTCTTATCTACAGGCATATTTTCAATTGTAGATTTCATTTGTGCTTTAAAAGGTTCTAAAATAGCATCTGGTGTATCTCTAATAGCTTTAATAGTTTCAAAATGCTTATTAACATCCATCTCATCTATATTATTTTGGATACAAAGCACCAATAAATGAGAAGCATCCACTACTTGGCGTTGACCATAAGCCACTTTTACTAAATTTTCTCTAATTGTTTTATCTTCAATAATCACCAACTTCAATGTCTGTAAACCATAAGATAAAGCTGTTAAATTAAAAGCTTCCTTTAAGGTTAACAACTTAGTCTCAGGTAGTCGTTTGGTGGTATCAAATTTTTTAGTTGCGTAGCGCCATTGCAGTTTTTCAATTATTGACATCTATTATTATTTTTTGTAAAAATACGGAATATGACTTCAATATAATTAAAGACGAATTATTTTAAATAACTTTAGCATAAACAAAACTAATAGATGAAAATTGCGGTCCTAATACTTGCAGCTGGTAGTTCAACTCGTATGGGAACTCCAAAACAAATATTACCTGTTGGCAATACTACACTATTAGGAACTACTATAGAAACTGCATTACAAACCAAAGCAGATAAAATCTATTGTGTATTGGGAGCAAATGCCAAAACTGTAGAAAAATCTATTTCTAAATATAAAATTAAAACTATTTCTAACTCTAAATACAAATCAGGTTTAAGTTTTAGTATTAAAGCTGGAATTAAACATATAACCAACAAAAGTTATGATGCTGTTTTGATCTTATTAGGAGATCAACCTTTCATTAATACTCCGTATTTAAATGATATGATAACAACTTTTAAAAATGATTCAACAAAAATAACGGCTTCAAATTACAATGAATCTCCAGGTGTACCTGCTATTATTCCAAAACTATATTTTAACCAATTATTAGAATTACAAGGTGATAAAGGTGCTAAGAGCTTTCTAAATTCTAATAAAACGAACACAATACTATTAAAAACTACTAATCTAATAGATATTGACACTGAAGAGGATTATTTAAATTATCTAAAATCTCTATAATTCTGTTTATAAATTTATTCTTAAAAATTTCATAATCAGTACATTTCATTCAATTATTTTATAACTTTAGCTGAATATATTCTAGGTCTATGGCAAATTTCAATTTAAAGGTCAACGGAAAAAAAAGTACTGTTACCGCAGACGATGATACTCCATTATTATGGGTACTCAGAGACGAACTCAATTTAGTAGGAACAAAATTTGGTTGTGGCATCGGACAATGTGGTGCTTGCACTGTACATGTAGATGGTGTTGCTATGCGAAGTTGTTCAATACCTGCCTCTCGATTAGAAGATTCTGAAATCACAACGATTGAAGGCTTGGCTAATGAAAATTTGAATCCTGTACAAGAAGCTTGGAAAGAACTCGATGTCCCTCAATGTGGGTATTGCCAAGCTGGTCAGATAATGACAGCTACTTCTTTTTTAAAACAAAATCCAAATCCTGATAATGAAACTATAAGAAATGCCATGAATGGTAATCTTTGTCGTTGTGCAAGTTATAATCGAATAGAAAAAGCTGTGGCTTTAGCAGCTAAAAAACTGTCCTAACCTGAATTATTATGAAAAATCAAAACAAAATAACTTTTAGCAGACGTAATTTCATCAGAACATCTGCATTAGCCAGTGGTGGACTTTTAATAGGATTTAACTTTTTTACAGCTTGTAAAGAAGAAGTTATTCCTCCTGTAGATATATCAAAATTAAATTTTAATGATTTTAATGCCTTTATAAAAATAGCAGATAATGGTTATGTGACAATTTTCTCTCCTAACCCAGAAATTGGTCAAGGAGTAAAAACGTCTATGCCTATGATTATTGCTGAAGAACTAGACGTACCTTGGGAACATGTCAGTGTTGAACAAGGTGCTTTAGATACCAAAAATTTTCAACGACAAGTAGCAGGTGGTAGTCAATCTATAAGGTTTGGATGGGATGCTTTAAGACAAACAGGAGCAACTGCAAAACAAATGTTAGTTAATGCGGCCGCGGCTAAATGGGGCGTCGATGCATCTACTTGTTCGGCTTCTAATGGTATAATAAAAAACTCTAATGGAGATGAATTAGGTTATGGTGATATAGTTAATGAAGCAGCAGCCCTAGAAATACCAGAAGATGTCATATTAAAATCCCCAAAAGATTATAGAATAATTGGTAAAGATGCTATCAATGTAGATATCGATAAAATTATAACAGGCAAACCTCTTTTTGGATTAGATTATAAGGTTGATGGAATGTTATATGCCTCAGTACTGAGACCTCCTGCTTTTGGACAAATTTTAGAGTCCTTTGATGCTTCCGAAGCTAAATCTTTACCAGGTGTTATTGATGTGATTACTATTGGAGAAAAGGCGAGAAACTATTTAAATCAAGAAAGTTTTGATCGATCTGCACATTGGAGTGTACGTTTAAGTGAAACAGATAAAGTGGTTGTAATTGGAAAAACGACTTGGGACGTTATAAAAGGAAAAAATACTATAAAAGCGATATGGAAAGATAAATCCATGACTGAGAGCACCGAGTTACATGACAAAAAAATGAATGATTTATTAAACGGAAAAGAATTTAATACTAGGAGGTCAGATGGTGACATCAAAAAAGCTTTTACTAATGCCGATAAAGTTATTGAACGCGTTTACGAATCTCCTTTCTTACCTCATAACTGTATGGAACCTATGAATTTTTTCGCTGATGTTACTAATGAAAAAGTACATTTAGTAGGTCCTATACAAACTCCAGAAGCAGCAGCAAAAGTTGTAGCTTCATTATTAAATAGAAATCTTGAAGATGTACATGTAGATATGACAAGAATGGGTGGAGGTTTTGGAAGACGTCTTTATGGAGATTTCGCTTATGAAGCAGCTGAAATTTCTGATAAAATTAAGAAACCCATTAAGTTAATCTCTACTAGAGAAGATGATATGACAACAGGTATTTATCGCCCTGCTATTAAGTACAAAATAGCAGCAGCTATAAAAAATGGTAAAATCTCTGGTTATCATCTTAAAGAAGCAGCTATCAATAGCAATATGTATGGTTTAATTCCGCACTTTTTCCCAGCTGGGGCCATAGAGAACTATCAAGTTGACACAGCTAGTTATCAAAGTAATATAACAACAGGGGCTTGGAGAGCTCCATATACAAATTTTCTAGCCTTTGCTGAACAAAGTTTCTTTGATGAACTTGCAGATGAATTAAGTATAGACCCTGTAGAATTGCGCTTAGATTTACTAAAAAATGTGAAAGATGGTGAAGATTCAAATATTCAATATTCTGCAAAACGAATGACAGATACTATTAAACTTGCCGCAGAAAAAGGGAATTGGAGAAAAAACAATAATGGAGTACATCAAGGTTTTGCTGCTTATTACAGTCATAATACACATGTAGCTGAAGTTGTTGATATAACATTAAAAAATGGTAAACCTATAATTGAAAAAGTTACAGTAGCTGTAGATTGTGGTATTGTAGTAAATCCTACTGGTGCAAAAAACCAAGTTGAAGGTGGTGTCTTAGATGGTATTGGTCATGCCATGTATGGAGACTTTTCATTTGATAATGGAAAACCTCAAGATGTAAATTTTAATACCTATCGTCTTATCAGAATGAATGAAACTCCGATAGTTGAGACTCATTTTGTAGAAAATGAATTATCACCTACTGGTTTAGGTGAACCAGGTTTACCACCAGCTGGCGGTGCTTTAGCTAATGCTATAAAAGCTGCAACCGGGCAAATCCTAACTAAACAGCCATTTATAAAATCTTTTGAAGATCGTAAGACAGATTTGAATGTATAGATAAAACTATAATGAAATAAAAAAGGCTTTATCAATTGATAAAGCCTTTTTGCGGAGAAAGAGGGATTCGAACCCCCGGAGGTGTGACCCTCAACAGTTTTCAAGACTGCCGCATTCGACCACTCTGCCATTTCTCCTGAGTGCCTTATGAACTATTTGTTCAATGCGGATGCAAATATAAAATCCTTTTTGTTGTAGCCAAAGATTTTTTGCTTGTTTTTTCATTAAATTAAAATTAATTGATTTTGAAAACAAAAGCTGGTAACATTTAAGAAAGCATTGTATTTTTCGGCATAATATGTGTTGAATTAAAAGTTAGATTCAAAAAATCAAAAATCATGAGGAAATTATTTATTATTCTAGGCTTTATATCTGCATTATGTGCTGTAGTTTTAGCGGTCACATCTTTATATCACTTAGCAGTAACTCCAATTGTTATTGCTTTTGCAAGTGGTTTAATTATTTTATTTCTATCTAAAAAAGAAAACACTAAAACAAAAACCATTCAATATATTTTTCTTCTTGTCATTATGGCATTAAGTCTAACTATATATAAGGGAGTTGTTAATCCTTCTGACGACCTGGATATTCAAAAAACTGAACAACAAAACAACGAAACCTCAAATGAACCTAAAGAAAAGGTTGAAAAAGTTAGCCCTAAAAAGGAGCTATAAAATTTCGCTTAGATTGTAAGAAAAAATTTCAGGGATTTATCTTATTTTTGCTAAAATCAATCAGTTACATAAAACATCACGCTCAACATTTTATAGTTTAAGGGTATTATAAGTAGCGAGCAAGTTTGTCATGACTGATCGAGGTAGAAGTATAATCCTAAAAATAATAGATACGATACATGAAAGTATTAGTTGCATCTGCACTTATTCTTGTTGGTTCTTGCGCAACATTAAGACATAGTGAAAAAATAGATAATCTTAAAAATAGCATCTCCTATGATGACGAAGCCGTTGTTAGAAAATATCTAAATACTATTAAACCTGATGAATTAAAAATTCATTTAGAAGAAGTATCATCGGATAAGTACAATGGTAGAATGACAGGTGAAGAGGGACACAACCAAGTCTGCGACTACATAAGAAACTATTACAAATCTCAAGACATTAAAGCTCCAGATTCTCATCCTGATTATTATCAAAAAGTACCCAAAAATGTCTTACCAGATAACCTTAATGATTCACAAAATATTATTGCCTACATAGAAGGCTCAGAATTCCCAGACGAATATGTTTTTATATCTGCGCACTCTGACCACGAAGGTATTATTGATGGAGAAATTTATAATGGAGCAGATGATAATGGCTCTGGCACTGCTGCTGTTTTAGAAATGGCAGAAGCTTTCAGTATAGCTGTAGAAGACGGTTATAGACCAAAACGTAGTATTGTTTTTCTACATGTGACAGCTGAAGAGGTTGGGCTTCACGGATCGCGTTATTATTCAAACAATCCTATTTTCCCTATAGAAAATACGGTTTCTAACCTTAATATAGATATGATTGGTCGTGTTGATCCAAGACACGAAGACGATGAGAATTATATATACCTCATCGGATCAGATAGAATTAGTACTGAGTTACATTTTATTGCTCAGAAAGCTAATAGTGCATTTACACATCTCAATTTAGACTATAAATACAATGATGAAAATGATTCTAACCGTTATTACTACAGGTCGGATCACTACAATTTTGCAGTAAAAGGAGTGCCTGTAATTTTCTTCTTTAATGGTGAACATGAGGATTATACCAAGCCAACAGATACAGCAGATAAAATTAACTACTCACTATTAACTAAAAGAGCAAAACTTATATTTGCCACAGCATGGTATATTGCAAACTCAAACGAGCGACTAAACCCAGAAATTATATAGTGTTAAAGTTTGTTAAAGAAATTTAACAACTATATAAAGCCTTTCAATTTTTGTAATTTTAGACCTTACATAATTTATATTCAACAATATACTTATAACCAACAATCTTAACGATTTATTCAAATGAAAAAAATACTATTAATTTTTTGTGTTTCTGGATTAGTTTTTAGCTGCGGCACTTCTTCAAAAACTAATGCGTCTTCAAACACATCGAAAGCCAAGATGGCTGACCCTACAGAGTATGCTTCAACAATTACTTCAGAAGAATTAAAAACAATGCTTTACAAGTATGCTTCTGATGAATTTGAGGGTAGAGAAACTGGTGAAAAAGGTCAGAAAATGGCTGTAGAATATTTAAAAAACCAATACAAAGCTATGGGAATTCCTACACCTTTAGGAGGTGATGATTATTTCCAGGAAGTACCTTTAGAAAAGCAACAAGCTGCCAAAGCTCAATTGAGTGTTAATGGAAAATCATTCGAAAGTTTTGAGCACCACATTGTACTTGCCAATACAGAAAGTTTAGAGCTTTCAGTTAATGATATTGTATATGTTGGTTGTGGCATAGATGCTGATAATTATTCGGATTATAAAGATGTTGATGTTAAAGGGAAATTTATATTAGTTAAAGCAGGTGAACCAAAAGATGTAGATGGCAATTATGTAACTTCAGGTACTAGTGAAGAGACAAAATGGTCTAGCGGACGTCAGTCCCTTTCTAGTAAAAGAGATGCTGCAAGAGATCATGGTGCAAAAGGCATGCTTTTAATGGACAGTGGATTATTTCCAAGATATGCGCCATTTTTTAAGAGACAGGCAGAGTCTGGTAGTTCAGGACGTTTATCTCTTAAAAGTAATACTCCAGGAATGACCATGTTAATGATTAATGAAGACTTAGGTAAAGCTCTACACGCTTCTATTTTAGAGGATAACACATCAAAAGTACTTGATTCTAAAATGAATTTAGTTATTGAAAATAAAGCTGAATCTGTAACTTCTGAAAATGTTGTAGCATTTATTAAAGGTTCTGAAAAACCTGATGAAATTGTAGTAATTTCTGCGCATTTAGATCACGAGGGTATTAAAAATGGAGAGGTATATAATGGAGCTGATGATGATGGTTCTGGTACAATTGCAATTTTAGAAATTGCTGAGGCATTTAAAATGGCTGAAAAAGCAGGTCATGGGCCTAAACGCTCACTTCTATTTTTACACGTTACTGGAGAAGAAAAAGGACTTTTAGGCTCTAGACATTATACTGATAATGATCCTATTTTCCCATTAGCAAATACAGTTGCAGATTTAAATATAGATATGATAGGACGAATAGATCCAAAACGTAAAGAAGGAGATAGAAATTATGTGTATTTAATAGGAAGTGATAAACTAAGCACAGATTTGCATAATATTTCTGAAGAAGTGAACAAAAAATATACTAACGTAGAATTAGATTATACATACAATGACGAAAACGATCCTAATCGTTTTTATTACAGATCTGATCACTATAACTTTGCAAAAAATAATATTCCAGTAATATTCTATTTTAATGGTACTCATGATGACTATCATAGACCAAGTGATACACCAGATAAAATTGAATACGATTTATTAGAAAACAGAACACGTTTAGTTTTCCATACAGCTTGGGAAGTTGCTAATAGAGCAGATAGAATTGTTGTTGATAAAGCAACAGAATAATATTCTAAATCCTCAAAACAAAAAAGCCTTTCAATACAAAATTGAAAGGCTTTTTTATTTAAAATTAGTTTAAAAAGGTTTTGCAGAAAATTGGAAATAAATTACATTTGCAGTCCTAATTAAAATGGTGGTTGTAGCTCAGTTGGTTAGAGCGTCGGTTTGTGGTACCGAAAGTCGCCGGTTCGAACCCGGTCTTCCACCCTAAATTAGTAAGCCTTTCAGAAATGAAAGGCTTTTTTGTTTCTATTTTAAATCAAATAAGGAATCTACCGCAGCATAACGTTCTACAGTATAACCTTCAGCATGTTCTACTCCAACAAGTCGCCCTAAGTTACGAGCTCTATATGCTATACTGTCCGTGAAATTTTTACTAGATATAGGCGTTTCTGGTTCCTCACTTTTAGGATCGTAAAATTGCGTTTCATAGGCTAAAACGGATTCCATTTTTTTAGATATAAAACCAGTAACATCTACTACGACATCTGGTTCAATGTCTTTCCATTGAATATAGTGATACACAGCTTTTGGTCGCCAAGGTTCTTGATTTAGGCCGCCATCTAAACGCGTTTCAATTTTTATTAAACCACTTAAAAAACAAGCATCACTAACCAATTGACTTCCTTTTCCGTGATCTATATGCCTATCATCAATAGCATTACAAATCACCAGTTCTGGTTTATAATAACGAATCATTTTAATAATCTCTAATTGATGAATTTTATCATTCACAAAAAATCCATCTGCAAACTTCATGTTAACTCTTGAGTGAACTCCAAGAATTTCGGCTGATTTAGAAGCCTCTACATCTCTCGTTTCTGCAGTGCCACGTGTACCAAGCTCACCTCTTGTTAAATCTATGATTCCAACTTTTTTACCATTAGAAACTTCTTTTGCTATGGTAGCACCACAACCTAATTCAACATCATCGGGATGTGCACCAATAGCTAATATGTCTAATTTCATTTTCTTATTCGTTTTCTATACTATCAAAAGTATTAAAAAGAAGGTAGATTCTCAATTTCTTTTTATTTCGAAAACGTTATCGATTATATATATCTCAAAATTATTTAAAAACTTATAGTCAAAATTGAATAATGCGCTATTCCATTAAAGCATGACATTCGTCATAAGAATTAGACATAAATGCCAGTAACTTTATAGATAATTATAAAAGGCAAGACTATGAGTTTAATGATAACTATACTTATTATAACAATCGCCTTATTTATTTGGGGAAAATTCACACCAGATATTATTGCACTTTTATCTATGCTAAGTTTATTCCTTTTGGGGATTTTAAACCTTACAGAAACCTTAAGTGGATTTAGCAATCCGACAGTTATAATGATTGCTGCACTCTTTATAATAGGTGAAGGTTTGTCTCAAACTGGTTGGACAGCCTTAGCCGGTAAGAAGTTTATTAAAATGGCTGGTAAAAGCACAACAAAACTCTTATTAATCACAACACTTGGATCTGGATTATTATCTGGAGTAGTTAGTAATACTGGTACGGTTGCCACATTAATGCCTGTCACAATTTCTTCTGCTTGGAGTATTGGTACACTACCTTCAAAATTATTAATGCCTGTTGCATTTGGCTCAAATACTGGTGGATTATTAACACTTACTGGTACACCGCCAAATATTATAGTTAATAATACTATGCTAGAAAGTGGTCTTGAAAGTTTTTCATTTTTTGAATTTGCGCTTATTGGCTTGCCGCTTCTACTCATAACACTACTCTACTTTAGATTTATTGGTTATAGATTACTACCAAATAATAAAACCAATAATAAACCTGTAGATATCAGTACAACCTTACACAAGTGGATCGAAGCCTATAAAGTTGATGGTGATTATTATAGACTAAGAGTACGTTCAGTTTCACCTTTGTTAAACACAAAACTTGGAGATTGGAATTTTGAAAACGAACATAAAATTTCAATATTAAGAGTTAAAAGAAGACATCCAAGCAGACTAAAAGGCAACGACCCTTTCATAGAATTTCCAACACATACAACAGAATTCTTATATCACGATATTATTACGGTTAAAGGGGATACTGAAGCCGTAAACGCATTGATGATTAAATTTAGATTAGGTCTTTTACCGCTAGAATCAATTACAGACGAACTAAAGAACAACCTTATCAATCAAGAAGTTGGAATGGCTGAAGTTTTAGTAACCCCAAAATCAATTCTTGTTGGTAGAAAAATAAGACTTGGTAATTTCTTTAAACGCTTTGGTGTACAGCTTATGGCAGCATCTAGAAACAACATCCCATTTACAGAAAGAGAAATTAGAATAAAAGCAGGTGATGCCTTCTTGATTAGAGGCATTTGGGATGATATAGATCAGCTCAAAAATTATCATGAAAATTTAGTGATTTGTGGTAGTCCAGAAGGTATGGCAAAAACCGTAGCAGATATTACTTCTAAATCATACATCGCACTTTTCGCCTTGATACTAATGATAGCCTTATTGGTTTTCAAAATTGTTCCTGGAGCAGTTGCAGCATTAATTTCTGCTGGTATAGTATTGATTACTGGTTGCGTACCAATTACAAAAGCTTACAAAGGCATCAGCTGGATTAGCGTCGTAATGATAGCCGCAATGATACCAATGGGAATTGCACTTCAAAAAACAGGAAGTGCCGAGCTTATTGCCAAAGGTTTAGTTGATACTTTAGGAAGATTACACCCTATTGTGTTATTAGGAGGTGTATTTCTATTGACCACAACTTTCAGCCAAGTGATTAATAACTCTGCTACTGCAGTGCTTATGGCACCAATTGTCATTATTGCAGCAAACACATTGAGTCTTTCAGCTGTGCCATTTATGATTGCTGTTGCCATAAGTGCATCAACCGCATTTTTAACACCAGTGGGCACAACCACAAATGCCATGGTAATGACTGCTGGTGGTTACAAGTTTATGGATTATTTAAAAGTAGGTGCCCCATTGCTTCTACTCTTCTTAATAACAACATTAGTATTAGTGCCATTGATATGGCCATTTTAGATAGAAAGTCGAATTAGAATATTATTAAATCATGGAAACATTAAAACAACCAATTATGAAAACTAGAGATCTCACAAAGTACGGATTGAAAGACACTATTGCACATTGGAATTTATCACCTAAAGAATTACAAGTCATTACTGTAGAAAAAGGAATGGGAAAAGAAACTGCTAATGGAACTTTAGCTATTAACACAGGAAAATTCACAGGACGTTCACCACAAGATCGATTTATTGTAAAAGACGATTATACAAAAGATAAAGTTTGGTGGGGAAAAACAAACAAAGCCATTTCCCCTGAAAATTTTGATCATTTGCAATCTGAAATTGTAAATTATTTAAGTGGAAAAGAAATTTATATTAGAGATGCCTATGTATGTGCAGATCCAGAATATAAGACAAATGTAAGAACTGTAACTCAGTACCCTTGGTCTAATATGTTTACGTATAATATGTTTTTAAGATCTGATGAATCTGAATTAGAAAACTTTGAAGAAGATTGGTTAGTGCTTTGTGCACCAGGCTACGAAGCTAAAAACCCAAAAGCTGTTGGATTAAGACAAGGCAACTTCTCTCTGTTAAACTTCACTAAGAAGATTGCCTTAGTTGGTGGTTCTGCTTATACAGGTGAAATAAAAAAAGGTATATTCTCTTCTCTAAATTTTATTCTTCCTGTTGAAAAAGAGGTGTTACCAATGCACTGTTCTGCTAATGTGGGTGAAAAAGGAGATACTGCTATTTTCTTTGGATTGTCTGGTACTGGCAAAACAACATTATCTGCTGACCCAAACCGCAAGTTAATTGGTGATGACGAGCATGGTTGGACCGCAAATAATAACATATTTAATTTTGAAGGAGGTTGCTACGCAAAAGTGATTGACTTAACTGAAGAGAAAGAGCCAGACATTTACAGAGCAATTAAACCAGGTGCGATTTTAGAAAATGTAGTTTTTAAAAACAATGGTGAAATTGATTATATGGATAGCAGCATTACACAAAATACACGTGTGA
The DNA here is from genome assembly GCA_000171875.1 of Flavobacteriales bacterium ALC-1. GTDB lineage: Bacteria > Bacteroidota > Bacteroidia > Flavobacteriales > Flavobacteriaceae > Winogradskyella. Next base: position 276,859 of record ABHI01000003.1, on the reverse strand, counting down.
GTTATCCTATTTATCACATAGATAATATTTCACAACCGTCTTATGCAGATAATCCTAAAAATATATTTTTCTTAACCTGTGATGCCTTTGGTGTTTTACCCCCAGTATCTAAATTAACACCAGGTCAAGCAGCTTATCATTTTATATCAGGTTATACTGCAAAAGTTGCTGGCACAGAAGCTGGTATTACGGAACCAGTACCATCCTTCTCTGCTTGTTTTGGCGAACCGTTTATGCCATTACACCCAACAGTATATGCTGAGATGCTAAGTGAAAAAATGCAAGAAGCTGGTGTAAATGTTTGGCTACTTAATACAGGTTGGAGTGGCGGGCCTTACGGAGTCGGTTCTCGCATAAAATTAAAATATACCAGAGCAATGATTACTGCTATTCTCAATGGTGATTTAGATAAAGTTGACTATGAACAACATCCAATATTTGGGTTACATATGCCAAAGTACATTCCTAATGTACCGACAGAAATACTAGATCCAATGAATACTTGGTTACAAAAAGGAGCTTATATCAGTAAGGCTATTCAGTTAGCACACTCATTCCACTTAAATTTTGAAAAATTTGCAAGTGAAGCTTCAGATCAAATCATAGAAGGTGGTCCATTAATTGATGAACATCATCATTTAGGTGACCATGTCTAATGAGTCCATGACAGAAAAGAGCCCAGAAATGGGCTCTTTTTTAATTAATACAATTTAAAAATGAAAAGATTTTTAGCCATATTGTTCTACTTGCATTCCGTAAAACCAAAAACTACTTTAGCTCATCTATAGCTTGATTAATATCGTTTTTTAAATCTTTAGTATCTTCAATTCCAACAGAAAATCGTATCAATTGATCACTAATACCTATCTTATCTCGTTCCTCTTGAGTTAATAACGCATGAGATGCCAAATGTGGTGAAATTACCGTGCTTTCAATTCCTGCCAAACTCATTGAAGACTTTATCAATTTTAATTGTTTTTGAAATTGATACGAATCTAAATCATCAATTAATTCAAAAGATAACATGGCACCAAAACCTTTCATTTGAGATTTAGCTAATTTATATTCTGGATGCGATTTTAACCCTGGATAATATACTTTAGATATTTTAGGGTGCTTATTAAGCCATTTTGCCATTTTCATAGCATTTTTGGTTTGTGCTTTAACACGCAAACCTAAAGTTTTCATGCTACGCTCTAACATCCAAACCGTCATATCACTTAGGCTACCCCCTAGATTTTTACCAACATTCCAAATACGTTCTATATATTCACTTGTACTAGCAACAGCACCTGCGCAAATATCACTATGACCACCAAAATACTTAGTTGCAGAGTGCATAACCATATCAATTCCTAAATCCATTGGGTTTTGGTTTATAGGAGAGGCAAATGTATTATCAATAGATGTTAAGATATTTTTTGATTTACCTAATTTAGCAATAGCTTCGATATCAGTAATTGTCATTAATGGATTCGATGGAGTTTCAATATGAATCAATTTTGTATTAGGCTGAATAGCCGCTTCAAAATCTTCAGCGGTATAGCCATTAGTAAAAGTGTAGGCTATACCATACTTAGGGAATTCTTCTTTAATAAAATTTACTGTTCCTCCATACAATGTGTTTTGAACAACCAAATGATCACCTTGTTTTAAAAAGGCTAAAAACATGGTGCTAATTGCAGCCATACCTGAACCAAAAATCATAGCCGCTTCAGCATGTTCTAGTGCAGCAATCTTTTTAGATAAAAACTCTTGATTTGGTGTGTTGAAATATCTTGGGTAACGCTTTACATCTACATCTAAAAATTCATACGACGAGCTTAAATACATAGGTGAAACTGCACCTTTAAATTGTTCATCCTTTATCTCTCCGATATGTGTGCAAATAGTGTTTAAACCTAATTTTTTCTTAGACATAGTTTACTTTTTAGCTAGATTATAAATTTAGTGAAAAAGTATAAATATAGGATTACACCTTAACAGATTTCCATTTACCTTTTTTAAACCATATGATTCCGATAATAGTTATTAAAACCTCAGCTAATGTTATTGCCATAAACACTCCGATTGGGCCAAAGTTATATGTCAATGCCATGAGGTAAGCGAATGGCAATTGAAATAACCAAAAACAAATAAAATTAATCCACGTTGGTGTTTTGGTATCTCCTGCTCCATTAAAAGAATTAATTATCACCATACCATATCCATAGAAAATATAACCAGCTGCAATTATTCTTAAACATAATGCGCCATTTTTAATCACCTCTAGTTCTGGTGTAAACCATGATACAATTTCTGGTGCAAAAATCAAATAAAAAATGGATACTATTCCCATAAAAATCGCACTGAATTTTCCTGTTTTCCAAACGGATTGTTCAGCACGATCCGCTTTGTTAGCACCTAAATTTTGCCCGACTAGAGTAGCAGCTGCATTACTCATTCCCCAAGCTGGCATCATTGTAAACATAATTACTCTAATAGCAATAGTGTAACCGGCTAGAACTTCGCTACCAAATTCACTCATTATCCGCATTAAAAATACCCAAGACGATGTACCTATTAAAAATTGACCAATACCCCCTAATGATACTTTAATAAGGTTTACCATAACTGCAACTCTTAACACCAAATCTTTAAATGCGATTTTAATTTTACTCCAACCATAAAAGAGAACCATCAATTGAAATACAACCGCTGTACCTCTACCAATTGTTGTTGCTATGGCAGCTCCTTCTACTCCATAAGCTGGTATTGGGCCAAAGCCAAAAATAAACATAGGGTCTAAAATAATATTAAGACCATTTGATAGTACTAAAGCCCACATCGCAATAGATGCATCACCTGCTCCTCTGAATATAGCATTAATTAAAAAAAGTAACATAATAGTGACATTTCCTCCGAGAAGAACTTGAGTATAGCCATAGCCTTCGGCAATAAGATCTGCTTCTCCCCCCATAAGCCCTAATATTTCTTTCGGATACAGAATACCAATAACACTAATAATGACAGAAACCAATACACCAAGAAAAATAACTTGAACAGCTGCTTGAGATGCTCCTTCTCTATCTTTTTCTCCAATGCGCCTTGCTACTATTGCAGTTGCTGCCATACTCAAACCAATAGCAACAGCATAGACTAAAGTAATTACGGATTCTGTTAAACCAATGGTAGCAACTGCATTTACGCTCACTTGAGATACATAGAAAATATCTACAATTGCAAAAACAGATTCCATGAGCATTTCTAAAATCATTGGAATAGAAAGCATAAATACAGCTCTACGAATACTACCTGATGTAAAATCTTGTTCTTTACCAGAAACAGCGATTTTAAAAAATTTAAAAAATTGTTTTATTGAAATTTTGTTGGATTGCATTATTTGAAAATTTAATATAAAAACTTGTCAAACAAAAGATATTTGACTATTGACATCGCAAGAAGCTGCGATAATTTTTTCCGAATATTATTACTTATGCAATCATAATGACACAAATATGCGCATTATTTTTTAATTATAAAGACATAAAACTGGTTAATCGTTTTTACCAATTTTATTGTAAGCACGAATAACAATGACAGCCCACAATACAACTAGCGTAACTACTATAACTGAAAACCAAAGTACTATATCATCTGCGATCACGGTCCACAAGTTTTAAATAAATCATAACGCCAAGTAATGTTGGAGCCCAAAGGCCAACAAAAATACCATGTTCTTTATTTCCTGTTAGAAATAAATACTCTGCTACAAGAATTATAACTGCACATAATACAAGCATAAACAAGTTTGCAGTTCCTAATTTTTTGAAGTAATCCATCTTTGAGGGTTCGTTTAAAACCTCAAGTTAAGAAAAAACTAAATATGTAAGTGAAAAAGATTATTTTTTATAGTAAACTCTATACTTCCTGTAAGCAAAGAAACCTATGAGTCCTATTACAACTAATGTAATAGCTATAATCTCAAAACTTAAGATCTGATCCCCACTAGCATAAGCATGCAAACCTGATAAATAGAAATTTACACCAAAATAGGTCATTAAAATACTCCCAAATGCTATGATTGACAGAAAATTATATAACCATCGTCCACGTAAACCAGGTACTAAGCGCATATGTATTACAAAGGCATAAATCATAATGCTAATCAAAGCCCAAGTTTCTTTTGGGTCCCAACCCCAATAACGCCCCCAACTTTCGTTAGCCCACATACCTCCTAAAAAATTTCCAATAGTTAGCATCACTAAACCTACGGTTAGTGCCATTTCATTAATTATGGTAAGTTCTTTAATGTTAATTAACATTCGCTCTTTGTTTTCTTTATTGGTTAAAATCATCAATAATAACGCTACGACACCTAAAATCATTCCGATAGCAAAAGGGCCATAACTTGCCACAATAACTGACACATGAATCATTAACCAATAGCCTTGCAATACAGGTTGTAGATCCGCTATAGATGGATCCATCCAATTCCAATGCGCAACCATTAAAATCGTAGAACAAACAAATGCAGAAGCTGCAACAGTTAAATTACTTTTTCTACCTAATAGTAAACCAAATAACATTACAGACCATGCTACATATATCATTGATTCGTAGGCATCACTCCAAGGAGCATGTCCTGATAAATACCAACGCCATATCAAAGCTCCCATATGCATTGCGAATAGGAGAACAATAATTCCTATGAAAACATTAATTGCAGTTTTAAGCCCCTTGCTTTTATACTTGAAAATTTGAACAATAATTAATACAAATAAGATTGTAGCGACATACATGTACCAACTAAACAAACGTTTGAAGATATCATACTCATTATAGAGAATTTCAGCTTTCACTTTCTCATCAGAGAGCATTACCTCACTACCAAACTTTTGTTGAGTTTTTTTTATACCAGACAATAAACTTTCCGCTTTTGAAAAATCACCAGTTTGTTTCGCTTTATTAAGCGTTACCAAATATGCTGTAAAACCATTATTTATAAAATTACCATAAAGTGAATCCTTTATTTTTTCTCTATAACCTTCATCTCTAAATTCTGCTGAAGATATCCATTTGTTATTTTCGTCATCTGGAACAGGAAATATCTTTATAGTTCTTCCATCTATAGTATTGTGCAATAAGTTTACTCGAGAATCTGCTTCCTTAATTTCTTTCTGAAATCCGGTTGGTACTTGAGCTCTATAAGCTTCTTCTAAATATGGTGTCAACTTATAGATTCCATCTGGAGTAAAGTAATCGATAAAACTTGAATACTTCTGATCATAATCTAATCCAATAATAGTTCTAATAGAATCTGCTTTTCTAGGTTTTAAATAAATAATAGGCACATTATACCATAACATTGGGCTTTCTTGTATTGAAAGAAAAACTTGTGACGCATTAAAATCTTCATACACATCACTTTTGCTTAATTTACGAAGCATCTCAGAGGCATAGGTATGCATTGGTTTCATACGGCCATCATAATCTTGTATGACCATTTCAGAAAATTTAGCAGCATGTTCCTTAGGTGTGATATGTACATTGAGGATAGAATCTATTTGTGCTTTTGTTGGTCTGCTTATTTCTTTTGCATGGTCGTGACCATCATTTTCTGAGTGCTCTTGCGCAAAACCAGAAAAGCTAAGAAGTAACAAAATCATAGTCATCATTTTAGCTTTCTTCTTTTTTAATTTATTGAGCCTACTTCTTATATCATCAAAACGTGTGTTCTTAGCAAAAAGAATTGACATTAAACCAAAATATAATAGCAAATAACCTGCATATGTAATATATGTCCCCCAACTATCATGGTTTATAGAAAGTACAGTACCTTTCTCATCTTTATCAAAATCTGCCTGAAAAAAACGATAGCCTTTATGATCTAAGACATGATTCATATAGATATGATAATCAAAATCACCTACTTCTTTGTCTAAAACCGTGACTTTACTCTCAAAAGTTTTTGGTATGTCAGTTCCTGGTCGCTTTTCAGCAATAAAATCATTCAATTTTACCTCAAATGGTAATTTCTCCATTCTAGACCCAAAACGCAACGCAATATCTAAACCTCCAACTTTCATTTCTTCAACTTGGTAATAAGTCCACGGTCCTCCTACTACATTAATGCTTTTTGTTTCTCCATTAGCAGTAACATCTAATACAATACCACTATCATCCCCTTTTAAAATTCTAGATTTTTTAACAATATCAAAAACACCTTTAACCACAGGTTTTGGAAACACCAATTGCATATTTCCTATAATGTATCTCGAACGCAAAGCTAAAGGTTGCAAGCTATCTTTAACCAATTTACCTTTTGCGCCTGTAGCCATAGTCAAATATTCACCCTCATAAGGCGATTTTATAAATATGCCATCATTAGTATTAATGATATTTATTGCACCTTCTTGCTCTTTATTTAAGGTGATAAGAACATTATGCATGTTAGACACCTTTCCTTCCTCTAAAAAATGATTATGAGGTGCACCATTACCAGCTTCTACTATTTTTAGATAACTCTTTCCATTAGCATCAGGAACTATATCTTTTTCTGCACCTTTTATAAACTTTTTAAGCTTAAAGTTAACTTCAGTATCGCCATAGTCATACGTTTCATTAAAATCGTTTTCTAATCGAGGTGAAAAATCAACCTCTTCCATAATGTTACGTTGTTGTAGCTGACCATTAACTTTATAATCACCGAGAATTCGACCATTTAGATATGTCTTTTGAGAACGAAACTGACTTTCAGTTGCACCTTCTCTAATGCTAATCATACCTTCATAACCAATATAGCGTGTTATACCAGCACCAACAAGAATTAAGATAAACGACAAATGTAAAATCAAAGTCGCCCATTTCTCTTTTTTAAGCAAACGGTATCTAAAAATATTACCACAAAAATTGATAACAAAAAAGACCATAATAGCCTCAAACCACCAAGCGTTATAGATTAATGTTCTAGTGTATGGTGTTGGAGACGTGTCCATGTTTCTATCTAGAATAGTTCCAGTAGCCATAGCAACGGCAAAAACAATAAATAAAATGGCAGTAAGTCTTGTAGAGAATAGAATATTAGCGATTTTCTTTTGCATAGCAATAAGCATTTTTTAGCTCGTGCAAAGGTAAGTCTTTTTGCTCATTTTTATAGGATTTTTAGACCTTCAAAAGTTGTTAAATTTATTTAAAATAAAATTTTACTTAGACGTATTTGCTTTAAGCAATTGGTTTTGCTCTTCCATCAGTTCTTTTAAATCGGATAACAATTGAATATCTTTTGGTGTCACTACAGTTTCATCCTTAGTGTCTTGAGCTTTGTTACGTAATTTATTCATCCCTTTAACTACTATAAAAACTGTAAATCCAATGATCATGAAGTCCAAAAAAACCTCAAATAACTTACCATAAGCAATTGCTACTTCAGTAGTAGTCACTGTACCAGAAGCATCCATAACTCCATCTCTAAGTACCAATTTTTTACTTTCAAAGTTTACTCCATCAGAAAGTAAAGACAATGGAGGTAAAATAACTTGCTTTGCTAATACATCTATAACTTTATTAAAAGCTGCGCCAATGATGATTCCAATGGCCATATCCATCATATTGCCTTTAACGGCAAATTCTTTAAATTCCTTGAGTAGTTGCATGTTAAATTGTTTATTGTAATTATTTATGTTCTGCTCTTGCTTCAAAAATCTTCAAATACAAAAAGGTTCCCATTTTACGAGCACGACGTTTAGCATTTTCTGCATAATCACCTTCAAATAATTCATCAATAGTTTGAAACCATAAGTTTAACCATAAGCCAAAATGGAGCTCCGTTATGCTATTATTATGTGCTGCATCAACTTTAACATGAGCTTCTAAAGGGTTACCATAATATTTTGTTTTTAAAAACAAGCTCGATTCCCAAAACGTAGTCAAATGTTCTAAATGCGCATCCCAGTCTTTAATTGTTTCATTAAAAAAAGGTCCTAGAACCTTATCTTTTCTCACTTTTTCATAGAATTGAGATACCAATTGAAAAATATCTGCTCTTGTTTTAATGTCGCTTTTCTTCATAATATTCAAAGTTATTGCTTTAATCCAAAAGTTCTTATTCTTAAATGGGAAATCTTAGTATTTTTACAACATGATATCAGTTGTCTTACTTGGAGCAGGTAATGTAGCCACGCATTTATATAAAGCATTTTCTAAAGCTGAAGGTATATCAGTTACGCAATGGTATAATAGAACTTTAGCTTCAATTTCATCTTATACTAATGAAGTTGATACAACAGATAGCTTGTCCGAATTAAAAGAAGCTGATATTTATATTTTGGCAGTTAGTGATGATAGTATTTCACAATTATCTAAAGACTTACCATTTAAGAACAGGTTAGTAGCACATACTTCTGGTAGTGTTTCTATGCACGATTTAGATAAGAAGAATCAAATTGCTGTGTTTTATCCATTGCAAACCTTTTCTAAAGATACTGATGTTAATTTTTCTGAAGTACCAATTTGTATAGAAGCACATCAAAAAGAAAATTTTAAAGTTTTAAAAAACATAGCTAAAGCTGTTGGATGCAAATCACATAAAATATATACAGATCAACGTCAAGAACTGCATTTAGCTGCTGTTTTTGTTAATAATTTCACCAATCAATTATATAGAATTGGTCATGAAATTTGTGAAACAAAAAATATAGAATTCGATATCTTAAGGCCTTTAATTCAAGAAACTGCTAAGAAAATCAAAGATATATCGCCATACATGGCACAAACAGGGCCAGCAAAACGTAATGATAAAAAAACAATCAAAAGGCATTTAAAATTGATTGAAAACGAAGAACACAAAGCTATTTATAAATTGCTTACAACTTCAATAAAAAAGACACATGGACAACGATAAAAGTTACAAAGAATATTTAGCAGACATTACCACCTTTATTTTTGATGTAGATGGTGTACTTACAGATGGTACTATTACAGTAACAACAGATGGAGAAATGCTACGTACTATGAATATTAAAGATGGTTTTGCTTTAAAAACTGCTGTCGATGCTGGTTTTAATCTATGTATTATTTCTGGAGGTTCAAACGAAGGTGTTCGCAAACGATTGGCTGGGTTAGGTATAAAAGATATTTATTTAGGAGCTCACAATAAAATTGAACAGCTTAATGAATATCTTACTAAAAATAATATAGAAAAATCTCAAGTGTTATATATGGGAGATGATATACCAGACTATCCTGTTATGAAATTAGTTGGTTTACCAAGTTGTCCTCAAGATGCTGTGCAAGAAATTAAAGCAGTTTCAAAATATATTTCGCATAAAAATGGTGGAAAAGGTGCTGTAAGAGATGTTATTGAACAAGTGCTTAAAGTACATAATAAATGGAATGGCAATTTTGATGCTAAATATGACTAATTTCAGTTAGTAGTATTAGTTACACCTAACAATTGAAAAACTTTTTAAAACCCTCTCAACTTATACATGATTCACTTTCTCTATTTAATCCGCTGGAAAAATCTAATAATGATTGCTTTAGTGCAATACTTAATCAAATATGCATTACTTCTACCTTTCTACGAAAGTCATGGTGTAACTACGACTTTAAGTCCTTTAGCCTTTTTTCTTTTGGTTTTAGCAACGGTTTGTATTGCAGCTGGAGGTTATGTGATTAACGATGTTTACGATATTGAAACCGATAAAGTTAACAAACCGAAAAAAGTGATTATTAACAAACACATTTCTGAAAAAAAGGCCTCTTTATTATTTATTATCCTAAATATTATTGGTGTTGGCTTAGGGTTTTACTTGTCTAATGGTATTGGTAAGTCAGCATTTTTCGTTGTATTTATTCTAGCATCGGCACTGCTCTATATTTATTCATCATACTTAAAACAAATGGCTTTGGTTGGCAATATTGTTGTTTCATTAGTAGTCGCTTTAAGTCTATTATTGGTTGGCATATTTGAGTTATTACCAGCAATAACCGACACCAATAGGAGTGTACAAGTTTTCTTTTTCAAGATTATTTTAGATTATGCCATTTTTGCCTTTATGATTAACTTTATAAGAGAATTAGTCAAAGATATTGAGGATATTGATGGAGACAATAAAGCTGGTATGCAAACGCTTCCTATAGTTATAGGTAGAGAGCGCACCAACAAAATTGTATTTTTCTTATCATTGATTCCAATATTTCTAATTGTTTATTATGTGATTACTAACTTTTTTAAGCAGCAGCTTCTTGTTGGTTATTTCTTAGTGTTGGTTATAGCACCATTAATATATGTAAGTATCAAATTATTTAGTGCTGAACAAAAATCGCATTACAAGCACATAAGCTTAATCCTAAAATTGGTAATGCTTACTGGCATGTTATCCTTATTACTTTATAATTTTATTTTGAAGTAATATGCTTAAAGAAAAATTAAAAGACTATAACATTATTTTAGCATCAGCGTCTCCGCGTCGTCATGCGTTTTTTAAAACTATGGATTTAGATTTTGAAATACGTCTGCACCCTGTTGATGAAGTCTATTCTAAAGACTTAAAAAGCCACCAAATCACAGACTACTTAGCAAAATTAAAAGCTGGACCTTTTTTAAATGATCTTCAGGAAAAAGACATTTTAATTACTAGTGATACTATTGTATGGCTCGATAATAAAGCTATTGAAAAACCAAAAGATGAAGCCGATGCTTTTAGAATGATAAAATCGCTAAGCAATACAACTCACGAGGTCGTAACTTCAATATGTTTTACTCAAAAATTAAAACAACAAGTAGTCAACACTATTACCAACGTAACATTTAAAGCCTTAACAGATGACGAAATTTGGTATTACGTGAAAAACTACAAACCTCTAGACAAAGCTGGTGCATATGGTATACAAGAATGGATTGGTGCTATTGGTATTACAAGTGTAGAAGGCTCTTACAATAATGTTGTTGGCTTACCTACACACTTGCTTTATGAAACGTTAAATACCATTGCAGAAACTGTTTAGAGTTGTAACTTTACAGTACATAATCTTTTTGTCATTCTGAATGAGAGATGAGTAAAAAATCTCATTAAAATTAGATGTCTCGTCGCTCATCCTTCGCAATATCAAAATGACACAATAACCTCATTATATTATGAAAAATAAAATAAGCTCTAAGTTATTTTTTGGATTATCAATATTGTCAATAACATTAGTGTTTTCTTGCAAAGAAAACAAAGCTGAACCTTCAAAAGCCATAGCCATTTCAGAACCTAAAACAGAAGTATTAGTACCAAAAACAGTTTTATCAAAAGAGTTTAATGACTATTGGTACAATGGAGAGGCCGAAATCACATCTTATAAATTAGAGCAAGCCCGTTATGGAGAAATGCGAGATGGCAATGCTGTTTTAGTGTTTGTAACTGAAGATTTTTTACCAGAGGTTCAAGTTAAAGCAGATAACTATAGTAAAAAAAACACTCCTGTTTTAAAATTAAATGCCACCAAAAATTTCAATACAGGTATTTATCCATATTCAATTATGCAAAGCACTTTTTATCCTGTTGCCAACAATCAACATGCAACAAAAATTTCCGCTTCTGTACAAGAATGGTGTGGTCATGTATATACACAACTCAACAATCGTAAAGATTTTGAAGTGCAATCACATTCATACTTTCAAAATGAAGCTGACCAAAATTTTAATGTAGATAAAACTTGGACAGAGAACGAATTATGGACTAAATTACGTATCGACCCAAAAAGCCTTCCTGTTGGCGATGTTGAAATTATTCCATCTTTAGAATATACCCGATTAAGTCATAAAACTATTAAAGCTTATAAAGCTGTAGCAATATTAGAGAATGGGATTTATACACTATCTTATCCAGAATTAAACAGAACATTAAGGATTAATTATAACACTAATTTTCCGTATGATATTTTGGGATGGGAAGAAACTAGTGTTAGTGGTTTTGGTGCTTCAGCAAAAACCTTAACTACTAAAGCTTTAAAATTAGAATCCATTAAATCTGCCTATTGGAGTAAAAATCACAATGCAGATGAGGTGATGAGAAAAACACTTTTATTGGAGTAATTTTAAAATACTACTAATTATATTTGTATGGTAAAGTACAATATATGTCAGACTTTGTTACAACATACAGAACTGAGATCATAAACACCATTATTGTCTTTGGTGTTTTGTTTTTAATTCAGTTTATTATTCGTTTTATCAATAGACGGGTTGCCAGCTCTAAAGGTAAGAATCTAGGACGTATTCGATTGATAGGTCGTTATGTAACCTTCACTTTTTTATTAATAGCTTTATTAATTGAAGCCTTTGTGCTTGGCGTAAAAATAGATGATCTCGTTGTTGTCTTTTCTTCTGTATTTGCAGTTATAGGTATTACTTTATTTGCTAGCTGGTCTATTCTTAGTAACGTCACCTCAGGCATTGTAATGTTCTTCTCGTTTCCTTACAAAATTGGGGATAGAATCCATATTCATGATAAAGATTACGAGATTATTGGTGTTATAGAAGACATTCGCTCGTTTCAATTACATATACGCAAGGACAATAGCGAACTTATCACCTACCCTAATAATCTCATTCTTCAAAAAGCTGTCACCTTAATGGAAAAAGATGCTTTAAATAGTAAATAGTCTTTTTAGAAAACAGGAAATCTTTATAAAATATAATTGTTCACCTTATCGAAAACCCTATTCTATTAAACCAAGAAGTGGTTATAAATACTTATACTTGTCAGCTAATCAACCAAAACTTTATTTATGACTAGACAAGAACATCTTAAATTTTGCAAAACATGTACTAATCGAGATATGGATTTGAAAGTAGGCTTGGTATGCAAATTAACTGGCAGAATTGCCGATTTTGAAGGAGAATGTGAATCCTACAATTTAGATGAAGTTGCAGTCGCAAAAATGAATGATGATATTGAAATGGAAGGCTCTGAAATAACAGCTAAGGTTTCAGATCAAACTCTTGAAAAACTTAAGTCAGAACAAAGTTTACCTGCAGCAATTTTTGCAGGAATTTTTATTGGCATTCTAGCCGCTATTGCATGGGCAGCAATTACTGTTGTAACAAATATGAAAATAGGATTAGTTGCCATTGCAATTGGAGCTGCAGTTGGTTTAGGAATGCGTCATTTTGGAAAAGGATTAGATCCTATTTATGGGATTTGCGGAGCTATAATAGCCCTTATTAGTTGTTTTTTTGGTGATATTTTGAGTATTATAGGATTTGTAGCTAACAATGCTCAATTAGGATATTTTGAAACATTAATACGATTCGATTACACGCAAATCTTTAGTATTATGTCTGAAATAGCAAGTCCTATGGATTTAATTTTTTATGCTATTGCTGCTTGGGAAGGTTATAAGTTTTCATTCAGGCAATTTACTCAGAAGGATTTGTATAAATTAGAAAATGAAAAATAGAGATAAACAAACCGTTAAACAAAACCTAAAAAAAGGCTATAAGCAACTAACTTTCCTATATTTGAGGAGCAACTAACTAATAACCTCATGTATCAGATTAGACTCTGTCTTTTGCTTTTTATAAGCACCATAGTTTCACTACAAGCACAACAACCTAAAAAACTTAATTCTTCAGAAATATATGAAGCTGTTCAAAAACTAAATGTTTTGGGGTCAGTACTCTATATTGCCGCACATCCAGATGATGAGAACACGCGTTTAATTTCGTATATGTCTAACCATGTTAAAGCTCGTACTGCCTATTTATCATTAACTCGTGGTGATGGTGGACAAAACTTAATTGGTCCAGAGATTAGAGAACTTTTAGGTGTTATTAGAACGCAAGAACTATTAGCTGCCAGACGTATTGATGGTGGTGAGCAACGTTTTACCAGAGCAAACGATTTTGGATACTCAAAGCATCCAGACGAAACTTTAGAAATTTGGAATAAAGACGATGTGCTTTCTGATGTGGTTTGGGCTATTCGTGAATTCAAACCAGATATTATCATTAACCGTTTTGACCATAGAAGAGCTGGTAAAACACATGGTCATCATACAAGTTCAGCTATGTTAAGCATGGAAGCTTTTGATTTGGCTAATAATGCATCAAAGTACAGTAGTCAATTAGAACTTACTGAAACTTGGCAACCCAAACGTTTATTTTACAATACGTCTTGGTGGCGTTATGGAAGTCGGGAAGAATTTGATAAGGTGGATAAAAGCAACATGCTAAACTTCGATATTGGAGTCTATTATCCAACTAAAGGCATGTCTAATAACGAAGTCGCTTCTTTGGCAAGTAGTCAGCATTTATGTCAAGGGTTTGGTCGTGTAACAACACGTGGTGCTCAAAAAGAATATATTGAATTTCTAAAAGGTGATCCTTTAGATGATAGTAATGATGTCTTTGCTGGTATTGATACCTCTTGGAATAGAGTCGAAGGAGGACAAGCCGTTGGAAACATTATGTCTGAGGTGGAGGCAAATTTCAATTTTGTAAATCCTGCATCACATTTACCACAACTTCTAGAAGCCTATAAATTGCTTCAAAATGTAAAAAACAAACATTGGAAAATCATAAAAACAAAAGAACTAAAATCTATTATTGAAGCTTGTACTGGTTTGTATTTAGAAGTTTCAGCGAATTCACCTCAAGCATCACCAAATTCGGATGTTGCACTTCGTATGGAAGTCTTAAATCGAAGTAATGCAAAAATCAATTTAGTTTCTTATAACCTGTCTACACTTCATAAGGGTGTTTCAAAAAATATGGAACTGCCTGAAAACAAACGTTTAAATTTTGAAGAAGGGATTACAATTCCTAACAACATGGCTTATACTGCACCATATTGGTTGAACAATAACAGTACATTAGGTATGTACCATGTAGAATATCAAGATTTAATTGGCTTACCAGAAACACCAAGAGTAGTTTTTGTGGATTTTAATTTGAATATTGAAGGCACACCAATCACTATTACAAAACCTGTGGTGTATCGCTATTCTAAACCAGATAAAGGCGAGTTATATAGACCTTTTGAGATTATTCCTGAAGTATCAGCAAGCATTAGCGATAAAGTTTTCATTTTTGAAAATGACCAGCAAAAAGAGATTGAAATTATTGTAAAAGCTGGTCGTGATGCTATTGAAGGTTATGTACAAATGGCATATCCAAATGATTGGAGTGTGTATCCTCAAAAGCAAAAGGTTGAAATTGCCAATAAAGGAGATGTCCAAAAAATAGTCTTTACCGTTATACCTCCAAAAGGTAAAAGCGAAGGTTTAATTACTCCAATGGTGAATATCAATGGTGAATTCTATACTGATGAGTTAATTGAAATTGATTATGAGCATATTCCGTTTCAAACCGTTTTAATGCCAAGCGAAAGTAAAGTAGTGCGTTTAGATATTGAAAAACGAGGCGACAATATTGGTTATATAGAAGGTGCTGGTGATGTGGTACCTGAAAGTTTAAGACAAATTGGTTATAATGTTACCATTATTAAACCAGAGCAAATTTCACCCGAAAATCTGTCTAATTTTGATGCTATTGTCGTTGGAATTAGAGCCTACAATATTGTTGACGAATTAAAATTTAAACAAAAATTCTTATTGGATTACGTAAAAGAAGGTGGAAATTTAGTGATTCAATATAATACGAGCAGACGCATAAAAGTAGATAATCTTGCACCTTACGATTTAAAATTATCGAGAGACAGGGTTACTGACGAAAATGCTTTAGTAAGAATTTTAGAACCTAATCATCCTGTTCTTAATTTCCCAAATAAAATCACCATCCAAGATTTTGAAGGTTGGGTACAAGAACGTGGTTTATATTTTCCTAATGAGTGGTCAGAGGAATTTATTCCACTACTCGCTGCAAATGATAAAGGTGAATCTTCAAAAGAAGGAGCGCTATTGGTTGCCAAATACGGAAAAGGAAATTACATCTATACAGGCTTGAGCTTCTTTAGAGAATTTCCAGCAGGTGTTTCTGGAGCTTACAGGCTATTTGCCAATCTACTTTCCGCTGGAAAAGAAAATACAACACAATTAAAAAACTAACAACTAACCCTGATTAATATGCACAATCAAAACCAACCACAAGAAAAACAAAAATGGAATAAGATGTACACTATTGTATTAATTGCTAACGCCTTATACATTGTACTCTTTTACTTTATAACCGCATCATTCGCGTAAACCTATGCAGCAAACTTTAGATTGGATTGATTGGACCGTTTTAATTGTCACCTTAGCCACAATCGTTGGTTATGGCACTTGGAAAACAAGAGGTCGTAAAAACGCACAAGACTATATAAAAGGAGGTAACTCTACAAAATGGTGGACCATCGGATTGTCCGTTATGGCAACACAAGCCAGTGCTATTACATTTTTATCCACAACTGGTCAGGCATTCTCTGACGGCATGGGATTTGTTCAATTTTACTTTGGACTACCAATTGCTATGGTGATTATATGCTTGGTCTTTATTCCACTCTATCATCGTCTAAAAGTATATACAGCCTACGAGTTTCTAGAAGATCGATTCGATTTAAAAACGCGAAGCCTTACTGCTATTCTATTCTTAATTCAACGTGGATTGGCCGCCGGAATAACCATTTTTGCTCCAGCCATTATACTTTCTGTAGTTTTAGGATGGAACATTGTAACCCTTAACATTGTCATTGGTGTTTTAGTCATTATTTATACTGTTTCTGGTGGCACTAAAGCAGTAACCGTAACGCAAAAGCAACAGATGTTTGTCATTTTTGCTGGGATGTTGGCTGCATTATATATTATTATCAATAAGTTTCCTAGTGATGTTTCCTTTACTGATGCTATTGATATTGCTGGTGCAACTGGCAAAATGCAAATTTTAGATTTTTCTTTTGATTTAGAAAACAGATATACCGTTTGGACAGGACTTATTGGCGGTACATTTTTAATGCTGTCTTACTTTGGCACAGATCAAAGTCAAGTACAACGTTACCTTTCAGGAAAGTCAATGAAAGAAATGCAAATGGGATTGCTTTTTAATGGTTTACTAAAAGTGCCTATGCAATTTTTTATTCTTTTAGTTGGTGTTATGGTGTTTGTATTCTATCAATTTAATCCATCACCATTAAATTTTATAGATGCTTCTACACAGACGGTTTTAGCATCAGAATATGGTAATGATTATAGAGTACTTCAAGATAAGCAAGCTGAACTTTTTGATATGAAGCAAAGATTGAGTTTAGCCTATTCTAAAAATGATGACCCAAGTTTAAAATCAAAACTATTTGCAATAGATAGCATAGAAAAAACCTATCGTTTAGAATCTAAATTCCTAATAAAAAAAGCTGTCGACCTAGAATACCGGGAAAACTATACTAAACTTCAAAAAGAAGTTGATGAATTAAAACTCAATTCAAAAAGTGAAGCCTATAAAGAAAAATCAGAAGAATTGACTACTTTATATAAGGATGCAGCAAAAGACACACAGACCAATGATAGAGATTATATGTTCATTCGATTTATATTAAACAATTTACCAAAAGGTTTAATAGGATTGTTATTGGCTGTAATTCTTTCAGCGGCGATGTCTTCAACAGCTTCTGAAATAAATGCATTAGCAACAATTACAGCAATAGATTTATATGGGCGAAATTTAAAAGAAGACAAAGGTGAAACTCATATGGTAAATATGACCAAGTGGTTTACTTTTGGCTGGGGAATTGTTGCTATTATTATTGCATGCTTCGCCAATCTTGCTGAAAATTTAATTCAATTAGTTAATATTATAGGATCTATTTTCTATGGAAATGTATTAGGTATTTTCCTTTTAGCATTTTTCTTTAAATATATAAGAGGCAATGCTGTGTTTATTGGAGCACTTATTACGCAAGTTATTATAATAGCCTTATACTTCTTAGACAATGCAGATATTATCAACTTACCTTATCTATGGCTGAATCTTATTGGCTGTGTCGTCGTAATTTTTATTGCTAATATATTACAAACAGCATCACCTAAAAAAACTTAAAATACATGAAGCCTAAAGTGGTTCGTTGGGGAATTATAGGTGCAGGTAAAATTGCAAAAAAGTTTGCTAAGGATTTACAAACTATTTCTAACACAGAATTACGTAGTATTGCTTCTCGGAATGCTGAGAAAGCTAAAAAATTTGCTTCAGAATTTAACGCATCTATAGCCTATGGAAGTTATGAAGAATTGGTAGCTGATTCTAATATAGATGCTATATATATTGCAACACCTCATAGTTTTCATAAATCGCACACATTACTTTGTTTAGAACAAAGAAAGCCTGTATTATGTGAGAAGCCATTTGCTATGAACCTAACAGAAGTTGAGGCAATGATTCAAATGGCAAAAGCGAATAACACCTTGTTGATGGAAGCTATTTGGACAGCTTTTTTGCCTCATTTCCAATATGTCCAAAAGCTTATAAAAGAAAAACACTTTGGAGAAGTTATACAACTAGAAGCTGATTTTGGTTTTCACCCTCAATATGATGAAACTTCAAGAGTATTTGACAAACGATTAGGAGGAGGTAGTTTATTAGATATTGGGATTTACCCAATATTTCTAACTTTATCGACTTTAGGTGAGCCCAATTCTATTGAGGCAGAAGCTAGTTTCTTTGACACAGGGGCTGATTCAGAATGTAAAATGATATTTCACTATGAAAAGGCTAAAGCTATTTTAAAAAGTACACTTCTTGAAGAAACCAAAACAGAAGCTATTTTTCATTGCGAAGAAGGTCGTATTAAAATTAATGGTCGTTTTCATGAACCGACATCAGTAACTCTAATTAATAATCAAGGTGTTACGGAACTTAAAAATTTCGATTATAAAACTCTGGGTTACAGTTACGAAATTGAACATTTTAATCAGTTGATTAGAGATGGTAAGACAAAAAGTGATATTATGACTTTTGAACGAAGTCAACAACTCATTAAGACCATAGACAAGGTTAGAACTATAATAGGATTAAATTATTCATGAAAAAAGCGCAATTTAAAATTGCGCTTTTTTAAACTGTTTATATATTAAGACTACATAGCTCCCCATTCTTTTAGAGAGTCTTCATTCATTTTTACGTAATCTGCATTTTTATTTTCTTTAGCACCAGCTAATGATTTTTTTGCAATTTCAATTGCACCTTTCTTATCTCCAGCTTTAGCATAGATTAAAGATTGTTGACGCAATTGCCAAAAACGTGGCTTTTCAGTCATAGACATAGCTTTATCTATCCACATTTTCGCTTTATTAACGTCTTTACCTTCACTCATATAATATGTAGCTGCAGCGTAATATTCGTTAAAACCTGGGCCATCTAATGCCTTATCAATTGATGCCATAACTGTTTTGTCCGTTGGCACCTTAAATTCTACACCCACATATGTTTTCTCCCACATCATACCAATAACTGCAGAACTACTTGTAACATCATCAATAGAAATAGTAAAAGATTGTATATCCATTTCTATAGGATATACTTGTGCTGTAACCCTAGCTGCCACTTTAGACTCGTCTAACTCTGCAGGAGCTCCACCTCCACCATATTCTGTATAGAAAACAACCTCCCAAGATTTAGCTTGTGGAATTGTAAAAATTGCATAAGTTCCAGCTTTAAGTTCTTTGCCGCCAACAGTTACATTATCGCTAAATGTTACTTTGGTTCTAGCATTTGCACCTGTTCTCCAAACTTTTCCGTAAGGAACTAAGTCTCCAAATATTGTTCTTCCGCGCATTGAAGGACGCGAATAATCTACAGACACATCTGTTAAGCCAACAACCTGCTCAATTTTAGCAGCTGGACTTGGCGCTGGTGTTTTAATCTGTGCATTTACTGAAAACATAAGTGTTAACGCAAAAGCTAATAGTACTAATTTCTTCATTTTGTATAGTGTTAAGTGTTAGTTTTTATGAGCTATAAAGTTACGACTTAAGCAACCTTTTAAATGTTAACAAATCCTTAAAATGAAAAACTGT
This sequence comes from Flavobacteriales bacterium ALC-1, assembly GCA_000171875.1. GTDB lineage: Bacteria > Bacteroidota > Bacteroidia > Flavobacteriales > Flavobacteriaceae > Winogradskyella. The sequence goes on along the minus strand of ABHI01000003.1, from coordinate 256,888 downwards.
TGCTTTTATAAATTCGTCTTTTTTTATAAAAACATATAAAAGTTAAATTTATTAATCGTAATATTGCAATATAATAATATATTTAACTATGGGTTTAACTAAAGCCGAAATATTTACAGACCAACAAAATCAGATTTCTTTAATTGCTAAGGCATTTGGTCATCCTGCAAGAGTTGCCATTTTACAGCATTTATTTAAGATTAATTCTTGTATTTGTGGAGACTTGGTTGAGGAGATTGGCTTAGCGCAGCCTACGATTTCACAGCATTTAAAAGAGCTGAAATCCACTGGACTTATACAAGGTAATATAGAAGGTACAAGTGTCTGTTATTGCATTAATAAAGATAGTTGGTCAAAAATGAAAACTGTGATTTTAGATTTTTTAAATCAAGATATAAACATGAATTGTTGCTAAACTAAATAAAATAATTATGGAAATTCTATTCTTTTTATCAATACTTTGCCTAATTGGCTTTATGATATTAGCAACTTACGATGGTGCTTATCTTCATCTATGGAAATACGAACTCTTTAATAGAGATGAAAGTTTATTTGAACACAAAACACATACCGCAAGAGCAATTCTATTTCCTCTTATTGTCTATTTATTATTTATAGACACAAGTATTATTGGCTTTTGGATAGGACTTACTCTAGTTGCTGTTGATTTAATCGTACTAGGTATAGATGCATATTCTGAAAAGGAAAGTAGAAATTTTATGAATGGGCTTCCGCAATGGGAATATATTGTACATCTATTCTCCAATAGTCTTCATTTTGCAGCTATCGTTTTAATTATCGCTGCACGGACTACAATTACTTCTGAGGGCATAATCTACTCTACAGAATTCATGTTGTTTGAAAGCTATGAGACTGTTCAATTTATTGCTGTAAACATATTACCTGGAGCTATTATACTTGGTGCTGTTCATCTATTACTAATATTCGATTTCGGAAAACAACTTTGGAATGCAAATCGATTAAAAATAACATGCTGTTAAAAATTTAAAACATATAATTATGAAACTCTCAGAAATAAAATCTAAATTAAAACAATTAGAAACCATCGCGTTTCAATTACCAAACGGAGAATTGGTTCCTAACCACTTTCATGTTACAGAAGTAGGTAAAATAACTAAAGACTTTATAGATTGTGGCGGCACAGTAAGGCATGAAGAAGTGGTTAACTTTCAACTTTGGGAAGCTGATGATTATGATCATAGGTTACATCCTGAAAAATTAGTTCATATTATTGAACTTTCAGAGAAGGTATTAAACATTGGTGACTTAGAAATTGAAGTAGAATACCAAGGAGATACCATAGGAAAATATAATCTAGACTTTGATGGTAAAAACTTTCTATTAACCACCAAACAAACGACTTGCTTAGCACAAGAAGTGTGTGGCATTCCAGAACAAAAACCCAAAGTTAGACTTTCGGATTTACAAAAAGAACCATCATGCTGTGCACCTAACACTAACTGTTGCTAAATGAACTTAGTAAATATATCTAAAGCTAACTACGATGATGTCTCGAAGATATATGCTGATGGTATAAAAACTGGTTGTGCCACTTTTGAAACGGTTGTGCCAAATTGGGAAGATTGGGATAAAGCACATTTAACATTTGCAAGAATTGCGTTAATGCATAACAACAATATGCTAGGTTGGGCAGCATTATCAGCGACTTCTAAAAGGAAGGCCTATCGTGGTGTTGCTGAAGTGAGTGTTTATGTGGCAAAAAATAAAAGTGGAAAAGGTATTGGAACCAAATTATTAAAATCTTTAATAAAAGTCAGTGAAGTTAACAACATTTGGACCTTACAAGCTGGAATTATGGAAGCCAATAAAATCAGTATTAAAATGCATATAAACTGCGGCTTTAGACAAATTGGTTATCGCGAAAAGATTGGTAATCTTAACGGAAAGTGGCTTAATAATATTATTCTTGAACGTAGAAGTAAAATCATTGGAACTTAAAATTTATAAATGAAAAACTCTGAACTATTTTCTGAAATAGCAATCGAAATTAAATCGTTAAATGTTGATACAATTAGCACAGAACGCAAAGAGGTTTTACAACCTTTAATTAATTTTATTCAAAATAAAGTAGACAATCATTCAATTATTAACTTAAATTTTATCTGCACACACAACTCGCGTCGCAGTCATTTGTCTCAGGTTTGGGCACAGACTTTGTCAAACTATTTTAATATCAATAGTACATTTTGCTACTCAGGTGGAACAGAAGCTACAGCCCTATTTCCATCTGCAGCAGAAGCATTAGAAAGTTCTGGTTTTAAAATTGAAAAACTTTCTGGTGAGACTAACCCTGTCTATGCTATTAAATTTTCTAAAATCGCGCATCCAATAATAGGTTTTTCAAAAACATTTGATGCAGACTTTAACCCAGAAACAGAGTTTGCAGCAATTATGACATGCTCAAGTGCTGATAAGGGTTGTCCGTTTATCACTGGTGCAGAACAACGCATACCTATAACTTTTGAAGACCCAAAAGCTTTTGATAATACACCTTTACAAGCTGAAAAATATAAAGAGCGTAGTTTACAGATTGCAACTGAATTGAAGTATGTCTTTTATAATATAAAAAAATAATCTCAAATTAATAAACCCAACCCAACCCTAACCCTTCCTATGAAGGGAATAAATACTGATTAAATGAAAAAAGAAATAGCAGAATTTATAGGAACATTCACCATGGTGTTTTGCGGTTGTGGCGCCATGACAGTTAATGAAATTACAGGAGGAAATATAACACATGTTGGAGTTGCAATAACTTGGGGACTTGTAGTTATGGCAATGATATATGCATTTGGTGAAATCTCTGGCGCCCATTTTAATCCAGCAGTAACTATTGCTTTTGCTTTTGCAAAAAAGTTTGAATGGAAAAATGTGCCAAAATATATCTTGTTTCAAGTTACTGGAGCATTCTTAGCTATTGCAATTTTATGGGTTTTATTTCCTGAAAGTCAAAGTTTTGGACATACTTATCCTACTGAAGGTTTTGAACCATATAAAGCCTTTATTTTTGAGTTACTACTTACTTTCTTTCTTATGGTTGTAATTATTAATGTTTCTACCGGAAGTAAAGAAATTGGCACTATGGCTGCCATTGCAGTTGGTGCTGTTATTTTATTAGAAGCCATGTTTGCTGGTCCTATGACTAAGGCATCTATGAATCCTGCAAGGTCATTGGCACCTGCTGTTATTTCTGGCAATCTTCAACATTTGTGGTTGTACATCACTGCACCTTTTATTGGTGCTTGGTTGGCGGTTATAAGTTGTAAATTGGTTAAAGATGATAATTGTTGTGACGACAATTGCTAATTAAATTCACATATTCTTGTTAAATTTTGTTTAACTTTATTCAAAAATAGTTAAACATTTTATATCTTTACATTGTAAATCATAAACGATGGCAAAGAAAAAATCAATTACACAACAAGATGTTATTACCGCTTACATGGATTATGTTCTAATCCATGGTCAGCAGCCAAATACTATTTATCCCTTTGCGAAAGATAATAATATGGAAGAGCAAAAATTCTATGAGTTCTTCACATCATTTGATTCCTTAGAGCAATCTATATTCAAAATATTTTTTGATAATGCGCTTTCTGTTCTAGAAAAAAGCAAAGATTATTTAACGTTTGACTCAAGAAACAAACTACTCAGTTTTTACTACACGTTTTTTGAAATCCTAACTGCCAATAGAAGCTATGTAAATTATGCGCTTTCTGAGCACGATAAAATCTCAATGAAATCATTGAAAACTTTATCACCATTAAAGCAGCGTTTCACTAATTACATTCAACATTTAAATATTAAAACTTTAGACCTCAAACAAGAACAGCTCTCTAGATTACAAAATAGAAGTCTAAAAGAAACAGCTTGGTTACAACTTCTTGTAACTATTAAATTTTGGATGGACGACACCTCTCCTTCATTTGAAAAAACTGATGTATTTATAGAAAAATCAGTTAGAGCAAGCTTTGACCTTATTGATACCACACCTTTTAAAAGCCTTATAGACTTAGGTAAATTTATATATAAAGAAAAAATGCATCTGAATGAATACTGAAATAAATTCAGCATAAATGAAAACAATAGACAGCATACCCATTACAAAAATTTCTAGAGCTAGTAAATTAGTAACTACTGGTGCAAAAGTTGGCGTCAACTATATTAAATACTATGGTGACAAAATGATAAATTCTAAAGAAGATGCGAAAGAGCGTCTCAATCAGAATAATGCCGAAGATATCTATGATAGCCTAAAAAAATTAAAAGGTAGTGCACTTAAAGTTGCGCAAATGCTAAGTATGGAAAAGAGTATTCTACCACAAGCTTACGTGGAGAAATTTTCATTATCTCAGTTCTCTGTTCCACCATTATCACCGCCATTAGTCATAAAAATATTTAAAAAATATTTCGGGAAACATCCTGATGAACTATTTGATACTTTCAACGCAATTTCAGTAAATGCTGCCAGTATAGGACAAGTCCATATTGCAGAAAAGGATGGGAAAAAATATGCTGTGAAAATCCAATACCCTGGAGTTGCTGAAAGTATTGCATCAGATTTAGCTTTGGTTAAACCTATAGCTATAAAAATGTTTAACATCAAAGGAAAAGACTCTGATAAGTACTTTAAAGAAGTTGAGAACAAGCTTACTGAAGAAACAAATTACATTTTAGAAATAGAACAAAGTAAAGCTGTTGTTGATGCTTGTAAGCATATTCCAAATTTAAAATTTCCAAACTATTACGAGGAATACTCTTCTGAGCGTATCATAACTATGGATTACATGAAAGGTGAACATCTTTCTGAGTTTGTAGCTCACAACGCAGACCAAGAAAAATCAAATCAATTAGGACAAGCACTTTGGGATTTTTATATGTACCAAATTCATAACCTAAAAAAAGTACATGCAGATCCGCATCCAGGGAATTTCTTGGTTTCTAAATTGGGTGATTTAATTGCTCTCGATTTTGGTTGTATGAAATCAATTCCAGAAGAATTTTATAAACCCTATTTTGAACTAGCCGACAAAGAATGTATTAATAATGCTGAGGCTTTCAAACAAAAGCTGTATGAATTAGAAATACTAAGAACTGATGACTCAGAAGATGAAATATTATTCTTCTCAACCATGTTTCATGAATTGTTGAATTTATTTACACAGCCGTTTCAGAGTGAAATCTTTGACTTTTCTAATCCTGAATTCTTCAATAAAGTTTCAGAAATGGGGCAGAAATATTCGAAAAGCACCGAATTACGTAATATGAATGGTAATAGAGGTTCAAAACATTTTATCTATATAAATAGAACATTCTTTGGTCTTTATAATTTAATGTTCGATTTAAAGGCAGAAAGCATAAAGATTAATAATTATATAAGTATTTAGATATCATTTGTAATATGACATAATGACGTAAGTAAAATAATCTCATAACGACTAAATGCTAAGTCATAGCTAGTTTCGTTATTAAGGTAGATATTGTTATAGTAATACATCATGATTATCGATTTAAGCTCGTAATATTATCAGCTAATTGGCAGTAATTCTAGTTTGGTATAGAAATTGTCCATTTAGACATATAGATAAACAATAATAAAATCTTGAGAAAGAACGAATAATTTGCTTTCTTAAGAAGAATAACAAACAACTCTATTTCAAAACGTTAAATCGTGCTTTGATTTAAGCTTGGAGTACTTAAAGACAGCACATTAAAAAGATTCTATGAATACAGAACTGACTTCCAAAACCAATGGTCACCAACTTAATGGATTTTCTACAGAAGACATTGGTGATGATCATTTATTTACTAGTTTAGACACACCAATGAAGCCCAATGCTTTTGAGATGTCTAATGATGAAAAGAAAAAGAGAATTTCAATTTTATTTTCCGAAATAATGGACGTCCTCGGTTTAGATTTAACCGATGATTCATTACAAGGCACACCAGATCGTGTGGCAAAAATGTACATTGAAGAGATTTTCTCTGGATTAGACCCTAAAAACAAACCAAAAATAGCATTGTTTGATAATAAGTATCATTATAATCAAATGCTAGTGGAAAAGAACATAACCTTCTATTCTAACTGTGAGCACCACTTTGTACCCATTATTGGTAAAGCGCACATTGCTTACAAATCGTCTGGTAAAGTAATTGGTTTATCTAAATTGAACAGAATTGTACAGTATTACGCAAAGCGTCCTCAAGTACAAGAACGTTTAACAAATCAAATCGCAAACGAACTAAAAACTGTGTTACAAACAGAAGATGTAGCGGTAATTATAGATGCTAAACATTTATGTGTATCTTCGAGAGGAGTGCAAGACGATTCATCTGCAACAGTAACAACATATTATGGTGGTGAATTTAACACCGCTTCTAAAATCGCTGAATTACAAAATTATTTAAACAATTAATCTATGGATACAATAGAGAGAGCCTTAGAGTTCGAAAACAGAAAGTTTTCATTTAAAACAACAAGTGACAGAATTATAGCCGCAAGAGAGGCAAAAGATATAATCTTAGAGGTAAACGAATTATACAAAAAAGAAAAAGATGCAAAACTCATGGATTTAATGAAGCGTCTTACAGTTATTAAGCAAAAAATTGAAAAGCGCTTAAAAGGGCGTCCCTTAACAGCATCATAAAACATGGCAAGATTAATAGTAGTTGGAGGAAGCAAAGGTATAGGCAATGCAATTGTAACATCTTTACTTTCTTCTTATGATGAGATTGTGAATATCAGCAGAACAGCACCTGAGCAATCTCATCATAACTTAAAGCATTACGAATGCGATATTACTAATGATGAATTACCAAATATAGATGCTGCTGATGGATTGGTGTACTGTCCTGGAAGCATCAATTTAAAACCCATTAACAGGTTGAGTATTGATGATTTTAAGAATGATTTTGAAATCAATGTCCTTGGTGCTGTTAAAGCTGTGCAAAAATATTTACCTGCGTTAAAAAATGGTAAAAACCCCTCTGTTATCTTATTTAGTACAGTAGCTACTAAATTAGGGATGCCATTTCATGCAAGTGTTGCTGCATCTAAATCTGCAGTAGAAGGATTAACAAAATCTCTTGGTGCTGAATTAGCACCAACTATTAGAGTTAATGCTATAGCACCAACAGTAACAGACACAGAGTTAGCATCAAAACTATTACGCAATGAAAGGATGGTTGATAATATGAACGAACGTCATCCTCTAAAAAAATATTTACAACCACAGGAGGTTGCTGATATGGCGGGTTTTTTACTCTCTAATAAAGCAGCTTCATTATCAGGAAAAATTTTTGAAATGGATTGTGGTATTATAAGCTTCAAAATGTAATTTATGAATCCATTAAAAGCTTTTGTTGGCACCTTGAGTACAACAGATAAATCTATATCTCAAAAAGCATTACAATCAATATATAATATTGAAATTAATAGCCTCCAAGGTAAACCAATTGATTTGTCAGCTTTTATAGGAAAAAAAATCTTATTTGTCAATGTGGCTTCTAAGTGCGGATTTACACCTCAGTATAGAGAATTGCAACAATTATATGACACATACCAAGACAAATTAATAGTTATAGGTATTCCATGTAATCAATTCGGAAAACAAGAACCTGGTGACTCAAATGACATTAAAGAGTTTTGTGAGATTAACTACGGAGTAACCTTCTTAATTACCGAAAAAATAGATGTAAAAGGTAGTAATCAACATCCTTTATATGAATGGTTGACAAAAAAAGCAATTAATGGTAATCAGAATTCTGCTGTAAAGTGGAATTTTCAGAAGTATTTAGTAGATGAAAAAGGTGAGTTCTTAGACTACTTCTACTCTATCACTAAGCCATTGAATTCGAGAATCACTAAATACTTAAATAATTAAAATATGTTTGGGTTATTCAAAAAGACTTCAGAATTAGATAAGCTTCAATACAAATATGAAAAGCTTATGGCAGATTGGCATAAATTGTCAACAACTAACAGAGCTGAGAGTGATAAAAAGTATGCTGAAGCACAAAAAATCATTGAACAAATAGATATTTTAAAACAAAACTAGTTTGAAAAAAGTTTATCTACTCATACTATTTTTAGTAATCAATTTTGGTGGACTAGCATTAGGTAGTTACTTAATGAATGATGGACCAACTTCTACATGGTACACAAGCCTTAACCAAGCACCATGGACACCCCCAGGTTGGGTTTTTGGAGCTGCCTGGACACTTATAATGATTTGCTTTTCTATTTATTTAAGCTATTTATTTTCAATTAGAAAATCGAAATATGTGATTACTATTTATAGCATTTCTGTGCTACTTAACATCAGTTGGAACTACATCTTCTTCAATCAACACCTAACCAATGTTGCACTTGTTACTATAATTGGTTTAACCTTAATTATTCTATATTTCTTTATAAGTTTTGGAGATGAAAAATTAAGTAAAATGAAGTATTTATTACTACCATATATTATTTGGCTGTGTATAGCGACATCACTTAATGGTTATATCGTTTTTAATAATTAGCTTCAACTACGCTCAGCTACCAAAAAAAAGTAAATGAAAATATATACACTACACAAAAAGCAGAGTTTACCAATATCAGTAGAGGAAGCTTGGGAGTTCTTATCGAGTCCTAAAAACCTAAAGACTATTACACCAGATTACATGGGTTTTAATATTCTTTCTGGTGCAGAAAAACCTATGTTTCCTGGACAAATCATTCAATATATTGTTACACCTGTTTTGGGTATTAAAACAAAATGGGTAACAGAAATTACGCATGTAAAAGACAAAGAGTATTTTGTAGACGAACAACGCTTTGGTCCTTATGCGTTATGGCATCACAAGCATTTTATTAACGAAATTGAAGGTGGTGTAGAAATGGAGGATATTATCGATTATAAAATTCCGATGGGAGTTTTAGGCCAACTTGTACATCCTATTTTAGTGAAACCAAAACTTGAAGAAATCTTTAATTACAGAACTAAAAAGCTCGAAGAACTATTCGGAAAATATAAGAATGACTAAAACGGTAAACATATTCTGGTTTAGAAGAGATTTAAGACTAGATGATAATGTAGGCTTTTATGAAGCTTTAAAAGGAAATCATCCTGTATTACCAATTTTTATTTTCGATTCAGAAATACTAAGCAAACTTCCTAAAGATGATGCACGTATAACGTTTATACATGAGACACTTCAAAATATACGTCAAACACTTCAAGACAATTATAGAAGTAGTATAGCAATGCATTACGGCAAGCCAAAAGAAGTTTACACTCAATTAATTAAAGATTACAATATTAATTCAGTTTATACAAACCATGATTACGAACCTTACGCTAAAGAACGTGATACTGAAGTAAAATCAGTATTAGCTGAACATAATATTGAATTTAAAACCTACAAAGACCAAGTCGTTTTTGAAAAAAATGAGATTGTAAAAAAAGATGGTGCCCCATATAAAGTATACACGCCTTATATGCGTTCTTGGAAAGAGAAATTTAAAACTTTAGATTTTAAAATCTATAAAACCAAAGCGTATTTCAAAAACATTTTTCAAGAGATTAATTTGCCAAATTTAAGTTTATCAGACATAGGGTTTGAAACCTCTAACCAACTTATTCCACCTTATGAGGTTTCATCTAAATTAATCCAAAACTACGAAGCAACTAGGAACTTCCCAGCTCAAAATTCCACATCGCGTTTAGGACCTCATTTACGTTTCGGAACTGTTAGCATACGTAAAATGGTAAAAAAAGCAATTACAGAAACCAATGAGATATTTTTGCACGAGCTGATTTGGCGCGAATTTTTTATGCAAATTCTTTGGCATTTTCCGCATACAGCAAAAGATGCTTTTAAACCTAAATATGATCGCATAGAATGGAGAAATAATGAAGGTGAATTTAAAGCTTGGTGTGAAGGTAAAACAGGTTACCCTTTTGTTGATGCTGGTATGCGACAATTAAACGAAACTGGTTTTATGCATAATCGTGTGCGTATGTTAGTTGGTAGCTTTTTATGCAAGCATTTGCTCATTGATTGGAGATGGGGAGAAGCCTATTTCGCTGAGAAACTTCATGATTACGATATGTCTAGTAATATTGGTAATTGGCAATGGGTTGCAGGTTCTGGTGTAGATGCAGCACCTTATTTTAGAATTTTCAATCCAACCTCTCAAATTCTAAAGTTTGATAAAAATTTAGAATACATAAAAAAATGGGTTCCAGATTTTCAAGAATTAACCTATCCACAACCAATCGTAGATCATAAAGAAGCTAGAGAGCGCTGTTTAAAAACTTACAAATACGCACTTAATTAACAGTTTTTTAAAATTTATATTAATTTTTTAACACTATAGCACAATAAAGCAAAATAATTAACGTTATTCTTTAATAAGACGTTTACGTCTTAACTGAAATAACCATTTCAATAAACAATTTTAAAAAGCTCCGGTTGGTCTCGGAGCTTTTTTGTTTTCCTCATTAAGTTATACTAACAAAATTTTAAGATAACTTCTTAAAGTTTTAGTTAACTTTAATCTACTAATTTAAAAATCAAAATTATATGAGCACTTGGGATGTTGCCAAAAAATGGAAAGAAATGTGTGAGCAAGGAAAAAACTTGGAATGCATTAATGAGCTTTATGCAGAAAACGTAGTTAGCAAAGAAATGCCTGGAATGCCTGGAGAAGTTATTACTGGCAGACAAAACGTTTGGAATAAAAGCAAAGAATGGCTAGATAATGTTGAAGATTTTCATGCTAGTGAAATAGGAGAACCTGTTGTTGCCGGAAACTTCTTTACTGCTAAAATGGGGTTTGACTGTACTTTTAAGGATCGTGGAAGACAAAAAATGGAAGAAGTTTGTGTCTATGAAGTAAAGGATGGAAAAATTGCTAGTGAGCAATATTTCTATTCTATGGAGTAGTAACGCATTACATTTATAAAGTAAAAAAGCTTCAAGTTTAACTTGAAGCTTTTTTTATATCATATATTATTTTGAGAATCTAATTTCCTTCAACGCGCTCAATCTTAGCTCCAATAGCCCTTAAACGTTCGTCTATATTTTCGTAACCTCTATCTATCTGTTCAATATTATGGATTACAGATGTTCCTTTGGCTGATAACGCAGCTATTAGTAACGATACACCTGCTCTAATATCTGGCGATGTCATTGTTGTTGCTTTTAATTGCGATTTAAAATCGTGACCAATAATCGTAGCTCTGTGCGGATCGCAAAGAATAATTTTTGCTCCCATATCTATTAATTTATCAACAAAGAACAAACGGCTTTCAAACATTTTTTGGTGTACTACTGCACTTCCTCTTGCTTGGGTTAAAACTGTTAAAATGATACTTAATAAATCTGGTGTAAATCCTGGCCATGGTGCATCAGCAATCGTTAAAATTGAACCATCTATATAATTCTGCACTTCATAACCATCTTTATGAGCAGGTATATGGATATCATCTCCTCGACGCTCTACAGTGATTCCTATTTTTCTAAATACGTTAGGTATTTGACCCAAATCATCCCAACTTACATTAGTAATGGTTAATTCACTTTTTGTCATAGCAGCCAGACCAATCCAACTACCAATTTCAATCATATCTGGTAACATTCTATGGTTTGTTCCTCCAAGAGAATCAACACCTTCGATAATTAGCATATTAGAACCAACACCAGAGATTTTTGCTCCCATTCGGTTTAGCATCTTACATAATTGTTGTAAATATGGTTCGCATGCTGCATTATAGATTGTAGTCGTACCTTCAGCTAAAACAGCTGCCATAACAATATTTGCAGTACCAGTTACTGAAGCTTCATCTAAAAGCATATAAGCACCTTTTAATCGGTCTGCTTCTACTCCATAGAATAAATCTTCTTTATTATATCTAAATTTTGCTCCAAGATTTATAAAACCTTCAAAATGTGTATCTAAACGACGACGACCAATTTTATCACCTCCAGGCTTAGGAATATATCCTTTTCCAAAACGTGCTAATAAAGGTCCTACAATCATTATAGAACCTCTCAATCCTTTTCCATCTTCTTTAAATTCATTCGATTCTAAATACTTTAAATTAACCTCGTCTGCCTTGAATGAATATGAACCGCTTCCAAGTTTCTCAATTTTAACCCCTAATTTTTTTAATAAAGCTATGAGTTTATTAACATCGATGATGTCTGGAATGTTATCTATCTTAATTTCTTCGGCAGTTAAAAGCACTGCGCATAAGATTTGTAAAGCTTCGTTTTTTGCTCCTTGAGGCTGAATTTTTCCTTTTAATTGGTGGCCTCCTTCAATTTTGAATGTTCCCATACGTTGTTAGTAACGTTTTCTGTTATTGGAATATTTTTTCTTATTGCTCTTCTTGTTTGAATTACTTTTACCTCCATACTTAGACTTGGCACGCATCAAACTAGAAGAATCACTTAAACCTTCTTCACTATTCTTAAGATCTAATTTTCCATCAGACAATTCATATAAGTGATCAAAAATTACAGCATCTTCAACCGTATCTTTATTCCAATTAAGGAAACATTTCTTCATGTGGTTAGCTATAGTAAATTTTAAGGCTTCCTTTAATTCACCCTCTTCCCAACCTACTGCAACATCTATCATTGTTTTTATATTGTTACCATAAAAACGGTATTTGGGATGGTTTTGAGGATATTTTAAAGGCTCTGGTCTAGCTTGTATTTCTTCTTTTGAAGGTTCACCGTAAGGTGAATCTACATCAATATCAAAATTAGACATTATAAAAAGTTGATCCCATAATTTGTGTTGAAAATCTGGCACATCTCTTAAGTGTGGCTGTAGATTTCCCATTACTGAGATTATAGCTTTAGCTACCTTGTTTCGTTCTTCTTTCGTTTCGCGAGACTTGGCATAATTAATCATCTTTTGTAGATGACGTCCATATTCTGGTATAATTAAATGCTCGCGCTCTGTGTTGTATTCTAAATCGTCAATCAAAATTGTAAAATGTGTAGTATATCGTTTATAAAACCTGTAGTCTTTAGGTTTTGCTGCAAAGTACAAAAAAATAAGAATTTAAAAAGTGTTTTTAAAGGGAAATTACACCTTCAACATTTTCAGCTACTTCCTTATATTTAGATATAACTGCTTCAGGGTTTTTCATTCTTACATTAATAGATACACTTGTGTATTTTCCGTTTTTAGACTCATTAGTATTTATAACAGCACCTAAATCATTAAAAAGATTTTCAATATCTGCAATTCCGGTACCTTTAGAAATTACTATAAACTTATAGAGATATTCTGAAGGCCATAGTGCTGTATCGTAGAGTTGTGCCTTTAGTTTTTCGTAAAATTCGTCTGTCTTCTTAGAACTATCCATGGTAAATTTTTTCAATTGCAAAGATACATTTAACTTTACATTTTTCTATCTTATCTTTATCACGAATTTTACTGCAAAAATACTGCCAATTTGAATCCAAAAAAAATCGTCATTGCTGGAGGTCCTGGAACTGGAAAAACATCAATTATAAATCATTTAAAAAAACGTGGTTTTATTTGTTATGATGAAATTTCGCGACAAGTAACACTACAGGCTAGAAAAGATGGCATAGAGCAACTGTTTTTAACTGACCCCTTATTATTTAGTAAAAAGCTTCTAGAAGGACGAACGCAACAGTTTATTGATGCCTCAAATGAATCTGAAAACATTATCTTTTTAGATAGAGGCTTGCCAGATGTTTTAGCATATATGGATTTTATTGGAGATACTTATCCTGAACATTTTATTGAAGCTTGTAAGATTCATAAATATGATCATATTTTTATTTTAGCTCCTTGGCAAGAAATATTTACTAGTGATAGTGAGCGTTACGAAAATTTTGAAGAAGCCATAGAAATTCATCATCATTTATTAGATACCTATAAGCGTTTTGGATATGAATTGATTGATGTACCGTTTGGTAGTATTGAAAATAGAGTAGATTTTATTCTAGACTCCTTAAATTTGCAGTAATGCATCCTTTAGAAGTTTTAGAACGGTATTGGAACCATACTTCCTTTAGACCACTACAAGAAGATATTATTACTTCGGTTTTAAACCGCGAAGACACCTTTGCTTTACTCCCAACTGGAGGAGGGAAATCTGTTTGTTTTCAAATACCTGCCTTAATACAAGATGGTATTTGTATTGTTATTTCTCCCTTAATTGCGTTGATGAAAGACCAAGTTAACACCTTAAAAATAAAAGGAATAAAAGCTGTTGCTATAACGTCTGGCATGTCTTACAAAGATTTAGACACACAATTAGATAATTGTATTTATGGTAATTATAAATTTTTGTACCTCTCACCAGAACGCTTACTTCAGCCTTTAGTACAAGAGCGAATTCAGCAAATGCAAGTTAATTTAATAGCTGTTGACGAAGCACACTGTATTAGTCAATGGGGAAATGATTTTAGACCAGCTTATAAAAACATTGGTGTATTGAGACAAATGCATCCTCATATTAATTGTATTGCTTTAACTGCTACTGCAAAACATGATGTCGTTGATGATATTACTAAAAATTTAGATTTTGTTAACCCGAAAATATTTAAGGCATCGTTTGCAAGACCTAACATTGCTTATGATGTTATACATACAGATGATAAATTATTTCAGCTAGAACATCTTTTAAAAACACATCAAGGGTCGTCTATAATCTATGTTAGAAATCGAAGAGCAACGACAGATATTCATAATTATTTGGAGGCTAAAGGATTCTCTTCTACATTTTACCATGGTGGTATTACCAATAAAGAAAAACAAGAACGTTTATACCAATGGACTAACGACCAAAAACAAATAATCGTTGCTACAACCGCTTTTGGAATGGGAATTGATAAGGCTAATGTAAAAACCGTAATTCATTTCAATTTACCCGAAAGTTTAGAAAGTTATTATCAAGAAGCAGGTCGAGCTGGTCGCGATGGCAAGTTAGCACGTGCTATTGTTTTAAAACAGCATATTGATGTAGATCATCTCCGAAGTCAATTTTTAAGTACGTTGCCATCTGTCAACTTTGTGAAAACAGTTTACAATAAGCTATGTAACTATTTTCAAATCTCATATGGAGAAGGTGAAAATAGTCTACACCAATTCGATTTTAAATCCTTTTGTAATGATTATAAACTCAAAGCTAGCTTAACATATAATGCTTTGCTTATCCTCGATAGAAACGCAATTATTACATTAACTCAACATTTTAATTTTAGAACTAAAATTCAATTTATAACAACAAATGCGGTTTTGTTTCAATATTTAGAAACCCATTTAGAACTCAATACTTTAGTTAAAGTATTATTAAGGACGTATGGTGGCATTTTTGATTACGATACTAAAGTAAATCTTAACTTAGTTATTCAGAAATCTAACCTGTCTGAAAAACAAGTTATAGAGGAATTGCAACGTTTAGAAAAAGATGAAGTCATTAGTCTTAACATGGCAAATACAGATTCTGAAATTACCTTTTTAAAGCCTCGAGAAGACGATATCACCATTAATCCAATAGCCAAAACCATTGAGCAACAGCACAACTTAAAACATCAACAAATTGAAGCTGTAATAAAATACATTAAAAATGATTCTGTATGTAGAAGTCAGCAATTGCTCTCTTATTTTGGTGAAGGCACTAAAGAAATTTGTGGTAAATGTTCGGTTTGCATCACTAATAATTCTGAAATAAGCACGAATAAAAAAGTAGATCTTTCAAATAAAATTTTAGAGGCATTACAAACTGAAGCTTTATCTTCGCGACAATTATTACAAGCCATAAAATGTACTGAAAAAGACCTATTAAAAAGCCTCTCGGAACTCATAGAAATTCGAAAAATAAAAATAACTTCAGCAAATACTTACATCATTATATGACAACAAAACGCGACTTACGAATTGTTTTTATGGGCACACCAGATTTTGCTGTAGCCACTTTAAAAACACTTTTAGATCATAACTATAATGTGGTTGGTGTGATTACGGCACCAGACCGTAAAGCTGGTCGTGGGCAAAAGTTAAGAGCGTCTGCTGTAAAACAATTTGCATTAGAGCACAACTTAAATGTTTTACAGCCTAAAAATTTAAAAGCCGAAAGTTTTATTGAAGAACTGAAAGCTTTAAATGCTAACCTACAAATTATAGTAGCCTTTAGAATGTTACCGAAAGTGGTTTGGCAAATGCCAGAATATGGGACATTTAATTTACACGCATCATTATTACCGCAATACAGAGGAGCAGCACCAATACATTGGGCTATTATTAATGGTGAAACAAAAACTGGAGTCACCACATTTTTTATTGATGAAAAAATTGACACTGGGGCTATTATTTTAAGTGATGAGACTAGCATAGCAGAAGAAACAACTGTTGGCGATCTCCATGATGAACTGATGAGTATTGGAAGTCAATTAGTTATTAAAACTGTAGAACAAATAGAAACAGACTCAGTAAGTACAGAAATTCAGCCTCAATCTGAAGATTTAAAAACGGCCTACAAACTCAATCGCGATAATTGCAAAATAGATTGGACACAATCTATTGACACTATATATAATAAGATACGTGGTCTAAATCCATTTCCAACTGCTTGGTGCTTTCTAGATAATAAAGAAAAGGAATTGCTTACTATAAAAATATATGCTATCGAAAAGTTAACTGAAAAGCATAACTATGATGCTGGTTTTATTATAGCTACAAAAGAAGAACTAAAAGTCGCTTGTAAAGAAGGCTACATTAATATTAAGGAAATTCAACTTCCAGGTAAACGAAAAATGGATGTAAAATCGCTTTTAAACGGGTTTCATTTTTCAAAATCGGCAAAACTGCTGTAAACCCTTATTATCATTGGTTTTGTAAAAAATCCGATAAAATGCATGCCTTTATTAACAAATGCTATAAGTTATTAACAAAAAGCCCTTTTTCCCTTGCTATTACTTGCGTAGCTTAATATTCCTAATAATTTTGTGTACGGATTTTTAACTACTAATTTTTAAAAACCGAATTTTTAACAATTTAAATTTAATATTTATGAACAAAACAGATTTAATCAACGGAATGGCAGAGAATGCTGGAATCACAAAGGCTGCAGCGAAAAAAGCATTAGACTCTTTATTAGTTGATATCGAAGGATCTTTACAAAAAGGTAACAGAGTATCTTTAGTAGGATTTGGTTCTTGGTCAGTTTCTAGAAGAGCTGCAAGAGATGGAAGAAACCCACAAACTGGAAAGACTATTAAAATTAAAGCAAAAAATGTAGTAAAATTTAAGGCAGGTTCTGACTTAAGTAGTGCTGTAAACTAAGACATTTTTTGTTGAAAATACAGAGCCTGCTCATTGAGCAGGCTTTTTTTGTTTTGCATTTTTAAAGACATTAAGTTGCTTTTTAAAGAAAAATACTCTAGTTTTAGTAGTAATAAAAGGAGTTGAAAAAGATGACAAAGCCCGAAAAAGGCAATTTACTAATTGCCGAACCATCTATTATCGGTGACATATCATTTAATCGTGCTGTGATTCTGTTAGCAGATCATAATGCATTAGGATCTGTTGGGTTTATCTTAAACAAGCCTCTAAATTACAACCTTAAAGACCTTATAGAAGGTACAGAATCCGAATTTACAGTTTATAATGGAGGTCCTGTAGAACAAGACAATCTCTACTTTATTCATAAATCACCAGAATTGATTCCAAATAGTATAGAAATATCTAATGGTATTTTTTGGGGAGGTGATTTTAGTGTTGTACTTAACCTCATCAATGATGATCAGATATCACAAGATGATATTCGTTTCTTTTTAGGTTATTCTGGTTGGGACGAACAACAATTAGATAACGAGCTTCAATCTAATGCTTGGCTAGTTTCAGAGAATGTTTACAATAATGAAATTATATCTAAAAGCTGTAATTCATTTTGGCGAGAAAAAATGCTAGAACTTGGGGGTGATTACAGTATTTGGTCTAATGCACCTGAAAACCCAAGTTACAATTAAACCAAACGCAACTTAGCGTTCAATTTTCCAACAACTTTTTGTGCAAAATCATTATCATAACGCTTTTTACGATATTGCGTAATTGGTACAATTCCTTTAATAACATTAGTTATAAATAATTCATCTGCTTTTTGAAGTTCAAAAGGACTAATTGAAGCCTCTTCAACAAATAGATTTACATCTTTCGCTAATATTTCTAATATTTGCTTTCGCATTACTCCTTTTAGACAGCCATCTTCTAATGGAGGTGTTTTAATTTTATCCCCTTTAACTAAAAACAGGTTTCCATTAAGTGCTTCTAATACACTTTTATTAGTGTTTAGTACTAAACAATTATCTAAATCATTTTCTTTAGCATAAATACTACCAATAACCTGAATAGCTTTATTGTTAGATTTTAAACCAGATAGTAATCCTGGTGCCATATAATAATCCTTATACAAATCGACAACATAAGTACTCACAGTATCTATAGTATAGAATGGATTATCGTGTGACTCTGCAATGATATTATAGCTAACTATAGTATCAGTAGAAGGCAAATATTTCCCTCCTTCTCCTCTATCCACATTTAATCGAACACGAGCAGAAGCATTTAATAATTCATTAACCTCTAAAGTTTTTAAGATTTCTGCTTCAAGAAATTCCATTGTAAAATTCATAGGAATATCCATTCTAAGAATACGCATAGACGCCATCAATCTAAAATAGTGATCTTCCCAAAAAAAGATTTTACCATTGACTACTTTTAGTGTTTCAAAAAGCGCATCACCATATTTATAACCTCTATTCTCGATATTGAGTTTAGAATCGCTTTGAGTTAGAAGTTTTCCATTAAAATTCACCATAAAAAAAATCTCGATTTAGTTTATAAAATTAAATCGAGACAAATATATAATAGTTGAGTTAGTTACACTTACCTTGAGCCTAAAACTTGCTTAAGGCTACCTATTTGATTTTCCCAAAGCATTTTACCCTCTTCTATTTCATCATCTTCAGCAAAGTCAGTAATCATTAAAGATACATCTTTGGTAATTTCATCTACTTGAATTCGGATTTCAAAATAATAAGACGCTCCATCTTCATCATCAGCTAACCAGCGGAACTTAACACGTTCTCCACTTTTTTTGCTTAATAATTTAGCTTGTTCTTCTGAACCATCCCAAATAAAAGTGAATAGCTCACCACGAGAATTTACATTATCGGCAAACCACTCTGATAAACCTGAAGGTGTTGATATATATGTATATATAAGAGAGGGGGAAGCTTGTATTACAAACTCCATTTCATATTTTTCTTTATCGTCCATAACTAAGTAATAATATATGCTCAATATATACAATTATGGTGCAATTCAAAACTTTAAACTAAAAATTATTTTTTTAGAATGTAATGTTTGTTGTCGTAGAATTTGTTTTTATATTTGCAGCCGCAATTATGGCGAGGTAGCTCAGTCGGTTAGAGCGTCGGATTCATAACCCGGAGGTCACGAGTTCAATTCTCGTTCTCGCTACAACAGTAAAAGTCTAGTACGAAAGTACTGGACTTTTTTTATTCCAAGAAACAGAAAAAGCTAGCTTTTATGAGAAGTGGTATAAAAAATAATCAATAAACATGATCGTGTTTGGTCTTCCAATACTATATAATTCAATTAAGAAGAATCACTAAGAATAATTTTTGTTCTTGCTACAAGATATAAATCACTATAAAATTAGCGACATAAGTCACTCTAAATAATTTTTATAATGCAAGAATAATACATTCTCAAATCCGATTTGATTTTTTTATTACGATATTTAAAATTAATCCAATCAAGATTAATAAAATACCTCCCAAACTGATTAACGTATAATTTTCATCTAACCAAATTGCTCCAATTAATATTGTAAAAAGTACTTCAATATACTTTAAGGGGGCTACTTGATTGGTTTCTCCAACTTGCATTGCTTTTGTCATATATAACTGAGCGAAATAACCAAAAACACCTAAACTTAGAAGAATTAACCATTCATCATTTGCTGGGTTTATCCAACCTTTTATAGATAATAACCCACCAATTATTGTAGAAATAACCATAAAATAATTTACAACTACTACTGGGTGGTCATCATTACCTATCTTTCTGATAATTATATATACCAATCCAGCGAAAATTGCAGAAATAATTGCCAAAATAACACCTTCAATCTGTACATCTGCATTAAATCCCTTTAAAACCAATACACCAGAAAATGCAATAGCAAAAAACAGCCATTGTATGGGTTTTATTTTCTCCTTTAGTATTATTAAAGCAAAAAATGCTGCAAAAATTGGTGCAATATATCTTATGGACACTGCAGTTCCCATTGCAATATACTTTAAGGACAAAAAGAATAATGTCATAGAGATGAAACCAAATACACTTCGAGTGATTAACAAAGACTTTTTATTTCCTATTATTGAAATCTTATTTCTTAGTAAAAATGGTATCGTAAAAAATAATGAGCCAATAGCTCTAAAAAATACTATTTGATAAACATTAAAACTATTAAGTGATTTTACAAATACATTTAAAAATGTAAATGCTAGCGCACTAATAATCATATATTGGATTGCTTTTTTCAGAATATCATTTTTTAGTTAGTAGAGGCTCTAAAAATGTTAATATAAAAACCATTACATAATAAGGCAAAAAAACTTTTAGCTTTTCAGTAGCCTTATTAAACTATTATATGAAAGTCGTTTAATTTCTTCAAGAGAGTGATTTAGGTTAACCTTAAGCAATTCAACAGAAATAGAATTACCATTATATTGAGATTTTTGCTTAGTTTCTGATGAAACAACAATAATTCCTTCAATAGAACCATCATTAAGGCTCTTAATATAATCTAACTCTTTAGCATTAGAGTAAAATGATTGATAAAACAGAATTCTATATCCGAAATTTTCAGCCGATTTTTGCAAATGACAAAGTGAGTAACTATAACAAGTTTGAGTAATTTCTGGTAATATAACAGCAATAGAGCCTGTTTTTTGCATTCTAAGTGAGACAGCATAATTATTAGGAACATAATTATGCTGTTTTGCTATAGTTTTAATCGCATCTCGTGTAGCCTTACTAATTTCAAGCTTATTATTTAAAGCCTTAGATACTGTGGATATTGAATACCCAGACATAGACGAAATTTGTTTTATAGTTACAGCTGACGATTTCATTAGTTAAGATCTTAAATCATTAATAATACTTAATGCGTTTCGAGTATCTGATTCAATTTTTTCAAAATCATAATTACCATCTGCACCTTTTGCAATAAGTTTAGACCCCATACCAACACAAGTTACACCTGCTTTAAACCAACCCTCAAGATTATCTCTAGTTGGAGATACTCCACCTGTTGGCATAACACTTGTCCAAGGTTGAGGACCACGAATTGCCTTTACAAAATCTGGTCCATAAATACCACCTGGAAATAACTTAACCACCTCACAACCTAACTCTTCTGCTCTACAAATTTCAGTTAAAGAACCACATCCAGGAGACCAAGCAACCTTTCGCCTATTACAAACAATCGCTATATCTTCTCTAAGAACTGGTGTAACTATAAAATTAGCACCTAAAGCCATAAAACGTGACGCAGATGCTGCATCAGTAACAGAACCAACTCCCATAATCATTCCTGGCAATTCTTTAAGTACCCACTTATTAAGCTCACCAAAAACTTCATGAGCAAAATCACCTCTTGCTGTAAATTCTAATAAACGCGCACCACCATCATAGGTTGCTTTTATTACTTTTTTACCTATTTCCAAATCTGAATTATAAAACAATGGAACCATTCCGGTTTGTTTCATAACATTTGCGACTTCTATTCTTGTATAATTTGCCATAATCTTATCTTGCTACTCTACCTGAGGCATCACCTCCCATTAATTTTTCTACTTCCGTTACGGTTACTAAATTTGCATCCCCTTTAATCGTATGTTTTAAGCATGAAGCAGCAACAGCAAAGTCTAATGCATTTTGATCATCTTTTGGATACTTTAACAATCCATAGATTAACCCTCCCATAAATGAATCTCCTCCACCTACTCTATCTACAATATCAGTAATTTGGTACTGTCGGGTTTCGTACATTTTTGATCCATCATATAAAACTCCTGCCCAAGTATTATGTGATGCAGAAATTGACCCTCTTAATGTAGTAATAACCTTTTTAGCTCTAGGGAATTTTTCCATCATTTGTTTACAAACTGATAAGAATGCTTCAGCTTTCACATCATGTCCATGTTTGTGAACGTCTAAACCTTCTGGATGAATACCGAAATGTTTCTCTGCATCTTCTTCGTTACCTAAAATAATATCACAATAAGATGTTATTTCTGTCATTATTTTTTCTCTATGAGCATCATCACAGAATGTCCATAATTTAGCTCTATAATTTAAATCTGTTGAAATAGTAACCCCCATTTCGCTAGCCACTTTTACAGCTTCTAAACAAGCATCTGCTGCACCTTGAGATATTGCCGGAGTAATCCCTGTCCAATGAAACCAAGCTACATCTTTAAAAACAGATTTCCAATCTATCATTCCAGGTTTGATTTCAGAAATTGCAGAATGAGCTCGATCATAAACTACTTTTGATCCTCTACTAACAGCTCCAGTTTCTAAAAAGTAAATTCCTAAACGGTCTCCGCCGTAGATGATTTTATCTACACCTACACCTCTTTTACGCATTTCAATCATAGCACATGCACCAATATCATTTTTAGGTAAACGTGTTACAAAATCTACAGGTACACCGTAATTTGCTAAAGATACAGCAACATTAGATTCACCACCACCGTAGATAACATCAAAATTATTAGCTTGTGAAAACCTTAAAAATCCTTGAGGTGCTAATCTTAGCATAATTTCTCCAAAAGTGACTACTTTTTTCATTCTAAATATTCGTTTTATTAGTTATAAAATTATTGTTTAGTT
The DNA here is from genome assembly GCA_000171875.1 of Flavobacteriales bacterium ALC-1. Taxonomy (GTDB): domain Bacteria; phylum Bacteroidota; class Bacteroidia; order Flavobacteriales; family Flavobacteriaceae; genus Winogradskyella. The sequence goes on along the minus strand of ABHI01000003.1, from coordinate 233,877 downwards.
AATCGATTAAGCAATTGGTTTAAAAAGAAATCAAAACGAACTAGTTTTGATTCTTATTGTTAAAACATTATATTTGCTTAATCGATTAAGCAAATATATAAAAACTTGGCAAATAAAAAAAGAACAACACTAAAAGACATAGCTAATGAGCTAAATATTTCACCTGCTGCAGTTTCTAAGGCAATGCATAATGACTCACGTATTAGTGATAAAACAAAAGAAGCTGTTAAGCGTGTTGCTAAAGAACTCGATTACCAACCCAACCATTTGGCAAGTGCATTAAGAAAAGGGAAAAGTAATTTAGTTGGTGTTATTGTACCTAGAACAAATAGCCATTTTTTTTCTTCAGTAATTGAAAATATGGAATCAGTACTCAACAAAGCTGGTTATAATATTATTATTACTCAATCTAATGAATCGTTTAAAAAGGAATGTAAAAATATAGATACCCTATTATACACCCAAGTTGATGGCATTATTGCTTCTATGGCAAATGAAACTGTAGATTTATCTCATTATGAAAAGATTAAATCTAAAGGAATTCCATTGATCTTATTTGATAGAGGTGAAAATGACTTAAATGTAGATTATATAGGTATAGATGATTATGAAAGTAGTCACATGATTGTTGAACATTTAATTTCAAAAGGCTGTAAGCGCATTGCTCATATTGGTGGTTTTAGACGTACTAGAATTTATAATAACAGAATTCGTGGTTATGTAGATGCTATCCACAAATATAATTTACCACATGATAATCACTTATTATTAGAAAGTAGTTTAACCCTTGAGGACGGTAGAGTAAAAATGCAAGCACTACTTAAATTAGATAATCCACCTGATGCAGTTTATGTAGCTAGTGATTATGCAGCATTGGGAGCGCTTCAAGTTTTAAACGAACAAAATATAAAAGTTCCTGAAACTATATGCTTAGTTGGATTTGGTAATGAACCTTTTACGTCTTTTGTTAGGCCTTCAATTACTACTGTAAAACAACACAGCAAACAAATAGGCGAAATTGCAGCAGAAACATTTATTAAACGCATTAGTGAAGACAATTGGAAACCTAAATTAGATAAAAATATTTTAAAATCTGAATTGATAATAAGAAGTTCTTCTAATAAATAATTATCTATTAAATCTGCCTGAGGTATTACCGTCTAAAATATTCATTACTTCATCTACATTTGAAAAATTCACATCCCCTTCATAAGTATGTTTTAAAGCACTTGCTGCAGCTGCAAATTCCATAGCTTTATAATCATCAAAGTGTTGCAACCCATATATTAATCCAGCTGCAAAAGCATCACCTGTTCCTATTCTGTCTACAATATGCGTAATATCTAAATCTGTAGTTTCCCTAAACTCATTCCCATTCCACATTCTAGAACTTATTTTATGCCAAGATGCATTAATTGGTGTCCTAATTTTATCAAATGTCTTTTTCAAAGTTGGGAATTCTTTTATCAATTGCTTACTAGCTTTTATAAAATCTTCGTTTGAATATCCATAATCCGCATCTAAAATTTCATTCATTTCATTAATACCGCCAATAAAAATTGTACAGTATTTTAATAAGTCTGAAAGTGTTTCTCTAGGCTCAGCTCCATATTTCCACAAACCGCTTCTATATGTAGGATCGACTGATACTTCAACCCCCTTTTCTCTAGCTAATTTTAATCCTTTTTTTAACGTAAGGTATCCTCCTTCGCAAAGTGCTGGTGTAATACCTGTCCAATGAAACCAAGTGCATTTTTTAAGCGCCTTCTCCCAATTTACCATATCTGGTGTTATCTCTGAAAAAGCGGAATGTGACCTGTTATAAGAAATTGAGCTAGGTCGCATTACAGCTCCAACTTCAAGAAAATAAACTCCTAAAGGGCGTTTAGAACGTACTATTGCAGAAGTACTAACACCAAACTTTCTTAAATACGATTTTGCGGTATCGCCTATAAAATCATCAGAAATCGAGGAAACATGTCTTACTTTACCACCAAAATTTGCAATTGAAATAGCAACATTAACCTCAGTTCCTCCAAAGTAACATTCTAAACGATTAGATTGCATGAATTTTTTATTTCCTAAAGGTGATAGACGCATTAAAACTTCACCAAATGTTACAGTTTGACTCATAGTAGAATAGTATTTACAAAAAAAGCCCTTCGAAATCGAAAGGCATTTTTATATTTTAATCAAATTTTCTATTAGATGCCTAAAGCTTGACCACCACCAATTTGGATGGTTTCTGCAGTAATAAATGAAGCATCTTTGCTAGCTAAGAAGGAAATTACCCCAGCAACATCTTCTGGCTGACCTAGTCTTCCTAACATAATATTATTAGCCCAAGACTTAAAAACTTCAGGCTTTGTAGCTTTAATCTGAGCATGAAATGGGGTATCGATTGTACCTGGTGAAACTGCATTTGCTCTAATACCATATTCAGCTAAATCTTTTGCTAATGCTCTAGTAATTGCATGAACACCTGCTTTAGAAGTTCCATAAACACCAGCTCCTGGTCCACCTGCTGTCCACCCAGCATTAGATGTATAGTTTATAATTGAAGGATGTTCTCCTTTTTTGAGATAAGGAATTGCTGCTCTCGATGCAAAAAATACTGAATCTAAATTTAAAGCCATTACGAATCTGTAAAAATCAGTTGTCATTTCTTCAAATCGAGATCTACCACCTAGACCACCTGCATTATTAACTAGAGTATCTATTTTTCCATATTTCTCTCCGATTTTGACAATATTACTTGTTACCTCGTCTTCTTTAGTGACATCAAAATTATAGTATTCTGCAGTGATTCCTTCAGCAGTAAGCTCTTCAACTCTTTTTACTCCTTCTTCTGGTTGAATGCCATTTAGTATTACAGTATATCCATCTTTACCTAATCGCTTTGCTACTTCGAAACCAATACCACCAGTTGCCCCAGTGATTATCGCTACTTTTCCTTTATTATTACTCATTATTTTATTATTAATTTTTTATATTTTATTTTAAACTTCATGCCTTTACTTTTTCAACTTTAGGAATCAATACCCAAACAGCAAATAATGCTGCAGCTGTAAGTCCTGCTCCTACATAAAATGCTGGAGCATAATTATCTCCTCTTGTAAGCCATGGAACTAATACTGTAAATCCGAATACTGCTAGTTTAGCAGCCATTCCTGCAAATCCTGACAATGTTCCTACAGAATTCTTACTAAACATATCACTAGGTAAAGTTTGTACATTTCCAATAGATGTTTGAAAGCCAAATAAGATAATAGCCATTATTATTACAGCAGCTGTTGGTGAATTCATATTAGCACCTAAAAAACCGAATATAGAATTAAATACAGATGCAAAAGCAGCTGGATCAATTAGTAAAAAGAATGAAGGAAACATTATCAAACACCCAAGAGTTATTACGCGTTTTCGTGTTTTATTTACACTCCATCCAGCTTTGATTTTATTTTGTGCTAAAAGACCTCCAAACCAAGCGCCTAACATTGCTCCAACATAGGGAACCCATCCATAAATACCTATAGTTTTAACATCCATACCATATACACCATTAAGATAAATTGGTATCCAGGCTACAAACAACCACCATATAGGATCAATTGCTGCTGATGCTAATATAACTCCCCAACTTTCTCTATGTTTAAATAACTGTGCTGTAGTTGGATTGTATTCGGTTGAATCTCCTGACTCATCTTTTGAGATTTGACCACTTAGTATATATTTTTTTTCTTCTTCAGAAATATTTGGATGATATTCTGGTGGTGCTTTTACTATTAATAACCAAGGTACCAACCATAACAAACCGATAAGACCAACAATGATAAATATCATTTGCCAACTAAAATATATAGTCATAAATGCAATTAATGGTATTGCTACAATACCTCCAATAGCTGCTCCTGAGTTAAATAAACCTTGAGCAAATGCTCTCTCTTTTGCAGGGAACCATTCAGCATTTCCTTTTGCTGCCCCTGGCCAATTACCAGCTTCAGCTAGACCTAATATAGACCTGAAAATAGCAAAAGTCCACGCTCCGCCAGCAAAGGCATGTAAAGCTGTGGCTACTGACCATACTCCAATGGAAATAGCGAATCCTATTCTTGTTCCTATCCAATCAAATATTTTTCCGAAAAGCGCTTGACCTCCAGCATAGAAAAAAATGAAACTACCAGTAATCCATGCATAAATTTCTTTACGACCATCTGCATCCATATCCGGAAACATAGATTCTGCAATATCTGGCCATAAGACTCCTAAAGCTTGTCTGTCTATATAATTTATAACAGCAGCTAAAGCAATTAAGCCAATTACCCACCATCTTAATCCTTTACTTTTCATATTTGGTTAGTGTGTGTTAGTATATTTTAAACATTATAACAATATTGATATAACACACTGAAGTGCTCTTTCATTTTTGCCTTTGCTAATTGAGGTTTTTGTCTTTTTATGGCGTCAAATATTTCTTCGTGTTCTTTAATACCTCTTTGTGCTAAATCTTTATCACATACATGGTATTTTTCGAAGTTGGTGATAATTTCTGGAGTTATGATTAACATGAAAGTGTTCATAGTACTATTACCACTTGCTCTAGCTATTGCTAAATGAAATAGTAAATCTTCTTGAACTGCATCTTCACCATCTAAAACTTTGCGTGTGTAAGCATCTAGAGCATCTTTTAATTTTTCAAGATCTTCTTCAGTTCTTCTTATTGCAGCTAAACGAACTGTTTTTAGTTCTAATAAAATTCTGGTTTCAACTAAAGATTTAAAATCTGGATCTTCAAGTCTCAGAATATCTTCAATCATTCCATTCATGGCAACGACTCCAATATTAGCAATGAAGGTTCCGCTTTGAGGTTTAGACTCTAATAATCCATAGAATTCTAATTTTTGAATGGCTTCTCTAATATTGCTTCTAGTAACTTCAAACTTTTCAGATAACATTCGTTCTGAAGGCAATTTATCGCCAGGCTCAAGATTCTTATGGTTAATAAGATCCCCTATTTTAGATATAATAGTCTTTTGCAAGTTTTGACTATCTGTTTTTGCTAATATTTCTAGTTTCATATTTTAAATTCTCTAATATTGATTCTCTAATTTGGATATGCTAAAATTATGCAAATATTTATAAAAAATTGGCTTTTATTAGCGCTTAAAGAATTCTACTCAAATCAATTAAAACAGTAGAATTCAATAAGCAACTAACTCAAATAAAATCTTTAATGACTAACTTCTAATTCATAAAATCTGACTTTAGCATACGCACCAGCATCTCTAGATTGAAAGTAATTACCAGCCTTAAAATAATTTTCAAATATTCCCCATTTTTTTATATGAATACCTTCGTAAGATTTATACTCATTATTATTTAAAATAATTAGCATTTTTCCATCTGTAACTTTTATTTCTAAAGTGAACTTTTTGAATCCAACCTCTTGTTCAAAATTAAATCCATCATCATCATCCCAAGCATCTTCATGGAGTATTTCAGGTTCAACAGCATTTAAATTTTTTAAAACCTTTGTTTTTACTCTTATTTTTCCTTTATCCCAATAGATTTTTAAAATTGGTGGCGCATTGTTATCGTCTTCACCAATTAAATCACGTTGTTCATTAGTTAACCTACCGTGAATTTGCATTATAATAACTCTATGGTATTTGCCATCATTACCTCTAGACACCTTATCAATTGCTATTTTACCTTTCAAATTACCACCATCCTTAAACGTCCAGTTTACACTATTATCACCAGGCACCATCTGTTCTCTTAATTCTGATCTAGTATACTTGGTATTTCTAGTTTTTGACTCAGTAGGCATTGCATGAAAAACAATTGCTCCTTTTGTCGAATCTATATACATGTATGGCTTGGCAACTTCATTTGATGCAAATTGTAATATTTCTGGTGGTTCAATCTCATAAGGCTTTCCTTCATCATTTGTCACTGGAAGTGTAACTTTCCAATGGGATAAATCTATTTTTGGTAGTTTAGTTTTTTTACGCTTCTTCTTCTTTTTTTTCTTCTCTTTTTTAACATTCGCATCTGTAACACTACTATCCTGACTATGACTAGTAGCATTAACAAATAGAAATACTATTAATAAAAATGGCAATATATTTCTTTGAATGTTTTTCATTTTATGAATTAATCGTTAATAGCAGTAATAGTTACATAATCAGCTCTTATTTCTTCATCACCACTGTTATAGCCAAAGTCACCTCCTCCTCCACCGGTAGCAGGACCACCTATACCTCTAATAAAAAGAGCAACACTATCATTAGCTCCTGAATTAAATGTATATGTATAAGAAATATAACTATCATCAACTGGGTTACTTTGAACCTCAACTAATAGATTATTTGCTGGATCTTCAACTTGTGCTATTGAACTATAGCCATAATCGTCTTGAGGAAAATCTACCGTATCTGTATAATAAGTTGGTGTGTAACCACTATCATAACCAGCGCCTGCTAATATTCTTAATTCTAACATACTAGGAAATGAGCCGCCAAGTGGGTCTTTAAAAGATGTAACTATTGTTACTGTATAATCTGCGTTTGGTGTTACTACAAACTCTTGGTATGCATGATCTGGCTCATTATTATCGAATTTAATAACATTATCAGAACCCCCATTACCCGAACTAGATTCTCCTTGGTCTCCTATGCTCTTATTAATCCAAGCAGCACAGGCGCAATCGGAACCTGAAGATTTAGGAAGTTTATTAAAATCAGCGTTAACTAATACTGGGTCTGGAACATCCGGTTCTTCTGGCTCTATAACTGTAATTGTTTCTGAGAATGTACTAACAACACCTAAAGCATCTGAAGCAGTTAATGTTACTGTCCATGTACCTTCACCTGGATACGTATTAATAGCATCTACTTCAGTTGATGAATTACCATCACCAAAATCCCAAGAATAAGTTGTTGCACTTGTTGATCCATTTGCAAAAGTATAAGTTTTCCATATGTCTCCCGCACCTGCTCCTTGAGAGTAAGTGAAATTAGCACTAGGTGGCGTTGCATCTGCGATAGAATTTTCACCTAATGGTTCGTATTGCTCTAAATCTTCACAGCTATTGAACATTGAGATGGTTGCTATTGCAATTACAGCCCAAAAACTATTTTTAATTTGATTTTTCATTGTTAATATGCTTTATATTAGTAACCTGGGTTTTGTCCTAAAACTCCATTACTTAGATTAATTTCTCTTTGTGGAATAGGTAATAATAAATCAGTTGCCGTAAAGCTTCCTCCTGTTGCTGTTGAAAATGTAGATAGCACATTCTGAGCTTCACCAAAGCGAACTAAATCAAAAAATCTATGGTTCTCAAAAGCTAATTCTACACGTCTCTCATCTAACAATTCTTGTTTAGTTATTGTTCCATCATCATCACCTGTTAAGCCTGCACGTAATCTTATGAGTTCAAAAGAATTTAATGCAGCGGAAGAAGATGTATCATTACCCCCAGCCATAATAGCCTCAACATGCATTAAAAGTACATCTGCATAACGTAATACAATCCAGTCATTTCCGGCTTTAGTTGGATCTGTTGATGTTGCACTTATACCTAAAGACTCATCCCCATCTGGAATATATTTTACAACTTGAAATTGAGTAGGTTGTTCAATATCTACACGATATGAGTATGGTGTTCTATTACCTCCTAATTCATCTAGTACTAATCTTACATCAGCTGTAGTATAGTTTACACCACTGGTTCTACCTACAGCATTTAACCATTCTGCTGAAAAATTTTGACTGTCATCTGAGTCCCCAACATATCCAATTGAAAAAATAATTTCGTCATTTAACTCGTTAAAGAAAACATCTTTAAAATTAGGCTCTAAAGTAAAACCACTCCCCATTACATCTTCACATAAAATTTGTGCTTCTAAGTAATTAACACCTTGTGTTAAGTATACTTTAGCTAATAATGCTTGTGCAGCAGCTTTAGACCCTCTAGATTTAGAAGAATTATCTAAACTACCAGCAGCTGTTAACAAATCGCTTTCAATTAAATCATATACTTCAGACGTTGCCACTCTAGTGTATTGAGCTCCAGTATCACCTGCTCCAATAACAGATGTTATTAAAGGAATATCACCGTACAAACGTACAAGATTGAAATAAGCATAAGCTCTAACAAATTTTGCTTCACCTTCAATTTTAGCACGATTCTCATCTGAGGCTACATCTATATTTGCTAATACCGTATTAGCTCTAAAAATTACGTTATAAAAACTTATATAATAATCGGTAACAATACCATTTGTTGCTTCAATAGTGTAAAATTCAAATTGAGCTGCTTCACCTTCATTACTTTTTGTTCTTGTGTTATCACTACGCATTTCCGTAAGATAAAATTCATATTGCAAAGCATGATTATCATTAGTACTTGTAGAATTCACACCTTGTATTCCATCATACATATTAACAAGTGCAGCTTCTAAATCTTCATCATTTTCAAAAAATGTAACACCGTTTAATACCGAAGTTGGTGCAGGGCTCAAATAATCCTCACAAGAGGTTAAGGCAGTAAGCATAAAGCCTAATACCATTATAATTTTAAGTTTATTAATTATATTTTTCATTTTTATTTTTTTTTAAAATTCTAAATTTAACCCTAATGAAATCGTCTGATTAATTGGTGAACCACCTCTTTGATATCCATATGTTGTAGATAACTGACTACCAGATTGCTGATATATAGATTCTGGATTCCAGCCAGTATATCCGTCTGCAGTAAAATATAATAAATTTTGACCCGTTAAATAAAGCCTAAGCTTTTTCACATTTAATTTTTCAGTTAAACTATTTGGGAGAGTATATCCAATATTTACAGTTCTCAAAGCCACATAAGACGCATCTTGTATAATCGAGTTAGTAAATATTTTTTGCTTAATAAACCCTTGGTTAGGCGTACTTGAAATAAAATCTTGAGCAGAATTGAAATGATTGAAAATATATTGATCCGCCATATTCCTCACTTCAGCTCCATGACTACCTTGGAACATAAATGCAAAGTCAAAATCATGAATTTTAAAGTCATTAGACAAACTCCATACTAAATCTGGATAAGGATTACCTAAAATAGTTTTATCATCATCATCGATTAAACCATCTCCATTTAAATCTTTAACATATACATCTTGAGCCTGCGCTCCAATTGGATGGTAAGGATTAGATATGTACTCTAAAGGAATTTCTTCGTCTACAACCCATCCATAAAATGATGATATAGGGTTTCCTTCTAGATTAATCCATTCTGCAGCTCTTTTTGAATCTACACTTTGAATTTGACCGTTAGAATCTGCAAAATCAATTAGCTCATTTTTGTTTTTAGAAGCAATCAATGTTGTATTCCATGAAAAATTTTCTTTAGACACATTACGAGAACGCAACTCTAATTCAAAACCGCTATTTTTTACTTCACCAAGATTTACTAAAGCGTCTGTAAAACCTGTTGTAGCAGATATTGGATTATTTAATAATAATTGATCACTAGTTCTATCATAATAATCTAAAGAACCTGAAATAACACCATTAGCGAAACCAAAATCAATGCCTGGATTGATTTCTCTTAAACGCTCCCATTGTAAATCTTCATTGGCAATATTTAATGGATTATAACCATTAGTTACACTACCATCAATAACTGCTGTAGATGGATCTAATAAAGAAATTGAAGGAAAATGATCAATTTGATTAACATTTGTATCTAACACATCGTTACCTGTAAATCCATAACTAACACGTAGCTTTAACTTACTAATAACATCACTTTCTGCTAAAAAGTCTTCATTGCTCACCATCCATCCTGCAGAAAAAGCAGGGAAGTTTCCGTACTTATAGTTAGAACCAAAAATAGAACTACCATCCCTTCTTAAACTTACTGAAGCAAGATACTTATCTGCGAAGGCATAATTAGCTCTTGCAAATACTGAAAATAATGCTTTTTCATATTTTTCTGAATCGAAACTTATAATAGTAGTTGCTGCTGAAATTGTTTGTAATTTATCAGATGTATAGCCATTTCCAGATTGAGCATCATTGCTAAAGTTCCATCGTTCTGTAGCAAAACCTGCAATAGCAGATATACTATGGTCGCCAATGGCTTTATCATAAGCAAAATAACCATCTAATGATCCATGAACTCGCTTTTCATTAAACAAATCTAATTGAGCCGCAGAAGCCCCATTTCTATTTGATAATACACCTTGCCATCTACGACGTTTTGTATATTGAATATCACCTCCACCAGTTACTTTAAAAGTTAAAGGGTCTGCAATTTGGTACTGTGCATAGATACTTCCAAATATTTTAAACTTATTATCCGTTCGATCACGCTCTAAAATTTTAGCTGCAGGATTTGTATTTGATGTATTACTAATACTTGTACCACCACTTGATAATGGTATACTGTTATCTAAGTCATAATTATCGAACATACGTTGTATAGCATAATCACCTACTTGTACATCTGCATATTTACCTCCGTCTCTTAACCTATTTACAAAAGGAAGAAGCTCGTCAGTAACATATATTGGCAACCATGAAGGTTGACGTAAAATATCGTGAGTAGACCCATCAAATCGGCGTCTATCAGTCACCGAAGGAGTTAAATTAACACCAAATCTAAATTTTTCACCGAGCTTTGTATCTACCTTTAATCTAAGATTATACCTCTTATAATCATCTGTTAACAAAACACCTTCATCATGTACATAACTTAAAGCTGTACTGAATTTTGTTCTTTTACTTCCTCCTCTTGCTGCAAATGAGTGACTATGAATAATACCCCCGTCAAAAATAACATCTTGCCAATTATTTTTTGCGTCAATGAGTTGTTTATATCTTGTTCTATCTGAAACAGAACCAGTTGCTGCCATCTCAGCTGCTGCAGTTTGATCTACAGAAAATGTATAGGCATCGCTATGTTTAGCTTCTTTAAAACCAGTAAAAGAATTTAAACTAAATTTAGTAGCTCCTTCTTTACCATCTTTTGTAGTTATCATTATAATACCATTAGCACCACGTGATCCATAAATAGATGATGATGCTGCATCTTTTAATACTTCGAAAGATTTTACATCATTCATATCTAAAGATCCTAAAAAATCATCATCTACTACCAATCCGTCTACAACTATTAAAGGTCTTGAATTACCTGTAATTGAACCAGCACCTCGAATTGTAATTGTTGGAGCAGAACCAGCTTCTCCTTCTGTAGCTTGAATATTTACACCAGACACTTGACCAACAAGAGCATCATCTACACGAGATACGGCTATTTGGTCTAAATCTTCATTTACTACTTTAGAAATGGCGCCAGTTAAGTGACTCTTCTTTTGTGTACCATAACCAATAACTACAACTTCATTTAAAGAATTAGCATCCTCTACTAGAACAATATCTAATGTCTTCTGACTATCTATTACAATAGTCTGAGTTGCATAACCTACGTAAGAGAATTGAACAACATCTCCTTTAACCACCTCAATTTGGTATTTACCATCAAAATCAGTTGATGTTCCTCTAGTTGTTTTTACTATGATAATATTTGCACCAGGTATAGGCATTTTATCAGCTGAGGTTACTGTACCTTTTAGGGTATAACTCTCTTGAGCAAAAATTGCTACACTAAATAGTAATGTAATAATTAATGTAAATTTAATTTTTAAATTCATATTGAAATTAGATTAGTTAATTATATTTTAAGAGATTTTATAACCTTTGGTTAAACAATTCTATATCTGGTTAACCAGATTGGTTTACCAAATATATACTATTTTTTTGTTAATTCAAATTAATTTTTAAGTCAAAAAATAATTGAGAGACTATTCAAAAAACATCTTAATACCATCTATTTTATGCGATTAAGATGATTTCGCAAAAGAGACTTATGTAGAATAGGCTAAAAAATATTAAAACAGATAAATCTTTAAATAAAAAATCCCAATATTCGTAATGCATAATTGCAATAGAATATTGGGATAAACTAAATCAATCTATAAACTTTTAATATTAGTAACCTGCGTTTTGAGTTATTACTCCACCTGTTGCAAGTATTTCTGAATTTGGAATAGGAAAAACATAATAGTTACTATTGATTGTCTGACCCATTTCCGCATCTACTGTACCAGTTCTAACCAAATCAAACCATCTCTGCCCTTCAAAGGCTAGCTCAAGTCTTCTTTCATCAAGAATAGCTTGTCTAACGTCAGCTTGCGTAGTAGCTGTACCACTCAAACTCCCTAAACCAGCTCTAGTTCTAATAGGGTCTAATGTTGATAATATGTTAGCCGCAGTATCTGAACCATTTTCATTCATAGCTTCAGCGTGTAGTAAGATAACATCAGATAATCTGATTTCTATCCAATCACTTTCAAGACCTGCAGGATATTTTACAGACTTCATTTCAGTAGGACTATCATCTATAGAAAAAGCTTTTCTAGTAATATCGCCAGCATTGTCATAAGCAGTTGCTAGATCAGGATTTAAAGGCAACAAAGCTTTATCTTCTGTACCATTAAACCACACTGAAAATTCAGAAGCATCATACTCATCATTAATAGTTGGTGTTAATTTGGTTGCGAAAATAATTTCTGAATTATTATCTACTACAACATTAGCATAACTAGCTTCTAAAGTTACACCAGCTCCAACTGCTGCACTAAATGCATTAAACAAGTGAGTTTCTGCATTAACATAGTCACCCATAGCAGCATATACTTTACCTAATAGTGCTTGAGCTGCCAATTGAGATGCTCTTCCATTTGATATTTCGGAGTTATCTAATACTGACATAGCATCCATTAAATCTGTTATTATAACAGTATTATACACATCTGACTTAGGTTGTCTTGCTAAAATTGATGTATCATTTACATCTGGCGTTGCAGATAAATTTACAGGAACATCACCAAATACTAATACTAGTTTAAAATAAGATAAAGCTCTTAAAAATTTTGCTTCACCTACTTCCGTAGCATCCGTAGAGTTTGTAATTACATTGTTTGAACTTAGTATAGATTTAAATAAATTTCTATAAATAGGCGCAAAAAACTGATCGCTCATAGTTGATGTTATATCATTGTTGTATGTATGAAAATCAGTATAAGGGGCTTCTTTCATCAACATATTATCTGCCCTAAAATCACCCATCACAGCCATTGGTGTTGCAGCACCTTGCTGATAGTAATATGCAGCATTTAATACAGCACTAAAATTAGTCAATGAATCTGCTTCAGCCTGATTATCTGGTGCTTGATCTAAGTCTTCACATGCTGTTAAAAACAGCATTGAACTCAATACGATTAAAACTATTTTTTTCATTTTTCTTTTTTTTTAAAAATTAACATTTAAACCAAACGTAAAACTTCTTACTAATGGGCTAGCCCCATTTTGTACTCCATACGTTGTAGGCCCTTTATATGTATCTCCTCCTCCATCGTAATTCTTTATACCTTCTGGATTGTAAGATGTATAATCATCACCCATAATATATAGCAAATTTGTAGCAGCTACATAAGCTCTAACAGAACCTAGACCTAATTTTGATGTTAAATCAGTATCTAAAGTATATCCTATGGTTAAGTTTCTTAATGCTATATATGAAGCATCTTGGATACCATGATCAGTTTGATCTCTATTTCTACCATAAGTTCTCCCACTATTATCAACATCATCTGAAGTATCAGAATCAAAATCAGAACGTAAAGATCTACCCCATTGAGACCCGTAGTATAAAGGATCTAAGTTATAAACTTCTCCACCTTGCGCGCCTTGAAATTGTAATGCCATATCAAAGTTTTTATAGCTAAACGTATGAGACATACCCCAATAAAAATCTGGTGTATTCTGTCCAATTTTCACTAAATCATCCTCATTAATCTCACCATCACCATTTTGATCAACTATATAGCTATAACCACTTGTATTACCAGGTGATAATGTTGGATCTACAAGTTCTCCTGTTGGAATTTCTCCTGAAGTTTCGTAACCCCACATTTCTCCAATTTCTCCGCCAACATAATTTCTAAAAAATGGACCTCTACCACTTGTACCAAACTGTTCTCTTGGCAATTCAGATTCTTCACCTAAATTCATGATTTCGGTTGAAACAGTTGATAAATTAGCATTCATGTTCCAAGAAAAATCTTCATTTTGTATTAAAGCAGCACTTAATTCTAATTCTAAACCAGAGCTTCTTAAATCTCCAATATTTTTATTAATTGCATCTGTACCTAAGACTTCAGAAACACTTTGACTAAGTAACATATCTTCTATGTCTGATGTATAATAATCTAGACCTAAGCGGAAACGATTGTTTAAGAACCCTAAATCAATACCAAAGTTTGTTTCAGTATTAGTTTGCCAAGTTAAATCCGAATTTTCAACATCATCTGGTATCAAATATGCTGTTCCAAATGCAGAAGCAGATGGATTTAAAAGGCTTAAAGAGTTATAAGCACCTAAAAACGCAGTAGTCCCTAAAGATCCTGTACTTACTCTAAGTTTTAACAAACTTACAGTTTCAGAATTCCAAAACGCTTCGTTATGTACATTCCATCCTAAAGAAACTGCAGGGAATGTTGCATATCTTTGATTTGCACCAAATCGTGAATCTCCATCACGTCTTACAGATACAGATGCTAAATAACGATCATCAAAGGCATATTGTATTCTACCAAAAATACTATTTCTTGCAATAGTTTCATCTCTCTGTGTTACGGTTATATCTTCTTGATTTAATAGATTATAATTTAGAATTTCATCATTAGGTAAGTTAATACCATTTACAGATGTTGCTGTTGTATAAAAATTTTGGAATTCAACACCTGCAATAGCAGAGATATCATGCTTACCTATCACTTTATTAAAGCTTAAGGTTGTTTCACTTAAAACAGAAGTTCTTTTAGTATTGGTTTCATTTAATCTAGTCCTAGAAATTTGTCCACGTCTATCTGCTTGAGATAATTGGTGGTAATATTGCTTTGTATCTCGCATATCTCCACCTAATACAGTTTTTATATCTAAGCCATCTATAATACTGTATTGTAAATACCCATTCACATTACCAAAATAATTATTTTCATAAGCTTTTCTTTCTAAAAGTTTTGCAGCTGGCCCTTGGTTACTAGATCCTCCAAAAAGACCATTACGACCGTAATGCCAGTCATGAGCATAATCCCCAGGTTGTAGTGTATAAATACTAGAGTTCATAGGTGACTCACTATCAGCACCACCACCTGAAAAACCACCATCAAATGGGTTTAATCCAATGTTCTGGGCTTGTTGATCTAATTGCTGTACATAAGCAATAGATTCTGCTGTATGATATATTGGATGAACACTATAAGCTCTTAATAAATCCCTCATATCATGAGCTAAAATATCTCTCTTAGAAGTAAAGCCATTAAAAGATAAACCTGCAGTGAATTTTTTACCCAATTTAGCATCTACGTTTAAACGTGCATTAAGTCTTTCAAACCCTTGAGTAATGGCAACACCTTCAGTATTTTGATAGCCTAATGACGCAAAATATCTTACATTTTCTGTACCTCCAGATGCGCTAAAATCATGGTTTGAAGAATTTCCATTCCTAAACAACCAATCCTCTACAGCAACGACACCAGGTGACTCTCTGTAAAGGCTTCTTCTTAAAGCTAAAACATTTTGATCTAATCCTGAAAGATCCCAATTGCCATTATTTACATTTCTTTCAATAGTATTATCCCATTCTCTTGTTGTTGGAAGAATATTATCACGATACTTTCTTGATGTACTAAAGTAAGTGTTATAACTAAAACTAGCTTTACCTAGTTTTCCTTTTTTTGTAGTTACCAAAATAACACCGTTTGCACCTCTAGACCCATAAATAGCAGCAGAAGCAGCATCTTTAAGAACCTCTAAGCTTTCAATATCATTAGGATTTACCGTTGCTAAATTTCCAGAGATAGGATACCCATCTACAACAATTAAAGGACTAGAATCACCTGTAACAGATGAAGCAGCTCTAATTTGAATTTTTGGGTCTGCTCCTGGTTCTCCACTTTGGTTTTGAATTAATACCCCTGATAACTTACCAGCTAAGGCCTCATCAACACGAGTAGCCTGTACTGCAGCAACATCACGACCTTTTACTTGAGCAATTGCTCCGGTATTATGAGATTTTTTACGAGTACCATACCCTACAATAACAACTTCGTCTAGTGCATTGTCTTCGTCTAAAACTACATTTAAGTTTTGTTGATTATCAATAACTACCGTCTTAGTTACATAACCAACATAGGAAAACTGAAGTACATCACCTTTTGTAACTTCAATTTGAAATTTGCCATCAAAATCAGTTGATGTTCCATTTGTTGTGCCAACAACTAAAATATTTGCTCCAGGAACGGGCATATTGTCAGCAGATTTCACAGTACCATTTAAGGTATAGCTCTCTTGAGCAAAAATCATCACACTGAAAAGCAATGCAACAATTGTAGTGAGTTTAACTTTTAAATTCATAATTCATTGTTTAGATTAAATTTGTTAGCTATTTATAATTGATTACTTATATAAATGTAGGTTTGTTTCCAACACCATAAAAATGGGGCTATTCTTTATGTTTTTTCTGGTTTACCAAATTGGTTTACCAGATTGGAAAACCAAATATATACAAAATATTGTTATCTACAACGATTTCGTAAATTTTATATGTTAAAATAATAGGTGTTTGAGTTAAAAAATAAGTATTTGTTAAAATGGGAGGAATTTTAGCACTATTCTATAAAGTCTTCACAGTAGAACTGGCAGTTTTTCTCATATCTATTTAATCTCCAAAATAAGAGACCTCTCCACCACTTAAGAAATCTTCTCTTACAGGACTAAATGTATCAATTAGTTCGCCCTCTTCTAAACAAACGGCACTATGTAATAAATTAGGCTCAATATATACACCATCACCTGCTTCTACAATTTGCTTTTCCCCGTCAATTTCAAATTCAAATTTACCAGAAACACAAAAGGTAGCTTGTGTATGAAAATGTTGGTGCGGTGACCCTAGTGCACCTTTTTCAAATTTTACTCTTACCATCATGATTTGGTTATCGTAACCTAAGAACTTTCTTGATACTCCTCCACCAAGTACTTCCCATTCCATATCTTTTGTGACAATGTATTTTTCACTAAATCGTTTCATAATTTTAATTGTTTTTTTATTTAAAATAATAAGAACCAGACCACTCATAATTCTTACCATCAATTGTTACCTTATGTTTTACTTCTTTTGAAGCATTTGTATTTGACGTTATAAACAATTTCTTGTTTTCGTCTATATGTGTTATTTCTACAGCAGTATAATCGTTAGAATCTAAAACTACTTTTATTGTTTTAATACTACTTTTTGAATTCATTGCAGATTCAGAAATTGGACTATAACTACCATGTGTTTCTATGATCGAAACAAATGTGGTGTTCTTGGAATCTTTTCGTCTTAACAATAATGCAGGATCTCGTCTCAAATTAAATTCTGGATCGCTTGCACCAATTCTTGTAAACAGTAATTCATCCTTAGTATTAGTTACTGTAGTTAATGTATAGAATTTACGATTATTCATCCATGAGAACTTTGTATTTTCTCCTGTAGCATTACCTGTACCTTCTACAAATAAATGTTGGTAACCATTTTCGCCTCCTAGTGGTTTTAAAGTTGTAGGTGAACTATATTCAAAATTTGTTTCTAATACCTGTCCAAAATAGTAATAAGGGAAATCGTATTGATTAGTTGTATTAGAAGTCACCTTCATGATATCTAGCAGATAAGGTTTTTCAAAATTTTCGTCTTTAATTACTGCCATAGTACGAAGCATTTCTGTGCCTAGATATGCATTCATTTCTTTTGCGCTTGCTACTTGTACATCTTTATTTTCTGATGAGAAATAATTCAACTCCGGATGATGTTGACTTCCAATTTCGTATTTACCATTATAATGTGACGTCTCATTTTGAACCAGCGTATTGTGTGCTATGGTCTGTTTTGCCCATGTCTTGTTTTCCTTCAGATAGTTCCCACCTCCTTTTTGCTCAATATTTACAAAACGCGATAAACCGTAATCTTGTAATACTTCTTCACCATTTTCGTATAATGAATAGGATAACTTGTCATAATGTCCATGACTAGAACCTTGGGCAGCATATTTAAAAACCAATTCTAAATCCTCATTTCGTAAAACACCCACACCTCCTTGAGTTCCATCTGATCCATCAGATAGATTAATCGACGATTTATTAAATGGTTTTTCTTCTCCATTCTTAATCCCAAGTGCCACAGCTAAACCAGAATCGTCTAATAATACTTGATTTTGCTGCTTTGCAATACTCAATAAGCCAGGATCTTGTTTTCCATAATGATAAGATACGTCCACTGCAGTTACTAAGGCACTATTATAATATGACATGCCTTTTTGACCATCATTAAGTGGGAAAAACTCACCATCAGCATCGGATAAATTCAACAAAGCATTAATAGACTTAAGAAGTACACCTTCTTTATATTCAAAAATCTTAAGTTCTGGTTTTACATTATGTAAACCTTGCGCAAATACCAAAAATGGATACATGGCATAACGCTGATAATATGGACCTTCATTATAGTAACCATCTGGAGAGAAGGGTTCTTCTATATTAGCTAAGAAACCAGCTTTTCCATCCTTATTTAAAAACCCACCATCGTCATCTTTTTCTTTGGTGTTTAATTTTAGATCTTTAATTCCGTATAATGCACGATTTATTAATTCTTCATCATTCATTACCAATCCAATCATTCCTACAGCTGCATTTCCCCATGTACTATGATTATGAACACGTTGATAAAATTGTGGACTATCTACAGAAATATGATCTGCAAATGGCCTGAATAAATTGTTCTCAAGTTTATTACGTTCTTCCTCTGTTAAATAATTATATACACAATCATAAGCTTGACTAACATATACCAACCAGTTAGAATCATTTAAACACTGCCAAAACAATTTACCTCGTGCATAAGATCTTGTTTTTGGATGCAATGGCAATGTCTTATATATTTCCTCGTATTGCATCAACATATCTTTGACATACTTCGCATACTTTTCATCATCCAAAATTTGATATAATACACCTGCTTTTTGTAATACAAACCAATTGCGTTTATGTCGTGCATGTGTATAACCACCTGAATAGTCTTTTGGTATAGGCATTTCTATACCTGAAGCAATTTCAGCATCTATTTCTTCTTTAACTTTTGCTAATGATTCATCAAAAATGGGGATACTACCTAACTGTGCTCTGATGTCTTTGACTCCTTGTGCAGTTAGTATAAGTTTAGGGTGCTCTTGAGAAATTGCTGTTTCACTATTATTATCTGGCGAAGCAGATGTGTTTTCATTTTTACATGAAAATATTAAGAAAACTACTGTTATCAATACTGGTATAAGGCTCTTTTTATATCCTGTCATTTATGAAATAAATTTAGTTTGAAATTACAACCATTCTTGAAATGACTTGGTTTCTATTTGAAAGATTAACAATATAAGCACCATTAACCAATGCAGATATATCTATACTGAGTTCATCTGACGATAAATTAAATTGTCTTTCAATAACTTTTCTTCCATCTAAGCTATATATTTTAATTAAATCTATCTGGTTACTTATGTCTTTAATATACAATTTATCTTTGGCAGGAATAGGATAAAGTGATACACTATTTTCTAAATCCACATCATTTACCGACAAAACTTGATTACCAAAAAATTCTATTTCAGTAATATTATTCCATGAGCTTACTCTGGAAGTACCTGCAGTATTAAATCTTCCAAAGCCCATTAATTTTACATAACGTGCATTAGCTGTAATTTCATATTGATCAAAACCTTCATCTGTTCCAGTAGTTGTTGTAATCAGCAAATCGTTAGACGAAACTGGTAGCAATATTGAGAAGTCTGAAGGGTCAGTTCCTGTAGTTGATAACCAAATTTGTAAGCCATAAGGATCATCCTTATCGTCAGTTGCAATTTGTATTAAATCAAGATCATACTCATTTCCTAAATCAAAAATCACATATTCTCCATCACCTTTATAATCACCAGCTAAAATTGCACCATCTTGGGCTGTCCAATGCGAATCACTAACTTTATCTAGTGTATTTGTTGCGTAATTAAATCTATTGTTTGCAGGTTCTACTTGTTGTTGGGAAAAAGAATGCACTGAAACTGGACCGCCTCCTGGCACATCGTTAATAAGGTCATATAGATCTGTTAAATCCGCACCTTCTTGAGTCACATTTAAAGTTCTAACAATATCATCACCTCCAGGAACTTGTGAAAACATCACAGTACCTGCTCTACCGTTCGTATCAGTATTTTCAGTAACAGAAACAGAAACGGTTGCATCACCAATACCTGAAGTTACATCAATAGATATCCACGCATCATTAGAAACTGCTGTCCAGCTTACATTCGCAAAAACAGCTACATCATTACTACCTGCATCTGAAGAAAACTCAGGCAAACTATCTACAGTTAATGATTCTGGCACCTCAATAGTACAATCACCATCTATGATGCTTGCACCTAAATTATCCACAAAACAAGCTCCAATACCGTAACCAACCATAGCATCTGTCGTTGGCTCATAAGTTCCTAAATCAGCACCTTTACCAGAAGATCCTGCACCAGAAAACATAAAAATTTCTCCATCTGATGTAGCCGTAATTCCAGACTCTTCAGAAAACCCAGTATTTGCTTCGCCTAAAACAGTTCCTGTATATACATTTCCAGTATACGTTAATGATGTACCAAGATCAGCATATGATGATGGAGTATCACCTGTTAAGATATCCGATATATTTGGATTTGCTGCAGCAAAATAAATTAAGTTATCTGAAACTGTTCCTGTTGGATCTGTTGTGCCTTTATCTGCATTATAAAATAAAGGCGCATTTGTATTTATAATAGTATTGTTAGAAAGGTTAAGGTTTTCGGTAAATTGATAACCGTTTGATGTATTTGTAGATGTGCAAGCAACAGCATGATTAGCGCTTCCCCCTAAAAAGGTTATACCATTATTCCATTTCGCTTGACTATTTACAGTAATACAGTCTTGAATATAATTATTTGTAATGTTGTGGTTACTATCAGAAATTCTAATTCCTCCTGTACCATCTACATTTTCCCCTAAAAAGTAATTACGATCTACAGTTGCGTCAGAACCATGACGCAATACTAAAGAACCTCGGCATCTTCTAAATGTATTATTAATAAATATATTACTCTTACTTTTATTGGTAATGATTTCGTTTTCACCATCTGCTTCAACAAAATAGTTGTTGCTAACTGTCACATTACTACTTACATTTTGATCGCCACTAGAACCAATTCGTATTGTTTCGCTATCTCCTGAATTACTTAAGGTATTGTCAATCTTTTCATATTTATAAAAGTAATTATTAGTAATTGTATGACCTACAATTGCACAAGGATCATCTTCAGCGTTGTACTGGTATTCTGCTAAGACCAAAGCACCAGCACTTGATTTATTCATGAAAGAACAATTAATTACAGTATTGTATGTTCCGTATAGTACAATCCATCTGTGTTTAGTTATAGAATTATTAGCCATATCATCGACTACATCATCTGGATGTATCGCTAAACCATCAATAACACAATTTTGAATGGTACTGTGATTAGCATAATCGGTACCGTTTCTGAATTGAATAAAATTACTAGCGCCAAAACCCCCTTGCCAATGAAAGCCATCCACAACGACATAATCCCCACCAATATTCATTTGCATGCCGCCTGTAAACTTAACACCTCCAGGTGTCTCCGCTCTAAAAACAATAGGATCACTTGCCGTTCCATTTCCAATAAAGTCTATGCGTTCATCAGTGTTATAAGTACCATTTGCTAGTATAATTAGATCACCAGCAACATAAGTATTGCTTTCTAAATCTTCTGGATCATTAATATTATATGTTGTCTGCCCTATAACTGATATCGAAAATAGCAGTATAAAATAAAAAGTAATTTTTTTCATTTTTAATAGAATTAAAATTGGTTTACCAATCTGGTTTACCAAAAATACAATAATTATTCAATAATAAAAATCCGATTGAACTAAGAATTACATATTGTACACACCTCCATTAATATCCAGCGTAGCTCCAGTAATAAAACCATCATATTCAGACGCTAAGTACAAAACTGCTCTTGCTACGTCTTCTGGATTACCAGCACGTTCTATTGGAATACCTGCAATTGTTTTGGCTGCAGACTCTTTTGTTGTATGTGTATCGTGGAAGGATGTACCAAGAATTAAACCTGGAGCTACAGCATTTACTCGAGTGCCTTGAGGTCCAAATTCGGTAGCAAGTGCCCTTGTATAGGTTAAGATAGCTCCTTTGCTAGTAGCATAAGCTAAAGAACCTGGATGTCCACCTTTTCGACCAGCAAGTGATGCTAAATTAACAATACTACTATTAGTTTGTTTTGCTAGATGTGATGCCGCTGCTCTTGTGACCAACATCATAGATGTGAGATTAATATCCATTACTCTATTCCAAAACTCAGTCTCCATCTCACTTAATAGCTTCCGTGCAACAAGCGAACCTGCGTTATTAATAAGTATATCTAAACCACCTAATGCTTCTACAGTTTGCTTTATCAAATCATTCGCATCTTCTTCTTTTGTTAAATCTCCTTTTATAGAAATAGCCTTTATATCTTTATTTTTAGCATATTGTACCAATTGATTAGCAGTATCTGAGCTAGAAAAATAATGAATAGCCACATGAGCTCCACTATCAATAAATTGCTTAGTGATTGCTTCACCTATGCCTTGAGCTCCTGCAGTGATGAGCACATTTTTCCCAGTTAGTTTATTGTTGATCTTCATGTTATTCTAATTTAATTGGATTAATCGTTCTTAGCAAAATAGCCTTGATTAGACACAGCAGTTTCACTAATGCTTATACTTGCCGTTTTAAACCAAACTTCGGCATAATTTCCATCTGCATATTGTTTTTGAATATCACCACCATGCGTTTCTGCACCAGAACACCAATTTTTATTAACCTCTGGTGATTTTCCATTGGTTTGATTATATGAACCTAACTTAAAGAAACAACCTTCACCAGCATAGGCATTTTCACGTTCTACTCCATCTTGACCAATAGGCACAAATAATTTCTGAGTTTGCTCTGGCATGTCTTCTTTAGTTGCATATTCTGATTTAATTAAATTTTTTGAAAAAGTTTTGATTTCATGATCTTTACTCGTAAAAGTTAAATTCATAATACCATCTTGTACTTCAATTTTATAACTAAATTCCTCATCTAAAGCAATACCATCTTTAGGTTCTTCAGGATAAGTGTTTTCTGTTTCACCAACAACCGAAAAGTCATGTCCCCAAACTGCTGTAGAATAATCCCATCGCCCAGAATTGTCATCACTTGCTGTATTAATTTCGTAATGCCAAAACACAGAACCCTTGGTGTGGCCTGGAAATTTCTTATAGAATATTTTAAGCGGTTCGTTTTCGTGACCGTCTGCACTATGAATCTGCCCAATAACTACTGAATATGAAGCTGCTACTCTGGCATCACCTGTTGTAGACACATTCATAATTTTAAGTGTAGCCGATAATTTATCATCAGCAGTTTCAGGATACCACTTTTTCAATTGTGCCAATTCGGTTCTACAATTATTAGATGTGCCATGTGTATCTCCAGCATTAGGTGTTTTATAAACTACCCAATCTTCTTTGCCATCACTTGCGGTATAAAAGAAATCGTTATGCTCAAAATTATTTGCTTTTCCTGCGTTAGAACCATCTCCTAAAATTAAATTCCAGTCGTTGAAAAACGGAATAACGTCACTTGCGTAAACGGTTTTAGGTGTTTCTTCCTTATTTGATTTCTTAGTTGCATCGTTACAGCTTATTAGCATTACTAAAATGCTAAAACTTATAAAGAATCTTATATTTTTTATATTCATAATTAATACTTTTTATTTTTAAAAATATTCTGATAAAGCTATGATTCCGTTATATGAGATCACTAGAGAAAAGAATAATGCTGCAAACAGGCCAATATAAACACCAAGATTTGTTTTATAATCTTTCATTACTTTTTTACTTCTTAACATTAGTATAATCCCAAATATTACAGCAGGTAAAACAAATACATTAAATACTTGCGATAGGATTTGAATTTCAATAGGGTTAGCACCGAATGCAGGACCAATTAATGCTACCAAACATGCAATAGCAGTTATAATTCTAAACTGACGTGAATTGGTATCTAAAGCTCCTGATTGATAATCAGCAACCAAAAGTGGTGCAATTAACAAACAGGGGAAAATAGAAGACAAACCAGCACTTAACGCTCCGAAAAAGAAAATAGTTACTGCCCATTTTCCAGCAACTGGCTCTAAAGTATTTGCCATATCTAATACATGTGTTACCTCTTTACCTTGATAAAACAAAGCTCCAGCTGCGACAGCCATTATTACACCACTAATAACAAATATTAAAACCGCTGCAGTAATAGCATCCTTTTTTTGTTGTTTTAGATTTTTAATCGTCCATCCTTTCCCTTTTACAAAAAGTGGTCTAGACAAAAACGTTGCGGCTGCCATGGTAGTACCAACAAAAGCAGCAACTAACATTTTACCTCCTGGTATATTTGGAATCGTTGGAATTAGCCCTTTAACAACATCTACTGGAAGTGGTTGCACAAAGAATAATGAAAGCAAGAATGACACACCCATTAGTGTTACAAATATGATTAATATCTTTTCAAAAAAGGTGTATTTACCTACTAGCATCAACAGGTAAAAAGTGACAATTATTATAATCGCAATGGTCAGAACTGCACCATATTTATGAGCACTTAAACCTTCAAAATTTAAGGCTAATATTTCAAAAATAATGTTTGACGAAATTCCTAAAATTCCCATAAGCGAATTCCATTGACCAAAGGTTATACCTACAATAATCAAGACCGCTAATATCTTACCATATTTTAGATGCTTTTTGAAACCGTAAAGCGCAGTTTCACCAGTCAACAAGGCATAATTACCATAAGCAAACATCAAAATTCCTGAAAACAAACAACTTAAAAACAACACCCAAAGCAATTGCATATTAAATTTGCTTCCTGCTACAATCATTGAGGTAACACTACCAGTGCCAATGGTATAACCAATGGCAAAAATACCAGGTCCAAAACCCAATATTATAGCTATAATCTTTTTGAGAAATGATTTTTTAGTTGTTGATGCTTTCATAGTTAGAGTTCGTTTTTATTTCCAGTTGGTATGATAATTTTTTTTAGAGGTATCACCTAATCTTTGATAGGTATGAGCACCAAAATAATCGCGTTGTGCTTGTATGACATTTGCTGAAGAATATGCTGTTGTAATTCCATTAAAAAATTGAATTGCTTCACTTAACGCAGGTGTTGAAATATTATTAAGAATAGACTGTAAAACCACTACCTTAGTAGAAGGTTTATACTGATTAATAACATTTATGATTTTTTTATTGGATAATAGGTTAGATGTCTTTTTAAAGGTTTCAACCAAATCTTCCATAAGCTTGGACTTAATGATACAACCTGCTGTCCAGATTCTTGCTACTTCACTAAGATTCATATTCCAATCATAAGATTTAGAAGCTTCTGCTATGAGTTTAAATCCTTGATAATGATTTATAATTCTCGCAAACTGATAGGCTTCAAACAATTCTCTAGGTGTTATTTTCAATTCAACATAATTTCCTTTTTTAAAACTCTTATTCAATTGAAGACGTTCTTTCTTATAAAACGACATATATCTGGTAAATAAAGCTGAAGCTACTAATGTACTTGGCACTCCTAGCTCTGCAGAAGCTATTGTAGTCCAATTTCCTGTACCCTTATTGCCAGCTTTATCTAAAATTTTATTTACTAACCATTCGTTACTTTCTTTTTTCCTAAAAATTGAAGTTGTTATATCTAACAAGTAACTACCTACCTCATCCTTCCAACTTTCTAAAGTATTTGCAATCTCATCTGGGTTTTGACCTAATGCTTCTAAAATAGTAGCTACCTCTGCTAACAACTGCATTTCTACATACTCAATTCCATTATGCACCATTTTGATAAAGTGACCACTACCTTCTGGACCAACATAGGTGCAACATGGTAAATTGTTTTTGTCTTTAGCTGAAATCGTTTCGAGATAAAGTTTTACTTTTTTATATATTTCTATATCACCACTTGGCATAATAGATGGTCCTTTTAAAGCTCCTTCTTCTCCACCTGAAACTCCAGCTCCAATAAAGTGAATGCTTTTAGTTTTTAAATACTCATAACGTTCTTTTGTTTTCTTATAGTTTGAGTTGCCTCCATCAATTAAAATATCATTTTCAGATAAATGAGGCAAAAGATCTTCAATGACATCATCTATTGTTTTGCCTGCATTAACCATGAGCATTATCCTTCTTGGCTGTTGTATAGAATTGACAAAAGCTGAAATATTATCAAAAGCAATAGCGTTAGACAATTCCATAAATTGTGCTTTAAAGTTTGTAGCTACATCTTCCTCTAAATCATTAACATGTCTATTAAACATAGATATCTTAAAACCATTATTAACCAAATTTCTACACAAACTTTTTCCCATTACACCTAAACCAAACAGTCCAAATTCTGATGTATTCATTAAATTACTTTTGATTTTTTTTATAATATTTTCTAGTGATAAACTAATATCTATTTGTATTGCTTCTATAGGATTTTCTAGAATATCGAATTGAGATTTTAGCAACTCAGAAGGCATAAAGTGATTAGATCGTTTATTTACTCTTTCAAAAATCTGTTCAAACGAACCGGATAAATAAACCCATTTTGACTCATTCACAATGTTTCGACTTAATTTATCACGATACTTTTGCTTCAATGCAGAACAAGCAATGATGCAACTGTTTTTAGTCAATTGTCTTTTTGCCAAATTGTTTAAAGTCTCTAGCCAGCCTTTTCGGTCTTTATCATTTAAAGGTTGTCCGCTTGACATTTTAGCTACATTACTTTCTGAATGAAAATAATCACCATCAAAAAAAGGAATGTCTAAATCTTTGGCAAGTAATTCTCCAATGGTGCTTTTTCCAGATCCAGAAACTCCCATTATAAAAATTACTCTATTCATTAATTAGATATTACAATTAATTTTGATTGGCTTAATAGTTTTCCGCTTAAGTTAATTATATATGTACCTTGTAATAATGAAGAAACATCAAGAATAACATCAGTATTATTATCGATAGCTTTATCCATAATTTTCCTTCCTTCTATACTAAATACTTTAATCAAATTAGCTTCAAGAGGAACATTCTTAAACTGCAAAATGTTTTGAGCAGGATTCGGAAAAATAAAAAACTCATTATTTAATTCTGAATCCCCAACGGACAAGGGTTCTACTTCTTCAATACTAAAATTTGCAAATAATACGCTTTCGTCTCTCAGGTCTTGGACGTTATTCAAACTTCTATAAATTCCCCATTTTGGTCTGACAAATTCTGCATCTTGTCTCCAATTAATGATATTGTTATTTGAATAGGTAAATAATATAACATTATTACTCACCTGTTTTATTTCAATGCTATACGACCCTGTCGTACCATATATTATAGTTTCGGTAACATCTAACCACGTATCTACAAGCGGTAATAAATCTGTTTGCGCTAACGTAATTTGTGAGTCAGTTTCAGCATAACGCAATTCTAATCGATCTGGATTTGATTTACGTGTAGTTAACGTATACATTGGCATACTTGCTAAAGGACCTCCTACAGATTTTAATTGGTGTATGTGTGTGAAATTTGAAGAGGATTGAAAACCACTTGGCAATTTAAATTTCCATTTATAAATCACTTTTTCACCGACCACACCAAGTAAGTTATCTGGAGATTGATTATAAGTTTTTATTTCGTTACGCTGTCTATCAAAATTAATACACCTATCATCATCAGGTGATACATGTATATAAAAGCGAAAGACATTTATATTTAAATCAGTATCATAAACTTCATCAATATGATCGCCAAAGCTTGTATGATTACAATCTGGTACTTCAATGGGATTGTAACCAGGTGCTAATACTGATGTAATTAAACTATAAGTATTTCCTGGTCCGTCTGCATCTAAAACAATTTGTCCATTTATATTAAAAGATAAAAAGAGTAGCCATAAAACGCATAAATATTTCATCTTATACTTAATTAAATTCTTCACTATTGGTTTTTATTTGGTTGCGTTCCCGAACCTACTGTAGCTTCTTTAAACCAAACCTCAGCGTAACTTCCATTAGCATATTGTTTTGCAATATCACCACCATATACTTCTGACTTAGTAGATTTAGCATTCGCTTGATTGTAAGCACCTTGCTTAAAGTAATTTATTTCACCAGCGTAGGCAGTATCTCTTTCAACTCCTCCACCTTTTTCTCTGTTTGCATATACTCTTTTAACTTGTTCTGGAATATCTGCTTTTGTAGAAAATTCGGATTTTATTAAACTCTTTATAAATGTCATCGTTTCGTGACCTTCACTAGTAAAAGTCAAATACATTATGCCTTTGTAGACGTTTACCTCATAACTAAATTCTTCACCTAAAGCAACACCGTTTTCGGGTTCTTTTGGATATTCTGTTGGACTTGAACCCACAACGGAAAAATCATGTCCCCAAACTGCTGTAGAATAATCAAATCTTCCAATGTTATCGCCTTCTGTATTAATTTCATAATTCCAAAATATTGAACCTTTTGTGTGACTTGGAAATTTTTTGTAATAGATTTTTAGTGGTTCATTTTCGTGACCTTCGTCACTATGAATTTGTCCGACTACAACTGAATAAGATGAAGCAGCCGTTGCATCACCAGTTGTTGAGACGTGCTGTACTTTTAAAGTCCCAGTTAATTTACCACCAGTTTCTGGAATCCAGTGCGCCTTTTCTCCTAATTCTGTCCTTGTATTGCTTGATGTTCTTGAAGTAATACCAGAATTTGGTGTTTTATAAACAACCCAATCTGTACCATCTTCATTTTCAACATAAAAAAAGTCATCTTTTTGAAAATTAATTAAACTATCTGTACGTGTTCCATCTCCTAAAAGAATCCTCCATTTATCCATAAACGGAATAACATTGCTTGGGTATTTTGCAATGTCTTCATTTTCAATCTGGCTAGTTGTATCTATATTCTCTTTAGAATTGTTTTTACAGGCAAACAATGCCAGTAAAATGAGTATTGATATGCCTGTTTTTTTCATTGAAATGGTAGTTAAATGTTAATTAGTACATCAATGTCATAACTAAATTTTCTTCAGTCTTAATTTGTCCCGAATTAGCTAAAGTATTCTCTGATTCGACATTATTTTTTGCTCCCCAAAGAATTGAAACAAACTTTACCTTATTGTTTTTAAATGTATTTTTAGTAATATTCACATTAATAATTCCGTTGTGGTTGAGTAGTCTCTTGTTTTTCTCTTTTTCACCACAATTTGTGAATGTGCTATTGCTAACTAATAGATTTCCACCAATGGTAGATTCATCATAACCGCCTCTATAATAATCAATAACATTTTGTTTAACGTTGTTGAAATTACAATTATTTATGGTTAAATATTCGGTGTTATAATCGCCTTTATCATTTTTTTCTTCTGATAGTTCTATTCCGTTTTCGCAATTAGAAATCGAGCTATTTTCAAAGGTCACTCGTTCTGCAAATGATTCTTTATATGCTTTTAACACATAATTAAAATTGCTTATTTCAGAATTTGAAACCGTTAAACCGAAATGATTAGACATGTTTTCTTTTAAACTTGCAAAAGCGTAGTTTGAATTGTTTCCTTTTAAGATTAAATTATTTACGGTTAGTTTTCCATAAGGTAGTAATGAAAATAAAGGTGTGGTAGATGCTCCAGAATAAACAACCTGTGCTTTCCCTTCAGATTGAATAGTAATTGTTTTATTAATTACTAAAGGGTTTGCTACATTATAAACACCTTCAGATAGTACAATGATATCACCATTGCTTGCAGCATCTATTTTAGATTGTAACTCTTCAGCTTTAGTCACAGTATGAATTGTTGGTTCTTTGGCTTCAACTTCATTTGAAAACCAAGAAGTACCATATTTTGATTTGTCCAAAATATTTGGATTCGAAACATCAACACCAGTAATCGCTCCAATATTTTTATTGTCTTTTCTAGAAACACCTAATAAATCTGCTTCAATAGTATTAAAATCGAAACCATTATAAGCTTCAAAGTCGTCTGGCATACCTACAGGTATAAATATGTTATCCGATAATTCTCTAAGTTCTAATGATGCTTCAACAATACCATCATCAAAATTATTAAATTTTACACCTTGATTGTTTATGATGTTGTTTTTAAAAGTCACACCATCTGCTTTATCGTTTTCAACAACAATACTTTCAAGGCCTTTTTCATTATATATAATGTTATTAGCAACTGTAGTTCTTATAGCTCTTGCTGAACGTATTTCAGATTTAGGCAATACATCAGATTGCGCTAAATTTTGCCCAACACCAAATTGCCATGGCGAACTACAATTGATATAAGTATTATAAGCCACTACAACATCTGTCACTTGGTTATAACGATTTAATGGCGATTTAGGAATACCATTCATTACTGCCAAAGGGCTTCTAAAACTTTTCCCTTTAAGACCATAAAAATAATTATTGACGACCCAATGTCCAGTGTTTATTATTCGAATACCACCATAATTTTCATTGACACCATCTCCTATAAAATAATTTCCATCTACAGTGACATAATTACCATGACGTGTTACTAAAGAACCTTCACTTTTATAGAATACATTATTCTTAAAAATATTGAAGTTTGTTTTACTAGAAATCACTTCCACTTCACCGTTACACTCTTCAAATAAATTATTCACAACGTAAGTATGACTTGGCGACATAGATGTGTAACTATCACCTAATTGAATAGTTTCACCACTTGGACCACCTTTTACTGGTCGTGGTCCAAAATGATTATTAACAATTTGATGGTAATTATTAATACTTTCTATACCTGCTATACTCACTCTAACTGTTGGTCCTCTATTTGTTTTTCCTGCAATGTAACAGTTACTTAACTCATTATGTCTACCCCAAAATTGTACCCATAAATCACTCTTATCACGCTTTGGTTTATTGAAATCTTCTATAACACAGTTGGTAACTTTACAATTATTTGATATTTCATCTGGTGCATCTTTATGCCCAATTTTAAAATCTATGACTGCGTTTGAAGGAGAAAACCCATTTTTAAAATGTAAGCCTTCAACAACTAAATATTCACCACCAAATTTTAAATACGATTGTCCTTCTATTGAAACCTTGCCTGGTGTTTCGGCTTTTAAAACTATAGGATTGTCTTTTGTACCTTTGCCCCTAAACTTTATTTGGACATCTTTCCAAATCCCATTTGCTAAAACAATCTCATCACCAGCTTTACAACTATCTATAGCTTTAGCAAGCTCGTCTATATTAGAAACATTTATTATAGATGCTGTTTTTTTATTGCTGCAAGCAAATAAAAAACATACACAAACAATCGCTATTATTTTTTTCATTGTAGTTATGGTTTTAATTAGTATTATGTAATCTTAAAACAAAAAAAGCCTTTTAAAATACAAAAGGCTTTTTATTGTCACTAATAATAAACTATTTTTTAATAACCTTCTTAGTTATACTATTTCCATTAGCACTTATCTTCATAAAATAAACACCACTAGTTAAGTCGGATATATCTAAACGATTATTTGATAATTCATATTGAGAAAGTACTTGCTTCCCTAGAATATCGTATAATTTAACTTCTGTAATCTGTGCATTATTAGATTCTATATTAATAAAATCATTCGCTGGATTTGGATATACTTTTACATTAGAAGCTAAAAAATCATCTACAGATGCCGTTGCATCTTCTTGAAGCGAAATATTATCATAGAACACCTCAGTCATGCCATCAACAGACCCATTAGACCTAACATAAATTACGACTTCAGTAGTTGTAGCTGTAAAAGAAAATGTGTTTGTCACCCACGCACCTTCATCATTGGTAATATCCATACCTGTAACAACAGATGTATCAGCATAACCATTAGCATCAATACCAGTCTCATCAGCAATTTCATTATTTAAAATATACACTTCTGATGGTGTACCTGCTGCTTCAGAACGAGAATCTATAGAGAAATTATAGACATTACCTATAGTAAGTCCTACAACCCTTTGATATAAACGACGAGAACTACCCATAATAGCTGGATTTCCATCATCATACAATTTAACTCCTCTAGTACCGTTATTCCCACTACTTGTAGATCCTGGTTGTTCGTCTAAAGAACCTGCCATACCTAAATATTTAATTTCCAATGCATCTTCTAAAGCATTATTTAGCCAACCATCTGGATTGGTAGCTGCATCGTACCTATAAGGGCTAGTTATACCTCCATTTAATGTGCTATTAGGAGTCATATCCCAAGCATCTGCATTATCACTAGTATTTGACGTGTCAGATCCTGTTCCGTGTTCGTCACAAGTACCGTTCTTAACAAGTTCTTGACTCCCACCATAGTTAAAACACAGACAGAACACCAAAAGGATGTATAATGCGTTAGAGCGTTGTTTTGTAAAAAGTAATTTTGTTTTCATATTAATTGTTTTTAGTGTGTTACTGATAAGCTATAATATTTTACATAAGAGAATGCATTTTCATCGGTTGAGGTTAAGTAATTACCAGCCTTAAAATAATTTTCGTAAGGCCATTTATCTAAACTAACATCTTGATAAACATATGGTTCTTCATCATTAAGTTGCACTTCAATTCTAGCATCAGATGCAGTTATCCTAAAATCAAAAACATCAAAACCCACATAACCTAGGTTAACTTTAATATCATACCAAGTATTATTTGAAGTTTCCAAAAGATCATCACCTTCAGTATTCTCATCAATTAAGGATTTTTTATGCGACCATATATAACCATCTTTCCAATATATTTTGATCAATGGAGGTCCATTATTAGAGGAAAAGCCATAATTAGTCATATCCTCCTCTGATATAATGCCATGAATTTGCATTACAATAACTTTATGATAATCGTCACCAGAATTAGTGTTTTCAGAAACATCATCAAGTTTTAATGTCCCTATCATTTCACCTCCTTCTAATAATGTCCAGTTTTCTCTAGCATTACCAATGTTTATAAGTTCTCTTAACTCAGTTCTGGAATACGAACTATTAGTAGTTGAAACATCTGGAAATGTATAAAACACCAATGAAGTA
The DNA here is from genome assembly GCA_000171875.1 of Flavobacteriales bacterium ALC-1. Classification (GTDB taxonomy): domain Bacteria; phylum Bacteroidota; class Bacteroidia; order Flavobacteriales; family Flavobacteriaceae; genus Winogradskyella. The sequence continues at coordinate 200,467 of ABHI01000003.1, read as the reverse complement.
TCATCCGTGTCGTCATACATATAGGGTTGAACTGCTTCTAATGTTTGGTAACCAAAATCTTTAAGTACTTCGGGTTGATACTCATCTGGACTACCGTTATTGTTCTCATCTACAGGAAGTGTTACTTTCCAATTCGAAAAATCAACATCTGCATAATTAACAGGTGGTGGAATATTTACATCGTCAGAACTCCCCATATCATCAGAACCATCACTATTGTTATGATCGTTACTTGCATTACAATTGAAAAACAATGAAATTACCAATAAAAATAATGTTGAATAAAATCTCATAAAGTAATTGGTTTACCAGATTGGTTTACCAAATATAGCAATATTAATTTATGATACAAATAAAAGATTCTAAAAAATATGGCCATGGGTCTAAACAAACAAGAGTTTAAAAATAGTTTAAGGTAAAACTATAGGCCAATTTTATTAATTATGGACAATAACAATGTGAACACAAAACCGAACACGATTTATATAAAAAGTAGCCTCTGAAGCCAGTAAAATGATTTTGATAAGACATATAGAGCAATTCCTAACCCAAAGGTCACGAGTTAAATTATCGTTCTCGCTACATCAGTAAAAGTCTAGTACGAAAGTATTAGATTTTTTTTATGCTCTGCTCTTTAATGATATATATCATTTGAAATGTTAACGCTTAAAGATAGTTTTGTAAAAACTATAAAAGTGCTCATCATGAAAGTTTTAGTATACAGCGCCAAAGATTTTGAGATTCCATATATAGAAGAAGCTAATAAAAGAAAGCACAAAATAGACTTTACTAAAGATGCGTTATCCTCAGAAACAGCAATGAAGGCTATTGGCTATGAAGCCATATCTATATTTTCTGCAGATGAAGCTTGTTTTATTACTATTGAAAAGCTCAAGGATTTTGGTGTTAAGTATATTACATTACGTTCTGTTGGTTATGATAACATTAACCTAAGAGCTGCTTCTCGATTAGGTATTAGAGTTGCGAATGTGCCTGCATATTCACCATATGCAATTGCAGAGCATTCTGTCGCTTTACTCTTAGCCCTAAACAGAAAACTAATTGAATCTAATTTCAGAGTAAATCATTATAATTTCAATCTCAATAATCTCGTTGGATTTGATTTAAATGATAAGACCGTTGGCATTGTTGGCACAGGCAAAATAGGTGCTATTATGTGCAAAATTATGCATGGCTTTGGTTGTAAACTATTGGGTTATGATATTGAAGAAAATAATACATTAAAAGAATACTATAATATAACCTATACTAGTCTAAAAGCGCTATGTAAGCAAGCGGATATCATTTCTCTCCATGTGCCTCTGAACACCGAAACGCATCAACTTATAAATGAAGACTTAATTTCTTTTATGAAAGATGGTGTTATCCTTATCAATACTGCTAGAGGTTCCGTAGTTAATACAGAAGATGTTATCCAAGGTCTTAAAAACGGAAAGATTGGAGCATTAGGTATGGACGTTTATGAAAACGAAAAAGGTGTTTTCTTCAAGGATCGTTCGCAAAATTTACCTAATGATGATTTGCTATTAAAACTAAATGCCATGCCAAATGTGCTTATTACGGGACATCATGCCTTTTTAACCGAAGAAGCGCTTACAAACATAGCAGAAACTACTATATATAATTTAGATTGCTGGAATTTAAGGAAGGAAACTGAAAATGAATTGACAGAAATAAATCAGGAACCATAAAATCATTTTCATTGATCTAACAAATTATTACAAAGCTTGAACTTTGTTATTTATTAACCTTTCCAATAGCACAACTTACATACGATTGTGCTTTGGTTTTTAATTTGTTTTCTGATCCAACTATAGGATAACCAATTCTAGATAGCAAGTGCTTTGCTGCTTCAAAATCGTGATTTGTATGATAATCAAAAGACACTGTACATTCTTTCTCATTGACTTCAACATCACTAATATTCTTAACTTTAGACAACCTATTAATAACTGTATTTTTACAGCCTCCGCATTTTAGGTTTTGTATATGAACTTTAGTTCTCATAATTCAATTTTAATACATAAAAATAACCTTAACATCAACAATATAAAATGATTAATATCAGTGTTTTGATATGATTTATATCATTTTTTTCGCTTCTCAATTCCAATATATTTGATTAGACAATTACAATCAAGTATGTCAGGTATGCATAAAATAAAAGCACAATTAGATTCATTTTTAATTGAAATTGGTGACATGTCCTATTTCACTGGTCGCTTTTTTAAAGAATTATTTAAACGTCCTTTTGAATTTAAAGAGTTATTAAACCAATGTTACAGTATGGGTAACAAATCCTTGCTGCTAGTAGGTATTACGGGTTTTATTATTGGTTTGGTATTAACTTTACAGACACGACCAACGCTTATGGAGTTTGGCGCTGTATCATGGATGCCATCTATGGTAAGTATATCAATTGTTAGAGAAATTGGGCCAATACTAACAGCATTAGTATGTGCTGGTAGAATAGGATCTGGTATTGGTGCCGAAATAGGCTCCATGAAAGTTACTGAACAAATTGATGCCATGGAAGTCTCTGGCACTAACCCATTTAAATATCTTGTTGTTACTAGAGTATTAGCAGTTACACTTATGCTTCCATTGCTTGTTATTATTGGTGATGCTGTTGCTCTATTAGGTTCTTATTTAGTAGAGAGCGTTAAAGGAGATGTATCTTTTGTTTTATATTTTAATCAGGTCTTTGATGCTTTAAAGTTTGGAGATATTATGCCGGCAACTATTAAATCTTTCTTTTTTGGATTAGCAATAGGAATTGTTGGCTGTTATAAAGGCTATTATTGTAAAAAAGGTACAGCTGGTGTAGGTAAAGCTGCGAACACTGCTGTGGTCTTTACGTCCTTGTTGTTATTTATTATCGACTTTATTGCTGTGTTTGTAACTGATATTTTCTACGATTTATGATGCGAGATAAAAACATATCAAAATCTAAAGTGGTTCTTGAAATCAAAGATTTGTACAAGAGCTTTGGTGATAATCATGTATTAAACGGGTTTAATATGTTACTACATCAAGGTGAAAATTTAGTAATTATGGGGAAATCCGGATCAGGAAAATCTGTTATGATTAAATGCTTAGTTGGATTGATGGAAGCTGATAGTGGTCTGATTTCTGTAATGCAAAATGATATAACTAAACTAACCCAAGAGGCTTTAGATATTTTAAGAGCAGATATTGGGTTTTTATTCCAAGGTAGTGCGTTATATGACTCTATGACTGTACGCGAAAATTTAGAGTTTCCTCTAAGGCGTCATACCAAGAAATTTGGCAAGGATTTAGATACTGAAAAACTTGTTATAGGAGCCTTAGATAATGTTGGTTTAGCTAACGCTATAGATTTAATGCCTTCAGAGTTATCTGGTGGTATGAAGCGTCGTGTGGCTCTAGCAAGGACACTAATCTTACAACCAAAAATAATTTTGTATGATGAGCCAACAAGTGGTTTAGATCCTATTACTGCAAAGGAAATTATTATTTTAATGCAAGATGTTCAGAATAAATATGGGACATCTTCGCTTATTATTACTCACGATGTTGATTGTGCTCGAGTGATTTCAGATAGAATGATATTACTTATTGATGGCATTGATTATGCGATCGGTACGTTTGATGAATTATCGACGCATCAAGACCCAAAAATCAAAGCATTTTTTAAACAATAACTATTATGAAAAACACAAACTCACAAAAATTACGATTAGGTTCTTTTGTACTCATTGGTACTATTCTTTTTATAATAGGTGTTTATCTTATTGGACAACGTCAAAACATGTTTAAAAAGACATTTACCATTAGTACTTATTTTCAGAATGTTAACGGTTTACAAAAAGGAAATAATGTTAGGTATTCTGGTATTAATATAGGAACTGTAAAAGACATTGGAATGATTAATGACTCAACTATAAAAGTAGACATGGCTATACAAGAAAAGATTATTTCTCATATAAAAAAGAACAGCATCGCGACTATTGGTTCTGATGGATTGGTTGGCAATATGATTGTTAATATTGTACCAGGCAAAGGGATTTCTGAAGCCATAGAAAATAATGATATTATAGAATCCTATAGTAAAATAGGAACTGACGATATCTTAAACACCCTTAATACTAGTACTGAAAATGCTGCTATCTTAACTTCTGATTTACTAAAAATAACCAATAGCATCGCCAAAGGAAAAGGAACCATTGGTGTTTTACTTAATGATACTATTATGGCTCAAGACTTAAAACAATCTATCAATAATCTCAAAACAGCTAGTTATGGTGCATCTAATACTATTGCTAAATTAAATGCTATCGTTTCTTCTGTAGAAACTGATGATAATACAGTTTTAGGTATGCTTTTAAATGATTCAATTTCTGGTAAAAAACTTAAAACTATTGTAACTAATCTTGAAACATCGAGTATAGAAATTGAAGCTTTATTAAACAACATTAATACTGTTGTGGATGATTTTAAGTCTGGTGAAGGTGCTTATAATTATATTGTTAAGGACACATCTCTTGTTAATAGCTTAAAATCTACACTTAATAATATTAATGAAGGTACAGATAAATTCAACCAAAATATGGAAGCCTTAAAACATAACTTTTTAACGAGAGGTTACTTTAGAAAATTAGAACGCCAAGAGAAAAAAAAAGCTGAAAAGAAAAAGAATTAAGCGTTAAGAATTATAAATCCAATAATACCTGCAATAAAAATAATGCCATAACCAAATAGCACTTTTTTCTTAAGAGCTTTGCAACCAAACCAAAGCGTAATACCAATTTTAATTATAGTATTGGTAAGTGTAGCCAATAATATAGCATTTTGAGCTGTTAGAAATTGAATGGATTCACCTGCTAATTTAGATACAGAAATAGATATAGCATCAATATCTGTTAGTGCACTTATAGCACTTGTTACATAAATACCTTTTTCGCCATAAGTGTCACTTGCATAACTTACTAATAGTAGAATACCACTGTATAAAAGTCCGAAGAAAACAGCTTCTCTAATATTTAACGGTTCTCCTAAAGGTATTTTTTCTTCAGAACGCTGTTTTGTTTGCTGCTTTTTGTAGAAAAACAAAGTCACTCCAAATGCAGCAATTAACACAATTAATAATGGTACAAATAGATCTTTTAATACACTTTTATTAAATAAGAATACCCAAAACAATACGCGAATAATCATAATCGTAGCTGCAGCAAAAATGGCTAAAGCATAACCGTTAGAAAGCGTAGGTGTCTCTTTGCTTTTCTTTGAAAATATCCAAGATATAACTGTGCTTGATACTAGTCCGCCAACAATTCCTGTTAAAAGTAATCCACGATTAGATCCTAAAAACTTCATTAAGATGTAACCTATAAATCCAATCCCTGATGTTAACACTACAACCCAACCTATTTCTTGAGGATTAATAACCTCAAAAGGGCCATAATAGGTATTTGGTAAAAAAGGAAGTATTAATAAGGCAATTATAACAAATCTAATAAATGCATAAACCTCATCTTGTGTAAGTTGACCAACAAGTATCTTAAATTTTGGCTTTAAAGATAATAGGACTAATATAATAACTGTCAATGCTAGACTATACTCTATATAGCCTAACATAGTTAGTCCACCCAATAAGTAGGTGAAAATTAAAGCAAATTCTGTTGTACTGCCAATATCTCCTTGTTTTGCGCTAATCCAATACCATATAGCAACTATTATAATAACAGCAAACAATCCAGCTATAAAAACCCAAGAGAAATAAATAAAACTTAAGAATGTACAAACAAAACCGCATAAAGCAACTATCGAAAATGTTCTTAAACCAGCAAAAATATCTCCTTTTTGAAAATTCGAAAATTCCCTTTCTAATCCTATAACAAGACCAATTCCCACAGCAACAAGCATTCTTATTAAGAAATCGGTTTGTGTAAGTTCAAAATTTTTGGTTTGTAATATTAAATCTTGCATCGTATAACAAAATTAGCATTTTGAGAATTATTAAACCTGATTAAAGTCATTTGACTCTTATTAAAGAGTAATTTCTTTTGCAAAGCAAAAAAGTTGATTATTGAAAAGGTCGATGAGTTTTTAAAAGAAATGATAAAATGGGAAGTGCCAATGATTAAGAATGAATTAGGTTATTAGTATGAATTAAGCCTTTCCATATTTTTTTATGATAGACAATTGACCTGCATGATATGTAGTATGCGATATAATTCTGCCAAAAGCTTCAGCTTTAGTTTTTGTACCAAATTCTTTGGTTGTGATAATCGTTTCCCAATCTAAATCTTCTTGTTTTTTAACTATTGATTGTAGTACCTCAAATGAATGATTAACATAACTAATTAACTCACTAAGGTTAGTCCAATTGCCTGTATCTTTTTGAGCTATTACTGTTTTTGCAATAACTCTTGTGTTGCTTGACCCAAATACATTTTTTGCGAAAAGTAATTCTACATCACCTATATGACGAATTAAAAAGCCTATACTATTTGGACAAGGCAACAGTTTTTTCTTTAAATCGTCTTCTACAAGTTCGGGTAATTTATTAGTAAACCGTATTCTGGCTTCTTGCCATAATTCTAGTAATAGTTCTGTTTTTGTTTTCATAATGAATGTATATCAAAAAACTAATGGATTTAATTCGTATTTCTTCAGTACAGATAATACATCTGTTAACGGAAGCTCTATTGAGTAAGTCCCAGTATATGATGGGCATATAATACAATCGTCAAAATAAAACTCTACATAATCGTCATTAAGTACAAAGTTGTTTTTTGCGTTAAAAAAATCATCTGAAGAGATTTCCCAACACTCATAATACAAGTCTCCTTTATTTATGCTTTCATCTATTTTTTGATTTATTATAGTTAATAATTCGTCTTCAGAACCTTGAATAAAAAAATCTTCATATGCCATAAAAACACCTCTGTTTAAATCAAAATTAAAGCAATCAAAAGAATAGCTTGGATGCATGGATCCAGAATAAAAATTTTCTTTATAGAAGAGAACACTTACAAGCTGATCGCTTACAACATAGATTTTATAATCTATAAATCGTTCTTCTCTAAAGTTTTTAGCTGCTATACTATCGCATAACATCTTACTTTCTAAAATATCCTCTTCGGTTTTTGTGATATTGACATAGTAATCATTAATAAAACCATTGAAATTTGAGTTTGTTGGCTTAAATGACTCATTAAGTAAAGGGTACTTAAAATTGATAATGTAGTCTTTTTTATCAACAAGATATTTTTTATCAATAATCAATGTTTGAAGATCTTCTCGCTCGTCTTTTTTTTCAATTAATTGTTTTTGTTTTAACTCAATAGTTCTGGACTTATCTATAGATTTAATATCTAAATCTTCTGTTTTAGTATGTTCTTTAACAATAGGACTAACCTCTTCGCTGCCTTCTTTATCAATGCCTTTATTGTTTTTAACAGCGTCTTTACATCCAAAAAATATAAAGAATATGGTTATTAGATATATATATTTCATAAGCTTATATTGTAGTTAGTTGCGTCTCATTTTTCCAGTGATTTCTGTAATCTTTATAAGAAATACTGATGGAATATCATCTTTATAGATTTTACTTGAAAACTCACTAATAAAATTTGCTTTTCTATGTTCTCTTTCAATAATTACATCCTTAACACCTAGTGAAAATTTATGCAAATAAGATTTTGCATCACTACCAAAATGCTGTTCAAAAGTGCCATGCACCAATATAGACTTCCATTGATTTACAGTTTCAATTTCTCCAACTTGTAGAGACACTATATTATTTTTACGCATTGCATTCATTTTATGCCCATCACCAGAGTAACATATAATTGCATTACTTTCTTTATCGAAATGATACGTAATCGGTACCACATAAGGTTTGTTATTAAAAATATACCCTAAATAACCTATGTAGTTATTCTCAAGAATAAACTCTATCTCTTTATCTTCTAAATTTTTAAACATTATGTTTTGTATTATCTTATTTAGTAAGTAAGGTAAGCATAGTGATCGTTAAAATAAATGATAAAAATCAGTCTAAATATTTTTTTAGCTTAATACAGGTAATTTCTGGGCGCATTCCAATCCTTGCAGGAAAGCCTAACCAACCCAAACCTCTATTTACATAGAGATATTGTTGCTTATGCTTATATAATCCAGCCCAATGTTTAAATTTGTATTTTATTGGACTCCACTCTAAATTTTTGTACTTAAATGCGGCTTGCATGCCATGCGTGTGACCAGAAAGTGTGAGAGCAATATCTGTTTTACCTATCACTTCTTCGGTCCAATGGGTTGGGTCATGTGACAATAATATTTTAAAAGGAATGGTTGCTACACTTTTAGTAGCTTTTTGTAAATCTCCATATTGCTTAGAAGGTCGTTTGCTCCAATTTTCTACTCCAATGATAGCGATATATTCTTTATTTTCTGAAATGATTTCAGCTTCATTTAGTAAAAGTTTAAAACCTATGTTCTTATAAAATTGCTTAATCGCGTCAAAGTTGTCTTGTTTGGCCCTCTCAGAATCCCATTTACTGTAATCACCGTAATCATGATTTCCTAAAATGGCATATTTTCCTTTGCTGGCTTCTAATTTTTGAAATACATTATCCCAACCACGTAATTCCCAGGCGTAGTTGTTTACCAAATCGCCTGTTATTAGAATATAATCAGGTTGTAAATGATTAATTTTTTTAATTGCAGTTTCCAATCTGTGATAACGATAATTAAAACTACCCAAATGCAAATCAGATAATTGTACAATTTTTAGACCATTAAAAGCTTTTGGTAAACTGTTATATTGAATGGTATGTAGATGCACTTTGAATTTATAGATAGCAATAAAGACACCATAAACGATAACAAAAAATGGTATAAACCCTGAAAACAATCCAATAATAGGAACTATGATGAGTGATTCACTTTCAGAAAATAAATAATTTGTAAAATATAATATTGAGATAATAATGACAAAAATTAGCTTAGGAACAAAGGAAGAAATTGCCAACCCATAAAATGAAGAAATCAATAGTTGTTTTCTAGCAGGGTTAATGTCATCTAGAGTAGCCTTTAATATAATAACTGAGGTAATTAAACCTATTGTAAAAAACCAGAAAAGGCTATGTATAATCGATTTTAATAATGAGAATTCAATGAGACTTGTAATAGATTGCAACCAATAAAACGCTAAAATATCAATTAGAAGAATTGCTATACACAGCAAAATAATGGTGAATAAAGAAAATGACTTCATGACTTCTTTTTTAAACGTCTCTTATCTCTGTAAGCCCAAAAGACACCTTTTACATCCGAAGCCCAATTATCATACATAAAAATAAGTGTGATTTCTTCAAAGGTTTCTATAAGTCCAACAGCAATCATTATATAAAATAGAGTATAATCTGGAGTGATGAATAATGACCATAAGATAAAAGCACTTTGTACTACGGCTGAAAGTTTGGCTAAATAGGTATGAAATGCAGTAGCTTTACCATATTTCCAGTATGCTATAACCATTTGTATAATGTATGGAACAAAAGCAATAAGAATTAAAATAAGATTAGTTTTAATAAACTCTGCTTCGAAATAGAAGAGTCCAATTAAACCAACAATCAATGTTATTTGATCTCCAAAAGAATCGAGCTGCGAGCCTCTTGGACTAGTAATTTTAAGTTTTCTTGCTAAATAACCATCTATAGCATCTGTTGAATAACTTAAGAGTAACACCCAAGTAAATATTACACGTTGGTCAAACCAAATTAGAGTCAGTAAAAATGGTGCTGCAAAAATGCGATAAAATGAAAACCAATCTGCAATATTGAAGTTCTTAAATGTTAGCATACAATCTTATTTACTATAAAAGTAAAAGATGCATATCAAATTTAAAATGAGAAATGTCAGTTAGATTTAATCCATTTTATAACGAAGTAACCTTAACGCATTTAAAACCACAACTATAGTAGAACCCTCATGGAAAGCAACTGCTAAACCAATATTAGTTAAACCAAAAATAGTAACAGGAACTAATAAAACTACTACACTTAAGCTTATCCATATATTCTGTTTAATAATTCGTTTAGATTCTCTACTTAGACCTATAACAAATGGTAAATTTTCAATTTTATCGGACATTAACGCAACATCTGCAGTTTCTAGAGCAACATCACTGCCAACTGCCCCCATTGCTACACTTACAGTACTCAATGCCATTGCTGGTGCATCGTTAACACCATCACCAACCATTGCAATTTTTTTATCTCTTTTAATTAATGCTTTTACTACTGTAACTTTATCTTCTGGCAATAAATTTCCTAGAGCTTCAGTAAGACCAATTTGTTTAGCAATAGCATCGCCAACATTTTGATGATCTCCTGTGAGCATAATCATATACTTTATTCCAATTTCTTTTAAGCGTTTAAGTGTTGAAATTGCTGTTTTTCTTGGCAAATCCATCACACTTACTAATCCAATGATTTTATCTTTATGTGCTACCAACATTACAGTGTGTCCATCTTTTAATAGCTGTTCCATTTTTGAAAAAATCTTTGAATCGACTATGATACCAGAATCTTGTATCAATTTCACGTTCCCAATACTTACTTTTTCTCCATCATAATTTGCCGTTATTCCTTTACCTTGAATCGCATCAATTTTAGATGCTTTATTTTCGGGCTCAAGATTATACTTTGTTTTTAAATCATGAGTAACCGCTTTTGCAATCGGATGATTACTTAAACTTTCAATTTCAAAAACTATTTTTGCTAATTCGTTTTCATTAAAAACATCTAACGAAATAAGATTGGTAAGCTTTGGTTTTCCTTCGGTCAATGTTCCTGTTTTATCAAATGCCATAGTGGTAATTTCCCCTAAATCTTCTAAAGCTTTTCCCCCTTTAATAAGCACACCTTTTTGAGCTGCTCTTGCTATTCCACTCAATACGGCACTTGGCGTTGAAATTGCTAATGCACATGGACTTGCAGCTACTAATACAGTTATGGCTCTGTAAAGACTAGCGTTGAAACTTTCTTCTATAATTAAGAATGCAAAGCACAATAAAAACACCACTAAAATAACTATTGGCACATACCATTTTTCAAATTTTTTGGTCAGTCTTTGTGTTGGTGATTTTTGAGCTTCAACCTCACTAACCATTTTTACTAATCGCGAAACGGTAGAATCTTCACTTAATTTTAGAACTAGAATCTCAATACTGCTGTCACCATTAATAGTACCTGCAAATACAACATGTTTTTTATCAATATCATTAAAATCTGGCAAGTGATCTGTACTTATTATAAATGTTTTATCAATTGGAATACTCTCCCCAGTTATTGGTGCTTGATTTACGCTGCTACTACCGCTAATAACTACACCATCTGCGGCAATTTTAGTATTAGGTTTTACTACTATAACATCAGTAACCTTTAAATATTCAATCGGTATGTCTTCAAGCCTTCCTTTTTTTTTAACGAGTGCCATTTTTGGAGATAAATTACCTAAGGCTTCAATCGATTTTTTAGCTTTATTCATAGCATAATGCTCAAGTGCATGACCTAAACTAAAAAGAAATAACAGTAAAGCACCTTCTGCCCAACTATCAATATAAGCAGCTCCAACTGCAGCTGCAATCATTAGAAAATCAATATCAAATTCCCTTTTAGGAATTTTTTTAAACGCTTCAACCATTATAAAGTATCCACCAAATGCATAAGATATGATAAAGCTTAATAAAGAAATCCAGCTAGGTAGATTAGCAAGCTTGTCAATTAAAAAACCTGTAATTAAGAAAACACCACATAGAAGCGCAAAATAGAGCTCTGTTTTTTTGCCGAATATGTAATTGCAAGTATGAACGTTCTCCTTATTATGTTCCATTAAATATTTAGATTATCTATCTTTTATTTAAATAACTTATACTATAATTCTACCATCACCCATTTCGATAATTCTATCGGTTTTATTTGCGAAATCTTTATCATGAGTCACCACTAAAAGTGACAAACCTTTTTCTTCGCTTAATTGCTTAAATATGTTGAATACATTTTCGGCATTATAACTATCTAAATTACCTGTAGGCTCATCTCCCATTATAATAGACGGATTATTAATCAACGCTCTAGCAATAGCAACACGTTGTTTTTCTCCACCAGATACACGTGAGGCACGTTTTTTTGCTAAGTGTTCAATGTTTAGCATTTTTAGCTTTTCTATAGCATCGTGCTCAATTTCTTGAAACGATTTTTCCCCTAATTTCTTAGCAGGAAGCATTACATTTTCTAACACAGAAAATTCAGAAAGCAGATAATGAAACTGGAATACAAAACCAATATGCTTATTTCGTAAATAGGATAAATGCTTTCTATCCTGTCCTGTAATTAGTTGGTTGTTTAAAAACAGTTCCCCTTCATAATCTGTATCCATTGTTGAGAGAATATAGAGTAACGTCGATTTACCACAACCAGATTTTCCCATTATTGATGCGAATTCTCCTTTTTTAATTTGAAAGTTGACATCTTTAAGCACGTGAAACAACACAGGTTTTCTGAAGTATTTATTAATATGTTTTGTTTCTAATACAACACTCATATTATTGGCCTCTTATAATTCTTACAGGATCTATTTTCTTAGCTTTTTTGGATGGTAAATAACCAGCAAAAAATGTTGAAATCATTGCAAAAGAAAAACCAATGACAAAGAATAATGGGTTTAAATTAATTGGATAGGTTTCTATTGTTGGTAATGCTTCAGTTTGAAATGGAATAGTCGCAATTATACTCGCCAATCCAAAACCTATAAGCAAACCTAAAACACCGCCTACAAAACCAATAATCATAGCCTGACTCATAAAGATAAGCTGAACATCTTTACCAGAGAAACCTGTGGCTTTTAAGATGGCAATATCATTCATCTTTTCATAGATCAACATGTTTAATATGTTATAAATACCAAAGCCAGCAACAATAAGAAGGGTTACAGATACGGCATATGTGATGAGATTTCGTATGGTAGTACCTGTTTCAAATTGAGCATTTGCCGTTTTAATATCAATAGCTTTTAACTTGAATTGCTGTTCAATTTTTTTTGATAGAGGTAAGGCTTCTTCAATGTCATATAGCTTCACATTAATATCTGTGATATAATCTTTTGCTTTTCCTAAAATACGTTGTACCGTCTTAATATTTGTAAAGCTTTGAATGGCATCTAAATCTGCAATCCCACTCTGATAAAAACCAACAATTTTTAGAGGAAAAATACCTCCATTAATTGGGCTTACTTGTACTCTATCTCCAACTTTTAACGACATTTTTTTCGCAATACCAATTCCCAATAAAATACCATTATCTGTTGTTTGTAGAGCTTCTGCAGAACCTTCAACAATATAATCTCCCATATTAAATAACCTAGCTTCATCTATAGCATTAATACCTGTGAGATTTCCTCCTAGCTCTATAGACCCAGCTATATAAAAAATTTGAGTTTTCACCTGTGGCAATACCCCACGTACATTCTCATCATTTCCTAAATAACTAATAATAGGTAATGCATTGTGAATTTTTTTCTGACTCATTTTTGGCTTAATAGAATGTACTATATTAAAGCTCTCTTTAAAATTATCATACAAGGACACAGGCTGTTTTTTTGAAGGTTCAATTTCATTGTAAACATGAACATGTGGAGTTTGATTTAAGATAAGATCATCTAACATGGTGTTTAAACCCGTCATAAAAGATACCAAGGTAATATAAGAGCCAATACCAAAAGTCACACCCAAAGCAGCTATTGAAGTTTGCTTTACTTTAGTGAATAAGTGTGTTTTTGCTATACTTAATATGACAGTCCAATTGGTCATTTATCTTGCTTATATATGTAAGTCTCTTTATTAATTCCAGATAGGATTTCTATGTAATCCATATTTTGCAATCCTGTTTTTATAGTGACTAATCCTTCATCAGTTTTCACCTTATTATTATCAACTAAATATGCTTTAGGTATGGTTAATACGCTATCCTTTTTAGCAATGATAATATTTGCTTCACCAGAGAGTCCTGGATATAAAATTTTTGGTGGATCAATAAAAGCAGCTTCAACTTTAAATGTTTGGTTGCGTTCGTCTTTCTTAGGATATATTTTAGACACTTTCGCTTTAAAAATGACACCTTCATAGGCATCTAGATGAATTAAAACCTCTTGCTCATTTCCTATTTGTACAATATCAACTTCATCTACTAATAATTCTACCATAAACCTATTAGCACTTCCTACAGATGCCAATGGCTCCATACTAGTTACAATTTCTCCAGGCTCCTTATATAAGGCATATACTTTTCCATTAATTTTGCTGTTAATTGTAAAATCTTTGGTAGTTATTGATGCCGATTGGTAATTATTTTGTGCCTGCCTGACTGCTGTACGCAATTCATTTTTTGCTCTGTTAAGTTTATTTTTTAAAAGACTTAATTGATTTGAAGACAGTTCATAATTAAGTTTTTTTGTGTCGTACTGTACTTTAGAACCAATACTCTGATTCCAAAGATTCTTTTGCCTGAAAAAATTAATAGAATCATTTTTGTATTTCAGTTTTGAAGCCTCAATTTCATTTTCTATACTGCTTAAAACAGTAGCTCTACCATTATAGTTCTCTTGTGCTAAATCTAAAGCAAGCTTAGCATTTTGGGTATTTAATTTGGGTGTGCTATTAATAACTTGTACTAGTTGTTCTTCTTTTGAAACTAAATCACCTTCTTCAACAAAATTGTATTCTAAGATTCCTGATACACTAGAATATACTTGATATAAACTATCGGGCTGTATAGTCACCGAAGAATAGACCGATTCTGTTAATGCACGTTCTATAGGTAAAACCCTATCCTTATTACCAGAACAAGACAATAAGGTCAACAAGACACTTACGTAAGTCAATGTTTTCATATTAAATACCTATTAGGTTGTTAATCTTTAGTGGTAAATATTCTCCATTTATTATGCTTATTCTTAATGATAAACACGTTTTTAGAAATTTGTTTAGAATTAATCTTTGGTGGCTTTCTTAAGTAATCTTTGTCTAAAACTATATTCTGTCCTTTTTGAGTCAGGTAATCTATAACAGTCCCATTAGTGTCTATAGTAACTTCAAAATATTTATAATACACTATGTTTTTATCTAAGGCTGTATTTCTACTTACCGTTTCTTTAACTAATTTTAATGCTATGGCTTTGTTATCTTTAAAATTGTTTGCATTTAAAAATTGAGGTTCAATACTGGTTTTCCCTGTAGCATTTATAAAGCCAAAATAAGAGATACCGTCTCTTACTTGTTTAATTAAACATCTCCCTTCACTAAAAACTGGATAGTTATAATCCTTCATTTTTGTAGTAACCAAATCATTTCTATAATCTACAACAATTGCTCCTTCACTATTTATAAAGCCCCATTGATTATCTTTTTTAATTGCTGCAAAGCCATCATGGAAAGGTGAAATAAAATCGAGATCCTCAATAATTTGTGAGAAACCTAAAATTGGAAATATTAGGACGATAATGAGTATGCTTTTAATTTTTTTCATGAGTGACACATATTTAGGATTTAACTTCAAAAGTAGTCTTCAATGCAGGTTTATAAAATGATATCTATCATACAAAGCAATAATTATTAAAGTGTATTTAAGGCAATTTCTATCATAGTACTAAATGTGCTTTCACGTTCATCAGCAGATGTAAATTCTTTAGTCACTAAAGAATCTGAAACCGTTAAAATTGAAAGTGCTCTAACATTAAATTTAGCAGCAATGGTATATAACCCTGCTGTCTCCATTTCTACACAGAGCACACCAAATTCAGCCCATTTTTTATAACTATCAAAGTCATCTTCATAAAACTCGTCGGCTGACAACACATTTCCGGCTTTAATTGGTATATTATTGTCTTTTGCATACAGAGCAGCTTTCATAAATAGTTCAAAATTTGCAGTTGGTGAATAATCGGCATTTATAAAACGAGAATTATTGATGCCAGACGTTGAGGATGCTGCCATTGCAATTACAATATCACGAATTTTCACATCTTTTTGATAAGATCCTGTTGAGCCTACACGAATCAAATTTTTTACTCCATAATCATTAATAAGCTCATGGTAGTAAATCAACGCAGATGGTATTCCCATACCTGTTCCCTGTACCGATACACGTTTGTCTTTATAAAAGCCTGTATACCCAAACATACCTCGCACATCATTATAGCATTTAGGATTGTCTAAAAACGTTTCAGCAATCCATTTGGCGCGCATAGGATCTCCAGGTAATAAAACAGTTTCTGCAATCTCTCCTTTTTTAGCTTCAATATGTGTACTCATAACTCTATTTTACTTTGAATTTATAATAGTAATAATCTCATTTTTTTGAAGTACACCGGATTGTCGCCAAACTTGCTTTCCATCTTTAAACAGCAACATAGTAGGCACGCCTCTTACTTGGTATTTTGCTGCTAATGCTTGATTTTTATCTACATCAATTTTTATAATTTTAACGCCTTCACCAAGATCTCCCTTTACTTGTTTTAAAATTGGGGCAAGCATTTTACATGGACCACACCAATCAGCATAAAAATCTACTAAAACAGGTGTCTTTGATTCTATAATAGCGTTAAAACTACTTTTCATTGTTATGCTTTTTAAATTCGAGATTAAGCTTTGCGAGCATAATAAGTTCTGATTTATTCTGACCAGAAAAACTAGCTGCGATTTTAGCTACTGTTTTTAGTATTAATGAATTAACATTGCTGTTAAATAATTTTTTATTATTGCTTTTAAAACTAATAAAACTTTTATAACAGGTTTCGGCATCATATTCATTATCATCATTTAACCATTTAAAAGTATTCAAAATTGCTTTTTCACCTTCTATCATAGAGTCTGAATCTATAATATCCGTTTGAAACCAATCTTTTTTTATCAATTCTTTTAGTTTGTTAAACTCTTCTTCTCTAACTACACTATCTGATGCAGCTATAGCATAGAATAGCTTACCCAAATTTTGGTAAAATTTAATTTTAGTGTTTTGATGTTTTATCATAACAAATAGTTTGATATACAAAACTATATGCTTTATACTTTTCTATCTATGATATAAATCAGTTCTTAGATTACAAAAAAAGTACGATACACATATGTGCGATCATTTGATTTTAATTATCTTTAAATTCTTTTATAACCCAACTTATGTTTCAACAAGATCAAGACATTTTTAAATTGCTTTTAGGCTCTGTATCTGAAGGTGTTATTGTGGTTGATGAACATCAAAACATTGTTGAAACTAATGATTCTGCCAATAGAATGTTTGGCTATAAAAATGGTGAACTTATAACCCAACCACTTACTATTTTGATACCTCAAAATTATCATGCTAGTCATGGTGCACATTTTGATGGTTTTATGAAAAAGAAGCAACGTCGCAAAATGGGACAAGGCCGTGACATATATGGTGCACGTAGAGATGGTAGTACTTTTCCTGTTGAAGCTGGTTTAAACCCATTTACTGTTTACGGAAAGAATTTTGTAATGGCTTTAGTTATAGATATTTCTGTAAGAAAAGAGCAAGAGCAAAGAATCCAAAAACTAAACTCTGCTTTAGAAGAAAAGGTTAAAGAAAGAACTAAGGAATTAGGTGAAACTATAATTAAACTTGAGGAAGAAAATAAAAAGCGTATTGAAGCAGAAGAAGAAGCTAAAGACGCTTTGCAAAAGGAAATTGAGCTTAACGAATTAAAAACCAAGTTTTTGTCTTTGGTCTCTCACGAGTTCAAGACTCCTTTAAGTGGCATTTTAACCTCAACCATGCTTTTAAGTAAATATAAATTAGCTGAACAACAAGGAAAAAGAGATAAGCACATTAAAACCATTTCTGACAAAGTACATTACTTAAATAATATTTTGAATGATTTCTTATCTGTTGAGAAATTAGAAAAAGGAAAAGTACAATACAAACCAAGGACATTTAAATTAAGTAAAGTTGTAAACGAAGTTATTTATAATGCTAATATGCTTTTAAAAGATGGGCAACAAATTAACTACCCAAAGGATATTGATGATATGTCTTTACATCAAGATGAGAAAATTGTAGAGTTAGCATTATCAAATTTAGTACATAATGCCATAAAATATTCTTCAGAAAATACCATTATCGATATCGATATTGAACAAGATAAATTAACAACGGTATTTAGAGTAAAAGACAATGGTATTGGTATCCCAAAAAAGGATCAAAAAAACATTTTTAATCGTTATTTTAGAGCTGAAAATGCTTTACTAACTCAAGGGACAGGCATAGGCTTGAATATTGTTAAAGACCATTTAGAAAATTTAAAAGGAAAAATTTATTTTGAAAGTGAACCACAAAAACAAACTATTTTTACTATAGAACTTCCAAACAAAGCTGAACAATGAAAAAAGTGCTATTAATAGAAGACGATGCTATTTTAAGAGAAAACACAGCTGAATTATTAGAGCTATCTGACTATGATGTTGTAACAGCTGCTAACGGAAAATTAGGAGTAGACAAAGCAATAGAGACTATGCCTGATATTATAATAAGTGATATTATGATGCCAGAATTAGATGGTTATGGTGTTCTTGAAGCATTATCTAGTAATGATAACACAAAGCATATTCCTTTTATCTTTTTATCTGCAAAAACAGAACGACAAGACGTACGTAAAGGTATGAATCTTGGTGCAGATGATTATATTACTAAACCTTTTAGTGAAGATGAACTTATTAGTGCTATTGAAAGTCGTATTGCTAAAGCAGCAATTCTAAAAGAAGAAAGAGAAAACTATAGTAATGGAACTACAAATAATAGAAATGAAATAAGAACGCTAAACGACCTTAAGAATTTTTTTGATGATAACGGTACTATTTTTAATTATGAAAAGAATACCGTTGTTTATAAAGAAGGTCAAAATTCTAACTACATATATTTAATACTAAAAGGAGTAGTAAAATGCTATAAATTTGATGAAAAGGGGAAGGAATTAACAACAGCTTTGCATAAAGAAGATGATCTTTTTGGGTACACATCTTTTACTCAAAATATAGCTTATAGAGAGACTGCAACAGCTTTAGAAGATGTTGAAATGGTAGGAGTCTCTAAAGCCGAGTTAAAAAATGTGCTAGATAATAATCATAGAGTTGCCTTAGAGGTTATTCAATTGCTTACTAATGATATTACAGGTGTTAAGGATCAACTCTTACAAATGGCATATAGTTCTGTACAAAGGAAAACAGCTTCTACTATCTTGAGATTTGCAGAAAAGATAAATTCAAAACCAGAAGATCCTATTAAAATTTCCCGTAGCGATTTGGCTAGTGTTGCTGGCATAGCTACAGAAACTTTAATTAGAACCATGTCCGACTTTAAAAAACAAGGCCTCATAGAAATGGAAGGAAGAAACATTAAGGTTATAAACCTTCAAAAGCTACAGGACATCTACTAATTTATTCTTTACCTTTATTAACATGAGGAATATCATTTTTTTTTAATATTACTACAGTTAGATTTGTTTATGATAAGAAATCATAAATAATGAACATTTTATTACCCACAGATTTTTCTGAGAACTCATGGAACGCTATTAAGTATGCGCTCGAATTGTTTAGCGCTACCAAATGTGATTTTTACTTACTACACATTAATAAATTTGAAAACATTGCACCAGGAGATAGTAGTTATGTACCATCTATAGATGCTATAGAAGATATTTACACTAAGCCTGCCAAGAAAAGGTTAAGAGAATTATTAAAAAGAGTTAGTCTTAATCTCAGTCATAATGAAAATCATAAGTTTTACACTTTAAGTGATTACAATTTTTTCCTAGAATCTATAAGAAAACATGTACAGAATAAAAATATTAGCATGATCGTTATGGGTACAAAAGGTGCCACAGGTCTCAAAAAGTATATAGTCGGGAGTAATACAGCAGATGTTATAACAAAAGTAAAATGTACCACTTTAGCCGTTCCGGAAAATGCGGAATATTCAGCTTTAAACGAAATAGCATTTCCAACGGACTATGCCTTATCCTACGATATAAATATTCTCCAGCCTTTTACAGATATCCTAAACACTTTCAAGGCAAATTTGCGGATTATTCATACGCTTAAAAAAGACACTAAACTCAATGTCGAACAACTTACAAATAAAGATATACTAAAAGATTATTTCGAAGATTTTAAACCTAGTTTTCATTTTCTTACTAATGGAAAAGTTGAGGATGCCATACAATGTTTTGTAGAGAGTAGAGATATAGACATGATCGTAATGGTTGCCAAAAATTTAAATTACTTTCAGAGTATATTATTCCATTCTAAAGTAGAGAAAATAACATATCATACACAAACTCCTTTCTTAGTGTTACATGAATAAATAATAATTAACTATGGACAATACAGTTTTTTTAGCAAAATTTTGGGGATGGTACTTAATTATTTTCTTTCTAATATTAAGCCTTAACCCAAAACGTATTAAGCAAATTTTTAATGATCTTAAAGACGAAAAATTTTTAATTGTCTTTGCTTTTATGGCCATTATTATAGGCTTATTAAATATTCTATTTCATAATATTTGGGAACCAAGCTATAAACTCATTATTACACTAATAGGATGGTTATCGCTATTTATTGGATTGGCATTATTTTCTTTTCCAAAGCAAACAGTTACTTGGCTTGAGTTTATTAATATTAAGCTGGTACAAGTAATTTACACTTTGTTATTTTTTATTGGTCTCTTTCTACTTAATATAGTTTACAATATCATTACTATATAATCTATTAATTTACAGATACAGGCATATTAGTTTCTATTCATTTTACAGTTTTCGAATAAAACAAAAACTAAAACTAATGAATACCATTATATAAAATATTCATCTGATATATATCATAGTTTTTGGGTCTTATACTATTTAATTTTACAATAGAATCATAAAACTAAATACTATGTTTTCAATACTTCTTCCAACCGATTTTTCAGAAAATTCCATGAATGCCATTAAATATGCGCTAGAGTTTTTTAAATACCAAAAAGCGACATTCTATTTTATGCATGCCTATCAAAATGAGTTTTATGACCATGATGATTTAACGTCTCGTGAAGTGTTTGAAGACGTTTTGGATAGGATTAGTAATGAATCAAAAACCAATTTAGAGAACTTACTTAAAACTATAAAAGAGATAGCACCAAATCCTAGATTCACTTATCATACAATTTCTGCATACAACACACTGGTAGAGGAGGCAAATCTTATAGTCGATGGCAAGAATATAGATTTGATTGTTATGGGAACTAAAGGCAAATCAGACGAACGTCATATTATATTTGGAAGCAAAACATTTCAGGTATTAAAATATGTGCAATGCCCCGTTTTAGCAATTCCGTCTAACTTTACCAATACACAACCAAAACATATTCTATTTCCGACCAATTATTTAATGCCTTACAAGCGTCGTGAATTAAAATTATTGTCAGTATTGGCAAAATCTTACCGAAGCACCATAAATGTATTGTATGTATCTAAAAGCAATAAATTATCCATAAGACAAGAGGACAATAAAGTCTTTATTGAGGAAGCACTACGAGACAACAACGTTAATTTTTGCCATGAAGACAGTAAAGATGTTGCTGGCACAATTAAAACTCACATTAAAGAAAAAGATATAGACATTATTACGATGGTAAATACTCAGCATTCCTTTTTAGAAAACATGCTATTTCCATCTAACATAGATAAAGTTAGTCTTGGTTTACAAATACCATTATTAGCTATGCAAAACACAGCACGATTTAATACTTAAAAATTTCTTACAATGAAACAGATACTTTTACCCACAGATTTTTCAGAAAATTCATGGAATGCTATTTCTTATGCTATACAGGCATATAAGGACCAAGAATGTACTTTTCATTTACTAAACGCATACACTCCTGTTATTTATCATGTTGAATATGTAATGGGTTATCCAGCTCAATTTGGCCTAGGTGATGCAGTTAGGAATACATCACAAGAAAATCTCAATAAATTAATATCGAGAATATCTAAAGAATTTAAAAACAACACCAAGCATAAATTTGAAACTTACTCAAGGTTTGACACATTAATTTCTAGCATTAAAGAGTTTGCAAGTAAACATAATATTGATATTATAGTAATGGGAACCCAAGGTGCAACTGGTGCTAAAGAAGTGCTCCTTGGTTCAAACACGGTACATGTATTTAAAGGAGTAAAGTGTCCTGTTTTGGTTATTCCTTCAAATTTTTCTTTTGAAGCACCTCATGAGATATTGTTTCCCACCGATTTAGATGTAATGTTTAAACATTCAAGTCTGAAAATTTTAAAGGAAATAGTGCTATCAAATAATTCTCGATTAAATGTAATGCATGTATCAACAGGTTATGACCTTACAGAAAGACAAGAAATTAATAAACGGACAATACAATCAATTTTTAAGCACTCAGCTTTTTTATTTCATGATGTAAAATCTATGGATATTACAGATGCGATAAATGAATTTCAAATTAAGCATAAAATCAATCTTTTAGTAATGATAAATAACAAGCATTCTTTCTTTGAGAATCTATTCTTTAAGAACACGATTAACCAGATTGGTTTTCATCTTAACATACCATTTTTGGTTTTTCCGTCAAATACTTAATTGATTACTATGCGTAATAAGGAAGAAGAATTTTAATCTAATATATCTATTAGTCATGAAAAAGAACATATTATTACCCACAGATTTTTCTGATAACGCCTGGAGTGCAGCTGTATATGCATTAAAACTATATGTAAACGAAGAATGTAAGTTTTACTTTCTCCATTCTTATAAAATGAAAACCTCTACCATATCAAACCAATCTAACAAGTCGTTGACCACGATGGCTGATAATGCTATGAAAGCGCTAGAAGAATTAAAGGACATGGCGCAGACATCTAACGCAAATGCAAATCATGAGTTTGAGATCATTCTAAGTGTTTCAAGTCTAAATGAGGCCATAGAAAATTCAATCAAAAAGCATAAAATAGATTGTATAATTATGGGAACAAAAGGTACTACAAGCGCAAAGGATATCTTCTTTGGAAGTAATACGGTTCGCACCATAAAAAAAATAAAAGGATGTCCTGTATTAATTGTTCCAAATGAGTTTGATTTTGTTGAACCGGCACAAATCGCATTTCCGACAGATTTGCATCATTTCTATGGTGAAGAGCTACTGCCTTTAAAACGTTTAGAAGAACTCTACAACTCCAAAATAAGAGTATTACATATTAACAAAGAGGAAGAGTTAACCAAAATACAGGAGTATAATCTAGAAATGCTAAAAACCTACTTAAAAAACTATTCTTGTAGTTTTCATTGGATGCCTGATTATGCAAAAAAAGCACAAGAAATAAATGATTTCATTGAGGAATTAGACATTAATATACTTGTTATGATAAATTACAAGCACAGTCTTATCGAGAAGATTATTAATGAACCTGTAATAAAAAAAATAGGGCTTAAACCTATGATTCCTTTCTTGGTTATTCCATGCCTTATCTGATATATATCATTTTATACCTGCTAATGATAGATTAAATTTATATAAATAAGTTAACTATCAATACCATGCGTCATAAAATTTTAATACCTACAGATTTTTCTAAAAATGCAACTAAAGCTCTGCGTTATGCAATAGAGCTTTATAAAAATGATCACTGTGATTTTTATCTACTCAATGTGTTTTCTGCTACTAGTAATCTTATGAAAAGTCTATTGAATATGGAACCAGGTAGTGAGTTATATGAAACCGCAAAACTACATTCTGAAAATAGTTTGGCTAAATTATATGATATGATTACCATGTCAGAATATGATAACCCAAAACACAATTTTATAACTGTATCAGTATTTAATAACACTATTGATGCGATAAAGGATCTCGTAGAACAAAAGGATATTGAAATGGTTATTATGGGAACCAAAGGCGAAACCTATTCTAGGGCAACAGCATTTGGTAGTACAGCTACATACGTGATGGAGAAAGTCCGTAATTGCCCTGTAATTGCTGTACCTCTAGATGCAAAAATTACTTTACCTAAAGAAATTGTTTTCCCAACAAGTTTTAAAACACATTATAAAAAACGTGAGCTTAATTATTTAATAGATATTTCTAAAAAATGTGACGCCACAATTATTGTACTACATATTTCTGAGGAAAACAAACTGAGCAAAGAACAAAAAGAAAACAAACAATTACTAGAAGAAATTTTAGAAGACACTAACTATAAATTTCATTCATTATCGCATACAGCAGTAGAATCAGCTGTAAACATTTTTGTAGAAAGTAGAGATAGTGACATGGTTGCCTTTATAAATAAAAAACATGCTTTTTTCGGAAGCATTTTAACTGACGCTATGGTAAAAAGTATCACACTTCACTTAAAAGTTCCAATACTGGCAATGCACGATTTAAGAAACTAAAAAATAATAACGATGAAAAATACAGGAGTTTGGCTAGATAAAAATAAAGCACTGATTGTTACAATAGAGAATAGCACAGAAACACTAAACACTATAGACTCAAATATTGAGCATTACCATATACATGGTGGTTCTGGTACAAAATTTAAAGGAGGACCTCAAGATGTCATACAAGACAGC
This sequence comes from Flavobacteriales bacterium ALC-1, assembly GCA_000171875.1. GTDB lineage: Bacteria > Bacteroidota > Bacteroidia > Flavobacteriales > Flavobacteriaceae > Winogradskyella. The sequence goes on along the minus strand of ABHI01000003.1, from coordinate 175,749 downwards.
AAATACTTAGAGCGCGAAAAACATCAATTTAAAGAATATTTTAAAAATATTGTTTCAGAAATTAAGGATACTGATGCTTTGGTCATTTTTGGACCTGCAGAAACCAATATAAAGTTCAGTAAGGAATTACAAAAAAATTATAGCGAATTAAACACTAAAATAAAAGGTGTGGAAAAAGTAGATAGTATGACGGATAACCAAGTAAAATCATGGGTTAGAAATTTTTTCTTATCAAATTAAGCTTTCAAAATTTTATTAATTCTTGAAGTAAAATATCATTATGGAAGTTCAGGATATAGAAATCATAAAGGCATCAGGTGAAAAAGCAAAATTCTCGTTAGATAAGTTGCACTCATCACTAAAAAGAACTGGTGCAAATGATAAAATTGTAAAACAAATACTTAATAAAGTACGTGATGAGCTTTACCAAGGAATTTCTACCAAAGAAATTTATAACCGCGCTTTTGCTCTACTCAAAAAAAGCAAAAGTCATTTGGCTTCAAAATACAAACTCAAAAAAGCAATATATGAGTTAGGACCAACAGGCTTCCCTTTTGAGCATTTTGTAAGCGCTATTTTAAAATACTCTGGATATAAGACAGCTGTTGGTAAAACTTTTCAAGGCAAATGTGTCTCTCATGAGATTGATGTTATTGCCTACAAAAACGATACCGCAACAATTATTGAGTGCAAATTTCATGGCGAACAAGGTTTAAATTGTAACGTTAAAATTCCATTATATATCAATTCGAGATATCAAGATGTAAAAGCAAATTGGAAAAATAATTCGGAAAAAGAGGTTTTCCTCACTGAAGGTTGGGTAGTTACCAATACAAGGTTTACAGACGATGCTTTAAACTATGGCAATTGTGTTGGTCTACATTTATTAAGTTGGGATTACCCAAAAAGCAATGGGTTAAAAGATAGAATAGATCGGTTAGGCTTATATCCAATAACCGTATCTACATTGCTTACAAATAGAGAAAAACAATTTTTATTAAGCAGAGATATTATTCTTTGTAGAGAACTAATACATGATAAGTTTTTTCTAGATCACTTAGGTGTATCTGAAACAAGAAAAGAAAAAATCATAAATGAAATTTCACTGCTTTGTGATTAAATAATTAAGATGGAAAAATTTGCAAAAATCAACTTTCTAGGAGCAGCTGGAGTTGTAACAGGTTCAAAATTTCTTATTGAAACTTCCGAAAAAAACATTTTAATAGATTGTGGTATGTTTCAAGGTTTAAAAGAACTTAGAGAACTCAACTGGAATGCCCTTCCAATAGACGTTGCTGCAATAGATATTGTATTACTTACCCATGGCCATTTAGACCATGTCGGTTATTTACCACGTTTATTAAAACAAGGGTTTACAGGAAAAATTATTGGTACAGCACCAACATTAGCAATAGCAGAAATTATACTAAAAGATAGCGCAAAAATCCATGAAGAAGAAGCCGAAAAGGCCAACAAAGAAAAATACACCAAACATAAACCAGCACTACCCTTTTATACAATTAGAGAAGCAGAGAAAACAATCACATTATTTGATGTAGAAATTGAAGATAAATGGATTTATTTATCCGAACACATTTCGTATCGTTTTCAATATAACGGCCACATCATAGGTGCAACATTTATAGAAATTGATATTAATGGCAAACGTTTTGTGTTTTCTGGAGATATAGGTAGGCAAAATGACTATTTATTAAACGATCCTAAGAAACCTGAATGGGCAGATTTTTTATTCGTGGAAAGTACTTATGGTAATAAAATACATCCAAAGGATGATGTAGAAAATGTTTTAACTGAGATTATAAAAGATACTATTCATAAAAAAGGAAATCTAATCATTCCGAGTTTTGCAGTTGAGCGCCTGCAAACACTCATGTTTATTCTATGGAAACTCTATAAACAACATAAGATTCCGGATATTCCGATTTTTATAGACAGTCCGATGGGTAATAATGTGCTAGAAGTGTTTAAACGTTTCCCTAAATGGCATAAACTCTCAATGCAAGATTATAACGCTATGTGTAATCATATTAATATCATCCAATCCTATAGAGAAACTTGGGAAACCATAGATGATAGACGCTCAAAAATCATCATTGCAGGTAGCGGTATGGTTACTGGTGGAAGAGTGCTTACCTATTTACAACAACTCGTAGATGAGCCTCAGACTACAGTTCTTTTAGTTGGTTATCAAGCTGAAGGTACCCGTGGCAGACAACTTTTAGATGGTGTCCATGAGATTCGGTTTTTTGGTAAATATTATTCCGTAAATGCAGCAATAAAAAGCATTGAAAGTTTATCGGCTCACGCAGATCAAAACGATTTATTAGATTGGATGAGCCAAATTAAAAATATACCTGAAAAAGTATATCTAATACATGGCGAACCTACGGCATTAGATACTTTTAGAGTAAAACTAAAAGATCGATATAATTGGAATGCTACAATTCCTAAACTTACCGATATAAAAAGGTAATCATTTAATTGAGACAAACAGGTCTAAACTGATATTTATCATTTCACAAAACACTATTATACAATAACTTAGTGCATCAAATAAAGTTTAATCCAAATTTTTAAAATTATGTCACTTATTAAATTTAACAACAGGAATAGATTATTTCCTTGGACTAATGATAGTCTAAAAAGCTTTTTAAGCAGCGATGATTTTTTTAATTCTGATTTCTTTGAAGAAGATAGCTTAATGCCTGCTATGAATGTTAAAGAACATGAAGAAGATTTTGAAATTGAATTTGCTGCACCAGGTTTTTCAAAAAAAGACTTTGAAATAACTATAAAAGATAATATGCTTAATGTTTGTGGTGAAAAGAAGAAAGAATCGGAAGAAAAAGATGAAGACTATACACGTAAAGAGTTTAGCTATAATTCATTTAAAAGATCATTGCAACTACCAAACTCGGTAAATGCAGATCAAAATGTAAAAGCAACTTACATAGACGGTATTCTTAAGCTAAATCTACAGAAGAATGATGACGCAAAAGAAAAACTCAAAAAGGTAATTGAAGTCTTATAGCAATTATGAAAGCAGATGGTGATTTTAAGAATCGACTTCTGCTTTTTCACTTTAAAAACAATATTATGGAAACTATACAAACACAATCGAGATATATAGAATGGTTGAGCCCAGAAGAGATGCACAAAGCTTCAAAAGAATGGTTGTCTGAATTAAAGTTTATAAGAGACGAACATCTCTTTTTTGAAGATCTTGTAACAACATTCACTTCCCAATTGATAGCATCAAGAAAATTTCAAGATAACAAAGAAATTATTGATGCAATTAATAAATCACAAAAACGAAATAACGTTCTCATAGAATCAATAAAAGTTCATGAAAATGATTTGGAGGTAATGCTAGATGGCATAGACCAAATTGAGGAAGAGAGAGCTTATGTTAAAGAACATAGTGGTCTGATTAAAGTGATTTCAGATTATTTGAAAAATTATAAATCATTAAAGACACAGCTTTTTAACATCATAAAAAATATCAAAAAGGAAGACAAACAAAGGTATTTAATGGACAGAAAATAGATCTATAATCATTTTTAATAAATTATTATAGTCATTACTGCTTTGTCTTAACGAGATATGCTTCAATATATTTGGTCCAAAGCTAGAAGAGTACAAATATAAACACCTATGAGTTTTATAAGGTTCTAGTGGCTAAGTAAGCTTCAAATGAAAAAGAGAAAGTAATTTGTAGAAAAATTAAAGAAAGAGTTAAAGCTTTTAAGCTCTTAAACAACTGAGAGTTTCAGCTATGAAAGACTAAGAGAGGAGCTTTTAGGTGATTTCCAATTTTTGTGGTGGATGACCCCATAAAGAACCTTTCAAAAATCGACTCTTTTTGTTCTATCAATATTGACAAATCAATAGCATTTGTTTGGATATAGCTACTAACAGCAAAATGCATTGGCACATTATTAACCACGTTATAGGTGTTCGTGATATCTTTTAAATGAAAATCTATATGTTCAAAATCTTTGCTTTGAGTATCTGGTTCTATGCCGTTTGGGTTAATTCTTAAAATATGTAGCGTGCTATTATTTACCTTAATAAATTTCAATGCATCAGAAAAAGCCTTGCCACTCAATGAATCAAATGAATCAAGCGGAAGCAAAACAGCTTTTGGTTTCTTAAATTTATAACCTTCAGGAATAACTAATGTGTTGCAATCTACTTTTCTAATAACATTGATTGTGTTACTGCCAAAAATGACTTCCTTAGCACCAGTAACTCCGTTAGTTCCCATGACAATTAAATCTATTGTTTTTGATTTTATAACTTGATTTATAGAATCTGTTAAATTATCATAGTCAATAATAGTCTCAAACTGCAACTTTTCAGTTTTATATGCATTATTCAACTCTACCTTTATACTATTCAACTGTGCTTTTGCATCTTTAATTATTGAACTATACACACTTTCATTTCCAGCAGTCATCATATCATCCATTGCGAATGATGAGGAACTTTTTACATGAAGTATACAAAAAGTACAACTTTCATTTTTAAATAAGTTTACTGCATAATGTATAGCATTTATAGAATTTTCAGAAAAGTCCGTAAGCAATAGTATATTTTTCATAATCTTTTCAGTATAGAATTAAAATTAACAAACAAAATTGAGAGTAAACATGACATTAGTCAGTAATAAAAGACCAGTGTAAATGTATATGTTTTTTACAAGCAAAATGATAACTAAATTTAAGCAGCTTAAATTTAATACACATCAAAATATTATAGACAATGTATAGGAAAGAAAATATTACTGTTAGATATTTTTATGAAATCTACCATTAATTTCCTTACTTTTAATCACTTAATTTATTAATCAATCAACATATGAAAAAGTACAACCACTTTTACATTGCCCTCCTCCTACTTTTTACTTTAAACATTTCAACAGCTCAAGACGCTTCAAAAGCAAAAGACTCTACTAAGAAAGCCACTAAAGAATTACCTCTTGAGCCAACTAGAAAAGTCAACTTCACCACAGATAAAGGCACTTGGATTTCGGTAGATGTGAGTCCTGATGGTAAAACTATTATGTTCGACATGATGGGAGATCTTTACACAATTCCTATCGCTGGTGGAAAAGCAACACGAATTACAGAAGGTATGCCGTATGATGTACATCCGCGTTACAGTCCGGATGGAAAATCCATTCTATTTATTTCAGACAAAAGTGGTTCGGATAATCTTTGGACGATGGATTTAGCTTCTAAAGAACAAAAACAACTCACTAAAGACAAAAATAAGTATCATGTTTCTGCGTCATGGAGTCCAGATGGAGATTATATCGTTGGTACACGTGGCAGACGAAACATAAAACCATTTATAGTGCATAAAGATGGGGGCTCTGGCGCTAATTTACTATCAAAACAAAAAGCTAGCAAATTTATTGACCCAGCATTTAGTGCCGATGGAAAACACATTTACTTCTCGGCACGTCGTGGAGCGTGGAACTACAATGCGCAGTTACCGCAATATCAGATTATGAGTTTTAACCGTGAAGATGCTGCTACAGAAACCGTAACCTCACGTTATGGTTCTGCATTTACACCAACCTTATCTAAAGATGGTAAATGGATGGTATATGGAAGTCGTTTTGAAGAACACACAGGTTTAGTACTACGAAACTTAAAATCTGGAGAAGAACGTTGGTTAGCCTATCCTGTTCAGAGAGACGATCAAGAATCTATTGCACCATTAGGTGTTTTACCAGCTATGGCATTTACACCAGACAGTAAAAATCTAATCGCTTCTTATGGCGGTAAATTATACAAAATAGGAATTGCAGATAGTAAAGCTACTGAAATCCCTTTTTCAGTTGATGTTGATTTAGATATGGGACCAATGGTGTCGTTCAAATATCCTATTGATGATTCACCTGAAGCATTTGTAACGCAAATAAGAGGTGCAAAACCTTCTCCAGATGGAAGCCAAATAGCATTTACAGCATTAAACCGTTTATATGTTATGGACTTGCCTAGTGGTACTCCAAAACGTTTAACCAATCACAACTTTACAGAAGCCATGCCAGCTTGGTCACCAGATGGAACACAAATTGTATTTACAACATGGAAACCAGATGGAGGTCATTTATATAAAGTCAATGCTTCTGGTAGAGGAAATGCGACGCAATTAACCAAAGAGCGTGGTATTTACACCAATCCTGCGTGGTCATACAAATCTAACAGGATTGCATTTACCAAAGGAGCCGCTCAAACTTATGATGATGCTATAAACCCATTTAATGGCAGAACAGTTGAAGAGCTCGCTTGGATTTCTAGTGATGGTGGAAATATTACAATAATAGATAGGGCTAAAGGTCGAGGTTTACCGCATTTTACTAAAGTGAATGATCGCATTTACTTAAATCATGGCGGTAAAGGTTTAATCTCTATTCGTTGGGATGGTACAGATGAAAAAGAACATTTAAAATTAACAGGAATTAAAACCTATGGCTCATCTGACATCTTTGGTAAAGATCATGAAACTGCCATGCCAACTCATGAAGAAGGTTGGAGAGAAAACAATACAGGGTCTCGACCAAGTGAAATAAGGATTTCACCCAATGGCACACATGCTTTAGCAAAGATTAATAATGATATCTATTCAGTTATTATTCCTATGATTGGCACTACTCCATCTATCAATTTAGCTAACCCAAAGAATGCAGCCTTTCCTGCTAATAAGCTAACAGTTATCGGTGGTGAATTCCCTGAGTGGTCTAGCAATAGTAAAAAAGTGCATTGGTCTTTAGGTGCTAGTCACTTTATTTATGATTTAGAAAAAGGTAAAGCATTTTCAGACAGTTTAGCTTTAGCCAAAAAGAAAGAAAAAGAAGCTAAGGCTGTAGAAAAGAAAACGGATTCTATAAAAACTGACAAAAAAGAAGATAAGAAAAAAGACACGCCAACTTTTAAAGCTGATGAATACAAAGTAAAAGTAAAATACAAACGTGCTATTCCAAAAGGTAAAACACTACTTAAAGGTGGACGAATTATCACCATGAATGGTAAAGAGGTTATTGAAAACGGTGATATTTTAATAGAAAACAATCGTATTATAAATGTTGGAGCTTCAGGTAGTTTTACAGCACCAAGTGATGCTAAAGTTATCGATGTTAAAGGTAAAACTATAACTCCTGGATTTGTAGATACACATGCACATATGTGGCCAAATTGGGGCGTTCATAAAAATCAGGTTTGGATTTATTCTGCTAATCTGGCTTATGGTGTTACGACCACTAGAGATCCGCAAACTGCCACAACAGATGTTCTAACTTATGCAGATATGGTAGAAGCAGGAATGATTCATGGACCAAGAGTATACAGTACAGGACCTGGAGTTGGATTTTGGGCTTACAATATTAAGAGCTTAGATCACGCCAAAGATGTTTTAAAACAATACAGTGAGTATTACAATACTAAAAGTATTAAGAGTTATATAGTAGGTAATCGCCAACAGCGACAATGGGTAATTATGGCTGCTAAAGAATTAAAGTTAATGCCAACTACCGAAGGAGGGTTAGATTTTAAGCAGAATATGGTAAACATGATGGATGGCTATCCTGGTCATGAGCATTCATTTCCTATATACCCAATCTATGAGGATGTCATTAAAGTTGCAGCAAAATCTCAAATGGCAATTACACCGACACTTTTAGTAAGTTATGGTGGTCCTTGGGCAGAGAACTATTTCTACTCTAGAGAGAATCCTTATGCAGATACTAAGATGCAGTACTTTACACCTTATGCAGAGTTAGCTCAAAAATCTAGACGTCGTCCAGGTTGGTTTATGGATGAAGAGCATGTATTTAAAAAACATGCAGAGTTTATGAAGGACCTTATTGAAGCTGATGGTATTGGTGGTGTTGGTAGTCATGGTCAATTACAAGGCTTAGGATTCCATTGGGAATTATGGGCAGTAGCAAGCGGGGGCATGAATAACCATGACGCCTTACGTATTGCAACGATTAAAGGCTGTGAAGCACTTGGCTTAGATAAAGATTTAGGATCTATCGAAGCTGGAAAAGTTGCTGACATCTTGATTATGAGCGGTAATCCACTTGATAATCTGCGTAATACAAACACATTAACCCATGTTGTTAAAAATGGTGTTGTTTACGATGCAAATACTCTAGATGAAGTTGCACCCGTTAAGAAGAAAGCTGAAACTTTTCATTGGCAAACAAAACGACCTACAGGATTACCTGGAGTGAAAAATTAATAAAACTATATTTTGAGTTGAAGCCACTACTTTATTGTAGTGGCTTTTTTTAGTATCATAATTGGCTTCACAAAAAAATAGACGCTCATTGTTTTGTAAGTAAAAACCTATGGTTAAGATATTAAATAATGTATTTTGTCGGATTTTTATGCATTTTATAGATGTTTATTCAAAAATAATATTATATTAGCACCATAATTAAATTCATTAAGTCAAAAATTTAATGAGAAGTTATTGGATAAATCTGAAGTAAGTAGAGATAAAATCTATTGTTATTTTAATACAAAAGCCATTTTAGATTCTACTTTAAAATATAAATATGGTCATTCAGAAATTGAGAATAAAATTGAAGTATTGCACAAAAACAATAACAAACAATTTTATAATGACCAAAAAGACAATAGTTGAGTAATTTCAATTGTTTTTAGTTAGTTAGTGATTAGAAAAGTCTCAGTCTAAATTATAGGCCGAGGCTTTTCTTATTAAATTCACTTTAACGCTTCTAACAATTTATCGAATGGCAATTTTGTTTGTTCGCCAGATTCCATATTTTTTAATGTGAATAATTTTGCTTTAACTTCCTCTTCACCAACTAAAACCACATAAGGGATCTCACGACGATTGGCATAATTCATCTGTTTCTTCATTTTAACTGAATCTGGATAAAGCTCCGCTTTTACACCAGCTTGTCTTAGCTTCGTAACTGCTTGTAAACAAGTCATCGCTTCAGTCTCACCAAAATTGATGAATAATACTTTTGTGGATGCTGTTATCGTTGCTGGGAATAAATTCAATTCTTCTAAAACCAGATAGATGCGATCTAAACCAAAACTAATACCTACTCCACTTGTATCAGGTTTACCGAATATGCTTGTAAGATCATCGTAACGACCTCCTCCTCCAATAGACCCCATTTTTACACCTTCTGGTGCAGAAACTTCGAAAATAGCCCCTGTATAGTAATTAAGACCTCTTGCTAAAGTCACATCGAGCTGTAATTTTGCTGTTTTTAACTTTAAGTTAGCAATAGCTGTGTTGATGAATTCTAATTCTTCAATGCCTTTTAGACCAATTTCTGAAGTATTCAAAATAGATTTTAAGCTTTCTACCTGGCTTCCAAAATCTCCTTTTAAGGTAAACAAGGGTTGCAGTTTAGAAATACCATCTTCTGAAATGCCTTTGCTACGCATTTCTTCTTTTACCTTCTCCTCGCCTATTTTATCAAGTTTATCTAAAGCTACTGTAAAATCGATGAGTTTATCCTGCGCTCCAATAACTTCTGCAATACCAGATAAGATTTTACGATTGTTAATTTTAATAGTAACACCTTCTAATTTTAAAGCAGAAAACACAGCATCATACAACTGCACAAACTCTACTTCTTGCAGTAAAGACTTAGAACCTACCACATCGGCATCACACTGATAAAACTCTCTAAAACGTCCTTTTTGCGGACGATCTGCGCGCCAAACGGGTTGCATTTGGTAACGTTTAAATGGGAATTCTATCTCGTTTTGGTGTTGTACTACGTAACGTGCAAAAGGCACAGTTAGGTCATAGCGCAAGGCTTTTTCAGAGATTCGACTTGATAATTGCTTTGAATAAAATGAATTTAACATTTCATTTTGAAGTCTGTTCAAATGAGACTCCCAATATGTTTCATTTTGGCCTATATAATGTATAACAGAAACAATGTCAAAGGTATATTTTAATAGTAAGTTAAACTCTTTTTTAAGCAAACTATAAAGAAATCCTTTAATACTTGATGGCAACTTTAATTCAGACATTTTATATTGATAACCTATAACATATGAATCAAGAAACTCTGATATATAACTTTTATCCTTATCACTAAGCTTAAAACCCGTAATAGATTCTTTTTTTGAAAGTTTAATTCCTTTACTTAAATATTGATTATAGAAAACATTAAAAAACTCTTTATTCAACATTTTCTTAACATAAGTACCATCTTTAAGTATTTCGTCACTGTTCTTTATAAAATCCCCAGAATTCAAAATCTTAAAAATCAAGCGATCACCTTCATCACCATACTTACCCATTAAGGTTTCCGAGTTTTCAAAACTTGGTGTTTCAATCGGTTGAAATCCAAATACCTGAAACTGCTCCTTAATCGTTTCCATGATATAAGAACGCTTTGCAACTTCCGCTGCATTAAAATCTCTTGTGCCTTTTGGTATACTTGGTTTTTGTGCCATGCTTACATTCTGCAATAGCAGAAATCTCTTTTAGTGAAACAATCAATAAGTCACAAAAATATTATAATTTTTAAAGGCAATGCTAAGATAATTCGATTTTATAGTAACTTTATCGTGTTTAAGTAGTCTTATACTTTTAAACACGCCAACTAACTATACAATAAACTATGTTTTCATTAGCTAGAGAGAATATTAAAATTGCTTTAGGATCTATAAAAAGTCAATTATTAAGAACTATTCTAACTGTTTTAATTATTGCCATTGGGATAATGGCATTAGTTGGTATTTTAAGTGGTGTTTCTGCTTTAGAAAACACTATTTCTGGCAGTTTCTCTTCTATGGGAGCTAATACCTTTAACTTTCAACGTTATGAATTTACGGCTCAGCGTCAAAGTCGTAGAGAGCGTCAAAAGATAAATCCTGTAATTAATTACAGGAATGTTAAAGACTTTGAAGATAATTACGATTTTCCGTTTACAAAGGTCGCCGTTTCTTTTATAGGAACGTTTGCAGCTGAGGTAAAATATGAAAACAAAAAAACGGACCCTGAAGTTTCTGTACTTGGTGTTAACGAAAATTTTATTGAAAACTCTGGTTTAGAAATAGAAAATGGTCGTTCATTAAACGTTTTTGACATTGAAAACAGTAATGCCGTTTGTGTGATTGGTAGTGATTTGCATAAAGCTTTATTTCCAGACGATAATCCTATAGATAAAACGATTAGTGTTAGAGGTTCTAAATTTAAAGTTATTGGAATGCTGAAAGAAAAAGGATCTACATTTGGCAATAACCAAGATTTGCGACTAATTATACCCATACAAAAGGCACGTTCCATATTTACAAACCCAAATATTAATTATACACTTAGTGTAAAAGTGGATAAACAAGATATGCTCGAAGGAGCTCAAGAAGATGCGATTCTAACTTTTAGAAATATAAGAGGATTAAACCCAATCGAAAAGAATGATTTTGGTATTGAGCGTAGTGATGATTTATTAAATCGTGCTGCAGAAAACACTGAAGTTCTATATATCGCAGCTTGGATTATAAGTATCATCACCATCTTTGGTTCTACAATAGCATTGATGAATATTATGCTGGTTTCAGTTACAGAACGCACACGAGAGATCGGTGTACGTAAAGCTTTAGGTGCAAAAGCCAAAACCATTGCTTTTCAATTCTTTATGGAGACAATAATTATTGGTCAGCTTGGCGGAATTATAGGAATTGCTCTAGGAATTTTAATTGGTTGGGGAGTTGCAAAAGGCTTTGATTTAGATTTCTCTACACCTTGGGTTGCTATGATTTGGGCAACGAGTATTGCGTTTATCGTGGCTGTGATTTCTGGATTATATCCTGCTACAAAAGCTGCTAAATTAGACCCTATTGAATCGTTACGTTACGAGTAACAAATTCCTTTAGAAATAAAAATTTAACCCTTTATCAAATTAGCAAAATATTGAAACAATTCTCCCTTTGTGATATTAGCTCCTGATTGAATCATTTTAAAAATATCCAAATACTTGTCATCAGAATAGTCTTTTTTTGCATTAAAAAATTCAATACTATCTGACAATAAATTATCTCTTAACCATTGAAAACCTTCTTTGGTAGTAAAATCTATAGCTTCATTTTCAATTTTAAGAGCAATTAAACGCATATTTTTCTCATTGCACTGAAACAAATGAATCTGCTGCGGAGAGATATGTTCTAAATAGTCTACTTTACTTAATACTCCAAACCACACCAAGTCACTAAACACATCTAGTTCTTGCTCGGCTGCTTCTGGTTTATTCTCTTTAATATCCTTCCACTCGTCTGCAGTAATAGATTGTGTCGCTAAAAAGTTGATGAATTCTTGGTGTAATTCTTCAAACTGTTCTTTTGTAAGTCTTGAATATTTCATCTGTCACTAATTATTAATAGCATTAAAAGCTTCAAACGGTCTGTCGGTAGCTAAAACATCTACTCCCAAGTTTTTCCATTTATTGTAAAGTTCTCCACCTCTAGCTTCAGCTTGTCTATCTAAGTTTCCTAGCGTTCCTAATATACAAACGATATCTTCAGCATGTAATCTTTTATAAAGTGATGCATCAGATAAACGTGTACCTGTAAAGGCTAACATATTTTTTGTTGGGATTTCCGCAGCTAACAACCTATCGAATTCTTTATCATTCCTAGCTGAAACAGACAGTAATAGTTCTGGAGCGAGTTCAAAAGCTGTTTTAGCTTGATTAACGTCGTAAGTAATTACTATGCTAATATCTTCAGCATTTGCGTCTTTAATAGCATCAATAACGGTTTCCTGGCTTACACTACGTTTAATATCTACTGTAAGAATAACATTATTAGCTTTACACCACTCTAAAACTTCAGAGAACAAAGGAATCTTAAAACTAGTTGCATTATCATAGTCATCAACTAAATTGAATTTTTTTAGTTCGTTGTACGTTAAGTTTTTTATCAATCCTGACCCGTTTGTGGTCCTTTCTATAGAATTGTCGTGCATTAACACCAATTTCCCATCTTTAGTTTGCGCCACATCAACTTCATATATCGCAGAAATACTATCATTGACATACTTAATTGTCTCTAAACAGTTTTCTGGGTAATTTTTAAGGCTTTTTCCACCACGATGCACACTTATACTAGGAAAATTTCCATTTGAAGCTTTAAAGACTTCAATAAGTTTAGAATCTGACGATTCCACTACAGTGATATCCGTTTTAGAATCTTTACATCCTAAAAAAAGTAGTAATAAAATGGCTAGAAAAATTTGTTTCATATGGCATAATAAAATTAAAAAAACCGTCTAGATAACTAAACGGTTTTTAAATATTATAAAAAATAGAGATTACGCTCCTGCTACTACCTCAAATGGTAAGTCTACAGTAACTTCTCTGTGTAATCTAATTACAGCATTGTATTTACCTAAACGCTTTACATTACCACCAATTACATTGATGAATTTTTTGTCAATTTCTTGACCTTCTTTTTGTAAAGCTGCAGCTAAATCAATATTGTTTACAGAACCAAAAAGCTTATCACCAGCACCTACTTTAGAAGCTATTTTTACTTCTAAACCAGCTAATGCTTCAGCAACAGATTTTGCTTCGTCTATAATTTTCTTCTCTTTAAAGGCACGCTGCTTTAAAGTTTCTGCTAATACTTTCTTAGCAGAAGTCGTAGCCATTACAGCTTGACCTTGAGGAATTAAAAAGTTTCTACCATAACCGTTCTTAACAGATACAATATCGTCTTTAAATCCTAAATTTTCAACGTCTTGTTTTAATATAAGTTCCATTGTGTTATGATATTTTTATTTTAATAAATCAGCAACGTATGGCATTAAAGCTAAATGTCTAGCTCTTTTTACCGCTACAGATACTTTTCTTTGATACTTTAAAGATGTTCCTGTTAAACGTCTTGGTAACAATTTACCTTGTTCGTTTACAAAACCTAACAACCAATCTGCATCTTTATAATCGACATACTTGATTCCAGATTTCTTGAAACGACAATATTTCTTAGTTTTAGACGTCTCAATATTTAACGGTGTTAAATATCTAATTTCTCCGTCTTTTTTTCCTTTTGCTTGTTGTTCTATTGATGACATAATTACGCTTTTGCTTTTGCTTTAACTTTCATTTTTTCTCTTCTTCTCTCAGCCCAAGCCACAGCGTGCTTGTCTAATTTTACAGTTAAGTAACGCATAAAACGCTCATCACGTCTAAACTCAACTTCTAAAGGTTCAATTGCTTCACCAGCAACAGTGTACTCAAATAAGTGATAAAAACCACTTTTTTTGTTTTGGATTGGATAAGCTAACTTTTTTAAGCCCCAATCTTCTTTGGCAATCATCTTAGCACCTTTAGAAACGAGGAAATCCTCATATTTCTTTACTGTCTCCTTTATCTGATCTTCAGATAAAACGGGATTTAAGATGAAAACAGTTTCATAATGATTCATAATTAATTGTTTTATTTATTGTTAAAACGGCTGCAAAAATAAGCATTAATTCTAATTCTAGCAACGTTTTTGAGTGTAAATTTATAGAACTTTTAAAACTATCGAATTTGTTAAATTTTACACTTTGTCGGTAAAATTTGTTTTTTAACCGAAATTATCGTACTATTGTCGATATCTTAACCTAATAAAATATTAATGTTATGACTTTAAACTGTGTAGTTGTTGATGATTCTGCGATTCAACGTCTCTCTATAGTAAAGTTAATTGAGAATCATTCCTCACTTAACCTTATTGCAGAGTACAGTAGTGCGTTAGAAACAAAAAACGGTCTTAATACACATAAGGTTGATCTTATCTTTTTAGATATAGAGATGCCAGTATTAAACGGTTTTGAACTCTTAGATGTACTCAACAACAAACCCCAAATTATTTTTGTTACAGGTAAAACCGAATATGCTTTTAAAGCATTTAATTACGATGCTACCGATTATCTTCAAAAACCAATCACAAAAGAACGTTTTAATACTGCCGTAGAAAAAGCTATTGAGCAGCATAAACTGAAATTAGATTTTAACGAAACTGATGGAGAACATATCTTTGTGAAAAGTAACCTTAAAAAACGTAAAGTTTATATTAAGGATATCAAATGGATTGAAGCACTTGGCGACTATGTAAAGGTAGTAACAGAAGAAAACAGCCTCGTTGTATTATCTACAATGAAAGCTTTTGAACAGGAATTACCTGAAGGTAAATTTTTAAGAATTCACAAATCCTACATTGTGAATCTCGATAAAATTGACCGCTTTAATAGTAAAAATGTTGAAGTTGGAGCCTATGAAATTCCTTTGAGTCGAAATAAAAAGACGCAATTAGTTGATGCTTTAAACAATATGTAGAAAAACTACATTTAAAATTTAAAGGATTACATTATAGTTTATTAAAATCCCGAGCAGAAGTGCTCGGGATTTTTGTTTTAGTAATTGTCAACATTTAAAATAACACGCACTGGTCTAAAATCCTTAACAGCGTTAAAACTATTGTCAATTTTAATAATAGCAGCTTTAGTTTTTGATAATGATTGCTTTTCTGGAATTTTTAGTAATATATTCTTTAAATAAAGATTACGAATTCTAGAGACTGGTGGAAATTCTGGACCTAGAACATTAGCTTTAAATACTTGGCGTAATGATTTGGCATACCAATCAGCTGCTAAGTTGACACGATTATAGTCTTTATGCTTAAAAGTTATCTTAATTAATCTGTATATAGGCGGATATTTATAATTGTATCTATCATTCAGTTGTTCAGCGTACATGTCCTTAAATGAATTTGTAGAGACTTGTTGTAAAATATTATGATGTGGATTATACGTTTGTATTAATACCTTCCCTCTTAAATCAGTACGTCCTGCTCTACCAGAAACTTGTGCCATTAATTGATAACTCCGCTCATGCGCTCTAAAATCTGGAAAATTCAGCAAATTATCTGCATTCATTATGCCGACAAGCTTAACATGCCTAAAATCTAAGCCTTTAGTTAACATTTGTGTACCGACTAAAATATCAACTTCGCGTTGCTCAAAACTGGTAATTATTTTTTCGAAACCGTATTTTCCACGTGTGGTATCTAAATCCATTCGCGCTACTTTCTTTTCAGGGAACAACGCTTTCACCTCTTCCTCAATCTGTTCTGTTCCAAAGCCTTTAGTATCTAAAGTCGCATTTCCGCAGCCTTGGCAACTTTTTAGCATTGCAGCACTATAACCACAATAATGACAACGTAATTGATCTCTGTATTGATGATACGTTAAACTTACATCACAATTAGGGCATTGTGGTGATGTTCCACAAGTAGTGCATTCTATAATAGGAGAAAAACCTCTTCTATTCTGAAATAATATAATTTGAAAGCCTTGCTCTAAGGTTTCTGTCATTTCTTCAATCAGGCGATCAGAAAAATGACCTTTCATGCGTTTACGCTTGTATTTATCAGCTAAATCTACCAATTCAATATCTGGCATTAACACATTGTTATAACGTGTATTTAACTCTACTAAACCGTATTTTCCTTGGCTTGCATTAAAATAAGTCTCTAAACTTGGAGTTGCTGAGCCTAAAAGTGTTTTAGCTTGATGCAAATTAGCCAATACAACAGCAGCATCTCTAGCATGATAACGTGGTGCTGGATCAAACTGCTTGTAGGATTGCTCGTGTTCTTCGTCAACAATAATTAAACCTAAATTATTGAATGGCAATAACAACGAAGAGCGTGCTCCAATAATAACTTGCGCTTTTTCCGAATTATTGAGCATATTATTCCAAACCTCAACACGTTCGTTACCAGAATATCTACTATGAAACACGGCTATTTTCTCACCGAAATAATCTTGCAAACGTTGTACAAGCTGTGTTGTTAGCGCTATTTCTGGCAATAGATATAACACTTGTTTTCCTAAATCTAATTGTTTTTGAATAAGCTGCACATAGATTTCTGTTTTACCAGAAGAAGTAACTCCATGCAAAAGCGTAACTGATTTCGTTTTGAAACATGCATCAATCTCATTAAACGCTTGCTGCTGAGCTTCGTTTAAAATTTTAGCATCTGCATTACCTTCACCATCAAACTGAACTCTATCAGTTCTAACATGATAGTCTTCTAAAACACCTTTATCAATTAAAGTCTTAATAATTGTAGCAGATGCACCACTTCGCTTAGCTAATTCCGAAACTTTTATAGGTTCACTTGAAGACCCTTCCATAGTAAACAATGCCAAAATAACTTCCCGCTGTTTTGGTGCACGACTTAATTCTTCTAATAAATTTTGAAGCTGTTTTTCTGATTTATGATCACTATGCAACTTAATATAACGCACCAATTTGGGCTGATATTTTTCGTAAAGTTCTTCCTGAAGATGTAAAACACCTTTCTCTACCAAGCCATTAATAACAGGAAGTACACGCTTTTTATCTAAAATAGAAACGACATCATTAATTTTTAATGAAGATTGATGGTGTAAAGCTTCATAAATTAAAAACTCATCGTCTTTTAATTCAGAATCTTTAACTTCAATTTTATCATTCTTAGAAATAATCGTTTCACTTTCTAAAATAAAAGCATTTGGCATTGCAGCACGCATCACTTCACCTACACTACACATATAATACTTAGCGATCCATTCCCAATGTTTTAATTGCGTTTCAGTAACCACAGGCTTATCATCAAGAATTTGATGAATAGTCTTAGGTTCGTAAGCTGTAGGTGGATTATTATGAATTTTATAAGCTAAAGCCGTGTAGATTTTGCTCTTTCCAAAAGGTACAGCAATTCGCATTCCTGATTTGAGAAAATTAGCTTCAGCTTCTGTTATATGATATGTAAAAGCTTTTTGAAGCGGAATTGGCAATATGACATCAAGAAAATAGATCACTCACTAACGCGTTTCCAATATTGCGTTTTGTAGAAAAAAGCAACATAACCTCTCACTTGCAAAGTATCTTCATTATCTCCAATTTTAAGTCGGCATTTATAGACTTTACCGTTACTTGGATTAGTTATGTTTCCCCCATCATAAATATCATCATCCTTTTCTAATCCATCTATAATTACCATACCAATAATAGGCTTATCCTTATTATCACCTTCACATTTATCACATAACGGATTTTTTTGTTTTGGATTTATAAGTTTTATTATTTTACCGTAAATCTTACCATTATCCTCGTAGATTTCTACGATAGATTTTTCTTTACCTGTTTCATCATCAATAGTTTTCCATCTGCCTAATATACTTTGAGCAGAAATACTATTTAAGCATAACACACTGAATATTATTATTAAAAACTTATTCATCCTTACTATTAATTTTATGTAACCTCCTTAAAGATGCATTTAGCTCATAGCCTAGTAATAAAATATTAGAATTAAGCCATAGATATAAAAGCAATATTAAAAGTGCACCTATTGACCCATATAACTTATTATACTGTGAAAAATTGTCTATATATATACCAAACAAATATGATGTTAAAATAATAAGCAAAGTTGTTAGTAAAGCTCCCACTGAAAAGAACCTAGTATACCTACCTTCTTTCGTACCGAAATAATACAGTGTTGCCGTTGCCATGTACACCATAATAACAAAGAACATGTACTTAGCAAAAATAATCCAACCAATGCCTGAAACAGTCACAGCTTCACCTGTAAATGTTTTATAAATTGGCGCAATGATATAAATCTGAAAATACCCAAAAACCGCAACTGTAAGCAATACTAATACTGCTAAAATTAATGCAACTCCCAGTGCATATAAATATTGCTGAAATACATTACGTGTTAATTGCTCATGGTACGAGTTTTCAAAACCAGAAAACACCGCATTAACACCATTGGCCATCAACAACATGGATAATAAAAATACCGAAGATAGTAAACCTGTCCCTGTACCTCCACTAATATTATCAAATATATTAGAAACAAAAAAATCTGAGGTTTGAGGTGGCAAAACTGAATTTAAAAAATCTAGAAACTCTTTTTGAAAACCTTCTATTGGTATATGTGGCATTAAAATAATGACAAACAATAAGAAAGGGAAAATTGCTGTAAAAAAACTAAAAGCTATGGCACTTGCTCTTGTTGTTAATGTCCCTTTTACTATACCTAAAACATACAACTCTAATAAATCATAAACAGATAAACCTTCAAATCCTGGTAATCGTATCTGCTTAAAAAAGCGAACTACTAAATTAAGTACTGGGATTTTATCTAATTTATCCTCTATAGGTTTTGACATACTACACAGCCTTTAGGCTTAAATCCATATTATAAACCGAGTGCGTTAATGCGCCAGAAGAAATATAATCTACCCCACATTCTGCATATTTTCTAAGCGTGTTTTCATTGATTCCTCCAGAAGATTCAGTTAAACATTGACTTCCAATCAACTTTACTGCCTTACGCGTATCTTCATAATTAAAATTATCAATAAGGATACGATACACACCTCCACAGTCTAGAATCTCTTTTATTTCTTCTAAGTTTCTGGCTTCAACAATAATTTTTAAATCTCTATTGGTGTCCTTGAGATACTGTTTAGTTAAGTTAATCGCTTTTGCAACTCCGCCTGCAAAATCAATATGATTATCCTTAAGCATTATCATATCGTACAAGGCAAATCTATGATTTTCTCCACCTCCAATTTTTACAGCCCATTTTTCGAGCGCTCTAATTCCTGGTGTCGTTTTACGGGTATCTAAAATTTTTGTTTCTGTACCTTCCAATAGATCTACAAACTGTCTTGTTTTTGTAGCTATTGCACTCATTCTTTGCATAGCATTAAGCACTAAACGTTCTGCTTTGAGAATGGATTGTGAAGCCCCTTCTACATAAAAAGCAATATCTCCATACTTAACCCTACTTCCTTCTTCTATTAAAGTCTCAACTTTCATATTCTCATCTACATAAGCAAAGACTTGCTTAGCAAATTCAATACCAGCAATTATACCATCATCTTTTACCAATAACTTTGCTTTTCCTTGAGCAAAATCAGGAATACAAGCTAAGGAACTATGATCCCCATCACCTACATCTTCTCTAATGGCATTAGCAATAATTCCGTCTATTTCTTTATCGAATTGTTCTTTTGAAATCATGTAAAATCTTATTTCCTGTAAAAATAGGAATTGAAAGATGATATTTGAAATATAGTCGTATTTTAGTTTCCCTAAATTTATCATAACTTATTTATGTTGAAGAATATTTTAGTTTTCTTATTTCTATTTTCTTTGCCAAGCTATGCTCAGGTTGAAACAAAACCTATTATCTATCTTAATGAAAATTTAGAACAAATAGATCAAATTTCATTTTCTGAAAAGGTATTAAAATCTATATATAGAGAGAATACAACAACTCATGATTCAGTTATAGTAAAGAGTCTATTTAAAACTTATGATTTTGGATCTTTTAAAGAAACTGAATTATTGCAAGTAAAAGATCTTTTAAGGAAATACTTGAATGTTAAGGATTTTGATAAAAATTTAATTTTAGTTTTTAAAGATTCCCTCTTAGGGTACACACATTACTCAAAGTCTATACAAAACAGGAGGAATATTGATGAAACCGATATTATCTCAGAAAAAGAATACATAAAAAGACGACAATATTATGATTCGAGACAAAAAAAATGTAAAAAATTCGCAAAAAAGAATAATGCTACTCCTCTTTACACTTACTCAGAAAATATAGATTTTAATTTTAAGTCAAAATACCATAACAAATATAAACTACCTGACGTAATTAAGTCTATTTTCTTTAAAAATGTAAAACGTGGTCACATCATTCTTAAACCGAACGGCCAATATTTCTATTACAGTTTTTTGACACAAGCACAAGTAAAAAAAATGCTAGAATCTGATTGGAAACCATTTATTAAAGATTTTAATACTGTAAAATCTGATCCGAAAAAATATTCGCTTGAATTTATAGAAAAGATGTACGAAGATTTTGAAAATGAAATGAGAGTAGAAATTATGAGACATTCAAAACAATCTAAAAAAGAAAAAGGAACGCCTAATATAACTAGCGGAAGGATAACTCCACCAAATTGTTTTACTCATGCCAGTTTTTAAACTCATAGCCATAGGCAAAACAGATAACAAAAACCTTCAAACACTAATTGAAGATTATAAAAAACGTCTTGGGCATTATATACGGTTTGAACTTGAAATCATTCCAGATCTTAAAAAAGTAAAACACTTATCTGAAGCACAACAAAAAGATAAAGAAGGTGAGCTCATTTTAGCGAAAACTCAGAATTCTGACATCTTAGTTCTACTGGATGAAAACGGCAAACAACTAGATTCTATTGCATTTTCTAACTACCTACAAAAACATATGAACTCTGGTATAAAAACCTTAATCTTTGTGATTGGTGGTCCTTATGGATTTTCGGATGCAGTGTACAAAAGAGCTAATGGAAAACTAGGCTTGTCTCAAATGACTTTTTCACACCAAATGGTGCGTCTATTCTTTATTGAACAGTTGTATAGAGGATTTACGATATTAAAAAACGAACCTTATCATCATAGATAAGATTCGTTTTATTTTTAATCTGTTTTAGTCTTTAATTTTGAGAAGCTGTTATCCAAACATCAATTTTATCTTCTAATAATTGTAAAGGAATACAACCTGTCTCTAAAACTTGGTTATGATACTCCTTAATATCAAATTTATCACCCAATGTTTTTGAAGCTTTATCTCTTAATTCAACTAGTTTTAACTGGCCTATTTTATAAGATAAGGCCTGACCAGGATTAGCCATATACCTTTCAATTTCACTAGTTATAGCACGTTCAGATTCAGCTTCGTTTTCTAAGGAATATTGTATGGCTTGCTCACGCGTCCATCCTTTTGCGTGCAATCCTGTATCTACCACAAGTCTAATTGCTCTGTGAATTTCTTGGCTTAACATACCAAAATACAGATATGGATCTTTAAATATCCCTAACTCTTTACCCATAGATTCAGCATAAAGTGCCCAACCTTCACCATAAGCACTATACCAAAGTGTTTTTCTAAAACCTGGCAAGTCTTTATTTTCTTGCTGTAAAGCAATCTGAAAATGGTGCCCAGGAATTGCTTCATGCAAGAATAAGCTTTCCTTATCAAAAATATTATAGCTTTCTACATAAGGAATTGGTGTGTAAAAAATACCTGGTCTTGTACCATCTAAAGAACCTGCACTATAATTTGCTGCAGCAGATTTTTCTCTAAAAGGTTGTGTGCGTCTGACTTCAAAAGCTGTAACAGGTTGTTTTCCAAATAACTTATTAATTTGAGGTTTCATGACGTCGTGTATACTATCATAAAAAGCAATGACTTGAGAGCGCTCAGTAAATGGCATTAGTGACTTTTTAGTTCTTACATGTTCAAAAAAACTATTTAAATCACCTTCAAAACCAACCTCTTCTTTTATCTTTTCCATTTCCGAACGAATACGTGCGACTTCACGTAGTCCTAATTGATGAATTTCATCAGCAGTCATATTCGTTGTTGTATATAATTTTATTTGATGATTATAATAGTCTGCTCCAAGTGGTGTTGCATCTATACCACTCGTAGTTCTTCCTTTTGGCAAATAATCATTTGTTAAAAAATCAACCATTTTCTGATGAGCAGGCATCAATTTGTTTTGAATCATGGATGTGTAATCTTTCGTAATTTCATGACGTTCTTCTTTTGTAAAACTACCAGGAATCTTCTTAATTGGAGCGTAATACAAATGATCTTCAATAGAGCCTTTGGCCAAAGTTTCAAACTGAGGAATAATTTTCTTTATCAACGGTTTTGGTAATACATAACCTTCCTTTATTCCTGTTTTCATATTAGTTATAGTAGCATTTAACCATATTAAATAATTATCTACTCTAATCGTCCAGTCTTTATAGTCTTTAACCGTATTAAAAGGCTGCGCATTACTAGCTGAGGCTAATTGATTAAAATCTAAATTCTTTGACCACATCTGGTCTACAGGCATTAAATCTTTTTTAAAGTTCATAGCTTCAAGATTTATATCTATATCCCAATTTAATACTGCTAAGCTCATTTTTTCAGTAGCGCTCAACGATTCAACATCTATTTCAGCGAGCTTAGCTTTATAAGATTCGTAATAGCCTTTCTTCTTAGCTTTATACTCTGTTGATAGAAAATTTGGAAATGCAGTATTATAGCGCGTATCACCTGCACCAGTTGCTACCATTGGATTTAACACATATCCTTCCTCTTTGTATTTTTCTAAAAGTGCCGCAAAGCCTTCATTTTTCACCTCTACTTCAAGATTAGTATCAGCGCTAGATGTTTCATTCTTACATGATAACATGCTAAAAAATAAGAGGCCACAAATAAATAATTGACGTAACATAAATAGTGTTTTTATTGAAGCTACAAGATATACAATAATTAAAAAAGTAATCAACGTCTATTATAAAAAAAAGCCCAAAACAGTGTTCTGGGCTTATATATTATTCTAATTATATAGTGTTAATACACTTTATAAACTTCCTTACGCTTTTTAAGTTGGCGCTCTAAATCCTTAATTGTTTCTCTTACTGCAACTTCATAATTAGCTTCATTTGATGTTGCAAATAATCGAGGTCCTGGTAGACTTAATTCTATATCACAGATTTTTCCTTTATTATGAAAATTATCATCGTGCTTAAATTTTACTGCTGCACTAATTAAAAATTCATATCTATTAGATAATTTGCTTAATTTCTCTTCTGTGAAAGCAGAAAGCGTTTCACTAATATCTGTATTTACATATTGATAATTTACCGTCATAATCTTACTTGTTTTAGTTATTAATTCCTATCTCTAAGATACAGAATTTAGTCCTTTATATTACTGATAATTATCATAAATATGAAATAAAATTTATAATACACTAAGAAATAATATCTAACGGTTTTGTCGATTTCCAATTACCTCTCGTAAAATCAGGAAACTCTTGTGGTGCTCCACCATTTGCAACAGATTGCTCACTTAAAGGTGCTACAGCACTCCATAGACAGCCTTCATAAACATTCTGATCTAAAGGCAGTCCTTTTTGCAAGCATTCTACAATACGATACACCATAATACCATCCATACCTCCATGCCCACTACCCTTTGCAGCTTTATTTAAGCGTTTGTATAAAGGATGATCATATTTTTCATATAAAGCTTGTAAATGTTCACCTTGAACCCATCTATGATGATTTTCAGTGACACCTTCAAATCCACCATCAAAAGCTGCTCTCGTTGGAAATCCGGCGAGAATACCTTTTGTGCCTTGTACTAAATTATGACGCGAATATGGTCTAGGACTCGTTTCATCCCATTGCACCATTATGGTTCTTCCTATATTAGTTTTTATAATTGATGTATTTAAATCACCACCTTTAAAATCTAATTGATTCCATTTATGATCGGCTGGGTAATTCTTCTCCGCATAAAGTTGTCTTCCCAAAGCTTGAGTTGAATAAGACACCATACTATTAAACATATCATCTTGTCTGGCTATGTTCATATATTGCGCCACAGGACCAAGTCCATGTGTAGGGTATAAGTTTCCATTGCGCTTCGCGTAATGATGTGTTCTCCAAGAACCTGTACCACGTTCTTGCTCTTCCATTTGCCAACGTAGTTCGTGTATATAAGCGGCTTCACCATGCATCACATCGCCAATTACGCCTTGCCTACACATGTTTAAGAACATTAACTCATCCCGACTGTAGTTTACATTCTCCATCATCATACAATGCTTATGTGTACGCTCAGATGTATCAACTATATCCCACATTTCTTGAAGCGTCACTGCCATAGGAACCTCAACAAAAGCATGAGCTCCTTTTTCCATAGAAGCAATTGCCATCGGTGCATGATTTTTCCAATTGGTTGCTATAAAAACAACATCTGGTTTTACCTCATCTAACATCGTACGCCATAAATCCTCTTCACCGTAATATAGTTTTACATTATTATGTCGCTCTCCTTTACCAATGTCATTTGCAATAGTTCCCCATTTCTTTACATTATCTTCATACAAATCACTAATTGCAACCACTTCGGTACCTGATAATTCTGCTAAAAATTTCATATGATCTCCACCACGAGCACCAACTCCAATAAATGCCGCTCTAACAGTTTCTAATTTAGGAGCTGCAAAACCTCCCATATATTGACTTGCGGATGGTCTATCTTTAGAATCATATGTACAACTTGGTAACATAGATGCAACTGCAACCCCAGTTACTGACAATGATGTCTTTTTAAGAAAACTTCTTCTTTTCATGATTTAGTGTGATTAGTGTTTATTAAAAGTAAATCTTATTTTTAAGAATTGAAATTATTTTCCAGATAGACACTCATTTTTAAAATATCTTCTTTACTTGTTAAATCTGGTACATGCTCGGCTAAAGGCATGCCAATCATACTATTGGGATACGCTTTAAGCATATGAGATATAACCGTTGGTATTTCTTTCTCATTACGGCCAGGATGTATTGGACAATCTTTAAAAAATGGAAAGCTCATAGCGCCGTCGAAAGCAAAAATATTCATGCTGACTCTTACTTTTCCGTCAACGTCTTTATAATTCTTAACGTTATTAGGATCTGGCTTTTCCATAATGTTGAGAAGATGGTAGTTAGCATCCAATTGCATCACTGCAAATTTAGAAATTCTATCAATTGGAAATTCTAAATGTTCTCTATCATATGCGATACACCCATTTTTAGCTTTAATACTAAGCAATGATTGAAGCGCATTCACAGAATATAAATTATCACTATTACAAACAGAAAATTGACTTTTTTTTAATTCAGAATATTGTTCCATGGTTTGATAAACAGCATCAGCTGTTCCTAATGGTTTTACTCTATCATCTGGTATATATTGAGTAGCGAATCTAATTTCTAGCTCAGCGTGATTCTTATAACGCGCTCTAAATAAACTAGAATCTTCACCCGTAATAATGTACACAATCTTATAACCTGCATTATGTGCGTTTTGCAATAAGTAATCTAACAAGGTTTGTCCTTTATCATCAATCTCAATTAAACCTTTAGAGCGTTGATTTGCTTGTTGAACTTGTTTGGCGTCTAGTTCACCTTGGACTTGAGAATTTTTCATACGAGAAGAAACACCTCCAGCGAGTATAACTAATCTATTATTCATTTGCTATAGATATATGAGCTCCTTTACTTTCCTTAACTAGAAAAGCATCTTTTGCACCTGCATTTTTAATGGCATTGATTATTGCGTCTTCATTTGCTTTTGATGATAAGGCTACAATACAGCCTCCTTTACCAGAGCCAACAATCTTTGCTCCATATGCACCAGCTTTTAATGCAGCATCTATCATGACATCAATCTTAGGTGTGGTAATTAGTAAATTATCTCTTAGAAGTTGATGGTGCTGATTCATTAAATCACCTATATAATTGTAATCTAATTTGGTTTCTAAGAATGCTTTTTCTGCCTTCTTGGTAATACTATAATTAAGAACAGCGGCTTCAAAAGTAGGCTGCAACTCTTCACTAACTAGAGGTATTAGCTTTTCTAACTCTTGGATGTTTATAGTTGCAATATCAAAATCTGGGTGTTTAGATTTTACTTGATTAATAGCTCGCCAAGCATCACCTTTTAAATGAGAAAGTGTACCTAATGTATCTTTGCCTTCACCAGAATCTCCTACAATCATACCCTCTAAAGTATTTGTATAAGTATGTATGGCATCAGTCTTAGTATCCATGAATATTTTATGACCTAAACTAATACTGTATTGATCCATCTTACCACCAGACGTATTTTGCTCTACAACTTCAATTTCATAGGCAAGTCTAGCAATAAGCATTGGAGAAACCGTTTCGTTAATACCAAAAGTATGAACTAAGAACTGAACCCAAGCGACAGTTAAAGCTGAAGAACTTGATAAACCTGAATTAATTGGAATGTTACCAGAAATATGCACATCATAACCTACATTTGGCACACAATTATATCGAGATAATACTATAAGCGACAAACGCAAATAGTCTTCTTCGTTAGCCTTAATTGACTCATTAAACAGAATAACATCATCTTTGTTTAAATCATGCTTAAAAACATGAAGTATATCTTTATCATTAGGCTGAGCCTTTATGGTGATGTACCTATCAATAGCACAAGCAATAATAGGTAATTGCAAATAATCTTGATGATCACCAAACAAGCAAATTCTTGCTGGAGCAGTTGAAATAATTTGATTACCCATGATTAAATTAAATATTCTCGAAAATACAATTTATTAGAATCTATAGCATTTAATTTTTAAAAATTAAATGCAAAAGTTTTACATGAAATGATTTAATAAAGTTTACGACTACAACTTTATAGCTATAAATATTATGAGCCAGAAAACAAAAAAAGATATTATCATTTTTGATGGAGAATGCAACCTATGTAACGGAGTAGTTGGTTGGTTATTAAAATTTGCTCCTAAGGATTTATTTCAATTTGTTGCATTTCAATCAAGCTATGGTCAAGAATTATTAATGCAATATGGCTTCCCAACTCAACAACTCGACACTGTAATCCTAATCGATGATAATAATGTTAAAACACATTCAGATGGATTTCTACGAATTATATCTAAAATACCAAAATGGAAACGTGTAGCTGCTTTATTAGCTTTTATTCCAAGACTTATTAGAGACTACATCTATAAAACAGCTTCAAGAAATCGTGTAAAATGGTTTGGGCAATCTAAGAGTTGTACCATTGATTTTAGGTAATTATATCCTACTCAAAAACCACATCATCAATATAAATTTTATACGGATAACCATTTCCATTAGAAAACAACACTAAACCCGAACGAATACAACTTAAGTCTAATTTTTTAGTCTTAATGACAAATTTCTTCCACTCGTCGGTCAATTTTATTTTTACAGATTTCTTTGCAGTATCTGGGAATGGTTTATCAGCATCAATTAAACCAAACCCTATCGTTGCATGGACATCAAAATTAGATTTTGCCCAAAAACTAAACGTTTTAGCATCACTAATATCATAGCCACCTAAAATTTCTCCCCAATCATTTGCAGGATCTACTAACGCCAATCCGTACCAGCCACCTTCAGCATTATAACTGATTTTAATCGATGTTTCACCAGAATACACATCATCTTTAGAATTCATATCCACGACCATATCCTTATAATTTCCCATATAGCCTGTTGGAGCAAAAGGTAAATCTCTATCGTCTTTATACACATAGAATGGTAACTCTACTTTTGGGACTTTAAACTTTTTTGAACGTGCATCTTTGTCACTAACCATAATCGAAGTGGATGCAATACCAAGATTTCCAAAAGCATCTTTTACATTAGCATACACTTTTATAGCTCCGTCTTCTTTTGGCACTTCAATTTCAAACCCTTCATTAAGATTTCCACTATGATTAAGTGTTAAGATCTGATCTCTCCGTTTCCGGCTTCCAGTACGTTGATTATAAGAAAAACTCACCTCTACATTATCATTTTCTATATCATTCACATTTAAAGTCACTGGAATCCATGAGCCACTTTTAAAAGTGCTTTTTGGTAAAACAAAAGTCTCAATATCTGGACTATTATTAACTGGTTTATTACCTGTATAAGCCTTTCTTATAGCCCAATATTGCGGACGTTTCAAATTATTAACATGCGTAAATAACCATGGTGCAATAAAGTTATTGCCACTACTGTAATGAAACATGTAAACTCCTAAGCATTTCGATTTATTCGCTATCCAATCTTTATAACCATTTGCAATCGCATTGTATTTCTCTTTATCTGTTGGCTCTACAGTAATACCATTTTTTTTATTTTTTATATCCCACTCGCCAGTGACTCCAAACTCTGTAATGATGTATGGTTTGTCAATATTTCGTTTTTCTAATTCACCTTGTAAATAATTAGCTCCTGCTCCATAACTGTTCAATCCATAGATATCTATAGATGGCACGTGCTTTTCCCACCATTCTAATCCAAAAGTCCAAGCTTCAACGGATGTGATAGGATGATTAGCATCCATGGATTTTATAGTACTGCATATACGTTCTAAAAACTTTGAATAGGCTAATTTTTCTTCATCAGTAGCCGTATTTAGGTACACTTCATTACCAACTCCCCAAGTTAATACTGCTGGATGGTCCTTATAGTTTTCCACAGTTTCAACAGCCGTATTATACATCGCCTCCATACCTTCTGTATCTTCTAAATAATTAAAGCTATCGTCATCTTCCATACCTGGTCTACCATGACGCATCCAAATACCAACCATCACTTTAATGTCATTGGTTTGAGCAGCATCTAATAGTTCTGGCGTATTGTCACCTGTTGCCCAAGTTCTAATCGTGTTAACACCTAAAAATTTTAAATCTTTAAAATAAGTATCGTAGTTCTCAATGTCTTTATCATAACCAAAAGTAGCTCCCTTGACCTCAAATGACTGACCATCTACTAATAAATTCCAACCCAAACTGTCTTTCTGAACAGTAGTTTGCGAAAAGCCAATACATGAGATTATGAGTGTAAAAAAGAAATAGCGCATGCTTTGTATGTTTTTAGTAAAACTAATATTATTTTAGTACTATACATTTAATACAAACACTACTTTATCACTACATGCAACTCGTTTTCGCAACAAACAACAATAATAAACTTAAAGAAGTCCAAGCACTAGTCCCTGAACATATTAAACTATTGAGTTTGGCTGATATCTTATGTATTGAAGATATCCCCGAAACACAATTAACTATCGAAGGTAATGCCATACAAAAAGCAGAATATATAAAAACCAATTATGGCTACGATTGTTTTGCAGATGACACAGGTCTAGAAGTCTTGGCTCTTAATGGCGAGCCTGGAGTGTTTTCCGCACGTTATGCTGGGCCTCAGCGAAACGCGGAGGATAATATGAATAAATTATTATCTAAATTAGAACATAAAGCGTCACGACAAGCACAGTTCAAAACCGTTATAGCATTACATCTTAATGGTGAATTAGAAACATTTACAGGAATCTGTAAAGGGGAAATCACAACAGAAAAACATGGAGAAAAAGGCTTTGGCTACGACCCCATTTTTAAAGCTGAAGGTTACGATAAAACTTTTGCGGAAATTTCTCTAGAAGAGAAGAATATCATTGGACATCGTGGTAAGGCTGTACAACAACTCATCCAATTCCTGAGAAAGCAGGAATCTTAATAATAAGATATAAATTATGAAGTTTACAAGCAACACTCTTATTATAGTATTATGCTTTTTAGCATTTAAAGCCTATTCACAAGAGAACATAAAAGCAATTGAAAAAACACCAGTAATTATTGGTGAATCTGTTACATTTCATTCAAAAATACTAAACCAAGACAGAACATTAAATATTTATTTACCACAAGGTTATTCTGCAGATTCCACTAAAATCTATCCCGTAATTTATTTATTAGATGGTTCTGTGGATGAAGATTTTATTCATATTTCTGGATTAGTACAATTTGGGTCTTTTTCGTGGATAAATATGATTTCTGAAACTATTGTTGTTGGTATTTCTAATATAGACAGGAAGCGAGATTTCACTTTTCCTACTACTATAGAAAGAGATAAAAAAGATTTCCCAACAACTGGTGAATCAGAAAAATTTATCAATTTTATTGAAAATGAACTTCAGCCATATATTGAGTCTCAATATATAGTAAATGATATAAAAACTATAATAGGACAATCGCTTGGCGGTTTACTAGTCACAGAAATTCTATTTAAAAAACCAGACTTGTTTGATAATTATATCATCATAAGCCCAAGTCTATGGTGGGATAATCAATCTTTGTTAAAACTAGAGCCTAAATCCTATTCTAGTGAAAAGAAAATTTACATTGGTGTTGGCAAGGAAGGAAAAATAATGGAAGAAGATGCAAAGCAGCTTTATGAAAAACTAAATTCCGATAAAAAAGAGAATACTGAAGTACACTTTGGTTTTTTCGAAAAATTAGATCATGGTGACACCTTACATTTAGCAGTATATGCTGCTTTTGACACCTTATTTAGAGTTAAAAAAGACTAATATTTATTTCTTAAAATCGCGCTTGATCCTATAAATCAATTCTTCTAACCCATTGATTTTAATATCGTGCATCTGTATCATCATACGACCTAGTTTCCCTTTTGGAAATCCTTTTTGCTTAAACCAAGTATAATAGTATTCTGGGATATCAACGAGAAATTCATCTTTGTATTTGCCAAACGGCATTTTGTAGTGAGCCAGTTCTATAAGCGCTTCTTTACTACCTTCCAAGTTATTGAGACTTATAGTTATCTAATGTTTTAAGTTCAGCTTCTATAAAACTTTCCCATTGCTTCTGCATTTCAGTATTTATTGAGTGATTGCTTTGCTTATCATAACGCTTTTGTGTTTCGTTTAAAGCTTCATTTACAGATACGTGTAATTTATTCAACTGTTCTTTAAGATTCTGATTCACTCGTAATCTATCAATTTGTTCTCTAAACTTGCGTACATATAACTCAGTAATATCAAAATGCAATTGCTCATGCTTTAAAATATAAGCATCACTTTTTTCTTTTAAATACCAAGATTTATTTGGGTAAAAGTGCGCTTCAACAGATGTAGAAAAGTCTATAATTCGATTTCCCGAAGTCTTAACCGAATATCCAAAAGTAATACCAGAAGCTGTTAAGGCTGCAGCATTAGACTCTAAGTTAGGATCTGCCTTAAAATCTGCCCAAGTAAGCTTTTTAGATGCATTCCAAGTTATCGTCTCTTCATTAGAATTTTCTCCAATGAAAAGGAACAGAAAGCAAAATATGAAGTGTTTTATGTACATTACTTCTGTAAAACGTAATAGTGACAAATTTATTTTTTAATTAGCCTTTACGATTCTTAAATTATCATACTTTACAATATAAATCGCTTCGTTTACATAACCACCAAACATAGATTTTTTATATCTAAACTTGTTTTCTATGTATTCTGTTTCTATAGCATCACTTGACGCTTCATATAAACTGTCTTCGGATGCTAAACGCATCAACAAATCTAAAGTAAGATCAAAACCACGTATTACATATTTACTTGGAGACACACCATATTCTTTTTTATATGCTTTTACAAAATTATTTGACTTAGAGGTATCAAATTCTTTGTTTACATAAGGATAATGAAACTTAAGATTAGAAAGGTAGTTGTTATCTATATTTTTACCCTCAAAGGCTTTATTCTTATCTAAGGTTACTAAAACAATTTCAGTTCTATCCGTAACATGTCCATTGATCATACTTATAACACTAGACGCAAATGAATTATTATTAGTTTCTAAAAACACAATAGTTTTACCTTCTCTAAATACATTTTCGAGTTCTGTTGGATAAATAAAAAAGCCATCTTTACTCTCATCTGTTTTCTTAGATTTTTTCTTCTCTCTAGAAAATATAAATTTCGCATTAGGAAAATCAGTCTTTAACGATTCACTCCTAGCACGATTTTCCCAATCTGAAACTACAACAACCTTAGTCTTTAAGCTATCAGCTTTAACAAAATCTATCATAGTTTTACGCAACAACTTATCCTCTGGTATAGTTTGAAACACATTACTATATACCTCTTTTGGTTTATTCATAGCTGCAATAACAGGAACTCTATCTCTTTTTAAAGCTGAGGCTACACGATCAAAGCTCTCTTCATGCATTGGTCCTATAACTGCGTCATAATCTGAAAAATCATTGTCATCAAGTAGACTTCTTACTGCTGAAGGTCTATAACGTGTATCAAGCACCTTTAAATCTGTAGAAATACCTAATTGTTTTGCCGAATCTAGAGCCATAACCACACCAACATGAAAATCTAAAACTATAGAAAACAACTTATCTTCTTTGATTCTTTTTTTAGTTTCTTCAACCTCATCAACATCAACTCTGTCTAAGCGATAAGGCATCATTAAAGCCAATTTTTTTGTTTCAAAATTATTGAGATTCATTTTTAAATCTGTAATCTCAACATTAGATAAACTACCATCAACATTAACTTCTGAAGGTACTTTTAACACCATACCAGCTTTTAAACCTGTTTCCTTTAACTCAGGGTTTAATGTTTCTAATTGCTCTTGCGTTAAGTCTAATTTTACTTTTAATCTGTAAAATCCTTCTTTAGGTAAAACTTCGTAATAGTTATAAGTTGTCTCAATTTGTTTTTCCGCTTTATCTTCAATATTTGGCACGTTAAGCTCATCACCTGGCTGAATAATAGAATTCATAGATGGATTTAAACCTTCGAGTTCTGCAACAGTAATTCCAAATTTATAAGCAATTCTCCATTTTCCCTCTTTAGGCTGAACAATATACTTTTTAACAGTATTATTTAATGTCTGTTTAGAGATAACTGTTCTATACTTTGGTATTCTAATCTTGTTTCCTTTTTTAAGATTTTCAGAATACAAAAAACGATTAGCTTTTTTTATTTCATCTTCAGAGACATTATATTTCTTAGATAAACCATACAAGGTTTCTTTACGTTTAACCTTATGTTTTTTATAACCAATAAGTTCTCGACTTTCTTCTTCAATAGGCTCATTCTTAATTTTAGAATCTGGAATGATTAAAACCGTATTCATCTGAAATTTTGTCTTTGCATCTGGGTTTAGAGCATAAATATCAAAAGGTGTAACCAAATATTTTTTGGCTATACTCTCAATAGTTTCTCCTGCTTTTACCCTGTGCTCTTTATAATTTTGAGCGCTCAAACTAATTGCAAAAGCGATTAACAAGACGGTTAAAATATTTTTCATGTATTCTGTTTTAACTAATCATATTTTGGAAACAAATTCAGTAAATAAGTCACTTATTATTCCCATTCAATAGTAGCTGGTGGTTTTGAGCTAATATCATATACAACTCTATTTACACCTTTTACTTTATTTATAATTTCATTTGAGGTTTTTTGCAAAAACTCATATGGTAAATTTACCCAATCTGCTGTCATTCCATCTGTACTTTCCACAGCTCTTAAAGCTACGCATTTTTCGTAAGTACGCTCATCTCCCATTACTCCTACACTATTCACTGGCAATAACATTGCTCCGGCTTGCCATACTTTATCGTACAAATTCCAAGTACGTAAGTTATTTATAAAAATAGCATCTACCTCTTGTAATATACGTACTTTCTCTTCAGTTAGATCTCCAAGAATGCGAATAGCTAAACCAGGACCAGGAAAAGGGTGCCTTCCTAATAATTGTTTATCCATATCCATAGAAGCACCAACGCGTCTTACCTCATCTTTAAACAATGTTTTTAAGGGTTCTACCACTTTTAACTTCATAAAATCTGGTAATCCACCAACATTATGATGACTTTTTATTGTTGCACTAGGACCTCCAGTTGCTGAAACACTCTCAATAACATCTGGGTAAATGGTACCTTGCGCCAACCATTTCACATCTTGTATAAGATGTGCTTCATCATCAAAAACCTCAATGAACGTTTTACCTATCGCTTTTCTTTTAAGCTCAGGGTCACTTAATCCTTTAAGAGCTTCCAAAAAACGTGCCGAAGCATCAACGCCTTTTACATTAAAGCCCATACCTTCATATTGCTTCAGTACATCTGTAAACTCATTTTTTCTTAGTAAACCATTGTTTACAAAGATGCAATACAAGTTTTTACCAATTGCTTTATGTAATAACATCGCGGCAACAGAAGAATCTACTCCGCCTGATAAACCAAGAACGACTTTATCGTTACCTAATTGTGTCTTTAAATCTTCAACGGTTTCATCAACAAAAGATTGTGGAGTCCAATCTTGTTCTACTTGGGCAATGTGAACTAAAAAGTTTTCTAATAGTTGTTTGCCGTCTGTAGAATGATATACTTCCGGATGAAATTGAATAGCATATGTCGTTTCTCCTTCAATTTTATAAGCTGCATTTTCTACATCGTGCGTACTCGCTAATAATACACCATTAGTTGGCAATACTTTTATCGTATCACTATGACTCATCCAAACTTGACTTCCTTTATAAATACCTGTAAAGAAATCCTCTCCTTCCTTTATAAAGTTTAAATGCGCTCTACCATACTCTCTAGTATTAGATTCAGCTACTTTACCTCCAGAAAAGTGCGCTAGATATTGTGCACCATAGCATACCGCTAACAATGGTTTTTTGCCACGAATTTCGGCAAGATCTGGATGTAATACATCTTCACCTCTTACAGAGTTTGGACTACCAGATAAAATGACTGCTTTAAAGCTATCAGAATCTGAAGGAATTTTATTAAATGGATGAATTTCGCAATAGATGTTTAATTCTCTAACGCGACGCGCAATAAGCTGTGTGTATTGCGACCCGAAATCTAGTATTAGGACTTTGTTGTGTTGCATGTGCAAAAATAATATTTAATTGTTCATTGTAAAAGCAGAATCTACAGATAAATTAAACAAAATTATAACCGCAGGATTTACAGCAAATATGACCTTAAATTTTGCTTGTCCGCTTTTTGTCCGTACACTAAATTAGAACTTAAAAATAAGAATTAGTATCTTTATTTACCAACAACAATCAGCTTGAAAAATGATACAAAGGTGTCTTATCGCATTTGCTTTTATTATTGTATTAGACTCTTCTGCTTGGGCTCAGAGCCAAGAAAAAATAGATAGTCTTTTAAATACTTACAAAAATCAAAAGCAAGATTCCTCTAAGGTAAACACCGCACATGACCTTTATGATTTATATTATGGGCACAAACCTGAATTAGCAATGCAGTATTCTGAAGCTGGATTAGATTTAGCGAAAAAGCTAAATTATAAGGCTGGAATTGCTAAATCATATGCTCATAAAGGGGTTCAATTTAAAAATACGCGTCAACTTGACTCTGCTCTTAATTACTTTGAAAAGGCAAGAGACTTATACAAGGATCTTGGTGACAAACATAATGAAGGCATTATGATTGCCAAGAAGGTATACACTCAATATAGTAAAACAGATTACGACAATGCTTTAGAAACAATAGAAGCCAACTTAGCTTTGTATTCTGAGCCTGTAGACTCCACCGTAATTATGATGCTTTTGGGAGTAAGAGGACGTATTTACATGAGGCAAACGCGATACAAAGAAGGCTTTGAAGCGACTCTTGAAGCTCTTAATATTGCCAAAAAGATTGGTGACGAAGATAATAAAGCAATAATTACGGGCACATTGGCTTCGCTTTACCACTATACAGACAATAAACAAAAATCAATTGCCCTTACAAAACAAACTTTAGAACACTATAAAAAAGTAAATGATAAAAGACTTATTGCTCTTGCTTTAAATGATATTGGGAACTCTAATTATGTCATTGAAAATTATGATGTAGCTCTAAAGTATCTTGAAGAAAGCCTACCCATATCTAAAGAGATGAAACTACATAGTCTTGCTGGAATTACCTTATTTAATATTGGAAAAACATATATAAGAAAAGGCTCCATTAAAAAAGGTATTACTCATTTAGAAGAATCCATCCATTATTCTAAAAACATTTCTCACAATCCGCTTTCAGAATCTTGGGCATTGAAAAAATTAGGTGATGTTTATACCGAAGAGTTGAATCAACCTGATAAAGCATTACCTTATCTAAACAGAGCCATTATATTAGCTGATTCTATTGGTAATAAAGATGATTTATACCAAGCTTATAGAGATAGATCAGAAGCATACGTTGCCTTGGGTCAGCACAAAAATGCCTTGGAAGATCATATCACTTATAAAAGCATTAATGACTCTGTCTATAATATTGAAAAATCTAAAGAAATAGAACGACTAAAAACAGAATTTGAAACCAAAGAAAGAGAGCAAGAAATTGCGCTTCAAAAAAATGAAATAGGCATTCTTGAGCAAAAAGCAACAGTGAATAGCCTACAAAAATGGCTATTGGGAGGCGGTCTTCTACTTAGTATCGTTGCTATTGGCTTTGGATACTATGGGTTCAAACAAAGAATTAAACGCAATACAGCCGAAAAGGAAAAATTAGATGATGAATTAGCTTTCAAGAAAAAAGAACTTACAGCTCATGCCTTACATCTTGCTAAGAAAAATGAAGTGCTGGAAAACCTAAAACAACAAGCTAAAGAATTAAAGAAAGCTCAAAATGATGGTGGTTATCAACATCTTATAAGAACCATAGATTTTGATCTACAAGATGACAATAACTGGAAGAATTTTAGTAACTACTTTCAGCAAGTTCATAAAGACTTTAACTCTAAAGTTAAGGAGCTATACCCAAAAATTTCTGCATCAGAATTACGATTTCTTTCATTGGTAAAAATGAATTTATCTTCAAAAGAGATAGCATCCATATTAAATATATCTAATGAAGGTATTAAAAAAGCACGTTATCGCGTCCGAAAAAAGCTTAGCTTAAATCCTAATGAATCCCTAGAAGATTTAATACTAAACTTATAAAGACAGTAATCAAAGTATCAAAATGGTAGCGAGCAATTCAATATATAAAGCATTTACTTTGATTTTAGGCCTTTTTATGACCTTAAAATTAAATGCTCAAGATGTAAAAGAATTAGACAGTCTTCTTAATAACTTTAATCTTCATTCTGAGGACACACTAAAAGTAAAAACTGGTAATAGGCTTTTTGATATTTATTACTGGATAGACCCAGATGAAGGATTGAAACTAGCAAAAAGCACTTTAAAATTATCTCAGAAATTAAATTATAACCATGGTGCTGCAACAGCTCAAAAAAATCTAGGAAGGTATTTCAGTAGGAAACATAATCTAGATTCGGCAAAGTATTACTTAGAAAACGCACTGAAACTTTTTGGTGACCAAAAAAACAGCCATCAAGAGGGACTTGTAAAATATTATCTCATTAATATTCAAATGAAAAAAGGTAATTATAACAAGGCCATTGATGAAATTGACAAAAATCTAAATTATTATACTAAAATTAAAAAAGACTCTGCCCTCTTACTCAGGTTCTATAAAATCAAGGCGCAAACTTATCGGTTTTTAACTAAGTATGACCTAGGTATCAAAAATGTACTTAAAGCTATTGACATAGCTGAGAACATTAAAGATGAAAGAGAGTTACTAGGCTGCTATATAACACTTGGTAACTTATACAATTATATTATAGATGATGAAAACGCCATAAAGTATTATAAAAAAGCTCTAGAGATTAGCCTGAAACTAAATGATAGAGCAGCTATCTCGACTAACTTAAGCAATCTTGGTAATAGTTACTACTTTACAAAAGAATATGACAAATCTCTAGACCACCTCAAACGAAGCCTTGCGATTTCTGAAGAACTCGGAAGTAACGGACGTATAGCTGTTACCTGCTTTATTATCGGCAGACTTTATGTAGAAATCAATAAAGTGAATAAGGGTATTGCCTATTTACAACGTTCTCTGCACTATTCAAAAGACATTGCCAAGAACCCGATAACACAAGTTTGGGCCATGAATGGACTCACAACTGCTTATATTAAACTCAATAGACCTAGTGAAGCTTTAGAATTTTCTGGAGAAGCCATAAAAATTGCTGACTCCATTGGTAATATAGATGATCTCTACGTAGCCTACGAAAATAAAATGGAAGCTTATAAATTAACAGGAGACTATAAAAAAGCATTTGAAAATCACATTAAGTACAAGAGTGTTTACGATTCTGTATATAATCTAAAAAAGAGTAAGGAAATTCAACGGTTAACAACAGAATTCGAAACAAAAGAGAAAGAGCGGCAGATAATATTACAGGAGAAAGAAATAGGTCTTTTAGAAGAAAAAGAAAGAGTAAGTAAACTACAAAAATATCTATTAAGTAGTTTTTTATTACTGACATTAGGAATTGTAGGGTTTGGGTTTTATGGCTTTAGACAAAAATTAAGGAGAAACAAAGTTGAAAAAGAAAAAGTGGATGCAGAATTAGACTTTAAAAAGAAAGAGTTGACTACTCACGCATTACACTTAGTAAAAAAGAATGAGGTTCTTACCAGTCTCAAAAGCAAAGCTGAAGAGCTTAAAGCAGCGCAAAACAGGGACGGTTACCAACACCTTATAAGAACAATCGATTTTGACTTGCAAGATGATAATAACTGGGATAAGTTTAGCAATTACTTTCAGCAGGTACATAAAGACTTTAATAGTCAAATAAAAGAACGTTACCCAAAGATTTCTGCGTCCGAATTAAGATTTCTTTCTTTAGTAAAAATGAACCTATCCTCTAAAGAGATAGCTTCTATTCTTAATATCTCAAATGAGGGCATAAAAAAAGCAAGATATCGTGTTCGCAAAAAATTAGGCCTCAATGCCAGCGAATCTCTAGAAGACCTAATATTTTCTATATAAATAGCATAATCCCTAAGATTATGTCCGCTTTTAGTCCGCACACTTTTTAAGACTGTCCGGCTTTTGTCCGCAAAACTTATTTCACTGATAATCAACATCTAAATACATTTGACTTGTCATTAATTTGGCATAACAGTTTTGTGGTGTCTTGCTCAACTATTAATAATCGTAGACCTATAGAGTAAGGCACAGCAAACTGATGTATTAATAATCACAAAACTATTTTATTATGAAATCGTATTTAAAAAAAGCAATTGCATTAATGCTTTGCATTGCAACTATTGCATGTAGTAAAGATGACTCACCAGGACAATCAGGTGATAATGACGAACTCAATGAAACTCAAGGTATATCAGAGGATGATTTAGAACGATATTTAGGAAGCCTAGGTATTAGCATTAGTGCAAGAAACATTGCAAAAAAAGGCTATATACCAGAAACAGCTGAAATTACAGTAAATGCTACTACAGGAGATTATAATGCTACAGTAGATATAGATGTAGATACCAATATTGCGCAGTTATCTTTTGATGTTGAAGATTTATCTGAAGAAGCTAGAGATGAATTATCCTCTGGAGTACCTATTTCAATTACTATAAAAGATGGAAATGGATCTGTACTATCACAGGAAGATATTTCTATTGTTTCCTTTAAAAACAATCCGCCTAATGAAGAGATTAATTCAGAGAATTTAGTAAATCTTTATAATGAAAGTTTCACTTTTAGAGAATCTCAAAAATACTATATGCAGATAGTAGCTGAAGGAGATTTAACAAGTGATAATGCTTGTTGGGTAGATTATAATGGCTCTGGCACCTATGGTAGAGAAGTAAATGTAGACGATCAAACAGGTTGGGGAACAGAAGATTGGGATTTTAAATACCAATATACGTTTCTTGAAATACCAAACAGCGATGGTGCGTTCGCTATTGTAACTGGTATTGTTACATCAGCTGGTGAAAATTTATTTTTAGAAATGACTCCTTCTGGTTACTTATTTCAAGATAATGGTAGACATGTTGATGGAACCAACTTAGCAACTATCCCAAATAGCAATAGATTTAGAATTATAAAAGATGATAACGGTTTGCATAGAATGTATTGCGAAACAAATCCTGGTGCCCCATTACGAATAGTTGATGCAGTGGATGGAAAAAGAATAAGCAATAATAACACTGACGATGACATTGCTTATTTCAGGATTTTGAGTTTGAATATTGATTGGGATATTGAAGTTTTAGAAACTAGAAACTTACAACCCATTTTACCAGCAGCTGCTAATGCTGCTAGCTTTGAAAACAACTCTAAATTAACAAACTGTACCAATGGTCCATTAAGTCAGACTTTTATAGTTGATATTAGTGAAAGTAAGACTTCTCAAGCTGGTTTTGAGGAATCATTTAGTATGACATCTACAGAAACTGTAGGAGGCTCTCTAACACTTGGTGTAGAAGCAGAAGCCAGCTTTTTTGGTACAGGTGCAACAGTCTCTGCAGAAGCTACCGCTTCTTATGAACAGCAAACTGCTATTACCAATGTAAATACGCAATATTCAAGTGAAGAAAATGGTGTTGAGCAAACATATTCTTCTACAAGAACTATTGAAGTTCCTCCTGGAGATGCTGTGTTAGTGTATGACACTTTTCAAGTGTATAATAATATTCAAATCCCATTTGTTCAGCGTTATCGTATTAGAGGTCAATTTATAGATGGTAATGGTGACTTGACGTTGTCTGGAGAGGAAATCATGACACAGTTTTCATTTACGAATGCAAATAATGGAGTTATTACTGAAGTTGAAATTGACTATATAGAATTTACTGTTAGAGGAGTTAACACAGTAAAAAATGTAATACGGACAACAAGCAAGGCTGAATCTACAGAACCTAATTGCAACTAATACTTAAAAGCAAAAAACAAAAAGCTGCCTTTTTATTAAAGGCAGCTTTTTTTTATAATTAATGTGTTTATAATTTATTTAATTACAAGCTTTTGTGTTTTGCTTTGACTATCATTAAATACTTTCACAAAATACACACCAGTTCCTATTGCTGAAATATCAACGGTGTTAATTAAATCTAAGTGATTTATTGCCGTATTTAATACTAATCGGCCTTGTATATCATATAAACTTACCGTCGTTTCTGCATTTAATTCTCCTTTTATAATTAAGGATTTTGGATTAGTCGTTGTATATATTTGTATATAATCTAGTTCATTGTTACCTACCGATAATACTGTCGATGAGACACGTAGATAGAAACGACCTGTACCGCTTAAATCAACATTTGGAGTAAATGTATAATCACCTGAATTTAGTAATGTAACTGTATTAGTAACATTATCTTCTAAATAAACATCAACATTACTTGGTAATGTGGTTTCACTTATACTAAAAGTAATTTGCTCACCTTGATTAGAATTGACACCTAATGGAATTACAGTATTAACTAAATCTGAAGGATTTAACGCCTGTAAAGCTATTGGAAGCCCTGTGTTATCTTCTACTAAATGAGAATAAAGCGCAAAATTTGGTGCTACATTACCTAAAATTTTACCATCGTATCCAAGGTCTAAACCTTGACTTGCATTTTCGTTAAAATAGAATTCAGTACCATAATCATTGTTAGCTGTGCCAATATTAAGCTTTAAAAAAGTTAA
Source organism: Flavobacteriales bacterium ALC-1 (assembly GCA_000171875.1). Lineage (GTDB taxonomy): Bacteria > Bacteroidota > Bacteroidia > Flavobacteriales > Flavobacteriaceae > Winogradskyella. Next base: position 133,724 of record ABHI01000003.1, on the reverse strand, counting down.
TTGATTTGAATTACGACCAAGTATAAAATCATCATCCGAACCTATTGCTCTCATTGATGGATCAAAAACAATATCATGATCATTTACATAAGTATCATTTGCTGCAACAAAGAACCCTTGTCCTGGTGCCATTAGTTTGACACTAGCATTGGCTAATGTAATAACGTCCCATTTGTTAGCTACAGCACTTCCTGCATAACCATATATACCTGAGATATCCTCTAAAATATCCATGTTTCTTATGATTGTGCCCATTCCGTCATCGAATATTACAAATTCTAGAAACAAATCCATATCAAGATAAGAAGGGTATGGATTACCAATTAAGTTCCAATCTGGGAATGTTGCTCCTGTATCTAATATATTCACACTTATTTGTGATGTAGGTACTGTACCTGCAAAAGTTAAATTAGTTCCAGGATCTAAACTAGGATCTGTACCAGCTCTATAGCCTTTTCCACTTATTAAAGTTAAGGATGGTGATTCAGCATCTGTATAATTTATGTATGAATCAGCCGTTTTATCAAAAGGACCAAAAGCATATGTTATTGGGTTAGTACTACCATTATTTAATAAGTCAGTAGCATTAGTGTCAGAACTTAAAAAATCTGCCCACGTCTGCCCTGAAAGTGGAGGTGAAATTAAATCATTACCTCCAGAATTAGCATTAACAAAGCGCTCATATTTTATTGCACCTTCAACTGTACCATCAGCAATTAAACTTGAATACAACTGCGATGTTGATTTTAAAGTCGTTGTATTAGCTGTTAATGTTACACCTGAGTTTACGGTTAATGCTGCCCCTTCTTCAACAGTTACATCATCGGTTGTGGTATCCATAGAAATCACAGCTTCTCCAGCCTCAACTACAATAGTATCATTAAAATTAGATACGTTATTAGGATCACTCGGAGACCAACCATTATTATAGGTGTAATTTGTTACCGTATCGACATTAATTTGTATGGTTTTAATACATTCTGCAGGGATTGTTCTAATAATATTAATCTCCGCAGCTGATGCCCAATCATTATTATTCACTTCAGATAGCGCAACTAATCGCACATAACGTGCTGAAGTTTCTGTAAAACTTACGGTTTTTAATTCTTTATTAGTTGACCATGTTCCCGAATTTACTGCAGCACCCCAGTTATTTGGATCATTACTTACATAAATTTCATAATTAGCAATTGTACCATTAAAACTTGCATCTTGGCGAGGTAAATATTCAAGGCCTGAAACATCCGATTCAATACCCAAATCTATTTGTAGCTCATGAGGGTATGGAGTATCAGGAACATTACTGTACTCTGTATGCCATATAGTATTTGGATCCCCGTCAAAGGCGTTTGAAGCAAGACCTCCTGAAACAGTATCTTCACTATTTACAAAATAAACCGTTGGCTCAGGTCTTATGACATCAATTTCTGCAGCAGCTGCCCAAGGATTTCCATTAACTTCAGAAAGTGCAACAAAACGTAAATACCTCGCTTGTACTGCAGGGAAATTAACCGTTTTTAAAGCTTGGTCATTTGCCCAGGTACCTGTACTTACAGGTGCACCCCAATTGGTGGTTGAATTACTTACATAAATTTCATAATTAGCAACTCTACCATTTTGTTGAGCAGCTTGACGCGGTAAATATGTAAAACCAGATACAAATGAGTTCTCACCTAAATCTAATTGTATTTCATGAGGAGGTGGTGGATTTGAATTTACCCACTCAGTATGCCATATAGTAGCAGGATCACCATCTAAGGCATTAGTAGCAGCGTTACCGACGTTTAGCTCTTCACTATCTACATACAATAAAACCGGATCTGAAAAATTCCCTGGCACTAGGTCTAAAGTACTTTTTACTGTATATACTCCAGATTGTCCTAAACCAATATTATTAATTGTATTACTAGGAAGAACTATAGCATTTGGATCTTCTACAGTATAAGCAACATCTGAATTAAGAAACAAGCCTATATCATCACCAACAGTTACATTAATTTCTGTTTCTCCTGTACCACTTTCTCCGTTTATTTCATAAACTATAGCTAATTCTTCACAAGGTTTAGAAGTAACATTAATTTGTAAGGTTTTAACACAGTCCGTAACTCCAGTTGCTATAATATCTATTTCTGCAGCTGCAGCCCATGGATTGCCATTAACTTCAGAAAGCGCAACTAAACGTACATAACGACCAAGTTTTTCAGTAAAGTTTACAGTCTTTAATTGATTATTGTTTGCCCATGTACCTGTATTTACTGCTGTACCCCAATTGTTAGCGTCATTACTTACATATATTTCATAATCAGCAATTGTACCATTAACACCTGTCTGTCTTGGCAAATACTCAAGTCCAGAAACGGTAGATTCAGCCCCTAAATCTAATTGTATTTCGTGTGGATAAGGTGTATCTGGGTCAACATCACTATACTGCGTATGCCAAATAGTATTTGGATCATCATCAAGTGCGTTTGAAGCAACGTTATTAGGTCCTGCTGTTTCTTCACTATTAACATACAATACAGTTGGGCTCTGTGTTAACGGACCATATACAGAACTTGTAAATGTATATAAGCCAGATTGATCAAATGAAATTTCACTAATACTATTACTACCAAGGATATTACCATCTGGATCTTCTATAGTATAAACAACATCATCTAAATTAAGGGACAATGTTACATCATCATCTTCTGTAACCGTGATTTCTGTCTCTCCAATAAAACTTTCGCCATCTACTTGAGCTACAGTTTCAATATTATCACAAGATATAATTGTTCCTTCACAACTACAGTTACCATTTTCAATATCATTACTTGTATTTACATCCCCATCATCACAAGCTGTGCCTTCTACAGGACAGTTAATTCCTTGTCCAAATACCTGAACTTCTGTTAAACTTAATATCCCAGTTTGCCGAATCATAACATACCTCGCAGTGCCTAAATTTTGAGTTAAAACCTGAGTTCCATCGGCTGTTAGTGTAGCTACTTCAGTATAATCTGCAGGATTTGTACTATCGATATTACCTATATATACAGTTGCACCGTCCAAGCGATCAGTACAACAATCTGTTCTATTAAATACGCGTATAGCATCTAAACTATACTCATAAGCATCTCCTAAATCTACTCGCCACCATGCGTCAGTTTGATTGACTCCATCTCCAGTATGAGTTACAGAGTTAGGATTTGCATTAAAATTACCATCAGTATTTCCATCTACAGCTTTAAAAGATTCACCATTAGGATATAGACTAGATTGAGATGTTGGTTGATTTAAAGCTAAGTTATCTTCAAAATTCAAATTACCAACTAAAACAGCTTCAGAAATACTTGGCACACCATCTGAATTCATTGCAAATAACATATAATAGCCTGGTGGCATTATATTGGCATTAGGTATGTTTAATTGATAATTACCATTAGAACCTGTATAGGATACAGGTACTCTACGTTGCTCGTTATTAACACTGTGGGTTGCAGAAGATAATCTAATAAAAGCAAAATCAGTAACATCTGGAGAGGCTACTACCGAAAAAGTGTTATCATAATACGCTGAATTTGGCGCACTCAAAGTTGGACGAACGGCTAAATCTCCATTAGTATCGAATAAATATGGAGGGCTATAAATTTCGGCATTAGCATGGTTTGTAGCACAACCACCACAAAGACCACCGCCTCCCATAAACACACGGCCATCATTCATTAGAATACCGGCACTATGGTAAGTTCGCTCTTCATCCATGTCCACTACTGTTCTAAATAAGTTGGTGTCTGGATTATATATCTCAAGAGATAAATGTGCTCCATTATCTGAAAATGGTACTGATGTATCCATACCACCTATAATCATAACTTCCCCATTAGGAAGTACAACACTCGTTGGAAATATTCTTCCTTCTTCTGCATCATTAGCTGTTAATGTTACCGTAACATTATTTTCATCATTAATATCAATAACATATGCATTATCACTACTTGGAGTACCACCTGAATAAGTATAACTACCGCCAAATTTTAAAATTTTGCCGACATCAAACATTACTGTAGTACCGTTCATAGAATATATATCTGGCCTAGCAACAGTTCCTCTTTGACCGACTACTGTAAAAGAGCCATTACCTGTTACATCAATCCAATGCATCGTTTCACCTGGACCAGCATGGAAAATTTTTCCATTTGGAGCTGCCCATAACCAAGCATGGTTGTCTAATCTATAAGACCCCTGTTGTGTTTCATAATCATCATCTTGTTGATTGTAAAGTATCGTTTTTTCTAAACCAGGAAGTACAGTCCATCCTGAGTCTTCTGTCCAAATCTCAGCATCTTTAACTCCAGTTCCACCACTCCAAGAACCACCTATTGTAAACACCGAACCATCTGATAGTGTCACAGCTCCTTGATAGCCTCTACCATAGTTCATATTATCTGTTCCAACCCATGTTTCTGTAATAGGATCGTAAATAGTTGCACGCCCATTTGAGCTTCCTCCTGTAGCCATAACACGTCCATCTGCCAAGTTATTGATACCAGGACAAAACATATCATGGTTGGTATTTGTTAATGTTTCTGTAAGCACACCACCATCAGTTCCGATATTTGGATCAAATATTTGAGTGTAAGTAAAACCGTCTGCTCCTCCAAAATTAAATTTAGACTTAGAAGACCAAGTCAATATTCTACCATCTGGTAAATTAGCTATAGCAACAGGTACAATATCAAAAGGAATGACACCACTCCATTGGCCATCTACTTGAGGAGTTTGAGAAAAACTCTTAAATCCAATTAATACTAATAAAAGGAAAATAGTAGAAATCTTTGAGCTATTCGTAATAGTTGAGTTATTCATAGTAAGCAAGGCTTTAATTTATTCTTAATTATATATGTGAAAAATTACTAAAGAGGATATCAAAATGAAACTTCTTAGTTTCCCATAATTGGATGTAAAAAACTCTAGCAATTTTATACCAAATAGGAATTCCCTTATTTTTCAACATATAAATAAACATAGTAAAACGTCATAATAAAGTCTTAACAAGGTAAACTACTCGTTTTTTCGATGAATCATCTCATTATCTATATTCATAGTCTCCAAATAAACTCACATTGAGATATTGCATGGTTTTTATTCATTAGTGCTTAGTATCTTATCTTTTATCTAAAACTTAAAAAAACTTGGGACTAGACCTCTTTTTTTTACCATTAATCAAATAAATTCACTTTTTTAATATAATATGCTGAAAATTGATAATTTCACCACTCATTTAGTTAAGTCTTACTATGTTAAATAGAAGTGTACAATTTTTAATCAAGAATAAGATCCTTGCTTTTATAGTAATCGTATTGATTATTGTTTTAGGTACTATTACACTTCCTTTTAACCTTGGCTTAGATTTTTTACCCAAGCGTCCGGTTTCTGTAGACGCTATACCTAACATGGGTGAAAATCAGCAAATCGTTTATACGGAATGGGAAGGGCAATCTCCTCAAGATATTGAAGACCAAATCACCTATCCTCTAACCTCTAATTTATTGGGCATTCCGGGTGTAAAATCTGTCCGAAGTAATTCTATGTTTGGGTTTTCTAACATCTATATAATTTTTGAAGATGATATAGACTTTTATTGGTCTAGATCCCGTATTCTAGAAAAACTTAGTGCTTTACCTAATAAACTTTTACCTCAAAATGTTCAGCCTAAGCTTGGACCAGACGCAACAGCTCTTGGGCAAGTATTTTGGTATACTTTAGAGGGTAGAGATGAAAATGGAGAAGTTACTGGAGGTTGGAATTTACAAGAACTAAGAAGTATACAAGACTTCTATATTAAAAATGCATTGACATCTACTAAAGGGGTCTCAGAAGTAGCATCTATTGGTGGTTTTGTAAAGGAGTACCAAATTGATGTTAATCCAGAATTAATGAAACAATTTGGTGTTTCACTACCTAATGTCGTTGATGCAATTGAAAGAAGTAATCGAAATATTGGTGCACAAACACTTGAAATTAACAAAGCTGAATACTTTGTTCGTGGTCTAGGCTATGTTAAATCTATCTCAGATATTGAAAAAACAGCCATAATTTCTAATGATTTAACGACTATACATATCGGGGATATTGCACATGTTTCTATGGGGCCAGCAGTACGAAGAGGTATTTTAGATAAAGAAGGTGCTGAAGTTGTAGGTGGTGTTGTCGCATCCCGTTTTGGTGAAAATCCAATGCAGGTCTTAGATGCACTTAAAGAAAAAATTGATGAGATTAGCCTTGGACTGCCTAGTAAAATATTACAAAATGGAAAAAAGTCAAAGTTGACTATTGTTCCTTTTTATGATCGTTCAGAATTAATTGATGATACTTTAAATACATTAAGTAATGCTCTCATTTACGAAATAATGATTGCCATTTTGGTCGTTATAATTATGCTAATGAATCTTAGAATATCTTTCCTTATATCTGGATTACTACCGTTAGCAGTTTTAATGGTTTTTATAGCAATGAAAGTCTGTAATGTAGAAGCAAATATCGTTGCTCTATCTGGAATTGCTATTGCTATTGGCACTATTGTAGATATGGGAATTATTCTCATAGAAAACATAGTAAGGCATCTTAAAAAAGATGAAAACAAAAACCTAAACACTGTAATCATTAATGCGACAAAAGAGGTGTCTGGTGCTTTAATAACTGCAGGATTAACAACTATAATTAGCTTTATACCAATTTTCATGCTTTCTGGTGCAGAAGGCAAACTTTTTTGGCCTTTGGCATTTACAAAAACAGTTGCATTATCTGCAGCGATTATAATAGCATTATTTATACTTCCGCCAATTGCAACGTTTTTTCTTAAAAAGCGAGGCAAAAAGAAAACTATCCATTCTGTTTTTTCAATTATATGGATACTAATTGGGCTTTCCGCTTTTTTATTTGGTCAAAACCTAGGACTAGTTCTACTTGGATATGGTATTATAGGAATTTTAGAATCTGCAAAACAAATACGACCAATTCTTGTAAAAAATATACGATTAATTTTTACTGTAGTTACAATTACATTCCTTTTGGCCATCTACTGGAGACCTTTAGGTTATTCTCAAAATTTGGTTTTAAATTTTCTTTTTGTAGTCGCAATTTGCGCCTTAATACTTATACCAATCCATTACATTATTTTAAAATATGAAACACTATTAAAATGGGTTTTAGAACATAAATATATTAGTATATCAGTACCGGTGATAGCAATAATTTTAGCTAGCTTAATATTCTTTAATTCAGGTAAAGAATTTATGCCATCTCTAGATGAAGGAGAGTTTTTACTTATGCCTACGTCCATGCCACACTCAGGGATTGAAGAAAATAATAAGGTTTTAAAAATGTTGGATATTGCTGTAGCATCAATTCCAGAAGTTGAATATGTAGTTGGCAAAGCGGGCCGTACAGAATCTGCTTTAGACCCAGCTCCAATTTCAATGTATGAAAACCTAATCTCATATAAATCAGAGTACATTTTAGATTCTAACAGAAGGCCTAAGCGATTTAAGACCAATGAAAAAGGACTTTTTGAAACAAAATCAGGCAACTTTGTTAAATCTGGTGCTGGTGTTGATTCAAAAGACCTAATCGAGCATACTAGTGGAGATTATTATAGAAATTGGAGATCTCATATCCAAACAAAAGAAGATATTTGGGAAGAAATCATAAGAGTAACTGAACTACCTGGGGTTACTTCTGCTCCAAAGCTTCAACCTATAGAGACTAGACTTGTAATGTTACAAACTGGTATGCGAACACCATTAGGCATTAAGGTTAAAGGGACAAATTTAAAAGACATAGAGGTTTTTAGTATACAACTTGAAAAAGCTCTAAAAACTATTGATGTAGTTGAATCTAAAGCTGTGTTTGCAGAACGTGCCGTTGGAAAACCTTATATATTAATTGATATTGACAGAGAAAAAATTGCACGTTATGGTCTCTCTATTGAAACTATTCAAGAAACATTAGAAGTAAGTGTTGGAGGAAAATTAATAACTCAAACTGTTGAAGGAAGAGAACGCTATGGCATAAGGGTTCGATATCCAAGAGAATTAAGAGGTACACCTGAAGATATGGAATCCATATATATACCTCTTCCAAACGGGGAATCTTTACCTATCAAAGAGTTTGTCGATATAAGATATGAAAAAGGGCCGCAAACCATAAAAAGTGAGGATGGATTTTTAGTAAATTATGTGATTTTTGATAAAAAAAGTGAATTTTCTGAGGTAGATGCTGTTGATGCCATAGAACTCGAATTAAAATCGAAAATAAAAAAAGGGGTATTAATATTACCTAATGGTATAAGTTATGAATTCAGTGGTACTTATGAAAATTATGTACACGCTCAAAAAACCTTACGATTAATAATCCCAGTGGTATTAATTGTTATTTTTTTAATACTATATCTTCAGTTTCGTTCTGTATCAATCTCTCTTATGATTTTTACAAGTGTCGCTGTAGCTTTTGCTGGTGGATTTATATTTATGTGGTTATACAGTCAATCATGGTTTATGAATTTTGATTTAGGATTTAAAAACTTGAGGGATCTATTTAATATGCATCCCATAAATATTAGTGTAGCTGTATGGGTAGGTTTCATTGCTCTTTTTGGTATCGCTACAGATGACGGCGTTGTAATGGGTACTTATCTTAATCAAAGTTTTAAAAATAAAACACTATCAGATATTAATAGTATTAGGGATTTGGTTATTGACGCTGGTAAAAAAAGAATAAGACCTTGTTTAATGACAACTGCAACTACAATCTTAGCTTTATTACCTATATTAACCTCAACAGGAAAAGGGAGTGATGTTATGATTCCTATGGCAATTCCATGTTTAGGAGGCATGCTAATGGCTATTATTACATTATTTGTAGTGCCCTTATTATTCTGTTGGCAAAAAGAAAGGTCTTTATCAAAGAAGCTACTAAACTTATAATATTATGACAAAAAAAGTAGGAATATATATTGGCTTTGTGATTATTGGTTTTGTTTTAAGTTACCTGTTATTTGGTCTTCAAAAAGATCAAAATACAAAAGCTAAAAATGATACTAAAAATATAACATATAACGAATGGACATGCGCTATGCATCCACAAATTAAAGAGCAAGAAAGTGGAACATGTCCTTTGTGCGCTATGGATTTGGTAGTGGTTAATACAGATAACAATGAAGATGGTTTATCTAACAATCAGTTAAAAATGACCAAAACTGCACTAGCTTTAGCTAATATTGAAACCTCAGAAGTAAGCTATAATAAAGAAGATAAAGCTATTATACAGTTATCAGGAATAATAAGTACAAATAAAAAAACCGATGCTATTCAAACAACTGTATTTGATGGAAGAATTGAAAAGCTTCAGGCAAATTATGTGGGTACAAAAATTAGAAAGGGTAAACAAATTGGACTTATATATTCGCCCGAATTGTATTTAGCTCAAAATAAACTATTGTCGTCTGTTACCTATCGAAAAACACATCCACTACTGTTTGACGAAGTAAGGAATTCTTTGGGTCTATGGAAAATGACTGATGAGCAAATAGAGAATATAATAGTCAGAGAGAAACCAATGACGAACTTTCCAATCTATGCTGATGTTTCAGGAACAGTGACAGAAATTATGGCTTCTGAAGGTAGTTTTTATAGACAAGGTGATCCTTTACTTAAAATATCAGATTTAAGAACTGTATGGGCCATTTTTGATGCCTATGAAAGTCAGTTATCATCTCTAAAGATTGGACAAAGTCTTGAATTAAAATCAAATGCTTTTCCCAATGGAGATTTAACAGGGAAAATTGATTTTATAGATCCTATTTTGAGTAAAAGTAAAAGAACAGCCTCTGTACGTGTACTATTAAATAATAGAAATGGAAAGCTTAAACCAGGAATGCTTATTGAAGCAAGTATAATATCTAAACTTTCGGAAGAGGTTTTAACTATACCTAAAACCGCAGCACTTTGGACAGGTAAACGATCAATAGTCTATCGTAAACCATACCCAGACAAGCCATATTTTGAAATGACTGAAGTTATACTTGGGCAATCATTAAAGGATAATTATGAAGTTTTAAGTGGTCTAGAAATAGGTGATATTATTGTGACTGAAGGTGCCTTTACAATTGATGCAGCAGCACAGTTACAAGGAAAAAAATCTATGATGAGTACTGTGGATAATGAGAATTATCTACATAATAATCATCAAAATAAGGAGATTTCAAATAAGTTAGTTTCTATTGATTGGGAAATGATTCAAAGAGATGACTTAAACACATTAATTGAAGGTTATTTTATGATGAAAGATGCTCTTGTGGCTTCTGATTCTAAAATGGCGAAACATTATGGAAACGAGGTTTTGAAAACGCTAAAAAAATTAGATTTGAAAAAATTGTCCGAAACCCATAAAAAAAACATTGAGCTATTATTAAATACAACAAAATCTTTTGTGTCAACCAGCGATTTAAAGAAACAAAGACTTTCTTTTAAACCCTTGTCTAAACTGATTATAGACATAGTTTCAAAATCTAAAAATTTGAATAAAATAACATATATTCAATACTGCCCTATGGCAGATCAGAATAAAGGGGCAAAATGGTTGAGTTTGGAAAAGGAGATAATGAACCCATACTTTGGTGACAAAATGCTTAACTGTGGAAGTATTTTAGAAGAAATATGAAAAATAAAAAAAGGCTGCTTTATTAAAGACAACCTTTTATAATACTGTGCTTTTTGATTTATTCAATCACAAGCTTTTGTGTTTTGCTTTGATTATCATTAAATATTTTTACAAAATACACTCCAGTTGTTACCGCTGAAATATCAATAGTGGTAATTAAATCTAAGTGATTTATTGGAGCATTCAACACTAATTGTCCTTGAATATTATATAAATTTGCCCTAGTTACAGCATGCAACTCCCCTCTAATAATTAAAGATTTAGGGTCAGTCGTTGTATATATTTGTATACCATCTAATTCATCGTTTCCAACTGATAATACTGACGAAGAGATACGAAGATAAAAGCGACCTGTACCACTTAAATCAACATTTGGTGTAAATGTATAATCACCAGAATTTAGTAATGTAATAGTATTGGCTACATTATCTTCTAAATAGATGTCAACATTACTTGGTAAAGTGGTTTCACTTATACTAAACGTAATTTGTTCACCTTGATTAGAATTAACACCTAATGGGATTATTGTATTTGCTACATCTGAAGGGTTCAAAGCCTGTAACGCAATTGGAAGCCCACTATTATCTTCTACTAAATGCGAATAGAGAGCAAAATTTGGTGCAACATTACCCAAGATTTTTCCATCATAACCAGCGTCTAAGCCTAGACTTGAATTATCATTAAAGTAGAACTCAGTTGTATAATCATTATTAACTGTACTTGCATTTAGCTTTAAAAAGGTTAATGCACCTGTATTACGACCAGCTATAAAATCATCATCAGAGCCTGTAACTCTCATTGATGTATCAAAAGTAATGTCATAATCATCCATATGAGATACATCTGCGGAAACAAGAAACCCTTGTCCAGGTGTCATTAATCGATTACCTGCATTAGCTAAAGTAATGACATCCCAACCGTTGGATGCACTACCATCATAACCATATATACCAGATATATCCTCTAAAAGATCTATGTTTTTAATGTTTGGTGCTGTTTCGTAATTTAGAAAATCTGCAATACTAATATACGATGGATATGGGTTACCTATTAAGTTCCAATCTGGGTAATTGGTGCCAGAATTTATGATATCTACAGTAACTGGTGTTGTTAATACTGTACCTGAAAAAGTTAAAGTTGTACCGCTAATTGTCGCAGCTCTATAACCTGTTCCACTATCTAAAGCCGTAGTGGTTTCATCTGTATAATTTACATACCAATCAACCGCTTTATCAAAAGGACCAAATAAATAGGTTCTAGGATTATCATTGCCATCATTTAATATATCAGTCGCATTGGTATCAGACAATAAAAAGTTTGCCCAAGTTTCGCCTGAAAGTGGTGGAGAAATTAAATCATTACCCCCAGAATTGGCATTAACATATCTTACATATTTTAAAGTTCCCTCAATTGTACCATCGACTATTAGGCTAGAATACAATTGTGATGTCGAATTTAAAGTTGTGGTATTAGATACTAATGTTACACCTGTATTTACTGTTAGTGCCGCACCAGGATCTACTATAATATTATTGCTTACTGTGTTCATGGAAATTACAGCTTCACCTACTTCAATCATAATGTCATCATTCAAATTAGCTATATTATTTGGGTCGCTTGGAGACCAGCTATTACTGTAGGTATAAGTTATACCAGGTATAACTTCACACCCTATTAATTCTATCTCAGCTAATTGAGTTAAAGCAATATCGTCATCATTTTTTGTAATTTCTAATCTATAGGTTTTGTAAGCAGTATCATTGGTAAATAAAAAGTCTTTTGATTCGTAACGATTAGCAAATTGTACTCCTGTCCAACTAGCTAACTCAGTAAAGCTTCCTCCGTTAGATCCAAGTATTCTAAAATTTTCTGGGTCTCTACCAAAGTCATCATTGGCACTTGTAATCACCAATTTATTTACCCATTTTGGGCTATCAAATTCAATAGATATATAGCTTGGATCTATATCGCTTGGAACTCCTGCGTTATCTAACCACTTACTAAAGTCGTTCTGTGCTTTCTTATTATCAAATGCTTTAAACCTGTTTTCCGCTTCATTAATTTCAGCTCTGGCAAGTATAGTGCCAGTACCTACTGGATCAGTATGATCTACAATTGCTCCATTACAATCAATTGCTATAACCGTTATTTGAGTGGAATCAGTAAACGCGCCTTCTACAGTAGTTGCAGTAATAGTAGCTACTCCATCAGATACTCCTGTTACATTTCCTGCAGTATCAACAGAAGCAATTCCATCATCACTTGAAGACCATATTATACCTTGTTCGCTAGCATTATTCGGCAATATTGAAGCAGTTAAAGCAACACTATCTCCTACAAAAATTGTTGAAGATTCTTCTAATACAGTTATTCCTGTTACAGGAATAATTATTTCTGTAAATGTCCACTTAAAAAAATCAGACCCATCATTTACATACGTTTTAATACTGCCTCCATTATTTACAGAATTGTTCTCTATACCTAAATAAAGTTCATTTGCTTTACTTTTTATAGCAAACTGATCATTTCCTAGATATTCAAACGAAAATAATTGAGCATCTGTGCCATTTTCTTGATATTGTATAACATTAGTTCCAGGAGCTTGTCCTTGTCCTTCTACATCTATATTTTTATTACTATGAACTGCTTTGAGTGTATAATAATTGTTTCCATCAGGTTCTACAATAAATTGTTGGTTATCACCAGCAACATAAGCCCATTGATGTACATCTGCATAGTTATCTTGAGACACTCCAGCAATATCCATAACTAATCCACTACCTACGTTTATTATCCTATAAGTAGCAGCACTTATCGTAGGGTTTTCAAAATTAGGATCAAGTTGGTTTATCCATTCTTCTACAAGATCTACCCCGTCTTGATCAGACACATTTTTTGCAATTGGAGGCATAGCGATTGTAGGATCTACACTTTCAGTTCTGTGAAAAAGAATAGAATTAGCCGCGTCACCAGCCACAACAATTGTCTCACCCGGAACTCCAATAGGTGTATTTGTACCTGCAAACATAAGACCTGTTTGCACTAAAGTATTAGACAATCTTAAATCAAATTGAGCTCTATCACCTGTTCCTCCAGGTCTGTGACAATAGGCACAGTTATTATCTAAATAAGATCTTGCTTTCTCATCTAAACTAGCATTAATATCATCTAAAGCCTTATGCGTCTGATAACCTAACACAGTATTATCATCAATGGTTTCATCTAAAATACCCAGATGACTTAAGGTAACTAATTGATTAGCATTAATTGAAGTTAGTGGGTAAGTTATATTTGAATTTAAATTTCTAGTTCTTGGACCTATAGTACCTTTAGTGGCTGGATTATGGCAAGAAATACAATCTGGAGTACCTGGATAGGTCCATGTTTGATTTCTTATAGTTCCAGTTTCAGTCATTATCTCAATATTTTCATCTAAACCAGAATCCAACAAAACAGCATCAGTCTGCTCACTATTCCATTTATAGGTTAAAAAATAAAAATTACCTGAGCTAGCCTTTATTGAAAACCGGGTTTCTAAGCGTGTTGTTATACTAGGATCAAGATCATCTATTGGCATTTCAAAATGCTTTATGAGTACTGAACCAACAGGAAACTCCCAATCTCCATCTTCAGAAAAACTAATTTTCTCTTCAGTAGTGTCATGAGTACCATCATTTGGAATAGCCATCCATCGTTTTTTCTCAGCACCGTCAGACCAAAATGATTCTATTAAATCATAAGGTAAAACTCCCGGATTTGGGGTCAATGTTTGCAAATCTTGAAATGCACCTGTCTGTGACAGTAGTTGAGGTGGATCTGGAGATTCTTCGACTTGACTTAATCTATATAAAAAAACATTATTCCCTTGACTTAATAAATAAAGTTCACCATTATTATCCTCTCCAAAACCTATTATGTTTGTAGGTGAAAATGCAGTTATAAGATTATATGCTCCTGTATTGGTGTCAACTGCCCAAATCTCTTCACCAGCCCCATAATCTGCGCAAATATATTTACCATAAAACTCTGGCATATCTGTACCACGGTAAACATAACCACCTATTACAGCATTAGCTTCAGACCGAGGAAAAGCAACTAAAGGACTTTCATTAGGCATATTGTTATACATTCCAGCATCTGCTCCACCACAACCAGCACCTGGTCCTGCAACATTTCCTTCATAAACAGGCCATCCATAATTTTTACCTGCCTCTACGACATTAATCTCTTCATGTGTACTCTCACCAATTTCACCTATATAAAAAGTACCTGTTAGTACATCTTTGGTCATTCTATGTGGATTTCTATGCCCTATTGTATAATACTCTTCAAAATTTTGGCCTGAGGGGCTCAAAAAAGGATTATCATTAGGAATACCATAACCCACACCCGAGATTTCATCATTAAAACGTCCCGTATCTAATTTCCTGATAGGATCATGACTTTTAGCAGGATCTTCATCAACATCGATACGTAAAACACCACCATCTAAATTAGTAGTTATATTTTGTGGCTTAGTGTAAGCAGACTGTTCCCCTGTAGCTAAATACAAAAATCCATCTGCTCCAAAATCCATAGACCCCCCGCGATGAGTAGAACTAAACATCCTCATTTTTAGCATCGTTAATTCTGATCCTGGAACAATTGTAAATGCTGTTGGGTTAACTTCATATCTTTTTAAATAAAGAAAACCACCCCAATAATCTTCTTGATAACAGCCAAAACCACTTAAAAAAGCATCTGGGTAATCTCTACCAAGAGCATCCTTAGATGTATAGTACATATAAAAATAATTTTTACCTGGTGTACCAAATTCAGGATGAATAGCTAAACCCAAAAACCCGCCATCCCATACTACTCCTACATCATTTGATAAATCTGCTAAAAGGTTTTTTGTTGTTACTGTCTCATCATTTTCAAACCAATAAATTTCACCGTTTCGCTGACCTACAATCAACACGTTACTATTTGGTACGTCTGTGAATGTCAAAGGAGAATTGAATGTTAAATTTGGGAAAGCTGGACGATAAGGTTCAGCAGATGCAGTAACATCAGGAAAATTTCCGTTTAAAAATGTCCCTATAGCTTCAGGTTGTGTAAGACCTGGTCCCATAAAATAAGGAGCTACACCTAAAATAGTAAACAATGAAACCCCAATTATTAAAAAGGAAACTTTGATTCTTTTACTTAAAAGATTCATGAATTGAAAAAGTTGATTAATAGCATTTACAAATTAAGACACTAAAACCCTTAACCATTCTTTATCAAGGTAAACTCCTCTTTTTTTCGACAAATTTCTATTTGTTAAGCGGACAGAAACAATATTTGGAGATAAAATAAAGTAAATCCATTAGATAGGTTTTAACAATTTTACAATATTAAGATTGAAAATTCACTATTTAAAGGCTCTAAAGCTTTCATCAACTGAGCAATTAAATCGTCACCAAATTCTAAATACAATTCAGAAAAATTAGTATTACGTTCTTGTAAACTTTGTCTAGGAAATAACTGTTCTTGCAATTCTGTACAACGACTAATTTGGTCTTCTAATTTCTTTTTTTGTGCTTTAAGCAAACGCTTCTCAAGGTGCTTTATACCTTTTGATTGCTTTATTTCTTGCGCTTTAACTGCGCCAATAAATGATTTGTCAGTTTGCTCAGCGAGTATATATAAGCCTTTAAACTGCCGTTCTAAATGCTGTATTTGCTTAGAAAAATCAATATCAATATTAGAAATTGCTCTCACCTTTTTATTTATGAATGAGCTTCTATCCAAAAACAAATCTTGGTCTAAAACATTTAAATTTTTAAGCTTTTGAGATTGCTTGACAGTTTTTACTAATGCCGAATTTCTTAATAGTAACATGGGAAACGTAACATTATGTGCTTCAAAATTAGATTTCAATTGCAACCAATAAATCATCTCTCCTCCTCCACCTATATAACAGAGATTTGGTAAGATAACCTCTTGGTATAATGGACGCATAATTACGTTTGGTGAAAATCGTTCTGGCACCTCATTGAGGTGTTTTAGTAACTCACTCTTGCTCCAAGAAATATTAGTGTTGTTTACCTTAAATTTATCATCTTCATAAACTATACGTTCGCGTAAGTCTTTATCGATGTAGAAAAAATTTATTTCTCTAGGATTCACTTGAATTTTTAATTCTAAATCTTCAAGTGTTTTATTAGTTTCAGAAACATGTTTAAAAGCGGTTTGTTCAATTAATTCCTTTTCAATATTTGGAATGAACAAACGCTTTAAATCTTTATGGTCCGAATCTAAAATCACCAAACCATGATCACCAAATAATGCATTAGCTATGTAACGTGTAGCGTCGGCTAAATTATCATGATTCAGATAAGCCTCTTTAAACCATTTCTTTAATTGTTCAGCATTTTTTCCTGCTCCAAATTCTGCTGAAACGATTTTAAAAACTTTGTCTAAACCTTTAGTATTAAAATGACCAACAGCTCCAGTTTGGTTAGAGTTCCATTGTATTTTTTTTCCTCTAAAATTAAAATAATTGATTTCTTCAAAATCGTGATCTTCTGATGCCATCCAATAGATTGGCACAAAATTATACTTTGGATAGGCTTCTTTTAATTGCTTTGTTAGGTTTATAGTCGAAATAATTTTATAGAGAAAATATAGTGGACCAGTAAATAGATTTAGTTGGTGACCAGTTGTGATGGTAAATGTTTTTTCCTTTTCTAGACTCTCTATATGTTCTAAAGTTAACTCAGAAGTTTTAAGCTTAGAATATTGCTGTTTTATAACATTAACCAAAACCATCCTTTGTGATTCTGAAACAAGTTCAGAATGATATTTCTCATCAATCTGAGCTTTAAAATTTTCCAACGACGGGAACCGGTTATACAAAGGTTTCAACTTTGGTTTTTGATCTAAATAATCGCAAATAAACTCTGAGAAATAGTTAGTTTCTCTAAACGGAATACAATCAGTTGGCATATAAATCTTTAAATGAGGCATAAATATACGGTAAGTGTAAATTTTAATTGCTAATTTTTAGTTAATTCAAGAGTTAACAGCAATTATCTAAAAATCCATCTTTATATTTACTAGATTTGATACAAAACCAACAAACAATATGCGTAACTTATTTACCCTCCTATTTATCGCTTTCTGCGGTACAATCTCAATTATAGCTCAAAACATTCAATCACCTAGTGAGTTCTTAGGTTATGATATTGGCACACAATTTAGTCGCCATCATCAGGTTTTAGACTATTTTAAATCTGTAGCGAAAACACTTCCTAATCAAGTAAAGCTTGAAGAATATGGAAAAACAAATGAGCGTAGATCATTGTCTTTAGCTTATGTTTCTAGTGAAGAAAATATTAAAAATCTAGAAACCATTCGTGAAAACAACTTAAAAAATGCAGGCTTATTAGATGGTAATCCAATAGCAACAGATGTTGCTATTGTTTGGTTAAGCTATAATGTTCATGGCAATGAAGCATCGAGCACAGAAGCCTCAATGTTAACGCTTTATAAATTATTAACTGAACGAAAAGATTTACTTAAAAATACCGTTGTAATTATAGATCCATGTATTAATCCAGATGGTAGAGATCGTTACGTTAATTGGTATAACGAAACAAAAAGCACACCATACGATATTGATAGACAAGCAAGTGAGCACAATGAACCTTGGCCAGGTGGACGACCAAATCATTACTTGTTTGATCTTAATAGAGATTGGGCCTGGGCGACACAAGTAGAATCGCAACTGAGACTTAATGTATACAACAAATGGATGCCGCATGTACATGTAGATTTCCATGAACAAGGTATAAACGAGCCCTATTATTTTGCTCCTGCAGCGGAACCATTTCATGAAATTATTAGCGATTGGCAACGCGATTTTCAAACACAAATAGGAAAAAATCACGCTAAATATTTTGATGCTGAAGGTTGGTTGTTTTTTACTAGAGAACGTTTCGATTTATTCTACCCTAGTTATGGAGACACTTATCCAACGTATATGGGAGCGATTGGTATGACTTATGAACAAGGTGGACATGGTATGGCTGGTTTAGGTATTCTAAATGATGAAGGCCATGTATTAACTTTAATAGAACGTTTAACGCATCATACGACGACAGGACTTTCAACCGTTGAAATTGCTTCAAAAAATGCTTCGAAATTAAACTCTGAATTTGCAAAATTCTTTGATAATTCTAATTTAAAATATAAGAGTTATGTGGTTTCTGGTAATGAAGATAATCTGAATAGCCTAAAAACACTTCTAAACAAGCACGAGATAGATTTTGAAAATGCTAACAGCTCAAAGGTATCTGGTTACAAATACGCAACTGGTCAACAAGGGAGTATGAATACTAACAGTAGCGCTTTAGTTGTACATACCAATCAACCTAAAGGTAAAATGGTAAAAGTATTGTTTGAGCCTAACGCCAAACTTTCGGATTCATTAACTTATGATATTACGGCTTGGTCAGTACCATACGCTTATGGATTAGATGCTATTGCTAGCACATCTAAAGTGAGTAGTACAAAATTAATGGAACGTAAAGCATTACAAACACTAAATGATGCTTATGGTTATGTAAGCAAATGGAACTCTTTAGAAGACGCTCAATTTTTAGCTGAATTATTAAAACAAAAATTCAAAGTTCGTTTTACAGAAAAACCATTCACATCTAGTGGTCATACATTTGATCGTGGTTCTTTAATTATCACTAAAGGTGATAATACACATATAGAAAATTTTGTGAGCACTTTAAATACTATTGCACAAAATCACGCACAGCCATTAACTCAATTAAACACAGGTTTTTCGCAAACCACACCAGATATTGGTTCGCCAGACATTAAATTGGTAAACAAACAAAAAGTGGCTGTACTTTCTGGAAAAGGTACATCATCATTAAGCTATGGTGCTATTTGGCATTTCTTTGAGCAACAACTTAACTATCCTTTAACCTCTATAAACACAGATAATTTAAGTAGAACCAACTTAGACAAATTCAATGTAATAATTATACCTAGCGGATATTATGGGAGCGTTTTAAATGAGGGTAATATGAAAAAACTAAAAGATTGGGTTCGCTCTGGAGGAAAAGTAATTGCTATAGATGGTGCTTTACGAAGCTTTGCTGGCAAGGATGGCTTTAGTCTTAAATATAAATCTTCTGATAACGACTCTGATGATGATAATCTTACACCATATGCTGATCGCGAACGCGAATATACTAACCAATTGATCACAGGTGCTATTTTTAAAACCAAAGTAGATAAAACGCATCCTATGGCTTTTGGTTATGGCGATGATTATTTTACATTAAAGTTAGGTAGTACTGCATACAGCTTATTAGATGGTGGCTATAATGTGGCACATTTAGACAATACTAAAGTCTATTCTGGTTTTGCTGGTAAAGATGCTCTAAGCAACCTTAACCAAACGCTTGTATTTGGTGAAGAACCAATGGGAAGTGGAAGTTTTATCTATATGGTTGACAATACCCTATTTAGAAGTTTCTGGGAAAATGGAAAGTTATTTTTAGTGAACGCTATATTCTTTGTGAATAATAATGCTTTTGAGTTGTAATATCAGAAATATGAAAATTTACTATATATTTATTATCATTTTTTCTTTTTACTCATGTAAATCAAATACTCAAGAAATAGAGCAAAGTAAAACAGATGAAATCCTTTTTGCAAAAATAAAAGGTGATTCATATGTATATGTTTTAGATACACTCTCTTTTAAAGAATCTATTTCAGGTAATTTTTTTTCAAAAGAATCAAAAAAAGATACTTATGATAAGGTTAATATTATCAAATCTCAAACTCTGGGTAACACAAACGAAGACTATTATTATGTAGTTTTAATTCATTTTGGCAAAAAATTAAAAACAGCCAGATATTTAGAAAATCGTTCTGGCTATCTTTATCTTAATAAAAAGACTGTATTTAATACGATATATAATTCTTGTGTGGGAGTAGATGAAAAATGCTTTCCAAATGTAGTAATAAATTCAGATTTAACTAGAGCTTGGATATGCTCAGATAAAGTTGGAGTCTGTTCTCTTGATGCTAACGAGTGTAAATCAATCAGGTCAATAATTCAAGAGTAAATTATTTTTTTTTATAAATCTGACGCATAGTTCTATTGAAAAATAGTTTTATGCGTTATTTAATTATATACAATTTAACATTTTCAATACCTCTAAAGTAGTAACTTAGTTGCGCAAAATTCTAATTTACTCTTTAACCATGAAGCATTTCAAATTATTAATATTAAGTATGCTTGTTTTATTTACAATCGCATCTTGTAAACAAAACGAAGCCAAAAATGACACAAAAGAATTTAAAGTAGATTACGAGAAATTCACTTTAGATAATGGCTTACAAGTTATTCTTCATGTCGATAAATCAGATCCTGTTGCTGCTGTAGCCTTAACAGCTCACGTTGGCTCAGCGAGAGAGAAAGAAGGACGTACAGGTTTTGCGCATTTATTTGAGCACTTATTATTCTTGGAATCTGAAAATTTGGGTAAAGGTGGATTAGACCAAATGAGTGCTCGAATTGGAGGTTCTGGAGCTAATGGTTCTACCAGTCGTGACAGAACCAACTACTTTCAAACCGTTCCAAAAGATGCATTAGAGAAAATGATTTGGGCTGAGGCTGATAAACTCGGTTATTTTATCAATACCGTTACAGAACCTGTTTTAGCTAAAGAAAAACAAGTGGTTAAAAATGAAAAACGTCAACGTGTTGATAACCAACCTTACGGACATAATTCTTCAGTAATTAACAGTAATCTATATCCAGAAGGGCATCCTTACAGCTGGGAAGTAATTGGTTCGTTAGAAGATTTACAAAATGCAACTTTAGAGGATGTAAAAGAGTTTTATAGACGTTGGTACGTGCCAAATAACGTAACCTTAACTATTGCTGGAGATATTGATGTAGACCAAACCAAAGCATGGGTAAAAAAATATTTTGATGAAATTCCTAAAGGTGAAGACATTCCAAAAACTAAGAAACAACCAGTTATTCTAAAAGAATCTAAACGCTTCTTTTACGAAGATAATTTTGCACGTGCTCCAAGGTTAACAATGACTTGGCCATCTGTTCACGAATATCATGATGACACATATGCCCTTAGTATATTATCGCAATATTTAACACAAGGTAAAAAAGCACCTCTATATAAAGTTTTAGTAGAAGATCAACAATTAACGAGTAATGTTCGGCTATTTCAAAATTCATCTGAAATTGCAGGCCAATTAATGTTAAGCGTTACAGCTTTTAATCAAACAGATTTAAATAATGTAGCTTCTGCTATAAATGATGGTTTTAGAGATTTTGAACAAAGTGGTATTTCTAAAACTGATTTAGATAGAATAAAAGCTGGGCAAGAAACTCGTTTTTATAATGGTTTATCTAGTGTTTTAGGTAAGGGTTTTCAATTAGCACAATACGAAATTTTTGCAGGAGATCCTGGATTTATCAATCAAGATGTTAAGAATATCTTAGCTGTAACCGCTGAAGATGTGATGCGTGTTTACAACACTTATATCAAAGACAAGAACTTTCTTGCCACAAGTTTTGTGCCTAAGGGTCAGATAAATTTAGTGCTTAACAATTCTCTATTAGCAGATATTGTAGAAGAAAAAATTATTGAAGGTGCCGAAGAAACTTTTGACCCTAGCATTGCTGCTACTTATGAAAAAACACCGAGTAGTTTTGACAGAAGTACTGAACCCCCTTATGGAGATAGTCCTGAGTTGACAATTCCGCAAGTATGGAAAAACGAATTAGATTCTGGCATCAAGGTTTTTGGAATTGAAAACAGCGAAGTGCCATTAGTACAATTTGAAATGCAGATACAAGGTGGATTATTGCTAGAAAATAAAGATAAAGTTGGTGTATCAAACCTTTTAGCAGACATGATGACTAAAGGCACTAAGCATAAAACACCTGAAGAATTAGAGAGTGCCATTGAAAGTTTGGGAGCAGATATTTTTGCTTATGCCACAGATGATAGTATCATAATTTCTGGCACAACTTTATCTAAACATTTTGATGCAACTATGGCATTAGTTACAGAAATATTATTAGAACCGCGTTGGGACGAAAAGGAATTCGACCTTATAAAACAAAGTGCCATAAGTGGTATTCAACGTAGTAAGGCTAATCCTAACAGTATTGCTGCTAATGAGTTTTCAAAATTACTTTATGGAGACAACAATATTTTAGCACAAAACAATAGTGGTACTGAAACTTCTGTAAATAGTATTACGCTATTTGATTTACAGAATTATTATACTACTAATCTTACACCAAAACTTACTAATATGCATGTGGTTGGAGCTATTTCAGAAAGCAAAGTCATTAATGCATTAGAAACCATTAACACAACTTGGGAATCTAAAGATATGGCTTTGCCAGAATTACCAATGCCATTATATCCTAAAGCATCTACAGTTTATTTTTATGATGTACCAGGAGCAAAGCAATCGGTTATTCGTTTTGGATATCCTGCTTTAAAAACGACACATAAAGATTACTATCCTGCAACTGTTATGAATTATCGTCTTGGTGGAGGTAGTTTTGCTTCGCAATTAACACAAGAGTTACGCGAAGGAAAAGGTTATACCTATGGAATTCGTTCTGGGTTTTCTGGCTCTAATCACAAAGGTGAATTTTCAATTAGTAGTGGTATTAGAACCAATGTTACTTATGAAGCAACCAGTTTAGTAAAACAGATTTTAGAGGATTATGGTAAAAATTACAATGCTGAAGATTTAGAAGTTACTAAAGGTTTCACCATTAAAAGTAATGCCAGAGCTTTTGAAACACTTGGAGCAAAACTTAATATGTTGAATAACATTAGTAATTATGGGTTTGCAGATGATTATGCTAAGCAACGTGAAGCTATTGTAAAAGATTTAACAGTTGAAGATGTAAAGGCATTAGTTAAAAACTATATTAAACCCAACCAAATGATTTATTTAATTGTAGGTGATGCTGAAACTCAGTTGAGTAAGTTAGAAGCTCTAGGGTTTGGGAAGGCTATATTATTGAATTAATAAAAATAAGTTAGTTATGCTTACAGATATACATCCAAAATTACCCATGCGTAATAAAACAACTACAAGAGATTATTATATAAATCAATTAGGCTTTAAAGCATTAGGTAGTGTAGATTATGATGGTTACTTAATGTTAAAAAAGAACAACATAGAACTTCATTTTTTTGAATTTAAAGATTTAAATCCTAAAGAAAATTACGGGCAAGTTTATATTAGAACCAATACTATTGACCAATTTTACCAAGAACTACTAGATAAAAACATCGCCATACACCCAAATGGAAAATTACAAGTTCAACCATGGGGACAAAAAGAATTTGCTTTACTCGATCCAGATTCTAATTTATTGACTTTTGGACAAGCCATCTTATAGAATTTAGTTTTTATTATCTTTAAGTTCTAATTAAACCATTAGCGTTATGAAACTTGGAGCATTTTCAATTAGCCTTGCTGTAAAAGACATAAAGGCATCGAAAGCATTTTACGAAACTTTAGGGTTTTCAGTTTTTGCAGGAGATCTCGAAAAAAATTACCTCATCATGAAAAATGAAGAGTCTCTCGTTGGATTATTTCAAGGTATGTTTGAAAATAACATTCTAACCTTTAATCCAGGTTGGGACCAAAGTGCTAATTCACTTGAAAATTTTGATGATGTTAGAGACATTCAAGCACAATTAAAATCTAAAGATATCACCTTTGCAAGTGAGATTGATGCTGCAGATTCTGGACCAGCTAGTTTTGTAGTTTTAGATCCAGATGGTAACGCTATTTTAGTAGATCAACACGTGTAATTATGAATTGGGACGACGCATTAAAAATTTACGATGCTATTACTGAAGCTTGTAATGGTTTTGAGCGTAAAGGAAAAAAGATGATTTATACCTCATCTAATGGCTATATGTTTACACTATTAAACAAGGATGCAGAAATTGGCATTCGTTTATCTAAAGAAGACGCTGCAACCTTTATGGAAAAGCATGATACTGGTTTTTACTATTCCTACGGAGCAAAAATGAAAGATTATGTCTTAGTCCCAGAATCACTTTGGAGCGATAAAGATTTAATGGTTAATTATTTTGAACAGAGTTTTGCATACGTTAATAGGCTTAAACCAAAATAATTATCGAATTTAATACTCACATACTTAAAGAGCCTCTAGTAGATTTTATTGAGTCTATATTTCACTACAAAGGATTTCAACCAGATCATTCTATTGAGCGTGTAATCCCTACAGGACATGTTTTTATTCTTTTTGAATTAGATGGTATAAAACGTCATACTTACGATAGATACACCTTAAAACCAAACGGAACTTTTAAAAATGTATGGATTTCGGGTATGCATAAAGGTTTCCTCTCTATATCCGCACCTCAAGACTCTGAAATGTTAGTTATTCAATTTAAAACTAATGGCTCATACCCTTTCTTACATCTACCAATTCATCAATTAAACAATAAAGTTATTGATAGTGAAACGCTCTTTGGAAAAGACCTCATAAATATTAGGGCAGAAGTATTAAACCAAAACACTCCTTTAGAAAAATTTAAAATTGTTGAAGATTGGTTAACTAATAGGTTTGCAGAACATAAAAATCCTAATGCAGATATCCAAAATATACTCTCTCAACTTAAAAGTAAACCAGTTACTGAAAGTCGTGAAATTATTGCGTCTTATCCCAATACTCAAAAGCATCTTATTAATCAGTTCAAAACCTATTTTGGCTTAACCCCTAAAGTATTTCATAGAATATTTAGGTTTAACGAAATACTAAAACAGATACAAAATAAGCAAGATCTCATCTGGCCTCAAATCGCCTATGAATTTGGCTATTCAGACCAATCTCATTTCATCAAAGAATTTAAAGAATTTTCTGGGTTTAACCCTCAAGAATATATTAAATCCAATTTTCATGAAAATGATGAGACCAATTTCTTTCCATTAGATAGAAAAGGTTAATTTTTTACTATCATAGTTTATGATAAGTTTCTTAATTTGTAAATCTCTTATCTGTAAAATTATGAAAAAAATACTATTCCATATTATAGTCTTATGCTTTCCAATAGCAATTATTGCTCAAACGACAGAGAGCAACAAAGAAAAAAGAGTTATATCAGTAATTGATTCTTCACAAGTCAATAATATGATTTTAAAGCAATCTTTTGTTGTAAATGTCCCTTTAGATTCGGTTTGGAATGCATATACTACAAAAAAAGGATTTGAAAGTTGGGCAACAGCTAAGGCTGAAATTGATTTTAAAGTAAATGGCCTTATTAAAACCAATTACAATAAAGATGGTAAAATTGGTGACGATTCTACTATCTATCTGCATATCATAAATTATATTCCTAAAACAATGCTAACACTACAAGCAGAACTAACTAAGAATTTTCCTGAGTTTATGAAAACAGATGAGAAAGATTTATATAACATGATTCTTTTTGAAGAAATAGAATCTTCAAAAACAAAAGTAATCTCTTACGGTATTGGTTATAAAAACAATAAGAAATACATGTCTCTTATGAAGTTTTTCATTCAAGGTAACGAACAGTCATATCTTAATTTAATCTCTTATTTAGAAACAGGAAAACCTTCAGTAAAATATTAAACTATGGACGCAGCACTACAAACCATGATTAATAATATGCCAGAAAAAACTGGTAAATCATTAGACGATTGGAAAAAAATTCTAAAAACAAAAGCATTCACCAAACATTCTGAAGGTGTCAATTTTCTAAAAAAAGAACATGGAGTAACGCATGGCTATGCAAATACGATTGTGACACTCTCAAAAGAAGAAAAAAAATCTGCTGACGATTTAGTAACTACACAATATAGAGGAAAAGAGAGCTTATTCCCTATTTATGAAACTCTTTTACCTATAGTTAAAGGTTTTGGAAACGATGTCACAATAACACCAAAAAAAGCAAGTGTGAGTGTGATTAGAAAACGACAATTTGTTTTAATAAAACCAGCCACAAAAACGCGAATTGATTTAGGCTTAAAACTACCTAACAAATCAACAACAGATAGACTTGGTAATTCTGGTCCATTTGGTACCATGTGCACGCATCGTGTACAAATTACTTCTATTGAAGATATTAATGATGAGTTAATTGAATGGATGAAAGAGGCTTACGAAAAAGCTAAGTAATAGGGTCTAAAACAAAATCCTGTAAATACAGTAACTCGCAACCAAATAGAATGACAATAATAGTATTCTCATTTTATTGTGTTTTACAGGATTCATATATAAACTTGTTATATATTTAAGACACTCAACTCTATATATAAGTCACAAAACATCATAAATTTTTATTAAGCACTACTAAGAAGCCTATCTTTTTTATAGATTTGATTATTAATAAATAATCTTTCTTGGAAGCTAGCAGAGAACTCTTATTCTTTTTTAGTGCTTTAGGCGCTTTTAATGGACTTGTATTAAGTCTTTACTTCATTTTTTTTGCTAAGCCAAAACATATATCTAATATGTTTTTTGGAGCTTTTTTGGCTATGCTAAGTATTAGAATTGGAAAATCTGTGTTCTTTCACTTTAATCCAGAGTTGTCTTTCCACTATCTACAATTTGGTTTAACAGCTTGTTTTTTTGTAGGACCCTTTTTATATTTCTATGTAAAGTCAATTACAAATGCTTCTGATAAAAAATTCACTTCTTGGAAATATCATTTAGCAATTTTAGTTCCAATTGCATTAATTATAGGCTTTTTATACCCTTTTAAAACAAATATTGATTTATGGAGACCTCATATTATTAAAACGATATACATACAATGGTTTATCTATATCCTAGTATCATTCTATTTAATAAGAGACAGAATCAAAAATTTATTTAATAAAAAAAGAAAACTCTTAAGTCTAGATATTTGGTTAATTAGTATTTTAATAGGTAATCTATTACTCGTCACTTCGTATTACTTTACAAGCTTTGTAAACTATATCTCTGGTGCACTTACCTTTTCGTTTTTATTATATATTCTCTTATTATTTGTCTTTTACAATAAGAAAAATAAGTCTGTTCTGTTTAATTCTTTAAATAAGTACGCTGATAAGAAAATAGCTACTAATGAAGCATCTCTATTAATTAAGAAGCTAAAATCAG
The DNA here is from genome assembly GCA_000171875.1 of Flavobacteriales bacterium ALC-1. Lineage (GTDB taxonomy): Bacteria > Bacteroidota > Bacteroidia > Flavobacteriales > Flavobacteriaceae > Winogradskyella. The sequence continues at coordinate 105,820 of ABHI01000003.1, read as the reverse complement.
TTATGCAAGATGATTCGTTATACAAAAATGCTGATTTAAAATCTTCTGAAATTGCTAAAAAGGTTGGTTTGTCAACGCATCAATTTTCACAATTACTCAATGATAATTTAGGTAAGAATTTTGCTCTATTTGTAAATGAATATCGTATTGAATCCGCAAAATTAATGCTTCACAACAATAACAAGTTAACACTAGAAGCGATTGGCTATGAATGTGGTTTTAATTCAAAGTCTACCTTTTTTACTACCTTTAAAAAGGTAGTAGGTACTACTCCTGCTAACTTTAGAAAACAAAAATAGAGTTCTATTTTATAAATCCGAACTTCGAATTTATAACTCAAAAATAGGATAACTTAGAAATATTAGACATTGTTGAAAATAAAAAACGACAATGCGACTACTTATTCTTTTATGCTCAATATTATTATGCTTTGGATGCTCAAATCCAACAAATATTGACAAGGCTAATTCTAAAGGTAATGTTCTATTTATAGTTTCTAACCAACATTATTATGGGAATACTGATATGAATGCAGCTAATCACTTTGGCGAAATTGTTTTCGCATATGATGTTCTAGTAAAAGAAGGCTATCAAGTAGATTTTGTAAGTCCTAAAGGTGGAGCTATACCTATTGGATATTTGTCTACCTCAGACAGTATTCAGAAAAAATATATTTATGATTTTGACTTAATGAGGAAACTCAAAAACACCTTAAAACCAGAAGCTATTACATCTTCAGATTATAAAGCTGTTTATTATGTTGGTGGTGGGGCTGCCATGTTTGGAGTTCCTGAAGATGAGAATATACAAGCAATCACGATGTCAATTTATAATAACAACGGTATTGTATCTGCAGTTTGTCATGGTACTGCAGGTATTGTAAATCTTAAAACTAAAGACGGGAATTATCTCTACAAAGGAAAGCAGGTCAACGGATTTCCGGATCTATTTGAGAATAAAGACGCTAATTATTATAAAACATTTCCTTTTTCTATAGAAGGAATAATAACAGAACGTGGTGGAAATTTCAGTTATTCTGAAGAAGGTTGGGATAATTACTTCAAAGTTGACGACAGGCTTATCACAGGACAAGATCCAACAGCATCAGCTTCTGTTGCTAAAAAAATCATTCAGACATTAAAACAATTATAAACTAAGAATATGAAAAAATTATTTACTACTCTTATACTTTTTGTGATGATGATCTCTTTCTCTCAAGAGATTCAAAAAAGACAAATAACAACGGCTCAGATTGATGCTATTTTTTCTCAATGGGACACAAAAGATAAACCTGGAATATCTGTAGGTATTCTTAATGATGGCAAAATAGTACACGCAAAAGGTTATGGTCTGGCAAATTTAGAACATCAGATTCCGATAAACTCTGAAACCAAATTTCATATTGGAGATCTAGCCAAAGAATTCACAGTTTATGCACTTTTATTATTAGAAAAACGTGGACAACTCTCTCTACAGGACGATATCCGAAAGCATATGTCTAAACTGACATCTTTTTCACATCCTATTAGTATCCAACAGTTGATACATCACACAAGTGGATTAAATAACGATGAAGTTTCCAAGGCTCTTGCTGGCTGGAGATCAGAAGATGTTTTTTCTAAAAAACAGGCATATAAAATGATTTTAAACCAATCAAAATCACTACCAAACAGAAATATTGAGCAACGTTTTACAGATGCTGGTTTTATGATTCTAGAAGATCTTATCTCCAATATTAGTAAAATATCATATGCAAACTTTGTAACTAATGAGATTTTTAAACCTCTTGGAATGGCAAATACCGTATTTGATATTCAAGGATCAGTAATTCCAAACAAAGCCCAAGGATATTTTGCACAAAATCATGGTTTTGTTAATTCAACGATGAACTATGACCATACAATATTATCAGATGTATATACTACTGTAGGAGATATGTGTCTTTGGGCAAAAGAGCTTGAAAACCCTAAAATAGGCACTAAGCAAATAGTTGAAAAATTTGATGGATTATCGGTTGTTAATAATAAAAAAGTAGAAGAGGTTAATTCAGCACTATACACAGGCGGTCATCGATTTTGGAATTTTAGAGGTGCAAAAAAGTTATACCATATAGAAGTCGCAGGTGGATATGCTAGTAAATTAATTCGCTATCCAGAGTATAATCTGGCAATTGTTGTCATGGGAAATGATGGAGCCTATAACGGATCTGCTGCTACTGGAGCTAGTGAACTCTATATTGAAGATTTCCTTGAGAGTTCTGTAGCTGAAGAAACTAAAAAAATTGCCTCTAAAAAATTATCAGAAAAGCAACTTACCGTCTTTGAAGGAGATTATTGGGATATTAATAGCCATACTTCAAGAAAAATTTATGTCGCAAATGATACCTTAAGATACTTCAGAAGCCCAGGAAATGAAAGCCCACTTGTACCTCTTACAAGTAACTCTTTTAAGATGATTACAAGAGGAGAGGTAACAGTACACTTCGATTCTAACATTGTTCCCAAAACCATGTCTGTAAAAGTAGGAAATGACATTTTTCATTTGATTGCATATAATAAGAATGCTAATTGGAGTAAAGATCTAGATGCATTTACTGGAAATTACTATGCCGCAGACTTAAATACTTCATATTCCATATCTATTAGTAAAGGTAGTCTCATACTCAAACATCCTAGGCTAGAGTCTGTTCAACTAAATCCAAGAATAACTAACATATTCACAGGGAATCAAAGGCATTTTTCGTCTTTGGCATTCGAAAGAAATGCAAACGGCTCTATTAAAGGATTTAAACTTTCAACTAATGGAGTTAATGATATATGGTTTCAAAAGCAAACCATCTCAAGTGAGAGTTTTGTAAAAAATAAGTAATAGAAATAATCATGAATCACGTAATCTAAAATCTAAAAAAATGAAAAAAATAATCATAGCTATGTTTTTAATGTTTGGCTTATCAAATGACAATACCCAATCAGAAATCGAACAAATAAATAGTGTGCTTTATGACTATATAGAAGGTACAGCAAATGGCGAGCCCGATCGTTTAAAACGTGCTTTTCATAAGGATTTTAATCTCTACTTTGTAAAAGAAGATTCCTTACAAGTATGGTCTGGCAAACAGTATGTAGCTAATGTAAAACAAGGTCAAAAAAGTAATCGAATTGGTAAAGTATTATCTATTGACTATGAAGGAGATGCTGCAGTAGCTAAGATTGAAATATTAATGCCAGCAAGGAAACGCATTTATACAGATTATCTAATGCTACTAAAACTAAATGGTAATTGGAAAATAATTCATAAATCATTTACTTTTAAAAACTATCCAGAATAATAAAATTATGCTTTCAGGAACTAATTTTAATATAGAACTTAATAGAATAAAAAATCTTGACATTGATAAATGATTGAATCTTAAAAACCATTATTTGAAAAAACAGGTTTGTTACAAAACTTTGGATTTATCGTCTTCATTATAAACTAATTCAATCAAAAAATGAAATATAAAAAACTGTTAAAGAAAGTATTACTGTTTTTTATTCTAATAATAATTGCATTTATATCTTTTATTCTATTCCAAACTAAAGATGATATAAATGCAAACCTCACTAATATAGAAGAGAAATTAAATCGATATTATAACCCAAATAAAATGGGTGGGTTTGCGGTTTCTTTATTTAATGCTGATAGTATTATTTATTCAAAAGGGTTTGGATTTTCTGATAAAGGAGATAAAAAACCATATACATTAGAAACTCAACAATATATTGCATCAATATCAAAAACTACTATCGGCATTGCTTTAATGAAAGCAGAAGAATTAGAATTGCTAAATGTTGATGATCCAATAAATAATTATCTCCCTTTCAAAGTGTATAACCCAAAATTCCTAAAGGATGAAATTACAATTAAGCAGTTAGCAACACATACATCTTCATTAGACTATAATGAATTAGTTGTGGAATCTCTATATATAGAAGAAGTAAAAAAAGAAAAAAGCCTAGCTTCTTTTATGAGTGATTATTTTCAAAATACAAAATACGGAGAAATTAAATTTACAAATTATAAGCCAGGATCAGATTGGAATTATTCTAATATTGGAGCAAGCTTGGCTGCTTATATTATTGAAACTGTATCAGATATGCCTTTTTCAGATTTCACTCAAGTTCATATTTTTAATCCTCTTAAATTGAAGAACACCAATTGGACAGAATCAGAAAGTGATTCTTTATTGCATACAAAATATTATCAACCCACTAAAGATTCTATTATTAGAGTTGAAACAAGTGGTATAATCCCCTATCCAAGTAGAGATATGATTACGAATATCAAAGATCTAAGCACATATTGTCAAGCAATTTTATCAAAAAATCCTAATCTATTACAGTCAGATTCTTTTGACAAACTTCTTTCTCCAAAATTGAATAGTAATGTGACAAATCTTGAAGATGATAATAATGGATTATTCTTTTTTATAGATAGAAACAACCACGGAGTTAATTATAGATTAACAGGAATGGATGGCGGAGATAATTGTATCAAAACAATGATGTGGTTTGACCCCAAAACGAAATTAGGATATATTTTTATTGGTAATACAGGAGGAACAGAGCTAAACAGATTGAACCATATTACTATATATAATGCATTAGTAAGTTTGGGATATAACTATTCCATTGATAATTCTACAATAGTAGAAGGAATTCAACTTAAATGGCATAATGTATACAACAGAGTTAGGGCACTATTTTAATTAAATAGATGCTATTAACAATGTATTAACTATAGGAAATCGCTATAATTCTCACTATAACACAACCTCACCATAAAGGTCAAAATCCTCAGCTTCAATAACTTTTATAGTTGCAAACTCACCTGTTTTTAAATAAGTTTCAGTAGCATCAATACGGACTTCATTATCAACGTCTGGTGAATCGTATTCTGTACGTCCGACAAAGTAATTACCCTCTTTTCGGTCAATCACTACTTTAAACTCCTGCCCTATTTTGGCTTGGTTCAATTCCCAAGAAATTTGAGATTGAATTTCCATAATTTCATTAGCACGTTGCATTTTCACCTCTTCAGGTACATCATCCTCTAAGTTATAGGCATGTGTATTTTCTTCGTGCGAATAGGTAAAACATCCTAAACGCTCAAAACGCATTTCCTTTACCCAATCTCGGAGGGTTTCAAAGTCTTCTTGAGTTTCACCAGGGTAACCAACAATGAGTGTAGTTCTAATGGTCATTTCTGGAACCTTAGCCCTGAACTCATTGAGAAGTTTTGTAGTCTTTTCTTTTGTGGTTCCACGACGCATACTCTTCAAGATAGAATCTGAAATATGCTGCAAAGGAATATCTAAATAGTTACAAATCTTAGGTTCGCGATTCATAACATCTAACACATCCATAGGAAAACCTGTTGGGAATGCGTAATGCAAACGAATCCAATCTATACCTTCCACTTTTACTAAATTTTCAAGAAGTTCAGCAAGGTTTCGTTTTTTATATAAATCTAAACCGTAATACGTTAGATCTTGCGCGATAAGAATCAACTCCTTGACTCCATTAGCCGCTAACTTTTCTGCCTCAATAACAATCTCTTCTATTGGTGTACTTTTATGTTTTCCTCTCATTAGAGGAATAGCACAGAAACTACAAGGTCTGTCACAACCTTCTGCAATTTTTAAATAAGCGTAGTTTTTTGGAGTTGTAGTTAGGCGTTCACCTATTAACTCGTGCTTATAATCTGCACCTAGAGCTTTCAGTAAACCTGGTAATTCTGTTGTCCCAAAATACTGGTCTACATTCGGAATTTCCTTTTCTAAGTCAGGCTTGTAACGCTCACTTAAACAACCTGTTACAAATACTTTATCAACATCACCTTCTTCTTTCTTTTGCATATAATGCAAAATAGTATTTACACTTTCTTCCTTAGCATTATTAATAAAACCACAAGTATTTATAACCACAACATTACCTTCCTGCTCATGCACTACATCTTTTCCACTGGCTTTTAGTTGTCCCATTAATACTTCGCTATCGTAAACATTTTTACTACAGCCAAGAGTTATAACATTGATTCTGTTTTTCTTAAGAGTTTTAGTACGCATATATTGTAAATCAGAGCGCAAAGATACAACCTTAATTAAACTTTTATATCTTTAAACAGTCTAAAGCTAAATGATTAATTATGAAGCCTATATACCTTTTACTATTTGCTTTTTTAATTTTTAACTGCTCTTCTGATGACACAAGTGACTCTGATGATATGCCACCTGAAGCGTCATTGTATTTTCCACCTATTTCAGGAAACGAATGGGAAACAACTACTACCTCATCTTTAGGATGGAATGACACAGCCTTAGAAGATTTATACACCTATTTAGATGAAAAGAACACCAAAGGTTTTATTATCTTAAGAAATGGAGAAATAGTTGTAGAAGAATATTTCAATGGCCATAATACAAATACAACATGGACTTGGTTCTCTGCAGTTAAGAGTTTAACGGCTACTGCCATAGGTGTTGCTCAAGAAGAAGGATTCATCGATATTAATAATAAAACATCAGATTATTTAGGGAATAATTGGTCTAGTTTAACTCAAGATCAACAAGATCTAATTACAGTGAAGCACCATTTACAGATGGCTACTGGATTACAAAACACTCCTGAAAATTTTATTGCTTGGACATGTACTGCCCCCTTATGTATGCAATATAACGCAACCGCAGGAACCAAATGGCAATATCATCAAGGAGCATTTACACAGCTCCAAAACATATTGAGTCAGAACACAGGAATGAATTTCAAACTTTATATAAAGGAAAAAATCTTAGACCAAATTGGTATTACTGGAAGCTGGAACGAGCTTTTAGGTGCAAATATATTTTCTAGTAATACCAGAGGTATGGCAAGATTTGGACTTTTAATGTTGAACAAAGGTACTTGGGATGAAAACCTAATTGTGAGCGAAAGTTATTATAACGAAATGACAACTACATCGCAACAGTTTAACAAATCTTATGGGTACTTATGGTGGCTCAATGGAAAAGAAAGTTTTATGATTCCTGGAGTACAAAATGTAAATGGTGGGTCATTAATACCCAATGCACCAGCGGATATGATAGCTGCCTTAGGAGCTCAAGATCAAAAAATATATATTGTTCCAAGTCAAAACTTAGTAGTTGTGCGTTCTGGAAACGCAGCTGGATTAGAAGAGCTTGCTAGTTCTAGTTTTGATAATGAATTATGGGCAAAAATAAATGCTGCAATAAATTAATTATAAGCCCTAGGAGCTATTCTAGCTTTAGAAGCTTGCTCATAAACATAAGCCCATTCTAACAACTGTTTTTCTTGAAGTCGTTTTCCAATAAACGTTAAGCCTTTTGGAACTCCCTCTCCTGTATAACCCATGGGCACTGTAAGTGCAGGGTATTCTGCAACCGCAGCAAAACCAGCATGGTAATTATTAATAGATAAAAAACCATCTAGATTATGAGTCTTCATCGGGTTATCAAAGTATTGTTTACCATTGATGCTCAACGTATCTTTTATACGCTCCAAATATTCAGCATCTCCTTTATCATTAACAATACCTTTAAACAAATTCTGGCCATAAGGCATCGTTTTTATAGAATCTTTTAAATTAAAAGCCATTATATCTGAAACTGTCCTCAATCCTATATTCTTATTGGCATAGCTTTCCATATAAATCGGCAAATCGGTTTTCATGTCTAAATTTAATAAGCTTAAAAAATTAGGCAGTCCTAATTGTTCTTCATCAATTTCTACAATTTCGGCACCTTGGGATTTTATAACTTTTAAAGCATTAATATACAAGGTGTCTTTTAGCAGTCGTTTTGGTGCACCAAAGCGTTTACCCTTTAAAGCCTCTAAAGAAGGTTTCTCATAATAGGCTTGGGATTTCTTAGTATCTAAGGATTTTAAATCTGATTTATCATAGCCATATATGGCGTCTAGTACAATCGCATTATCCCTAACCGTTTTAGTAATTGGACCAGCTGTATCTAAGGTTGAAGAAATAGGTACAATTCCACTTCGGCTTACCAATCCAATAGTGGGTTTTAAACCTACAGTAGAATTCTGACTAGCTGGAGATAAAATAGAACCAGACGTTTCACTACCAATCGCTGCGGCACAAAAGTTAGCCGCAACAGACACTCCACTTCCAGAGCTAGAACCTCCCGTATCTATGATGCGTCTTCCATAAGGATTCAAGGTTTGTCCACCAACTGCAGAATAACCGCTTGGGCAATCTCCGCAAAAGAAATAAGCCCATTCACTTAAGTTTGCTTTTCCTAGAATTAAAGCCTCATTAGATTTCAGCTTGTTTACTATAAAAGCATCTTCTGTAAAGTTGTCTTTTAATACCACTGCACCAGCAGTAGTAGCCATATTTGAAGCATTAACATTATCTTTTAAAAGAATTGGCATTCCGAATATAGGATGCTTCCTTCTCTTATTTCTAAAATCTCGATCCCTAAGTTTAGCTTCTTCAATAACATTTGGATTAACAGCAATTACAGAATTTAGTGATAATGGATTTTCTCTATCGAACTTTCTTATACGATACAAATAGAACTTGGTTAACTCTTCATAAGTGAATTTATTTCGAGTTCTATTAATCTGAAGATCGGTAATATCCTTCTCTAAAATAAATTGCTTTAACCGATTATAATCCTCTTCTGTAAAATCTTTTAACTGAGGATTGATGGCTTCCCAAATTTCTTCTTGAGTTAAATTTTTTGAATCTAAGACTTTAAACTCACGGAAGTCTTTAGTAGAAATTGCACTTAAACCTGAAGAGTCTTGAGTAGTTTCAGAATTTTTGGCAGGAATCTTCGTATCTGTAGGCTTAGAATTTTTACACGAAAGAACAAAAAGGAATGCTAAAAGAAATAGAATATTACGCATGGTCAGTATTTTTTTATAAAAATACGAAAACCACCATAAATTAGTTTACACCGAATAAGGACTTTGAAATAATAAGAACTCGAGAATTTTCCATTGAATAATAAAGAAAAATAATACTAAGCCAAATAAAGAATAAACAGTCTATAGTCGTATTGATTTCTTGCTATAATTTTTAAACAAAGACTTTTTTTTAAATAAAAATCGGTAAAACAAAATATGAAGGAAAAGCAATATAATAAGATAGGTACTTTGGAATCAAAAGGTTTTAGAATTTTGTTGTCTTTAAGATTCATTTTTATTTGAAGAAAGAATCTACAAATTCATATTTATTAAAGACTTGTAAGTCTTCTATACCTTCACCTACTCCAATATACTTTACAGGAATTTGAAATTGATCACTTATACCTATTACTACTCCTCCTTTTGCAGTTCCGTCTAATTTAGTAACTGCTAAAGATGTCACTTCAGTTGCTGCTGTGAACTGTTTTGCTTGCTCAAAAGCATTTTGCCCAGTAGAACCATCTAAAACTAATAACACGTCATGAGGTGCGTCACCAACCACTTTTTGCATTACACGTTTTACTTTAGTCAACTCATTCATTAGGTTGACTTTATTGTGTAAACGACCAGCTGTATCAATAATAATAACATCAGCATCTTGATTAACACCAGATTGTAAAGCATCAAAAGCTACAGATGCTGGGTCAGATCCCATTTCTTGGCGTATCATTGGTACATCTACTCTGTCCGCCCAAACTTGTAATTGATCTATTGCTGCTGCTCTAAAGGTATCTGCAGCACCAAGTACTACTTTTAAACCTTGCTTCTTAAACTGATACGCTAATTTACCAATAGTGGTTGTTTTACCAACACCATTAACACCAACAACCATAAGCACATAAGGTGTTTTAGAGCCATCTTCTTGAGTTGGCAACTCAGGAATAGTATAATCTGTTTCTTCACCAGAATTAGTTTCAGACAACAGACCAGCTATCTCTTCTCTAAGAATTTTATTAAGTTCTGAAGTACCTAAGTATTTATCTTTAGCTACACGTTCCTCGATACGCTCAATCACCTTTAATGTGGTATTGACACCAACATCACTTGTAACAAGAATTTCTTCGAGATTATCTAAAACATCATCATCTACTTTAGATTTTCCTGCGACTGCCTTATTTAATTTATTGAAAAAAGAGGATTTAGATTTCTCTAAACCTTTATCTAGGGTTTCTTTCTTTTCAGAAGAAAATATTTTTTTAAAAAAACTCATTAAATTGTATTTGCTTTGCTTATCGCAACAACCTTGCCTTTAATAGTTTACTGCTAAGTTGTCATACCTGTTCAAATATAGCCATAAAAAAACTGCTTTCAAATGAAAGCAGTTTTATAAATCTACATCAAAATGTAGTTTATTTTTTGTTTAAAAAGTCATTGACAAATTCTGGTGCCATAACTGATTCTACGAACATGTAAGCTCCAGTTTTTGGTGATTTCACCATTTTTATCGCTTTTGTCAAACGCTTTGATCCTGTCTGTAAAGATGCTACTGATTTCTTTGCCATACCTCTTCGAGTTATTTGACATTTTCGCTTTTGCGAAAATCTCTAATTAATTATTTAATTTCTTTATGTACTGTCATACGCTTAAGGATAGGATTAAATTTCTTAATCTCCATACGATCTGGCGTATTCTTTTTATTCTTTGTTGTAATATATCTTGAAGTTCCTGGTTGACCAGAAGCTTTGTGCTCTGTACACTCTAAGATAACTTGTATTCTATTTCCTTTCTTTGCCATTGTAAATTGACTTTAGCGTATGCTATTATTTGTAAAATCCTTTTGCTCTAGCTTCTTTTAACATTGCACTGATACCAATCTTATTGATTGTTTTTAATGCAGATGTAGAAACTTTTAATGTTACCCACTTATCTTCTTCAGGAATGAAAAAACGCTTCTTAACTAAGTTAGCGTTAAACTTGCGCTTTGTTTTATTCATAGCGTGAGACACGTTGTTCCCAACCATTGCTTTTTTCCCAGTAAGTTCACAAACTCTTGACATTGTATTCTTTCTTTAGGTCTATTAATTTTTTCTGTTTATTCTGAATCCGACTAAGGATATTTTAAACAGGGTGCAAATTTAGTAAAACTTTGAGGTTTAGCAAAAATATATTTCTACTTTTTTTTAATTTCTTTTTGAAGCATTTCAAAGGCTTTATTTGTTGCCTTTGTTATTACTTTTTCACGATGATTCCCAAAGTTAAAAACTTCAGAATACACGCTATCTTGAGTAGCAATTGCAATCCAAACCGTACCTACATCAGCATCAGCATCACCTTTTGATGGTCCTGCGTTACCTGTAGTGCTAATCCCAAAATCTGTATTAAATAAAGTTCTTACATTTTTTGCCATAGCTTCAGCTATTTCTTTACTTACTACAGAATGTGATTCTATATCTTGTTCTTTAACACCTAAAATATTCATTTTAGATTCTGTAGCATAACTCACCACACTTCCTTTAAAATATTTTGATGCTCCAGCATTTGCTGTTAAAGCTTTGGCAATACTCCCTCCTGTACAGCTCTCAGCTATAGATAAGGTTTTACTAATTTCGGTAAGTTGTGTACCTATTATAGCTTCTAAAGATTTATCTTCTTCAAACCCAACAAATACATCGTCAATTAACGGTAATAATAAATCTACTTGTTTTTGGATCTCAGTATCGATTAGCTTTTTTTCCATTGCTTTGGCAGATAAGCGTAAACGAACACGACCTAAACTTGGCAAATAAGCTAATTTTATAAAAGCAGGTAAATTATCTTCCCAAGCCTCAATACGTTTGGCTAATAAACTTTCACCTAAACCATAAGTTAGTATCGTTTTATGCTTTATGTATGGAAATTTGAATTGTTTTCTTAATGCAGGAATAACTTCATTAGAAATTAACGCTTTCATCTCGTATGGCACTCCAGGAAGTGACACAAATACTTTCCCATTCTTTTCTAACCACATGCCAGGTGCAGTACCATAATGATTCATCAGTACTTTGGCTTTAGAAGGCACTAATGCTTGTTGTTTATTAACGTCTAAGAGAGGAATATTATATTTTGAGAATATATCTTCTACATTATCTAGTACAGATTTGTTTTCAACTAGAGTATCGTTAAAATATTCGCAAATGGTATGTTTTGTTACATCATCCTTGGTTGGTCCCAAACCACCTGTTATAATAATGATATCGGCATTATTTTCAGCTTCTTCAAGTGCTTTTAGAATATGCGTTTTGTTATCTTGTATTGAAGTGATTTGATAAATTGAAATTCCGATTTTATTAAATTCTTTTCCAAGAAATGCGGAATTTGTATCTACAATCTGACCAATGAGAATCTCATCACCAATAGTGATTATTTCTGCTAACATTTACAGTCCGAAATCGGCTTTTATTTCGTTTGTGGCATTTTCTACAGCAGTAAGTACAGCTTGTAACTGAGCGTCTACATTTTTATCTGACTGTTCAAACTTCCCCCAATCTTGTACTTCAATTAGTGTGTCTAAAACACCTAACTCAAATAAATCTATTGTAGGTTTCATTTTGTGTGCTGCTTGATACGTTTCTTTATAATCATTGCTAGGTACAGCAGTTCTTAAGCGTTCTGCATCTTCAGGTACTTCTTCTAAAAAAGCTGCTGCTAATGCTGCAACGAAATCTTCATCGTTGTCAGCCATTTCTCTTACGCGATCTAATTTATAATACTGTGGCATTTATTTAATTTTTATTGAAAACATTTCCTCGTTTTCAAGATATCCTATTAGTCTGTCTTCTGCAAAAACCTTACCAACTCCTGCTGGTGTTCCTGTAAAGATAATATCTCCAATTTTTAAAGTGAAATATTTTGATACATATTCGATGAGTTCATTAATTTTCCAAAGCATTAATTCTGTGTTTCCTTGTTGAACAACCTCATCATTTTTCTTTAAACTAAAATTTATATTGTTCACATTTTCGAACTTAGTTTTTGATACCCATTTGCCAATTACAGCAGCACCATCAAAGGCTTTGGCTTTTTCCCAAGGCAGCCCTTTTGCTTTTAATTGGGCTTGTAAATCGCGAGCAGTGAAGTCTATTCCAAGTCCGATGTCATCATAATATTTATGTGCAAATTTTTTATTGATATGCTTACCAACTTTTTTTATTTTCACCAAAACTTCAACCTCATGGTGTACATCATCCGAAAAATCTGGAATAAAAAAGGGCTGCTTCTTCAACAAAATCGAAGTATCTGGCTTTAAAAACACCACTGGATCTGTTGGTTTTTCGTTTTCTAATTCTTTAATGTGGTCTGTATAATTACGACCTATGCAGATGAGTTTCATTTTAGATTTTTAACTTAGCTTATTATTAAACTGTCTCAATTTAATAGCAGTTAAAACCTTCTTTGTATACAAAGGAAAATCTGCATTGAGTAGCCAACCAAAATAACCAGGTTCTTGCTCCATAACATCCACTACGCGTTTCCCTTTATGTTTTCCAAAAGAAAAACATTCTTCACCTTGTTTATTAAAGATTAAAAAGCCAGCAAAATCTGCAAACTTTTTTCGTGAGCTAAACTCTGCTAAGAATTTAGTGTCGTTTTCTAAGTCTTCGTATTTAGATAACTGAGCTTTTAAAACTTCATACGTAGCTTTAGTATCAGCTTCTGCACTGTGAGCATCATCTAAGTTTTTATCACAATAGAATTTATATGCTGCACTTAGTGTTCGCTGTTCCATTTTATGAAAAATAGTCTGCACATCTATAGATTGCATGCCTTTCATATCAAAATCTATATCTGCTCTTAGCATTTCTTCTGCTAATAGCGGAATATCGAAACGGTTAGAGTTAAACCCACCTAAATCTGAATCCTTTATAAGATTATAAATTTCCTTAGACAACTCCTTAAACGTTGGTTTATCAGCAACGTCTGCATCAGAAATTCCATGTATAGCAGTTACTTCTGCTGGAATTGGCATCTCAGGATTTACAACCCAAGTTTTAGTATTTTCCTTACCATTTGGATGAACTTTAAGGATCGATATTTCTACAATTCTGTCTTTAGAAATATTAATTCCAGTGGTTTCTAAATCGAAAAAACAGATGGGTTTTGTTAAGTTGAGTTGCATTGTCTTTGTTTTAAAAATCAAAGATAAATAGAATATGTAGAATAGGATTGAAAAAGCTAGCTTGACTTTGTGAAAACTTTTAGCTAACTTCGGTTAATACAGAATGTAAAACTGTAAATTTTATGTTATGAAAATTAGACTTTCAATATTGACTTTAATAATAGGAATCGGTCTTTTAACCAACTGTGATAATACTGATGATGACAACTCTCAGCCAGAGTTTGAATCTACTGCGAAAATTACAGGTTACGATTCGGGTGCATGCTTCTGCTGTGGTGGTAAAATAATAGATATAGATGGTGAAGATCCCAGTAAGCGCTTTTCTGAATTACCTGAAAATTCAAATATTGATATACCTAATATGACATTTCCAATTTCTGTTCGACTTAATTGGTCTGAATCTAATCAATATTGCGGAAGGGGAATTATTATTGAATCAATTGAGTTAATTGAATAGCTAATTTATACTCCTATAAGGCTAATTAACTATCTAGTATAAATAAAACATCAACTGTTCTTAGCCTCAATCCACTTACTCATATACTTTGTACTCTGTAAAGTTTGATGCTGTAATAAAGTTCCAATAAATTTATTTTGGCGATTCACTTTTAAATTAGATTGAAGTTCTTTTATTTTAGAAGAAAATTATTTTAAAAAATCTATTTTATTAAAACTCTAATTAAAATGAAAAAAATCTATTCCGTAGAAGAGTATATAGAAATCAATCCAAAATGGTCCGAAGAATTAACACGTCTCCGCAATACTATTTTAAAAACTGAGCTTACAGAAATGGTGAAATGGAGTATGCCAACGTATTGCTTAAATGGCAAAAATGTGTTGGGTATAGGTGCCTTTAAAAACCATTTTTGTCTGTGGTTTCATAATGGTGTGTTTTTAAAAGATGAGCACAACATACTAATTAATGCGCAAGAAAATAAAACCAAAGCTATGCGTCAAATGCGATTTGATTCTGCTGAAGATATTAAAGATGCTGTTATATTAAACTATGTGCAAGAAGCTATTAATAACCAACGCGCTGGAAAAGAAATGAAACCAAAGCGTGCCACAAAAACTGTAGTTATACCTACTGAATTAAAACAAGCTTTAAATGTTAATAAGACGCTCTCGAGTAGCTTTAAAAAATTAACTCCAGGAAAACAACGTGAATATTGTGAGTATATAGATACCGCAAAACGAGAAGCAACAAAGCAAACACGTATAGAAAAAATCACACCAATGATTATACAAGGTATAGGTTTGCATGATAAGTATAAGAATTGTTGACCCCATCCCTAACCCTTCCTTCTGTAGGGAACTTATAGATAATAGATATAACAAAAAAAGCTGTTCATATTAACGAACAGCTTTTATATACTTTATAACACTTAGCTTATTTTACAACAGCTGGTGCATTTAATTTTTTACTCATTTCCATTGAGATTGCAGAACGGTCAAACTTAATTTTTCCAGCCATAGTCTCTACAACACAACTGTTATCTTTATCGTTTAATTCTGCAACTTTTCCGTGCATACCACTTTTAGTAATCACACGATCTCCACGTTTTAACTCACTTGCAAATTTCTTTTCTTGCTTAGCACGTTTCATTTGTGGTGCAATCATAAAGAAATACATCACAGCAAAAATGGCTATAAATGGTAAAAATGTTCCTAATCCTCCTTCCATTAAAACTACTAGTTATGGTTATGACCTTCGTGACCTGGTTGTGTTGAAGTCTTTGTTGTAGGTGTTGCTAAAGGGTTTATTGTAGCAGTTCCTGGTTTTTGTGCAGCCTTAACTGGTGCGTTAGGATCTTTCTCTACAAAAGCAGTGATTTTTACAATTTCAGAACCTTTTTCAGTGTTAGTAGTCATTGTAACTGATTTAGAAACTTTATTCCCATTTCCTTTACCATTAAACTTAACAACAAATTCACCTGTTTGTCCTGGTGCAACTTCTTTAGTCCAATTAGATGGTACTGTACATCCACAAGTACTTTTAATGTTACTCACAACTAACATTGAGTTACCAGAGTTAGTGTACTTAAATGTTGTTTCAACTGGAGTTCCGTTTGCGATAGTTCCGAAATCGTGCTCGATTTTGTCAAAAGAAATTACTGGAAAATCACCAGCATTAGCATCTCTATCGGCAGCTATAGCTACATTTTCAGATTTAACTTTACTAGCAGCATTTTCCTTACAAGACGTAAAAGCCAACATGCATAGTGCACTAAGTCCTAAAATTACTTTTTTCATTATTCTATTTTTTTAATTAATTTTTTACTGAATTCATTCAGCCGTCTAAGGTAATAATATTTTCGACCAAATAAAATTTTTTGCCTATTCTTAACACGTTTTTGTAGGAAAAAACTTATTATTTATAGTTTATCTGTTATATTTTATAGACAAAACGAGGGTTTTCACCTATTCAAAGTTGATGACAAAAAACACAATATTACATTAAACCTCTACCCGCTTTTTGGTGTATCCCTTTAGATTGGTACTCTTTAACCACCTTATCCAAAATACCATTAATAAATAAACTACTTTTTGGTGTAGAATATGCTTTAGCTATTTCTAAATATTCATTTATAGTTACTTTATAAGGTATAGATGAAAATTTCTGAAATTCGCATAGTGCCATTTTTAATAACACACCATCTAAACTCGCTAAACGTTCACTATCCCAATTGGTCGTCTTTGCAGAAATTTCTTCAGAAAACTTAGAACCATTAAGTAATGTCTTTTTAAACAAGTCTTTAGCATATACCAAATCGTCTTCGTCCTTATATAAATTTGGAAGCAAAAAAGTTTCTGGTGACGTAAGCTTCAATTTTCTTAATACCTTTAAAAGTGTCGTGTTTATAACTGGAAAGTCATCCACCCAAGTTAAACGCTTATCTTCAAAATAATCATAAAGCTTATCATTTGGTGCAATAATCTCGGTATAAATATCAATGACAAAACTTTTGTCTTTATTAAATGACGTATCTGCATCATAAATATGAGTAGCATATAATTCACTTTTAAAAATTTCTTTGAAAAGTATATCTACATATTCAAAATCTAAATCCCAATAATTGAGCTTTCGCTTAGCAATATGATCTTGTAACATTGCATTACTACTAATAAGATTTAGAAGCTGATTGTCTTGAAATCTTGTGTTAGGATTCTTATCAGAATCTGTTCCTAAAAGTTTCTTCTGTAATTTTTCGTTATGGTCTTTACTCTTCTTATGAAGCTCTGTAAGAAGTGCTAAAATGCACAAATACAAATCGTACATGCTATCTAAACTGTGATGCAAAAACTTTTCGTCTTTTGTAAGATCATCACTTTCGGTACCTTTAAAAGCATACAAAGATTGCATTACTTTTATTCTAATGTGTCTTCGATTAAGCATGTATAAGAACTGACTTTAATTATATGTTATTAAAAAAGGTGAGCCTAAACTCACCCTGCAAAAATACTATTATTTAATTCTGAAATAAAAATTAAATGATGACTATTTCGAATTTTCTCTTTTACGAGTTGCAATACGCTCTTTAGCGATATTTAATGCTGCTAAATGTGTGGTAACATCATTTGCTTTAGCATTATCCAAAATTTCTAATGTTGTATTGTATATATTTTCTGTTTTACGAATTATTTCTTGCTTACCATAGTCTTCTAATTCTGCATAAACATTAATAATTCCACCAGCATTGATTAAAAAATCTGGAGCATATACAATACCTCTTTCTCTTAAAATTTTTCCATGCTTATTCTCATCAGCCAACTGATTATTTGCAGCACCTGCAACTATTTTAGCTTGCAATTTATGAATCGTTTCGTCATTAACTGTAGCACCTAAAGCACAAGGAGCATATATATCCATTGCTTCATTATAGATATCATTACCAGAATAAATAGTTGCTCCATATTTAGAGCTTACTTCTTCTAAACGCTCTTGGCTAATATCACTAATTGTAATATTCGCTCCTTCGTTTGACAAATGTTCAACTAGAGCTTCACCAACATTACCTATACCTTGTACAAATATATTTTTACCTTCTAAAATATCAGAACCAAACTTAAACTTTGCGGCAGCTTTCATTCCCATAAAAACACCATAAGCAGTAATTGGTGAAGGGTTACCTGCACCACCTTTACTCTCTGAGATACCAGTAACATAAGGAGTTACTTCTCTTACTGTATCCATATCTTCGGTTGCCATACCAACATCTTCTGCTGTAATGTATTTACCGCTTAATGAATGTACAAACTCTCCAAAACGCCTCATTAATTCTGGTGTCTTTTGCGTTTTAGCATCACCTATAATAACAGCTTTACCACCACCAAGATTTAAACCTGTAATGGCAGACTTAAACGTCATACCACGAGATAAACGTAGCACATCATTAAGGGCTTCCCACTCATTATTATATTGCCACATTCTAGTTCCACCTAGAGCTGGGCCTAAAACTGTATTATGAATACCAATTATAGCTTTTAAACCAGTATCTTTGTCGTTGCAAAAAACAATTTGCTCGTGTTCATCAAAAGAATGTTGTCCAAAAACTGGGTCCATTTTTTTTAATTCTTTTGATGCTATTATATCTGAAGTCATGTATATTAGGTTTAAGGCTGTTTGAAGATTCCCTAAAAACAGCGAGCAAAAATAAATTATAATTAGAGGATTAGCAAAATATTAACTATAAAATACGATTATCGCAATATTTTTGACCTACTAAAATCAACATGAAAGCACTAAAGCATCTCAATAAATACTTTTTTAAATATAGATATCAATTAATTGTTGGTGTAATCATTACTATTATTGCCAGAATATTTTCGCTTTTTACACCTAGATTAGTTGGTGCATCAATCAATGTTATAGCAGACAGGTTAAGTGGAGACATTTCTTATGAAATTTTTAAAACTGAATTAATCACTAATGTATTATATATTGTTGGAGCTGCTATTATAGCTGGTCTTTTTACATTTTTAATGCGACAAACTATTATTAATGTATCACGTTATATTGAGTTTGGCCTTAAAAATGAAATCTATCAGCATTATCAGGTCTTATCTCTAAATTTTTACAAGTCTAACAGAACTGGTGATTTAATGAATCGTATTAGTGAAGACGTTGGTAAAGTACGTATGTATGTTGGTCCAGCTTTAATGTACACTATTAATACAATTACCTTATTTACAGTCGCGATAATATATATGATAGGTACAGCTCCTAAGCTAACTTTATACACACTATTACCTTTACCGTTTCTATCAGTAGCCATTTATAAGTTAAGCCGACTCATTAACAAACGTAGTACAATAGTGCAGCAGTCGCTTTCTACTCTTTCTACTTATAGTCAAGAAACATTTAGTGGTATTTCTGTCATAAAATCTTATGGCATTGAACCAAGAACAAATACTGAGTTTGAAGAGCTTTCAGCAGAAAATCGTAAGAAACAAATTAACTTAACTAAAGTGCAAGCTTTGTTTTTTCCACTGATGATATTGCTAATAGGTATTAGTAACCTTATCGTCATTTATATTGGTGGTATGCAATACATGAGCGGTGAAATTGAAAATATAGGAACCATAGCTGAGTTCATTATCTATGTAAATATGTTGACATGGCCTGTTGCAACAGTGGGTTGGGTTACCTCCTTAGTGCAACAAGCAGAAGCATCACAAGAACGTATTAATGAATTTCTAAAAACCAAACCAGATATTACCAATAACACTAAAGAATTAACACCTATTAAAGGAGATATTGAATTTAAAAATGTGTCTTTTATTTATCCAGATACAAATATTGAAGCACTTAAGAATGTAAGTTTTACTTTAAAATCAGGCGAAACTCTAGCTATATTAGGGAAAACTGGTTCAGGGAAATCCACCATTTTAGATTTAATTGGTCGTCTCTATGACATTAATAATGGAATTATTATGGTTGATGATACTGTAATTTCTGATCTTAATCTTTTAAGTCTTCGTGAAAGTATTGGTTATGTACCACAAGATGCTTTCTTATTTTCTGACACCATTAAAAACAATATCAAATTTGGTAAAGAAGATGCTACGGATGAAGAAGTCTATGAAGCTGCAAAAAATGCTAGAGTACATAAAAACATTATTGACTTTAACAAAGGCTATGATACTATTTTGGGAGAACGTGGCATTACACTTTCTGGTGGACAAAAACAACGAGTATCTATAGCAAGGGCAATTATTAAAAAGCCAGACATTTTGTTATTTGACGACTGTCTATCTGCTGTAGATACTGAAACTGAAGAAAAAATTCTTAAAAATTTAGTTAAGCTCACCAAAGACAAAACAACAATAATTGTAAGCCATCGTGTGTCTTCAGCAAAAAATGCAGATCAAATTATTGTCTTAGATGGTGGTAAAGTAATTCAGTCAGGAAGTCACGAAAGTCTTATAAATACTGATGGTTACTACAAGGAGTTATACACCAAACAACTCTCAGAAAAAGAAAAGTAATAATTAGTTGCTTAGCTAACTTTTTTTTTAGATTTTTGAATTGAAATTAAAAAAAAAATTAGTTATGAGTGATTATGGAATGATGGACAAAGAAGAAATTTATTCTAAAGTATTACGTGCAGGCAGAAGAACCTATTTCTTTGATGTAAGAGCTACTAAAGCTGGTGATTATTATTTAACAATTACGGAAAGTAAAAAGTTTACCAACGACGATGGTTCTTTTCATTACAAGAAACATAAAATTTACCTTTACAAAGAAGATTTTACTGAGTTTAGAGAAATTTTAGCAGAAATGACAGATTATATTATTAATGAAAAAGGAGAAGAAGTCATTAGTGAACGTCATCAAAAAGATTATAAACGTGAAGATGATTTTGTAGCGCAAGAAGCTAAAACACCAGAAGATACAAAAGGTACAGATAGCTTTACTGATATCAGTTTCGACGACATTTAAAACCAACTTCCTTAAAAATTATATAGAAAACCCTACATAACTGTCAGGGTTTTTTTTATTTTTAAACTTTAACTAACCTAATTTCTATGCAACGAATAGTACTCCTCTTTTTATTAGCGACATCTACCCTATTTTCTCAATCGCAAACTGATTTATCCTATTATTTACCACAAGATGTTCAGTACAACCCAAGTATTCCTACACCACAAAGTGTTATAGGACACGATGTTGGTGAATGGCATATTACGCACGATAAGTTGGCAGAATATATGAAAGCTTTAGCTAGTGCATCAGACCGTATTACAATTGAAGATAGAGGTAAAACCTTTGAAGATAGGCCTTTATTATTATTAACGATTACTTCTCCAGAGAATCATCAAAATATTAATGCTATCCAATCTGCCCATATTGAAGCTACAGAATCTAATTCCAGTAATACTGAAAATAGACCTATAGTAGTATACCAAGGGTTTTCCATTCATGGTAATGAACCAAGTGGTTCTAATGCTTCATTATTAGCGGCTTATTATTTAGCAGCGGCTGAAGGTTCTAAAATTGACGATTTATTAAACAATGCGGTTATTCTTTTTGACCCTTCATTTAATCCAGATGGCTTGCAACGTTTTGCATATTGGGCTAATACTAATAAAAATATTAATCTTAATCCAGATCCTAACGATAGAGAATATAGCGAAGTTTGGCCTGGTGGACGCACCAATCACTATTGGTTTGATATGAATAGAGATTGGCTACCTGTGCAACTACCAGAATCGAGAGCACGAATAAAATCATTTCATAGTTGGATGCCAAACATCTTAACTGATCATCATGAAATGGGTACGAATTCTACATTTTTCTTTCAACCAGGTATTCCGTCTCGCACGCATCCACTAACACCTCAGCTAAATCAAGACTTAACAAAAGGCATTGCAAACTATCATGCCAAAGCACTAGATAATATTGGATCTCTATACTATTCTGAAGAGAGTTTCGATGATTTCTATTATGGCAAAGGCTCAACATTTCCAGATATTAATGGTGGGATTGGTATTTTGTTTGAACAAGGAAGTTCTCGCGGACATATTCAAGAGAGTGAAAATGGAATTTTAACTTTCCCATTTTCAATTAGAAATCAATTTACTGCTGCTTTATCAACACTTGAAGCTGCAAATGGCATGCGAAAAGAAATATTAGACTATCAGCATAATTTCTTTAAAAATGCTCGAAATGAAGCCTCGAAGGAAGGGAATAAAGCAATTGTCTTTGGAGACGAAAAAGATGCAGCAAAAACCTACCACTTAGCTGAAATTTTAAACCGTCATAAGATTAAGTTTCATGATGTGAAATCTGATTTTTCGTTAAACGGAAAAAATTATAAAAAAGGCTACAGCTATATAGTACCAAAAAATCAAAAAAACACAAGATTGATCAATGCTATGTTCGAAAAGCGAATTTCATTTCAGGATAGTTTATTTTACGATATTTCAGCATGGACATTCCCTTTAGCATTCAACTTAGACTATACAGAAACTACTACTGTTAAAGCGGGTGA
Source organism: Flavobacteriales bacterium ALC-1 (assembly GCA_000171875.1). Classification (GTDB taxonomy): domain Bacteria; phylum Bacteroidota; class Bacteroidia; order Flavobacteriales; family Flavobacteriaceae; genus Winogradskyella. Next base: position 83,240 of record ABHI01000003.1, on the reverse strand, counting down.
GGTTGTTAAAGACTTACAACACTTAAAAGGTGGAGTAGCTTCGAAAAGTGAATATGCATATCTTTTTGAATGGAACGAGTATTACTCACCAAAACTTTTAAATCAGGTTTTAAAGAAAGGGCTACGAGCTAAAGTAAGCATGAAAACATTTAAGTCTAATGGTAAAAAATATGATTATGGCACTATTATGATTCCTGCTAGAAATCAGGATATGAATACTTCCGAAATCTATGCGTTTTTGAATAATCTAGCTCAAGAAAGTCATATTAAGATTAACGCAGTTTCTACTGGACTTAACGAAGGTATTGACTTAGGTAGCCGTAATTTTAGAGCTTTAGAACTACCTAAAATTGCACTTTTAGTTGGTGATGGAATGACGTCTTACGATGCTGGTGAAATATGGCATTTATTAGACACTCGCTACGATATTACAGCAACAAAACTAGATACTAAAAGTATTAGCAGAGCGGATTTAAGTCGTTATAATACTATTATTATGGTAAATTCTTCTGGACTTAATGAAGGTAATACTAAAAAATTAAAAACCTGGATTCAAGGAGGTGGTACTTTAATTGCTTATAGAAATGCGTTGAAATACCTAAATTCTAAAGAACTGATGAAAATCGATTTTAAGAAAAAGAAGCATATTGCTAAAAATATCAGTTTTGAAGAACGCGGAGACTTCAGAGGAGCTCAAGTTATTGGTGGTGCTATTTTTGAAACACAATTAGATCGTTCACATCCTATTAATTTTGGATACAAAAATGATAAACTCGCCATGTTTAGAAACACAACACTGTTTATTAATCCTGACAAGAATAGTTACAATAACCCAATACAATACACTAAAAACCCATTGTTAAGTGGTTATATATCTGAAGAAAATTTAGATAGTATTAGTAGTACTGTTCCTATAAAAATAGGCGGGATTGGACGTGGAACTATTGTAGCATTTACAGATAACACCAATTTTAGGGCTTTTTGGTATGGTACAAATAAATTATTAATGAATGCTATTTTCTTTAGAGATGAGATGTGATTTAAGAAACCACCATTCCATTCTTAACTTTAGTCTCAGGATGCAAGAGGAAAACATCATTTTCTTTAACCGCACCCATTACTAAACATTCGCTCATAAAATTGGCAATCTGTTTTTTAGGAAAGTTGATGACAGCAACTATCTGACGATTAATTAAGTCATCTATACTGTATTGTGTTGTTATTTGTGCAGAGGATTTTCTAACACCTAAATCACCAAAGTCAATTGTGAGTTGATACGCAGGCTGACGCGCATTAGGAAAATCATTGACCTCAATAATGGTTCCTATGCGTAAATCTACCTTGGTAAAGTCTTCAAATGTTATTATATTATCCATCCCTTAAAGCTAAGAAATAAAAACGAAATATCACAATGGCCTTAACTCCATCTAATATGTTGCCTTTAGGCACCAAAGCACCTGACTTTAAATTAATAGACACTGTAGATAATATTACAAAATCACTCAACGAATTAAAAGGCGCTACTGGAACTTTAGTTATGTTTATCTGCAACCACTGCCCTTTTGTTGTTCATGTTAATTCTCAGTTATCGCAATTAGCAAAAGACTCTATTTTAAAAGGTATTAATTGTATTGCTATATCTAGTAACGATGTAGAAAATTATCCACAAGATGCACCTCATTTAATGAAACAAACTGCTTTAGATAATGATTATATTTTTCCGTATTTATACGATCAAACTCAAGATGTTGCAAAAGCATATGACGCTGCATGCACACCAGATTTCTTTCTTTTTGATGGAGAATTAAAATTAGTTTATACTGGTCAATTAGATGATTCTAGACCTGGAAATGGTATTCCTGTTACAGGAAAAGATTTGCGAGCGGCTATCAATGCATTGGTAAACAATGAAAATGTGAGTTCCAACCAAAAACCAAGTATGGGTTGTAATATTAAGTGGAAGTAATTATTCTTAGTTAAATTTGATACTAGAAGAGAAAAATAAAGAAAAAAGAAAAACAATACCATTGACTAGTTCTGAAGCACTAACATTTTTCTTTATTCCTTTTGCATTTTTTGGGATAGATAAATTCAGAAAAAATGATTTTAATCAATCTGAGATGGAACGTTTTAAAGCATATGGTTTTGATTTAAAAGTGAAACAAGCTAATGAGCTAACAATATATGGTAGAATATTTTATATCGCCATAACTATCATTATTATATATCTAATACAGGTTAAATGAATATAAAAACAAAACGCCTAATTCTTAGACCAATCACAGAAGCTGATGCTAAAGATTTTTTTGAGTTAGACTCTAATCCAAATGTTCATAAATATTTGGGTAATAATCCTGTAAGCTCTATAGAGCAATCTAAAGCTATGATAAAGGGTATTTTAGAGCAATACAAAACCAATAATATAGGTCGTTTAGCCATTATTTTAAAAAATACTAATGAATTTATCGGCTGGTCTGGTCTAAAATACGAGCAAAACTTAAGAAAAGAATTCAATTATTACGATGTTGGCTACAGACTAAAAGAGCAATATTGGGGAAATGGTTATGCTACTGAAGCAGCATTAGCATCATTAGATTATGGCTTTAAAGATTTAAAACTTAAAGAAATCTGTGCTGCTGCAGAATTAGACCACATCGTCTCAAACACTATTTTAAAAAAAATAGGTATGTTACATACAGGTACGTTTACTTATAATGATGCTTTAATAAATTGGTACACAATTAAAAACCCTGAATTGTAACGCATCCTTTTAGTATCTAAATAAATCTAGACTAGGAAAAAGCTTTACTGTTGTTTTAATTTAAAATTTATAGGAATACTATAAGGTACACCTACAGCCTTATTACGTTGTTTACCAGGCTTCATTTTTGGTAATAAACTAATAATACGCTCTGCCTCCTTCTCTAAAAGTCGATCTGGACCTCTACTCTTAATATTAGTTACGACACCATTTTTATTAATTAAGAAGAATACAAATACACGTCCTTGAATATTTAACTCTGAAGCAGCTTCAGGGTATTTAAAGTGTTTCTGAAGATGCTTATTCATTTCCTTCTGAAAACAAATTTTCAACTCATCATTAGTCCCTTTACAACCAGGAAATTGTGGTATTCTCTCAATAACAGCAAAGGGTACTTCGATATCCTCTTCTACTTCTTCTACTTCAACTTCTTCAACACTAACAACTCGTTCTTCTATAACATCGTCTTGTCCTATTTCTGTACTTTCAATTACAGTCTCTTCTACATCATCTACATCTTCTACTATAGTAATAGCTTCTGTTACAACTTGTTTTGGAGGAGGTGGAGGTGGTAAATCTATAGTTGTAATGGGAATTTCTTCATCAAATTGTTCGTCTAACATTAAGATATCAATCTCAGTAGCTTCAGTTTCGTAAGTCTTATGTTCTAACCCCAAATATGTGAGGAGTAACATTACGTTTAAGCCAACAGCAAAATATAAACTGCTGTTTCGACCTACATTGGCTTTTGGATTTTTTTTTAGTTCCATGATCTTTAACTTTACACATAAAGCTAAGCATCATTTCCATTTTAAATTATGACAAATATCATAATTGCTTAAAAATTAATAATTTAACAATTACAAATTATCTAACTGATTATCTGTACCATCTTCACTAATCGTCCAAAAGAAACCTACAAAGAAGAATTGGTCTGCTGCAGGAGTTAGAGCACGTCTACTAAAATTACCATTCATATCTGGTGTATTTGCATACTGATACCCATTAATATTTTTAAAGCCTAAAACATTATTAACAGAGAAATACAATATTTTCTGCGGACTTAATAAATAAGCCCAATTAACACTTAAACTATTGAACGATTTAGTGCGCTCACTGAGAAATTTATTGGTATTAGGATTGGTATATGGTCGTCCAGAAGAAAACCCATAACTAAACCCAACTTGACTTTTCCAATCTTCAATCCAATATTTACCGACTAAATATAGGTTGTGCTTGGTTGCAAAACTCGGTTGTGCAGATTCTTGAAAATTTCTGTAATCACGTTCTGTATCTAAATAAGAATAACTTACCCAATAATCTAAATTTTTAACTCCTGTATTATCGCGCCAAAATAAATCTAAACCCTGAGCATAACCATCACCAGAAAAATTATAGTTAGAATCAAAACTCTCAAATTCGCTATCAAACTTAACTAAGTTATCATAGTCCTTTCTATAAGCTTCTGCTCTAAATATTTTACCATCATTCACATACTGATAGTTAAGAATGAAATGCGATGTTTTCTGAGCCTTTAAATTTTGTTCAAATTTTAAGATAGAGCTGTTTGGGTTCTGAAAAAAATTACCATAAGCCAACGAGAACTGTCCGTTTTTTGAAGTTTTATAAGCCAATGCAGCTCTAGGTGCAACATTAGTTTCATTAAATATAGAACTATGATCTGCTCGCAATCCCACTTTTAAAGCTAAGTCTTTTGAGAATATTAAATCTGCTTCAGCAAAACCTGCTGTAATATTATTTTTAAATCCATAGGTTTCATCAAAAGAAGCGTCTTTAAAGTTTTCTTCAAAATCAGTAATAAACTGTTCTGCTCCAAAACTCAATTTGAATCGACTGTTGAAACGTTTTTTTAGCTTCAATTTTATGTGTGCAGAATTTTCATTGTCATTAATATCACTAGTAATAATTCCAATTTCATTTTTAGCATAGGTATAAGACAAACCTGTTTGCAAACTCCAATTATTACTCAATACACCTCTGTATGATGTATTCAAATAGAAATTGTTATTACTCAATTTAAAATCTAAACCCTCTTCTAGGTTGATATCTTCTTGAGTCAATTCAAATTTTGAGGTGTCAAATGCAGCGTAAAACTTCAGTATTCCGTTATTTAACTTTTGTCTAAAAACAGTTTCACCTTGTGCTCCTTGGTATGGAGATTCCCAATCATTTCTATCCTCAAAAACTGCTAAATATGGAGCAAGGTTAATATAAGAAGCATTAAAACTTAAAGACGACTTTTCCCATTTTTGCGTGTTTCCTAAAGTTACTCCAACAGTCATTATCCCAATATCTGTTTTTTCTTGATCTGGTTCATCTACTGTGTTTAAAAGTAAAACACTAGATAACGCTTGGCCATATTCCGAAGAATACCCGCCTGTTGAAAACGTAATACCATCAAATAAAAACGGTGAATAACGTCCACGAGTTGGAATGTTATTTGTTGTTGGTGCATAAGGTGTAAACACTCTTATACCATCTATAAAAATTTGAGTTTCATCAGCATTTCCTCCTCTTACAAATAAACGACCATCCTCTGCTACGTTAGACGTTCCTGGAAGTGTTTGTAGTGCGCCAACAAAGTCACCTAATGCACTTGCTGTAGTCACAACATCTAATGGTTTTAATACTGAAACCTTACTGTTATCATTAGCTTCAAATGTACCAGCACTTAAAACTACAGCATCAAGAGTTTCTACATCTTCTCGCAATTTAATTTGAAGATTGGATAGTTTTGAAACATTTTCAACTATTGTTTTGGTTTCATACGATAGGAATGAAATAATTAAAGTTTGTGTTCCTTTTTCGTCAGTTGTAAAAGAGAATTTACCTTCTTCATTAGTTGTTGCTCCATCATAAGTCCCCTCTAAATAGACGTTGGCTCCAAAAATCGGTTGATTTTTGTTATCGACTACTTTTCCAGATATGGTCGTTTGTGCATTTCCTAGAGTGATTAAAAATAGGGTTACGATTGTGATTAGGTTTCTCATTATTTGGTTGATTATAAAAGTTCGTTTTTAATTGATAGTACAAACTTGACCTATTTTTAAGTCAATACGAATTCTATTTTACCGAACTGTAACATTTCAATGATGAATTGAATATATTTGATCCATAATGGATATTTGGCAATAATTTTGGTTGCGAGAATCATAATCAACAATAATAATGCTTTCATCTACCGAAAAACAATTCAGTATTTTATTCTTCATAATTATGCTTTTAGAGCTTTTAACAGGAAGCACTGAATCTTTACAAACAGTACATTATATTGCAAAACCTGCAATTGTAGTTAGTCTTATTTTCTTGTTTATAAAAACATCTGGATCGCTTTCTAAACCTATAAAAAACCTTACGATTTTAGCATTAGTATTTTCTTTGCTAGGAGATATTCTATTAATGTTTGTAGATAAATCTGAACATATCTTCACTTTTGGTTTAGTTGCATTTTTAATTGCTCATGTGATGTATGTTTTATTATTTCTTAAACATAGAAACAAGGAGAAGTCGCCTTTTGGCTTTATCGTATTGCTATTAGCATATGCTACAAGCCTTTTCTATTTCCTAAAAGATGGTTTGGGAGCCATGCTCATACCTGTGATTGTTTATATGCTTGTAATTTTAAGTATGGCAACTTCAGCATATTTAAGAAAAAATAAGGCTAATATTCTAAGTTATGGATTAGTCTTTCTAGGTGCCATATGCTTTATGATTTCAGATAGCATTTTGGCACTTAATAAGTTCTACCAACCAATTCCATGGTCTAATATTAGTATTATGGTAACTTATGCTTTAGCACAATATTTAATTGTGTTAGGTATTTTAAAATTGAAAGAAAAGTAAGTATTAGCTTACTTTTTAAAAGGTCTTATTATTAATCGTGCTGCTTTATCAAAATTAATATAATTGTACGTCCAATTGAATAAAACGATAATACGGTTTCTAAAACCAACTAAAGACATGAGGTGTACAAACATCCATATAAACCATGCGAAGAAGCCACCAAACTTATAACGCTTTAAATCCACAACCGCTTTATTTCTGCCAATGGTTGCCATAGAGCCTTTATCTCTGTAAACAAAAGGCTTTAATGGTTTATTATCAATTAAACGCAACAAGTTCTTTCCTAGTAATTTACCTTGTTGTATTGCAGGCTGTGCTACTTGAGGATGTCCTTTTGGGTAAGTATTAGAAATCATTAAAGCTATATCGCCAATAGCAAAAATATCATCATATCCTTCAATTTGATTGTAGGCATTAACATGATAACGATTTGCATTTCCTTGCAAAATATCAGCTGTTAAGCCACCCACAGGAGCTCCAGTTACACCAGCAGCCCAGATTAAAGTTTCAGATTGCATTACCAAATCAGAGTTTGTAGTAACTGTTAAGCCATCATAATCCTTAACAAACGTATTACAATGTACTTTCACACCAAGAGCTTTTAAAAATTTTGCTGATTTTTTTGAGGCATGCAAACTCATTGGTGGTAATACACGGTCAGCACCTTCTAGCAAATGAATATGCATATCACTTGGATTTAGATCACGATAATCTCTAGGTAAAATGTTGTTTTTTAGTTCTGCAATTGCGCCAGCAAGTTCAACACCAGTTGGTCCTGCTCCAACAATTACAAAATTAAGAAATGCTTCGCGCTCCTTTTTTGAGTCTGCTATTGCAGCTTTTTCAAAATTCTGTAGAATAAGACTTCTAATGTTTAATGCTTGAGGAACCGTTTTCATTGGCATGCTATTAGTCTTAATAGACTTATTACCAAAATAATTAGTTTTTGTTCCTGTTGCTATTACCAAATAATCATAGGGAATATTACCTATACTTGTTAAAACTTGTTTTTCCTCTGGTAATATTTGCTCAACTTCTGCTAATCGAAAGAAAGATGTTTTATGCTTCTTTATAATTTTCCGTAATGGATAAGCAATTGAATCTGGCTCTAAACCAGAACTCGACACCTGATATAATAACGGCTGAAATGTGTGGTAGTTATGCTTATCAATTAAAACGACTTGAAGATTTTTATTAGCCAAGGTTTTTGCTAAATTTATACCAGCAAATCCTCCTCCAATTATAACAACTCTTGGTAAATTTGATTTGGGAATATTCATAAAATAGAGCTCAAAATTATACTTACAAAGATACGGATTTAAAGGGCTAAAACAGAACTTAAAACAATAGTTAGAGAATTTTGTAACAATACTAGAAGTAATACTACTAATAGGTTAACTAACCAATTTCATCAATTGAATAAAGAACTCGAACATAGTTTTGTGGAGCAGTTGCAAAAGCATCAAAACATTGTACATAAGGTATGCCGTTTATATACCAACAATGCAGATGCACATAACGATTTGTTTCAGGAAATAACCATCCAACTGTGGCGCGCGTATCCAAAATTTAGAGGGGACTCTAAATTTAGTACGTGGATGTATCGTGTAGGCTTAAATACAGCTATTACATTATACCGAAAATCAAAACGTAGAATAAACACGCAAGAGTTTGACAGTGTCGAATTTAAGATAAAAGCAGAAGAATACGATGATACCGAAGAGCAACAATTAAAACTCTTATACAAAGCTGTACATCAGTTAAACGATATAGAAAAAGCATTAGTATTCTTGTATTTAGAGGACAAAGACTATAGAGAAATAAGTGCAACTTTAGGTATTAGTGAAGTGAATGCACGCGTGAAAATGAATCGCGTAAAAAAGAAATTAAAAACAATATTAAATCCGTAAAACTATGGATGAATTAGAATTATTAAAAAGGGATTGGAAAAAAGGAGAAACAGATTTTAAAAGCTATTCGGATTCGGATATTTACCCAATGCTTCATAAAAAATCGTCTTCTATTGTAAAGACTTTATTTTACATTAGTATTGCAGAGTTAGTGTTTTGGCTGTTAGCCAGTATATTACCTTATTTACTATCTTCAAACTTTAGAGAAAAGCTTGAAAAAAGTTATGAAAATCCTTTGTTTTTAGGGCTTAGTATCTTCAGCTACGTAGTCATATTATTATTTATTTATCTGTTGTTCAAATCTTACAAATCTATATCATCAACAGATAGTGCAAAACGTTTAATGGAAAGTATTCTAAAAACTAGAAAAGTAATTAAGTACTATGTGGCTTTTAACTTATTTATGATTTTTATTTCTATACCGCTATCACTTTATTTTGAGTATAATGAAAACCCTGAGTTTCATCAACAGATAGTTGAATTTAGCACTAATCAAATGCTAATCTTATATGCATTTATTGTATTAGTTGCCGGAGTATTTCTTGTACTACTATGGTTATTCTATAGGTTAATTTATGGAGTTCTTTTAAAACGTCTCAACAGAAACTATGATGAACTAAAGAAACTCGAAGTATAATTTAATAAATACGTTAAGCATGAATAAAACTTTAAACATTCAAAAAAGCTTAATCATCTTCGGCATACCATTGCTATTAATTGTTGCCATGGTAGTGCTAACTAATTCACCATTTTTTACAACAAATTCTCACAAACTCAGCTTAGCAATAACTATTGATTTATTACTTACGACACCGTTTGTGTATTTTTTACTCATTCGTAAAACATCAATACCAAAAACGACAATAGTTCCTTTTATAATTCTGGGCGTTGTAGTTTCTTCATTTATTCTTCCTGCAGAAAACCAGTATTACTTAAGTCTTTTTAAAACATGGGTACTTCCTGTTATTGAACTGTCTATTTTAAGTTTTGTGATTTATAATATCATTAAAGCTAGAAAACGTTATAAACAGAATAAAACAAAAGTGACAACTGATTTTTTTACAACATTAAAATCTACCTGTTATGAAATTCTACCTAAAGCAGCAGTAATTCCAGTTGTAACCGAAATCGCTGTATTCTACTATGGATTTATATATTGGAAGAAAAAAAAATTAAAATCAAATGAATTTTCATACCATAAAGATAGTGGTACCATAGGACTATTAATAGCTATAATTTTTCTAATTGCTATAGAAACTGTAACGTTTCATATTTTGTTAGCAAAATGGAATACTATAGCTGCTTGGATTTTAACTGGAATAAGTATTTACTCTGGCCTTCAAATTTTTGGATATGTAAAATCGATGTACAAACGACCTATATACATAGAAAATGATATACTATATCTTAGATATGGTATTATGAATGAAACCACTATTCCTTTTGACAATATTGAATCCGTTGAATTATCTACAAAAGATATTGAGTCTAATACCGAAACTCGAAAACTATCATTATTAGGAGATTTAGAACCGCATAACATAGTTATAAAACTGAAAAAAGAAAATACACTAACTGGGCTTTATGGTATTAAACGTACCTATAGAGTTTTGGCACTACACGTAGATAAAAAGGAAGCATTCAAAAATCTTATCGAAAATACAATCAAAACTGAGGCTATAAACTAAAACTACCAATCTCTAAGCTCTCTATTCAATCTTTCTTTCTCTTCAAGTTCTTCTTGAGGAATCACTTTTAAGAATGATGGATGTTGCTCAATAGCATATTCAATTTTTTCAACGATGTCAGCAATAGATTCATTTTCATAATCTATCTGTAATGGTTCTTTCACTTCAAAAGATTGATAGATATTCTTCTTTTTAATACGAAGTCCTTTTTTATCAAATGAACGTCTGAATCCATCAATAACAATTGGCACCACAATTGGCTTGTAGGTTTTTATAATATGAGCAGTACCTTTTCTAATGGGCTTAAATGGTGTAGTTGTCCCTTGTGGAAATGTAACTACCCAACCATCATCTAAAGCCTTCTTAATACTAGTAATGTCGCTCATCTTTACTTGACGATTTACATCTTTACCCTGAGAACGCCAAGTACGTTCAATACTAATAGAACCTGTGTAAGCAAATATCTTAGGAATTAAACCCGATTTCATGGTTTCCTTTGCAGCCACATAATACATGTTAAGTTTAGGGTTCCAGAGGTAGCCCACATTTTTAATATTATCTAAACGACCACTTAAACTTGCATTAAATACATGGAACATAGATATGACATCAGCAAAATAGGTTTGGTGATTAGAGATAAACAACACATTAGTATCTGGCAAGTTCTTTATAATATCTGAACCTTCTATCTGGAGTTCGTTAAAACCTCTAAAGCGTCTATGCGTTAATAAGCCGAGGATTCTGATAAGCCATTTTTTAACCCAAAGTATATGTCCGAAAGGATTTTTTTTGAATAATCCCATAGTTCGCTTTCAAAATGTTAGTTAGTTATTACAAATGTAACAAAATAGATAAGCTATAAAACTTGTTTTAACAAGTCTTTTATTTCGCCAAGCATCATAGCTGTTGCTCCCCAAACTATATGTCCATTTAATTTAATAGCTGGCACATCTACCTCAACATTGAAAGACGTTGGTACTCTTGTGGTTATGCAATTTGCATCATTTAAAAAATCTTCTAAATTAACTTCAATGATCGCCTCAACTTCATCTTCTTGTTTTACAAATATGGGTGTTGTATTAGAAATTGCTACATAAGGATGCACCATGAAATTACTTGGCGGAATGTACAATGGTGACATTTTTTTTATAATCTCAACTATAGATTCTGACACTCCTACTTCTTCTTCAGTTTCGCGAATAGCCGTCACCATTAAGTCTTTATCTTCATCTTCATATCGTCCTCCAGGAAAACCGACTTGTGCCGAATGTACCCCTTTATATGTTTTACGTAATATTAACACCAAATAGGTATCACCATTTGTATCAGGGTAAAACAAAGCCATCACTCCAGCTTTTTTAGCATTTTTTGATTTTACTTTCATTTTCTCTGCTAATTCTAATCGATAAGGAGGAGACATTTTAGCATGAGATATTTCGCCAAAAAGATCGAGATGTTTTATTTTTACTACAGATTCTAAAAACGAATTAAAAAGCATTTATGAGATTTATAAAAGTTATTCCGATTGTAATCGGAATTGGGTTGCTATTAATGAATTGTGAAGATAAACAAACTTCAAAACAAAAAGATAATGCTATAACAAAAGATTCAGTGGTTACAAAACCACAACAAAAAAAAGAAATTAATAAAGGCAATAAAACTGAATTCCCTAAACTTAGTGATGCCAATGCTATGGAGTTCTTTTTAGAATACGAAAAGGAATACAAAGAGAATAAAGTTAGAATCACAACAGACTTTGGTATCATAGACATTTTACTATACGATAAAACCAAATTCCATAGAGCCAATTTTATTTACTTAACCAAACGCAATTATTTTGATGGCACGCAGTTTTACAGAGTAATAAAAAACTTTGTAATTCAAGGTGGTAGTAGTGATGGTGTAGATTTATACAAAAAACGACGGAAAATAGGAAAATACTTGTTGCCACCAGATACCAAGCGCGGTTACATTCATAAACGCGGGTCCATTTCTATGCCAAGCAGCGACATAGAAAACGCCTATAAATTAGCGTCACCTTTTCAGTTTTTTATTGTGATGAATAGAGAAAAAGCCAAGCACTTAGATGGAGATTACACTGTTTTTGGTGAGGTAATTAAAGGGATGAACGTAGTCGATAAAATCAATACTGTAGACACTGATGATGGAGATTGGCCCTTGCAAAATGTACATATTAGAAAAGTAGAAATTATAAAATAATTAAGAATCTTCATTTCTAATTTCTGTATCTTGTTTCCTTAGATATTAAAAACTAACAAATCATGATTTCTAAATCAATTAAAACTGCTATTCTAGGTAGTATTGTTCTATTTACGAGCTGTAAAGAAGAACCAAAAACAAAAGATAAATTAATGAGTGATAATGTGCTAATCCAAGAATGGACAGGGCCTTACGAAGGTGTACCAGCGTTTGATAAAATGAATGTGGCTGATATTAAAGCGGCTGTTGAAGAAGGCATGAAACTCAACTTAGAAGAAATTGAAGCCATTGCGAATAGTACAGATGAGCCAACTTTTGAAAACACAATAGTTGCTATGGAAAGTGCTGGTAAAGAACTAAATCGTGTTTTTACTTACTATGGCATAATGAGTAGTAATAGATCATCACCAGAGTTTAGAGCCGTACAAACAGAATTAGCCCCGAAGCTTTCTGAGTTTAATTCTAAAATCTCTCAGAACGAAAAATTATTTCAACGTGTTAAGGCGGTTTACGATGCATCACAGACAACTCCTCTAGAACCACAAGCGCAACGTGTGGTAGATTTAACCTACAAAGGATTTGAAATGAATGGTGCTAACCTTGATGCCGAAAAGAAAAAACGCTATGCAGCTATCAATAAAGAATTGTCTAGCTTATACACTAAGTTTAGTAATAACGTATTGCATGATGAAGAAAACTATGTGACTTATTTAACCAAAGACCAATTAGGAGGATTAGCAGATGGTTTTATTAAATCTGCTGCAAAAATTGCAACAGATAAAGGTCAAGAAGGCAAATATGCGATTACCAATACACGTTCATCAATGGACCCTTTCCTCACCTACTCCACTGAACGCGAGTTACGTAAACAAGTTTGGGGAAATTACTATTCGCGTGGAGATAATGGAGATGAGTATGATAACAACAAACTTATTGCGGAGATTTTAAAATTACGTAAAGAACGTGTTGGCTTAATGGGTTACGATAATTATGCACAATGGAGATTACAAGATCGTATGGCTAAAAATCCAGAAAATGCAATGGATTTAATGCTTAAAGTATGGCCAGCTGCAACAGCAAGAGTTAAAGAAGAAGTTGCTGATATGCAAACTGTAGCTAATGAACTTGGAGATAATATTACGATTGAGCCATGGGATTACCGCTATTATGCTGAAAAAGTTAGGAAGAAAAAATACGATTTAGATAGTGATGAAGTTAAGCAATATTTACAGTTAGATAAGTTAACTGAAGCCATGTTTTTTACGGCTGGAGAGTTGTTTAATTACAAATTTACACCTGTTGAAAAAGGTTCTGTACCCGTGTTTCACGAAGATGTAAATGTTTGGGAAGTGACTGATAAAGATTCAGGTAAACATATAGGCTTATGGTATTTAGATCCATATGCTCGTGAAGGTAAACGCTCTGGAGCTTGGGCAACAACGTATAGAAGCTCAACAACTTTTGAAGGACAAACTAATGTGCTAGCGTCTAATAATTCAAACTTTGTAAAACCAGCACCTGGAGAAGCTGTTTTAGTATCTTGGGATGATGCTACTACGTTTTTTCATGAGTTTGGTCACGCACTACATTTCTTTGCGGCAGATGTAAAATATCCAACTTTACAAGGTGGAGTAAGAGATTACACTGAATTTCAATCACAACTATTAGAACGTTGGTTATCTACAGATAAAGTAATTAATCAATTCTTGGTACATCATGAAACAGGGAAACCAATTCCTGCTGAATTAGTTGAAAAAATTAAAAAAGCTTCAACCTTTAATCAAGGTTTTGGTACAACTGAATATTTAGCTTCAGCCTTAATTGATATGAAATTACATTTAGCTGATCCAACAGATATCGATATCGATACCTTTGAACGTGAAACTTTAGACGCATTAGGGATGCCAAAAGAATTACCTATGCGCCATAGAACACCACATTTTGGACATGTATTTTCTGGTGAAGGTTACGCAACTGCCTACTATGGTTATATGTGGGCAGATGTATTAACGAGTGATGCTTCCGAAGCTTTTTCTGAAGCACCAGACGGATTCTACGATAAAGACGTTGCTGCAAAACTGGTAAAGTATTTATTTGCTCCACGCAATGCTATGGATCCAGCAGAGGCCTTTAGAAAGTTTAGAGGACGTGATGCTAAAATTGAAGCGTTGATGAAAGATCGTGGATTCCCTGTTCCGAAAAGTTAATGTATTATTATCATATGTAATATGTTATAAGCATATAAAAGTTATATCTTACAAACGTAAAAAACGTTAGCATTAATAAAATAAATTTATGACCTATAAAAGTATAATTCCACTAGTTCTATTGATAGCATTATCATCCTGCAAATCACAATTAGTTGAAAAAAAAGTTACTCCAAAGCCCAAAAATGTTATCCTCTTAATTGGAGATGGCACAGGTTTATCACAAGTATCTTCAGCGTTTTTTTTCAAGGAAACCAGTCCAAATTATGCGCGCTTTAAAACTATAGGACTTATTAAAACATCGTCCTCTAGAGAGGATATAACAGACTCTGCTGCTGGTGCAACGGCATTTGCTGCAGGAATAAAAACTTATAATGGCGCTGTGGGTGTTGCGGATGATTCTACAGCAGTTAAAAATTTAGTAGAGATTGTATCCACTCAAAATATTAAAACTGGAGTGATTTCTACCTCATCTATACAACATGCCACACCAGCAAGTTTCTATGCTCATGCAATAAACAGAGGACTCTATGAAGATATAGCTGCTGACATGGTTACTTCTGAAATTGATTTTTTTGCAGGAGGTGGTTCAAAGTTTTTTAATAAAAGAAAAGATGGAAGAAATTTATTAGTGGATTTACAAAACAAAGGGTTTAAGATTGACACAACAGCTCTTGGTAGTTTTGAAGACATTAAACAGCAATCGAAAATGGGCTATCTATTGGCAAGTAATCATCTTAATCCTACTGCTAAAGGACGTGGAGATTATTTATCAAAAGCTACAGAATTAGGTATTCAATTTCTTAACAAAGAGCCTGACAATAGCTTTTTTATGATGGTAGAAGGTTCGCAAGTAGATTGGGGAGGTCATGCCAATGACGCCGATTATCTTATTTCAGAACTTATTGATTTTGATGATGCTATTGGCAAAGCTTTAGATTTTGCTGAAAGAGATGGTAATACATTGGTCATCGTAACTGCAGACCATGAAACTGGAGGATTTACTTTGGCTTCAACGCCTAAGAAAACAGAAAGTGGGGAAACGTATAGTAGCTATAAAGAAATTACAGGTACTTTTTCTACCAAAGGGCATTCAGCTACATTGGTTCCTGTATTTGCTTACGGACCTGGGTCGGAAGCATTTTCTGGTGTTTATGAAAACACTGAAATCTTTCATAAGATATTAAAAGTGACTAATTGGATTGATAAAAATTAACTACTCGTTTTGAATAAATAGAACAGAGTTTAATTTTTACTACAGTTTCCAAAAAGTTTATAATTGATAAACTCTAATGAGGCTAATATTAATTCCTGGTTTGGGCTACGATTGTCGGATTTTTAAAAATCTAGATCTATCAGGCTTTGAGGTAGAATGTCTTAATTGGATCGAACCTAAAACCAATGAAAAGCTTCACGATTATTCTCAACGTTTGTTTTCAAAAGCTAAAACATCTTCAGATAAGATAGTTCTAATCGGTCATTCTTTAGGTGGTGTGGTTTCTCAAGAAATTGCTAGTATTAATAACATTGACAAAATCATATTAGTTTCTAGTATTAAATCGAGAAATGAGTTACCGCTTTCTTTAAAATTGGTAAAACCATTTTGGCTTGATAGATTCTTTACAAAAGAGATTAGTATTAAAACTGTGAAATTTTGGGGCAAAAACCATGGATTTGAAACAGATGATGAAAAGAATTTATTTAAAAATATGGTTAGTAAACAGTCAAACAATTATTTACAATGGGCTCTAAGACGTTTATCTACCTGGAAAGAACCAGATGTGCCTTCTACCACTAAAATTATTCATATACATGGAACCAAAGACAAAACACTACCTTATAAATTAGTTAGTAAACCTGACTTTACAATTGAAAATGGTAGCCATATCTGTGTACTTAAAGAATCTGAAAAAATATCTAAAATAATCAAAACTTCAATTTAAATTATTCATTACCCTTATAAAGGCTCGGCAAGCTAATTTTAAAAACTACAGCTAATAGTCTTATGACAATAACTATACTCAAAGCAATAACAAAAATTAAGTTTTGATCAGCAATAAATTCTCTTAAAACAAAGTACATACTACCACCAACTATACAAGCTGTTGCATAGACTTCTTTTCTAAATATTACTGGTATTTCATTACAGAGTATGTCTCTAATCACACCTCCAAAACAAGCAGACATAGTACCTAATGCTATACAGATAATTGGATGTAATCCAGCATTTAAACCTTTCTCAATACCAATAACCGTATATAAACCAATCCCAATAGTATCAAATAAAAAAAGGGAGCGTCTTAAATGTTTTATCTGATTTCTAAAGGCTATAGCTAAAAAAGTGGCTGCTGCAATCACGTAGATAAAAATCATGTCTTTCATCCAAAAAACTGGAGTAGATCCAATAAGTAAATCACGTAATGTACCACCACCAACAGCAGTTACAAAAGCAATGATAAAGACTCCAAATGGGTCCATACGCTTATTCATAGCGACTAATACACCCGAAATAGCAAAAGCTATGGTTCCTAAAACATCAATGGTTTGGATAAACATAATGATTGTTATTTATAAAATTCTGAAACAATTTCAGGATAAACGATTCACATATATTTACTAAGCAAATATCGTTCTCAGCTTACATGTTTTGAGTATAATAATTATAATCTTTTATCACTTTAGCAACAAAATCTACTGGCTTTTCTTTCGGCTCAACTGCCATAACTTTAATCAATCGATGGTGTAAATTTAGAATAATATTATGGTTACCTCTTCTTACTGCATCATCATAAAGATTTTTTATCATTTGCACATCACTATCTGTCAACACCGTTACTTGACTATAAGTAGGTACATAATCTATAGGTACTTCCTTTAGAATAGTATCATTTATGGTTAACTTTTGTTTTTCACTAATAACCGTAGTACCAGCAGCAATATCACCAATACGCTGTCCATTTCCTTTAATTAAAATCGTTAAAACCGCAGCTCCACCAGAAGTTAATGCTACATCAACAATGCGCAATATCCAACGCACAAAGTAATTAGCAAAACTAGGCTTAGACCCATCAATCTTAACGACCCTAGTTTTCATAACACTTTTACCTACCGTTTTTCCATTCCAAAATGTCTCTAACAAAACGTAGTATAAAAAAGCAGGCAGATTAACCAATAGATATATAGCCCACATATCTCCCATATCTAAATCCAAGGCTACTAAAAGCATTATAGTTGCAATAAGATAAAATAGTATTATAGCGCTATCAATGAGGTAACCAAGCATACGATCACCAATATTGGCAACGTTTTGATTAATCCCAACATTTTGAGCGGTTTCTATTTGAAATTCATCCATATTTTCTTTTCTTTGAAAACCTAAAGGTTTTAGTACATGCGTGAGGCAGCTTTTGTGAAGCAAAATAAAGATAAATGGTTAGAATTTGAAAGCATTCTTAAAAATAAAACCAACATTGATCCCGATTTACTTTCGGATTTATATGTAGAGGTTACTGACCATTTAAGTTACGCCAAAACCTTCTATAAAAACAGTAATACAGAACGTTATCTAAATCAACTAGCATCACAAGCGCATCAGAATATTTATAAGACTAAAAAAGAGCCTAAAAACAGACTAATTTCGTTTTTTAAAACTGAGTTCCCATTAATGTTTCGCCAACACCATCGCGAATTTTTGATTACATTTTTGGTATTCGCTTTCTTTTCTTTTGTTGGAGCGTATTCTACTGCTGGTGATGGTGACTTTGTACGTGCCTTTGGCCTAAGTGATGGTTATGTAAACATGACCTTAGAGAATATTGAAAATGGTGACCCAATGGCTGTTTATAAAGAACAAGATGAATTTAATATGTTCTTAGGCATAACCTTAAACAATATTAAAGTGGCGCTTTTTGCTTTTGGTTATGGTATTTTATTTGGTGTTGGTAGCCTATATTTTATGATGCGAAATGCCATAATGTTAGGCAGTTTTCAATATTTTTTCTATCAACAAGATTTACTTTGGGAATCTGCTCGTACTATATGGATTCATGGTACTATTGAAATATCTGTAATTATAGTTGCTGGTTGTGCTGGTCTAGTAATGGGAAATGGCATGTTATTTACAGGTACTTTAACACGCTTAGAGTCCTTTAAACGTGGAGTCATCAATGGTTTAAAAATTTTAATCAGCACCATTCCGTTTTTTATAATCGCAGGATTCTTAGAAGGCTTTGTAACAAGACATACCGAAATGCCCGATTGGCTTGCTATTCTTATTATTGCTAGTTCTCTAGCTATTATTTTATTTTATTACGTTTATTACCCTATTCAATTACATAAAAAATCAAAACTAACTATAGAACTTAAAGATATAGTAGAAGTCTAACTTCAAACCTCAAACAAATGCATATAAACAAACCCTATATAGAGTTTAGAAAAAATAGTGATTTTAGCGGCATATTAACTGATACTTTTGGTTTTATACGAAATGAATTTAAACCTTTATTAAAAGCAGTTTTAAATATCTCTGGACCAGCAATATTAGTATATCTTTTGTCTTTAACGGTGTATAATTATGTTGCTGGAGACCTTTTTGATTTTACGCTTTACGGAAACACTTCAGGTACTCAAAACGTTCTTATGATGTTTCTATCATTTTTTCTTTATGCATTTGCGGCAATTGCAGCCTATATACTACTTGGTGGAACAGTTTTATTCTACATTAAATCTTATGTTGACAATAAAGGTACTGTTGATTTGAGTGAAGTAAAGAGAAATGCTTATAAAGCTTTCTGGCCGTTTTTTGGCTTAGGGTTTTTAAAAAGTATTACATTAGGTATTGCCTCTGCTCTATGCCTACTTCCTGTTTTATACGCTATGGTGCCTATGGCTGTAGTTTTTAGCCTTTATGTATTTGAACCTAGAAACTCTGTTACTGACGCATACAGTAAAGGCTTTAACCTTGTTAATGTAGATTTCTGGACAGCTTGGGGCTCTTATATTGTATTATTTATCATTTACTATATAGTTATTATTGTATTTGCCTTACCAAGTACTCTCTATGCTATGATTAATACTGGGATTATTTCTGGTGAAGTTGATCCTGCCAACTTAGAAAATTTTGGAAGAGATCCAATTTTAATTCTATTAAGTATCTTCCAAGGTTTTGTTCAAATTTTATTGAATATAATTTTGATTGTTGGTGGTGCTGTTATTTATTTTCATCTCCATGAAAAATCAACATTTACAGGAACTTATGAACGTATTAGTGAAATTGGAAAAATAGAAGAGTAAATGTATATATACAGGTTATTACTTTTTTGTTTTTGTATTGGGCAATTGACTTTTGCGCAACAAAACGAGCAACCTGTAATATTAGATGATACTGTAATTGAAAAACAGGACATTTCAGAAAAAGACTTAGAGGCTTACAAAGCTGATGACGACTTTAACTATATCGAAGTTGAAGCTGAAGAATCTATTATAGATAAAGCTATACGTTGGCTTAGAAACATCTTGAGAAAATTTTGGGAATCTATTTTTGGTGTTGGTACTGCAACTGGATTTCTGTATTTTATTTTTAGAATATTACCTTATATTCTACTTGGTGTTTTAATCTTTCTACTTATTCGGTTTTTTCTTAAAGTCAATTCTAATAGGCTTATCATGAAAGCCAAAGAACAAGGAAGTGTATCTATAACTGAAGAAGAACAGATTATAAAGCATGAAGATATCCCAGCTTTAATAAAAGAAGCTATTAAACAAAAAAATTACAGATTGGCTATTCGTTATTACTATTTGTTGTCCTTAAAGCATTTAACAGAAAACGAAACAATCTCTTGGCAGCCGCAAAAGACTAATGAAGATTATATTAAAGAAATAGACAAAACAAACTTAAAAGATAGTTTTAAAAATATAACACGTATTTATGACTATGTATGGTATGGTGAGTTTGGTGTTGATGCCTTAAAATTTGAAGCTCTAAAACAGCCTTTTGAAAATTTGAATAAATCAATTATAAACCGTTGAGTAAAAAAGGAAAAATATATATAACACTTATACTATTGACCATTTTGGCAATAGTAGCTTTAGAGATGAACAAACCGAAGAAACTTAATTGGTTTCCTTCGTATGCAATACATCATAAAATTCCTTTTGGCTCTTATGTTTTTAATGAGCAATTACAACGTGTATCTAATGATGTAAAACTAATTGACAGACCACCTTTTGAGTATTTAAAAGATAATGACATTAAAGGCACCTATGTCTTTTTTAATGGAGGTATTAATTTTGGAGAACAAGAACTCAATAGTATACTAGATTGGGTTGATGAAGGGAATACGCTAATGGTTTCTGCTGTTGATTTTGAACCAAAACTTTTAGACACCTTAAATCTTAATACGCAATCGGTAAACATAATTGCAAATTTTAATAACGAATTTCAAGTACAACTTGTTAACCCGCGTTTAGATAATACCACATCCTATAAATTTGATAGGCCAACCACATTTTTTCATTTTAATGAAATTGATACTTTACAGACAAGTATTGTTGGCTTTATAGATAAATATAGAGGCGAAAATGAAACTTTAAAGGATTCTTTAGTTAATATTATAAGAAAACCGTTTGGTGACGGAGAAATCATCTTAAACACTTTTCCTCAAGCATTTACCAACTATTTTATTCTTAATTCACCAAATCAAAATTATACTGCTGGTCTGATGTCTTATTTAGATACAAACCAACCCATTTATCTAGATACATATTACAAAAATGGAAAGAAGTATTACACATCACCCATGTATCTTTTCTTGAATAATCAATCGCTTAAATGGGCATATTACATAGTACTCATAGCCGTTTTAATCTATATTATATTTGAAGGCAAACGTAAGCAACGTGCTATACCAATTGTAAAACCACTAAAGAACCAAACTGTAGATTTCACAAGAACTATAGCAAATATGTATTATGAAAATGGAAAACATAAGGATATTGCCAACCATAAAATACAGCACTTTTTAGAATATATTAGAAATACTATGTACATGAGCACTTCTGAGGTAAATGAAAGTTTTATTAAAAATTTAGCAGCAAGAAGTAATAACAATATAGAGGATACTAAAAGACTATTTGAATTTATAGAAAGTCTCAATAACAAAAAACAGATAAATAACATAGAACTAGAACGGTTAAATACCTTAATAGAAAATTTTAAATCCCATAACCAATGGAAAACGAAGCAGTAAACGACGACTTAAATTTTGATAACAGAATACAGTTAGATGGCTTAAAAAATGCCGTAGATAGCATAAAAAAAGAGCTTAGCAAGGTAATTATTGGCCAAGATAATTTTGTAGAACTCCTTATTGTTGCATTACTTGCTGATGGTCATGTACTCATTGAAGGTGTACCAGGAATTGCAAAAACCGTCACAGCAAAGTTATTTGCTAAAGTGCTTAAAACAGATTTTAGTCGAATTCAATTTACACCAGATTTAATGCCTAGTGATGTTTTAGGAACTTCGGTTTTAAACATGAAAACGTCAGAGTTTGAATTTAAAAAGGGACCAATTTTCTCTAATATTGTTTTAATTGATGAGATTAATAGAGCTCCTGCTAAGACTCAAGCTGCGCTTTTTGAAACCATGGAAGAAAGGCAGGCGACTATTGATGGTAGTACTTATAAATTTGAGAACCCTTTTATGGTTTTAGCTACTCAAAACCCAATTGAACAAGAAGGTACTTATGCATTACCAGAAGCACAATTAGATCGTTTTATTTTTAAAATTAAAGTAGATTATCCGTCATTAGAAGACGAAGTTAAAATTATTGCATCACACCACGAGCGCAAAGGTGAAGCACCTCAAACCTCAATAAACGAAATTCTAGACACAAAGTCATTAGAGGATTACAAAAACAAAACACAATCTATTTTAGTTGAAGAGAAAATTATTAAGTATATAGCTGAGATAGTTTCAAAGACGCGTAATCATCCACATTTATATCTTGGAGGCTCACCTAGGGCTTCAATAGCAATATTAAATACATCAAAAGCATTTGCCGCTATATATGGTCGTGATTTTGTGATTCCTGAAGATGTAAAAAGAGCTTTAAATCCGGTACTTAATCATCGTGTGATTTTAACTCCAGAACGTGAAATGGAAGGCATGACTACAGAAAATGTTATCGAAATGATTGTTCAATCCGTAGAAGTTCCTAGATAAAGTTTTAATAGGCAAAAAATAGATGAAGTTTATCAAATCATTATACGTAGACAAACAGCTATATATTTATTTAGCCGCAGCTTCAGTGTGCTTTATACTGTCATATTGGTTTTCTTCTTTATATTCTATTGCTTGGATAATTACAACTATTATCACAGTACTATTATTTATTGATTTATTAATGCTTTATGGTACTAAAAATGCAATAAATGCAAGGCGATTACTTCCTGACAAATTTTCTAATAGTGACAATAATCCAGTACCAGTAACAATCACTAATGCATATGGTTTTAAAACACATATAGATGTTATAGACGAATTACCTGTTCAGTTTCAAAAACGTGATTTTTCATACCAAGTCAGTTTAAATCCACTTGAAACTCACAATTTTGAGTATATGGTAAGACCTGTAGATCGTGGGGAATATTACTTTGGACATCTCAATGTCTTTACGTCTTCTTTGCTTAAAATTATAAAACGTAAATATCGCTTTCAAAATGAACAAATGGTAATGGTGTATCCATCCATTATTCAGATGCAGAAATATGATTTCTTAGCTATAAGTAACTCCTTAACACAAATTGGATTAAAAAAAATAAGACGTATAGGTAACACTTCAGAATTTGAACAAATTAAAGAATATGTTATTGGTGATGACTTTAGAACTGTAAATTGGAAAGCTACGGCCAAACGTGCTGAATTAATGGTGAACCAATACCAAGATGAAAAATCTCAACCCATCTACTCTATTATTGATACTGGTCGCGTAATGAAAATGCCTTTTGATGGCTTAAAACTTTTAGATTATGCTATTAACTCTACATTAGCATTCAGTAATGTAGCACTAAAGAAGCATGATAAAGTTGGTATGCTATCGTTTTCAAAAAAAATAGAAACCTTTTTACCAGCCATACACAAACTCACTTACCTTAACCGAATACTAGAAGGACTTTATAATATAGATACTCAATTTAATGATAGTGATTTTGGACTTTTATACGCACAATTAAAACGAAAAGTAACACATCGCAGTCTATTACTACTATATACTAATTTTGAACATTTAAGTGCTTTAAAAAGACAAATGCCATATCTACAGGCTATTTCAAAAAAGCACATGCTCGTTGTTGTCCTTTTTGAAAACACAGAATTAGGTACTATTATAAAGGAAAACGCAGAGGATTTACAATCTATATATCACAAAACTATTGCAGAAAAATTTGCCTTTGAAAAACGTTTAATGGTTAAGGAACTCCAAAAACATGGTATTCAATCCATATTAACTGCACCAGAAAATTTAACTATTAATACTATCAATAAGTATTTAGAGATTAAAGCTAGAGGTTTGCTATAAATAGACAAGTCTGTCTGTTTTTAAAATTTATTTGTATATTTGCATTATGAAACATGCTTTAGTAAAGGAACATATTATTAAAACTGCCTCAGATTTATTTTACACCAATGGCTATAATTCAACAGGCATAAATGAAATCATTAAAGAAGCTGGTATTGCTAAAGCAACTCTATATAATCATTTTAAATCTAAAGAAGATCTTTGTATTGCCTATTTAAAATATAAGAATTCTAATTTTTTTAAAGACTTAAAAAAATTTATAGCATCTAAAGAAGCTGGTAAAAATCAAATCTTAGCTTTATTTGATTATTTAGATATTTTTTTTAATCAGAAAAAATTCAATGGTTGTTGGTGTATTAATACAATTTCTGAAATCACGAAACATAATGATAAGATAAGATTAGAGATATTATCCCAAAAGGATAATTTAATTAACTATATGAGTGTACTTGTTATAGAAAATTTAGATGGGTATTCTAAAAATGAAAGTTTTGATATAGCTAGAAAAATATATGTTTTATATGAAGGAGCTATAGCTGAAAGTAATATGCAAAGTAATGTTTGGCCAATAAATTCAGCTAAGTCTATATGTAACACAATAATATAAAAAAATTTAAAAATAAAAAGACAGACTTGTCTGTCTGTAATTAATCTTTAAAACAATAAAAAATGAAACAATTTGAAAACAAAACTGCCTTAGTATTAGGTGGAACAAGCGGAATCGGTTATGCAACCGTAAAACAATTATTAAACGAAGGTGCAATTGTGCATATTGTTGGTAGAAATATTGACAAAATAGAAGATGATGCCAATATAGTAAAACATAAAATTGACATTACAAATAGTGATGATGTTGAAAAACTTAATTCGGAAATTGAAAAATTAGATAATTTGGACTATTTAGTAAATGCTTCTGGAATTTTTGGACCTAAATCATTCTTAGAGCACACAAAATCTGATTATGATTCTTATTTAGATTTAAATAGAGGTTTCTTTTTTACAACACAATCTGCAGCAAAGAAAATGAAAGCAACCAAAGGTGGAGCAATAGTCAATGTAGGATCTATGTGGGCAAAACAAGCAGTTAAAGCGACTCCATCTTCAGCATATTCTATGCAAAAAGCAGGATTACATTCATTAACTCAACACTTGGCAATGGAATTAGCTGATTACAATATTAGAGTTAATGCTGTTTCACCTGCGGTAGTGAATACACCCGTGTATCATGGTGTATTTGGAGGAAAAGAAGAAGCGGAAAAAGCTTTAGATAGTTTTGATGCATTCCATCCAATAGGTCGCAATGGCAAACCAGAGGATATTGCAGAAAGTATTACATTTCTTTTATCAGATAAAGCAGCTTGGGTAACTGGAGCTATTTGGGATACCGATGGTGGTGTCATGGCTGGACGTAATTAATATTAAAAAGGCATTAATAGCTAATCCTTAATGCCTTTATACAACTCATCCTATTAAAACTACAATTCGGTAATTACATTTATTTTTTACTTAAGGTTTGTTAGATATTTGAATCATTAAACAAAAACAAATAATTAAAACACAATCATCATGAAAAATTTAATTTTAACAATCGCTCTAGTTTTTACTTCAGTATTTAGCTTCTCTCAAGAAGAAAACAAAGGTATTACCATTACAGTAACTATAGATAATGTAAATAACGATACTGGAAAAGTATTGATGTCATTACATACTTCAGAAACATTTATGAAAGGGAAAGGTATTCAGGATGTTGAAACTGAAATAAAAGATGGGAAAGTAACAATTACTTTCAAAGATGTATTGCCTGGCGATTATGCTATCTTAGCAATGCACGACGAAAACGACAATAAGCGTATGGATTTTCAGGAAAACGGTATGCCAAAAGAATCGTTTGGAATGTCCAACAATGTTATGCTTATGGGACCACCACAATATGACGATGCAAAATTTAAAGTAGAAGACAAGGATTTAGAATTAAATATACGATTCTAAAAACACACATCAATCAAAAAAAATATAGCCTTCGATTGTTCTAAACTTTCGAGGGCTATTTTAATTAATGATTCTACCAATACAATCTAAACATAAAATTTGGTGTAATACCAATAGAAAAACGCTCTATGAGTTCAATTGGATCATCTAAACTATTATTACCTCTATATTCTCTACTTATTAAGTTTTTTCTATTATAAATATTCCTGATCGATAAACCTATCTTACCTCTCAAATTATTTAGCTTAGACATTTTAAAAGTGTAAGTCGATGACAAATCCAATCGGTGATATATAGGCAACTCACCAGTATTAACACCTTTATTAAACTCTATATTATCATTACTAGTGTCAGCTATAGTATAAGGCTTACCTGTTTGCCATTTCCAACCCAATGCTACTTGAAAACCATCTAACTTATAACTCAGAGCCGTTGATACCGCATGTGTAACATTAGATTTAGATTTAAAAGACTTATTTTCGTTAAGGTTATTAAACTGACTACGTGCACGATTAAAAGAATAACTCACCCAAGAATTAAAACCATTAAATCGTTTTTTCATAAAAACATCCACACCCAAAATATTCTGTTTACCAATGTTAAAACCACTATTCTCAGGGTTTAAAAATCCAAGCGAAAGAGCGGTAATGTTCCTTAACTTTTTATAATAAATATCGGTATCAAAACTAAAATCGTTTTTGGTATAAACAAATCCAGTAGAAATATGTTTACTGTTAAGTATTGGAAAGTCATCATTATTAGCTAATCTCCAAACTCTATTCTCTAATGATAAATCACTTAATACAGTTTCATCTATCTCACTAATAATCTGGTTCTTTATTTCTGCGCTCGCCTGAAGTTTAAATCGTGAATTCAATTCTTTAAAAACAAGTAGTCTTGGTTCTAACCTAACCGCATCAAGCTCATGAAAATAAGTGCTTCTTAATCCTAATGAAACATCAAACAATTTTGAGTTTTTGTAATCCAGATTTCCATAGACACTATGAGATTGTACAATCTTTTGTTCTGTATCAAGGATAAAACGTAAATCTGTTGTATTTACAAAAGCATAGGCTACATCCTTAAGTGTATATTGATAACCAAAAGTATAAGAATTACGAGTTGAGGCATTATAATTTAGTTCAGTAGAAATACCTGAATCAAAAATAGTATTTCTTTTTTCAAAATTTGAAACCTGCTCATTATCCTCTGAAGTAATAAAATTATAATTGAGTTTATAATCTGAAAAAAAAGCTTGCGTATTTTGATTTAATTTTTTGTTCCAGATAAAATTCCAACCCAATCCGTAACCATCATTTTTAATCTGTAATTTATCATTAAAATCACGATTATTTCCCAACTCTCTAGATCTATAATCTAATTTATTATCAATAGCAATTAAGCTTGCGTAAAAGCTGTTTTTATTGTTAGGTTTGTAATTCAACTTTAGATTATAATCTAAGAAAGAGAAATCATTATTATCTCTTTTATTCTGACTAATTTTTGTGCTTTCAAAAACCTTATTTGCTAATTGCTTAAATGTAAACGTTTCTAGTACATCTGTATAGCTACGCCTTAAAGAGGCTTGTAAATTTAGTTTGTCTTTAATAAGTGGTAATTCCAAAATGGCATCTCCATTAACACCATTAAAACCCATTTCTGCCTTCAATTGATTACTTATTGCTCTCCCTGAAACTATATCTGTAATACTAGATAAACGTTCTCCATACCTAGCATGTGTCCCTTTATTGATAAATTTAATTTCTGAGGTTACATTAGGGTTTAATGGTGACATCATACCAAACAGATGACCTTTATGATAGAGATTTATACCATCCCAAATCAATCTGTTTTGATCTGAAGCTCCTCCTCTAACAAAAAAACTTGACGCTGTCTCGTTTGGACTTAATACTCCAGGCAACAATTGAATACTTTCTAAAACATCTGGCTCTATTAAACCTGGCAGAATACCTAATCTCGAAGGGTATATCTTAAAAGTTCCGTCACTATTTTTTTCAATACCTTTTGCTATATACCCTCTTATTATAACTTTATCTAAAGCTTCTGTTATAGTTTCAATACTATTAGATTGGCTAACAATAACATACCGTTCATCAACCACATTAAAATAAAGTTTAGTGCTTTTTTTAAGCGCATTTAATAGTTCAATTAATGTCCTCTTTTTACCTTCTATGCTTATTCTTTTATCCTTTACGTAGTCATCTTTATATGAAAAAAGTATACTATAAGTACTTTCTATTTCCTCTAAGGCATCATGCAATGCTTGATCCTTAATCTCAATGTAAAAAGCCTCTTCTTGAGAAAAGGCTAGTATAGGGAGTAACATTAAAACAAAGATATAGATCAACCTCATTCCTTATATCTCAGTTTAATGTTACGGTTTTCTTTTTCATTATAGGTGATGTTGAGTGTCTCAAAGACGGTCTTTAATGCAGTATCTAAATTATTGTACGGAAAACTACCTGTAAAAATATCTGAGTCATCAATACTTTTTGAATCTAAGACAATATTGTATTGGTCTTCCATTGCTTTTATAACATATCGCAATGGCACACTTTTAAATGTACTTTCTCCATTTATCCAGCTTGGTTTTTTATCTAAGCTCTTTGAGGTTTGCGATGGATATCCATTTACTTTTCTAATAGCATCACTTGGCATAAGCATATGTTTTGATGCTAAAGTTTTAACTCTTACTTTACCTTCATAACATATTACTTCAAAAAAATCTTTGGTAGAATTAACATTAAACTGTGTTCCTAGAACGGTAACAGCCCCATTAGCAGTGTTAACAGTAAATGTCTCACCTTTAGCAACTTTAAAGTACGCTTCACCTTCAAGCTGTAATGCACGTTCTACTTTCCATTTATCTTTATCATAAGTAATTTGAGATTTAGAATTTAAAATAACTTCAGATCCATCTAAAAGTACAATAGATTTACTTTCACCAAAATCAGTTTCAATATTAACTTTGTCATTATCTAAGACTAAAAATAATCCAAATAGTACAACTATGGAAGCTGCAATTCCAATCGTCCAATTAGTATATAATGATCTTACTTTTTGCTTCTTACTCTCTATTCTATCTTGAATTTTCGCAAACGTATTAATAATAGGAGCATCTAATTTTTCTGCAACATCTAGACCTTTTCTTAATTTCAAATATGCAGAATATTCATCCTTACTCACCAGATTTTTTAATTCATTATCTGTAAGTTCTCCTTCTAGCCATTTGGCTAAAAATGTATCTGAATCGTTATTTGTATTTAATGTTTCCATCCTATTATATAAGTTAATACAACTCAAAAGTAAAAAACCCTACTTAAGTCTTATTTTTCTATACATTACCTATTTCTTTTCTCATGATCACTAAGGCTTGATGCATTCGCTTTTCAACAGCTTTTACACTAATATCAAGCTGTAAGGCAATATCTTTGTATTTTTTCTTTTCAATTCTATTCATTAAAAAAACTTCGCGTTGCTTTTCTGATAAACTAGCTATTGTGTCTTCTAATTTTTCCATAAACTCTTTTTCGAGCATAATAAACTCAGGAGACTCATTAGTGCTTTCTTTCTTATTATACTTACTAAAATTCTGCACTACTTTTTGATGTTTTATCTCATTTAAAAACATATTATTAGCAATACTATACATGTAACTCTTAACCTTATTATAATCTACTTTACTGCAATTATCCCAAAGTTTAATAAAGACATCTTGTAATATATCTTCAGCTTTGTCTATATCTTGAGTCTTAAAGAAAAGAAAACGCCTTATATCTTTTGCATAAGTCTTATAGATGGTCTCAAAAGTTTTAGAGTGGCAAATATTACGGTTATCTTTAGCCATTAATGGTTTTGAAGTTGATGCATCAAAACTATGAAAAAAATAAATTTGAGAAAAAAAGTAGGGTTTTTATTTTATGGATTGTCTTAGTATCGATTAACCTCTTTAAAACAAGTTTAAACCAAAATTTATTTAAAATGAAAAAATTAAAATTTGCTTTCTTAAGTATGTTCATGGCACTTTTCTTAGTAACTGCCTGTACTAATGACGAACCTGCTCTAGAAGAACAACAAGAAACAGAAGAAAGTCAATCTATCTCAACAGCTTTAAACAGGTTAAACCAGCAGTTTGATCAAAATGGAAATGTCACTCAAACTGATAATCCAGCCGGTAATATTGTTTTAGATTTCTGCTTTGATTTTGTTTACCCATTAACATTATCATATAATAATGATACTACTGTTACTGTTGAAGATTTAAGTGGTTTAATTGATGTGATGTTAGCTTCAACTGAAGAATTATATATTAGCGGGATTGCTTTTCCTTTTAATGTAGAAACTTTTAATGATGACACTAACGCAATTGAGGTTGTAACTATTAATAACGAAGATGAATTTATTGCTCTATTAGATAGTTGTGGTTTTGATGACATAGAGACATGTGAATGTTTTGAGGTTTACGATCCTGTATGCGTAGAAATAACTGATCCTAATGGAGAAACATTTACTGTAACATATCCAAATGCTTGTTATGCTGAATGTGACGGATTTACTGAGGAAGACTTTGCTGAAAATTGCGAAGAAGACTATTATTGTCCAGAATCACAGTGTTTTACCATAAACTTTCCTTTATCAGTTATTATAAATGATGAAACTATAACGGTTAATTCTGATGAAGAATTAGGAACGGTATTATATGATGCTTATGATTTTGAATTTGTTTATCCGTTTACAGTTACCTTAGAGAACGAAGATGTGGTAACGATTAATAATTCTGATGATATTGAAACATTGTTAGAGGATTGTTATGGAGAATTTAATGGTAATGATGATTGTGAAGATTGTGAAAATGAAGCTGTGGATCCTGTATGTGTTGAAGTAACAAATCCTAATGGCTCTACTGAAGTTGTTGTTTTTCCAAATGCCTGTACTGCTTTTTGTGTAGGTTTTACACAAGATGACATTGTAGAATGTGACTAAAATTAGTTAGCTTTTAAAAGTTTTACAAATTGATTATTTAAACCTTTAGATTAATTTCTGAAGGTTTTTTTAATTTAATTAAAAATAAAAGTAGGGTGTTTTATCATTTGACTGTTATACTAGTGATGGGGAAAATTATATATGAAAAAGAAAGATTATAAAATCCCATTTTTTTTAAATAAATAAGTATTGGATTAGTGAGATAAGCCCTGAAGATATTTAAAATATACTTCTTGAATACTTAATATTTAAATGAATTGTTAGTAGGTAAGGCCTTCAGATTAATTTCTGAAGGCTTTTTAATTAATTCTCAAAAAAAAGTAGGGTGTTTTTTCTCTTAGCTGTTTTAATTATATATGTATAAAGTTAGTACAAATTAAAATCATTTTCTTTTAAAGAATTAGAGTATTAGGATTAGTGAGATAAGCCTTGAAGATATATAAAATATACTTCTTGAATATTATAATTTTTTAATGAAATTGGTTGATAGCTAGGCCTTCAGAATAACCTCTGAAGGCCTTTCTTTAATAAATAAAAAAACCAATATTCAAAAAAATGACTATTGGTTTTTGATGTTTTCGACGTATTACAACTAATCTTAAGGAATTTTATGATTCCTTTAATGTAAGAAAAGTATTGATTTTATATCTTTACTACGTCGCTTTTATTTAATAATTTCTAGTGTTAGGATTAGTGAGATAAGCCCTGAATTTTTAAACAAAAGTTCTTGAATACAAGATAATTAAATTTGCGATATACAAGCAAAAACCTTCAGAAATATTTCTGAAGGTTTTTTATTAATACCAATCAAAATTAAACTGTTTCTCCTAACCAAGCCTTCATCATCCATACTGTTTTCTCTTGTTCAGTTATAAAATCACTCATCATTGCGTTTGTACCTTCATCATTAGCTTTATCAGAAGCATTAAGAATAGCTCTTTCTATCTTCAATAATTCAGATAAAGAATCTACAATAAGAAGAACAGCATTTTCATCTTTAGAAATATTTTTCCCTACGGGTACTTTTGCTGCTTTAATATAATCATCAAACGTGTGCAAAGGTGTTTCTCCAAGCGTTAATATACGCTCTGCTATAGCGTCTACTTTTAGGTTAGCATCTGTATACAACTCTTCAAATTTAACATGCAAATCAAAAAAAGCACGTCCTTTTATATTCCAATGAATACCTCTTAGATTTTGGTAATACAATTGAAAATTAGCTAATAACTGATTTAAATCATTAGCTAAATCTTTTGTTTTTTGGGTATCTAAACCTATACTATTTAACATCATAATATCTATTTTTTGTGTACTCAAAATTACTTAGTAATTAATTCTTTTTAATCATAGTTTTTATGAATAGTTTATATATATTTATAGTCTAAATCAATAGTTATGACGATTACACAATTAAAATATGCATTAGCCATAGCAGAACATAAAAATTTCACCAAAGCCGCCGAAAAGTGTTTTGTAACTCAACCAACTCTGAGTACACAAATACAAAAACTTGAAGACGAACTTGATATAACAATTTTTGATAGAGGTAAAAAACCAATTGAGTTAACTGATGTTGGCAGAAAAATAGTATTTCAAGCACGTAATATTGTAAACGAAGCAGAACGTATTCAAGATATAGTTGATCAGCAAAAAGGGTTTATTGGAGGTGAATTTAGGCTAGGAATTATACCAACGGTAATGCCAACGCTTTTACCAATGTTTTTAAACAATTTTATAAAAAAATACCCTAAAGTAAAATTAAAAATTGAAGAGCTCACTACTGAAGAAATTATTACTCGCATTAACGACGGTCATTTAGATGCTGCAATAGCTGCGACACCCTTAGAAAGTGATAATATAAAAGAACGTCCTTTGTACTACGAGCCTTTTGTGGCTTATGTCCCTAGTAACCACAGATTAAGAAATAAAAAGACCTTAGAAGTCGCTGACTTAGAAATTGAAGATATGTTATTGCTTGAAGATGGACATTGCTTTAGAGATGGTGTTATTAACTTATGCAAAGTCTTTAAAGGTCAAGAGGATGAAAATTTTCAATTAGAAAGTGGAAGTATAGAAACTTTAATAAAACTCTCTAACGAAGGTATGGGAATGACACTTCTGCCCTATTTACATACATTAGATGTAAAAGAGAACTTAAATTCTAATTTAAGACATTTTGCAGAACCTTCACCTGCTAGAGAAGTCAGTATTATTTATCATAAAAGTGAATTGAAAATGCAAATTATTGATGCCATGCATGATGTCATTTCTGGCATTATTCGTGGAGCTATCGCTTTTAGTAATGTTGAAATTATAAGCCCACTTGCTAAATAAAAAAAAGCGACTCGTTAAGTCGCTTTTTTTATGCTTTTAAATATATTAAACATTGATTTAATTCTGGGTTTTGATTAATTAGGGACTGAATAAAGATTCTTAATTCTTCAAGTTCGTGGGGCAGTAAACGCTTTACTGCTTTTTGCACTTCCTTACAGAATAATGTCGCATCAAAACTAACTTTGCTAAGTACAGTTTTAGTGTACTCATACATTGCTCGCGCCATATATAATTTTAGGGTTTTAGGTTCAACAAAAGTAGATTTTTTCTATAGGCTATTGTTTCAATTACACCCTCAAGTTATAAAAAATTTAAATTCAATGTAAAAGTTTAACAGGTTATTATGTTAAAAGTAAAAATATAACGTTGAATACTATTTTCTATAAAAGGGAATTCGCACAATTCAATTAATTGAAAACCAATTATTTACACAGAATAAACATATTAAAACCTATTATCCCCATCCAGTAAATCACCAAGACCGCCAAGAATACTTCCTTCTCCTTTAGATTTTCCACCTCTAGGAACAGAAGCTAGTACGCGACCAGCTAATCTGCTAAATGGTAAGGATTGTATATATACTTTTCCTGGACCTTGTAGCTTAGCAAAGAATAAACCTTCACCACCAAAAACAGAATTCTTAATGCCTCCAACAAACTCAATATCATAATCAATACCTTGTGTAAAGCCAACAATGCAACCTGTATCAACACGTAAAGTTTCACCAGCTTCTAAAGTTTTTTCAGCCATAGTACCGCCAGCATGTACAAAAGCCATTCCGTCACCTTCCAGTTTTTGCATGATGAAGCCTTCTCCACCAAAAAGTCCTCTCCCGAGTTTCTTAGAAAACTCAATACCAACACTTACTCCTTTTGCAGCACATAAGAATGCATCTTTTTGACAAATAAACTTTCCACCAAATTCATTTAAATCTATTGGAATAATTTTTCCTGGATAAGGAGATGCAAAGGACACATTGCGCTTTCCAACAAGGTCATTATAAAAGGCTGTCATAAATAAACTTTCACCTGTAAGAATACGTTTTCCTGCTCCTAATATTTTACCTAAAAAGCCTGTGTCTTTTTGTGAGCCGTCACCAAAAATGGTATCCATTTTTATACCATCGTCCATCATCATAAAACTTCCAGATTCAGCAATTACTGCTTCATCTGGATCTAGCTCTATTTCTACATATTGCATTTCCTCACCATAAATACGATAATCTATTTCGTGTGAATTTCTATCATTATAATCTGGTAGTTTTTCCATAATGTTTTTCGTTTTTAAAGATTGATTCTTTTATATGTTGTGATAATTATGCTTTTGTTACAAATAGTTATGCTTATCAATTAAACAGATTGACACCCCTTAATCGCAATGACATAAAATTTCAACTTTTAACTTTTAACGTCCATTCAAAATTAAAAGAAGACACTTGTACCCCATCAGTATTAATTCCATTAGAGTTTAACCAAACCGTTTGGCCTTCTCCTGTTTCTATTGCTTTTGCAATGGATTCGTCAATTTTTAAACCATCATTACATTTAAAAGTGATTCTTCCAGTTGCCTTTTTAGTGAAGGATGCATTATTATTAGCAACTAACATGGATACTTTTTTTCCACTTTCTTTAATTTTCTTCATTACTAAAGCACCAGTTGAGAGTTCAGCTGCCATACCTTGTACAGCCCAAAACATAGAATTAAATGGATTTTGGTTAATCCAACGGTGCTTTACTGAAACTACGCAAGTAGTATCGTTTAGTTGCTTGGTCCTAACACCAGTAAAATAAGCAGCAGGTAGCTTAAACATTAGAAAACTATTAAGTTTAGATGGAGATATTTTCATATAATCTATTGAAATTTTCCTCTAAAATAAATCAAAATACTTAACCTAACTAATGTTAAAAAAATGTTAATTTTTAGTACTATGCGTAACATAATACCTTTTTAAAGACATATATTTGTATAAGCAACTATTATATGTTTTTTAATTATGTTAGATAATCACCATAAAAATTTAGCCACATTTATACATTTGTCGACCTTTTCGAGATTTATAATTCCATTTGGAAATTTCATAGGTCCAATAGTATTATGGGCAGCTAATAAAGAAAAATCAGAATTTATTGATCAGCATGGTAAACAAGCCATTAATTTTCAGATTAGTGTCTTACTATATGCAATCATTATAGGCACAGTTAGTGTTCCTTTTTTCATCTTTAAACTATTTGATGGTATGGATGTTATAAATTTTCACGGTTTTAATAATTTTCATATCAATGTCGGTGAACCCTCTCCTCTATTATATATAGGAGGTGGGTTAGGTGCCTTAGCTATCATAGCATTTATAGTAGAACTTGCACTCATTGTCAAAGCTAGTTTATCAGCAAGAGATGGGCAGGCATATAAATACCCTTTGACAATTAATTTTTTAAAATAATTTATGCTGAACTGATTTCAGTAACTCTAAATATTCATCAATTCTCCATCGCTATGGTTTTGGAGGATAACAATCAAAATCAATCAAAAAATGAACAGTTTAATCGAATTTAAGACTCTTAAAACATGAAGATAGAAAACACAAAAGCACAAATGCGTAAAGGTGTTCTAGAATACTGCATCTTATCCATCTTAAAAGATGAAGATGCCTATGTTGCAGAAATTTTAGGCACACTAAAAGACGCTAAAATGCTTGTTGTAGAAGGAACCATATATCCACTATTAACAAGGCTAAAGAATGCTGGACTATTAAGCTATCGCTGGGAAGAATCCACATCTGGACCACCAAGAAAATATTATGGCCTTACTGAAACAGGAAAACTGTTTCTCAAGGAATTAAACTCTACATGGAGTGACTTACAAAATGCAGTTAACCTAGTAACACGTACAAAAACAACAAAAAAATGAATAAAACAGTCAATATAAATTTAGCAGGTATATTCTTCCACATAGACGAAGATGCATACCTTAAATTACAACGCTATCTTGAGGCTATAAAACGTTCATTTACAGACTCTCAAGGACGTTCGGAAATTATTTCGGATATAGAAGCACGTATCGCAGAATTATTCTCCGAACGCATACAAAACGAAAAACAAGTTGTCGGTGTTAAATTAGTCGATGAGGTGATTACCATAATGGGACAGCCAGAAGACTATTTAGTAGATGACGAGATCTTCGAAGACGAACCACAACCAAGACAAAGACAAAGTTCTAAGCCTTCTAAAAAATTGTATAGAGATACTGACAACTCATACATTGGTGGTGTTGCAGCAGGTTTAAGTCACTACTTTGGGATAGAATCTATCTGGACACGTTTAATTTGGTTATTATTAGCTATAGGCTCTGGTGGTACGTTTATCTTAATCTATTTAATTTTCTGGGCTTTAGTTCCCGAAGCTAAAACAACAGCTGAAAAACTGACCATGTCTGGTGATCCTGTGAACATCAGCAACATTGAAAAAAAAATTAAAGACGGCATTGATTCCGTTTCAGAAACGGTAAAAAATGTCGATTTTAAAAAACATGGGGATAAGTTAAAAGAGGGGTTTGAAAACGTTTCAGATAATATATCTGATTCAGTAAAAAGTGTTGATTTTAATAAGCAAGGAAACAAGTTAAAATCTAGCTCTCAAACCTTTTTTGATTCTATAGGAAGCATTTTAATGTTCTTCTTAAAGGTAATGGCAAAGTTTATTGGTATCATTTTAATTATAGTTGGTATCAGTACTTTAATTAGCTTAATCGTAGCTCTATTTACTGTAGGTTTTACTGACGCCATCAATTTTCCCGGTATGGATTTATTGTATGTGGCTAATGCAGCTAATATACCTATTTGGCTAATATCAATGTTATTGTTTTTTGCATTAGGTATCCCATTCTTTTTTGTTTTCTATTTAGGACTTAAAATTTTGGTTAATAACTTAAAATCAATAGGTAACGTAGCAAAATTCACCTTATTAGGTTTATGGTTAATGGCAATTATTGGCCTTGTAATTACTGGTGTTAAACAAGCAACTGAACACGCTTTTGATGCCAAGATCACAAATAAAGAAGTATTGAATATTAAATCTGGTGACACCATTAGTATAAACACCATAAATTTAAATGAATACAATAGCAACTACTATTATAGCCGTAATAATGGCTTTAGAATTATAGAAGATGATAATGGAAAGAGTATTATATCCCATGATATAAGATATGTAGTAAAATCTACTACAGATTCTATTGCTTCAATCTCAATTGAAAGGGAAGCTACTGGTAGTAATTATAATACAGCTAAAGAAAGAGCAGAAAACATTAACTATAACTATGCTCTTACTGGTAAGAATTTGAATTTAAATAATTACCTCTCTACAGATATTGACAATAAATTTAGTGAACAAGAAGTATTAGTAATTATTAATTTACCTGAAGGAACCATTATTGAAACTAATAAGAACTTCCGTAAATATTATAACCGCTTAACTTACTATAATGATATTCTACACAAAGTTAAAAAAGGCAACTTATACAAAATAGTAAAAGACGACGTAGAATGTTTAAACTGTGTAGAGGAAATTGAAGAAGAAGTTATTGAAGAAAAAACTGAAGTTATTGAAACCTCAACTGAAGATGAGTCGTCAAATGAAGAAAAGCCAGAAGTTAGTTTAAAGATAGACGAAGATGGCGTGGACTTAGAAGTTAATGACAATTGAGACATTAAATTCAACAACTCAGTAGTAATAAATATAAAATCATAAAAACCTTACACATATTTGTAGTGTAATTAATCAATCAAAAATGAACCAATCAATCAAATCACTTTTGCTGTGTAGTATCGGAATCCTAATGGTTTCTGGTATTACATCAGCGCAAGTGAACAAAGATTCTGAGCTTTTTAAAACACTTAAAGCAAAAGATAGCATCTTATTTAAAATAGGGTTTAATAAATGTGAAGTAGAAAAAAGTGCAGAATTAATGTTTGACGATCTAGAGTTTTACCATGATAAAGGTGGTATTACAAACTCTAAGGATGAATTTGTAAAAATCATGAAAAATGGGATTTGCAGAGAAAATAATCCTGAAAAGGTATTTCGATTTCTTGTCGAAGAAAGCTTAGAAGTGTTTCCTATGTATAATAAAGGTAAGTTATACGGTGCCTTACAAAACGGAAAACACTTTTTCTCGCCAGATGAAACAATGACTTACGAAAGAACAGACAACTACGCTTTGTTTTCGCATTTGTGGATTATTGAAGGTGATCAATGGAAACTCAAGCGAGTTATAAGTTACAATCATTCTTCAAAAGACATCAATAAGACTTTAAAAGAAATTATCGTTACAAAAGAACTTCTTGAAACTTATTCAGGAACATATAAAACCAAAACTGGCAAAGTTATAATTTCTATTCAAAATGACGCTTTATTATTAACTGCTGGAGAGATGAAAACAATGCTAGTTGCTACAGCAAATAATATTTTTACCCACCCAAAAGCACCTTTAACTTTTGAGTTTACAAAAAATAAAGATGGAGACGTAAGCAAAATTATAGTTAGAGAAAACGGTAAGATAGTCGAAGAAGTAAACAAATTATAAAACCAAAACATCAATCAAAAAAAACAAAAAATCATGAGTACATTAGTAAGAATCATTATCACAAGTATTTTAGGCATTATAATGCTATCCTGTAACTTTTCTATGAATTTGGGACAAGGCATAGACGGAAATAGAAATGTTGTAAGCGAAGACCGAAACATTTCTAGCGACTTTAGCTCTATTAAAGTTAGTCAAGGGTTAGACCTTTATATCACTCAAAGCAATGATGTATCTTTAAGTGTCGAAGCTGACGAAAACCTACATGATCATATTATGACCGAAGTAGAAAATGGTGTGTTACGCATATATACTACAGAGAATATTAGAAGAGCAGCTTCAAAAAGGATCGATCTAAATATTACTGATATTTCTGCAATTAAAGCTACAAGCGGTAGTGATGTTTACTCAACAAATACAATTGAAGCTAAAGAATTAGAATTAAACTCTACAAGTGGAGCAGATATAGAACTCAGTGTAAAAACACAAACATTAAATTGTCATTCTACTAGCGGAAGCGATATAAAAATTAGCGGAACTACTAATATGTTAATTGCAGAAGCTACAAGCGGAAGTGACATAAAAGCTTCAGGCTTAAAAGCTAAAAACTCTAAAGTAAAAGCTACTAGTGGAGCAGATATATCAGTTAATACATCAAAAGAAATAACGGCAAGAGCTACAAGTGGTGGAGATATTAGATATTCTGGTAACCCAGAAAAAGTCAATAAATCAGATAGTTCATCTGGAAGTGTAAGAGGTAACTAAAATAATATGGCTAAAAAAGCACTAAAACTTTTTTTACTGTTTATAGGCATCATATTTTTACTTTTCTACTTTAATATTATTTGGAAATCCCCACCATATTACAAGACAGATAAGCAAGTAGAATTAACTGTTCCTATAATGGATATGGAAACTTACATGAAAATTGTAAATGACCATAAAAGACCTTATATGTTTACAGTAAATTCAAAGTCTGGAGGAAAAGCAATCATTATAGGTACAGATCATATAAATGACCCAAACCATATTCAATTTGATTCTATAAGACATTATTGGAAAAAACATAAACCGACTATTGCACTCGTTGAGGGTCGGTTGGGTTTCTTCTTTAAATGGATTCATAATCCAATTAAAGAATATGGTGAAAGTGGATTAACATCAAAATTAGCAAAAGCCGATAATGTAGATTTATACACTTGGGAACCATCACGTGAAGATGAGATTGAAATGCTAATAAAAAAGCATTCAGCAAAAAAACTAGCTATGTTTTATTCGTTAAGACCCTTCTTTCAATTACCTGAAAGCGAGAGAAATCAAAATAACCTTCAGAATTTAATTGAAGAACGTACAAACTACAAAGCATTAGAAAATTCAATTTCGAAATGGCAAGAAATTGATAGTATTTTGAAGATTGATTTCCCAAAATTAAATTGGAAAACATTCAACTCAGGCTATGGATATCCTGGTTATCTTCATGACATTTGGAACGATTCAAATTTAGCAAGAGATAAACACATGATAGATATTATTTCTGAACAAGTAAATAAAGGCAAAACTGTTTTCGTTACAATGGGAGCTAGTCATGCGCCACGAATTGAGAATGCTTTAAAGAGTGTT
Organism: Flavobacteriales bacterium ALC-1; assembly: GCA_000171875.1. Lineage (GTDB taxonomy): Bacteria > Bacteroidota > Bacteroidia > Flavobacteriales > Flavobacteriaceae > Winogradskyella. Next base: position 42,488 of record ABHI01000003.1, on the reverse strand, counting down.
ATCAAATAAAAACTATATATAAATCATAAAAAAATAAATAAAAATCTGATAATCAGCAATTTAACACTCGTTCTAAATTCTTTATGGAGTTTGGGACGGTTTTTGTATATCTTTGTTTAACAGCTACAAAAGTGACATTATTTTTGATTTGTGTCATATTAATAGTGAAATAAACAGAATACATGAAAAAAATTTTACTCATTCTAATTGTAATGATGGTTGTAACACCAATACTTACAGCACAAGAAAAAATCAAAGGGGATAGAAATGTAACCATTAAGCAAACCTATATTGATGACTTTGAAACTATTGTTGTCGATGGTGATTTCTCTATAGAAATCGTTTACAACAGTAAACCATCTGTAGAAGTTGAAGCTGATGATAATTTACACGATGTTATTCAATTCGAAGTTGTCGATGGTATACTCACATTTGTTGAAACCATTAGAATTACTTCTAAAAAGAAATTAAACATTAAAGTAAATTATGGTGATGCTTTAAAAAATATAGAAACTAGAGGTGATGGAGAAATAAGATCTTTAACATCTATGGAACTTAATGATGTCACCTTAATCACTTCGGGCAATTCTAGAGCATACTTAAATATTAAAGCCAATAATTTTGATTATAAAAGTTCAGGGAAATCTAAAACTAGATTAAATCTTACGGCCGATTCTACCAAGATTGAGCTTAGTGATAATAGTAAATTAGATGCATTGATAAATAGCAAATCTGCTGATTTCGATTTATATCAACGTTCAGATTTATCTATTGAAGGTTCAGCTAACAATTCTATGATAAGATTAATTAATTCATCTAATTTTAATGGCAGTAAATTTGATGTAAAAACAACAGATGTTAGTTTAGAAGACAGTAGCGATATAACAATTTCTGTTACTGATAGTATAACCATAGCCTCATCCGGTAATAGCGAAACCTATCTTTATGGTAGTCCAGTAATAACTATTACAAAGTTTGAAGACACATCGAAACTTCAAAAAAAGAAACGCTAACAAATTATTATAAACAAAAAAGCCGAAGTTAACACTTCGGCTTTTTTGTTTTATGACGTTTTTAAATTAATTATATGTTGAAGTAGCTACTTCAAAATCCGCTTCTTTAGCAGCTAAATAACGTTCAGCATCCAAAGCAGCCATACAACCTGTTCCAGCAGCCGTGATTGCTTGCCTGTAAACATGATCTGCAGCATCACCACTAACAAAAACTCCTGCTACATTTGTTTTACTTGTACCAGGAACTGCATTAACGATATAACCCGTTTCGTCTAAATCTAAATAATTTTTAAAAATATCAGTATTAGGTTTGTGACCAATAGCCACAAAGAATCCTGTCGCAGTAATTTCGTGCTTTTCATTGGTTTTATTATTAAAAACTCTAACACCAGTTACTACTTGTCCATCCCCTAAAACTTCGTCCGTTTCAGTATTAAATAAAATCTCTATGTTCTCGGTATTCTTAACACGGTTAGCCATGATTTTAGAAGCTCTAAATTCATCACGTCTTACTAGCATTGTTACTTTTTTACAAAGCTTAGAAAGATAGTGAGCCTCTTCTGCAGCAGAATCACCAGCACCAACAATAACAACCTCTTGATTTCTGTAAAAGAAACCATCACAAACTGCACAAGCAGAAACTCCACCTCCTAGTTCTAAATATTTTTGTTCAGATGGTAATCCCAAATATTTAGCAGATGCTCCTGTAGAAATAATAATTGTTGAAGCATGAATTTCTTTTTCATCATTCACCCAAACTTTATGTACATCCCCAGAAAAATCAACTTTAGTAATCCAACCATGTCGCACATCAGCTCCAAAGCGTTCCGCTTGCTTTTGCAATTGTATCATCATTTCTGGTCCTGTGATACCATCTGGATAACCAGGAAAGTTTTCAACATCATTTGTAGTAGTTAGTTGTCCACCAGGTTGTGTCCCTTGATATAATACAGGAAACATATTAGCTCTAGAGGCATAAATAGCCGCAGTATATCCTGCAGGTCCAGAACCTATTATTAAACATTTTACTTTTTCAATTGTATCAGACATATCTTGTATTTTATTACACCACAAAAGTAGGTTTTTTGCATAAATCCTTACATAGAAGTTATCAACACTATCTATAGTAGTATAAACATATATAATCCTTTAAATTCTTTATAATATAATATAGATTTAACAACAGAGTTTTGAAGAAAATATTTAGGGGCAAATAAAAAAAGCTCAGTAAAAACTGAGCTTTTTTTATTAAAGTCGGGGTGGCAGGATTCGAACCTGCGGCCTCCACGTCCCAAACGTGGCGCGATAACCGGGCTACGCTACACCCCGAAATGAGTGTCCAAAAATGTACAGAGTACATTTTTAACGAAAGAGACAGCTGGCGTGCTGACTTCCCATTTTCGGACTGCAAATATAGATAATTTGTATAGTATAGCAAACAACTTTATGAAAGATATTTACATTAATTTCCTTCAATAAAACATTAACAAATTATTTAGACTGTAAGGGCTTATAATACTTTTATTTTGTGCTCTAAACTAACTATCATTCATATAGTATTCATAATGAAAATTTTCTTGTTGCTTTGCCTTTTATCATTCAATCTTGTGATATCTCAAAATCAAATTCAAGGAAAAGTTGTAGATAGTGAAACCAATAGCCCTCTTTTAAACACAAATATTTACAATATTGATACTAATGAAACTTTTAATACAAATGCATTAGGACAATTTTCTCTTAAATCTCTAGGCAATTATCGTTTTAAAAAAGATGGCTATCAAGAGAAAATAATAAACATTATTTCCGAAACTTTTTTAATTGTGCAATTAAATCTAGAACCTTCAGAACTTAATGAAGTGATTATTAATGCTAATCAAATTCCTAAGGCACTTAAGAAATCAGTTGCAACAATCGAAATTCTTTCGAAAAAAGATATTGATCGCAGTAATGACATAAATATATCTCAAGTACTTAACAGAACTTCAGGAGTTTTTGTACAAAGTGGCGCATTAAATACCAATCGATTTACAATACGTGGTATAGGTTCTCGCAATCTTTTTGGCACTTCAAAAATTAGAGCCTATTTTAAAGACATTCCATTGACTAATGGTAATGGCGAAACAGCAATTGAGGATTTTGAACTTGGAGCGATTTCGCGCATAGAAGTTATTAAAGGGGCAACATCGAGTATATATGGCGCAGGCCTAGGTGGTACAATACATCTCACACCTCAAAATGCTTATTTAAATGAAACCTCTGTTAATAGCCAATTCACCGTTGGATCTTTTCGGCTAATAAAAGGGGTTATAAACTTTAATCACGGTGATACAAAAAATAGTTACAGAGGAGTTTATAGTAATACGCACTCAGATGGTTATAGAGATAATAATGAATATGATAGGCAAACTTTTACATTGAGTACTAATCATTACATAAACAACAATAATGAAATCTCAGTACTAGTAAGCTATTTGGATTTAAAAGCATTTATCCCTAGTTCATTAAATGAAGATACATTTATCAATAATCCCACAGCTGCAGCTTTTACTTGGAATAGAGCTCGAGGTTTTGAAGATTCTAAACGTGGAATTTTAGGAGTGACTTGGAATCATCAATATCAAGAAAAATTAAAGCAAGTTACTAGTATTTTCAGTTCTTTTAGAGATGCCTACGAGCCAAGACCATTTAATGTTTTAGAAGAAAATACTTTTGCATTTGGTCTACGCAGTCGATTATTAGGTGAAATCACTTTGTTTAATAAACCACTTAACTACACATTTGGTGGAGAATATTTTAGAGATCGTTACACTTCTGGTACATATGAAAACTTATTTGAAGATTTCCCTATAGACGTCGGTAGTGTTGAAGGCAATCGTCTATCAGATTTTAAAGAAAATAGAAATTATTTTAATCTATTTTTTGAAGCCAATTACGATATCACAAAAAATACATCTATCGTTTTTGGTTTAAATTACAACCAAACATCTTATGATCTAGACGATCGTTTTCCTGTATCAGATGGAAATACAGATCAATCTGGTAAATTTAATTTTAATGGCATTATATCACCAAAAATTGGAATCTCTTATTTGCTCTCTAAAGACATTAGTTTATATTCAAATATAAGTCATGGATTTTCCCCTATTTCCTTAGCAGAGACTTTATTACCAGATGGTCAAATAAATACAAATCTTAAACCAGAAACTGGCTGGAATTATGAACTTGGAACAAGAGGAACCGCTTTTCAAAATAAACTACTGTTTAATCTTGCTATTTATCATTTAAATATAGAAGATTTAGTAGTATCAAGACGTGTAACTGATGATCAGTTTATCGGTATTAACGCAGGAGAGACAACACATAATGGCTTAGAATTAGGATTAAATTACAAATGGGTGGATAAAAAAACACTTAAATTCAGTACCTTTATTAACTATACCATAAATAGTTTTAAGTTTAAAGAATTTATAGATAGTGATAATGATTTTTCGGGTAATGATTTAACAGGCGTACCTTCAGAAATATTTAATGCAGGTATAGATATTATTATGCGTTTTGGCATTTATGGAAATGTAAACTTTCAACATGTCGGATCTCAACCAATAACAGATAATAACAGTTTATATAGTGATAGTTATAGCCTTACTAATATAAAAATCGGTTACAAAAAAAATATATCCAAAAAAGTAAATCTTAATGTCTTTTTTGGGTTAGACAATATGTTTAATGAAATATATGCTTCGCAAGTATTGATTAATGCAAGTAGCTTTGGAGGTAATTCACCACGTTATTTTTACCCTGGTAACCCTGTGAATTATTATACCGGGTTAAATATAAATTACACATTTTAAATAATTATAATTCTCTAAAATCAATTAAAATGAAACAATTTAAATTTTTACTTCTAGTAAGCTTAATCTCAATTATAGCTTGTGCCCAAGATAAAAACCCAATAAATACCCAGAATGATCATGAAGTCATTGTAAAAGATTTAGATATTCCATGGGCATTTACATTTCTTCCAGATGGTTCAATGCTAATAAATGAAAAAGCAGGAAAGCTTATTCATTTTAAAGACAACAAAAAAACTGAAATCTCTGGCTTACCAGAAATCTATGTAAGAGGTCAAGGCGGATTAATGGACATTATACTACATCCAGATTATAAAGATAATGGTTGGATCTATCTGTCTTATGCATCTTCTGAAGGAGAAGGTGATGGTGGTAACACAGCTATAGCAAGAGCAAAATTGAAAAATAACACACTAACCAATTTAGAGGTATTATACAAAGCAGGTCCAAACTCTAGAAGAGGTCAGCATTTTGGATCACGCTTAGTTTTTAATAAGGATGGCTATTTATTCTTTACTATAGGTGAGCGCGGAGATAGAGACACTAATCCACAAGATTTAACAAGAGATTGTGGTAAGGTATATAGGCTAAATGCTGATGGCTCAATACCAGAGGATAATCCTTTTGTAAATACACCTAATGCTAAAAAAGCTATTTATTCTTATGGGCATAGAAATCCTCAAGGCATGGTATTACATCCAAAAACTAAAGCCATATGGACTCATGAACATGGTCCAAAAGGAGGAGACGAAATTAATATCATCGAAGCTGGGAGAAATTATGGTTGGCCTATAATTAGCTATGGAAAAAATTACAGCGGGACAAAGTTTACAGATATCACAAAAAAAGAAGGCATGGAGCAACCTCTCCATTATTGGGATCCATCTATAGCACCAAGTGGTATGGCATTTATAAATAGTGATAAATATGGAGATTGGAATGGCAGTCTATTAGTTGGTTCTCTAAAATTTCAATACTTAGACCTTTGTACTATAAAAGATAATAAGGTTATTAAAGAAGAAAAATTACTTAATGGATTAGGACGTGTGAGATGTGTAGAACAAGGTCCAGATGGCTATATATACGTAGGCATTGAAAACTTAGGGATTGTAAAATTGATAAGAAAATGATAAAATTAATTAGAATAACATTTACCCTCTTGATACTGACTGCTTGCAACTCAAACGAGAAGAAGAAAAACACAGTTGATTATCCCGACAAAACATCTTTGACACAAGCCAATCAAAAACTAAAAGCTAGTATAGAGCGTGGAAAAATCGTGTATAACGACATGTGTGTAACTTGTCATTTAGTGGATGGCAAAGGCGTCCCAAAAGCATTTCCACCTTTAGTAAATTCTGATTATTTAAGAAACAATCAAGATAAGAGTATAAAAGGAGTAAAGAAAGGTATGTCTGGCGAAATGATTGTTAATGGTATAACTTACAACAGCGCAATGGCGCCATTAGGACTTACAAATGAAGAAGTCGCAGATGTTATGAACTACATTAATAATAGTTGGGGGAATAAAATCGACAACTTTGTAACTCCAGAAAAAGTTTCTAAATTTTAGGCATTCCATAGTCTTAAATAATTAAATTTGTGAGACGCAACTAAATCAAAATCTAAACATGCTTATTATAGGAATTGCTGGTGGAACTGGATGTGGCAAAACAACTGTAGTTAATACTATTCTTAATGAATTGCCTGAAGGAGAAGTAGGTGTTATTTCTCAAGACTCTTACTACAAAGACACCTCGCATTTAAGCTACGACGAACGTGTAAAAATCAATTTTGATCATCCACGTTCCATAGATTTCGAATTATTAGAAGCGCATCTAAAAGCACTCAAAAAAGGAAACTCAATAGACCAACCAGTTTACTCCTTTGTAAAACATAATAGAACAGGTGATACTATTTCTACAAAACCTAGAAAAGTAATGATTGTAGAAGGTATTTTAATCCTTACTAATCCCGAAATTAGAGATCTTTTTGATATTAAAATATTTGTACATGCCGATTCAGACGAACGTTTAATTCGTCGTTTAAAACGTGATATTACGGAACGTGGAAGAGATATTGATGAAGTATTAAATAGATATCAAAATACATTAAAACCAATGCATCAGCAATTCATAGAACCGATGAAGGAATATGCAGATATTATAATTCCTAACAACAAATACAACACAGTAGCTGTAGATATCGTTAAAACTATAATTAACGAGCGTTTATAATGGGAATATTCGATAACAAATATCTAAAGCCTTTTAAGAACATTTATCTACTTGTTCTTATTGTCTTTGTGGTTTGGATGCTTTTTTTTGACGCACATTCTTGGTTGTTTCATCATGAGTTAAATGGAGATATGAAAGAACTCGAGTACCAAAAAAAGCATTACAAAAATGAAATGGTAAAAGATGACAAGGCCATAAAAGAATTGAGTACGGAAGAAGGCTTAGAGCGTACTGCTCGCGAAAATTACTATATGAAAAAGCCCAATGAAGATATTTTTATAATCGAATACGAAGACAGTATAGCCAAACAAAAAAAAGATGAATAAACCATTATTTAATGAGTTTGAAAACATTTCCTCAAAAGCTTGGAAACAAAAAATACAAGTCGATTTAAAAGGTGCAGACTACAATGACACATTAATCTGGAAAACTAATGAAGGTATTAATGTAAAACCCTTTTATCATTCAGATGAATTTGAAGCACTTCCAAATATATCCAATAGTAAAGCAACTAGCTGGAAAATATGCCAATCAATAGAAGTAAATGATGCAAAAGACACTAATATAAAGGTGATTGACGCTATAAATCGTGGTGCCGAAAGTATTTTATTTCATATAAAGTCTGAAAATATTTCAGTTGATGAATTGTTTCAAAAAATAGATTTAGAAAGAACACCTATAGAGATTAAATGTGATTTTCTTTCAGAAGAATTCACTGAAAAAATAAGAAACGCCATTGTGAACAAAGTGAAGCAATCTCATTCTTATATCCACACTGACATCATAGGTAACTTAGCTAAAACAGGAAACTGGTATAACAATCTAAAAGAAGACTATAGTAAATTCGAAGCCATTGTTAAAAGCTCTAATCAGCTAAGTATAGACTTAAGCTTGTATCAAAATGCTGGTGCAACAATCATTCAACAACTAGCTTATGGCTTAGCGCATACTAACGAATACTTAAACCACTTAAATAAGGTCATTACTAGCGAAGCGAAGCATTCTCTTAATGTGACCTTTAATGTTTCAGTTGGTTCAAATTACTTTTTTGAAATTGCCAAATTAAGAGCACTAAGAGAATTATGGTCAACTCTTGCTTCTGAGTATAACATCAATTCAGAATGCAAAATTATTGCTACACCAAGCAAACGTAATAAAACTATTTACGATTACAATGTAAACATGCTTCGCACAACTACAGAATGTATGAGTGCCATACTTGGAGGTGCTAATACGATTTGTAATTTACCATATGATGCATTGTATCATAACGCTAATGAATTTGGAGATAGAATTTCTAGAAATCAACTCTTAGTTTTAAAACACGAAAGTTATTTTGATAAAGTAAACAATCCTGCAGATGGCTCTTATTATATCGAAAATTTAACCGAACAATTATCAGAAAAAGCATTACAAATTTTTAAAGACATTGAGTCCAACGGAGGATTTCTAAACCAACTTAAAGAAGGCACAATTCAAAGAAAAATTAAAGAAAGTGCAACTAAAGAACAAGCTGATTTTGATACAGAAAAGCTAGTGCTTTTAGGTACAAATAAGCATCCAAACCCTGCTGATAAAATGAAAAAAAACCTAGATATCAGTCCTTTTTTAAAAATTGAAAAACGTAAAACATTAATTGAACCAATACTGGAAAAAAGATTGTCTGAAAAATTGGAAATCAACAGATTAAACAAAGAAAAATAAATGGTATTGAGAAAATCTATAGTTTCAACATTATGTATTTTAACCTTTAGTTTTTCGCTTTCAAAACTTTATTCACAAAAACTTCATTTGGAGCTTAAAAGTATAGTCACAAATAAGGTTAGAAAAATATATAAAAATGATTTAGTTGTCGTTCATACAGAATACAAGAAGTACAAAGGTTTAATAAAGATTATAGACAAACAAAGTATCTCTCTAAATGGACGCAAAATTAAAATTGACGATATCATTAAAATTAAAAAAATAAAGGTTGATTTTAAACCTGACAAAAAATGAAACGAAAAAATCTTCAACATATAAAGCTAACATCAAAAGTTAAAAGCCATAAGCCAAAAGCTAACAGTAATTTTCTAACAGCTGAAGACATTGAGATAAAATCAACCTATTCAAAAGATGATATTAAAGACCTAGAACATTTAGACTTCGTAGCTGGTATAGCACCAAATCTTCGCGGACCATACTCAACCATGTATGTTCGCAGACCATGGACCATTAGGCAATATGCAGGTTTTTCAACCGCTGAAGAAAGTAACGCCTTTTATAGACGAAATTTAGCAGCAGGACAAAAAGGCTTGTCCGTTGCTTTTGATTTAGCCACACATAGAGGTTACGACTCTGATCACGAGCGTGTGGTCGGGGATGTTGGTAAAGCTGGAGTTGCAATAGATTCAGTTGAGGATATGAAAATTTTATTCGACCAAATTCCTCTAGATAAAATGTCTGTTTCTATGACTATGAATGGAGCTGTTTTACCCATCATGGCTTTTTATATAGTTGCTGCCGAAGAACAAGGAATACAACCAGAACTACTTGCAGGAACTATTCAGAATGACATCTTAAAAGAGTTTATGGTACGTAATACATACATTTATCCACCTACTCCATCGATGAAAATCATTTCAGATATTTTTGAATACACGAGCAAGAACATGCCAAAGTTCAATAGTATTAGTATTTCTGGTTACCATATGCAAGAAGCTGGTGCAACTTGTGATATTGAATTGGCTTACACCTTAGCAGATGGTTTGGAATATATAAGAAAAGGACTTGAAGCTGGTATGGATATCGACACCTTCGCTCCTCGCTTATCTTTCTTTTGGGCAATCGGAATGAATCATTTTATGGAAATAGCAAAAATGCGTGCAGCACGTATGCTTTGGGCTAAATTAGTAAAGCAATTCAATCCTAAAAATCCAAAATCTCTAGCACTAAGAACCCATTGCCAAACCTCTGGTTGGAGTTTAACTGAACAAGATCCTTTTAATAATGTTGCAAGAACTTGTATCGAAGCTTCGGCAGCAGCTTTTGGTGGCACTCAGAGCTTACACACCAATGCCTTAGATGAAGCCATCGCTCTACCAACAGATTTTTCAGCTCGTATTGCACGAAATACACAGATCTATCTTCAGGAAGAAACTCAGATTACAAAAACTGTTGATCCTTGGGCTGGTAGTTACTATGTTGAAAAATTAACACACGATATTGCTCAAAAAGCATGGAAGCTTATAGAAGAAGTTGAGGAATTAGGCGGAATGACAAAAGCCATTGAAGCCGGAATTCCAAAATTACGTATCGAAGAGGCAGCAGCAAGAAAACAGGCACGTATAGATTCTGGTCAAGACATTATTATAGGCGTAAACGAATACCGCTTAGATGAAGAAGACCCAATTGCTACACTCGAAGTAGATAATCAAACTGTTAGAAATCAACAAATAGAACGCTTAAACCACATTAAATCCACCCGAAATAACACTGACACATCTGAAGCTTTATCAAAATTAACTAATGCATCAAGGACAGGTGAAGATAATTTATTAGCTTTAGCAGTAGATGCAGCAAGAAAAAGGGCAACCTTAGGTGAAATAAGTGATGCTTTAGAAGCTGAATTTGGACGCCATAAGGCACAAATAAAATCATTTTCAGGAGTGTATAGTAAAGAGATAAAAGACGACAAGAGTTTTCAAAAAGCAAGAACACTTGCCGACATATTTGCTGAGCAAGATGGCCGCAGACCTCGTATTATGATTGCAAAAATGGGGCAAGACGGTCATGATAGAGGCGCAAAAGTAGTTGCAACAGGTTATGCAGATGTTGGCTTTGATGTAGATATTGGCCCACTCTTTCAAACCCCTAAAGAAGCAGCAAAACAAGCGGTTGAAAACGATGTACACATTCTTGGAGTATCTTCACTTGCCGCAGGACATAAAACTTTAGTGCCACAGGTTATTGAAGAATTAAAAGCTTATGGTAGAGATGATATTATGGTCATAGTTGGCGGAGTTATTCCAAAACAAGATTACCAATATTTATTCGACGCTGGAGCAGTTGCTGTTTTTGGGCCTGGTACTAAAATTAGCGATGCTGCCATTCAGATTTTAGAGATATTGATTGATTGAATTCATAAATATTCACAAATTCAACTAAATATTTAGTTAAAATATAAGTATTCATTTTTACGTTTAGTATTTTATATTAAATTTAAAGAATTTTCTTATAATAAATTAATCTATAAAACCATCAATCCATGAAAACAAAACTTTCTCAAGTATTTAAAACACTGTTTGTTTTTTGTTTACTTGTAACATTTACAGCAAATGCACAAACAAAAACACCCGAAAAACAAGCCAATGGGTCTGTTCCTTCAGATTTATTACCAACAACTCCAGATGTAAAAATCGGTAAATTATCAAACGGACTCACGTACTACATTCAGAATAATGGCAAGCCTGCAGATAAAGTAGAATTACGCTTAGCTTTAAAAGCTGGTTCTATTGTAGAAACAGAAGATCAACGTGGTTTAGCACATTTTATGGAGCATATGAATTTTAATGGTACTACTAATTTTAAGAAAAATGAATTAGTAGATTATTTACAAAGTATTGGTGTAGAGTTTGGAGCAGATCTAAATGCATATACAGGCTTTGACCAAACCGTTTACATTCTACCTATTCCTAGTGATGATCCAGCTAAATTAGACAAAGGTTTTCAAATTTTACAAGATTGGGCAGGAGGTGCATTACTAACCGACAAAGATATTGATGACGAACGTGGTGTTGTCATTGAAGAATATAGAACACGTCTTGGAGCTGCAACAAGGATGCAATCTAAGTATTTAGATAAAATAGCTTATAAATCTAAATATGCAGATCGCTTACCTATTGGCACAAAAGAAAACTTAGAAACTTTTAAATATAAGAGCCTGAGAAACTTTCAAAAAGACTGGTATCGACCAGATTTAATGGCGGTTATAGCTGTTGGAGATTTAGACGTAGAAACACTTGAAAAGAAAATAAAAGAAAACTTTAGTGGACTTAAAAACCCAAAGAATCCAAAATTGAGAGAAGAATATGGCTCAGAAAATCATGAAGGCACTTTTGTTGCTGTTGAATGGGATGAAGAAGCTACTGGAAGCCAAGTTCAAATTTACTATAAGGACAAAGGAGAGGTTGAAAAAACGAGAACAATACAAGATTACAGAGATAATATGGTCGAGGGGCTTTTTACCCAAATGATTAATAATAGGCTTGGTGAGTATAGTAACAAACCTAATCCACCCTTCATATATGGGTTCTCTTACCATGGCGGAATTATAGGTAACAAAACTGCATACCAATCTGTAGCTCAAACCAATGAGACGGGTCAACTAGATGCATTAAAAACACTTTTGGAAGAAAACGAACGTGTAAAACGTTATGGTTTTAAAGCATCTGAATTAAAACGTGCTAAAAAAGATTATATAGCACGATTAGAGCGTGGATTTAAGAATAAAGACAAGCAAGAATCTAATAGAATTGTTAATAGTTATATTCAGAATTTCTTACAAGAAAGACCAATTCCAGGTATAGAATGGAGTTTTAATTATGCACAAGCAGAATTACCAAATATAAAACTCGAAGAAGTCAATGGATTAATATCCGACTTTCTTCATGATGATAATAGATTAGTAATACTTACAGGACCAAAAAAAGACAATCTCAAAAAAGTAACTGAACAAGAAGTTATTGATTTATTAGATGAAGTAAAGAAATCTGACATTAAAGATTATGAAGATGAAGCTGTAAGAGAGAACTTAATGTCTGTTAAACCAAATAAAGGAAGTATTACTGGAGTTAAGGTTAATAATCATGAAAAAATAAATGAAACCGTAACAATCTCCTTAAGCAATGGAGCTAAAGTAACCTATAAAAAAACAGATTTTAAAAATGATGAAATCTTGTTTGAAGCTTTTAGCTATGGCGGCACATCTTTATATTCTGATGATGTATTAAAGCAAACAGCTAGTGCTAATGGGGGCTTGTTTGAAGCTGGTATTGATGGGCTTACCAAAAATGACATGACTAAGTTAATGTCTGGTAAAATTGCAAGAGTTAGACCTTACATTGGCGGTTTAGATGAAGGCATGCGAGGATCTGCGTCACCAAAAGACTTAGAAACCATGTTTCAGATGATTCATTTATATTTTACAAAACTAGACAAAGATCCTGAAGCATTTAAATCGTTTATCAGTAAGCAGAAGGCATTTTTAGGTAACATTTTATCTAATCCAAATATATCATTTTCAATAGCCTTAGGTAAGTTTTCTAACGAAGGTAATCCAAGATATACTGGTTTCCCTACAGCAGAAAAATTGGATAAAGCAAATTATGATTTAGCATACGAAAAATTTAAAGAACGATTTGCTAATGCTGGCGATTTCAATTTCTATTTTGTTGGTAATGTCGATGAGGCAAAAATTGCTGAATATGCTGAAACATATATCGCTTCATTGCCAGGTAATGGAGAAAGAGAAATGTATAAGGTATCATCTTTTAGACCAAAATCTGGGGCTCATGAGTTTACATATAACAAAGGTACTGAACCAAAAAGTCAGGTTAACTTAATCTATAGAGGTGAAACAAAATACGATGTTAATGAAGCTAGAGCAATGAATGCTGTGGGAGAAGTTTTGAGCATTAAATTAATCGAAAAATTGAGAGAAGAAGAAGGTGGAGTTTATGGAGCTGGTGCTAGAGGCTCTATTAGCAAAATGCCTTATGGACGTTATAACTTTAGCATCTCTTTCCCTTGTGCTCCAGAAAATGCTGAAAAATTGGCTAATGCAGCTATTGCAGAACTTAAAAAGATAGTTAAAGACGGTCCAACGGAAACTGATTTAGAAAAAGTAAAGAAAGCGTTATTATTAACAAGAAAAGATCAATTAGAACAGAACCGTTTTTGGTTATCTGCGATTAGAGGTGCAGATTACAACCAAAGCGATATCAATAATGTAATTAATTACGAAGCAAATGTTAATGCTTTAACAACTAAAGATTTACATAATGTGGCAAAGAAATATTTAAGTGGGGGCTTTATAAAGGCTGTATTAATGCCAGAGGAATAGTATTTCATATTATATTCAATAAAACAAAAGACAGCCTAACGGCTGTCTTTTTCATGATAGTAATGTTAACAACTTCCATTTTCAAAACCCATAATAAATTGTATTTTTAATGCCTTAATAAACCAAATCATTTAATGGGTAAAATCATTGCAATTGCCAATCAAAAAGGAGGAGTTGGTAAAACGACCACTTCGGTAAATCTAGCGGCTTCTTTAGGAGCACTGGAGAAAAAAGTCCTACTTATAGATGCCGATCCTCAAGCCAACGCTAGTTCTGGATTAGGTATAGATGTAGACGCAGTAGAAATTGGCTCGTATCAAGTATTAGAACACACTAAACCAGCCAAAGAAGCTATTGTAGCATCAAATGCGCCAAATGTAGATGTGATACCAGCACATATAGACCTTGTAGCCATAGAAATTGAATTAGTTGACAAGGACGAGCGTGAGTACATGCTAAAAAAAGCTGTAGTTGATTTAAAATCTGAATACGATTATATATTAATTGATTGCGCTCCTTCATTAGGATTACTAACTCTAAATGCCTTAACAGCGTCTGATTCAGTAATTATTCCTATTCAATGTGAATACTTTGCGCTTGAAGGCTTAGGAAAACTGTTAAATACTATTAAAAGTGTACAGAAAATACATAATGAAGCGTTAGACATTGAAGGCTTACTTTTAACTATGTTTGATTCGCGTTTACGACTGTCTAATCAAGTGGTAGAAGAAGTTCAAAAACATTTTACTGATATGGTTTTTGATACTATTATTCAACGTAATGTACGTTTAGGTGAAGCACCAAGTTATGGAGAAAGTATTATTAACTATGATGTAAGTAGTAAAGGCGCGGCCAATTATCTAAGCTTAGCGAAAGAGCTGATTAAGAAAAATGAATTATAATGGCGAAGGCAACAAAAAAACAAGCATTAGGACGTGGTCTTTCAGCTTTATTGAAAGATCCTGAAAACGATATTAAATCTGCTGAAGATAAAAATGCAGATAAGGTTGTGGGTAATATAGTTGAACTCGATATTGAAAGTATTGAAGTAAATCCTTTTCAGCCAAGAACGAATTTTAATGAAGAATCACTAAGAGAATTAGCGTCTTCAATTCGCGAACTTGGTGTTATTCAACCCATAACAGTTAGAAAATTAGCCTTTAATAAATACCAATTAGTTTCTGGTGAGCGTCGTTTTAGAGCTTCAAAATTAATTGGATTAGAAGCCATTCCTGCATATATAAGAATCGCTAATGATCAAGAATCGTTAGAAATGGCATTAGTTGAAAATATTCAACGCCAAGATTTAGACCCTATAGAAATAGCACTATCCTATCAACGTTTAATAGACGAAATAAATCTAACACAAGCACAAATGAGTGAGCGTGTTGGTAAAAAACGTTCTACTATTGCTAATTACTTACGCTTATTAAAGTTAGATCCGATTATTCAGACCGGAATGCGTGATGGTTTTATCAGTATGGGTCATGGTAGAGCTATGGTGAATATTGAAAGTCAAATTGATCAGTTAGAGGTTTATGAAAAAATCATAACTAATAAGTTGTCTGTTAGAGCGACAGAACAATTGGTTAAAAATCTAAATTCTGAAACACCAACTTCTACTGAAAGTGATTCGAATGAAACCCCAAAGTATATCAAAAAAGGAGTTAAAGAGTTCTCAGAATACTTTGGACACAAAATTGACGTTAAACTAGCAAAAAATGGAAGCGGTAAAATTACCATACCGTTTCACTCGGAAGAAGACTTTAACAGAATTAAAAAATTAGTTAAGCGTGCTAAATAAACGTTTCTATATTCTTATACTGTGCTTATGCTCAGCACTATTCTCTTTTTCTCAAAAAGATAAAGATAGTACGAGTGTAGATATTGATAAAGAACTTATTTTAATTGACAACCAAGTATTGACAACAAAAGAGATAGATCCACTTAGACCCTCTAAAGCCGCATTTTATTCCGCTATTTTACCTGGACTGGGTCAGGCTTACAATAAAAAATATTGGAAAATTCCAATTGCTTGGGGATTAATTGGTGGTGGTATTTATTTTTATGTAAGAAATGACAAGCAGTTTGATCGGTACAGAAGTGCTTACAAAAGACGTTTAGCTGGTTTTAAAGATGATGAGTTTTATGGCTCTGGCGATACACCTCAAATTTCTAATGATGGCCTTATCAGAGCTCAAGAACAATTCAGGAGAAATAAAGAAGTATCCTTATTATTAACTATTGGGTTTTATGCCTTAAACATCATCGACGCTAATGTAGATGCACATTTACTTCAATTCAATGTGGATGAAAACTTAAGTTTAGGTCCACATTATCAGTATAATGAAATGGAACATAGTTCTGATTTAGGAGTTACTTTAAATTTTAAATTTTAAGATGAAAATTGCTTTACTCGGTTATGGCAGAATGGGCAAAAACATTGAAGCTATTGCTTTAGACCGTAACCATATTATTTCATTAAAAGCTTCGAGCACAACTACAGATTTTGACTTCAACAACACAGATGTCGCTATAGATTTTAGTTTACCATCAACAGCTGTAACTAATATAAAACAAGCTATAGACGCTGGTGTTCCTGTAATTTCCGGGACAACAGGTTGGTTAGATCAATACGATAACGTTTTAGACTATTGCAAATCTAAAAATGGTACTTTTTTATATGCTTCAAACTTTAGCTTAGGTGTAAATATCTTTTTTGAAATCAATAAAAGATTAAGTCAATTGATGTCTGATTTCCCTGATTATTCTACTGAGATTGAAGAAATTCATCATACTAAAAAACTTGATGCTCCAAGTGGTACAGCAATCACTTTAGCTGAACAAATCATAGAAAACACCAATTATAATAATTGGACATTAGATAAAGCAACCTCTGACAAAATTCATATTGACGCTAAACGCATTATAGACGTTCCAGGTACGCATGAGATTACTTATAATTCTGAAATTGATTCTATCAGTATAAAACATACAGCACACAACAGACAAGGTTTTGCATTGGGAGCTGTAATTGCGGCAGAATGGATTAAAGACAAAAAAGGAGTCTTTAGCATGAAAGATGTGTTAAACATTGGTTAACTTGCCTAAATTTTGAAACAAATTAGAATAATTTTCAACCTACATAGACAAAACTTAACGATATGACTTGGACAGAGTGGTTTATCTTTTTACTCATTATACAAATTATCCATGGTTTAGGTACCTGGAAACTTTACGTTAAAGCGGGCAGAAAAGCTTGGGAAGCCTTTGTTCCAATTTATAATGCTGTTGTTTTAATGAAAATTATTTCTCGCCCTTGGTGGTGGATAATTTTAATGTTTTTACCAATAGTAAACCTTATAATGATTCCTGCAGTTTGGGTAGAAACTGCAAGAACTTTTGGTAAAGACACCAAATTAGATGCGCTTTTATGTATTGTTACACTTGGCTTTTACCTCTATTACTTAAATTATGTTGCAGATGTAAACTATATAGAACATAGAGAATTAAAACCAAAAACGTCAACAGGTGAATGGATTACCTCTATCCTATTCGCTATTGTAGCAGCAACTATTGTACATACTTACTTTTTTCAACCCTTTGTTATTCCGTCTTCATCTTTAGAAAAATCGTTGTTGGTAGGAGACTTTCTAATTGTAAGTAAAATACATTATGGTGCCAGAACACCAATGACAACTGTTGGAGCACCAATGGTGCATGACACAATCCCAAAACTTGGTATAAAATCGTATTTGTATAGTGATAATTACGAAAAGCGAGAAACATCGTGGATGAACAAATTACAGTTACCCTATTTTAGGTTACCTGGTTTTGAAAAGATTGAACGTAATGATATTGTCGTTTTTAATCAGCCAGCAGATACGCTGTTGGATATGAATAAATTTAAACCAGATCGCAATTATTACAAACCTATAGATAAAAAAACCAATCTTGTTAAACGCTGTGTAGGAATACCTGGAGATACATTAGAGGTTCGTAATGGTATAGTTTACATAAACGGGAAACAAAATAAGTTACCTAATAGAGCAAAGCTTCAATTTTCTCATGACATAGTTTTTAATAATTTTCAAATTAATTCTAATCAAGATATTGCTAGGATTCAAGCTATATTAAAAAAATACGATATCACTGATGATATAGGTTTTAATAATCTCACCAACAATTATGTTGTACAAGCCACACCAGAAGCTGCTAAGAAAGCTGTATTACATCCAAATATTAAATCTATTACTTATGTAGCTGAGGATAAAGGAATAAGAGACGGGCGTGTTTTCCCTCACGACCCAAATTATAATTGGAATTATAATTATTTCGGACCTATATGGATCCCTAAAGCTGGTGCCACAGTGCAATTAAATACTAAAAATATTGCTTTATACAAACGTGCAATTTCTGAGTACGAGGGCCATAAAGTAATTACTAGAGACAATCAAATTCTTATTGATGACCAGCCTGCTACTGCTTATACGTTTGGTCAAGATTATTATTGGATGATGGGAGACAACCGCCACAATTCAATAGATGCAAGAGCATGGGGATTTGTGCCTTATAATCATGTTTTTGGAAAGCCCGTTTTTATTTGGATGAGTATTGATGGTATTAATGACGGTCTAAAAAATTGGAGTTTCCGTTGGGACAGAATCTTTACTACTGTAAGTGGTAATGGTGAACGCACCTCATATTTTATTCCTTTTTTAGTTATCATTTTTGGAATCACTTTCTTTAATAAATGGAGAAAGAAAAAGAAGGCTAAAGCTAAATAAATGGACAATTCTCTTTTAAACACTTTACTAGAAGCATTAGAGCTTTCACCTGACAACATTCCTTTGCGTAGTCAAGTAGCTAATATTTACATGGACTTGTTTGAATATTCTAACGCTGAAAAACATTTGCTTAAAATAATAGAAGTAGCGGATACTAATAAAAACAAATACCTTCTTGCTCGCTGTTATTTTGAACAAGAAAAATATAACTTAACAGAAGTTATTATTGAAGAGGTTATAGCGAATCAAGAAACTACTGATTATTTAGAGTTGTATTGCGAATGTTTATTAAAATTAAATCAAAAAGATCAAGCACTAGAGGTTTATAAACGTATATTAGAAATAGACGCCAAGTATTACAATGACTCTTTAGATGATATTTTTAGAATTAAAAATACTGGTACAGATTCAGATTTTACGGATAATGATGCCATAAAATTTATAAAAAAAACCAACGTCAAATTTGATAGTGTTGGTGGCATGCAAAAAGTAAAAGAAGAGATTGATTTAAAAATCATAAAGCCACTTTTACATAAAGATTTGTACAAGGCTTATGGCAAAAAAATTGGTGGTGGTATTTTACTTTATGGCCCTCCAGGTTGCGGAAAAACACACATAGCTAAAGCTACTGCTGGTGAAATTGATGCCAATTTTATAAATATTGGCATTAATGATATCTTAGATATGTGGCTTGGTAATTCAGAAAAGAATCTACACGAAATATTTGAAACTGCTCGACAACACAAACCTTGTGTTATTTTTATTGACGAAATAGATGCTTTAGGAGCTAATAGAAACGACATTAACAAGACTGCTGGTCGCACAGTAATCAATCAATTTTTAGCAGAATTAGATGGTATTGATTCAGATAATGATGGCATTTTAGTTTTAGGCGCAACTAATGCACCTTGGTATATAGATCCTGCTTTTAGAAGACCAGGTAGGTTTGATAGAATTATTTTTGTTGCACCACCAGATGTAGAGGCGAGAAAATCTATTTATCAAATTCAACTAAAAGGAAAACCTGTTGAAAGTGTTGATCTAAAAACTCTAGCTAAAAAGAGTAAAGATTTTTCTGGAGCTGATATATCTTCTAGTATAGATATTGCAATCGAGGAAAAATTACAAGAGTCATTTAAAGATGGTATTCCAAAACCTTTAACAACAAAAGATATAACTAAAGCTATCTCAAAAATGAAGCCTTCTACAAAAGAGTGGTTCTCATCAGCAAAAAATTATGCCTTATATGCTAATGACGCTGGTTTATACGACGATATTCTCAATTATCTAAACATTAAACAATAATGAGCCTTGAAGCCAATTACCAGAGGGGTGCTCAATTATTTGATATGGGAAGATACAAAGATGCAATCCCTTATTTTAACAACGCTATAGCCTCAAATATTGATAATTATGAAGCAAAGTTTTTATTAGCGCAATCCTATCTCCAAACTGATGATCTTGAAAAAGCAGAATCTTTAACTATTGAGTTAAGAGGTAGTGTTCCTAACTATAGTGGAGTCTATTATTTATTGTCACAAATATATTATACTAAAGAAAATACTAATAAAGCATTAGAATATATAAACGAAGCCATAACTCTAGATCCACATGATGAAAATTATTTTGGATATAAAGCTTTTATTCTAATTTATAAAAAGGATTTTGAAAATGCGCTATTGATGGCCAATGAAGGTCTAAAACTTAACGCAAAAAGCCGCAATTGCTTAAATGCTAGAGCTACAGCTTTGACAAAACTAAACCGTAAAGAGGAAGCAAAAGAGACTATTGAAACTTTATTAAATGATGATCCTGAAAATTCGTTTTCTCATGCAAATGTTGGTTGGAGTCATTTAGAACACAATGATTTGCCAAAAGCTTTATTACACTTTAAAGAAGCATTAAAGCTAGATCCAAATGATAATTATGCAAGAAATGGTATGCTAACTGCTGTAAAAGCAAAAAATAGAGTTTATAATTTATATTTAAGATATGCTTTTTGGATTAGTAATAAATCTGAGAAAAACCAATGGTTATATATTATTGGTATTTATTTAGTCTATCGCGTTTTTGTAAAAGTTTTAACAGCTTCAGGACTATCAATATTGGCAATACCACTAATAGTAGCTTATCTATTGTTAGCTTTAGGTAGCTGGTTTATGGAACCTTTATCTAATATGCTTCTGTTATTTGATAATTATGGAAAATACTTGTTAGATAAAAATTCAAAATTAAGTGGTCAGATTTTATTTGCATTATTAGTATTAGCTCTAACTACATTTTTACTAAGTTTTTTAATTGAAAATAACTATCTAATTTTAATTAGTATTGCTTCTCTAGCTGCTATTTTACCTCTAAGCAGAAGCCCATTAATTTCAAAAAAGAACAATCAAATTATGGGATATGCATATGGAGCTCTAATTTTACTTGTTGCTATAATCGGAAGTATTATAGGATACGATTATGGCACATTACTCACCATAATAGCAATACTATTTATTGCCTATACTTGGTTAGGAAATTTACTTTTTAGTTGATGCAATCTCTATTAGTACATCCAACTTATTTTCCTAACGTAGCACACTTTGTTGCGATGGTTAAATCTGATACTGTATCTTTTGAAGTTTGTGATAATTATCAAAAACAAACCCTTAGAAATAGGACAGAAATATATGGAGCTAATGGCAAACTAGCTTTGACTGTTCCTGTAAGTTATACACAAAGAAATAGACAATTGTATAAGGATGTAAAAATTGCAAACGAAGATCTCTGGCAACTTCAGCATTTAAAATCCTTACAATCGGCATATAGTATGTCCCCTTTTTTTGAATTCTATATTGATGATTTAATGCCTTTGTTTGAAAAACAATTCGACTATATTTTAGATTTTAATTTGAAGTGTTTTGATATACTAATAAATACTCTTCAACTAAATATTATAACAAACTATACTTCTATTTTTGAAAAAGAGGTAGTAGACAAAATAGACTTAAGGCATTTAGTAAAACGTAATTTTGAAGTGGACTATCTTCAACCTTACACACAAGTATTTTCAGAGAAACATGGCTTTATTTCTAATCTCAGCATTTTAGATGTGCTATTTAATGAAGGTCCTAATACGGAGTTCTATTTAAAAAAGCAAAAATTATAAGTTTATGCTTCAACCTGTAATACACTATGGTTTACATTTTGGCTTACCACTATTAATTGCACTACTATTTTTTAAAACCTATTGGTTAAAAGCATATGGTATAATGCTTTTGGGTATGCTAATTGATTTAGACCATTTGTTAGTCAACCCCATTTTTGATCCTAATCGTTGTAGTATTAATTTTCATCCACTTCATACCTATTACGCAATGGTAGCTTACGTGGTATTTCTAGTCCCAAAAAAGACTAGACTAATTGGATTAGGATTAGTAATTCACATCATTGCTGACAGCGTCGATTGCTGGTTAATGTAATTTTACAGCAGCTTTTATAGGATAATGGTCGGAGAGTTTTACATCATAAGTTTTAAATCCGTTGACAGTAAAATCTTTATCTGCTAAAATAAAATCGATTCGCATTGGAAAGAATTTAAAATCGTAAGTCTTTCCGAAACCATTACCAGCTTCTTCAAATGTATCTACCAAATTATTTCCTTTGATTTCTTTATAGATATAAGAATAAGCAGTATTATTAAAATCACCAGTAACTATAGTTTTATAATTGCATTTAGACTTATGTTTTAAAAATAGTTCAACTTGCTCTTGTTGCAACTTAAATGTTGAACCTACTTGCTTAAATAAATTGTCAGAGGTTTCATTTTTTAAAGCCTCAACATCAGTTTGAATACCAGAAGATTGTAAATGCAAATTATATACTCTTATCGTATCCTTTTGCTTAACTATATCTACAAAAATACCATTATTAAACGTATTTGGAAATTCTAGAGAACCAGAATTTATAATTGGAAATTTTGAAAAAACAACTTGACCTCGTTTTACAGTATCTTTATGTGAGGCATTAAAATTATAATAATTATCCAATACTATAGGATCATCTTTTCTATACTCTTGTAAACAAAGTATTTCTGGTTTTTCTTTATGAATAAATTCTATAATGTCTTTTTTAACAGTTTCACTAGGCAGCCACGAATAAATATTAAACAGCCTAACGTTGTATGACATCACAGAAATATTTTTATCGTCTTCAACATTCTTAGAAGACGAGAATTTATACATAGAGCCTATATAACTCCATCCTAAAAGCAATACAATTAAAGACAAAAGCATTTGCTTTTTTACGCGAAGCAGCCAGTAAATAAAAAAGATGACATTAAGTAGAATTAGTAAAGGCACACTAAGGCTTAAAACGGATAAAGTAGCAAAACTCTTTGGTGATATATAAGGCAACATATAAGAGATAAGTAATAAAAATGCAACCAAGGAATTGGTTACAAATATTATTTTACCTACAAACTTTAAACCCTTCACTATACTATGTTATTTACCAGTTTTAAAAAGAAATTCCTTCTCTTCTGCTGTTAAACTCTCGTAACCACTTTTACTGATTTTATCGAGAATTAAATCTATCTTTTTCTGATTATTAAACGTATTAAATTCGTCTTTAGTCTTACCAGCATATTCTCTTTTTCCTTTTTTTCGGTGAACTGTTTTTAAACTCGATTTTGGCTGAAACCAACTTACAACCTTATCCATTAAGCGTTCAAATCCTGCTCCAATATCTTTTCCTTTTTTTAATTGCAATGCGTAAAAATATCCAAAAAATGCACCGCCTAAATGTGCCAACTCACCACCAGAATTAGCATATGGGAGTGTAGATATAAATAATAAGGTATATAATGAAGAAATTACCCATAATCGTATTTGTAATACTCCAAAAAGATTGAAATTAAAATTAGGATTAGTAGCAGTAGCACCAAATAAAACAGAAAATACTGAAGCAGAAGCACCGATTAATACTGTCTGTTTATTTATCAATGCTGGAAATATATTATAGGAGATTATAAATATAAAACCTGCAAAAATTCCTCCCAGGAGGTAATGCTTTATAAATTGCTTGCTATCATAAAATGTCATGAATATTCTACCAAAAAAATAAAGTCCAATGATATTATAGAACAAGTGTCTAAACCCAAAATGAGTAAAGAAATATGTAAATATGGTCCATGGTCTTGTTAGAAATTTAGAAACATCTTCTGGCAATGCTATATAGTTATAGAAAAATGTTAAATGTTGATCGGTAAATAAAAAGTATAAAGCATTTGTTATAGATATTACAGCAAAAACCAAACAGTTTATAAGGATATACTTTTCAAATATTGAAAAATTAGTAAGTTTAATATTTATTTTATCACTTAAATTCATTAATTCCAACGGTATTTATCCATGCTGTTTTTTTTCCAATAAAGTATAATTATAGCACCAGTAATAGCGCCCCCAACATGAGCTGTATAGGCTGTATTACTATGCCCTAATAAAGGAGTACCTGTCAAAAACATACTAATAAAATCTGAACCAATCATTCCTACAACTAAATATTTGATTTTCAATCTAATTGGAGGAAATATAAGATGTATCTCTCTGTTAGGCATCATTAAGCCAAGGGCTGCCAATATGCCCATAATTGCACCAGATGCTCCCACCATAGTGCTATTATAATTCCCTACAAGATGCTTAAAACTTCTCTCACTTAATAAAGCTTCCCACTGTAAATTATACATACCTGATTTTAAAGTATCATAAATTTGTGCTTCGTTAAATCCTGCCGAAATCAATTCGCTAATAGACAAGGTAAATTGTATATACGAAACTAAAAATGTTAATAGTACTGCGCCTAATCCCGAAGAAATATATACAAATAAGAACTTTTTCGTTCCTAAAATTCTTTCTACAAGTACGCCAATAAAAAATAACAATAGCATATTAAAAAAGAGATGAGATTGGTCTCCATGCATAAACATATGCGTTAAAACCTGCCAAGGTTGAAACATCTCACTCATAGGAAAGTAAAAAGAAAACCAAGTGTAAAAAGATTGGCCATTACCAATGGTAACCGTACCTATGAATACCACAACATTAATAATAATTAAATGCTTTACAGCATCTGTAATTCCTAGTCTCATATATTACATAAATTTCTTTTCAATATCACCAACTGCCATCGTAATAAACGTTGGTCTATTGGTTGGTGATACATTGGGTTCCTTACAGGCAAACAAACTATTTACCATATGTTCTTGTTCTGTACTATTTAATGATTGCCCGTTTTTAATAGCTAAACTCTTTGCCATAGATTTTGCTAATAAATCTGCTACACTAAAATTAGCATCTGGCACTTCATTCTCTACATCACTGATCAATTGTTCTAAAATGATAGACACTTCACTTTCAGGCACGCCAACTGGTACTCCAGTAATTGTAATTTCTTTGTCATTTAATTCTGAAAACACAAATCCTGTATGCTCTAAATCTAATTTTAAACCGTCGATGATTTTAGTTTCATTAGGCGTAAAATGCAATTGCAACGGAAACAATAATTGTTGGCTCGTAGCTTCTTTAATTGTTATATGCTTTAAGAAGCTTTCATATAAAATACGTTGGTGCGCTCTATTTTGATCAATAACAAGCATTCCAGATTTTAGGGTACTCACTATATATTTTTGCTGTAATTGAAAAGTTGTTTTAGTGGTTTCAATTGACGAATCCGTAAACATCGATTCATTCTTTGCATCACTTTCAAACGTTACTTGACTAAAATCACTTTCAGAATTATTGCTTTTAGACTCTAAACCAACATACAAACCTTCCCAAGAGTCAGCAGGAGCTTGTTTAAAGCTTGTGCTTTGTTTTCGGCTTCCATTTGCTCCTTCCGAAAAGGGATTAAAATCACTATCTACTTCAATAGCTGGAGAAGAAGCTGTTTTGTCTTTATAATTATAAGGCGTATTGAAATTACTCTGCTGTTCAAAATCTAAAATCGGAGCAATATTAAACTGACCTAAACTATGCTTAACCGCTGAGCGTAAAATAGCATAAAGCGTATGTTCATCATCAAATTTGATTTCTGTTTTTGTTGGATGAATATTGATGTCAATCGTTTTGGGGTCAACAGTAAGGTTCAAAAAATAGCTTGGATGATAACCATCTTTCAATAGACCCTCAAAGGCCGCATTGATAGCATGATTAAGATAAGGACTTTTTATAAAACGTTGGTTAACAAAAAAGAACTGTTCAGACTTTGTCTTTTTTGAAAACTCAGGTTTACCTACAAATCCTGAAATTTTTAACACTTCGGTTTCTTCTTCAACTGGCACTAACTTCTCATTAGTTTTAGTCCCAAAAATATGTACTACACGTTGTCTATAATTTTCACTTGTTACATTAAAAAGATCGCTTCCGTTATGGTAAAACACAAAGGCTATATTGGGATGTGCTAAAGCCACACGATGGAATTCATCTGTAATATGTCTCAACTCTACGGTATCGGACTTTAAGAAGTTTCGTCTAGCAGGAATATTAAAAAATAAGTTTTTTACTGCAACTGAAGTTCCTGAAGGTGTTACTGAAACCTCTTGAGACTTTACGGTACTGCCTTCAATTTCTATAGCAGTTCCAAGTTCGTCTTCTGGTCGTTTAGTTTTTAATTCTACATGTGCAATCGCTGCAATACTCGCCAAAGCTTCACCTCTAAACCCTTTAGTATTCAATTGAAATAAATCTTCTGCAGATTTTATTTTTGAAGTGGCATGGCGCTCAAAACTTAAACGCGCATCAGTGACACTCATCCCTTTTCCATTATCAATAACTTGTACAAGTGTTTTACCAGCATCTTTAATAATGAGTTTTATTTCTGTAGCACCTGCATCAATTGCATTTTCTAATAACTCTTTAACTACAGAAGCTGGTCGTTGTACCACCTCACCTGCTGCAATTTGATTGGCAACATGATCTGGTAAAAGTTGTATAATATCTGTCATTAGTTTTTAAGAGAGAAAATAGACAAATCGAAATCTATAATATAGAGAAAGATTAAAACAAAGATTGCTATTAAAACATAAATCGTTTTATTGAATCCAGAATTATTTCTAGTTCTATTACTTATTCTATTCTCATGCCATTGCCCTGAAAAATCATTTTTATTGTAGGTATCAGCATAAGCATCAAACTTTGTTGCGTATTGTGATTCATTTATATCCTCTTTACCTTTATAATATCTTGGTGTATAGTTAAACCTTTTATTTCTTGGTAATCTTTTAATTAAAGTAAACTTTATTGGCCCCATAATACTATTATTTAATATATCCGTTAAGGATATAAATTAAAACAAAAAGCGATACTAAGAATATAATTAATACAGGTAATGACGTTAATATACTTCCTCGACGTTTAGTATTACCTCTCATTTTATTCCATTTCGCTTCCAAGTCGTTTTTCGACTCTTCCCGATAGTTATCGGAATTAGAATCCTTAAAACGAGGCTTATAACTAAACCTTTTATTTTTTCTTTGATTAAACAAATTGACTTATATAATTAATCTCGATGTATCTCAAAAATACTGAAAATACAAGTAAATAATGCTTAAGGATTCCTTAAAATTATTAACAAAAAGGATGCCATTAATTGAAAATGAAATTGAAGTCTAAACTGAAAACTATTTTGTCTGTCGTCTAAGGTTAGCCATTTTGATGGCAGTAATTGCAGCTTCTGTGCCTTTATTACCATGCTTACCGCCAGAACGGTCAATAGATTGTTGCATCGTGTTATCAGTAAGCACACAGAAAATTACAGGAATATCTCCTTTAAGATTAAGGTCTTTTATGCCTTGAGTAACTCCTTCGCAAACAAAATCAAAATGCTTGGTTTCTCCTTGAATTACACAACCAATAACAATAATAGCATCAAGCATTCCAGAATCGGCATAGATACTTTTACTCATTCGGGCTGCACCATAAGTCAATTCAAAAGTACCTGGCACATTCCAACGCACAATATTTTCTTTAACTGCTCCACAATCCATTAGTGCATCAAAAGCACCTTGCCATAAGCCTTCCGTTATTTTATCATTCCACTCAGAAACAACAATCCCAAACCGAAAGTCTTTCGCGTTTGGGATTGTTGTTTTATCGTAGTTCGATAAATTATGATTTGCAGTAGCCATATCTATAAGCTTGCTTCTACTTGTCCGATAAGTACATCTACTTGAGCAAATTCAGTAGAGGTTGTAAATTCGGATTTTATACGTTTTAAATAACCTAAAGCTTTATCATTCTGTCCTAAATCTATAGCAACACGAGCAGCTTTCATTAAATACATTGGTGTAGTAAAGTCATTTACATTAGCTTTAAATGCTTTTTCGTAATACTCTAAACCTTTGTCTAATTGTTCTAATTGTACAAATGCATCTCCAATACCGCCTTTAGCTATTGGGCCTAACATCTTATCATCACTAGAAAATTCATCTAAATAAGCAATAGCATTTTGGTAATCTTTTAAATTCAAATAAGACATACCAGCATAATAATTTGCGAGATTAGCTGCAGGTGAACCGCTATATTCTTTAGCAATATCTACCATACCATACTTACCTTCACCACCTTCTAAAGCCATTCTGTAAAGTGAATCTGAAGAAATACCACTAACAGCATCATCAAAATATTTTTTAGCAGTGTACATTTCGTTCATTGCATCTTTTTGGCCTGGCTCAGCTACAAATTTATTGTAACCCAAATACCCTAAAACAGCTATCGCAGCAATTCCAATGATACCAATGATATATTTTTGGTTTTTAACTACCCACTCCTCTGTTCTAGAAGCTCCTTCGTCTAAAGTATTAAATACCTCAGCTGTAGTTGAGTTTTCCTCAACAACTTCTTCCTTCTCTTTTTTCGTTTTTGGTTTGTAGCCTCTTTTCTTATATGTAGCCATATCTTGTCTATAATTATGCGTGCGCAAAAATAAAATTTTTATTGGGATTTAAAAGCCTATTTATTTGTTATTTTTGAATAATTTTTGACAGATAAAATGCTTTGCCATAGTCCTAAAATTAGGCAAACCATTAAATTTATATGAATCTCAACACACTATCTTTAGTTAATTATAAAAATTTTGAAAGCCAAGTTTTCGATTTCGACGCTAAAATCAATTGTTTTGTTGGCGCCAATGGCGTCGGAAAAACCAATGCTTTAGATGCCATTTACCATCTAGCTTTTGGAAAAAGTTACTTTAACCCAATTGCGCTTCAAAATATTAATCACAATGCAGAGTTTTTTGTTGTGGATGGTAATTTTACTAAAAATGAACGTGTTGAAAAAATTATAGTTTCACTAAAACGTGGACAAAAAAAAATCATTAAACGCAATGGTAAGGCTTATGAAAAATTTAGTGAACATATTGGGTTTATACCCCTAGTTATAATATCTCCTGCAGATCGCGACTTAATTATTGAAGGTAGTGATACACGACGAAAATTTATTGATAGTGTTATTTCACAAAGTGACAAAACCTATCTAATTGAGCTCATTAGTTATAATAAGGTATTATCACAACGTAATGCTTTACTCAAATACTTTGCATTGAACAATACATTTAATAGAGATACACTTACAATTTACAATGAGCAGCTTCATACTTACGGCACTGAAATTTTCAAAAAAAGAGATGCTTTTTTAAAAATTTTTATTCCCATATTCAAGGAACGCTACGAAGCTATTAGTCAAAGTAAAGAGTCTATAGATTTAAATTATAAAAGTGATTTATTTGAAGGTAAATTAGAAGATTTATTAAACAACAATATCAATAAAGATAAGACTTTACAATACACAAGTGTTGGTACGCACAAGGATGACTTGATGTTTTTGATAGATAGTTTTCCAATCAAAAAATTCGGTAGTCAAGGACAGCAAAAATCATTTTTAATTGCATTGAAGTTGGCACAATTTGATTTTATAAAGCAACAAAGTGGTGTCTCACCTATTCTACTTTTAGATGATATTTTTGATAAGCTTGATGAAAATAGAGTGGCACAAATTATTAGCTTAGTAGATGATGAGCATTTTGGTCAGATTTTTATTAGTGATACACATGCAGAACGCACAGAGAATGTTATAAAGCAAATTCATCAATCGTATAAAATTTTCAAATTATGAAAAACATACTTTTCATATTAATAGCATTTAGCTTAACAAGCTGTTCTAAAAACCCTGAAACTTACATTGAACATATTGAAGGCTATTGGGAGATTACGGAAGTGTTTATGCCAGATGGTACATCTAAAGTTTATAAGTTTAATGAAACTATTGACTACATAAGTCTTAATGATAGTTTACAAGGTTTTAGAAAAAAGTTAAAACCAGGCATTAATGATACCTATTTTACTTCTGACGATGTAGAATCTTTAGTGGTAAAAATTGAAAATGACAGTTTAAACATTTATTATTCTACTCCTTATGCGAAATGGAAAGAAACCGTTTTAGAAGCATCACCAGAAGAACTTCGAATTGCAAACAAAAACAAAACTATATATTTATATAAACGTTATAATTCTATAAAATTAGATATAGAATAATTTAAAAGATTACCGCTTTCGCGGCAACTGAGATGGCAAAACGAAATAACGATAATCAACCTATTGAAGATATTCTAAAAGAGTTTGTAAAAACCAATAATTTACAATCGGGTTTAGATAAAGTAGATGTCCGTGAAGCTTGGGCCAATTTAATGGGCAATGGTGTTAATAATTATACTACAGCTATTGAGCTAAAGCACAATACACTTTATGTTCAGCTAAGTTCTAGTGTACTACGTGAAGAATTGAGTTATGGCAACGAAAAAATCATAAAAATGCTCAATGAAGCTATTGGAAAAGAAGTTGTAAAAAAATTAGTACTTAGGTAAATGTCCTAAATGAAACATAAACTAAAAAGCTTTAGTAAAAATTCATATTAACCATATCATATATTTTGGTATTTTTAAATTCTACAATAATTTCACTTCATGAAGTATTTTAAACTAATTCTGTCCCTTGTATTAACTATAGGTATATTTTTTGCTCTCAACACCAAATTTGGATCTATTCCTCCAATAGGAAAATTTCTTAATCCTTATACAGGCGTTTGGCAAAATGAAACCGATGAAACAGTAACTGGCGAGATTTCTATTCCTGAATTAAAAGATAAAGTTACAGTTCATTATGATGCGCAACTCATTCCGCATGTATTTGCTCAAAATGAAAGTGATCTCTATAAAGCGCAGGGTTATATCACAGCAAAACACAGATTATGGCAGTTAGAATTTCAAACCTTTGCATCTGCTGGACGTTTATCCGAAATCATTGGCAAAAATGCTTTAAACTACGACAGAACTGAGCGTCGTCGTGGTATGGGATACGGTGCAGAACAGGCCATAGCATATATGGAAAAATATGATACTGAAACCCTAGCATTAATTCAAGATTATGCTGATGGTGTAAATGCTTACATTGATCAACTTGACCCAAAAGACTATCCTGTAGAATACAAGTTATTGGATTATCAACCAGAAGCATGGTCACCAAAAAAGACAGCTTTACTATTAATGTACATGACGAAGATGTTAGCTGGTGGAGATGAAGATTTAGAAAAAACGAATGCCTTAAGACTTTTTGGTAAAGATAATTTTGATTTATTATTTCCAGATTTTTTCGATATTACAGATCCTGTGATTCCAAAGGAAACGGATTGGAGTTTTATAGATGTACCTCAAACCGCATTACCTGCTAGTAAAGCAGTATTAGATACCATTAGAGAGACAATAGAACAACCTAACCCAGATAATGGTAGCAACAATTGGGCTATTTCTGGGGCAAAATCTACAACTGGCAACCCTATATTGGCTAACGATCCGCATTTAGGATTAAATATGCCTGCTATTTGGTTTGTAATGCAATTGAGCACGCCAAACCACAATGCTTTTGGAGCTACTATTCCTGGTGCTTTGAGTGTTATTTCTGGATTTAATCAATACATTGCTTGGGGAGAAACCAATGCTACTAGAGATGTTATCGATTGGTATAAAGTAGAGTTTAACAATGATAGAACAAAATATAAATATGATGGCAATTGGCGAGATGTTACACTAAGAGTTGAAGACATTAAAATAAAAGGTAAAGAAAATTATAAAGACTCTGTACTTTATACACATCATGGCCCTGTAGTCTATGACAAAAACTTTAAATCTGATGACCAATTATCTGGTTATGCTATGAAATGGATTGGACACGAAGGTGGCAATAATCAGAAGACGTTTATTGAACTCAATAAGAGTAAAAATTATGACGATTATGTTGCTGCTTTAAAATATTGGAATGCACCAGCACAGAATTTTGTATTTGCATCTACCCAAGGTGATATTGCCTTGTGGATTCAAGGAAAATTCCCAAATAAATGGGAAGGGCAAGGCAAGTTTTTAATGGATGGTAGTAAGCCTGAAAACGATTGGCAAAGTTTCATTCCTCAACAATTTAATGCACATACTAAAAATCCTGAACGTGGCTTTGTAAGCTCTGCAAATCAGCATCCTGTAGATGAAAACTATCCTTATTATATATTTAATGATGGTTATGAAACCTACCGAAATCGTGTGATAAACGACTACTTTAATTCTAAGGATAAATTTAGTGTAAACGATTTTAAAGATTTGCACAACAATAATTATAATCTTAAAGCATCAGAATTAACACCATATATGCTAAAACATATGGATACGTCTTCTTTAACAGATGAGGAAAAAGTAATATACAATGAAATGAAAGCTTGGAAATTTAACAACGATATCAACGAAGTTGGTCCAAGTATTTGGAGGCAATGGTATGGTAAATTGTATTGGATGGTTTGGGATGAATTTGATTTAGATAGCACAGCACTCGATGCACCTTCTACTTATCAAACCATTAACTTATTAAAAAATAATGGTAATCATATGCTGATGGATATTGTAAAAACTGATAAAACAGAAACTGCTAAAGACTTGTTTTTATTAGCCTTTAAAGAAGCTGCTAAAAAATTAGATACCATAAAAAGAGAACAAGGAGACTATAAATGGGTAAATTACAAAGGCACTTATGCTGGTCATTTACTACAAGCGCTACCAGCATTTTCACGTTTTGATATACCTATTGGTGGTGACCGAAACATTGTAAATGCTACCTCAGAAAATCATGGCCCATCTTGGAGAATGATTGTAGAAATGACATCGCCACCAACTGCCTTAGGTATTTATCCAGGTGGACAATCTGGAAATCCTGGAAGTAAGTATTATGATAATTTTATAGATGATTGGGCAGCTGGCAAATATCACAGCCTTAACTTTTTACAAAACGATACAGCTACAGATGCAATTATCGGTACACAAACCTTAACACCAAGTAACTAATGACTAAAAATATCATCAATTTTATAGCCACCATTATATTAGCCTATATACTCTCTTTGTTTATGCCTTGGTGGTCTGTAATGACAGCCGCTTTTGCAACAGCTTTGTTTTTTCCGCTTAAAAAAATCGCTGTTTTCTTTGTTCCTTTTTTAGGCATATTATTATTATGGTTTGTATTAAGCTACATACATAGTAGTGGAAACGATTTCACCTTAGCTAAGCGTATTGCTGTTCTTTTACCTTTAGGCGGTAATCCTTATACATTAATGCTAATTACTGGCGTTGTTGGCGGTTTAGCTGCTGGTATTGCTGCTGTTTTTGGAAAACAGTTAAGCTTGACTCTTAAAAAACAATAATTATTTATTATTCTACTTTCTTTTGGTAGGTATCTATATACTTCTGAGCTCTCTTATTTCCAGAATTGAGTTCTAATGTTTTTTTGTAGTTGTCATATGCTTTTAAACTATCACCACTTAATAAATAAGCCTCTCCCAAACTATCATATACATTAGCACTATTAGGATGTAAAGCCACATTAATTCTTAATACATCAATAGCTTTTTGGTATTCTCTTTTTCTCATATGTTGATAGCCTTTACTATTAAAATCCCACTCTTCAATATAAACACTAGTTGAGTCCAGTCCTTTAATTTCTAAATAACCTGCCAACGCTTCTTCGTAATTACCCTCTTTTAAATGGGTACTCGGTGTTTTATACGAGTCGGGCACTTTTAAATAATCATAAGTAATTTTATCTTGATTGTCTTCTTGTATTTTAGACAGGTAACGTTCTTTAGTCTCTGGATGCTGTACAAAACGTAATTTAGTGTACATATCTGCAACAAAAAATTCATTTTCTCCAGTAGCTATTGGCTCTATTTTTCCGCCTTTCCAATTTAGAAAAAGCCTATTGTCATCATAAGATACTCTAATAAGCTCTTCTAAATTGTAGAGGTATTTACCTGCGGTTTCTTTTTTGAATTTCTCAGAATATTCAACAGAGGGTGAGCAACTAAGAATTAAAGCCGCTAATAATAGAAACAAAGTTTTTGATTTCATTCTAGTTAGGTTTGATTGGTCAATTAATGAGCATAAAAAAAGTCTCACTATAAGTGAGACGATTCTTTTTAAATTTTGTTACTAAAATTAATGAATTCTATTATGATTTCACATCCATTAGTTCTACATCGAAAACCAAAGTAGCATCAGGTGGAATAACACCTCCAGCTCCAGCAGCACCATAACCTAAATCACTAGGAATTACCAAACGGGCTTTATCACCGACATTTAATAAGCAAATACCTTCGTCCCAACCTGGAATCACTTGCCCAACTCCAACTTGGAAATCTAAGGGTGAATTTCTTTTATATGACGAATCGAATACCGTGCCGTCAGCTAATTGTCCTTTATAATGTACAGAAACCATATTTCCTTTTTCAGCTTTTTTTCCTTCACCTTTTTGAATGATTTGGTAACGTAAACCAGTTTCTGTTTCTTCAAAACCGGCCGATAATTTATCTAACTGCGCTTTTGCAGCTTCACGCTCTGCAGCAATGCGTTTCTCACGAGAACCTTCAAAAGTTCTAAACGCCTCAATAGCATTAAAACTTTCAGCAGCAGCTCCTTGTCTTACAATTTCTAAACTTTCAATGGCATCACCTTGTGCCACTGCATCTACTACATCTTGTCCTTCAACCACTTTACCAAAAACAGTATGCTTACCATCTAACCAATCAGTTGCTATATGAGTTATAAAAAATTGACTTCCGTTAGTACCAGGACCTGCATTAGCCATAGACAGTACACCAGGACCATCATGTTTTAATTCTGGATGAAATTCGTCATCAAACTTATAGCCTGGGTTTCCTGTTCCTGTTCCTTGTGGGCAACCACCTTGAATCATAAAATCTGGAATTACTCTATGGAATTTTAAACCATCATAGTAAGGGTTTCCTTGTGGTTTAGCTGAATTTTCTAAATTTCCTTCTGCTAATGCCACAAAATTACCTACTGTCCCTGGAGTTTTCTCAAACTCTAAGTTTACTAATATCTCACCTTTTGAAGTGTTGAATTTTGCGTATAAACCGTCTTGCATTTTGTTTTCTTTTGTTTAAGGCTGCAAAGATAGTCAATGATTTATGATTTACGAATTTAGATTGAAGATTTGAGAATTGATTTATTAAAGTTAGTTTTGCTGAAATTAAAAATTATGGGCTTTTCTTTAACTAAACTTTTTGGTAATAAAACATCTGACACAAAATCTAATGATAGTATAGAAGCAATTATACATGATGTTGAAAATACTCCTTTTGGGGTTTCTAAGAATAATGTGCTTTTTGCTGGTTTGAATGAATTAGGTGGTTATTTCTTTTTTCAGACAGTAATTGTTGGTGAATTAAATGTAAAATCTAAAATTGGGGCTTTACTTACAATTAAAGGCGAGAATTTAGAATTAAAGCTCAACTCTGATATGCCAGAATTCGAGTCTGAAAATTCAGATATAAAAGGACGTTATATTACTAAAATTGATTTTCAGATTGAAGAAAGTGATATTAAACAACTAGAAAACAGAAAATTAAACAGTATTCAATTAAATGTTAAGAAGTACGATATTTTGTTTACTAAGTATATTGTTTCTGATGAAGAGGAGTAACAACTAATTGAGACTAAACAATATATTGATCATTAGCAAATTTGGACTTCAGATAATTTAATCTACCAGTTAAGAAGTCTTTTTCTTTTCTATTTAATTGATCCATCATAATTTTAATATTCCACTGATTAGAAAATACCATAATTACATAATTGAAGCCACTACCTGCACCATCAATAGAACTAGGATCATTATACTCTACAAGTACGCTCTTAAAATTCTTTGTCTTACGTTTTCTAATATATGGCAACCAACCATATCGCACTTTTATATATTCTTTAGAAAATTGAATTCTCGTATGTGTGTTAAACACTACAGTGAGAATTATCATAAAAATAAGAGCAATAATCAAAGGAATTGAAACACCTTGGTCAAGGGATTCATATAATAAGAAAGCAATAATTGCAATAGAGCCACCAAATAATAAAAAACGCAGAAAAGTCCCAATATCCAACCGACACTTATATCCTGGAACTAGCAAAAGAAACTCATCAGAAGTATTTTGGATGAGTTGTATACTAGAGTCATTTAGTTTATTAGGATTAAACATTTTTATTGTTTTTTAGAACTACTATGTTTAATGTTTGCTAGTTAGCCACCTCACTCATAAACTTGATACGATATAGACGTAGTTCTTCATCATCATAGTCACCATCAAACTCTTCAATAGCATCGTCTATTTTATCGCTTTCGGATTCCATAAA
The DNA here is from genome assembly GCA_000171875.1 of Flavobacteriales bacterium ALC-1. GTDB lineage: Bacteria > Bacteroidota > Bacteroidia > Flavobacteriales > Flavobacteriaceae > Winogradskyella. Next base: position 5,726 of record ABHI01000003.1, on the reverse strand, counting down.
GTAGTCATGAATTTCTTCTTGTTGGTCTTCATCTAAGATATCATCTATCCAATAATTGATATTCAACTTAGTACCAGAAAACACAATAGATTCCATTTCCTTAATAAACTTAGGCATTTCCATACCTTTGGAAGATGCAATATCAGTTAACGGTAACTTTCTATCTACATTCTGAATGATATATAATTTTATTGCAGAGTTAGTTCCTGTAGATTTTACAACCATATCATCTGGTCGCATAATATCATTTTCCTCAACATAATCAGCAATTAAACCAACAAAGTCTTTTCCATATTTTTTGGCTTTACTCTCACCAACTCCATGCACATTGGATAACTCTTCAATACTAATTGGGTATTTTAAAGCCATATCTTCTAGCGAAGGATCTTGAAAAATAACAAATGGAGGCACTCCTAAACTCTTGGCATTACGTTTACGTAAATCTTTAAGCATGGTCATCAATTTTTCGTCAGCTGCGGCTCCACCTCCCTTAGCATTTGTAATAATGCCGTCATTAGAACCTTCATCAAACACATGGTCTTCAGCCATCAAAAACGATTCTGGTTTACTTATATAATTTTTACCATTATCACTTAATCTTAAAACACCGTATGTTTCAATATCTTTCTTTAGATAACCTGCAACTAAGACTTGACGAATCAAAGCCATCCAATAACGAGCATCTTTACTTTTTCCAATTCCAAAAAAGGGCTGTGTATCTGTTTTGTGAGAAGAAATTAAGGCATTAGCCTTACCAACAAGCACTTGTACTAAATCTTTGGATTTGTATTTTTCATTAGTCTTTTCAACGGTTTCTAATAGGGTCTTAACCTCATCTTTGGCTTCAACTTGTTTTTTAGGATTACGGACATTATCATCCATATCACCTCCTTCTCCAGTTTCGTTATTGAATTCTTCACCAAAATAATGAAGAATAAATTTTCGTCTCGACACTGAAGTCTCAGCAAAGGCAACAACTTCTTGTAATAATGCATGACCAATTTCTTGTTCTGCAACTGGCTTGCCAGACATAAACTTTTCAAGCTTCTCAATATCTTTGTATGCATAATAAGCTAAACAATGCCCTTCTCCTCCATCTCTACCAGCTCTACCAGTTTCTTGATAATAACTCTCTATACTTTTAGGTATATCATGGTGTATTACAAAACGTACATCTGGTTTATCAATTCCCATTCCGAATGCAATAGTCGCAACAACAACATCTGTATCTTCCATTAAGAACATATCTTGATGCTTCACTCTCGTTTTAGCATCAAGACCAGCATGATAAGGCACGGCTTTTACTCCATTAACTTGAAGTACTTGCGCCAGTTCTTCAACACGTTTTCTACTCAAACAATAAACAATACCAGATTTTCCATCATTCTGTTTTACAAAACGAATAATATCAGCATCTACATTCTTAGTTTTTGGGCGTACTTCGTAATATAAGTTTGGTCTGTTAAATGAAGCTTTAAATGTTACCGCATTAGGCATACCTAAACTCTTCAATATATCTTCTTGTACTTTAGGAGTTGCTGTAGCTGTAAGACCTACAATAGGAATATCGTCTCCTATACGTTTTATAATTGTCTTTAAATTTCTATACTCTGGTCTAAAATCATGTCCCCATTCACTAATACAATGTGCTTCGTCAACAGCCATAAACGAAATTTTGACTGTTCTTAAAAACTCAACATATTCTTCTTTAGTTAATGATTCTGGTGCTACATAGAGTAATTTTGTAATTCCATTAACAATATCATCTTTTACACGTTTTACTTCCGTTTTATTCAATGAAGAATTTAAAACATGTGCTACACCATCGTGATCAGAGACAGCTCGGATGGCGTCCACTTGGTTTTTCATCAGAGCAATAAGTGGAGATACTACAATAGCAGTTCCTTCCTTTATCAAAGCCGGAAGTTGATAACATAATGATTTCCCACCACCTGTAGGCATAATAACAAACGTGTTATTACCAGCAACAACGTTCTTTATAACCTCTTCTTGTAAACCTTTAAACGCGGAAAAACCAAAATATTTTTTTAGTGAATCGTGTAAGTCAATTTCTGCAATACTCATTAATCCCTATTAGTATTTTATATACATTTGCATAACCTTAAAGATAACAATTTCTTTAAATCTAAAAAACTCAATAATTAATAAGTTTTGAACACCACTCCATCCATTTTAAACACTGCAAAAAGTACTATAAAATTAGAGAGCGAAGCTATAGATAACTTGTCTGAGTTACTTACAGAAGATTTCCCTAAAGCGATAGAATTAATCTATAATTCTAAAGGACGTGTAATAATTACTGGTATTGGTAAAAGCGCCATTATCGCAAATAAGATTGTTGCAACCTTAAATTCTACAGGCACACCATCTGTTTTTATGCATGCAGCAGATGCCATACATGGTGATCTTGGATTAATCCTTAAAGATGATGTTGTAATTTGTATATCTAAAAGTGGTAATACCCCAGAAATTAAAGTTTTAGTACCACTTATTAAAAATGCAAATAATAAAATGATTGCTATTACTGGCAATACAGATTCATTTTTAGGTCAGCAAGCCAATTATGTTTTAAACACGTATGTTGAACAAGAAGCTTGCCCAAATAACTTAGCTCCAACAACAAGTACAACAGCGCAATTGGTAATGGGGGATGCTATAGCTGTTTGTTTATTAGAATTACGTGGTTTTTCTAGCAAAGATTTTGCAAAATACCATCCAGGTGGAGCTTTAGGAAAGCGCTTATATTTACGTGTAAATGATTTATCCTCTCAAAACTTAAAACCACAAGTTGGTTTAGAAACCAGTTTAAAGGAAGTTATTGTAGAGATTACTGAAAAAATGTTAGGTGTTACAGCTGTTGTCGATAACGAAAAAATTGTTGGTATTATTACTGATGGTGATTTAAGACGAATGTTAAGTAAAAGTGATGATATCACAGGTTTAAAAGCCAAAGATATAATGAGTGAAAATCCTAGGAGAATTGAAGAAGATGCTATGGCAGTAGATGCAAAAGAGATGATGGAAGAATATGGGATTTCACAATTATTGGTAGCACATAATGATAAGTATGTTGGTATTGTTCACCTTCATGATTTAATAAAAGAAGGTATTATATAATGGCGAAAAAGACTATTGATGAGATGTCCTTTTTAGACCATCTCGAAGATTTAAGATGGCATTTAATACGAGCGACTCTAGGAATTGTTATCGCAGCGTCCTTAGCCGCTATATTTTATAAATTTATTTTTGATGTTATCATTTTTGGGCCAACAAGAATGGATTTTCCAACCTATAATGGTTTATGCCAAGTATCAAAATTTTTAGGTATGACTGATACTACATTCTGTGCTGAAGAATTTCCATTCAATATTATTAATAGAAAAGTAGCTGGCCAGTTTTCTGCACATATTTGGACATCCATTTATGCTGGTTTCATTGTTGCATTTCCATATGTACTTTATCAATTGTGGAGTTTTATAAGTCCTGGATTAAGATCTAATGAACGCAAAAATTCTAGAGGCTTTTTAATTATTGCTTCATTACTCTTTTTTACTGGAGTACTTTTCGGTTACTATATTGTAACACCATTATCTATTAATTTTTTAGCAAATTATAACTTAAGTCAAGAAATATCTAATGAGTTTGATTTAAGCTCTGTTATAGCAATAATAAGATCATCTGCAATCGCTTCAGGTTTAGTATTCGAATTACCAATTATCATCTATTTTTTAACTAAGATTGGCTTAGTAACTCCTCAGTTTATGAGGAAGTATAGAAAATATGCTTTAGTGATTGTTCTAATTTTATCAGCAGTTATTACTCCACCAGATATTGCAAGTCAGGTAATTGTAGCTGTTCCTATATTAATTTTATACCAAATAAGTATTTATATTTCTGCTGTTGTAGTTAGAAATCAAAAAAGAAAAGAAAAACATGTCTGATATCGTTAAAGAATTCAATGACTATCGTGCTAAAATGAATGATAAAATTTTAGCTGATAATAACAAAGTGATTAAACGCATTTTTAATTTAGATACTAATGCTTTTAAAGAAGGTGTATTAGATAAAAAAACAAAAGAACTACTAGGTTTAGTAGCTTCAACCGTATTACGTTGTGATGATTGTGTTAAGTATCATTTAGAATCTTCTTATAATGAAGGAGTTACTAGAGAAGAGGTAGGAGAAGCCTTGAGTATTGCAACATTGGTTGGTGGTACCATAGTTATACCTCATTTAAGACGTGCACACGAGTATTGGGAAGCTATTGAAAATCAAGGTTAAACTTTTTATAAATGATAGTCAAAGGCAACAGAATGTATATGATTTTGTTATTTTTAGCGTTCATTGAAAGTATATGAAATTACGAGCAGAACATTTAATGAAGTCCTACAGCGGACGAAAAGTAGTAAAGGATGTTTCTTTGGAAGTTAACCAAGGGGAAATTGTAGGTCTGCTTGGTCCTAATGGTGCAGGTAAAACGACTTCGTTTTATATGATTGTAGGTATTATAAAGCCTAATGGCGGTAATATATACTTAGATGATACAAATATTACTAAATACCCAATGTACAAACGTGCTCAAAATGGTATCGGTTATTTAGCGCAAGAAGCTTCTGTATTTAGAAAATTGAGTATAGAAGATAATATCCTTAGTGTATTGCAACTTACCAAGTTAAGTAAGAAAGCCCAACACGATAAAATGGAATCGCTTATTGAAGAGTTTGGGTTAGGACATATTAGAACAAATAGAGGTGATTTACTCTCTGGTGGTGAGCGTAGACGTACAGAAATTGCAAGAGCATTAGCTACAGATCCTAATTTTATTTTATTAGATGAACCTTTTGCAGGTGTCGATCCGGTTGCTGTAGAAGATATTCAACGTATTATTGCAAAGTTGACCAAAAAGAATATTGGTATTCTTATTACAGATCATAATGTACAAGAAACTCTCGCTATTACAGACAGAACTTACCTTATGTTTGAAGGTGGTATTTTAAAAGCTGGTAAACCTGAAGAATTAGCCAGTGATGAAATGGTACGTAAGGTTTATTTAGGTCAGAACTTTGAACTTCGCAAGAAGAAGTTAGAGTTTTAAACGACTATTTATTTCCTCAAAACAACAAAAGTTTGACTTTAATTATTTAATAAGTCCGTTTTACTCTTTTATATATTCTTTTGAAACCGTAAACTATAGTAGCTTGTATTATAAGGTTCATTATCCAAAAAATAATTGCAGCACCAGTACCTTCGTTTGTATAAAAAGGCAAATCTCTATTAATCATGTTAATTGGAAAGCTACAAACAGTAATTAAAATAGATGTAAATGACGTCAATTCACTATCAGCTTGAGATAATAAAACATCAGCTAAGCCAATCAAAAATTGAATTACCAATAAGATAAAGAAAATAATGACGAAAATCTTAAGTTTAAACTTTTTCATTTTTTAATAGCTTTTATTTAGAAAGATCTGAAATTTCTTCTTTTATTAATTTTTTCTGATAACGCCCTTGTACAATATCTACGATAACCAAAACTACAATAACAAAATAAAATGTTGTTTTACTCATTGGTACAATTTCATTTCCAAAGATTTTTAAATGTGCTAAATGACCTCCTTCAGTCACTAACATAATACCAACAATAAACAAAATAAACAAACCTAATACTTCATACATCCTATTCTTGGCCAAAAATGTAGAAATTT
>ABHI01000004.1:107500-462108 GCA_000171875.1 Flavobacteriales bacterium ALC-1 | reverse complement strand
CCTCCAATAGCACGCATCCAATACATAGGCATAATTTCAGTTACGGTTTCTAAGAAGTTACCGTAAACTAATGTCCCATCAGGATTAAACTGTTTCCACATACTTGCTTGTGTAAATCCAGCAACATATAATGGTAAGGCATAGAAAATAATACCTAGAGTCCCAATCCAAAAATGCAGATTGGCTAGTTTAATAGAGTGTAGTTTAGTTTTAAATAATTTTGGTACTAAAAAATAAATCATTCCAAAGGTTAGGAAACCGTTCCATGCTAAAGCACCAACGTGTACGTGAGCGATGATCCAATCGGTAAAGTGGCCAATAGCATTAACACTTTTAATAGATAAAAGCGGGCCTTCAAAAGTTGCCATACCATAACCAGTAATAGCCACTACCATAAATTTTAAAACAGGGTCTGTTCGTACTTTATCCCAAGCTCCACGCAAGGTTAAGAGTCCGTTTATCATTCCTCCCCAAGAAGGCATTAATAACATCACAGAAAATGCGACACCAAGATTTTGAGCCCATTCTGGTAAAGCTGTGTATAATAAGTGGTGAGGTCCTGCCCATATATATATGAATATTAATGACCAGAAATGCACAATAGATAATCGATATGAGTACACAGGGCGATTTGCTGCTTTTGGTACAAAATAATACATCAAACCTAAAAACGGTGTTGTTAAAAAGAAAGCAACCGCATTGTGCCCATACCACCATTGTACTAAAGCATCTTGAACCCCTGCATATACTGAGTAACTTTTTAGACCACTCACAGGAAGAGATAGACTATTAAATATATGAAGTACAGCGACAGTTACAAATGTGGCTATATAAAACCATATTGCCACGTACATGTGACGCTGACGTCTTTTTATAATTGTACCAATTAAGTTCCAGCCAAAAACAACCCAAACAAGAGCAATAGCAATATCTATAGGCCATTCTAGTTCAGCATATTCTTTTGATGACGTGTAACCTAAAGGCAAGGTGATTGCAGCAGCAACAATAATAGCTTGCCAACCCCAGAAATTGATTTTACTCAACGTGTCATTAAACATTCTGGCTTTAAGTAAACGCTGTGATGAATATACACACCAGCAAAAATGGCATTGCCTACAAAGGCGAAATGACTGCGTTGGTATGTAAAGGTCTTAAACGACCAAAACTTAGCCATGAAATGCCATCAGTAAGGTTTGGGAAAACAAACATGAATGCTAATAGTAATCTACTATCATTCCTATGACTCCCCAAAAAATGGTGGCATAGAGGAAATTTTTTACGATTTTGTTATCGTAATAGAATTGTTGTACTTCCATAATAATTAATTAGTCTTATTAGTTTTAATAGTTGATTTTTCTTTTACCAGCTCATCCTCAAAAAGCATGCGAACGGAAGGAGTATAACTGTCGTCAAACTGTCCGTTTCTAACTGCTACAATAAATGCAACAAAGAAAATGATAGCCACAATAATACTTACTGTTAATAAAATATAAATAACACTCATACCTACTGAAGTTATGTTTCAAAATTACTCTTGAACTTGTTCTTAAAACATGACATTTATCATGTTGAATTATTTATTTTAATTTTCGTCCTAAAAGATTTGTGGCAATTGTTGTAAACACCACAATACTTATTGAACTCAAAGGCATTAATATAGCTGCAATTACTGGAGCTAATTGACCTGTAACTGCAAAATATAAACCGACAATATTATAGATGAATGAAAGCACAAAGCTCCATTTAATTATTTTTATAGCAGATTTTGACGCTTTTATGTATTGGTATAGCTGCTTAAATTTTGAGGCATCTAAAATCGCATCACAAGCAGGTGAGAATACGTTAACATCTTCGGATATTGCTACACCAACATTGCTTTGGGCTAAAGCACCAGCATCATTCAATCCATCTCCAATCATTAATACTTTTGCACCTTCTGATTGATGATATTTTATAAACTCTAGCTTGTCTTCTGGTTTTTGGTTGAAAATTAATTTTGTCTTCGCTGGCAATAGTTTTTTAAGGTTCTCCCGTTCACCTTCATTATCACCAGAAAGAATCACTAAATCAAATTGAGATTTTAGCTGATTGAATAATTTTGAAACTCCTTTTCTATAACTGTTGTAAAACGTGAATTTCCCTTTGTAAATGTCATTACTGCTCACATGAACTGTTGTATTTAAAACCGAGGTTCCTTTAGGATTCCCAACGAAACTTGCCGAACCTATTTTAAGATTTATATTGTTGTGCTTGGCTTCAATGCCTTTACCTATATATTCTTGAAAAGTATCAAGCGTTATGATATTGTTTTCTTCAAGAATAGTGTAAAGCGTTCTACTTAATGGGTGATTAGAACCACGAAGTGAATTCTTAAGCACGACATTTTCTGAATCAGAAAGTAAATCACCATCATATTCTGCATTACTATTTTTATTTGAAGTGATGGTTCCTGTCTTATCAAAAATCACAGTGTTGATTAGAGCCAATTGTTCAATTACACTCGCATTTTTAATGTAGAATTTTTGCTTTCCAAAAATTCGCAATAGGTTACCAAATGTAAATGGTGCAGATAAAGCAATAGCGCATGGACAAGCTATAATCAACACAGCAGTAAACACATTTATCGCTTTACTAGCATCTGTTAATATCCAAAATATAGTTGCTATAGCTGCAATTGAAAGAATTGCAATCGTAAAATGTTTACTTATAGTATTGGTAATATTTGTAAATCCCTCTTCTTTGTTTTTGTTAAATACATCGTTGCTCCATAATTGCGTAAGGTAACTTTGCTCAACGGACTTTAAAGCTTCAAGCTCAATAACTCCAGATGTTTGTTTGCCACCAGCAAATAGTTTGTCACCTGATTGTTTTGAAACGGTTTGGGACTCACCAGTAACAAAACTATAATCAATTTTTGCTCTACCGTTAATTAAAATACCATCAACTGGAATTAATTCTTCATTTCTGATAACTAATCGATCACCTTTTTTAATATCATATACTTGAATGGAGTTTTCGTTACCTTCACTATTAATTTTGGTAACTGCAATCGGAAAATACGATTTATAGTCACGCTCAAAAGACAAGAAATCATAGGTCTTTTGCTGAAAATATTTTCCAACTAAAAGAAAGAATACCAAACCAGCTAAACTGTCAAAAAAACCAGAACCTAAGTCGAACATAATTTCTGCGGTACTTCTTATAAATAAGACAGAAATACCAAGCGCAATCGGTACATCTATATTTAAAAGTTTTGCTTTTAAACCTTTATATGCTGAAATAAAATAATTTTGTGCTGAGTAGAATACAACAGGTAACGATAAAGCAAACATTAACCATCTAAAAAATGGTTTGTACTGTTCTAGCCAAAATTCATTGACCTCAAAATACTCAGGAAATGATAAAAACATAATGTTCCCGAAAGCAAACCCTGCAACACCAAGTTTATAAATAAGTGTTCTGTTGATATGTTTTTTCCCAGATTTAAAATCGTCTAAACTGATATAAGGTTCGTAACCTATTGAGCTCAATAATAAAACGACTGATTTTAAATCAGTTTCAGTAGAATTATAAGTTACTCTAACCGTTTTTTCACCAAAATTGACCTGAGAGTCCGAAATATTTGGATTGAGTTTGTTGAGGTTTTCAAGAATCCAAATACAAGAGCTACAGTGAATATGTGGAATATAAAGTGTTACTATCTCAATAGTATCACTTCTAAACTCTGTTAATTTTTCTATGATGTTTTCTTGCGAAAGGAAATCATATTTGCCTTCAATTTCTTTTGGAATTGCGCCAGGTGAATTCTGTAAATCATAGTAACAGGTTAAGTCGTTTTCATTAAAAATTTCGAAAACGGTTTTACAACCATTGCAACAGAATGACTTGTCTTGAAAAGAGACAATATGATTGTTACAGTCATCACCACAATGAAAACATGTATTGTTTTCCATTTTAATTTGCTCATTTATACCTGTAACAAAGGTCACATATGCTTTGCATTAAAAATATGATATTCGTCATGTTTTAGTTAACTTTGAATTTCATACATTTTTATTATGAGTAAGTGCCAACAATGTATTGTTAAACAGTTTAATGCTTTAAGAGCATTAGGGAAAGATGATTTAATTCGTATCTCTGGCTGTAAGACATCAAAATTTATAAAAAAAGGGGAAGTTTTATTTAGAGAAGGAGAAAGTATTAATGGAGTGTACTGTGTGAAGGAAGGTGTATGTAAAATGTCTAAACTGAGTGCTAACGGTAAAGACCAAATTGTAAAATTAGTTGTTAGAGGTGACCTAATTGGTCAACGCTCTTTAGTCACCGATGAAAAATCTAACCTTACAGCTGTGGCTGTAAATGAAATGGAAGTATGCTTTATACCTAAACATGAAGTCATAAATGATTTAAATAAAAACGCTAGCTTTTCAATGGACATGCTTCAGGAAATGGCAAAGGAGCTTAAAATTGCAGATAATGTTATAGTGGATATGGCTCAAAAATCTGTAAAACAGCGTTTGGCTGATATATTGATTTTTCTACATAAAAACTTTGATACTGATACTAATGGTTATTTAGGCATTATTTTATCTAGAGAAGATTATGCAGGTATTGTAGGTACAGCAACAGAGTCTGCTATTAGAATATTATCCCAATTTAAAAAAGCAGGTCTGATTTCTACTTCAGGAAAACAAGTTAAAATTGAAAATTTAGAAGGGTTAAAACGTATTGAATAATAAAACGCCCTAAAAAGTTTAGAGCGTTTTATTATTGATTTATATTTTTATTAATCTATCCCAAAAGTCTTTGTTTCTTTAAAAGGGTCCATTTCTATTTGTTTTATTTTAGTTTGATAGTCCTTCCAATCTTTATTAAAGAAATTATTAGTTTCTCCTAACAACTCATTTACGGCATCTTTTGCATGCTTTAACAAAGTGGTTTCTGTAGAGGTTAAACCTGTTTGACTGCCATATATATAGCCAGTAGCAGTTCTAAGCCTTTGTAAGGCTGTTACTTCTGGATTTCTAGTGATCCCTTGACGTTTGTCAACTTTTCCAAAGTATTTATCCATTAAGCTATCAATAGATTTTACAATAGCTTTTGAAGATTTTATGTCTTCTTTATATTTTTCTTTATCAAGTTTAGATAAATTCTTCTTATAATTTTCAGCTATAGTTTTACTTTCTATAAGTTGTTTAGAAGCATCAGCTAAAGTTTTTTGAATATTTTCTAATTCTTTTGCCGCTGCATAAACTTCGTCTATATTTTTTTGAGAAACGTTTAATCTTGGATCTGATTCTACTTTTATAGTCGTTTCAGACGTTTGATTTCCGTAATGTAACACTGCTTTATAAGTTCCAGGCTTTACACTTACACCTCCTGGTTCTCTGGTTTGTTTTCTAATACGTCTAGAAGGCCTGCTTACACCAGCTTCATTCATAAACCAAGTCCATTTTTGCACGCCATTTTCTTTAGGAGCTTTACGTTTTAAGGTTCTGATTAAACGATCTCCATCAAATAATTTTAAGGTTAGAGAATCCCATTTTATACCATCTTTCTCGATGTTACCTTTTTTATCGCTAACGGTTTTATCGTCTTTTTTAGAATTAGATTTCACATCAGATTTTTCTAATTCTTTTTTATTAAACAAATAAGAAAAACGAGCACCACCACCACGATTTTCACCGTGGTAAAGAGCATCTCCACCAAAACGACTACCGGTTGGTTGTTGATACGCCGCTTGATAAGCAGTAGGTGGATCAAATAATTCAATATTTAAATTCATTACAGAATTATTCTTTGCCATTTCACGTAATGGTCTTATATCATCTAAAACCCAAGCCGCACGTCCAAAAGTTCCAATCACTAAATCATGTTCTCTAGGATGAATTACTAAATCTTTAACTGATGTAGTAGGGAACCCTTCGGTCCATTTAGTCCATTTTTCACCAGCATTTATTGAAACATATAAACCATCATCAGTTCCTAAGAATATTAAATTAGGCTCAACTATATCCTCGACAATAGCTAAAGTGTAACTCTGTACATCATTTACATCGACAATGCGTTCCCAAGTTTTACCATAATTTCTAGTCCTATAAGCATAAGGTGTATAATTAAAACGTCTATAATCGTTAGCAATTAAAAGAGCTTCACCTTTGTTTTTATTTGACGCTTTAATTTGAGCTATCCAACTACCCTCAGGTAAGCCTTTTATACTATTTGAAACATCTGTCCAATTGTTACCTCCATCAGTAGTGTAATGTACACGTCCATCATCAGTGCCAGCCCAAAGCATATCTTTTTCTAAAGGCGATGGTTCAATCACTAAAATTGTGGTGTGATTTTCTGCACCTGTGGCATCCATACTTAGTCCACCACTTTCGGATTGTTTTTGTTTTTCGGGGTCATTGGTTGACAAATCTGGAGAAATAACTGTCCATGTTTCACCTTTATCAGTTGATTTGTGTACAAATTGACTTCCGAAGTAAACCGTACTATTATTAAATGGATCGATGTTAATAGCTGAATTCCAATTGAATCTTAGCTTTACATCTGGATCTGGATGTGTTGGTCGTACGCCATAATTATTTCCTGTTTGCCAATCGTAACGACTCACATAACCTTGCTGACTCATCGTCCAACCATAACGTGAATCATCTTTATCTGGAATGACATCAAAACCATCTCCAAAACTAATTTCTTGCCAATAACTGTTTCTAATCCCTTGAGCACGCCATACATAAGCTGGTCCACGCCAAGAGCCATTATCTTGCATACCACCATAAACGTTATATGGATATTCATTATCCACATTAATATGATAGAATTGTGCTACTGGTAGATTGCCAATAAAGCGCCATGTTTTTCCACCATCTTTGGTAATATTCATGCCTCCATCATTTCCATCAATCATAAAATTACCATTATCTGGGTGAATCCACCATGCATGGTGATCAGGATGCACTCCATTACTCACTCCATATGCTGGCATAAGTTGCTTAAAGTTTTTCCCTCCGTCTTCTGAAACATTCACATAAGTAAATACTGAAAACACACGATTTTCGTTTTGTGGATCTACATAGATTTCAGAATAATAAAACGGTCGATTACCAATATCGCTTTTGTCATTAATTTTTTTCCATTTAAAACCTCCATCCTCACTTTTGTATAATGCATTCTTTTTGGCTTCAACTAAAGCATAAATGATATTTGGTTTATTTGGAGCTATGGCTACACCTATACGACCAAGATTCCCTTTAGGGAATCCATCATCTTCAGTGATTTTTTTCCAAGTTTCACCTCCATCATGTGTGATATGTAATCCAGAACCTTCACCACCAGAGTTAAAGAACCAAGGGTCTCGTTTATGTTCCCACATAGCAGCTATTAATTTATTAGGATTTGTAGGATCCATAACTAAATCAGCAACTCCAGTTTTATTATTTGTAAATAAGATTTTATTCCATGTTTTACCACCATCGGTTGTTTTAAACACTCCACGTTCAGGATGTTCCCCCCAAGGTGAGCCAATAGCACCAACATAAACCACATCTGGATTTGTTGGATCAACTATGATTCTGTGAATGTGTCTTGTGTTTTCAAGACCCATGGCCATCCATGTTTTACCACCATCAAGAGATTTGTATACACCATAGCCGCCATTTAATGAGTTACGAGGGTTTCCTTCTCCTGTACCAACCCAAATAACGCTTGGATTTGATTGCTGAATTTCAACTGCACCAATAGAAGCTGTCAATTCTTTTTCGAAAATAGGTTTCCAAGTGATACCACCTGAGTTAGATTTCCAGAGTCCACCAGAAGCTGTACCAACGTACATCACATCCGGATTAGTAGTTACAACATCAATTGCTGTAACACGACCAGACATACCTCCAGGACCTATGTTCCTCGGTTTCATATTTTTGACTAAGTCTATTGAAAATTCTTGTGCAGTTAATAATGTTACGCAGAGCAGCATAACAATTGATAGAAATCGTTTCATTTTATTAAGGTTAGTTTAATAATGTTTAAAATTAAGGAAAAGAATTGATAGAATTCTTAATGAGTTGTTAAGTTGTTATTCTTGCTATTTTTTGATTCTAAAAAGCGTTATTTTTACATAGCAATGAAAGAAAAACTGAACAAATCAGGTTTTGTATTTAAAACTTACGAACCACCCAATCAATCTCCTTTTGAAAAACTCTTTGAAATTTTTAAGGAGTTGATTACTTATACGTCTGGTGATTTTGATGAAGCTATTGATTGGCTGCGTGAACTGGATAAAGAATATAAATTAACAACTCCAGAGTATACCATTGATGACTTTATAGAAGACCTTAAAAACAAAGGATACATAAGAGAAGAAATTGATCCAACAGGAAATGGTGATGGTAAAGGGAAAACAACAATTACTGCCAAGACTGAACGTGCAATACGGCAACAAGCATTGGATCATATTTTTGGCAAAATAAAGCGAAGTGGTTCTGGTAATCATAAAAGTAAAGGAGTAGGGCTTGGAGATGAGCACACAGGAGATTTTAGAGCTTATCAGTTTGGAGATGCTTTAGACAAAGTCTCAATGACTGAAAGCATTAGAAATGCTCAAATCAATAATGGTATTGGTGATTTCAGTTTAACAGAAGATGATTTGGTTGTTGAAGAAACCCTTCATAAAAGTCAAATGAGTACAGTACTTATGATTGATATTAGTCATAGTATGATCTTATATGGTGAGGATCGAATTACTCCTGCTAAAAAAGTTGCTATGGCCTTGTCCGAGTTAATTACAACACGGTATCCAAAAGATACATTAGAAATTTTAGTTTTTGGTAATGATGCTTGGCCCATAAAGATTAAGGACTTACCCTATTTAAAAGTTGGGCCTTATCATACCAATACTGTTGCTGGATTGCAATTAGCCATGGATATGCTTCGACGAAAACGAAACACTAATAAGCAGATATTTATGATAACAGATGGTAAACCAAGTTGTTTGCGATTACCAGATGGTCAGTATTATAAAAATAGTAATGGCTTAGATCCATACATAACTAATAAGTGTTATGCTATGGCACAACAAGCAAGACGATTACATATTCCTATAACCACATTTATGATTGCTGAAGATCCTTATTTAATGCGATTTATTAGAGAATTTACACAAGCAAATAGAGGTAAAGCCTTTTATACAGGATTGACAGGTTTAGGAGAGATGATTTTTGAAGATTACGATAACAACAGAAAAAAATGGATAAAAGGATAAAGATGAATATTGAGAAGATAAAGACATTAGGTGGACTAAAAAAAGCAGATTATCAATCCAAATCTATAAAGGACGAATTGAGAGATAATTTGATTGAAAATATAAAAAATAAAGTAGCAACGTTTGAGGGTATTCATGGTTATGAAAATACTGTAATACCTGAGTTAGAACGTGCTATTTTGTCACGTCATAATATAAATTTGTTAGGTTTACGAGGACAAGCAAAAACACGCTTGGCTCGTATGATGGTGAATTTGTTAGATGAATATATTCCAGTGGTTGAAGGTTCTGAAATTAATGATGATCCTTTAGCTCCAATTTCAAGATTTGCAATAGAGTTAATTAATGAAAAAGGTGATGATACGCCAATTACATGGTTACACAAAAATCAACGTTTTGCTGAGAAGCTGGCTACACCAGATGTTACAGTTGCTGATATTATTGGTGATGTAGACCCAATAAAAGCCGCTAATTTAAAATTAAGTTATGCAGATGATCGTGTGATTCACTATGGAATGATTCCACGCGCTAACCGATGTATATTTGTTATCAATGAGCTGCCAGATTTACAAGCTCGAATTCAGGTAGCCCTATTTAATATTTTGCAAGAAGGGGATATTCAGATTAGAGGATTTAAATTGCGTTTACCTATGGATATGCAATTTGTATTTACAGCTAATCCTGAGGATTATACTAATAGAGGAAGTATAGTTACCCCTTTAAAAGATAGAATTGGATCTCAAATATTAACACATTATCCTGATACTATTGATACTGCTAGAAGTATCACCTCTCAAGAAGCTAATTTTGATGAGCGTCAATCCGAATCTGTATATGTGCCAGATTTGGCAAAAGACCTTTTAGAACAAATTAGTTTTGAAGCCAGAGAAAGTGAGTATGTAGATGTGAAGAGTGGTGTAAGTGCACGTATGAGCATTACAGCTTTTGAAAATTTATTGAGTACAGCAGAAAGACGTGCTTTATTGGCTGGTGATGAAAATACTTCGGTTCGCTTATCAGATTTTATTGGAGTTATACCAGCTATTACAGGTAAAGTAGAATTGGTGTATGAAGGTGAGCAAGAAGGCGCTGATTTTGTTGCCAACGCTTTCATGGATGAAGCGATAAAGACTTTATTCCCGAAATATTTTCCCAAAATTGAAAAGTTAGAAAAGCAAGGTGAAGAAACACCATACGATGATTTAATTTCATGGTTCTTTAATGGTGATGGCTTTGAATTGTTAGACGATTTCGATGATGTTACCTATAAAGCGAAATTAGATGAGGTAAAACCTTTGGATGCTTTATTGGCAGATTATCAACCAGACATTGATAAACGTGATGTCTATTTTGAAAAAGAGTTTGTGCTTTGGGGCTTAGTACAATTTAAAAAACTAAGTAAATATCGCTACTCTGAAGGATTACAGATTAAAGATCCATATGGAAGTTATATTAGTGGCTTGTAGAAATAAAAAGGGAAGCAATTGCTTCCCTTTTTTTTGTTTAATTTTTAAATTGCATTAGATAAACAATAAGTAATGAGCGAAAAACCTGCGAAAATATTAGAAATAGAAGATATTTATGGTGTTAACTTTACTGAGATTAGTATTGAAAATTTATCAGATAAAGGTTTTAACGTCTCCTATTCCTTGAATAATAGAAATGAAATAATTGGATTGAAAATAAAAAAAGCTGAATTACATAGGGTTTTAAATTTAGATAATTTTATCAATTTAGAGACTTTGGATTTATCTAATAATTCAATAAGTAAAATTGAAAACTTAGATAAACTAGTGAATTTAAAAAATTTGAATCTATCTTTTAATGGAATAAGTAAAATTGAAAACTTAGACAATTTACCTAAACTTGAGAAGTTAGACCTAGATGTAAATCTAATTTCAAAAATTGAGAACCTAGATGAATTGAAGTCATTAAATTTTCTTTTGATTGCATTTAACTCTATTTCAAAAATTGAAAACTTAAGCCAACTCAAAAAACTTAAAATCTTACATATTTATGAAAACCAAATAAAAAAAATACCTAATTTAAGTTATTTAAGTGAGTTACATTCTTTAGAATTGAGCTCTAATCTGATTCAAAGTCTAAGTGATCTCAAACCAATTAAAAAGATAAAAAAGTTAACTTTTTTTATGTAGATGGAAATCCATTTGAACAAAAATCAAGGTTAAAATTGGCAGGTAATGAGAATCATTTGACAACAATCTTATCAAAATTGAATGAACTTACAGAAACTCAAAAAAGAATTCAACTGCCTATTAAAGTAATGTTACTAGGTAATCATGCTGCTGGTAAATCTACTTTTTTAGAGTATTTTCAAACGGGAAATATTTATAATCGAAATAAGAGTACACCAATTTTAAAAATTCAAGAATACCCATTAAAAAGAGATAAATCTAAATTACCAGAAGCTATAGTATATGATTTTGGTGGGCAAGATTATTACCATGGGATATATCAAGCTTTTTTTTCTTTAGATAGTATTAATTTATTATTGTGGAATTCAGAGAGCGATAATAATGAAATAAGATTAGATAGCACTAAAACATATACAAGAGACTTTTCAAGAGGATATTGGTTATCTCAACTTAAATATGCTTTTAATAAAGAAAAGAGGAATTATAAAGAAAAAAGTATAGAACCAACATTTTTGGTGCAAACCCACGCAGATATTGACGAAAAGAGTACATGGGAAAACAAGAAAGAAACGCACCCTGTAACAAATGAGTTTTATATTTCTTTGCATAAGGATAAATTTAATTCAAAAGTAAATATAGCTAGTTTAAATTATCTTAAAGAAAGTGTTTTAGATGAGATAAAGCAAAAACAAATTACAGAAGTAAAGCCTGTTTGGTATGAACAGTTTTTAACATATATTATTAATAAAAACTCTTATAAAAGTGTTAATCTAAATACAGTAATTAAATATTATGAGAGAGAAAATATAACTACCAAAGAGAAGAAGCAGTTTTTACAAGCAGATTTAGAACAATTAGCTTTAAAAGGAATGGTTTTATATTATAAAACTGACGAATCTTTGAATGATGTAGTTTGGTTGAACCCTAGTAAAACTGTTGAATATATACATTCAAATATTTTAAGTGAAGCCATAGTTAAAAAGAAAAAAGGAAAACTTTCACGGTCAGATTGGGAGAAAATATGTGATGATAAAAAACTTGAACGCCTTTTGTTATTGGAAAAGGTTGTTTTTCATGATGAGGCTAATGGGGAATTTATTGTTCCAAATTATTTACAATTAGCGGAAGAAGACCAAAATTATAACTTGATGTCATTTGGTTTTATTAAGCCAAGTTTTATTTTAAAATTTAAATATTTTATTCCTTTTGGGATAATTAATCAATTGATATGCAGATTTGGTAATAACCCTGAATACAAGGCTTTTTGGAGAGATCAATTAATTTTTACATACAATAGATCAAAAGTCTTTATTAAACTAAATTTTGAATTATTGAAAATTTCAGTTTACATTCAAAGTGAAATACCTGATACTATAGAACAAGAAATATTTGAAATTATTTTGGAGTTGTATAATAATGAAGATTCGACTTATATTTTGAATGAAGACATAGAGGTTGATGGTAATAGTCATTCGGATATAAAAGGAGGAAATATTAGTATTGAAAATAAAGGTTTTGCAAGTGGACAAATTTTAAAATCCTTTAGGGATAAAATAAGAGCTAAATTATCTGATTATATAGTGAAAAAAATTAGTAATCCAGATGATATGTATATATCAGTTGATGATAAATATTTTGTACATCATAAGACTTTAGAAGATTCGGAATTAACTCAATCTAAAATTAGGGCTTATGCTTTGACTAACGGTAAGATAGATGAATCAAAATCAAGGGAACATTCGAGTATAAAATATGGTAATTTCACATCTAACGAAAAGATTAAACAAATGAAGAAAATATTTATATCATATTCTAGAAAAGATGTTGATTATAAAAATGAACTAAAAAAGCATCTTGGTTTATTGCAAACTTTTGATATTGCTGATGCTTGGAGTTGTGAGGATATTACAATTGGTAAATGGGATGCTCAGATTCAAAAAGAGCTTGAAGAAAGCGATTTAATTATCTATATGTTATCCGCGAATTTTTTCTCTTCTCGTTATATAATAGAAAAAGAGGTTGCAAATGTTATGGAAGCAATGAAAAATATAGAACATGATAAACAGAAAGATATTCTTTGTGTAGTAGTTAGTGATTTTGTGGGCTTAGATAGCCTAAAATATTCAATAGAGAATAGACCAAAAACTAAACTTCAGAGCAGTTTATTGGAGTTAGGATCTTATCAGTATTTGCCATATGATATGGTTTTAAATAAAGCTACGAATAATGACGAGGAAAAAATAATTCCATTAAAAGCACACACAAATAATAATACAATAGAAAGTGCTTTAACCCAAATTACAAGTAAGGTTTTGGAAACATTATCTTAAAAAAAATGGAATGTTTGTGTTACTTGGCTTGTTACAACGATTTAATTTTCAAATGCTTTATTTTTTTTAATCTGCTTCGGTTTTAACCATAGCCAAAACCCACTAAAAGAAAGGAATAACAAGCCAAAGGAAATCAAAGTAGAGTAGAATAGCTTTGTTGGTGTTCCGCTATAATCAAATAAATAATCTATAATAGAACCATCATGTATCATCTCAATGATATCTGCAGTTCTTGTTCTTTGTGATATTATTTTTCCTGTATAACAATCAATCTGTAATTCGGTGAAGTGTTTTTCAAACCTAATTTTAGCAATACCTTTTCGTGGTCGATAATCAATTCTATTAATTTCCGTTGAAAGTTCTAAACTATCAATATAATTTATAGCGCTTCTTTCAATCTTATCTATAGAAAGTAATGCTCTTCCATCTGAATCAATGGTGGCTGTTGCAGGTTTTAATTGCAATTCGTTTTTCCACGCCAATAAAAGGCCAGTGATACTCATAATGGCAACAAATAGTAACAAAGGAATTGAAACGAACCTGTGTGCTTTACGATACCAACGAGTAGACTTAGCTAAAATTTGATTCTCTCTTTTCACAGTATGAATAAGTCTGCGAATCTAAAGAAATTATTGAAGAGATAATCTTAAGAAGACGTTAATGCAATAAGTCTATACTTTACCAAGTATCTCGACTTTTAATATTAGCATCACAGAGTTTAATAATCTCTGTAATTCTCTTATGTCTCGTTGCTTCGCGTTTTGCACTATGTAACCATGATAAATAACTTTTTCTGTAACCACGAGCAAAGCTTAGATAGTTTTCAAAAGCGCGTTCATTTTTATCAAAAGCATCTTGTAATTCTTTTGGGATAACACCATTTTCAACATCGTCCATTTCTGTCCATTTGCCAGTTTCTTTAGCTAGGTTGATGAGTTTCCAACCAGGCTCTTGAATTAGCCCTGCTTTTTCAAGTTCAACGATATATTTTTTATTGAGTGCACTCCATGTGCTTTTTGGGTTTCTAGGCGAGAAGTATTGAATTCGTTTTCCACCTCCTAAACTTTTTACTGTTGAGTCTATCCAACCAAAACAAAGCGCTACTTTAACTGCTTCTTCCCAGCGCATAGTTGGCCTCTTTGTTTCCAGTTTATAGAATACTAGATATATTGCTTTCTGCTTATCATGGTTACTTAGTAGCCAATCGTACCAATCTGTATCGCGTTGAAAATAGAGCTCTGGGAATTGCAATATTATAATCTTTTAGACATTACATAAAAATCTCTAACAACTTCTAATTCAGAGCCTGTGAAAGGCATCGATTGCCATTCTTCTTTAGGGTATATCCACTGAGTCTCATCTCCAATTTCAATTTGAATTGGCATATCAAATCCTTTAACAGCATTGGTGTAGTGATATTTAAGTTGACCATCTTCAATTTTAAATTCAAATTTAGGTATTCGAGTATCTCGTAAATATTGGTTAAAAAATTCAGTTAAATCTATACCAGATTGTTCACTGATGTAATCCTCTATTTGTTTTGTTGTAACGGTTTGATGATAAAAATATTTATTTAAACCTCTGAGAATTTGTCTCCATTTGTCATCATTCTCAATTAGTTGACGAAGTGTATGAAGCATATTTGCACCTTTATAGTACATATCACTAGAGCCTTCTTTGTTTACATTATAATAGCCAATAAGTGGTCTGTCATTTTGAATATTACCACGTGTACCAATCACATAATCAGCAGAAGCTTTTTTACCATAATGATAATCTAAAAATAGATTTTCGGAATAGGCAGTAAAACCTTCGTGAATCCACATGTCTGCAGCATCTTTGTTTGTGATATTATTAGCAAACCATTCGTGACCAGCTTCGTGTATAATTATAAAATCCCATTTTAAACCCCAACCTGTTCTTGATAAATCGTTACCTAAATAGCCTTTTTTATACTGATTCCCATAAGTCACAGAACTTTGGTGTTCCATACCCAAATAAGGCACTTCTACGAGTTTGAAACTGTCTTCATAAAAAGGATAAGGACCAAACCAATGTTCAAAAGCTTTCATCATTTTTGGAGCATCTTTAAAATGCTCTTTTGCTTTTTCTATATTATCTTTTAGTACCCAATAATCCATATCTAAATCTCCTTTTTCACCTTGATAAACTTCAGAGAAATTAGCATAGTCACCAATATTTACATTTACTCCATAGTTGTTAATTGGATTATTGACAAACCAATGTGTAGTAACCGTATTGTTATCATTTTTCACTAATTTTCTAAGACGACCATTAGAAACATTCATTAACCCTTTTGGGTTTGTTACACTAATAAGCATACTGTCCACTTCATCATACATATGGTCTTTGTTTGGCCACCAAACACTTGCTCCTAAGCCTTGACATGATGTAGCAATAAAGTGTTTACCATTTTGATCTTTTTTCCAAGAAAAACCACCATCCCAAGGTGCGCGTTTAGCTTCTTTTGGTTTGCCTTTGTAATAGATTTCGACAGAATTTATATCGCCAATATTCTGCTCTTCGAGCAGAAAGACATAAAAGACATTACCTTCACGTTTAATGACACATGGTTTGCCATCTTGAGTGACTTTAGTGATTTCCATAGGTTCTTGTAAATCTATCTGCATCACTTGTTTAGATTCCAAAACTTTGTATTGAATGGTATTTTTACCAGAAATAAATTTTTCATCTGGTTTTACTTCAATATCTAAATGATAATAGGTTAAATCCCACCATTCGCGCTCTGGTGTAATACTACCTCTTAGAGTATCTTGTCTTGTGAAATTCGTTTTATCTTGAAGTAATTGTGCACTAGTTGGTAAGACACTACATAAAAGAGCGATAAAAGCTATATATTTTTTAATCATGCTTTTTGATTTTTTTTGGATTCTTGTCAACGCAGGAATGATAGTGAAATTATCGAATTATTTTATTAGGAAAAACTACCATACTCTCATGACCATTTTCACCTACAGCTGCAACACCAAATAAGGAATTGTCAATAACAATACCATTTAGAGTAAATTCTGTAATGTTTTCAACATAACGACTGTTATCCCAAGTTGGTGATGTGGTATCTCTCCAATAGATTTTATAACCTTTTGCTCCATCTACTTTGCTCCATTGCAATTTTGCTGATGCTTCAACAATACCACCAATGCCAACCTCACTTGGTGCAGGTGGGGCAGAGGCAAGACTAGCCATTGTTATGGCGTTAACTGCAGTTAGTTTTTTGCAATATGGAAAGTTGACATGCTCAAATGTATCTCCATAATTGATTCCATTTTCTGTTCGTATGTCTTGATGCTGTTGGGTATAATTTTCGTGTGCTTCCATAATTCTAATACCTGCAAAACCAACATCGTTAAATGGTCTGTGATGACCTCCACGACCAAAACGATCTAACCGATATATCATCATTGGATTCATTTCTGGCATGTATGTTTTTGTTGTATTATGGACATAACGTGCTAATTGACGTGAAATGCCATCAACTTCTCCCCCATAAAAACGTCTTGCTCTGGCTTGTCGTTTTAATTGCTCTGCATCTTTTTCTCCTGTGGTAGTAGGTTCTGAGAATATGCGAAATGTAAGATTATCAACTACACCATCTACACCTGATATATTTCCTATCATATCATTATTTAAAACACCAATAATATCCCAATTATTGTCTTGTGCATATTTTGCCATGCCTTGTCCTCCAAACAAACCTTGTTCCTCACCAGACAAGCCTAAATAGATGATACTGCTTTCGAATTTGTATTTAGACAACACACGCGCAGCTTCAATAGCTCCTGCCATTCCTGTGGCATTATCATTAGCGCCAGGCGAATCTGATGTGTAATCTGTTGGGTCTGATACCCTAGAGTCGATATCTCCACTCATTATAATAAAGCGATTTGGATATTTGGTACCACGTTGTATGGCAACGACGTTAACGACCATCACATCTTTTACGATACGTTGATTACGTCCTTTTTCAACTAAATCTTTTTGAAAGAAAACCTCTAAACAGTTATTACAGTCTTTAGAAATATTATCGAATTGTGATTTTATCCAACGACGTGCTGCACCAATACCACGTGTTTCTGAAAGCGTGTCACTTAAAGTGTGTCTTGTTCCAAAATCGGCTAAAGTTTTTACATCTTGTCGCAAGCGTTCTTCAGAAACTGCATCAATGACATCGTAGATTTTTGAATCTGTTTGTGCTGAAGCATTGTATGATAAAAGAACGATAAAAAGGAATAAAATATATTTCATGGTAGTTAGTTTATAAGAAGTAAAGTTCCGAAAATATTAGCATCAATCCAACCTCTATCTTTATCATTGCCTTCAACATATATAGAACCAATAAAATTTTCACGATGTTCACTAGTATCATTGTCACAGTATGCTAATGCAAATCCAACATTTTTACCTACTGAAAGTTTTACAGGTAGGTTTTTAGAATCATCGAGATAGGTATCATCAAAAAGTAAAATTTTAGCTTCCCAAATCGTTGTGTTACCATTAGTTTTCCTTTTTGATATAACATGTGAGTTATATAATCTACCTTCCTTAGTGTGATTGACATCAACTACATTTCCTTCTAAATCTATATGATAGGCAAAGGCATTATGGTTGAATTGATGATTTCCACCACTATTATTCTCATCAACAAAAATTTCTAAACAATCTTCGTCCCACCAACTTTTTAATGGGTCTGTGTAAATATCTCTTAATTGATCATCTTTAATTTCTGCGAGTAGATATAAAGCGTCTTTAGTCCATGTGAGTTTATACTTTCCATCAAAGTCCTCGGTGTTGTACTTTTCTCCTAACCATAATTGATTTAGCGGAAGCCATTCAGTGTTATTCCAGATTGTTTCGTTAGCAATACCGTCTATTGTTGGGTTAGATTTAGCCTGCTTTACTTCAGTGAGTTGTTTAATGGTTTTTTTAATTTCTTTTTTGTAGTTGAATTTTACAGTTTCGACTTTACCTTTTTCTTCAATATCTACATAAATATTCATTTCGTTTTGAGATACTTTTTCAAAAGTCATACCCTCAAAAACGACCTTGTTTTCTGTAATTTCTTTAAGAGGGAAATCTACGGTTTCATTTTTGGTTTCCCAACCTTTTAAATCTGGCCCAAAGTGTTTTAATTGAAGTATTAATGTGTTTTCAATTTCTCTAATGACTTCTATTTCATAGAAAGTGACTTTTCCATCGTTAATAAGTTTAAAGGTAGCCATCATTGAGCCACCTGATGGTTCACTCCATATTTCTTCGGTTTGTCCGCCAAAAGCTTCACCATGCCAAACACCAGCAATCCATTTTATGTTTTCAAGTTTAGGTTCGAGTTTTGTCTCTTGAGATTGACAAGAAAAAGTGAATAAAGAAGTACTAATAATAAATATAGAAGTAATAAAATTTTTTATCATAATAATTTTAAATTTTTATATACTAATATAACGTTTGTATCATGTAAAAAGAGGACGCTTTTATTATGAAATTTCTTTTTAGCTATTGAATAAAAGTAACTTTAGATATTAAACCATCTTTAACTTCATAAATGGCTATTGCATAAAATGTTTGCCCATTAATGGTGACCTTTTCTTTGTCTATAACTTTATTGCCAAGTACTATTCTATTAACTATTTCTGCATTTAAATCTGGTACACGTTCAAAAAAGGAAGCATAACCTTTACGCAAGGCTTCATGCCCTTCAGAATTTAAGGTATTTGGAAACATATACAATTTAATATCACTAGAGTAGGTTTTAACAAAACCGTCAATATCTCTTTGGTTATAGACTTCTAGCTGTTTATTAACAATAGCTTCAGGATTAGAGGTTGTATTTGAGTTTCTAACAAATGTCATTGAATTAATATCTTCTGCATCAGTTTCATAAATTGTAACCTGCCTTATAGTTCTGTTATTTAAGGTTACTAACTCTTCGTCTATAACCATATTTTTAAAGGTCATTCTGTTTAAGACCTTAACATTAGATTTTTTATTGTTTTTAAAGAACTGCTTATAATTTTCCTTTAAAGTATTACGACCAGAGTACATTTTTTCATTAGGAAATCTATTTACAGTTACATCTGTATCAAAAGCATTAGCAAATGCATCTATATTTCTAGTATTAAAAGGTTCTATGTGTTTCTGAACAATTTCTGCAGATTGAGTTTCGTTTACTACAGTAGTAGTTTCGTCAGTGTCATTACTCCCTTGATTAGGTTCATCAGCAGGCTCATTTGTAGTAGATGGAGTTTCTACACCAATATCTCCAGCAATTAGTAATTTTGTTGCAGTCGTATTTACACTTAAACGTGTGATTTTTGTAATGTCATTGGTTGATAAATCTGCTATTTTTTTCCAATCATTATCACGTTGTAGCCTTAGTTTGTATAAGTTATTATCCTTTCCTGAAAGGATAGTTTTACTATCTAACCAACAAATATCTTCAATATTGTCTAAAGTGTTTGCAATAACTTTAATCGTTCCGGTTTTTGGGTTAAAAGATTTTATTTGCCATTGATTTTCTTTTTCTTTTGAAACAAAACTTATCAAATCGGAATTAGGAATTTTATGAAAAGAGCGGCCAACTTTAAGTGCGTATTTAGTATTTGTGCCATCATTAAGATTGGAAACATATAGATTAAGTTCATTACCTTCAATAACAGCAGAAACAATAGTATTGTCATTGTACCATGTGTAGTAGGCAACTACTAAGTCATTAATTAGCTCTGTAGATTGCCCATTACTTAAACTGTAGGAGTACAATCGCTGTTTACCATCTTTATCTAAACGTACAGCGGACACCTCATTTTTATTAGGAATTCTTAAAGGAGAATATTCACCTCCCTCAGTAAAATTAACCCATATTCTACCACTGTATCGTGTATCATATTTTGCAATGTCTGTTTGCCCATTTCTAGTAGAAGCAAAAGCTATATATCTATCGTCAATAAAAGAGGGTTGATTATCATAACCTTCGTTATTAGAAATATTTTTACCATTTTTAAGTTCAATTTTAGAGTTGTTTGTTTCTAAATCGAATAGAAAAACTTCAGTGTTGGATTGAGAGAATATAAATGAAGTAAAAAAAGTAAGGATTATTAATTGTAAAAATTTCATAATTCGTTTTTTGAAAGAACTAAAGATAAGGAAATAAAAAAGCCAGCTCAAAAAATGAACTGGCTTTTTAATTTCTAACTTAAACTTAACCTAAAAGCAGTATTTATTCTCTGCTTTAACTTTTTCAGCAATCTCATTACGTAAGTCAACAATGTCTGGATAGTTTTGATATTTTGTAAAACGTTTTAAGCCCATAAGCATCATACGTTGCTCATCTCCTTCAGCGAAAGAAATAATACTCTCTTTACCTTTGTCTTCAATAATATTTATAGCATTGTATAAATACAATTTTGACATAGCTATTTGTACAGATTGCTTATCCTCACCAAAACGTTTAGCGTTCTTTTCAGTTCTTAGTATAGTTGATTCAGCCATATATATTTCAATTAATATATCTGCAGCAGCTACTAATAATTGTTGATGCTCTTCTAAATTCTGTCCATATTTCTGAACAGCACCACCAGCAACCATTAAGAAGGTCTTTTTTAGCTTCTTAATCATTTCTTTTTCTTCAGCAAATAATTCAGAATAATCTGGCGTTTCAAAAGAAGGAATACCCATTAACTCTTCTTGTACTGCTTGTGCAGGACCTAATAAATCAACATGACCTTTCATAGCCTTTTTTACTAACATACCAACAGATAACATTCTGTTAATCTCGTTAGTACCTTCATAAATACGCGCAATACGCGCATCTCTCCAAGCAGCTTCCATAGGTGTTTCTTCTGAGAATCCCATACCACCAAAGATTTGAATACCTTCATCTGCACAGTTTTGTACGTCTTCAGAAACCGCTACTTTTAAGATAGAACATTCTATAGCATATTCCTCAACACCTTTAAGTTCTGCTTCTTGATGAGAGTTACCTGAAGTTTCTCTAATGGCGATTCGGTCTTCAATATTCTTTGCAGCTCTGTATGTTGCAGATTCGCCAGCATAAGCATCAGCAGCCATCTTTGCTAGTTTCATTTTAATAGCACCAAAGTCAGAAATAGGTGTTTTAAATTGCTTACGCTCATTTGCATAATTTACAGCGGTCGTTAAAATACGTCGTTGCGAATCTAAACAAGCTGCTGCTAATTTAATTCGACCTACATTGAGCGCATTCATTGCAATTTTAAAGCCTTCACCACGACCAGCTAACATGTTGTCTACTGGTACGACAGTATCATTAAAGAATACCTGACGTGTAGAACTAGCTCTAATACCTAATTTATGCTCTTCTTCACCTAAAGTAACTCCATTTGGATTATCACCATCATACTCTACAATAAAACCTGTAATGTTTTTATCATCTTCAATACGTGCAAAAACAATCATCAAGCTACAGAATCCTGCATTAGAAATCCACATTTTTTGCCCGTTGATTTTATAAGACTTACCATCTGCAGATAATTCGGCAGTTGTTTTTCCAGAGTTAGCATCAGAACCTGCTCCAGGCTCAGTTAAGCAATACGCACCAAACCATTCTCCAGTAGCTAATTTTGGAACATACTTTTGTTTTTGCTCCTCAGTACCATATAATGTAATTGGCATTGTACCAATACCAGTATGTGCTCCAAAAGCAGTACTAAAAGAACCAGTTCCTGATGAAATATAATCACATGTTAGACATGTAGATACGAAGCCCATTCCTAGTCCGCCATAAGCTTCAGGAACAGCCACACCTAAAAAACCTAACTCTCCAGCTTTACGCATTACATCTTCTGTTAAAGCATAATCTTTAGCTTCAAACCTGTCCTTATGCGGAATTATTTCACGGTCATTGAATTCCTTAACCGCATCTTTCATCATTGCTTGTTCTTCTGAAAAATCTTCAGGCGTAAATACGTCTTCGCATTTTGTTTCCTTTACTAGGAATTGACCACCTCTTAATAATTCTTTTTCTTCCATCTTTTTATATAACTTATATTCTTTTATTCTAGTTTAAAAATTCAAATAGTCCACAAGCACCTTGCCCAGTACCAACACACATCGTTACTGCTCCATATTTACCTTGCATATTTTGCTTACGCATTTCATCAAACAACTGTACAGATAACTTTGCTCCAGTACATCCAAGTGGGTGACCCAATGCAATGGCTCCACCATTTACATTTATAATATCTGGATTTAAATCTAATTCTCTAATTACTGCTAATGATTGCGAAGCGAAAGCTTCATTTAATTCAATAAGTGATAAATCGTCTTGCTTTAAACCTGCTTGTTTTAATGCCTTTGGAATTGCCTTTACTGGCCCAATTCCCATGATACGAGGCTCAACTCCAGCAGCAGCATAATTTACCATTCTTGCAACTGGTTCAAGATTTAACTCTTTAACCATATCTTCACTCATAACCATTACAAAAGCAGCACCATCACTCATTTGAGACGAGTTACCAGCTGTAACACTTCCACCTTGAGCAAATACAGCTCTTAGTTTAGCTAAAGCTTCTTTATTTGTGCCTTTTCTAGGACCCTCATCTTTTGTTACCGTATACGTTTTAGTTACTTTTTTACCGTTAGCATCTATATATGTTTGCTCAACGTCTATTGGCACAATTTGATCTTGAAAACGATTTTCAGCTTGCGCTTTTAACGCTTTCATGTGAGAGTTATATGCAAACTCATCTTGGTCTTCACGAGATACGTTGAATTGGTTAGCTACAGCTTCAGCTGTATTTCCCATTCCCCAATAATAATCTTCGTGACCAGCTTTTACAATAGCATCGTAGTTTAATTCTGGCTTAAATCCTGTCATAGGTACACTACTCATACTCTCAGCTCCACCCGCAATAATACAATCTGCCATACCAGCTTGAATTTTTGCTGTTGCCATACCAATAGTTTCTACTCCAGAAGAGCAAAAACGATTCACAGTTACGCCTGGAACATCAATAACTTCTAATCCCATTAAAGAGATTAAACGCGCCATATTAAGTCCTTGAGAACCTTCGGGCATTGCATTACCAACAATAACATCGTCAATACGCTTTGGGTCTAAGTTTGGCAGCTCTTTCATCATGTATTTGATGGTTTCTGCTGCCAATTCATCTGTTCTTTTAAAACGGAACACGCCTTTAGGTGCTTTACCAACTGCTGTTCTATATGCTTTTACTATATATGCTGTTTTCATTTTTTAGATTTTTTAGATAATTAGATTTTTAAACGTTTTAGATTTCTAATAATCTAGAAGTCTAACAGTCTAAGTTGTCTAATTACGTAACGGTTTCCCTTTGGTTAACATGTGTTGAATTCTTTCTAAAGTTTTACGTTCTGTACATAACGAAAGGAAAGCTTCACGTTCTAAGTCTAATAAGTATTGCTCACTAACTAAAGTTGGTTCAGATAGATCTCCACCAGCCATAACATAGCCTAACTTATTAGCAATTTTTCTGTCGTGTTCACTAATGTATTTACTGTCCTGCATAGAATCTGTACCAACCATAAACATGCTCAATGCTTGTTTACCAAGTACTTTTACATCTTTACGTTTTACAGGTTGTGTATAACCCATATCTGCCATAAGTTTAGCATGTTGTTTTGCAACTGCTATTTGACGATCTTTATTTACAACGACCACATCTTTTCCTTTTTGAAGAATACCTAAATCGAAGGCTTCATAAGCTGAAGTTGCTACTTTTGCCATTCCAATAGTTAAGAAGTATTCTTGTAACGTGTTTAATTGTACATCACCTTTTTTAAATGTATCCGAAGCTCTTAAAGTCATTTCTTTAGAACCTCCACCACCAGGAATTACACCAACGCCAAACTCTACAAGTCCGATATAAGTTTCTGCTGCTGCAACCACTTTATCTGCATGCATTGACAGTTCACATCCACCGCCAAGAGCCATGCCATGAGGTGCGGCTACAGTTGGAATTGAAGAGTAGCGCATACGCATCATACTATCTTGAAAATATTTAATAGCCATATTAAGCTCATCATATTCTTGCTCAGCAGCCATCATAAAAATCATGCCTATGTTAGCTCCAACAGAGAAATTTGCTGCTTGGTTACCAACAACTAATCCAGCAAAATCTTTTTCAGCTATATCAATCGCCTTATTTAAACCTGCTAGTACGTCTCCACCAATGGTATTCATTTTAGATTGGAATTCTACATTAAGGATTCCATCTCCTAAATCTTCAACAACAACTCCAGAGTTTTTAAATACTTCATTAGATTTTCTAATATTATCTAATATGATAAAGCTGTCTTGTCCAGGTATTTTTTCTTGTGATTTTTTAGGAATATCATAAGCATAAGTTGCACCATCTTTAATAGAATAGAAAGACGTACTTCCTGATGCTAACATCTCATTTACCCAAGCATTTGGTTCTAAACCTTCAGCTTTCATCATTTCTATTCCAGCTTCAACACCAATAGCATCCCAAATTTGAAATGGACCATGTTCCCATCCAAATCCTGCTTTCATAGCATCATCAATCTTATATAAATCATCTGTGATTTCAGGAATACGGTTAGAAACATAAGCAAATAATGCAGCAAAACTTTTTCTATAGAATTCTCCAGCTTTATCCTTTCCTTTTACTAAGACTTTAAAACGATCAACCACTTTATCAATGGTCTTCGTTAGTTCTAAAGTTGCAAATTTTGCACGTTTCTTTTCTCTATATTCTAAGGTATTTAAGTCTAGAGATAAAATCTCTTTTTTACTTTCAGCTGAAACCGTTTTTTTATAGAACCCTTGCTTAGTCTTACTTCCTAACCATTTGTTTTCCATCATGGTATTAATGAAATCAGGTAATTTAAAAAGCTCTAAACGTTCATCTTCTTTACAGTTTTCGTAGATGCCGTTAGCAACATGTACTAAAGTATCTAAACCTACAACATCTACAGTTCTGAATGTTGCTGACTTAGGACGACCAATTACTGGGCCAGATAACTTATCAACTTCTTCTATAGTTAAATCTAAATCCTTAACAGCATGAAATAAACTCTGAATACTGAAAATACCAATACGATTTCCAATAAATGCAGGTGTATCTTTAGCCACTACAGATGTCTTCCCTAAAAACTGCTCACCATATCCATTTAAGAATTCTAAAACTGAAGCATCTGTTTTTGGTCCAGGAATAATTTCAAATAATTTTAAGTAACGCGCAGGATTAAAGAAGTGTGTTCCGCAGAAATGCTTCTGGAAATCTTCACTACGACCTTCGCTCATAAATTTAATAGGAATACCAGATGTATTAGACGTAATTAAAGTACCTGGTGTTCTATGCTTTTCAAGTTTTTCAAAAACTTGTTGTTTAATGTCTAGTCGTTCTACAACAACTTCCATAATCCAATCCACATCCTTAACCTTAGCGATATCATCTTCAAGATTACCCGTTGTGATTCGGTTTTTAAATGAATTGTGATAGAGTGGCGCTGGTTTAGATTTGATGGATGCAGTTAAAGCATCATTTACGAGTCTATTTCTTACCACTTTATCTTCTAAAGTTAGACCTTTAGCTTTCTCTTTATCATTTAGTTCTCTTGGAACGATGTCTAATAATAAAACATCAACACCAATATTGGCAAAATGACAAGCGATACCGCTTCCCATAATTCCGGAACCAATAATTGCTATTTTCTTAATTCTACGTTTACTCATTTTATTTTGTAATGTGTTCTTTTTGATTGTATATCTGTTTGTTTGAAATCATATTATTGATGATTTCAGTTACTTTTTGAAAATTTGCTAATTCCTCTTCAGAAACATTAGCTTTAATAGTTTCATTAAAAGTCAGTACTTTTTCTTTTGAATAATCTCTTTTTTCTTTACCAAATTCGGTTAAAAATATAAGTACACCACGACCATCTTCTGGGTTCGGTTTACGAACAATTAAACCTTTTTCTTCCATCATTTTTAATGTGCGAGAAAGACTTGTGGCTTCCATTCCCATTTTTGGTCCTAAGGAAGTTGAAGGAGTCCCTTTCTCTGGATCAATACTTAATAATGCAAAACCAGTAGCCATGGTGGAGTCGAATTTTGCGGCTTCCTCATTATACATTTTGTTAACTGCTAACCAAGTGGTTCTCAGTATATAATCTATGGTTTTATCTTTCATTTGAAAATCTTGCGATTCCAAAGATAATAAAAAATACTATGCATGCATAATAAATTGTAGATTTATGCATGTATAGTATATTACTTAATTAAGAAGAGGTACTTATTTAAGCCCTATAGATCTTATCGTAAAGGTCTTGATAGATACCTTTAATAACGCTACGCTTCATTTTCATAGTAGGTGTAAGGTGACCACCATCAATAGACCACACATCTGGAGTGAGCTCAAAACGTTTTATTTGCTCCCATTTACCAAAGTGCTTGTTGTATTTATCTACTTCTTTTTGAATACGCTTAATAACGATATCTGAAGCTGAGATTTCTTGTTCAGTATTACCAATATTATGTCCTTTAAGCTCTATCCAATCTCTAACAAATTCAAAATTTGGTTGAATCAAGGCTGCAGGCATTTTTTCACCTTCACCAACGACCATAATCTGCTCAATAAAAAGCGATTGTTTCATGTCATTTTCTAATAATGGGGGAATGACATACTTTCCTCCAGAGGTTTTAAACATTTCTTTCTTACGCCCTGTTATTTTTAAAAAACCATCTTGGTCAATCATACCTTTATCTCCTGTATGAAAATAATCTCCAGACATAACTTCAGCTGTTTTTTCTGGATCTTTATAATAACCCATCATTACGTTTGGCCCTTTGATTAAAATTTCATCATCTTCAGCAATTTTGACTTCTACATTGGCAATAGGTTTACCTACTGTACCTGGTTTAAACATATGATCTCTGTACATACCAACCGTTACTACTGGCGAAGTTTCAGTAAGCCCATAACCCTCCATAACTTTCATGCCTGCAGCACAGAATATACGAGATAGGCGAGGTTGTAATGCTGCACTACCAGAAACCATAGTTCCTAATTCGCCACCTAAAGCCTCTCTCCATTTACTAAAAATAAGTTTGTTTGCTATTTTGAGTTTAAACTCATACCAAGCACCATTGGCTCCATAAGGTTCCCATTTTTCTCCAAGACTAACAGCCCAAAAGAATAACCCCTTTTTTATACCAGACAGTTCTTCACCTCTTAGCATAATTTTATCGAAAACTTTTTCAAGTAATCGTGGCACTACACTCATGAGATTTGGTTTTATTTCTTTTGCATTATCACCAATTTTATCAATACCTTCAGCAAAATAAATGGATGTACCTGCATATTGATAGACATAAATTAAGACACGTTCAAAAATATGGCAAATAGGTAAAAAACTAAGAATTCTTGTTTCTCCTGAAGATGGTAGAGGCACTCTGGCTGAGCTGTCTAAAACATTACTTGTAATATTCCAATGCGATAGCATCACACCTTTAGGTCTTCCTGTTGTACCAGATGTATAAATAATGGTTGCTAAATCATCGGGTTTTACGGCTTCTTTTCTAGCTTCAACTTCTGGTTGATTACTTTCATCTTCTCCGAGTTGAAATAATTCAGAATAATGCTTACAATCTTCAATATGATTAAAAGAATATACGTCCTTAATACTTGTATTGGCTTGTACTTTTCTAACTTTTTCTAGCACTTCTTCGTCAGAAACAAAACAATAGATAGATCCACTATGATTTAATACATATTCGTAATCTTCTGCACAAATAGTTGGATACACTGGAATATTTTGTGCACCTGTTTGTAGAATACCAATATCCATTATATTCCATTCAGTTCTATTGGTAGAAGAAATAATCGCTATTTTATCATTTTTTTGAATCCCTAACTTTAATAATGCTCTACTTACAGCATTGGCTTTGTCTAGATATTCTTTAGTAGACATAGCTTCCCACTTACCGTTATATTTTGTGACTAATGCACTCGGGTTGGGTTTATTTTCTAGTTGGTAATAAGGGAAATCAAAGAGGCGCTTTATCTCTGTCATATATTTTGCAATAATTAGTAAGGAATATTACGAAAATATAAAAATTAAAGCTATTAACCTTAATGAACCTCAATTATAGGTGTGATAATTTATTTTTAATGCAATAAAAAAGAGACTTTAAAAACTAAAGTCTCTTTAACTTATGATATTTTACTCAAAGAGAGCTAACAATTATTCAATAACCCTATATTAAACATATTAGCAAAAAATATCTAAACAAAAATATTGACTATAAATGAAATATTTATGTAAATTATCGAAGTAGACTCATTTATTTAAATATTCATTTAAAAGTGGATGATCAGACTTAAAATAAGTTTTTGGTGACTGTTTCATAAAATATTTAAAATCCTTCCCAAAGTGAGAATGATCATAATAGTTGTACATAAATATTAAATCCTTAAGATTAATTTCCTTACCCTCATATTTTCTCATTAGCTTTAAAAAACGATGCAAACGTATATACTTACCAGGTGTTAAGCCTACAACTTTTTTAAATTGAGTTTCTAAGGTTTTTTGACTAAAGTTTACATAATCTAATAACTCGTAAGTATTAAGCATACCTTCTTCTTCATGAATAATAGTGATAAGCTTATCAATTAGAATAATAGTTTTATTAGTTACTATTGGTAGTTCTAAAATAGTTTTCTTTAATGCTTTTGTAAGCTTATTTGCATCATCCTTATAATCTAAAAATATTGGATTTAACAATTCGAATAGCTGTGGGGCAAATGCTTTTAAGGGAAGGTGTTTATTTTTTATTTTATGAATATCTAATTGTGTTATTTTGTGCAATGCTGTAGGGTGAAATGTAATTCCGTAAGAATGCCCCTCTTTTTTTACTTTAAATTGATAAGATTCATAAAATTGACCAGTGACTATAAGATCACATAATGGCATTTTATTACCTTTAAATATAGCACTTTGGCAATTACTATAAATATAAGTAATATTAGTAGAGCAAATAGGCAGTATAGTCGATTCAAACGGCACTGTATCCTTACTAAAAGACAGGTGAAAAAGCTCCTCTACAATAGGGCTTAAGTTATCAGTGTCAAAATACTTCAGAGTCATAAACCTTCATCATTTGTAGGTAAATTACGATGAATAAATAATATTTCAAACTTTTTTAAC
Organism: Flavobacteriales bacterium ALC-1; assembly: GCA_000171875.1. Taxonomy (GTDB): domain Bacteria; phylum Bacteroidota; class Bacteroidia; order Flavobacteriales; family Flavobacteriaceae; genus Winogradskyella. The sequence goes on along the minus strand of ABHI01000004.1, from coordinate 432,133 downwards.
GAAACCTTATATCTGATGCTGTTCAATCCATAATTTAGCATTCACAAAAGCCTCTAGCCAAGGTGAAACTTCATCATTTCTGCCTTGAGGATAATCTGCCCAATTCCATTGAAATGTAGAACGTTCAATATGAGGCATAGTTACTAGATGGCGTCCTGTTTTATCACACATCATGGCTGTGTTAAAATCCGAACCATTTGGGTTATGTGGATAACCTTCATAACCGTATTTAGCTACAATCTGATATTTATCTTCAGTATATGGTAAATTAAATTTTCCTTCACCATGAGAAATCCAAACACCTAAAGTACTACCAGCTAAACTAGAAAGCATTACAGAATTATTATCTTCAATTTTCACTGATGTAAATGCGCTTTCATGTTTTTGAGAATCGTTGTGAACCATTTTACCATGAATTTCATGATCAGGGTTAATAAGATCTAATTCCATCCATAATTGGCAACCATTACAAATTCCAACTGATAACGTATCTTCTCTTTCAAAGAAATTCTTAATAACTTTATTGGCTTTTTCATTGTATTTAATAGCTCCAGCCCAACCTTTAGCTGAACCTAAAACATCTGAATTACTAAATCCACCAACAGCTCCTAAAAATTGAATATCTTCTAAAGTTTCGCGACCAGAAATTAAATCTGTCATATGCACATCCTTCACATCAAAACCAGCTAAATACATGGCATTTGCCATTTCACGTTCTGAGTTACTTCCTTTTTCTCTTAAGATTGCTGCTTTTGGACGCTTATTGTCATTGCGAGGAACTTGTGACGTGGCAATCTCAGATTCTTCGCTAGCGCTCTGAATGACATCAGGTAATTTTCCAGTAAAATGTTTAGGGAAAGTATATTGTAAAGCCTGATTCTTGTAATTTTCAAAACGATTATCCGCTAAGCCGTTTGCTGTTTGTTTACGATCGAGTAGGTGAGAGGTTTTGTACCATATGTCTCTTAATCTAGAAACCGTCATGGTAAACACTTGATTTTTGTTGATGATTCCTAAAACATCAGTTTCAGTTACATGTCCTATTTTATGGAATTCAATATTTGCTTTAGCTAATTGAGTTTCAATAGAATCATCTAAAGATTGAATAACTATACCAGCATTTTCAGCAAATAAAACCTTAAATGCATCTTTTTCACCAATACTTGTAATATCTAATTCAGCACCAATATTATTATCCGCGAAACATAGTTCTAAAAGGGTAGTGATTAAGCCGCCTGAAGCCACATCATGACCAGCCACAATTTGATTGTCTTTTATTAATTCTTGAATTGTATTAAAAACTGTTTTTACGTAAGCTGCACTTTTAATGTTTGGGGTCGTGCTTCCTATTTTATTATTGATTTGTGCAAAGGAACTACCGCCTAATTCATAGGAATCTTGAGATAAATTGATGTAATAAATTGAGCCTTTTCCTTTTTGAAAAACAGGTTCCACAACTTTAGTAATATCATTACAATTTGCAGCTGCTGAAATGATTACTGTACCAGGTGATATTACATCACCATCAGGATACTTTTGCTTCATAGAAAGCGAATCTTTTCCTGTTGGGACATTAACACCTAAATCAATTGAAAACTCTGAAATCGCTTTTACAGCTTCATATAATCTTGCATCTTCACCTTCATTTTTACAAGGCCACATCCAGTTAGCAGATAGGGATACACTTTTTAAGCCATCTTTAAGAGGTGCCCAAATAATATTTGTTAAAGCTTCAGTGATTGAGTTTCTACTTCCAGCTTCTGGATTAATTAAACCCGAAATAGGGGAGTGGCCAATACTAGTAGCAATACCTTCTTTACCTTTATAATCAAGCGCCATTACTCCTACATTATTAAGAGGTAGTTGCAAAGGACCAGCACATTGTTGTTTAGCTACTTTTCCGCCAACACAACGATCTACTTTATTTGTTAACCAATCTTTACAGGCAACAGCTTCTAGTTGTAATACTTGGTCTAAGTAGTCGTAAAAATTATTAGTGTCGTATGAAATACTACTGTAATTTTTTTCTACAGTTGTATCATTCATTATCGTTTTTGGCGAGCTACCAAACATATCCTCTAAAGCCAAATCCATTGGTTTGTCTCCATTGGTTTTAGACTCAAAAGTAAAACGGTGTTTCCCAGTAACTTCGCCTACATCATATATTGGAGAACGTTCTCTATCAGCAATTTTGTGTAAGGTGTCTAAATGTTTGTCAGCAATAACTAACCCCATGCGTTCTTGAGATTCGTTGCCGATAATCTCTTTTGAAGATAATGTTGGATCACCAACAGGTAGCTTGTCAAGGTCAATATGTCCACCAGTATCTTCTACCAATTCAGATAGACAATTAAGATGCCCTCCAGCTCCATGGTCGTGAATAGAAACAATAAAATTCTCATCACTTTCCACCATTCCTCTTACAGCATTTGCAGCACGTTTCTGCATTTCAGGATTAGAACGTTGTACAGCATTTAATTCAATACCAGAATCAAAAGCTCCGGTGTCTGCAGAAGATACTGCAGCTCCTCCCATTCCAATTCTATAATTGTCTCCTCCTAGAATAACAATTTTATCACCTTCTTTCGGAATGTCTTTTAATGCTTGTTCTGCTTTGCCATATCCAATACCACCAGCTTGCATAATGACTTTGTCATAACCAATCTTATCATTTTTTTCTTGGTGCTCAAAAGTTAGAACAGAACCACAAATAAGAGGTTGTCCGAATTTATTTCCAAAATCCGAAGCACCATTACTAGCTTTAATTAGAATATCCATTGGGGTTTGATAGAGCCATTTGCGTTCTGGAAATGCCTTCTCCCAAGGACGTTCTTCATTCAATCTAGAGTATGATGTCATGTAAACGGCTGTACCTGCTAAAGGCAATGAGCCTTTTCCACCAGCAAGCCTATCTCTAATTTCGCCACCAGATCCAGTTGCGGCACCATTGAAAGGTTCGACAGTGGTTGGGAAATTATGAGTTTCTGCTTTTAATGAAATTACAGATTCAAAATCTTGAGTTGTATAATAATCTGGGATGTCAGCACGCTTTGGAGCAAATTGTTCTACAACTGGTCCTTTTATAAATGCGACATTGTCTTTATAGGCTGAAACAATATCATTCGGATTTTGTTTAGAAGTTTCTTTAATAAGCTTAAATAAAGAGGTCTCTTTTTCTACTCCATCAATAATAAATGTACCATTGAATATTTTATGACGACAGTGCTCAGAGTTAACTTGTGAAAACCCAAATACTTCTGAGTCAGTTAATGGTCTCCCTATTTTTTTTGAAACACTCTCAAGGTAATCAACTTCTTCATCACTTAATGATAGACCTTCTTGTTGATTGTAAGCTGAAATATCTTCGATATCTAAAATAGCTTCAGGCTTAATATCAATAGTGAAAATATTTTGATTAAGACTAGAAAATTTTTCAGAAATCATTGGGTCGTAATCTTTAAAATCATTAGTTCTCGAAGTGAATTCTTCAATTCTAATGATGTCAACAATTCCCATATTCTGAGTAATTTCAACGGCATTTGTACTCCATGGAGTAATCATTGCTGCTCTTGGACCAACAAAAAAAGCATCTAATGATGCTTGTTCTATTTTTGACTGGTTGCCAAATAACCATGTCAGTTTTGATATGGTTTCAGTTGATAATTCTTTTGTTGCTTGAACAGCAAATACCTTACTGTTTTGGTTTCCAAAGAAGTGAATCATTTATCTGTAGTGTTTGATGTGAAAAATAAAATGCAAAGTTAATTCATTTTAGGATATTTTAACCATAAATTAAACATCAAATGGCGAAGTATTCAACAGGTTTTAAACATAAAAAAAGCAGCTTTTAAAAGCTGCTTTTTTTATTATTGAATAATTAATTTTTTTGTTGAGATATTATCTTTTTGAATAAACTTCATGAGATACAAACCGGACTTAAATGAGCTTGTGTTTAGAGAAGTAGATTTATTTATTTTTCTAAATAAGACCTTTTTGCCTAAAACATCATAAATCTCAACTGTTGTTTCAATATTTTGAGTTAGGTTTATATTAATTAGATTTTTTGTAGGATTGGGGTATATTTTTACTTGTTTCAGAACTTCATCACTTAAACTCAAAGCTGGGAAGCAAGTCCAAGATAAGTCATCTATAATAACACGATCTCCTGAAGATGTGTTTTTAGAAATAAGAATTTGTACGTTTCCATTAAAATTAATATCAGAAATTGTTGTAGTTTGAACATCAGTGCCATAAGGGATTGTGCCTACTAGAACTTCATTTACTAAAACGTCTAAAGTACCAGAACCTCCAGAAAAAGCTCTTTGTGTAGAGGCTGTTAAACTACCAATACCATTTGAAATTAATGGTGAGGTAATTGAACCATCACTCGTGTTTCTAACATCAATAGTAATTGCTCTACTGTTTATGGATTGATCTGTTCTTGCTCTTGTTGCTTGCCATTGTGATGGGCTATTATCATCTCCTGTCCACATTCTATCAGAATAACTTGAGCTATTATCAGGTATATTTTCAAAGGTTTCAAAAACACAAGAGCCACCACCCGAACTAGCTTCTAAAGTCGTAGCATTTACAGATGTGCTCAATTCAGAAGTGTTATTGGCTAGATCTCTTGCTAAAACTGCAAACTCATAAGTGGTTTCAGGTGATAATCCAGTTACTATTATACTTGTTGCTGAAGAATTTGTGGATACATAAAAAACGTTATCTACAAAAATATTATATGCGGTAACACCTATATTATCAGTAGAGCCTGTCCAATTTAAATCAACAGTTGAAGATGTCTCATTTGATGCTGTTAGATTCGTTGGTATTGTTGGTGCTTCCGTATCATCAGGTGGGTTTTCTCCCCATCTGTTTTCTGCTTGTGTGCCTCCCCATATCACAGTAGCTAAGAAAGGATTGTCTATAAAGGGATTACGATTACCTTGCACTCCACTAATAACTGTATTTCTATTGTCTTCAATTTCTTGAGGACTTACAGGATCAGCTGCATTCCATTCTAAAAATAAATTTAATGTTCCAACATCGGTAAAGGGTTCATTATACCGTAAGTTTACATACATAATTATTCTAGCTACGTCACCACGCCAGTCCCAACCAGGAAAAAAACTGCTACCAGTTGAGAAATATGCTTGGTTTGGTGTGCCTGAACCATCTGAGAAAGGGTCATTCCCTCTCAAGGAATTTACACTGATATCACAAGTTCTTAATAAATGTAAATCCGCTTCAGCTGTTCCATTACCCAATAAGGATCGTGGGTAAACATGCTCTGTATTAAATGTTTGTGGAGAGTTAGGGTTAGAACCAGAAAGGTATTCTGTCTTAGATCTACTTTCACCTGAGTATATTAACCGAACATTAGATGCATTAAATGGATCTTCATCAGCATCATACAAGAATTGATGTCTTTCACCATATGTTAAAAACAATGTATGTTTGGCAATAGTTTTAACAGCTAAATCATCATAAAGATCTGTGCCTGTTTTTGTGAAATCAACTCCGCTATAATAGGCTTGAAGTTCTGCAGGTGGCGCTAATTGAGCAAATGTAAAACTTGTTATAAATAAGAATACTAAAATGTATAGTTGTTTCATGATTTGTGTTATAATGATTGAGACTATTTCTTTTCTAACAGCGCCATATAAAATCCGTCGAAACCAGATTTATAGGCTAATACTTTTTTATCTTTTATAAATGTAAATTCTTTTCCAGACTCTGAAGTTAAGAATTTTTCTACTTGTTTTTGGTTTTCAGATGGTAAAACTGAACAGGTAGCATACACCATTTTTCCGCCAGACTTCACCATTTTAGAATATTGTTCTAAAACTTCTATTTGTGTTTGCTTAATACTTTGAACAAACTCTGGTTGTAATTTCCATTTTGCATCTGGGTTTCGTCTTAAAACTCCTAATCCAGAACATGGTGCATCAATTAATAAACGGTCTGCTTTACCATGTAACTTTTTGATAGGTTTGGTAGAGTCTATAACTTTCATTTCAATATTATGCACACCATTACGACGTGCTCTAATCTTGAGTTTTTTCAATTTACTCTCGTAAATATCCATAGCAATGACTTGACCTTTATTCTCCATTAAAGCAGCCAAATGCAAAGTCTTACCACCTGCACCTGCACAAACATCTACAACTTTCATGCCTGGTTTTACATCTAAAAAATCTGCAACTAATTGAGATGATGCATCTTGCACTTCGAACCAGCCATTTTTAAAAGCTTCCGTTTTAAACACGTTAGCACGTTCAGTTAACTTTAATGCATAAGGATGATTAGGTAAAACCTCAGTCTCAATGTCTTCTGATTGTAACTTAAGTTGTAAATCATTTTTTGTTGTCTTTAGTGTATTGACTCTAAGAATAACATCAGCTTGTTCATTTTGCTTAGCTATTTCTTTGGTCCACTCAGCTTCACCTAATTCTTTAACACCAAGCTCATCAATCCAATCAGGAATAGACTCTCTGTACTTTCTAATTTTAGACAATTCATCAAAACGCCCTTTTATCTTACGTGTTGGAGTATCTGTAAAATATTTCCAGTCTGGTAGTATAATACCCTTTAAGGTTACCCAAACTGCAAACATCCTCCATAAATCATCTCTATGATAAGGAGCTTTTACATTTGCTATTTTGGCATAAAGTCTTTGATAGCGAACAATACTATAAACGGTTTCTGCTACAAAACCTCTATCTCGACTTCCCCAACGTTTATCACGTTTTAGTAATTGTTGTATGACTTTATCAGCATATTCACCTTCATTAAAAATAAGGTGTAAGCCATCTATTACCGCAAAGCATAAGTTTCTATGTAGTCGCATTTCAAAAAATATAAGCGTGCAAAGGTAATATTAAATAATGATTTCAATTAAACTTTTGATACTTCTGTTAGTCTAATGGAATATTAAACCTAGTTAATCAGCTTTATGCGATATTTTTTTATACCTCTCTTTGTCTTATTTATTACTTTATTCATTTCATGTTCTAACGAATCAAATAACTCTATTGATAATGATCTAGGTCAAAATAATAAACCTAATATTTTATTAATAATAGCAGATGATATGGGTTTAGATGCTTCCCCAGGTTATACAATTGGAAATATAAAACCCAATATGCCTAATTTACAGAGTATGATTAACTCTGGAATAACCTTTAATAATTTATGGTCAAACCCAACATGTACACCAACTCGGAGTAGTATAATTACTGGTAAATATGGTTTTAGAACAGGAGTTACTCAAGTAGGTGATGTATTATCTACATCAGAGGTCTCATTGCAAACCTATTTAGATAATCAAAATTCTGGTTATAGTAGTGCGGTTATTGGAAAGTGGCATATTGGAAATAATGATGCAAACCACCCAACAAATATGGGTGTGAATTACTATGCGGGATTGTTGAGTGGAGGAGTGCAATCTTATACTAATTGGAATTTATTAGAAAATGGTAATACAACCACATCTACAGAATATACAACAACTAAATTTACAGATTTAGCAATAGATTGGGTGGATGAGCAAACTCAACCATGGTTTTTATGGTTGGCTTATAATGCACCACATACACCTTTTCATTTACCGCCTAATGAATTGCATTATCAAGGTAATTTACCAACTGACCAAGCAAGTATAGATGCCAATCCTTTGGCATATTATATGGCTATGTTAGAAGCTATGGATACAGAAATTGGGAACTTATTGTCTTCTATGTCTCAAGAAGGTAGAGATAATACCGTAATTATTTTTATTGGTGATAATGGTACACCAAACCAAGTAGCTCAAGAATATGCATCATCTAGAGCAAAAGGTACAGTATATCAAGGAGGTATTAATGTGCCTTTAATAATTTCTGGTAAAGGTGTAAGCCGAATAAATACTACTGAAAATGCTTTAATAAATACCACAGATTTGTTTACTACAATTGCAAATATTGCAGGTGTCGGACCATCAGAGTTAAATGATAGTAAAAGTTTTGAGTCATTATTATCAACATCAAATAGTAGTACCAGAGATTATGTTTATGCAGAGATAGGTAATGATTTTGGAGGGTCAAATAAAGCTATAAGAAGTGCAACGCATAAGTACATTCTTTTCGATGATGGTTCTGAAGCATTATATAATTTATCAAATAATAGCTTTGAGGCTCCAAATTTGTTAAACGCCAATCAATTGCCATTAAATATAACTAATAGTGCAGCCAAAGATGAGTTGGTAGCTAAATTAATAGAAATTCAACAATAAAACTCCTAACTCAATAACATGAAAAATCTTTTTAAAATTTCAATCTTATCTTTATTCGTAGTGAGTTTTGCTTGTTCTAGTAGTGATGATAGTGGTTGTACAGAAAACACTTGGTATCAAGACTTAGATGATGATGGACTTGGAAATCCTGATGTGAGTCAAAGCGCTTGTGAACAACCAGATGGTTATGTAAACAACAATTCAGATACTGATGATAACCCAATGCCTACAGACTATGATATTTCGTCAATACTTGTACTTTTTGATGGTACAGGTTTATCTTATACTGTTAACGGAAATACAGTAACGTTTACAACTCAAGATTTGCCAAATCATACAAGTCCGTATTGGCCAATAAACAATCCTTTATATGAAGCTTATAATGGGACAAATGCAAACTTTAATCAAAACCCTAATGAGATAAGTGCGCAGAATATAACGTTTACGATAACCTTAAATCCAGAGGAAGCAACAAATCATCAGGCTACTCCAATGGGTCCAATAGGTATCTCTAGAAACGGAGTAGTATTCTTTAATCAATATGCAGCAGGAGGTTCACCTTTAACAAACGAAATCAATTCTTTTGATCAATGGCTTGGTCATCCTGCCGGAGGAGATAATTATCATTACCATATAGAGCCAACACATTTAACACAAACGTTTGGTGATGATGCATTCTTAGGATTGCTCTCTGATGGATTTCCTGTTTATGGACCATCAGAAAACGGCACTACTATTTCGTCTTCAGATTTAGATGTTTATCATGGACATACAACAGCAACAGCAGATTTTCCTGAAGGTATTTATCATTATCATGTTACTGCAGATGATCCTTATCTTAATGGGAATGGATTTTATGGAACACCTGGTAACGTAACTAACTAATTGAAATTTTTGCAACTATATAGCCTTATTCTTCTTTTTACGTTGCATTCTTGTATGCGATCAAATGAAGCATTGGTTATTCAAGACACTAATGCAGAGCTCGAATTGATAAATGGTGTTTTAATATTTAACGATGGACCATTTACAGGTGTTATTGAAGGTGATTATAATTCAAATAAAACAAAATCTAGAACAAATTATCTTGATGGCAAAAAAAATGGTTTAGAAACTATCTGGTACGAAAATGATTCTGTTGCTTCAAAACGTTTCTACAGTAAAGGTCTAAAAATAGGAATTCACAAAGCTTGGTGGAAAAATGGGAATCCAAAATTTATATACCATTTCAATGATAAGGGTGAGTATAACGGAAACGTAAAAGAATGGTATCAATCAGGGGTTCTCTATAGAGATTTTAATTATATAAATAGAAAAGAAGCTGGGTCACAAAAATTGTGGTACGAAACAGGAAAAATAAAGTCCAATTATGAAGTCATCAATGGTGAACGATTTGGATTAATTGGATTAAAAAAATGTTATCAAGTCACAGTTGGTAGCGATGAAGTAAAACAAAAGATATAGATGAAACCATTTTTATTTCTATTAATTTTTGTGTTAAGTTTTTCATGTGTGGAAAATAGTAATAGTAAATTGGAAGTTGAAGACACTCAAGTTTCAGTTACTAAATTACCATATTTTAATTCACCAGATTTTACACCAAAATGGGAAAGGGTTAAACATAGAATTCCTGAATTTTCGTTTACTAATCAAGATGGTCTAACCATAAACAATGAAACTTATAAAGGAAAGATATACGTAGCAGATTTCTTTTTTACGACCTGTCCTGGGATTTGCCCTAAGTTGGCTAAAAACTTGAGTATTCTTCAAGAAGCATATAAAGATAATGAAGAGATATTATTATTATCGCATACTGTAATGCCTTGGATAGATTCTGTTGAAAAATTGAAAAACTATGCTGAAAACAACAATGTAAATTCTAAGAAATGGAATTTAGTTACAGGAGACAAAGATCAACTATACGCTATTGCCAGAAATGGTTATTTTGCAGATGAAGATTTTAAAAAGACACAAGACGAAAGTGAATTTATCCATACCGAAAATTTTATTCTTATAGATAAAGAAGGTCATATAAGAGGAGTTTATAATGGTACGATAGAGCTTGATATTCAACGCTTAATGCGTCATATAAAGCTATTAGAAAAGGAAGGTTAGTTTATTGATAGTTGATGTTACTTAAAAAGCTTTGCGGTTTTATCGCAAAGCTTTTTTATTTTTAGGGAAAATTGAATGTGATGAAAAAAATAGTATTACTTTTTCTAGGTCCAATAGTAATAATAGGTCTGGGGAGTTGTGGATTATTCAATCATAATTTAAACAGAATTGAAAAAATAAAATCTAGAAAATTTACTGAAGTTAATATTGAAGCTTTAGTGCAAGATTCAACTTTAAATGTTAGAGCTTTAGAAATTGTAAAATCAGAATTAGCATTTCCTGTTTATTTGACATCAAAAGGGGAGTTTGGAATAATAATGCCAAAACCTACTTTTAGTCATGTTGATTCTTTAAAAAATAAGCCGTTTTATAATCATAAAGTTAATTTGTCTAATGATTCTCTAAAGTTAAACTTCAGGGCAATGGCAGTACTAAATGAAAGAGGTTATGGCATAACAATTGGTAGTCCTGCAATGATTTTTAGGTTAAATGCTGATTTTGAAAAGAATAAAATAGTATACCAAGAAAACCACGAAAAAGCCTTCTACGACTCCATGGACTTTTGGAATGATCAAGAGGGTATTGCTATTGGTGACCCAACTAATGACTGTATGAGTGTTATTATTACCAGAGACGGAGGGGAGACTTGGACAAAGCTATCTTGTGACGATTTGCCAAAAGTAAAAAAAGGAGAAGCTGCTTTTGCAGCTAGTGATACCAATATTGCTATTGTAGGTGACCATACTTGGGTTGCTACTGGAGGAAAGACGAGTCGCGTTTTATACTCACCAGATAGAGGTAAAACTTGGGCAGCTTATGATACTCCGATTATTCAAGGAAAAGAAACCACAGGAATGTATTCTATGGATTTTTATGATGAAAAAAATGGTTTTGCTATAGGAGGAGATTATACAAAGCCTAATGATACGCTTGCTAATAAAATAAGAACAAATGATGGTGGTAAAACTTGGCAAATTGTTGCTGATGGACAAGGTCCAGGATACAGAAGTTGTGTGCAATATGTACCAAATAGTGATGGTAAGGGATTAGTTGCTATTGGTTTTAAGGGTATTGATTATAGTAATGATTCAGGTGATTCTTGGACGCATCTCAGTGATGAAGGCTTTTATACACTAAGGTTCTTAAATGATTCTATTGCTTATGCTGCAGGAAATGGTAGAATTAGTAAACTTATTTTTAGAGAATAAAAAAGGAAGCTAAACAGCTTCCTTAATATTATTTGTATCAATTTTTTCTTCTCCCACCTTGACGTTTTTTGTATTCGTCTAGCATTTTACGTCTAAAGGAGCTTTCAGCTTGTATAAGCGCAACAATTTTCTTAGCGGGCAAAATTTCTAATAAATCGTTTAGCATCTTAGTGCGTAATGCAACTCTTTCCTTTTCTACATCCATCATATGTATTAAAAGCGCTTTAGCTTCACTTTCGGTTAAGTCTTTTGACTTCTTCTCGTTACGTTTTTTACGTGATTTAGCTCTTAATTTGTTTTCAGCTTCTTCATTGGCATTATATATTGGCCAAAACTTTTGAGCTTCTTCTTTAGTTAAGTCTAGCTGCTTAGTAATATGTGCTACTTTTAAAGCCGCGATTTTTTCTCCATCAGGTCTTTGTGCAAATGCACTTGCAGAAAGAAATAATATAAAAATTAGGGTATATAATTTTTTACTCATAGAATTTCTATTTTCTATTTTGAATTTGTTATTTTTCATTGAAAAGTTCATAGTTTTTTAATCTAAAATATAATCTTCTGTATCTATAGTTTCTATATATTGATCAAAGGTATCTTCAGGGATTTGAACATCAATAAAATCAGTTTCGGAAATTTCATTTGTTATAAACAATGCAGCTAACTCATCTGAAGTATAGTCTTCTTGGTATAAAAAACTTTCAATGTCAACAGTATCTATAGTATCTAAAGTAATATCGTTATCACTTAAAAATATACTAAATAATAAGACAAAACTTGCGGCCATACCAACTACATAGTAAAATGTAGTTCTGGATTTTAAAGCTACAACTGGTTTCTCTTCAATGTTAAGTTTACTTAATATGTCCTTTTCAACAGTATTAAAATAATCTTTAGGCACAGTATGACCAGATGTTTCAATACCAGTTATTTCATCCTTTTCAGTTAAATAATCAAAGAGTTTGTCATCAAAAGATTCAAAATAATTATCTGGTGTTTTAAAACCTGTAGACTTTACGTTATGTAATTTATTTTTTTTCATTTTATGCTTAACTTGATTCAGTATCTGCGCCTAACCAAGTGGTATTCCATTTTATTCTAATTCTTAGACTTCAAATTAATTAAAAAGTTTAATCTGACCTTAAAAAGCTTTCAATCTTTTTGGCTGCTATATGGTAAGATGCTTTTAAAGCACCTTCACTAGTGTCTAAAATTTCAGCCATATCTTTATATTTTAAGTCTTCAAAATATTTCATATTAAAGACCAATTGTTGTTTTTGAGGCAATAATGCTATGGCTTTTTGTAATTTTAATTGAATAGCATCACCTTCAAAATAAACATCAGCTGCCAAGTTGTTAATAGCATTAGTCTGGTGTTCTTCATTTGTAATTTGTAATCGCTTTGCCTTTTTATTGATATATGTTATAGATTCATTAGTAGCAATGCGATATAACCAAGAAAACAATTTACTATCTCCTTTAAACTTATCAATACTTCTATACACTTTTATAAATGTATTTTGAAGTACATCATCTGCATCATCATGGCTAATTACAATCTTACGTATGTGCCAATATAAACGCTCCTTGTAGAGTTTTAATAACTCCCTGTATGCCGATTCTTTAGACTTAGGGTTTTGTAAGCGTAGTATGAATTCTGATTCGTTATCCAAGTAATTTACTTTGGTATTAAGACTCTGATAAGGTACTAAAAGTTTAATTAGACTTTTTTTTAAATATTTGACTTTTTAATGTTGTATTGAAAATCAGACAGTTACAAATTTAATGTTCGATTAAAAGCATAAAAATTCGATAAAATGCACTTTTTTCTTGTTTTATACTATTATTTATTTTATGTTTGACCCAGCTTAACCTATTAACCGTTATCAGTTCCCCAAATCTGATAACAAAAGAGAAGGATGCATGTAACAATGCATCCTTTTTCTAATTTATAGGGTTTTATACATAGTTTTAGTTATTCGAAACTTTGCATCTCTACTAGCTTATTGTAGACACCATTTTTTGCTATTAATTCTGTATGTGTGCCTTGCTCAGCAATTTCTCCTTTTTGCATCACAACAATTACATCTGCATTCTGGATAGTAGATAGTCTATGTGCAATAACAATTGATGTTCTATTTTTCATCATGTTTTCTAGTGCGTCTTGTACCACGCGCTCACTTTCAGTATCTAAAGCTGAAGTAGCTTCATCCAAAATCATTATTGGTGGATTTTTAAGAACTGCTCTGGCAATATTAATACGTTGTTTTTGCCCACCAGAAATCTTACCTCCAGAATCACCAATATTTGTATTTATACCTTGTGGTAAGTCTTTTACAAATTCCCAAGCATTTGCAACTTTTAAAGCTTCAATTATTTCTTCTTCAGTAGCATCCTCTTTACCAATTTTTAAATTATTAGCTATTGTGTCATTGAAAAGTATTGAATCTTGATTAACCAGTCCAGTAAGACCTCTAAGGGATTTTTTAGAGAGATTTTTTATGTTTTCACCATCAATAAATATACTTCCTTTATTTACATCATAAAAACGAGTGACTAGATTAGCAATAGTACTTTTACCACTTCCTGATTGTCCAACAAGAGCTATAGATTTTCCTTTAGGTATTTTTAAATTAAAATCTTTCAAAACATATTGGTCTTCATATTTAAAAGATACATTGTTTAATAAAACTTCATTTTCAAAAGTGTCTTTCTCGATTGGATTTTCTATTTCTACAATGGTATTCTCAGTTTCAATAAACTCTAATATTCTATTTGCTGCACCATCACCACGCTTTACTTTATAACTTGCTTTTGCTATAGCTTTTGCTGGTGTTAAAATGTTATAGGCTAAAGTTATATAACCAACAAAAAAACTTGCATCCATAGTTTTGTCAACAAAAACAAGGTAACCACCATAAACCAATAAAACCCCAATAACTATTATGCCTAATAATTCACTTAAAGGTGAAGCAAGGTTTTGTCTGTTTAATAGTTTGTTGGAATGTTTATAGTATCTATTATTGCTATCTTCGAACTTTCTACCAAACATTTTTTCAACATTAAAAGCTTTAATTATCCGTAAACCTCCCATAGTCTCTTCTAAAACAGATAAAAACACACCTTGTTCTTTTTGAACTTTTAAAGACCCCTTTTTTAGTGATTTACCAATTCTAGAAATAATTAATCCAGAGATAGGTATGAAAATAAGAACAAATAAGGTTAGCTTTAAACTAAGTACAAGCATAGTAATCAATGAGAATAATATAGTGAGTGGTTCTCTCACAATCATTTCTAGAATTGCTAAAAAAGAATTTCTTACCTCATTAACATCTGCGCTGACTCTAGATATAGTATCTCCTTTAGTTTTCTCTGAGTAGAAGGCCAGAGGAAGAGATACAATCTTATTATATAGTTTGTTTCTAATATCTTTTAGTACACCATTTCTCAAGAAAGTAATAAAATACATGGCCAAATAATTAGATATATTTTTGAGTAAAAACATACTTATTATAACACCAACCATCATCATAAGAACCTTGAAATCTCCATACTTTTCTATGCTGTCAACTATAAAATAATTTAAATATTCTTCGCCGTAATCTTTTAAACCTAACCATCCTTTCCAGTCAGGTTTATCACTAGTTACGCGTTGGTCACTAAAAATAACTTTGAAGACTGGGATTAGAGCAATAAAAGAGAGAGTGCTAAAAAGAGCATATAGTACATTGAAAAAAATGTTTAAATATGCATACTTCTTATACGGTAAAGCAAAAGGTATAAGCTTTTTTATATAATTCATTGATTATAAATTCATATCCTTAAGGATAGCATCAATTTTATTTTCCAACAATTGCTCCGTTTCTCTAAAAGCAGACACATTGTCTAGTTTGGTGTTAACACTAATATAGAATTTTATCTTAGGCTCAGTACCACTTGGTCTTAACGCTATTTTGGTTCCGTTTTCTGTATAATAAATTAATACATTAGATTTAGGGATGTCTATAATAGTTTCTTGATGTGTTTGTAGGTTTTTAGAAATTGATAATTGGTAGTCTTCAATTAAAACTACTTTTTCACCATTAATTTCTTTTAAAGGATTATTTCTAGCATCAACCATCATTTGTTTGATTTCTTGAGCTCCTTCAATTCCTTTCTTGGTTAAAGATACTAGACGTTCTTTATAAAAGCCATGTTCTATATATAAGTCGATTAAAGCTTGAAAAACGGTCTTGTCATTAGCTTTTGCTTGTGCAGCAATTTCACAGGCTAAAAGGGTAGAGGTTACGGCATCTTTATCTCTTACAAAGTCACCAACCATAAAACCAAAACTTTCTTCACCACCACCAATAAAATAGAGTTCTGGAAAGTCTTTAATCATCTTAGCAATCCATTTAAAGCCAGTGAGTCCGATTTTACATTCTACATTGTAGGCTTCAGCCAAAACGGACATCATAGGTGTAGAAACAATTGTAGAAGCTACAAATTGATTGCCGTTTATTTTTCCTAAGTTTTTCCATTGTTTTAATAGAAAATCTGTCATTAAAAGCATGGCTTGGTTACCGTTAAGAATAACTAGTTCGTTTTCTAGATTTCTAACTACAACTCCTAATCGGTCACAATCTGGATCGGTACCAATAACTATATCTCCATCTACTTTATCTGCAAGTTGCATAGCCATTTTAAGTGCTTCAGGTTCTTCTGGGTTAGGAGATATCACTGTTGGAAAATCGCCATTAGGTTCGCTCTGCTCTTCAACAATGCTAACATTAGTATAACCTGCACGTTTCAATGTTTCTGGTATAGCGGTAATTGATGTTCCGTGTAAGGATGTAAAAACAACGTTGAGGTTTTGCCTAGCATCATCAGATGTATTAAAGCTTCCATTTTTTATAGAGTTATTAATAAAAACATCATCAATTTCTTTTCCTATATATTTAATTAAACTATCATTAGCTTCAAACTTAATTTCAGAATAGTCTAATCGGTTTATCTCTGCAATAATCTCTGCATCTTGTGGTGGTACTAATTGTCCACCATCTTGCCAATAGACTTTATAGCCATTATATTCAGGCGGGTTGTGAGATGCAGTTAATACAATACCACAATGACAGTTTAGATATTTTAAAGAGAATGATAATTCTGGTGTAGGCCTTAAATCTTCAAATAAATACACTTCAATATTGTTAGCTGAAAATATATCTGCAACAACTTTTCCAAAGGTTTTACTATTGTGTCTACAATCGTATGCAATAGCTACTTTTAATTGCTCATTCGGAAAAGATTGCTTTAAATAATTGCTTAAACCTTGGGTGTTTTTTCCTAAAGTATATTTATTGATGCGATTAGTGCCCAATCCCATAACTCCTCGCATTCCTCCAGTGCCAAACTCTAGGTCTTTATAAAAACTTTCTTCTAATTCCTTAGGATCAGAAGCTATCAGATGCTTTATCTGTTCTTGAGAATCTTTGTCAAAAGCTGG
Organism: Flavobacteriales bacterium ALC-1; assembly: GCA_000171875.1. Taxonomy (GTDB): domain Bacteria; phylum Bacteroidota; class Bacteroidia; order Flavobacteriales; family Flavobacteriaceae; genus Winogradskyella. The sequence continues at coordinate 415,059 of ABHI01000004.1, read as the reverse complement.
AGTTAACCAAGAATTAACGCGCTCTAATATTTCTGGTTTAATGTAAATCATGCATAAAAATTTGTGTCACAAAAGTAAACATTTCACATTGAAATGCCTTCATTCTGTGTTATTGAAAGTTTGATTGTATTTAAGATAAATTTAATGCTTCTTTTATGAAATAACGTTGTTGTTCACGCTTAGATCGTAAAATAAGTTCTCCTAAAAAGCCTGCGATAAATAATTGAGAACCTATAATCATTGTTGAAAGTGCAATATAAAATTGAGGTCTATCAGTAATTAATCGACCAGTTGGATTAAAAAATAACTTATCTAACCCTAAATAGAATGCAAATCCAAAACCAATGACAAACATTATAACACCTAATGCACCAAAGAGATGCATAGGTCGTTTACCAAATTTTGATATAAACCAAATCGTTAAAAGGTCTAAGAACCCATTTATAAAGCGATTCATGCCAAATTTGGTTTTACCATATTTTCTGGCTTGGTGTTGTACTACTTTCTCACCTATAGTTGTAAAGCCAGCATTTTTAGCAAGTACAGGGATGTAACGATGCATTTCACCATAAACATCGATATGTTTTATAACAGAGTTGGAGTACGCTTTTAATCCACAATTAAAGTCATGTAATTTTACACCAGATGTGCGTCTTGCTGCCCAATTAAATAATTTTGATGGTAAGTTTTTGGAGATAACTGAATCGTAGCGTTTCTTTTTCCAACCAGAAACTAAGTCATATCCTTCATCAAAAATCATTTTATATAATTCAGGGATTTCTTCAGGATTATCCTGTAAATCAGCATCCATAGTAATAACGACGTCACCTATGGCTTTTGCAAAGCCAGCATGTAATGCTTGTGACTTTCCAAAGTTTTTTAGAAACCGAATACCTTTTACATTAGAGTTTGCTTGAGAAAGTTGTGAGATAAGACTCCACGACTCATCAGTACTACCATCATCTATAAATAGAATTTCGTAAGAAAACGAATTGGATTGCATCACTGATACAATCCAATCGTATAATTCTTTTAAAGATTCTTCTTCGTTAAGTAGTGGTATAACTACTGATATGTTCATATTGATGTTGTCTGTTTTCTAGACTTCAAAAATAAAGAAATTATTTAAGGTGTAGTTATGAATTGTTTTTCATTACTAAGCCACCAATTAAAGACCAGATTAATCCAAAAACAGCACTCATAGCTACCCAAACCGAATAACCAAAAATAGGGTTTTGGAATTTTTCAATCCATTCCATACTTTGTTCAACAGCTTCTTCACTCATGTTAGGATTTTCCAGCATTTTTTCTTTAGCCACTTCTAATGCTTGTTGAGAAAATTCTGGATCAATTATGTAATTAAATATTATACCATAGACCACAAATACTAAAGCGCTTACTACAGCAATTGCTAAGCCTACTTTAATAGCATCGCCTAAACTAAGAACATTGGCATTAGATTTTTTGTACTGACTAATTGCGTACATAATAATAACAGGGAATGCTATGTAATATATAATATTTGGCCACTGGGCGCCTTCTAAAGCCAATCCAGTGACATAGCTTACTACATTTAATGCAATCATTATAACACCTAAGATAATGCCATAATTAAGGGCGAATTTACCTGTGGTTGGTTTTTGATTTTCCATAATTTTGATGAGTTTTTTAGTTAATTGACTAGTTAGTACTCAAAGATAAAGAAATGTTACATATTTTTGTAAAATAAAAAGTATTAAAAAGATTGTAGATTTATAAAAAATACTTAAATTTGCACCTCGAAAAAATCGAATTTATTTAAAGCATTTAGCGATGAAAGCAGGAATACATCCAGAAAATTATAGAGTAGTAGCGTTTAAAGATATGTCTAACGATGATGTGTTTTTAACTAAATCTACTGCAGATACAAGTGAAACTATTGAAGTTGATGGTGTTGAATATCCATTAGTTAAATTGGAAATTTCTAGAACATCTCATCCGTACTACACAGGTAAGTCTAAATTAGTAGATACAGCTGGTCGTATTGATAAGTTCAAAAACAAATACGCTAAGTTTAAGAAATAAGCTTAGCTTACCGATAATCGAAAAAGCCTTTCTATCAACAGAAAGGCTTTTTTGTTCTATACAATTAAACTACTTTTGGTATTGTAATTAAGTCAATTTAAGACATCTAAGATTAAATCATATAATGAATTATATATTATTTGACGGTCCATACCGCAACAACTTGTTGCCATTTACATACACAAGGCCTGTAGCAGATATTAGAGTTGGTATTTTAACGATTCGTCAGAAATGGGAGTCTTATCTAGAGTATACAACCACGACGGTTACAGAAGATTATTTGGCAGAAAAGTTTCCTATGGTTGAAATGGAAGAGAACATTATGATTAATGCTTCTTTTTTGCCTAATATGGAAGTAGTAGAGTTTGTGAAAAACTTAAACTATAACCAGGCTTTATTTAAAGGTGAAGATGTCATTGCGTTTTATGCTAAAGAAGGTGAGGAGGTTAATGATTTTTCTACATTTGAAGCTATTGAGTTTGAAGGAGATATTTTAGCTATAGAGCATACTTGGGATATTTTTTCAAAAAACGGAGAAGCTATTGCTGAAGATTTTAGTTTAATAACAAAGGATAGACAATCTCAGCCAATTCCAGCTACAATAAATACAATTAATCCCGAAAACATATTTATAGAAAAAGGAGCGACTCTAAATTTTGCAACCCTAAATGCAAATTCTGGCCCAATTTACATTGGTAGAGATGCAGAAATAATGGAAGGTTCCATAGTTAGGGGCCCTTTTGCACTTTGTAATAATGCGACTTTAAAATTAGGAAGTAAAATTTATGGACCAACAACAGTTGGACCATACAGTAAAGTAGGTGGAGAGGTTAATAATTCTGTAATTTTTGGCTCTTCTAATAAAGGTCATGATGGCTTTTTAGGAAATTCTGTATTGGGGGAATGGTGTAATTTAGGAGCAGATACCAATAATAGTAATTTAAAAAATAATTATGCAGAAGTAAGACTTTGGGATTACCAAACTGAGGGTTTTGCTAAAACTGGATTACAATTTTGTGGACTAATGATGGGAGATCATAGTAAGTGTGGTATTAATACTATGTTTAATACTGGTACGGTTGTTGGAGTAAGTGCTAATATCTTTGGAAGTGGTTTTCCTCGTAATTTTGTTCCAAGTTTTTCTTGGGGAGGAAGTAAAGGCTTTGTAACCTATAAAACTAACAAAGCATTTGAAGTTGCTGAGGTAGTAATGGCGAGAAGAAATGAAGAGTTCACTGAAAAAGACAAATCAATATTAGAATACGTTTTTGAAGAAACAAAACAATACAGAAGAGAATAATTATGTTTAAGACCAAAATCACACTACTTTTTTTACTGACACTAACCTGTGGATTTTCACAAAGTGAAGATACAGAAGTCAAAAAACTAAAAATCAACAATAAATTAGACCATTTTGCTGCGAGAGTTGTAAAAGATAAGGTCTACTACAGCTCTAACTTAACAAGAAAGAATGGGCGTGTTATCTTAGATAAATTTGCTCAAAATCTTTATGGTATATATGAAGGTACTGTAGGTGAAGATGGGGAAATTGAAAACACAAAACTTGTAAAAAGAAAAGAAGTAGGCATGTCTAACATGTCTGTTTCTACGTATTCTAAAGATGGTAAGTATATGTATTTTACGGCTAATCATACAGGGAAAGGTGAGAATAAATTACATGGTAAGAATACGTTTAATCTCTTAATTAAAAGGGCTGAATATGTAGAAGGTAAAGGTTGGATTAATTTTACAACTCTACCCTTTTGTGATCCAAATTTTAATTATGCGCATCCTGCATTGAGTCCAGATGGTTCTACGTTATATTTTATTTCTACCATTAAAGGTACAAAAGGAAAGTCTGACTTATATAAAGTATCAGTGTCTAATCATGAAACCTATGGTGAGGTTACAAAATTAAGTGAGACCATTAACTCATCTCGTACTGAAATCTACCCATTTATAAGTGCTGATAACAAGTTGTATTTTACTTCGGATAGACGAGGGGGAAAAGGTGGTTTAGATATTTATGTGTACGATTTAAAATCTAATGATAATAATCAAGTGCCTGTTTCTTTAGATGCACCTATAAATAGTAGAGGTGATGATTTTTCATTTTTCTTAAATGATGATTTAACTACTGGGTATTTATCTTCTAGACGCTCTAAAGGGGAAGGTGGTGATGATTTGTATTACTTTTCTAAATTCTAGAAACTAAATTTTAGTCTTTTTTTACTGACTTAATCTCTAATAAATTAGTAGCATTTATACCTAGACCGTTTACATTTTTTCTTGTAAAGCGAACAACTTCGTCATAAAATAGTGGTACAATTGGAGCAGAAGCCATAATGAGCGAATCCATTTTGGTGTAGAGATTTTTACGCTTTTCTGAATTTGTTTCTAAATATGCAGCTTCATACATGTTATCGAATTCTTCACTTTTAAAATGTGTGTAATTTGGACCATTTGGAGCAAAATTTTTGCTGTAGTATAAAGACAAATAGTTTTCTGCATCTGGATAATCAGCAATCCAACTGGCTCTAAAAAAATCGAGTTGACCATTCGCTTTGGCATCTTTTAAACTCGATGCTGGTATCACATCGACATTAACGTTTAATCCAGTTTTTTGTAATTCACGTTGAATAAATTCACAAAAACTTAGATAGTTACTAGTGGTGGTTAAAGTGACTTCTGGATTATCAATTCCTGTTTCAGTTTTAAATTCTGAAACTAATTGTTTAGCTAATTCTGGCTGATAAGTAAAACCAATAGTATCATCATAACCAGGTAAACCTTTAGGTATAAATCCACCTTTGGCAGGAATACCAATACCATTTCTCAAATAGGTCATCATTTTTGCTCTATCAAAGCCAATGTTTATAGCTTTCCTCAATTTTAAAGCCTGTATTTCTGAAACCTCGGTTTCCATATAAAAGGCTAAATATTCTGTGTTGAGATATGGACCACGAATCATATTTACATTATTGGCATACAAAGGTCTTAATTTTCCATCAGAGGTTAGAATTTCATCTTTATAGGAGGCGTCTAACCCTGAAACAAAATCAATATTGCCTTGTGCAAATTGTAAAAATTCACTTTGCTTGTCTGGTAAAAAAGTAATGGCTACAGCCTCGAGATATGGCAAACTATTCCCACTTTTATCAGTTTCAAAATAATTATTATTTCGTCTAAAAACGAGTTTTAAGTTTTCTTCCCAACGTTTAAATTTAAAAGGTCCAGTTCCAATGGGGTTAGATCTAAAATCGCTACCATAGTGTTCAACAATCTCTTTAGGAACAACAGAACAATACTTCATTGTCAATAATCCTAAAAAAGCTGGAAATGGTTGTTTTAATTTAACTTGAAATGTAGAATCGTTTACTGCCGAAAAGCTTTCAACCTTATTAAGTACCCAACTTCCTGGAGAAGCCACAGTTTTATCTTTTAATCTATTGAAGCTGTATTCAAAATCAGCGGCATTAGCCATTCTAGTTGAATCTTTTCCGAATAATTCATGTTTATGAAAAAAGACATCATTTCTAATATTGAATGTATAAGTCGTTGCACTATCAGAAATCTTCCAATTTTTAGCAATACAAGGTTTTACATTCAATTGGTCGTCCATCTGCACTAAACCATTAAATAATTGATGCGTTCCCCAAATATCTGCTAAGTCTTTAGAAAATGCAGGATCTAATGAACCTATATTTTTGTGTTCATTATATTTAAAGACAAGGTGATCCTTATTAGAATTTTCTTTAGAGCCACAGGAAATAATCATCAAAACTAATACGTATAACAATCTGTTGAATAAGAATTTGATGAGTTTTAACATATAACTATTATGTTGTAAATTTGCATCCACAAAAATTATAAGATACTTTTTAGCTTTTAAATAAGTGCTAAAGGTATATTTAAAAAGATCCTGAAACAAGTTCAGGATGACAAAAAATGGAAACAAAAAAAGTTGCATTTTATACCTTAGGTTGTAAGCTTAACTTCTCTGAAACTTCTACGATTGCTAGAAGTTTTAAAGATGAGGGTTTTGCGCGTGTGGACTTTAAGGAAAATGCAGATATTTATGTAATTAACACCTGTTCTGTTACTGAAAATGCAGACAAACGTTTTAAAACTATTGTAAAGCAAGCACAGAAAGTTAATCCTGATGCATTTGTAGCTGCCATAGGTTGCTATGCGCAATTAAAACCAGAAGAGTTAGCAGATGTAAATGGTGTAGATTTGGTTTTGGGGGCTACAGAAAAATTTAAGATTACGGATTACCTAAACGACTTAACCAAAAACGATTTTGGAGAAGTACATTCTTGCGAAATTGAAGATGCTGATTTCTATGTTGGGAGTTATTCAATAGGAGATAGAACAAGAGCGTTTTTAAAAGTGCAAGATGGTTGTGATTATAAATGCACTTATTGTACAATTCCATTGGCTAGAGGGATTTCTCGTAGTGATACTATGACTAATGTGTTGAATAATGCAAAAGAAATTTCAGAGCAAGGGATAAAAGAAATTGTATTGACTGGTGTTAACATTGGTGATTATGGAAAGGGTGAGTTTGGTAATAAAAAACATGAGCATACCTTTTTAGATTTAGTTACTGAATTGGATAAAGTAGAAGGGATTGAACGCTTAAGGATTTCTTCAATAGAACCTAATTTACTTAAGAATGAAACGATTGATTTAGTTTCTAAGTCTAGAGCATTTGTACCACATTTTCACGTGCCATTACAGAGCGGAAGCAATGATATTCTGAAGAAGATGAAACGTCGTTACATGAAAGAATTGTATGTGGATCGTGTTTCAAAAATTAAGGAAGTTATGCCACATGCTTGCATTGGTGTGGATGTTATTGTAGGTTTTCCAGGTGAAACGGATGAACATTTTTTAGAGACCTATAATTTCTTAAAGGAACTTGATATTTCTTACTTACATGTGTTTACGTATTCGGAGCGTGATAATACAGAAGCTGCTGAAATGGATGGAGTAGTGTCTAAGAATGTAAGAGCTAAACGAAGTAAGATGTTACGTGGTTTGTCTGCTAAAAAAAGAAGGGCATTCTATGAAAAACAATTGAATACTGATAGAACTGTTTTATTTGAAGGCGAAAATAAGGAAGGTTACATACATGGTTTCACTGAAAACTATGTAAAAGTAAAAGCACCTTGGAATCCAGAATTAGTTAATACACTACATAAAGTCCATTTAACAAAGATTGATGAGGATGGGGCAGTACGATTTAATTTTATTGAAGCATTAGTATCTTAAATAAAAAACCGAAGCTTTTATTAAAAGCTTCGGTTTTTTTAATGTATTTCTTTTTTTAATTATATACGAATACCAACTGGTAGCATGCGCTTATATTTTCTGTTTCGTCTTACAAATTTTGCAATTTCTGGACTTGTAGGCACAACACTAATATTACGTTCTTTAATATTACTAAACACCATATCAATAAATTCTAATTCAAATTCATCTGTTCTAATAGTATCAGGAATAATCATTTTAGTTAAGAATATCTTGCGTTCTTGTAGAGAATATTCGATAATTGCCATGTCGTTTTCAACCTTTAATTCAAATTGACGGAGAAATTCATTGTCAATCAATTCAGCAGTTTCAGTCATAATTTCTTTTATTTAAATTCAGCGGTTGGCGTGTAGATACTATATTTTATATAGTTTTGCTGTGCAAAGGTACAAAAAATCAATGGAACATCCTGTTTTTTGCTGTTAAAACCTTAAATTATAATCAATTAAGGCCTCATTTTTAAAGAGTTTAAACCTATGAATTCAGAATTATTGCATATTTACTTAATGCCAGGAATGGCCGCTAATCCAACTATATTTGAATATATTAAATTACCTGAGTCTAAATATAAAATTCATTGGTTGGAGTGGCAAATTCCAGATAAGAATGAAACACTTCATGCGTACGCAAAACGTATGTGTAAATTTATAAAGTATGATAATGTTGTTTTACTAGGAGTGTCTTTTGGAGGGATTTTGGTTCAAGAAATGAGCAAATTCATCAATTTAAAGAAATTGATAGTGGTGTCTAGTGTAAAATCACATCATGAATTGCCAAAACGATTCAAACTTCTTAAAATAACTAAAGCTTATAAGATTTTACCAACGCAATTGGTTAGTAATATTGATCTTTTGGCAAAATATGCTTTTGGTGAAACTATAAAAAAGCGTGTAGATTTATATAAAAAGTACTTATCTGTTAGTGATAAGACGTATTTAGACTGGGCGATAAAGCAAGTCGTCTGCTGGAATCAAGAAGAACCGCATCCCGAAGCTATTTATATTCACGGCGATAAAGATGTTGTTTTTCCGCACTCTTGTGGTGGCAAATGCCTTGTTATTAAAGGCGGCTCTCATATTATGATCATTAATAAATATAAGTGGTTCAACGAAAATCTACCAAAACTTATTGAAGCCTAAATTTGTAAAATTCAATAGTTTTTTTACATTGTATAAAATTTAAACCCATGCAAATCTTAAAAAATACTTTAACCGCAATAGGATTGGTCTCTGTATCTGGTCTTTTTATCTTCTCAATGCAGAAAGCACCAGTAGAACAACAAGCACCGTCAGATGCTACTTTTGGAAAAGAAAAACCTCTTATAAATGATTATAATGTATATGCTCTAGAGATGCCAGATGGTATCAACTTTGCAGGAGAATTAGTTCCTGTAGAAAATCCAGATATTTATGAGCGTATGGATAGAGAACTTTTGGTAAACACCTATTGGCAATCTAATGGATTGTTAATGTTTAAGCGTGCACAAAAGTACTTTCCAATTATAGAACCAATTCTTAAAAAGAATGGTGTGCCAGACGATTTTAAATACTTAGCAGTTATAGAAAGTGGACTTGTCCCTACAGCTAAATCACCAGCAGGAGCCTCAGGCGTATGGCAGATAATGAAAGCTACAGGGCGAGAAAACGGATTAGAAGTTAATACTAATGTAGATGAGCGTTATAATATTGCGAAAGCAACAGCTGTAGCATGTAATTACTTAAAGAAAGCCAAAGAGAGATTGGGGTCTTGGACGCTAGCTGCTGCTGCATATAATGCAGGTAATGCTGGAGTTTCTAGACGATTGAAAGAGCAAGATGTCTCAGGATATTATGATTTATTACTTGGTGAAGAAACGGGGCGCTATGTATTTAGAATTGTAGCTTTAAAAGAGATACTTTCAAATCCAGACAAATACGGTTTTAATTTTAATAAAAACCACTTATACAAACCTGTACCAACTTATAAGGTAGAAGTTGATACTGCTGTTACTAGCTTTTCTAAGTTTGCAAAACGTTTTGGTGTGAATTACAAAATATTGAAACTGCATAACCCTTGGTTAAGAGAAAAGCATTTAAATAATAAGTCTAGAAAATCATATACTATAGAAATTCCTAAGGAAGGGTTTTATAATTAAGATTTTTATAGCATAAGAAAAAAGGCTCAAACTGATGTTTGAGCCTTTTTTTGTAATTGTAAAAATATTATCGTCTACTTCTACGATTTTGTCTTGCAGATGTTGGTTGACCATATTGTTGTTTTGGTACCACAGCTTTTTTCATTTGCTGTTTCATCATTTTAATTTGGTCAGTAAGCATATTTCTTTTGTCTAATTTATCAGCTTCTGCTAAAAGCTTTTGTGCTTCTTGTTTACGACGCTTAGAAAAAGCAATTCCTGCTAAGTTTAATTTAGCCATTGCTAAGTCATGATCCATTGATAAACCTAAACTTATAGCTTTTTTAAAGTATTTTTCAGCCTCATTCATATTGGTCTGAGAGACCATTATACCATTTAAGTAATTTAAATACCCTTGTTGCTTTTTTACTAGAGCTGCTTCAGGATTTTTTATTTTATCTAGCCATTTTTTTGCACCAGGAAAATCTTGCTTACGAAGCCTTAAGAAGGCTAATAAAATTATTTCATTTTTAAAGTATAAGAAAATGAAGATAGTAGAAAGTAAGATGTACATGATACCATTACCTATTTCACCTTCAGTAAATTGATAGATTGCAAAGGCAATAATGAAAACTGCTATGACTAATTTTATATTTTTATTGAACATGCTTATTATTAATTTTGAAGTGTGCAAAGGTAATAAAAACACTGAAGTTAAATTCTACATAAATATTTTTATTTAGTGACTTGCTAAAGTAAAAACTTGTTGTATATTTGCACGCAGTTTTGAGATAGCTCTCAAACTATATAAAAGATTATAAGATTTTAAAAATATAAGACAATGCCAAAAAGAACGTTTCAACCATCAAAAAGAAAGAGAAGAAACAAGCACGGTTTCAGAGAAAGAATGGCTTCTGTTAACGGAAGAAAAGTTTTAGCACGTAGAAGAGCTAAAGGTAGAAAGAGATTGTCTGTATCATCTGAAGCAAGACATAAGAGATAATGATTAACAATTGTTAATAATATAAGGGCGTTACTTAGGTGTATCGCCTTTTTTTGTACCCTATTGATAACTATTTTTGCACACCATAATAATTTATTACTCATGCCAAAAAATAAAAACATTAAATCAATTTTACTTATAGGATCTGGTCCAATAATTATAGGTCAGGCTTGCGAATTCGATTATTCAGGATCTCAAGCATTACGCTCATTAAGAGAAGACGGAATTGAAACAATTCTTATCAATTCTAATCCTGCAACGATAATGACAGATCCAACAATGGCAGATCACGTTTATCTTTTGCCATTAAATACGAAGTCAATTATTAAGATATTAAAGGAACATCCTCAGATTGATGCAGTATTACCAACCATGGGAGGACAAACCGCCTTAAACCTTTGTATAGAAGCTGATGAAAAAGGGATCTGGAAAGATTTTGATGTAGATATTATAGGTGTAGATATTGACGCAATTAATATCACAGAAGATAGAGAACAATTTAGAGAATTAATGTTAAAAATTGGTGTTGGTATGGCACCACAAGCAACAGCGACATCTTATCTTAAAGGAAAAGAAATAGCCCAAGAGTTTGGATTCCCTTTAGTAATTAGAGCATCTTATACCTTAGGAGGAGCAGGTGCTTCTTTTGTGTATAAAGAAGAAGATTTTGATGAATTGTTAACCCGTGGTTTGGAGGTGTCTCCAATTCATGAGGTGATGATTGATAAAGCTTTAATAGGATGGAAAGAATATGAATTAGAACTACTAAGAGATAAAAATGATAACGTAGTTATTATCTGTACGATTGAGAATATGGATCCAATGGGAATTCACACAGGTGATTCCATAACATTGGCTCCTGCTATGACATTATCAGATAAGACGTTCCAGAAGATGCGTGATATGGCAATACATATGATGCGTAGTATTGGTGATTTTGCTGGTGGTTGTAACGTTCAGTTTGCAGTTAGCCCTGATGATGCTGAAGATATCATTGCTATAGAAATTAATCCTCGTGTATCACGTTCTTCTGCATTAGCAAGTAAAGCAACAGGTTATCCTATTGCAAAAATTGCTGCAAAGCTAGCTATTGGTTACACATTAGATGAATTAGATAATCAGATTACAAAATCAACATCGGCTTTATTTGAACCAACCTTAGATTATGTTGTTGTTAAAATTCCGCGTTGGAATTTTGATAAGTTCGAAGGTTCAGACAGAACCTTAGGACTACAGATGAAGGCTGTAGGTGAAGTAATGTCTATTGGCCGTTCATTCCAAGAAGCCTTGCATAAAGCCACACAATCATTAGAGATAAAACGAAATGGTCTTGGTGCAGATGGTAAAGGTTATAAAGATTATGATACTGTAATTGAGAAATTGACTTATGCAAGTTGGGATCGTGTATTTGTGATTTATGATGCTATTGCAATGGGAATTCCATTGAGTCGTATTCATGAGATCACAAAGATTGATATGTGGTTCTTAAAGCAATATGAAGAGTTGTTTCAACTTCAAAAAGAAATTTCTACTTATAAGATTGATACTATAGAGCGTGAATTATTACTAGAAGCCAAACAAAAAGGCTATGGTGATAGACAAATTGCACATATGTTAGGTTGTTTAGAAAGTGAAGTTTATAATAAACGAAGCGAGCTTAACATAAACCGTATATTTAAATTAGTAGATACTTGTGCTGCCGAATTTAAAGCGCAAACACCTTATTATTATTCAACATTTGAAAGTGAAGTAGAAACACCAGATGGAAAAGTCTATGTTGATAATGAAAGTGTTGTTACGGATAAAAAGAAGATTATTGTTTTAGGTTCTGGACCAAATAGAATTGGACAAGGTATCGAATTTGATTATTGCTGTGTTCATGGTGTATTAGCAGCAGCTGAGTGTGGTTACGAAACGATAATGATTAACTGTAATCCAGAAACCGTTTCAACAGATTTTGATATTGCTGATAAACTCTATTTTGAACCTGTTTTTTGGGAGCATATCTATGATATTATTCAGCATGAAAAACCAGAAGGCGTCATTGTACAATTAGGTGGGCAAACGGCTTTAAAACTTGCCGAAAAGTTAGAACGCTATGGTGTAAAAATTATGGGTACGAGCTTTAAAGCATTAGATTTAGCTGAAGATAGAGGAAGTTTTTCAAACATATTAAAAGAAAATAATATTCCTTATCCTGAGTTTGATGTAGCTGAATCCGCTGATGAAGCTTTAGCTATTGCAGATGTCTTAAATTTCCCAATATTGGTAAGACCATCTTATGTATTAGGAGGTCAAGGCATGAAAATAGTAATTAATAAGGAAGAATTAGAAGCACATGTAATCGATTTACTTAAATCAATTCCTGGTAATAAGTTATTGTTAGATCATTATTTAGATGGTGCAATTGAGGCTGAAGCTGATGCAATATGTGATGCAGACGGAAATGTTTATATCATTGGAATTATGGAGCATATAGAGCCTTGTGGAATTCATTCTGGTGATAGTAATGCATTATTACCAGCCTTCAATTTAGGTGATTTAGTAATGCAACAAATAAAAGATCATACGCATACTATTGCAAGAGCATTAAATACTGTAGGTTTAATAAATATTCAGTTTGCTATTAAAGATGAAGTTGTATATATAATTGAAGCCAATCCAAGAGCTTCACGTACAGTACCATTTATAGCAAAAGCATATAAAGAGCCTTATGTTAATTATGCGACTAAGGTAATGCTAGGCGAGAAAAAAGTTACTGATTTTGACTTCAACCCACAATTAGAGGGTTATGCGATAAAACAGCCCGTATTTTCATTTAATAAATTCCCAAATGTGAATAAACAACTTGGTCCAGAAATGAAGAGTACTGGTGAAAGTATCTTGTTTATAGATAGTTTAAAAGACGACGAATTTTATGATTTATACTCTAGAAGAAAGATGTATTTAAGTAAATAATGGCACACTTTTCGATGAAGTGTATAGTAAATTAATTAATAATCACTAAATTGGCTATTGATTAAAGCCCTACTTATATGAAAACAAAACTACTTTTAATACTATTTTTTGTTTCAGCATTTTCTTTTGCTCAGCTATCTACTGACCAAAAAGATGAGTTTACGATTTCCCCTAATCCTGCAAAAAACAAGCTCAATATTAAATTATCAAATGAAAAAGACGATTTAAAAATCGAAGTTTATGATGTATTAGGGAAACGTGTGCACAAAGGAGTAATTACAAAATTAGAATCCTCTATTAATGTTTCTAATTGGAAAAGCGGAGTTTATCTAGTGAGAATATCTAATGATAAATCGACGCAAACTAAACGTTTTATTAAGCAGTAATTTGCTTTAAGCATAATAAAAAAAGCCATCTTACATTAAGATGGCTTTTTTTATTTTACAAGGTCTCATTTCTTAGTCATTATTTTTTTCATGCCATTTATTACGAATACCATACTCGGTCTCTGTTTTTGAGTATAATCCAATAACAAGAAAAATTAGACCAAATAACCCAAAAAGTACAGCTAAAAAAGTGTTTAATTCTTTACGACCTGTAATTTTATAATCAGTTATTATCAATATTATACAAAAGCAGATTCCACTAATACCAGCAATTAACATTCTCGTATATAATATCCTAAGCCACCATTTATAAATGATATTTATTATTTTCTTATTCAAAGTCTTCTGAAGCTCTTTTAATAATACTTTCTGGAAGCGCTTTCTTTGCTTTTGCCCCCATTTTCTTAATCTTTTCTACTCTAGAGATTAAGTTGCCCTTCCCTTCAACCAATTTATTCATTGCAGAAGAATAGTCATTTTTAGCCGCATCAATCTTTTTACCAACTCCTGTTAAATCTGTAACTAAACCTTCAAATTTATCATATAAGGCACCAGCTTGTCTAGCGATTTCGATAGCGTTTTGTTGCTGTTTCTCATTATTCCACATAGTGTCAATGGTACGAAGTGTCGCAAGGAGCGTAGATGGTGTAACAATAACAATATTCTGTTCAAAAGCTTTGTTGTAAAGAGAATTGTCTTCATTTATAGCTACTGCAAAAGCAGGCTCTATAGGAATAAACATCAACACAAAATCTGGTGATTCAATATCATATAAATCTTGATAGTTTTTAGCAGATAACTGATCAACGTGCTTCTTAATTGAATTGACATGTGCTTTTAAATACTGTGTCCTTTCTTCATCTTCTGCATTCACCAAGCGTTCATAATCGGTTAGAGACACTTTAGAATCAATAATCATTTTCTTAGAATCTGGAAGATGTAATACCACATCTGGCATTACACGTGAGCCATCTTCTAGTTGAAAACTTTGTTGCACAAAATACTCCCTGTCTTTTTCCAAACCGGATTTTTCCAACACACGTTCTAAAACCAATTCGCCCCAATTTCCTTGCGTTTTACTATCACCTTTTAAAGCTTTAGTTAAGTTAGTTGCTTCCTTAGCCATTTGTTGGTTAAGATCCTTTAATCCTAATAGTTGTTCTTTTAAAGCCGAATGCATACTAATGCTTTCCTTTTGTGTATCATCAACCTTTTTCTCAAAGAGCTGTATTTTTTCTTGTAATGGATTTAAAATATTTTTGATATTCTCTTTGTTCTGTAGCGTGAATTTCTCTGATTTTTCATCTAAAATTTTAGTAGCTAATAACTCAAAATCTTTTCTTAGTTGCTCTTGCTGTTCAGCCAGTTCTTCATCACGTTTTTGGTTTTGCTGTTGTAAGTTTTCAAACTCTGTATTTCTTCGAGATAATTCCGTATTTAAAAAGTCTTTCTCTCTTCGAATGTCTTCACGTTCAGTTTCAATTTTATCAACGGTTTGTTTTAATTCACTAATATTATTATTGAGTTGAAGTTGGCGTTCTTCAAGTGTGCTTTTATCGCTTTTGCTTTTCAATTGAGCGAATTTAAGTCCAATGAATGCACCAATTCCTGCTGAAATAATAATAGCTATAAATAGAATGAATGTGTCGTTCATGTTTAACAAGAGAAATTTATCAAAGATAAATTTTTTAAATGATAGTTAAAGAACTCTTTTAAAGTTAGTGACTAGATTTCAAAGTTTTTATATCTACAATGATTTGCTTAATGTCGTCGTCGTTTGTACCATCATAAATACCACGAATTTGTTGCTTTTTATCAATTAAAATGACGTTAGGTGTATGGATAAAATCTTGTAATCCACCATCACCTTGTTCTACAACAGCAAAATAACTTTTGCGAGCCAAATCATAAATGTGCTTTTTATCACCTGTGGTAACATTCCATTTAGAATCAATAACTCCTTTATTATTTGCATAATCTCGTAATATTGGAACACTATCTATTTCTGGAGTAACGGAAAGTGACAAAAGCATAATGTCATTATCATTCAAGAATTCATTTTGGATTTTTGCCATATTATTTGTCATTATAGGGCAAATAGTTCCACATCGCGTAAAAAAGAAATCGGCTATATAAATTTTATCTTTATAATTTTCTTGGGTAATGGTTTCTCCATTTTGATTTACAAGGCTAAAATCTGAAATTATATGATTTTTGTTAGTACTTTGAAGGCTTTTATCTACTAATTCTGGATTAAAATTAGAAGGGTTGTAAATTGGCAATACCTTGTTAGACAATGTCGATGTGACATAAAAATATATTAAAACACAAACTAAGATTGATAGTATAAATGTAATCCAATTATTTTTTGTCATTGTCATAGATAATTATGGTTGAATATGTAATTGGACGTATTATAAGACTGAATCACTTATCTCTATGTCTGCATCTTTCCATGCAGAATTAAATTCCTTTTTAATACTTTCAGCTTCCTTATTTTTTCCTTGTGCCTTAAGACTTTTATAAAGACCGATTAGTGACCATCCGTTTTGTCTTAAGATATCTAAATCCTCTTTGTATATCTTTTCAGCGGCGGTATATTTTTTAGCTTTTATTAATATAGAGCCTAAGTTTTGACGTGTTGGTATATGCCAAGCAGCAGGTTCTGTATAAGTCAACCCATCTTCAAATACGACAGCGTTTTTTAGATGTTCTATTGCTTTTGGAATGTTTCCTTTTAATGCTTCTAATTCACCGGCTACAACTTCAAAAGCGATATTTGCAGAATGAATTGAAGCATTGTTAGCGGTTGCTACTAAAGTTTCTAATTCTGGATCCTTTTTAAGAGATTCTATGGCATTTAATTCTTCTTGTGCTTCCTTTATATTGCCTTTTCTAATGAATGCGATTCCTCTTGCATAATGGCGAATTAGGTTAAGGTGTTTAATTTCTGAATTAGGAGCTGGAATCGTTAATATTTCGTTCCATTTTCCAAATCTTGTATAGGCTAACATTGGTGTTGATGCAAAATCTTGTAGAAAAGGCATTTCTATAAACTCACCAACTGGTACTTTTTCAGCCGTTTTTTTTGCAGCTTCAATGGCAATATCACTTGCACCTAATAAACTTGCTGAAGACCATAGGAAGTGAATGTTATGTGGGTAATAACCAAGAGGGTAAAGACCTTGAGCAAAACACTGAGAAATATAATCTTCATCTGCGATAATGGCTTTTTGATTTGCTATTACTGCATCTTTATATCTCCCTACTCTAATGTAAATATGTGATGGCATATGTACAATATGCCCAGCACCTGGCATTAATGAGGCTAATTTATCTGCGCTTTTGACTCCCATATCAGGATATGGTAATTCTACCATATGAATATAATAATGGTGCCCACCAGGATTTTCTGGTTCTAGCAACATGGCTTTTTCAAGTGCGACTTTTGCTTCATTTATGTTTGGTGAAGGATTTCCTTCTTTGTCCCAATAATTCCAAGGAACAGTATTCATTACTGATGCAGCGTACAAAATTTGGATATTTGCATCCTTTGGGAATTGCTCCACTAATTTTGCCATTGAATGCATGTAAGCCATGTTCAATTCAGGAATGTCTGCAGTTAAATCTTCACTGTATCTTGTAGATAATGCCTCTATGAGCATTTGCTCTTTTAGACTTGCTTTTGATGCTAATTGTTTGGCTTTTGCTATAGCTTCATTAATTTTAATTTTGCGTTCTTCAAGAGGAATTGGATCATTAATATTTGGGCCAAGTGTAAAGGCTTGCCCCCAATACGTCATTGCTGAATTTGGATCTAAACGTGAGGCTTCCATAAATGAGCGATGGGCTTCTGCATGATTAAAGGCATAGGATAATTTTATGCCTTGATCAAAAAATGCTTGTGCTCTTTCACTTATTGTACTAATTGAAAAATGAAGATTTCCTAGGTTTTCAAAAAGTGGAGATATCTGTTTTGTTGTATCTATATCTTCCAATAAGAATTTAGTAGATGTACATTTCAGAAAATTCATCGCTAATTTAGGAGAAGGTTCCTGCGTTGCTATAAAGGGTTTATTAAATGTGAAATAAGCTAATAGTGCAACAATAGTGATTGATAAAATTATATTGACCTTAGATTTCATAATTTGTAGTTTTAATATTAAATGGCTTGCTTAAGATAAGCTTTTGCTTGTTGTAATTCAATACGATTACTATTTGCATTTAGCGTAAGTGCAATAAGTTGATTAAAATATAGCATCGCTTTTTCTTTATTATTAGATTGCCTTGCGGCTATTGCAGCACCATAAATTCCGTTAAATCTATTAGGATGTTTCTTTAAATTGTCTTCATAGGCAATCAATGCTTCTTTAGGTTTATTCATTTCTAAAAGCATATCGCCAAGTAACTCTATTGCTGGCAATACATCACCAGGAGTCACAGGATGTTTACTCGTTTTATTTTCAATAGCAACAGCTTCCTTCATTAAGGTCAGACCATTTTCGTTATCATTTTTTCTAAAACTTAACCAAGCTTGAACTGTTTTAATTTGAATGTCTACTTGTTTAATTTGAATGGATTTTGTTTTATCATTTTCAGCAATTAAGCTTTCATGCAATTTTTTTAAAACTTCAATCTTCTCTTCAGCAGTTCTAAAATTGTTTGTATTTACTGCTCCCATTGCAATTGCGAAATGATGTATGGCTTGTTGCCAAGGAAATTCTTCCCAGCTTAAATCTATGTTTTGTAATTTTAAATTAGTAGCAGAATTCCAATCTTTATTTTCAAGTGCTAACCTCGCAGGTATAGCTGTTAATGGGTAAATGGCAGCTGTAATATTAGCTCTGTAAAAAGATTTTTGATCTTTAATTTTATTATATTGAATTTCAGCATTTAAGTTATCTCCCTTTTGGAGGTAGGCATAGACTAAATAATCTGTAGCGTGTAGCTCTTCAAAATATGCACCTTCTAATTCAGCTGCTTGAGTATAACATCTTGAACTTTCAGCAGACAACAAGTTACTTTCAATAGATTCGTCCCAAATACCTAATCTTGTAAAAATATGGGAAGGCATATGTTGAGCATGAGAAGAAGCTGGAGCGATTTTAGCATAACGCCTTGCAGTTTCTAGGCCTTTTTGTGCTAAAACAGGATTGTCGTAATTATGAATGATATAATGTGCAATACCTGGATGATTTTGGTTTTCTGCAAATAAATTTTCAAGAATCTTCCCTGCTTTTTTCTCATTTTCATATGCTTTTCCAACACGATCTCTGGTAGAAAATAATGCTAAAGAATAAAAAATGGCAGCTTCAATATCATCGGGATATTTTAAGTAAATCTGTTCCATTTTATTTTCAAACCGTTTTGCTCTTGTAGGATGGTCTATATTTTCAAAATCGGTATAAAATGCATCTATGGCATTGATATAGTCCCTTTGTTTTTCATCCATAGTTAATTCTTTGGCTATTTTTAAAACAGCGGAACCTTTTATTAAATCCTCTTTTGTTGGAGGGAACCAAGCTGCATGATAAATACTCATGGCAACACCCCAATATGCCATTGGGCAATTTGGATCTGCATCAATAACTTTTACAAAAGCTTTTTCAGCTTCAGTATATTGAAATGAGTGCAATAAAGCTACAGCTAAATCAAAGGTCTCTCTTGTTTCATAATTACATGAAAGCGAAAATTTTAATTCCCCAAATTGTCCATCACCACATAATAACAAATCACCTCTTTGAAAATCTATAGAAGCTAAAGCTGGGTTTTGTTTTTCATTTTTACAGCTAAAAAAAAGTAGTATAGATAATATATATGTGAAACAAAAATTAGGTTTTGATAGTTTCATAACGAAATACTTAATTTATTAAAAACACTATTTATTCTGCCGTTTTTGGATTGATAATAGTAGCTACTTGTTCTACAGAATTAGCAGGAAATCCACCTTTTTTTTGCATGCTCATATACCATTTCTTTATTTGGCGCTGTATATACACAATAGACTTTATCTTTTGTAATATAACTATGCTGCCATTCTATTTCTGAGCCCATTTCTTTTAACACATTGCATGATGTTTCAGAAATCCCTTTTAACTGTTCTGAGGTTAGGGCACCAGCTCCAGGGATTTCTCTTTCAATAACATACATGTTTTTGTTTTTTGGTAATTTTTTTGATGTTTTCATATGTCTATAACTTATCGTTTTATGTTTGTTTGATTATTGAGCTTCCTTAATATAACCCCAACCTTGTCTTTGCTTATTGATAATTTCTAAAATTCCATCAGGTACCGAACGTACACCAAAGACTAATTGTGAGTCATCAATTTTATGATGATTTAAAGACCCTTGGCAGACTACGAAATCTACATTTTTGTTCTTTGCTAGTGCTTCTATTTCTTCAGAAACCGTTGACTCTTCTTTCACAACCATTTTGTATGCTCCACTATACATTACCATCTCAAATTTTGAATTAGGATAAGCTTTAGACATCAGTTTAATATGTCTTATTGCTGACTCATGTACTTTAGTGTCACTACTCGTAACATCAAATACAATTTTAACTGGTTTATCTTGAGAAAATGCAAGTGTGCTAAATAAGCACACCATAACTAAATTTAGAATTGCTTTCATGTGTTGTTATTCTTTGTTTAAAATTTTTATTCGCCTGCAAATATGTAACCACAACCATTTTCTTGTGCTCTACCAAGAGCCCATACTCCAGAGGGAACGGCTTGAATTTCTGGAAGTATACCGCTAACCCAATCTTCATATACTTTAGCTGGATCTAATTTCATTTGTTGAGCAACGGCATTACTATACACTTTAGTTGCTAAATCACAAACGCAAAACATTGCTCCTCGCTCTTGTAAACGCTTAATTCCATCAATTCCTGGTAATGGAAAATCTCCATCTTTAGGTTCGTAATATGGATTTCTAAGTGATGGTTCGCCAGTGGAATTATCGATTACATTAAACAACTTGCCTAGGTTGTATTTTTTCCATAATCTATCTTCAAGTGCAAGTCCCATAGCACTATGTCTCAAAACGGTCATTGCAGTCATATCCTCATCTGTCGTACCTGTTCCATTATTGGATAAGTAATAGGCCCAGTTCCATATTATTGGAAAGCCAGCATGGGGTGTAGATCCGTCATAAACAATACGATGAGTTCCTTTAATTTTTTTAAACCATTTTTCAGAATCGTTTAGCTCTGATTTCATAACAGCCAATGATTTAGCGTAAATTGGGTTACTTAGCATTCCTAATGTACTTGCAGTTGCACCTAGTGCAATAGCTCCAAGAAATTGTCGTCTAGAATTGTTTTTTGTTTTCATATTATTTGGTTTTAACTATGTTATATTCTTGTTTGTAAAATTCTATGATAGGTTGAAAAGGACCCAATTGATGTTGACTTATTGAAAATGTATCTGCATAAGGTGGATAAGGTGTAGATACAGGTTTTTTCTTTAGATCGGGAAAATCGTTTTCTGAATGAGGTTTTGATGGTCTTTTTTGTTGATTTATGTAACCAGCAACATCATAAGCTTCTTCATCACTTAGTATAGGAGAGTCAAATGTAGTTCCAAAAGGCATATTGGCTTTTATAAACTGCGCTGCGGTAATTACACGATTCATTCCTGCTCCATTGTTATATGAGTCATTACCCCAAAGCGGTGGATATTTATAAGTATACCTACCTGAAGCTTTAACCCCTTGTCCATTTTTTCCATGGCAAACAATACAGTTTAATTCAAAAACTTGCTTACCTTTTTCTATGTTGACTGCTCTATTTGGAACTTCAATTTTTACGAAACCCTGACCAGACACTTTTCCATCTTCTGGTGAAAAACGGCTTAACCATGTGAGATAGGCTACTATAGCTTTCATTTCTTTTGAATTAGGTGGCATGGTTATACCGTTTAGGCTTCGTTCCATACAACCGTTAATACGTTCTTCTATACTGCCTATTTTATTTTCTCGTCCTCTATACTGAGGAAATCTTTTAACAATGCCTATCAATGGCGCAGCATACGGCTTTGTTCCCGATTGTAAATGACAATTATTGCATGCCAATCTATTACCAGAATAGGACAAATTTGAATTTATATTATCTGGACCAATATATTTAGGTGTTTCAATAAAAAGATCGTGCCCATATTTTATGATTTCATTTTCTGCCGAATCATCTAATAAAGTAATGTCATATATTGATTTTGACTCTTTAGGAAAAATATCAAAACAGTATAATAGAACAATTGAGCCTGTCAAAACCATCAAGCTGGAAAATATGAGAACCTGATTAAGTACCTTTTTAGTTAAGACTGAAATTCCATCCTTCATAATTAATTAAGGATATCTAGATTTATTATATCAGTAACTAGTTTGTCTTCGTTTAACTCCATAAAAGCTGTTGATATATTTGATTAATTAATTTTTGTAATTATTCGTTATTATAATCAGCGTTATTAGGTAAGGGGTAATTAAAGGGATGTGGTTTGCTATACTTATGCAAATGTATTGGTAAGAATAAAATATGTATTGCACAATTGTTTCAAAAGATAGAAGTATTGTTTCAGGCCTTTAAATACAAAGGTTACGTGTGTTTTTCACGATATATAGCAGGTGTTATTCCTAATTCTTTTTTGAAAACCCTAGAGAAGTACGTTGAAGATTCAAACCCAATTTCGTATGCAATTTCATTGCTATTGAGTTTTGTGTTTTTTAATAAAAACTTAGCTTTTTCTACACGTATATGATTGATATAATTTGTGACAGACATATTAGTTAATGCCTTAATTTTTCTGTGTAATTGCGTACGACTAGTACCTAGTTTTTTTGCTAATTGTTCGATTGAAAGCTTATTGCTTTTGTTTAAAATATGCTCCTGTAGGTTGGCTATTAAGTTGAGATCAAGTTGATTTGCAACTGTGTTTTTTGGATTTTCTTTGAGTTTTAAAAGTTTACTAAAATAATCAACTTGCTTTTGTTTTTTTTGAATGAGATTCTTAATAATAAGTTGCAGCTCGTCTTTATCAAAGGGTTTAAAGAGGTATGCATCTATTCCTAATTGATATCCTCTTAATTTATCTTCTTTTGCAGTTTTTGCACTAATAATTATAAAAGGTATATGAGAAGTTTTTAGGTCACTTTTAATATGTTCACAAAATTCAAAACCGTCCATTTTTGGCATCATTACATCACTAATGATAAAATCAATGTTTTTGTTTTTGGCTATTTTCAAACCTTCAACTCCATTTTTTGCTGTAATAATATTGTAATATTCGCCTAGTAATAATGTAATATAATTTCTTATTTCTTCGTTGTCTTCAACTAGTAAAAGGGTATGTGATACTTTATTGTTTAATGATGCGCTTTCTATATTTTCAGTAGTATAACTTTTATCTAAAAAGGGTATTTTATACACCAATTGAGAATTTGTTTTCACGGTATTCTTAATTGGTAATTGTATTATGAATGATGTTCCTTTTTCAATTTCACTTTCTACAGTGATCGAACCTTTTAAAAGAGTTATAAGCTCTTTAGTAAGTGCCATTCCTATACCGTTTCCAACATCCAAGCTACTCTCTAGTGTTTTGTAATACCGATCAAAAATATAAGGTAAATGCTTTGCCTCAATACCTTTTCCTGAATCCGATATTTTAAGAATTAATTGCTTATCCTGTTTTTTAATTTCAATATCTATTTTGCCTTTAATCGGCGTGAATTTTATGGCATTTGATAAGACATTATTTATTATTTTCTGCAATTTATCATCATCGAAATCCATTTTTAAGGATTCAATTTTTGATGATAAGGTAAGCTCTTGCTGTTTGGAATCTGAATGAAACTTATAATATGACACACACTGTTTTATAAATGCTATTACATCACCGTTTTTATAATTCGCTTTTACTTTGCCTGCATCAAAAGATACCAACCCTAATATTTGGTTAACAAGTTTTAATAATTGATCACCGCTTCGATGAATTCCTTTTAATTTTTCGGTATTCTTGTTACTATTGTTTTCATCAATTAAGACTTTAGATAAACCATTGATTAGCGTTAGAGGTGTTCTAAATTCGTGCGAGATATTGGCATACATTTTGGTCTTTAACTCATCAAATTCTATTGCTTTTTGTTTTTCTGCTAGAGCAAGCTTTTTGTCTAAATTAAAGCGATAAAGCAACCAAACAATAGTGAGGAATAAGATGCTATAAATTAAATAAGCCAACCACGATCTATACCAAGGTGAAAGAATGGTAAAGTTGTATCTTGTCTCATTGCAATCACCAAAATTGTTACAAGACTTAATTTTAAAAGCAAAATTTCCTTGGTTTAAATTGGTGATATTTATTTCTTGATTTGTTCCTAAGTCTATCCATTCCTCTTGTAGTTTGTATGAAAATACAGTCTGTTCGGGTTGCTGAAAATCTAAAGCACTTATATTAATAGCTAAATTTGTAGTACCACTTTCAAAGATTAATTCTTGATTTTCTAGACTGTTATTTTCGTAATAGGTTTTTCCATTACCTGATATTTTACTAATATATGGTATAGGTGTTTTTACATTTGCTATCTGATTTTCGGGCCTATAAATTAAAATTCCATTTCTACATCCAACAACATATTCTTTTGAATTCTTTTTTGTAATAGGACCAGTTATATACTCCTTATTGTTGTTAATATCAATTGCGGTATATGTATTAGTTGTCATATTGTACTTTCCAAGAATACCTCTTCCAGTAGTGAGCATTATACTATCATTATATTTATAAACTCCTGAAAAATAACCATCGATTTGATGAGAAATTCCTTGTTGGAAATCTTTAAAGCTTGTGTATCCTAGTCCATTGTCATACCCAGCAACCCACACACGACCTTTATTATCATCCAAAAACATGCTAGCATCATGATAAGATGGAATGGAATCTTTAGGGTTTAAAAGTGAGATTTTTAAATTGTCTAAATCCATTACGCTCTCTGCCCCTTTAGCAATCCAAAGTTTGTTTTTATTATCTATGTACAATTTGTTTATCCAAATATGATTTCCTTCTTTATAAGTACTAAATTCTTCCTTATAGTTTTTAATTGTGTTATTTTTAAAATTAAGAGCGGTAAGGCCATTTCTTCTTCCACCTACCCAGAACCTATTGTCTTTGTCTTTTACAATGCTTTGATTAGAAGGTGAAGGGTGATCAATTTGAAGTGGGGCTAAATTAATCATTTGTGTTTTGGTATTTAAAATATATAATTTTTCTGAAGCCACGATAAGTAGATGGTCATCATCCATTTGTATGATATCTCGCAAATTGCGATTTTCAGTAATTTTTGATCCTATCTTAATAATTTCATACGAAAAGTCTATGGGATTAATTTTATAAATACCAGACCCATTATGTCCTTGGATATAAATAAAATCATTGTGACGCAGTATCTTTTTGATAAGAAAAGGATTTTCTAAATTTGTCCTCTCTTCTAATTCGATAAACGTGTTTTGAGAATTAGAAGGGTTGTATTTAAATAATCCTTTGCCATAGCCAAACCAAATTATATTGTTAGAATCTACAAATCTAACCCCATAAATAGTGCTTTTGGAGGGCTTATTATTTCTAACTTTTTCTAAAGTATTTGTTTCAGTGTTAAACTGAATTAATCCATCAGCTGAAGTGATCCATAAATTTTGATTTTCACCTTTAAAGAGTTCTAATATTAATAAATGAGAATTTGGGACATTCTTTTTAATCGGTTGAACAAATGATTGTGTTTGTTTATTAAATACTACTAGGCCTTCTCTCCATGTACCTAAATAAATATTGTTTTCCGAGGCCAAAATTTTTCGAATTCTATTATGTGGTAATTCGACATTATTATTATAGACATGTACATTATATGTTTTTGTAATAGTATTAAAACGAATAAGCCCGGCACCCGAACCTAACCATAGAATGTTATTATTGGTAGGATCTTTTTCAATAGTATTAATACTGTTTATCCAAGCATTGTTTTCTTGAGTAGGGTTGTTAAGACGAAAACTTTCAAGAGTATTATTTTTAAGATCAATTCTTATTAAACCACTTCCAAGACTTGAAGCCCAACATACATTTTCATTTTCAAATAAGATATGTGCTATTCTTTTTATAGGTATATTTATAGAAGGCACTAAAGTTTGTATAGGTTTAAATTGAATGTCTTTTATGGATGTGTAAAAAACCCCAAAAGAACTTCCAATAAACAGTCTTTCGCCAGTTTTATCAAATGTAAGTGAATGAATATTACCTAATTTTTGAATGGAATCATTTTCAGTATATGAATCATAATTTGTAAAATGATTTCCATCAAATCTTGTGACACTTTTTCCATTAGATATCCATAAAAAACCATATTTATCCTCAATAATGTCACCAACAAAATCTGCCGACAACCCATTTTTAATGTTATAATGTGTTAGGTTGTCAAAATTAGAAATTTCAATTTGCGAATACGAAATGTAGCAACCAATAAATTGTAACAGTAGAATTACTATAAATTGGTTAATCTTCATTTTAATAAAAACTTTTTTTAAGGTTTGTTTTCAATGAAGTAAGTTAGTCGTTTTAATGCAGAAATTAAAATTGATAGAGTAATGTATAAACTTTAATAGCTGCAAATTTTAGGATTAGGACAGCTTTTGGTCCTATGTGACTCTAAAACTCCCAGAAGTTTTATCAAATGCAATTAAATCTTTAGGGAAAAGAGAATCAAAAACCCCTTCTGTAATGAGATGACATGGTTCATTACAAACAACATTATTTTCTCGCATTACAATCATAGTATCGCATAGTTGAATAGCCAAATCAATTTCGTGAGATGAAAATAGAATCGTTTTCCCTGTGTCTTTGGTTAACTTTTGAAGCAATTTTAAAATATATGCTTTATGATACATATCGAGATGCGTCGTTGGCTCATCTAAGACAATAACATCAGTATCTTGAGACAAAGCACGTGCAATCATTACTTTTTGTAATTGACCATCGCTGAGTTCATAACACCTTCTATCTTTTAAATCTGATATGTTTACGAGCTCTAAAGCATTATTGATAATTGTGATGTCTTCTTCGGTAAGGTTTCCAACCCAATTGGTGTATGGGTGTCTTCCTAAAGCTACAAGTTCATAAACCGAAAGGTTTTTTGAAGTTAATGGTTCAGTTAAAACAATACTCAGTTGTTTTGCTAATTCTAGGTTAGTTGTTGATTCTAAATCTTTAGTATTTAAAGTAATACTTCCTGATAAAGCAGGTTGAACTTTTATTAACGTTCTTAAGAGTGTGGATTTACCAATGCCGTTAGCACCAACGAGACCAATTAATTGTCCTTTTTGTAATTCGATATTAATGTTTGATGCAATAACAGTTTTAGCTTTTTTTGTTTTGTAACCAATTGAAAGCTGTTCTGTTTTTAATATGATATGTGATGTGTCTTTCTTCATCTAAAACATCATTTTTCGTTGTCTCACTAAAAGCCAAATTACAACAGGAGCTCCAACCAAAGCCGTTATCGCATTAATGGGTAATGTATAATCACTTCCAGGTATCTGAGCAATACTATCGCAAATCAGCATCACAATAGCACCAAATAAGAATACAGCTGGTAATAATACTTTATGATTTGATGTTTTAAAAATCTGTCGTGTTAAATGCGGAATTGCTAAACCTATAAATGCAATTGGGCCAGCAAAAGCTGTTACTGTACCTGCTATTAAACTCGTGGCTAGAATAATGATAATACGACTTTGTTTTATGTTTAACCCTAAGCTTTTTGCATAATTATCGCCTAGCAAAAGACTATTTAAACCTTTAATAGATCTAATACTTAATACGATTCCCAAAGCATAAATTCCGAAGAAAATTAATAACTCATTCCATGATAAATTACTTAAACTTCCAAATCCCCAAAATATATATTGTTGTAATTGTTCAGCAGAACTAAAGTAGGCTAGAACACTTACTACAGCAGCAGTAATACTTCCAAACATTAAACCGATAATAAGAATTGCCATAGTATCTCGTACTTTGCTAGAAACGGCTAAGACAGCTAATAATACTAGTAAACTACCTAAACTTGCAGCAATAACAATACTCCATTTAGAAATTAGAACCGTAGCAAATAAGCCACCAAAAAGCCCAGAACCTAAAATAACTAAAGCTACACCCAAGCTTGCGCCAGAACTAATGCCTAAAACAAAAGGTCCAGCTAATGGGTTTCTAAATAAAGTTTGCATTAATAAGCCAGAAATTCCTAAGCCAGAACCAACCAAAATTGCAGTAATTGCTTTAGGTAATCTTACATTATTAATAATTATGTCCCATGTTGAATTTTCTATACTTCCAAAAAGACTTCCAAAAACACTTTTTAAAGGAATACTAACAGAACCTAAGCTAATATTAACTATAAAGCATATCAATAATATTACTATTAGTAATAAGAATTGAGGTCGATATGTTTTTTGATTATTCAATTAATTTAATTTCTTAAAGAAATATGGCGTGTAATTTTCTAGTAATTCGGGATGGCAAATTTTTATTAAATCTTTCAGAACTAAATCTGGTCGTGTAGTCCCTAATTCGTAATATAAAACTCCACCTGTAGCACCTGTTGTATTTGAGAAACTATAGATGTTTTTGTTTTTGAAAGCTTCAAAATTGGTGTACAATGTATTCCCCTTTTCTAATTGATCTAAACTACCATAATAAGATGGACTTAGCCATAAATCAGCAGCTCTTGCTTTTTCTAAAACGACTTCGAAACTCAATGCTAAACTACCATTTCCTGTAGTTTCACTCCATAAGTAATTGACATTGGCATCTTTTAAGAATTGTGCTTCAGGACTAGAACCATTTGGCATATACCAAATATCCTTGTGCATAGCGCCACTTAATATGGTAGGCCTATTTTTAGCTTGTTGTGCAATTGATTTTGCTTCTAAGTAATCTTTTTCAATTTGATTAAAAATAGAATCGACCTCTTTTTCTTTATTGAAAAGTACACCAAAGAATTTTATCCATTCAGCTTTTGCTAAAGCTGAAGATTCTACCCAATCGCCATTATAAATCACAGGAATTCCAGCTTTTTTAATAGTTTCAAAAGTTTTATTGACACCATCGACCCCAAAACCAATCACTACATCTGGATTTAATTCTAATAAGACTTCAGTATTGATGCCTTCATTTTTTCCTAGTTCTCTAATCTTACCTTCGTCTATACGTTTTCTTGTCTTTTCTGAAGAAATATAATCTGTACCAGGAAACCCAACTAAAGTTTGTTCTATTCCTAATAATTCTAAAGCTGGAATATGAGTTGTAGACGTCACCACTATTTTTTGGATTGGATCAACTATAAAACCATCATATTCATCTTTTAAAAACGTCGTTTTCGCCATTTGCTCTTTTGAGATGATAACATACTTAAAGGTTTTCTCTGCTTTAGGCCAAGACTTATTAACCGTTAAAATTTTAAAATTACCATTGTCACTTACTGAGAAGCCTTCTGCATATTTTAAGTCTAAAATATCAGCTTTAGAAGTTTTGGGCAATTCAGCCTTTGTTTCATTTTTACAAGAAACAAAAGCCAGTATCAATAAAAGATAAACGTATAATTTCATTTTTATTTTTTAGATGCACATTATGAGTTCAAAAGTAATATTATTTAAAGTTTTGAATGAATCATTAAACAAAATGTTTACTTTAGCGCTGAATTTTGGTTCTATTTGGAAAATCCAAATGAGATTAAAAGGGAATCAAGTGAAAAGATCTTCGATTGTAAATCGAAAATCTTCATTCTTGAACTGTTCCCGCAACTGTAAGCTATAAAGCTTGTTATTACCTTCAGTCACTGGATGTTTATCTGGGAAGACCAATAACAAGACGCAAGTCAGGAGACCTGCCTTAATTCATAATCAAAAATTACTTTCGGGAGAAAAGTATTTGAGGTATGAAATATATAAGCCTATTTTTTTTATTACTGCTTTTTTGTAGCCAAGCTGTTGCACAATCATCTACGGGTTCTATTCAAAGATTAGATGCCGTTGTGCTGAGTGATGTAAAGTTAAAGCGATATACAAATGGTTATAAGCTCACTGTGCTTAGTGATTCTATACTTAGAAGAAACAGAACATCATTAACAGACGTATTACGTTTTAACTCTAATATTTATTTTAAAGAGAATGGCTACGGCATGGTGTCTTCCCCATCTTTTAGAGGTACAAACGCTTCACAAACTGCTGTAATTTGGAATGGAATTAATATCAATTCTCAACTGAATGGACAGGTAGATTTTAATACCATATCATCATCTAATTATAACAGTATTAGTATTAGAAGTGGTGGTGGTAGTGTGCAATATGGAAGTGGGGCCATTGGTGGTACGATACATTTATCTAATGATCTTAATTTCGAAAAGCATTTTGATCATAGTGTTCAAATAGGCTATGGAAGTTTCGATACTAAAAATACAAGCTATAATGCATTTTATGGAAATGACTCATGGTCTGGAAGTTTTGGAATAGCCTATGCAGATTCTGCCAACGATTACCGTTTTTTAGGAACCGATAGGAGAAATGAAAATGGAGCGTATAGCAATCTAGATATTAATCTTAATTTAGGTTATGTCCTTTCTAAAACCGATGTGTTAAAGCTATATCATCAAAATTTTAGAGGTAATCGTCAATTTTCTTCAACATTACTAGCTCCATCTAATAGTAAATATGAAACTGAAGACTATCGAAGTATGATAGAATGGACTCGTATAGGAGAGCAATACACCTCGAGTCTTAAGGCCGTTCATTTATTAGAACAATTCAAATATTTTGAAAACAGAGATTTAGATAATTTCTCTAAAGGTTATGCTAACAATTGGATAATTAAACACCATTACAAACGCGATATTTCAAAACGTTTGGCACTTAGTGTTATAACTGATTTTAGTCATATTACTGCTGAAGGGAATAGTTTTAGCAATCCTAAACGGAATGCATTTTCGGCAACAGCGATTCTTAGTCGTCGTATCACATCTAAATTACAGTATAACCTAAATATAAGAAAAGATGTGATTTCAGATTTTAAGAGTCCTATTGTATTCTCAGGAGATGTCAGTTATAAAATACTCCAACCCTATACAATAAAGTTGAATGCTTCTAAAAATTTTAGAGTGCCAACCTTTAATGATTTGTACTGGAATCCTGGTGGGAATTTAGACTTAGAGCCAGAGAAATCTTATCAAATAGATTTAGGACATGAGTTGAAATTTAGTAGCATAGATTTTAAACTCAACACGTTTTATATAAAAACTTCAGAGCTTATTCAATGGAGACCAAATAATGTCACAGGCTATTGGAATCCTGTAAATATTGCTAATGCTAAGCAATATGGTTTAGAAGCAGAGCTTAGGGCAACGCAAAATATTGGTAAACATACTTTAGTATTATCATCCGCGTACTCGTATACAGAGACAGAAGATGTAGAGAAAAAGCAATCTTTATTTTATGTACCTATTCACAAAGCTAATGCGTCATTATCATATAACTATAAGTCCTTTACAGCATTTTATCAGCACTTGTATAATGGTGAAGTTGATATTATAGGTAATACACTAGATGGATTCGATGTGGCAAATTTAGGTGTTTCTTATACGTTTAAGTCTAAGAAGAAAATGAGTTATATCACAGGTTTTAGAATTAATAATATATATAATACCTATTACGAAAACGTAGCATTGCGACCAATGCCAAACAGAAATTTCAATATTAAATTAACACTTAAATTTTAAAAAATGAATACAAAAAAAATTGCTTTACTTTTCTTATCAGTGGCATTACTATTTACATCATGTAGTAATGATGACGATGTTAATCCACCAGCACCTTTAGGCGATTATGAAAACGGAATTTTAATCTCGCATGAGGGTAATTTTGGACAAGGAAATGCATCTGTATCTTTTGCATCCTATGATTTAGCTACTGTAGAGAATAATATTTTTAGCTCAGTAAACTCTAGTCCTTTAGGGGATACAGCGCAGAGTATTGCTTTTAGAGGTGATTTAGCATATATCGTTTTAAATGTGTCAAATAGTATAGAGATTGTAAACCGATATACATTTGAATCTGTTGCAACCATAAATACAGGGTTAAATAACCCAAGGTTTATTGCTTTTGCTAACGGTAAAGGTTATGTGACAAATTGGGGAGATGGTGGAGTTGCTACTGACGATTATTTAGCAGTAATTGATGCCACAAGTAATACTTTAATTGCACAAACGATAGCAGTAGCAGAAGGTCCTGAAAAGATTATTGCTAATGGTAATACTCTGTATGTGGCTCATAAAGGTGGTTTTGGCCAAAATAATATAGTATCTGTTGTTAATTCTAATACTGATGTTATAACGACAACAATTACTGTTGGTGATGTGCCAAATTCATTGCAATTAGATGGGGCAGGTAGCTTATGGGTTTTATCTGGAGGTAAGCCATCATGGACAGGAGATGAAACTGCAGGTCAGTTATCTAAAATTAATACAAGTGATAATTCTGTAATGACAATAGATTTTGGTGCTACAGAACACCCAAACCATTTAGCTTTAGATAACGGTATACTTTACTACTATATGTCTGGTAGTGTTTATAAAATGAATAGTACTGCAACAACTCTACCAACTACAGCAGAGTTAACAGGTTTAAGTTTTTATGGAATGACCGTAAATAATTCTGTTTTATATGGTGTTGATGCTGTAGATTTTACTAGTAATGGTACCTTATCAGCTTATGATTTATCATCAAATACGTTGTCTAATTCTACAACAGTAAACATCATACCTGGAGGCATTTATTTTAATTAAGCTTATTATAAAATATTAAGTCATTTACAAAAAAAGCATCCTATTAAGGATGCTTTTTTTGTAGCGCTTAACTCTGTGATATGAGTCCTTTTTAATGACTTATATCAAACGTTAAGCAAAGCTAAAAGTTTAGAAACAAAAAGTCAATACGTATAACTACGCTTTTTTTATAGGATCTAAATTTTAAGATGGTATTAAATCGCAATACCAAAACCCAGTTTTTTCATTACCACAAACAGAATCATCATCTGTTTTTGGTGCGTTATATTCTCTATATACTTTTTCACCTACAGTATAGCCAATTGGGTTTTTAAAAATAGGACCATCAAAGCAAAAGGTATGGAATTCCCCATTTTCACCACAAGGATCGACATCCTTAGGAAGACTGTTTATAAAGTCTTTATCTATAATAGTACCTACGAAACTGTCATCAAAATATTTTGCGTTGGCACAAACAATAACCGTTTTAAATCCTAAATCTAAAAACTCTGTAATTAAAGATTTGGTGTCTTTTTTCCAAAGCGGAAATACAGCTTTTAAATGTTGTTGGGCTAATTGATTTTCTCTATAAGTTTTTAAATCTTCCAAAAAAATATCTCCAAAGGCACTATGTGTAAAATCATTACTTTTTAAACGATTAACGCTTTCTAACATCTTTTGTTCATAGACCTCCATAGTGGGTTGCTCAGGAAGTTCTATAATGCTTGCAGGTAATCCTATTGCAGTAGTTTGTGCAAGGAGTAACTCTTTTCTTAGCCCGTGCATAGACACACGGTTATAATGACTATTTACAGTTGTGATGAGCTCATCTACGCTATAAGTGTCATCTTGTAAAAGTTTATATAATGCTAATGCAGAATCTTTACCTGAGCTCCAATTAAAATAGGTTTTTAGCTTAGACATATAACAAAGATTTGTTGCTTTTTTTGCTAGGAATAGAGCTGTTAGCTTAGAGTCTAATCAATATACATAACTTGTTCTAATGACAAAGATTTACTTGCTTTTAGAAGTGTTAAATTCTCAGAACTACGACCAAACGGACGATCACCAGTTAAAATATCTCCTATAGCAGCAGATAATAAAGGTTCGTTTATATCTCCAAGGGTTCTAAATGTGCTAGGCGTTTCAGTTATTTCAATATCCGAAAGTAATCCAGTTGAAGGCACAAGTTGATCGTTTACATTAGTAGAATTCGCTACTAAAGGTTGCATGGCATATGTGTGGCTTGGATTTACACCATCGAGAGAAAATAAAGTAGGCGAATCAAAAACAGTTACTGATGCTTGCGTTTTGCCAACAGTAGTTTCTCCAATGACAACAACATCAATATAAGGTTTTAAACTATTTATTAATAATTCACTAGCAGAAGCTGTTCTCCTATTTGTGGTTAACACATATACTTTAGAA
Source organism: Flavobacteriales bacterium ALC-1 (assembly GCA_000171875.1). GTDB lineage: Bacteria > Bacteroidota > Bacteroidia > Flavobacteriales > Flavobacteriaceae > Winogradskyella. Next base: position 380,945 of record ABHI01000004.1, on the reverse strand, counting down.
AGGTTAAGGCTATTAATAGAGCCACCTCCCTCAATTGAATTTGTAAACAGAAAATCCGTATTATTCTGGCTTAAATTATCATTATAAAATAATTTTGAATAGACTTGGCCTGTAAATTGTCCTGTCACCATACTGCCTAAATAAGCTGCCGTTTGTACAGAACCACCACCATTGTACCTTAAATCTATTACTAATTCTGTAACACCTTCTGCGCTAAATTGACCAAATGCTTGGTTTAAGGCATCATTAAAGTTACTATTAAACCCATTATACATTAAATAGCCAACAGTAGCATCTGGTAAGTCAATGACTTGAGCAATATGCACAGGATTTTCAGTGTATGCTACTTTATTAAGACTAGCGCTATTTCCGTTAAGTGTAACAGTATCGTCAGCACTTTCTGGTGTGCCGTTGTTATCGTAATCTGCAAAATTTAAAGTGTAAGAGTCATTATCTATTAAATCAGCGAAATTACTTGTTGTAAGTTCTTCATCATTGATTGCTCTAAAAATTTGACCTCTTTCTAAACCTAAATCGTCAGCAAAACTGTTATTTAATACAAGGGTTATAGCACCAAAAACTTCGGTTTGACTTCCAGGAACCAAATAAAGGTTAAACTCAATACCATTACTTAAACTAGTACCTTGTTGTGAATTCAGTAAATCAAAATAATTAGGATAAATTCTACTAAATCTATCTATTGTCTCAGGTAAATATTTTAAAGATTCAAACAAATCTTCAGGAGAAGAAAAATCATCTAAATAGTCTCTGTACTCATCATTAGTAGAAAAGCGGTCATTTGCTAAATTCGGAATTTCTGGCTTATATAAATAAGTCGCATTCATACTTTTCCAAACAAAGTCTTTAATATCTCCAGAAGCTATAGCATTATCATCCATATCTTCAAAACAACTTGTGAGTGTTATCAGTACAATACACGTTAATAGTAATGTCTTAATTTTTTTACTCACGGCACATACATTGATTAAGTGTTCGTGAAAATTTTTCAAATTTTTCATCATTTCTTTTTTATAAATAGCAATTCTTTACTTTAGTCAGTAAAACTCTAAATTTACTTACATTATTATAAATAAAAAAACTTTGTAACAAAATGTAAAGTGTATCGTCGTAATTATGAAGGCGAATAAATATCGACTTTACCAATCAACCAAAAGTAATGAAGCAAGCAGATTTTGTAAGCTTAGTAATGCCATTTAAAGATAAAGTATTTCGTTTAGCTAAACGATTACTAGTTTCTCGTGAAGAGGCTGAAGATGCCACGCAAGAAATACTTTTGAAATTGTGGAAGAATAAGCAGAAGATTAGCGAATACAAAAATGTAGAAGCGTTTTCAATGACAATGACAAAGAATTTTTGTTTAGATCGTTTAAAATCTAAACAAGCACAAAATTTAAAAATTGTTCACAGTAATTATACGGATAACAATTCGTCATTACAAAAACAAGTAGAAGCTAGAGATAGCATGGGTTGGGTTTCTAAAATAATGGAAGACCTACCAGAACAACAAAAAATAATAGTGCAATTAAGAGATATAGAAGAATACGATTTTGCTGAAATTTCTAAAATGTTAGACATGAATGAAACAGCAATTAGAGTGTCTTTATCTAGAGCACGAAAAACAATAAGAGAAAAATTAACTAATACACATAGATATGGTATTAAATAATATAGAAGCATTAATAGAAAAGTATAACAATGCTGAAACAACGTTAAAGGAAGAAGCACAATTAAAAACTTATTTCGCAAGCGATAATGTGGAGCCACATTTAGAGCATTACAAGCCTATGTTTCAATACTTTTCTCAATCAAAACAAGAACAGTATACTAAAGACGTTCCATTAAACACTAAGAAGAAAACTAGATTATATCAGTGGATTTCTGTCGCAGCTGTTGCCGTTCTTATGCTTGGTTTCTTTATTCCTAATTGGAATAGTGGATCAAAAACTCTGGCAGATTATTCTCCAGAAGAGCAGCAAATGTATATCGAAGCAAAACAAGCTTTAGCAATGCTGTCTAATAATTTTAATGATGGAGCTTCTAGTTTAAATGCCTTAAGCTTAGCATCAGAGAATTTTAATGTTGGTATAGAAAAAACGAGCCACGTTAAAGAATTTAGTAAAACAACAAATAGATTATTAAAGAATTAAACAACAAAAATTAAAAACAAGAATCATGAAAAAAATAATAGTAATTGTAGCAGTAATGCTAATGTCGGTAACAGGATTTAGTCAAAATGTATTTGATAAATTTGAAGACCAAGAAGGAGTAACATCAATTATTCTTAATGGAAAAATGTTTAAAATGTTAGCCACAATGGGAATGGATATTGATGATCCAGAAGCTAAGGAGTTTGTAGAAATGGCTAAAAGTATAACAGGTTTTAAAGTGTTTACTACTGGTGATGCTAAAATATCATCAGATATGAAATCTACAGTAGCTAAATACTTAAGCTCATCTAAACTTGAAGAGTTGATGCGTATTAAAGATGGTAACCAAACGGTTAAGTTCTACGTAAGAGAAGGAAAAGATGAAAACCATGTAAAAGAGTTATTAATGTTTATCACTGGACTTAAAGAAATGACTAAAGGTCAGAATATTGAGATCAATGGTGAAAAGCGTGAGATAGAAACTGTGGTTATGACTTTAACAGGAGATATTGATTTGAGACAGATTTCAAAATTAACAAGTCAAATGGATATTCCAGGTGGTGATCAGTTAAAGAAAGCTGGAGAAAAGAAAAACTAGAACTATGATACAATCAATCAAGAAATCAATAGGAGTGTTGTTTTTGGTTGCAGCTTTTACAAGTTGTAACCAAGGACCAACATTGCAAACTTATTATGTAGACAATGAGTTAAAGCCAGGCTTTGCTTCATTTGATGTGCCAACAAGCTTTATCAATGTTGAAGATGTAGATATGACTGAAGAGCAACGTGAAGCATATGCGTCTGTAGATAAGTTAAACGTTTTAACTTATATCGAAGAAAATACCGATGATGCTGAGTATAAGGTAGAATTAGATAAAGTAAAGGAGATTCTAAAAAACCCTAAATACGAAGAATTAGCGAGAGGCGGAAATCCTACTGATGGCAAATTTGTCGTTAAATTTTTAGGTGATGTAGAAAGCATAGACGAACTAATTATTTTCGGAAGTGCTAAAAGTAAAGGCTTTATGATTGCTAGAATATTAGGTGATGATATGAATGCCGGAAAACTAATGTCTTTACAATCTGTTTTACAAAACGCAAAATTTGAAGACACTAATCTAAATGGTCTAACAGACTTTTTTAAATAAAATAGTTTAAATAAACTGACACTTATTTAAATGTTAATGAGAATCGTCTTGAAGTGTATCTTCAGGGCGATTTTTTTTGGACTCATTTTTTAGCGCATAATTAAAGGCTAAGATGAATAAAATCCCAAAACTTAGAAAAAGAAATGCTTTTACTATAAAGTAATCGAGAATTTTAAATAATCCTGCAACAAAAAAACCAAAAGTTATGGCTGTTGTGCAATAGAGCGCAATAGCATTTTTAGTTGTTGGGATTAGTCTCATGGAAATAAATATTAGATACCTGTATAATTATTAGATACCTGTATAATTACTTGGTGTAATCGCTTTTAATTCAGATTTAATACTATCTGAAACCTCTAAAGTATCAATAAAATTTGAAATAGAGCTTTGTGTAATAGCTTCGTTGGTTCTTGTTAAGCCTTTTAAAGCCTCATAAGGGTTTGGATAACTCTCGCGTCTTAAAATAGTTTGAATAGCCTCAGCAACAACAGCCCAATTATTTTCTAAGTCTTGAGCGAACTTAGATTCATTCAATAATAACTTGCCTAAACCTTTAATTGTAGACTTAAATGCGATCAGTGTATGTCCAAAAGGCACACCAACATTCCTTAAAACTGTACTATCTGTTAAATCACGTTGTAATCTAGAGATTGGGAGTTTAGCAGATAAATGTTCAAAAATAGCATTTGCTATACCCAAGTTTCCTTCACTATTTTCAAAATCTATAGGATTTACCTTATGTGGCATAGCAGAGCTACCAACTTCACCAGCCTTAATTTTCTGTTTAAAGTAATCCATAGAAACATAGGTCCAAATATCTCTGTCTAAATCTATAATAATGGTATTGATACGTTTTAAAGCATCAAACAAAGCAGCCATATGATCGTAATGTTCAATTTGAGTGGTAGGAAACGAATGTTGTAAGCCTAATTTTTCTTGTACAAACTGAGTTCCAAAAGCTTTCCAATCAATATTAGGGTAAGCCACTTTATGTGCATTAAAGTTTCCTGTTGCACCACCAAATTTGGCGGCACTAGGTACATCGTTTAATAAATTAAACTGCTCTTTTAAGCGCACCACAAAAACATCAATTTCTTTACCAAGTCGAGTAGGAGAAGCTGGTTGTCCATGTGTTCTGGCTAACATTGGTATATCAGTCCAATCCTTTGCTAAACCTTCAATTTTTTCTAATAATGCAAAATATTCAGGAACATAAACGTCATTCATAGCTTCCTTAATACTTAAAGGAATTGCAGTGTTATTTATATCTTGAGACGTTAATCCAAAATGGATAAACTCTTTATAATCAGATAAACCTAATGCATCAAATTTTTCTTTAATAAAATACTCAACAGCTTTAACATCGTGATTAGTTACTTTTTCAATATCTTTAATAGCAGAAGCATCAATAGCTGTAAAGTTTTTATAAATAGCTCTTAAGTCTCCAAAAACAGAATCGGAAACAGATTCTAATTGAGGTAATGGTAATTCACATAACGCAATAAAGTATTCAATCTCTACTAAAACACGATATTTTATCAATGCTTCTTCAGAAAAGTAATTCCCTAAAGCTTCTACTTTAGATCTGTATCTACCGTCTATTGGTGAAATTGCGCTAAGTGCTGAAAGTGCCATTTTATGCTGATTTTTTAGAAGTGGCAAAGATAGGAAAAGTTTACTGAGAAGAGTAAAGGCAGAAGCCTATAGTTTCTATTTTTTTATCTTCTTCAAAATATGTCTAGCTCTGGCCTTAAAACCTGAGCTTTGCATCTGAAAATCGCGTTCTAAAATGGTAGCTAATTCCGGATGAATCCAATCATATTCATTTCCTAATAAGTATAAGCTGTTCATACTATAGGCTTTAGGAGCTATCTTTTCGTCATTAATCATCCAATCAAAACAAGCTTCAACAATTCTTTCTTTATGAGTTTCAGATAAACTAGATTTTATCGGATGGTCTGTTTTAGAATAATAGGCTTTAATTAAATATTCACAGATTTTTGCGACTGGTCTTACGGCAGGATCTAAATGTACTTTAGATACGTTTTCGGTGAATATATCCAAATGCGGAATTATTTCCTCTAGTTTCTCACCACACATAAACTCAAAAACCCAAGCTGCTCTTGGTGAGATTTTATCATCTACATCAAAGAGGATTTCTAGTAATGGCTTTACTAATTTTGGGTTGTCAATCACTAAATTGGCATAAAACAAGCGCTTTTCGCGAGAATGGTTTACGTAGTTTAATTCCTTATAAAGTTCTGCTTTAGTCAATAGAAATTTATTAATTTTAGACTTCTAAATTAATCAAAAATGAAGATTCTAAAAAAACTCGGGTTATTACTTCTAGTAGTATTTATAATTGCACAATTTTTTGGGCCAGAAAAGAATGATGGGGATATAGCGTCTGTAAATGCATTTTTTCTTGATACAACTCCACCAGAAGATGTGAAAATAATTTTAAAAAATGCTTGTTTAGACTGTCATAGTAGTCATACACGTTATCCATGGTACAATAATATTACACCAGTTAATTATTGGCTAGCAGATCACATAGAGCATGGTACAAAACACTTTAATGTGTCTAAATGGAATGATTATTCTGATAAGAAAAAAGACCACAAACTTGATGAGTTAATAGAAATGGTTGAAGCTAAAGAAATGCCATTACCAAGCTATACATGGACGCATGGTGATGCTAAATTATCTCAAGAACAGATAGATGCTATGGTGTCATGGGCAAAGGCAACACGAATTAAATATACGTTTTTAAAAGACCCTCAGTAGTTGAAAAAACTTCTAATTATTGGTTTTGTTTGGCCAGAACCTAAAAGTTCTGCTGCTGGTAGTAGGATGATTCAACTTATTGAGCAATTTCAAAATCAAGATTATAAAATTACATTTGTTAGTGCAGCTAAAACATCTCAGAGCACCTTTGATTTATCAAGTATTGGTGTAAATACACAAGATATTCTTTTAAATGACTCATCTTTCGATGTCTTTATTTCGGAATTAAAACCAGATGTGGTTCTGTTTGACAGATTTATGACTGAAGAGCAATATGGTTGGCGCGTTGCAGAACAGTGTTCTAATGCATTACGCATATTAGACACTGAAGATTTTCATGGTTTACGAAAGGCTAGAGAAGTAGCTTTAAAACAAAATACTGAAATTTCTGTTGAACATTTACATAATGATATAACAAAACGCGAAATAGCTAGTATATATCGTTCTGATTTAAGCTTAATTATTTCTGAGGCAGAAATAGATACCTTAATTCATCAGTTTAGCATAGATAAAAGTTTACTGTATTATTTACCATTTTTGTTAGAGCCCATTTCTGAAGCTAAAATTCAGCAGCTGCCAACTTACAAAGACCGAAAGCAGTTTATAACCATTGGCAATTTTTTACACGCTCCAAACTATGATGCGGCTTTATACCTAAAACAAACCATTTGGCCATTAATGCGACAACAATTACCCAAAGCCGAATTGCATATATATGGCGCATACGAATCTCAAAAAGTAACGCAGCTCAACAACAAAAAAGAGGGTTTTTTAATCAAAGGATTTACAGAAGATGTCAATGAGGTGATGCAAAATGCTAAAGTGTGTTTAGCACCTTTACGTTTTGGTGCAGGACTTAAAGGTAAACTAATTGACGCTATGCAAAATGGAACACCTTGCGCAATGTCTGGCATAGCAGCAGAAGGTATGTTTGAAATTAAAAATCGGTTACTGAGCGAAGTCGAAGTAAATGGGTTTATAGAAGATAATCCCGAAAAATTTGCCCAAAAAGCAATCGACTTATATACTAATTCTGAGATCTGGAATGAAAGCCAACAAAATGGTTTTAAGACATTAAACAATCGTTTTAATAAAGCAGGTTTTGATTCTGATTTTTTTTCTAAAATAAAAGAGCTTCAATTTAATTTAAAAGCGCATCGCCAAAACAATTTTATTGGAACTTTATTACAGCACCAAACTCTGCAGAGTACAAAGTATATGAGTAAGTGGATTGAGGCTAAGAATATGCTGTCCTAGCAGTTTGATTCCATCAATTAAATTTTACTGTTAACTTTTGTCGCTTTTACTTCAATAGGAGTTTCTGGTGGTGGAAAGTTATCTGTTTCTTGAGCATTTAAATAATTTCCAAAACAAAGTAATATCAAGACGTAATAGTTAAGTTTCATAGTACTAAATTTTAAGTAATAGCGTATATCGTAAAAGTGTCCAAAATTCCTATATGTTCTTTAAAAACTGATATTACAAACCAGTAAAAGCAATCCATAAAAGAGTACTCTAACCATTAAAAGTCTTCCTTTAGTTACTTTAAAAATAGAAATGAAAGCTATTAATATAAAGAGGAAAGCTATTACTGGATGATGTGAAAAGTTAGCACCTATTGTAAGTAACAATGATGCTGCTAGGCAATATATTTTTTTGTTTGCATTATTGTATTTAGTTGCTACTATCATTTTATAGTTACTGTATTCACACAGCTCAAAAATTCTTTTCGTACTTCATTTTTATGAAATTCCCCACCATATTCTAAAGTTGTCGTAAAGCTCGATTTATCTTTTATGCCTCTTGACGATACGCAAAGATGTTTGGCAATAATCATAACTATGACACTCTCGGTTTTTAATACATGCTGTAAGTCCTTCATAATTTGCAAGGATAAACGCTCTTGTACTTGTGGTCTATGCGCATAATAATTGACCAATCGGTTGATTTTTGACAAACCAATAACACGGTCTTGAGGTATGTAGGCAATATGTGCAAGTCCTGTTATAGGTAAAAAGTGATGTTCGCAAGCAGAGTCAATTGTAATATCTTGTTCTATCAGCATCTTCCCATAGCCGTATTTATTTTCAAAAGTGGAAAGCTTGGGTTTGTGTATAGGATTTAAACCATAAAACAATTCCTTTACATACATTTTTGCTACGCGGTAGGGAGTGCCAGATAGACTGTCATCCGTTAAATCCAAACCTAACTCTTCCATTATTTTTGAAAAGTGGTGTTGAATATGGACTATTTTTTCATCTTCGGATGTATCAAAAGCATCTTTTCGTAAAGGTGTTTCTATATTAGTTGAAATGTGATTATCACCAACTGTATCTATGTGTTCTGCTATTTGTTTTTCCATATTTTATATTAATTTGTGCAACATGTATCATCAGCGCATTTGCAGTATTTTAAATTGTAAAGATGTAATACGACTATGGCAATTGCTGGAACGTAAATAAATAATTCCGATAATAAAATTACCTGAAATGTTTCATTAACAATAGCAAATAGAAGTAGTGTCCAGCTAGACCAAAGTGCAAGACGTAACCAATTTTTAGTTGCATGCTTTGTAGTAAAATAAATAGCTGTAAATGATACGACTATAAAGAAATAATCTACAGTTTGCCACCATGCAGGTGTATCTGAGCAACAGGTTACTGAGCAAGCTTTAGCTACAAACAAAAATGGTGTTGCAGCACAATGAATTAGACAGAGCGTACTGGCTCCAGCACCTAAAATATCAGTATTTAGTGTAAGTCTATTTAACATTAGAAAATAGTTTGGTGTATTCTATATATTTTACTTTATCTACTTTTACATCATTCCAGATATCTAAAACCATAATTTTAGTACGCTTATCTGCCAAATTTTGAATCTCATTTCTATAATCTTGATAATCATTGTAATGTGTTTTTGAAAGGTGATTTAGTTTATTCTGAAAAAACGTAATAGGATTGAACCAGTAGGTTTTTGAAATGAGTTCGTTTTTAGATTGATTATCTTTTTCTATGGAAGCTGTCGCATCTTTCATAGCGATATTAATCAATGCTTCCATAGAGCTTCTTCGTGCTCTTTTAATACGAACAGAATCTTTTGCAATTTCCGTTTGTTTTAAACTTGGAAATAACTCGAAAAGTTGTTTGTCAATTAATTCATCTGATAGTGCATAGATGTCATCCGTTTTTTCTCTTTTAGCATCAATGATATCAATCATTAAATTTGTTGGCTTTTCAATAGAAATCCATTGTTGTGTGGCAGCTGGAATAATAAAGGCGAATAGCAACCAAACTCCTATCATTTGCAAGGTGTTGGAAACGGTATTTTTGCCTAATCTTAGAATTAAAAAATAAATGATTAACCAAAATAGAAGATACAAGGTTACCCAAAGGAAGATGTTCCAAAATGCATCATCTGTAATTGAAATATCAGTAAGAACTGCGCCATAAACTATTACACTAAACAAAACTAACAAAATTATAATAGCATAAAACACAGTTCTTGAAATCATCCACCAATTTTTTGAACCAGTTTGAACAAAAACGAGCGGTAAAAATCCTTGTTCTGCTTCAGAACCTTTGATATTGTAAAGCAGAACAAGTAATAACAGTGGTAGTAGAAAAAGGGCTACAAATGAAAAATCTAAAGTACCAGACTGAATCCGCTCAGGATTAGCAATTTCCTTTGCCATATCAGCGTCATAAGGACTACTATTAGTTTTAATAGACTTATAAAATCCGTATTGTTCAGTTTGGCCTATGTTATATACTATAGCTGGTGACGGTTTTTTGTAATGGTAGGTCGGTGTGTTCCAAATAGCCCAAAATGGCTTTGTATTATCTACCCAAGGTCTATCTTTTGGTCCTTTTTCTCCGTTTTCAAAATAAGATACTAGAGTTTCTTTTTGTAGTTGAGCTTTCTTATTTAATCTTTCTATTTCACTACTCTGTTTTTCATATAGATGAGCCCCATTATGTAGACTATAGATGCTTGCGACCATAAAAAGTAATACGGCAACAATTTTGAAAGGACTGCGAAAAAAATGCTTCCACTCATATAAAAATATGCTTAAAGGTCTCATACGATTTTAATTTTTTTAGTTCCAAAACGAATAAGTAAAACAACGATGATTGACCATATGGCCAACAATACTATGTCTAGTAAGTAATTTGGTATGATCGTGGAAAATTTTATGGGTTTATGATCAAAATCAGGAACAGATTTAAAAAAAGTGTTGTCCTCTTTCCAACTCCAATTTCCTGTTTTAGAACCTCCATAGGTTTGCTTATCGTTTAGCATTTTTATAAAGACACGTCTGTAATTTTCTACTTGTAATAAAAACTCTTGATGATGTAGGTTATCACTAGCCATAAAACCCATGCTCGTATTTTGAAGAGAAATAAACGGATTAACAATGCCACCTAATTGAAAACTTTGCTTTTGTTTCTGCAATACGTTACGATTATTGCCAAAGTGTTTATCCCAAACACTGTTTCCATAGTCTTCATCAGCTTGCATACGCATACCATCAAAATTTATGGGCAGTTGCGACAAGCTATCTACTCCATATTCTTTAAGCACTTTTTCTTTTAATGCTAAGCCTCTTTTATCTTTAGGATTATGACCGTCTAAACCTTTTGATCGGTCTTCTTTCATAGCTGATTGAAATTCATTTCTGCTAGGCAATGGGTGCCATTTTTCGACAGAGCTCATTAAAATATTGGATAGAAAAATGGTCCAAATAATCCATATGCCTAACATTGATGTTAAAGCGAGAGTAGCATTTTGCCATCGCGCAGAAAAGAAAACCGTAAGTCCGCTAACAATAAAGTAGTATAAGGTATAGGATAAAAAGAACAACCCTGTTCTAATCAAAACTTCAGCAGTTATGCTATCAATGTTTAGAATGCCATAAATGATGACAACAAAGACTAATAATAATACACCATACAGCCAAACAGAAAATGTCTTAGACAAAATAATTTGCAATGGTTTTGCACCTTGCAGAATGAGTAATTTGAGTCTTCCGCTTTGTTTTTCGCTACTCACTGTATTAAATGCTAAAAAAATGAGTAAAAGCGGTACTATATATTGTAATAGGAGTGAGGGCTTAAGTTTTCCGAATCTTGAAATCGCTTGCATTTGTGAAGCTTCGGAATGTATAATTTCATTTTGTACATGACCTTCAACCCGAAGCACATTTCCTGTAACGCTGTTAACACCTTCATCGAGACTACTCAATAAATTAGCAGGCTTAAACACATAGGTTCCGTAATGTGCAGCGCTGTGAGGGTTCATTTCGTCTATGCTTACCCATTGCTGACGTACATGATCTTTAGCGTTTTGATGCGTTTGCTCTTGCTTTTTAGTTTGATAATTTCCTAGAAAAATAGATACTAGAAGCGTAAGAATAAAAGCAATACTTAAGCCTAGAAATATTCGACTTCTGACTAAAAATCGCCATTCGTTTTTGATGATTTGTAACATAATAGTTGCGTTAGTTTTGCATAAATTCTAAATACAGATTCTCTAGTTCGTTAGCGCTTACATCTTTACTATGTAGCTCTTTTACCAAGATTCCGTTTTTGAGAATACCAATACGATGACAAACTTCTCTCACTCGGAAAATATCGTGGGAAGCCATAAGAATTATGGCACCTTCTGAAGCCAACTTTTTTAAAAGTTTGGAAAGCTCATTACTTGCTAAAGGGTCTAGTCCACTGGCAGGCTCATCTAGTAAATATACTTCTGCATTTTTGGCATAGGCAATAGCAATACCTACTTTTTGGCGCATCCCTTTGGAATATCCAGATACTCTTTGATGATGTGCTTCGCTTTGAAGTCCACAGACTGTTAAAAAGTCCTGTAATTCGTCCTTTGAATAGTTTAACCCAGCCAACCGACAGAAGTAATCCAAATTTTCTATTCCTGTTAAATAAGGATAAAGGTTAACGTTTTCTGGAATATAACCGATTTGCTCACGAACCCCTTGAACGTTCTTAAAAGTGTCTATTTCGTTGATGCTTACGGTACCAGAATCTGGCTTTAGAAAGCCCAATAGCATATTAATCGTTGTAGATTTCCCAGCTCCGTTTGCTCCCAATAAGCCTAAAATTTCACCTTTTTTAACTTCTAAATTTAAGTTTTGAATAGCAAGATTGTCTTTAAATGATTTGCTAACGTCTTGTATATGAATCATAAATAATAATATTAATGCAACTGAGTTGCGAAACTATAAAATATTATTTGCAATTGCAACATAGTTGCATTAAATTTGTTGTCATGGGAATCATTAGAAAAACAAAAGCTGTAACCACAGTACTAAATATTTTTGAAGAAAAAAATGAGGCTAAATCTGTAGTACGTCTTATAGAGCTTGTAAAAGACGAAATGAATAAAACTACTGTTTACCGTATCTTGGATCGATTAGAGCAAGATGGGGTTATTCATTCTTTTAATGGAAAAGAGGGATTAAAGTGGTACGCAAAATGTGAAGGCTGTTCTGCTCATAGTCATTCTGATAAGCATCCGCATTTTCAGTGTACAGAATGTGAGAAGGTTGAGTGTTTGTCTTTAGAGGTTAAAATACCAACTTTAAAGAATCATAAAGTAGAGGCTACAGATATTCTTTTAATGGGACAATGTGAAGCCTGCTCTGCTTAAATACTACACTAGTTAAGTCTTAATAATATCTTTATATTCTTCAAAAAAAGCTTCAAACAAAATCATATTGGCATTAAAGAATTCCATGACATCGCGCCAAGAGTTTTTGTTATGGATTGAGACTTTTTGTTCCAATAGTAGGTATATGCGTGAGATTTCTTTGCCATTATCTAAATAAAATTCTTCTTCGTACAAGGCATCTGGTAAGTAATCACTTTTGAGAATACCTTTTAAGGCTACTAACTTTTCCCAGCAGTTAATGCGATTATTGAGATCGTCTTCTAAGTCTAGTGCAATTAAAGCAGATTTGTTGTCGAAATGAAATTTAAAAGCAACTCCCTTTATCTTGGTGTTATATAACAACCATTTTCTTGGAAATGATTTTCCAAAGCTTGTCCAGAAGTCTTGACGTAATAATCGACTTTCTTCTTTAGAGAACATTTATATAAAATATGCAATTAGAATACCCAAGCATATCGCTACAAGCTTTGATAAATTAAATTTATGACCTTCACTAGCTTCGAACAAAATCGTTGTAGAAATATGTAAAAATATGCCTATAACTAAGGCATTGATGCTTGTAAGGTAAATAGGTGAAATAGCAGTTGTATTAGAGACTAATGTGCCTAGTGGTGTCATGGCTGCAAAGATCAATAGAAAGCTTATGATTTGTTCTTTCATGTGCTTAGATTTCAATAGAAAAGAGGTTAAAAGAGCTGCAATAGGAATCTTATGGATTAAAACGCCATACACCATATCGTTATGTTGATGAATTGGAAACCCTTCTAAAAAACTATGAATACAAAGACTTACAAACAATAACCAAGGAAACTTTGTGTCTTCTTTATGAATATGCACATGACCATGCTCTGCTCCTTTAGAGAAAAACTCTAAAATAATCTGTAATAAAATACCGCACATAATAAATAAACCAGTACGTTTAGTATCTAAATGCTGATAAACTTCAGGTAATAAATCAAAAAGGGTAAGCGCTAACAAAAAAGCACCACTAAAAGATAATAGTAATTTAGTGTATATAGATTGCTGTCTCTTGGTTAAGAAAGCAATAACCACACCGATAGCTATTGCATATATAGGAAATAGGTATTTATTCATGCTCTCATTACTTAAAAATCATAATCAGTCGTTCTGACGTTTTAGAATAGTATGGGCGTAATTTATAATCACCAAAGACATCTAATAAATAGACTCCAGCTTTTTCGAATAAGGCTTTAAAATCTTGTAATGTAAAGGCTTTTACACGTTCTTGAAACTCATAGTGTGCTCCATCCGCTTCAAACTTTATATCCTTAACGATATAGCCATCTTTTACACTACGCTTTTGATAAAAGTCTATGCCCTCAACCGTTTTTACATTTTCTTCAACTAAATTTTCGATAATGTAATTGACATTCATAAAGTCTATAACTCCAAAACCAAATTCATTGAGTTCAGCTTTTATTGCTTTTATAGTTTCAAGATTACAGTTTTCATCTTCAAAATAGCCAAAACTCGTAAAGAGGTTAAAAACACCATCAAATGTATCTGGATACGGTTTACTCATATCATGGACATTAAACTTTAATGTGTCGTTTTCAAACTGTTTGGCGTGGGTAATACTTTGTTCGGATAAATCTGCACCAGTAACATTGTAACCAAGCGAGTTTAGGTACACAGAATGTCTGCCTTTACCACATGCTAAATCTAAGATTTTACCACCTTCTGGAATGTTAAGGTAGTTGGTGAGGTTATCCATAAACCCTTGGGCTTCTGTATAATCTCTGTCTTTGTATAAAATATGGTAGTAAGGTGTGTCAAACCACGAAGCGTACCATTGTTTAGTTGATTTAGTCATAATGATAAATGTCCTGCAAAAATAGTGTAAATTTGCAATCTCTCAGACGTAATGTATGGACAATAATTTCAAAATGGTCGCCAAAACTTTATTTGGCTTCGAAGATATTTTAGCAAAAGAACTCACACAACTTGGTGCCATGGAGGTAGAAAAAGGGGTGCGTAATGTGAGTTTTGTTGGTGATAAGGGCTTTATGTACAAAGCTAATATGGGCATTAGAACTGCTATAAAAATATTAAAACCCATTACGTCTTTTAGAGTTGCCAGAGAAGAAGATTTGTATAAGAATGTTAAAAACATGAAATGGGAAAATTATCTAAAACCCACAGGTTCATTGGCTGTAGATGCAACTGTGCATCATAGTGTGTTTACACATTCGCAATACACGGCTTTAAAAACAAAGGATGCTATTGTTGACCGTTTTAGAGAGAATGGTGGTACACGACCAGATGTAGATTTACGTTTTCCAGATATAAAAATTAATGTACATATTGACAGACAACGTTGTACGATCTCTTTAGATACGTCTGGTGAATCTTTACATAGACGTGGTTATAAAACAGCTACCAATATTGCTCCAATAAATGAAGTGCTTGCAGCTGGATTGATTATGATGAGTGGTTGGGATGGACAAACCGATTTTATGGACCCAATGTGTGGTAGTGGGACCATGCTAGCAGAAGCGGCCATGATTGCGTGTAACATTCCGCCGAATCTCATGCGTAAGGAATTTGCTTTTGAACGTTGGGAAGATTGGGATGTCGATTTATTTGAAAAAATAGAGGAATCTTTATTAAAGAAAACACGCGATTTTCATCATAAGATTTTAGGTTACGATAAGTCACCATCAGCTGTAGCGAAAGCCAAAGAGAATATGAAGAATGCCCACTTGGATGAGTTTATTCATATACAGCACGAAGATTTCTTTAAAACGCAAAAAGCAGGAACAGATAAACTGCACATGGTTTTTAATCCACCTTATGGTGAACGTTTAGAAAATTTGAATGTTGAAGAGTTTTACGGTAATATTGGCACGACTCTTAAACATGGTTATCCAAATACGAATGCATGGTTAATCACGTCTAACCTTGAAGCTCTAAAATTTGTAGGCTTACGTCCTTCACGTAAAATAAAAGTCTTTAATGCTAAACTTGAAGCGCGCTTAGTAAAGTACGAAATGTATGAAGGAAGTCGTAAAGCTAAAAAACAGAATAATTAAAACGTTTTAGAATCTTCAGGATTTTGTCCAACCTCGGTTTTAGGGTATGTGGCAAATAACTCTTTGACCAGCTCATTAATATATGGAGTTAGTCTTTTTTTAGACTTACTTAAATTACATATAATTGAAGCGTGCCATAACACTTTATTGGTCTTAAAATCGGCAACATAAACAACTAAGGTTTCTTGCTCGTATGTTTGTTCTTCTATTTTGCAACTTTCCCAATATTCTAAATCTTTTGAGTGCTCGCAATTTTGAAATGTGACTGTTTTTTCGCTTATAAGTATTCTAAAACCAGCTTGTAATTGTGGCTCAAAATCATTTGTTTGGTGTGCCTTATTTTCCATTTCTAAAGCGACAGCGTCACCTATTAAATGGCGTATGTTTTCATTATCTAACTTAGGATTGTCTATATGTTCTACAGTAAAATCTTCTGTACATAGTACATAAGTATTGTATTGATTAAAATCCACATCTAAGTTGTAATCATAAACAACATCGCTTGTTGCTGCACAGTTGATTAATAATAAGAATAGGAACATGAATGTAAATTGCGGAGTCTTCATAATTCATTGAATTTAAGTTACTCCTAAAGTTCAGAATTAATATCAAGACAAAATATGATAAATATCAATTTTAGAAAATAAATTGAATGCCTATGAATTTAAGTTTTCGAGTTGTAGATTATAATCGTATTGTAAATCTTCATGTAAGACGCTTATTTTTTTCTTTAGTGAAATTATTTGGCGTTCGTACAAATTACTAAGAGTTCTGTTTCTATGAATAGAAGGTCTGAGCTCGTTTAAACGGTCACAAAAATAGAGTAGGAGCTCCACTTCGGTAGTTTTCTTTAATGAATATCGACTGTAGACTCTAATTTGTCTTAGAATCTTTCTTATGGTCTTTTTCATGTAGAAATAACTATCTGTATTAATGCCTTCAAATAGCTCGTCTAAAGTGGATTTTACGCTAGCGATATAACCATCTTCATCATGAGATTCAAAGAGCAAATAGGTGAGTAGTGCTTTATTTTCTTTTTTGAATTTTCCTAAACGCAAACACAACTCAAGTAGATCTTCTTTGGGCAAATGCTTTAATTCTTTTTTTATGGTAACGATAGATTCAATCTTCATAGGTTACAAATTTAAAGCTTTTAGAACAGTTTGCTTATAGGTTTGCCCAATAGGAATAACATGGTTGTCTACAGTAATTTGATTGCCTGAGAGATGATTCATTTTATTGAGGTTAATACTGAATGATTTATGCGTACGTAAAAAATACTCTGGTAAGCTTTCTATGAGTTTAGAAAACGTACTATGAGTCGTCACTGTTTTTTCTTCAGTGTGTATCTTAACATAATCCCCAAAGGCTTCTATGTACTGTATATCCTTAAAAAACACTTTATGTAAAGCCTTGTTTTCTTTTAGAACAATGAAGTTGTCTTTAGTCTCAGTATTTTTAATGTTGAGTACTTTATTAATTGCTATTAAAAAGCGATTATAAGCAAACGGTTTTAGTAAATAGTCAATAGCGTTGACCTCAAAACCTTCTACTGCATATTGTGGATAAGCCGTTGTAAAAATAACTTGTGGTGGATGTTTTAGTGATTTATAAAAATCTAACCCCGTTTGTTGAGGCATGTTAATATCCAAAAACAACAAGTCTACTGTACCATTGAGTTGTAGATGTTTAAAAGCTTCTGTTGTATTATTACATGTTGCTTTTAGGTCCAAAACATCCGTTTCTTTTATAAAATGCTGAAGTACCTTTTGAGAAGACAACTCATCATCAATAATTAAACAGGTCATCGCTTTTCTAGGCTTCATTAGTTATTTTTAATGTTACTTTAAATGTGTGTTTTGATGCATTAATATTAAAATAATGCTGATTTGGATACACCAAATTTAAATTATTTTTGAGGTTTTCTATACCTACGCCAGAGTGTTTGTCCTCAAGCTTGTTTTTGGTATTAAGATTTGCATTGGTAATGATAAATTCAAATTCATTTTTATCTTGATACAATTCTATTTCGATAGGTATCGTTGTTTTTCCAGCTATTATACCATGTTTATAGCTATTCTCTAAAAGCGGCAGAAGTAGCATAGGGTAAATTTTAAAATGCTCGTCTTTAACTCTAGTATTAAAATTTGTTGGTGTAGGTGTATCTACACGATGGTTTTGAAATGCGATATAGTTTTTAAGTAAATTAATTTCATCTTTTAGTGTAACACGTTCAGTGTTTGAATCGTAAATTACATAACGCAGAATA
Organism: Flavobacteriales bacterium ALC-1; assembly: GCA_000171875.1. Taxonomy (GTDB): domain Bacteria; phylum Bacteroidota; class Bacteroidia; order Flavobacteriales; family Flavobacteriaceae; genus Winogradskyella. The sequence continues at coordinate 362,836 of ABHI01000004.1, read as the reverse complement.
TCTGAAAGCTGAACAATAGCATTAGTAATACCCTCTTTTTTTTCTAATGCTAAAGCGTAAATTACATTTAAAGAATTAAACAAAAAATGCGGGTTTATTTGTGCTCTAAGCGCTGATAGTTGTGTTTCTATTTGTTGATTCTTAAGCTTTAAAATTTTGTTTTCATTAGTGTTAAAATAAAACCAATCTTCTGCTAGTTTAAGTAAAGTCGTTGCGATTAAAAATATTGAAAAGACTAATAGTATATTAGATTTTGATAGGTAGGATATAAAAAAGTAACTCGGAAAGAGTGAATCGAGTATTGGTTGCAATAACCAACTGCTTAACAAAGCAAATACAATCAAATTTAAAGCAAAACAGATGATGTATATCACATACTTTTCTTGTTTTAAAAACTTAGGAATTAAGATATAGAAATTGGTACTTACAGGGATGGCAAGCGCTATTAAAAATATAACTGTATAGATATAATCTACAGTAATTGGTGATTTACCCTTTGAAAATACAAATAGTAAAATTACAAATGCTAATAACCACAGCACACCATTGAATATAAGTGGTCTGTGGTAATTAGCTTTCTTTATGAGCGAATTTAAATTAAGGCTTTGCATCTACTTTTGTCAACTCTAATTTATCCGATGATTTCCATTTATTGTCATTTTTCTCATATTCATTAAATAAGTCTGCTTCAATATATTTTTTTAAAAAGGCATGTAATTCTTCTGAAGAAGCTGTAATTAATAAATCTTGTTGAAAACCTACTAACTCATGTTTTAATCGAATTTTTTGACCCTCAAATAAATCACTAACTCGTTCTTCACTTAGCCATGAAAGTGAAACCCCTTCTTCGGAGTTAATATCTAATTTAGCAACTGAATGTGTTTTTAGAAGATGCTCAGCAGCCAAACTATTAATTTCGTTATCTTCAATTTCAATTGGTATAAAATCTAAAAAGTATTGTTTATTAACTTTAAACGGCATAGCAATAAAGCCAGCTTCTTTTTCTTTTTTTAAATAAGTTATAAAGTAACCATCTTTATAAATTTCAACAAAATTTAATTCTTCTTTAGACATTTCGATGCCATTTTTTTGATCTTCTTCCATTTTAGATTTAATGGATTCTACAGTCCATTCCCCCTTTTTATTATCTATCCAATTTCCTATAAGTTTTTTATTAAAACTTATACTGTCTTTTGTGTAGAATGGCTGTAACGATTTTACAATACAAGAGTTAAAAAGTAAAACGGCTAAGATTAAAATTATTCCTTTAGTTTTCATAATACATCGTTTTTAAAAGTTTCAGCTAAACTCATCAACTTTGTTTTAGATTACAACAAATTTCGATAAACACGATGCAACTACTGCCAAACAATTTATTAGTAAAGGAAATTATATAAAAGCAGCTTAGACTTAACCCTTTAATAGATTGATGCTAACGGTAGCTAATTCACTATCTGGAAACTTAGCAAAATGATTATCATCTGGTAGCAATCCTGCTTTGGCTGCAATAGCTCTAAACACATCTACTTCTATAATATATTGATCGCTATAACCATGTGTTGCATCGTATGCTGTTGCTGGTGTTTTTCCTATATTATGAGATGTGAGTTTAGAACTAATAGTATGTAATTCTATAATCAATAAGCCGAATTTTTCTACATAAGGTTTCCATTTACTTAGATGTTCTAAAAGTGATGCTTCTACAGCATTATTATCTAGACGTTTCCCTTTAGAAGCAAAGGCTCCAGTTGAAGTGCTTATAAAATTGTAAGTGTTTTTTGGTGCTTCCCAAACACGGTTATGGTCTAAGAAGGTACGTACATTTAGTAAGTCGTTAAGTTCTATATTGTAATCTTCTTTTAGGTCTGAAGCTAATACATCTGGTCTCCCAATATCTCCCCAAATTACCTTTGCCCAAATGTCTGCCTTAATGAGATTAGCTCTAGTGACCTTTAAAGCAGCCTTATTAAAATCGGCACCTACTAAAAATAGTGGATAATCATCTAATAGTTTACCTCTTAAGGTTTGCTGCTCAATAACATTAAAAATATGTTCAATAAAAGCGCCATTACCACACCCCATATCTAAAATGCCTTTAGGTTGTTCGTCAATTGGTCTATTAAATAGATCTATAATGACTTTATCTATAACTTTAAAATAAGTGGTATGGGCTCCGCCACTTCCCCAAACATTCATTTCGCGATGTACATGTTTTTCAGTATCACTTGGTGAAACTGTTTTTAAAATTAATGGGTTGCCAAAAATAAGTTCATCTAATTGTAGAAAAGTTGGTATATACGAAACCGTAACACCATATGCACTTGCACGTTTGGCAAAGAATAAGCCTTTATCTGTAAATTGATAGGTGTTTTTCTTTTTCTTAAACCAATCTAAATGCGCAAAGAAATCAAGGATTTTCTTAAAACTCTCAGGATCTTTATGATATTCTTCAGCAGTAAATGAAGCTTCCATAAAGTACTTATGAAATAAACCATTAACACCTAAAAGTACAATGATTGGCCCAGCTATGACTCCTTCAATATGTTTTAAAATTTGATGTTCAATTGAATTTTCATCAGAAACATCCAAACCATAATTGTCTTCAAATTTATTAAAGATGCGTTCTAAAACTATAAAAGCATCAGCACTTATTAATTTTTCATTTGCAAAGCGATCAGAATAATTTAAAAGTTTAACCGCGTCTTCATACAAATCAACCAATTTAAATGCTTCATTACTTTTAGTGTTTGTTACATAATGTATAGTGTTAGTCTTATTATCTAGGTGTTGCTCTAGCCACCCTTGAGAACAAAGCACTCGTAATGCTATATTAAGGTAGCCTTCATTTGCATCAAAGGTTTTGGTTAAATCATTTAAACTAACACTTTTATGTTTTAATAGATAATCTAAAACTTCTTTTTTGTGAAGCGCATATGCAGAGGTTGAAGTGGCAATACCATCTAAGTGTCTAAAAATTGAATTCCTTAGTATGGATTTGTCAGATTTTGTTAGCATATAATTAGTTTGATTTAAAGATATAAAAAAAGCACTTAGTAGAGAAAGTGCTTTCATTTTTTGATTTTTAAAAATTTATTATTCAATTTTAGTAAATTCATAAGTATTTCTCATAAAGCGTTTACTCGAATCTTTTAATAAAACCTCTTTAATCTCTTTATAAGATGTCTCATTAAATTGTCGTGTTATATACATGGTCGCTTTTTTACCGTTGTCTTTGCCTTCGTATGAGGTCACAAAAGTTCTGGTTCCATTTTTGTATGTATTACTTACAATTTTTTCATTTCCATAATAAGTACCATTCTTTTTAATCTTTATCGAAGACTTATTATTTTTATTAGGCTCATAGGTATATTGTACATTGTATATTATTTTTTCTCCATCAATTTCAGCTTGCATCGTAGCGTCAATTGATGTCAATTTTCCAGATTGATAATCTTTATAAGTTAATTTTCCTTTCCAACTGGTGTTGTTTAATAGTTCTAATTCTGATAGCTTTAAGGTGTCTTGTGCATTGCAGTTACATACAATAAAGAAAAGACAAAGTGTTGTAAATAGATTTTTCATGATATTCAATTTTTGATATTATTTGTTTAATTTTTTACTAATGAGATAATCGATTCCAAAACGTCCAGAACCTAAGACTAAATTATAAATGGCAATCCATAAGAACCCCATTGCAGGTAGCATAGACCATAAGCCTTGATTCCATTTTTGTAGAAATATGGCGACTAACATAGTGCACATAATTAAAAATGATGCAATTCTAGTTTTTAAGCCTAACAATAAAAACAACCCACCAACGGCTTCACTAAAAGCTCCCATCCAAGCAAAGAAAATTGGTGCTACGGCAAAAACACCTCCATAAGCCGCTACATCTTCAGGAAACCAAGCAGCAACTTCAAAGAGATTTAAATTTTGACTGTCTGCTGTCCATGGCATTCCAAATTTGTCTGCTCCAAACATTGTAGTTAATAATAAACCACAAAAGATTCTTGGAATCGCAAACACTAAATCTGTAAACCAGTGCTTTTGAAGAACAGGATTAATAAGAAATTTAAAAATAAACCTTAGTCGTGTCATCACAATTGTATTTATATGTTTTGATGACACAAATTTGGAATATAATTGCCCAGCTGACGACTTATATCGTATTACGACGTCCTAAATACGATTTGAGACGCCTTAATTTAGTTGCGTCTTTAAATATTCGGTAGGAGAGTGGTTTGTTAGTTTTTTGAAAACACGATTAAAAGTGGCTTTACTATTAAAACCACAATCATGAGCAATACCAAGTAAAGACAATTGTTTGTGTTTCTTTTCTTTTAACATAACTTTAAAAGCTTCAACGCGATATGTATTTACAAAGTCGTTGAAGTTTTTGTTGAAACCTGTGTTTACAATTTCAGAAAGCTGACCTCTAGACATTTTAGCCATTTTAGCTAAATCAGATAAATTGAGTTCTGGATTTAGATAGGCTTTTTCTACTTCCATTAAATTTTTGACAATTTCTATATCCGAATCTAAAATTGATTTGTTTTCGAAACTGTTAATATCTTCAGGAATACCGATAGTTTTCGGTGAAAATGTAAAGTTGAGTTTATTGAGTTTTGTGGTGTCTGTAAAATAGCCTTTAATACCAATATATAATGTAACGATTGCGGTTAATAAATTTAACCACCAACGCTCATTGTAATCTAGAACTATAAATCTAGAGCCAATAATATCTTGAATTGTACTGTATAAAAATATAATGCTAAATAAAATGAGAAAACTCAATATCCAGTTGAGTTCTAGCTTATAGATATTAGAAAAATATTGAATAATTTTCCTTCTGTAGTTGTAGAATAATTGAAATGTGAAAGCTAAATAAATAAGCATAAAAGGGGCTTCTATATAGAATAGGATGGCTTGCACGTAAGTTTCATCGAGCTCAATTTTTAAAATTCCATTTTGTACCTCATTAAAGCCTGGTTGCATAGCATCATAAGTATAGATACTTATACGATAAATTACTACAACTATTGCAGGTATAAAATGCAAGTAATATATCTTTTTAAATTTAAAGTTTGATGTGGTTATGGATTTTACATAAAGAAAAATAAGTGGAGCCAATGCTAAACCTATATTAATGAGAAAGTAGTTGATTTTTGTAGTTCTAAACTCATCATACCACCCCATAAATCCTACAGTGTAACATATTTGCGAATAGCAAGTAAGTAATAGAATGACTGCTAAGAATAAATCGGAAATTGTACGCTTTTTAAAATATCTTACGATGAGGAGTATAGCAAAGATTAGTCCTTGCAAGACAAGAATAAGCAAAGGTAAACTCCAACGATTATATTCAGGAAACAAAGCAGTTAGATTTAGAATCTAAATGTAATAGATTTATCGCAGTTTAGGAAAATCAATAGGGCTCAATTCGTGCATAACATCATAAACAGCTTCAAAAATATCTTCTGTTGAAGGCTTTGAAAAATAATCTCCATCTGTACCATAAGCTGGTCTGTGTGGTTTTGCAGCTATAGTTTTTGGTTGGCTATCTAAATGTTCAAATGCATTTTGCTCATTCAATATTTGATCTAAAATATAAGCTGACGCTCCACCTTTTACATCTTCGTCAATGACCATGACTCTGTTGGTTTTTGCAATACTCTTTACGATATCATGGTTTAAATCAAAAGGCAATAAGGATTGCACGTCAATAATCTCAGCGTCAATGCCTACTTCTTGTAATTCTTTCGCAGCCTGTTCTACCAAACGTAATGTAGAACCATAAGACACCAAAGTAATATCGTCACCTTCTCTAATAGTTTCTACAACTCCTATAGGTGTTTTAAATTCACCTATATTATTTGGCAACTTTTCTTTTAATCTGTAACCATTTAAACACTCTACGACTAAAGCGGGTTCGTCACTTTCTAACAGCGTATTGTAGAATCCTGCAGCTTTAGTCATATTTCTAGGAACTAGTACATGAATACCTCTAATAAGGTTTAAAATACCCCCCATTTGCGAACCAGAATGCCAAATACCTTCTAGTCTATGTCCACGAGTTCTAACTATTAATGGTGCTTTTTGACGTCCTTTTGTTCGGTACTGTACAGTTGCCAAATCATCACTCATAATTTGAAGTGCATACATTAGATAATCCAAATACTGAATTTCTGCAATAGGACGCAATCCACGCATTGCCATACCAATACCTTGACCCATTATCGTAGCTTCTCTAATACCAGTATCCGAAACCCTAAGTTCTCCATATTTTTCTTGAAGACCTTCTAAGCCTTGGTTTACATCACCTATATAACCTGCATCTTCACCAAAGATTAAAGCTTCAGGATAATTATTGAAAATAGCATCGAAATTTTCTCTTAATACAACACGTCCATCTACCTCTTCTGCATTTGCATCGTATGTTGGTAAAACTTCAGATTGGTTTAAGGCGTTACGATCAGATTCACTATACAAGTGAGAACTGTATTTTGGTTGAATACTATTTATATAATTAGTTGTCCAATTTTGAAGTGCCTCTTTTTCAGAAGATGCTTCAGAAACCACATAGCGTAATGCCTTACGAGTTGCTGACAATAAATCTCTTCGTAAAGGTTCATCAATAGCAGTCAAATCATTTTTTAACTTTGTAATGAATACACCATTAGGGCTTGATGTTGCTAAATTTTCTAACAAAATGACAGCTTGATTGCGTTCTTCTTGTATGGGATTGATAAATGTAGACCACGCTGCTTTTTTGCCATCTCTAACCGCTTTTTTAATGTCTTTTTCAAAAGCAGTTAACTCTTCTTCAGTTGCGATGTTATTTTCAATCATCCATTTGCGCATTTGCGCATTACAATCGTATTCTGCTTCCCAAGCCAAACGGTCTTGATTTTTGTAACGTTCGTGAGACCCAGAAGTTGAATGCCCTTGTGGTTGGGTTAACTCTTGCACATGTATCATTACCGGCACATGTTCTTTACGAGATACCTGGGCTGCACGTTGATACGTATCTATAAGCTCAGGATAGTTCCAGCCGTTGACTCTAAAAATTTCGTAACCGTTTTGTTTTTTATCGCGTTGAAATCCTTTTAAGATTTCAGATATATTTTCTTTTGTTGTTTGGTGCTTGGCATGTACAGAGATACCATATTCATCATCCCAAATACTAATTACCATAGGGACTTGTAATACACCTGCAGCATTTATGGTTTCAAAAAATAAGCCTTCACTTGTACTAGCATTTCCAATAGTTCCCCAAGCAATTTCATTGCCTTGTTTAGAGAAATTTGTAGCATCTATTCCATCTACATTTCTATAAATTTTTGAAGCTTGTGCTAGTCCTAATAATCTTGGCATTTGCCCCGCAGTAGGTGAGATGTCTGCGCTAGAATTTTTTTGCTCGGTTAGATTTTTCCAATGTCCATTTTCATCTAGGCTATGTGTCGCAAAGTGACCACCCATTTGACGACCAGCAGACATTGGTTCTTCGGTTAAATCTGTATTTGCGTATAAGCCAGCAAAGAATTGCTCTATAGTTAGCTCACCAATTGCCATCATAAAAGTTTGATCTCTATAATAACCAGATCTAAAATCGCCATTTTCAAAAGCTTTTGCCCAAGCAATTTGAGGTATTTCTTTGCCGTCACCAAAAATCCCAAACTTAGCTTTACCTGTTAGAACTTCCCTACGCCCTAATAAACTACACTCTCTACTAGTAACAGCAAGCTTGTAATCATTTAAGATCTCAGCTTTAAAATCGTCAAATGTAATTTCAGTTTTGGTGTTAGGGTCCGTATTCATGAAGCTCGAATTTTTGCCAAACAAAAGTACGAATATTTAAAATTTTACGCAATAGCTAGCAATGTTATATTATTGAATTATTCTTATAAAACAATGCTTTTTAATGAGAATAATTAAAATAGAACAGAAAATTTAACTTTTCTGTAAGAATATGTTAATACCATTTTCTTCTAAATAGACCTAAAAGTACCTGTGGATCTACGGTAAACATAAAACGAATGCTTTGGTCGTAATTAGGTTGTCCAATTTCCCAACCTAGGTTAGAATACAGTGGAAAGTAAATCTCAAAATAGTCTTCTACCAGATTAAGTCTAATGCCAGAATCGTAAACAAACTTTGCAGGATTATGCTTGTTTTTAACCAAGCCTAGATCACCATAAAATTGAATATATCTCCAAATTGAAGTACTAAAATTTGCTGTAGTCATCCATTGATTGGCAAAAGGGGTTTCGAGTTTCGATTTAAAGCCGCCTTCGGCAATGATAATTTGTTGACTAAATAGACCAGCAGCTTCAGAACGTCCTAAATAATTTAAATCAAATAAATAATCAGTAGGTCTATCTAAAGCAAAACTGAAATAGTCAGAGTTTGGGTCAGTGTTATTCTTTAAAAACACCCCTGCATACAACCTTAAGTTAACATTTCGATTGCTTTTAGTGAGTTTTCTAAACTCGTAATTAACAGAGAGTTTGCTAAAACGATCGGCAACTTGAAAATCAGCATTAAACCTAGAAAAATTAATCACTCCAGGATTTGAATGTGTATATCTTAAGTTAAAAACTCCATAATCTGGTTCATCTATTTCAATAACTGCATTATCGCCAATATCTCTATTGATGCTTACATATCTAGCAGTTATATTATCTATTTTATCGGATCTAAAATCATCATCATCTCTAAACGAAAATGAGATTGAAGGTCTTATCCTTGTAAAAAAAGCATCTTCTGCAAAAGACCGGTAACCTGCAAAAACCCCATAAGTAATATTAAATAGATTTTTGTTTTCAATATTGTGTGTATAAAAGATAGAGGTAGAGCCTGTGAGTGATTTAGATTTTGTAGCATACTGAGGTGAAAATCTATAATTAAGACGCTTTCTTAATATGGTTTTATTATAGACTTTTGTTCCTAATGTAAGTCCATCATATATATTTTTAAACTCTACTAAAGGCATAAAGAAAATCTGATTATACTCTGGATCCTCAATATCTTTAAACACTCTAAATTGTAAAGGTTTATTGTTTAAAAAGGAACCTTTTACAGCTTTGTAGTTATCACGTTGATTGAATTCTGGTATCGTATTGTCATAATCTAAAACAAACTTTTCGGTATCGTCTTTAGGTAAAGTAATTGTTTTAGTCCCTTTTATGTTTTCTACCCATAATTTACCAATAACAGAATCATTATTCAGCTTAAAAAGAGAAATAGGCATAGTATTATCTCTCTTATTTTTTAGGGTAAGTTTTATAGAATCTTCAGTTGTTTCTATTGTTTTTATTTTAAAATCAATCTTTTTTCTAGTGTTTACATAATCTGTAAAAAACCAATTGATATCCTTTTTAGTTTTCGAAGTCATAAAGGATTCAAAATCCGATATACTAATTGGTTTTAATTGATTCATTTTTAAAAATTCAGTAATACTTTGAGATAGATTAATATCGTCAGTAAACTGATCTAAATAGTTTAACCCAACTCCTGCTTTGTATTTACCCGCAATATTGGCGTTGAACTTAGTTAAAGAATCTTTTGAAGTGACTATAGGTTGATCTTTATTTTTTCTAGCAATTTCCATTGAATATAAGAAATACTGAAAGTTAAAATCTAAATCTGCTGCATGAAACGATCTAATTCCCCAAGCATTAGCTAGAGTTCCTAGCAGTTTCATATTTGGATAATTGTCTTCAACATATTTTGCCAAAAAGTAAATTTGTAGCCCTTCGCTTAACCAATGTTCTTTCCTTGGATTAAGGAGTAACACATTATCAATATATTTTTTTAAAGCCGTTTTTAAAAGTTTTAACTCATATTGAAAATCATCTGGAAATGGACGTAAAAAGCTAGGTAATTGATTTAATCCATATAGAGGATCTTTGTTGTAATCTATATTTGAGACTAGTAATTTTGTATGAGGATATTCACCAAGATGCGCTGTTAAATATCGCGTGACTTTGTCGGTTAAAATTGCTTTATCACTTGGAGCTAAACCTTTTTCGTAGATATTAGATAGTACTACAAAATCATCAGTTTGTATAAAGCTAAATCGAGGTAATTTTCTAAGCGATAAATAAGAGTCTATTCTGTCTTTTCCATACAGAACTGTAGTTTGTGTTTTATTGTCAGTATCTGGATTAAATGCAATATCATCTAGTTCAGAAGTTACTTTATAATTTAAAGGATGTGTTATACTTATGCTGATATCTGCCTTTGGTATAAATAAATCATCTAAATTTTTATTGCTATAATAATTCCATTTACCATTATAAACAGCTGGTGTAATGTACCAGTATTTAAGCTCAAAATCTCCACTTTTTGTATATCCGTAATCTGTAAACGTCGCATCCGGAATTATAAGATTATAATTGAGACTTAAGTTATAAGATTCACCAGGTTGTAAAGGGGTTTTTAAAACCACTTTTAAAACATCTGGATGCGCTTTTAGACTCTGGTATTCTAAAGCTTGCTTTGCTTTATCTTTAATCGAAGTCACAACCGTATAACCGCGTTGTTCATTTTTAGCTAAGTGAAATTTTGTACTAAACTCTTCTTCAAATCGCTTTGCTAGAGGTGTTGATTTTGTTGAATAACTATTGTTCCAATTGTTAAGGTAGATTTCAGATAATGCGTCATTAGATTCATTTTTATAGATGATAGTTTGCGCAATAGAAATCGTTTTGGTTTCTACATCCACAACTGCATTGACGTCAATCTTATTTTGAGCAATTATGCTATTGCTAAAAATTAGAATAATGAATGGTATATATAGTTGTTTAATCAATTAGAAACTAAGGGTTTTAACGGTTTTTAGAAGTTTGGACTCAAGCCGTATTCCTTATAGAAGTCGTTCAGTATGTCAATAACTTCATCTCCTGAATCAACTAAATGTATTAAATCTAAATCTTTGGGGCTAATGTTACCAGCATCTAGTAATGTTGTTTTAACCCAATCAAATAAACCACCCCAAAATTCTTTTCCAACTAAAATAATAGGAAAGGTTTCAATTTTGTGCGTTTGTATTAAAGTAATTGCCTCAAATAATTCGTCAAGCGTACCAAAACCTCCAGGCATTACAACAAACCCTTGTGAGTATTTTACAAACATCACCTTGCGAACAAAAAAGTAGTCAAAATCTAAACTTTTATCATTGTCTATATAAGGATTATCATGTTGCTCAAAAGGTAACTCTATATTTAAACCTACAGATGTTCCTCCAGCGATATGAGCTCCTTTATTACCCGCTTCCATAATACCAGGACCACCTCCAGTAATAACACCATAACCATGTTCTACTATTTTTGAAGCGACTTCTTCAGCTAGTTTATAATATTTATGATCTGGTTTTGTTCTTGCAGAACCAAAAATAGAAACACAAGGACCTATTTTGCTTAACTTCTCATATCCATTTACAAACTCTCCCATAATCTTAAAAATCGCCCAAGAGTCGTTTGTTTTTATTGCATTCCATCTTTTATGGTTTCTTTCTTTTCTCATGTATCTCTGTTTAACCGTTTATTTATTTAACCGTTTAAGAATAAAATTTTAAGTTATTATTCACTTATCCTTAATCACGACAACTGGCTAATATAAACTTTTTAAAGTCACTTAACCAATCCAATTCTAAATTATTAATTCAATTCTTTTCTTAAAAATTTAGCTGTGTAGCTCTTTTTATCTTTTATGATTTGTTCTGGAGTCCCTTTTGCAACAATTTGTCCACCACCTTTTCCGCCTTCGTAACCTATATCTATAATATAGTCAACGGTTTTAATCACATCGAGATTGTGTTCAATAATTAAAACGGTATTGCCTTTGTCGGCTAATTTATTAAGCACTTTCATTAATACTCTAATATCTTCAAAATGTAAACCTGTTGTAGGCTCGTCTAATATATAAAAGGTATTACCAGTATCGCGTTTGCTTAGCTCTGTAGCGAGTTTTATACGTTGCGCTTCACCACCAGAAAGTGTTGTGCTTTGTTGCCCTAAGGTAATATAGCCTAAACCAACATCTTTTATAGTTTTGAGTTTACGATGAATTTTAGGAATATGTTCAAAGAAACTCACGGCTTCATTGATGGTCATATTCAACACATCACTAATCGATTTTCCTTTATATCTAATCTCTAAAGTTTCGCGATTAAAACGTTTGCCTTGACAAGTTTCACATTCTACATAAACATCTGGTAAAAAATTCATCTCTATAACGCGAAGTCCACCACCTTGGCAAGTCTCACAGCGACCTCCTTTTACATTAAAGCTAAAGCGGCCTGGTTTATAACCACGAATCATCGCTTCAGGAATCTTAGAAAACAGACTTCGTATTTCGTCAAAAGTTTTGGTGTAAGTTGCTGGATTACTTCGTGGTGTACGTCCAATAGGTGATTGATTAATATCAATAACCTTGTCTAAATGTTCTAAGCCTTTAATGCTCTTGTATGGCATTGGTTTCTTTACACCATTAAAATAATATGCGTTAAGAATAGGATAGAGGGTTTCGTTAATTAAGGTCGATTTACCACTTCCAGAAACTCCAGTCACACCAATCATTTTTCCCAAAGGAAATTCTACATCCACATCTTTTAAGTTGTTTCCTGTACAACCTTTTAAAACCAATTTTTTACCGTTGCCTTTACGACGCTTTTTTGGAACCTCAATTTCCTTTGTACCATTAAGGTAATCTGCGGTTAATGTATGTTCTTTTAAAAGCTCCTTAGGCGTACATTCACTAATAATTTCTCCACCATGCTTTCCTGCAAAAGGACCAATGTCAATCACATGGTCTGCACGTTCTATCATATCCTTATCGTGCTCAACAACGATAACGGAATTACCAACATCTCTTAGCGATACTAGGGAGTTGATGAGTTTTTCATTATCACGCTGATGCAAACCTATACTTGGTTCATCTAAAATATAAAGCACACCTACCAATTGCGAACCAATTTGTGTTGCTAAACGAATACGTTGTGCTTCACCACCAGATAAAGATTTAGAACTTCGATTTAAGCTTAAGTAGGTGAGTCCAACATCTAGTAAAAACTGAACGCGATTTCTAATTTCTTTTATAATTTCTGCTGAAATTTGTTGTTGCTTAGACGATAAGCGATTGGTGAGGTCGTCTAACCAGTCTCCCAATTCAACCACATCCATTTTTACCAATTCCGCAATGCTTTTACCATCGACTTTAAAGTACAAGGACTCTTTACGTAAACGAGAACCTTCACAAACAGGACATTCTATTTTATCCATGTAATCCTTAGCCCAACGGACTAAAGATGTAGAATTAGATTTGTATTGGCTTTCAATAAAATTAGCAACACCTTCAAAATCGATATTGTAATCTCTTGCGACTCCGAGAAGTTTACTTTCTACAGTGAACTTATCTTTTCCGCCATAGAGGATGATTTGTTTGGCCTCTTCAGGAATGTCTGACCACGCATCTCCTAATGAAAACTCAAAGCGTTGTGCTATAGTTTCGAATTGTTTAAATATCCAGCTTTTCTTTTCTGGTCCATGTGGTGCTAAGGCACCGTTTTTTATGGATAGTGTTTCATCTGGAACTAATTTTTTATCATTAACCACGTATAATTCACCAATACCATTACAATTTTGACAAGCCCCTTTAGGTGAGTTAAATGAAAAATTATTGGGCTCTGGATTAGGATACGAAATTCCAGAAGAAGGACACATTAAATTTCGACTAAAAAAACGAGGCTCGTTAGTCTCTTGATCAATCACCATTAAGACATCATCACCATGATACATGGCTGTATTAATGGATTCCATTAAACGCTTTTCATTGTCTTGCGTCTCATCAATTTTTAGACGATCTATCACAATCTCTATATCGTGGGTTTTGTAACGGTCTAGTTTCATCCCTTTTTCAAGATCCACAATAGCGCCATCTGTACGCACTTTAACAAAACCTTGTTTGGCAATCTGTTCAAATAATTCGCGGTAATGTCCTTTACGCGAGCGTACCACGGGAGATAAGATATTAATACGTTTGTCTTTGTACGATTCTAGTATTAAGTCTTTAATCTGCTCATCGCTATAGCTTACCATTTGCTCACCAGTTTCATAACTGTAGGCATCCGCTGCTCTAGCATATAATAAGCGTAAGAAATCGTATATCTCTGTAATAGTACCTACAGTAGAACGTGGTGACTTGCTTGTTGTTTTTTGTTCAATGGCAATCACAGGAGAAAGACCATCAATTTTGTCAACATCTGGGCGTTCTAAACTTCCTAGAAATTGACGTGCATAAGCCGAAAAAGTTTCGATATAACGACGTTGACCTTCGGCATAAATAGTATCGAAAGCTAATGAGGATTTCCCACTACCAGAAAGTCCAGTAATAACTACTAGTTTCTCTCTAGGAATAGTAACATCAATGTTTTTGAGGTTATGTACACGTGCACCTTTAACTTCAATAGAATCGTTGAATTGGCTCATAAATTAGCAAAAGTGCAAAGGTACAATTTTTAGTTGTTAATTTAGTGTGAAGGTTTGGTTGGGGAATAAGAAAAATGCCCTGAGATTTCAGAACATTTTTACATATATTTTATGTGTCTTTTCTTAAGACTGAACTTTAGAAAGCTCACCAGCATGAATAGCTTCGGCATAGTTAGCCTTTACTTTAGCTAAATAGCCAAAAAATTTAGTACCATCTTTTTTCTTTAAAATTACATAGGTAGGTTCATTTTCTTTTGTAACGATTTCATCAATGACAACGCTATTTTTATAGACACTTTTATAATTAGCAACCTTACCACGTTTGCTTAATATATTTAGCTTTGGAAACTTAATGTATGTATAACGCTGTGCACTCGTCTTTTCAATAACAAGTTCGTCTCCAACTTTTGGTTGGTCCTGAGCACTTATGGTCATAGAAAATCCTAATAAGAGTAATACGTAAAATATGTTTTTCATAATTAATCTGGTTTAATTATGAAAATTACAAAATTATTGATTAACGCCATAACCTAAATGCTTTTATATAGTTGGTATTTTATCAGTTCTAAAAGCGAAATGCATTACATAGATTTTAATAGTAGTTTCATCTAATTTACAATCAAGCTATTAGAATTTAGTTTAATTTAATACTCAATTCTCTAATGTGCCCATCCTTAGGGTGCAGAATTACATAATTCGTTGTTGACTACACGGATAGCTTAATTACTCAATGTTGGGTAGGTTTTGCTATGGTGCTTGCTATTAACTTATATCAACACGATTATGCTAACAAACCAAGAAATTTTAAAAAAAGTTAATGTGGATGTAGCTGAATATGCCATTTAGAATTACTAAAAATCTAGAACTGAGATATTAGTTTTTTTTGATAAAGAAGAAAAAAGAGAATAATTAGTTCTCATTAAAAACATACTACTAAAATTAAATCTTAAAAAATATGCCAGATTTTAAAAAAGAAAAGATAGAACTTTTAAAGTCCCTAGGGCTACCATTAGAAAAGTTGCCAGAAAATAAGTTAAACTCATTTATAGACAGTATTGATGATAGTATTATTGAAGATAAAAATCTAGACTTTGACCAGTTTATAGAGAAATTTGATTTAAGTAAACATGTGCAAAATATACTAAGTACAGATAATGGTGATATTGTTAATTTATTAAAACAATTAGAAAAACTGCGTAATAAAAATAAAGGTCAATAATGAGCATTACTGAATTTGAAGAAGAAATTGAGCTAAGAAGAAACGCATTTATTGATGCCCTTAATGAGATGATTCAAGTTGAGCATGCTTCTTTAGATGATTGGCAAAAGTTACAAACCGCAATTAATGATGTGCATAGAAAAGCGACAAGCTATTTTTCCAAATTTGAAGAATCTATTTCTTTGTACGAGCACCCAGATTATAAGGCTGGTAAGAATATTCAAACAGCTAAGGTTAATAGCACAAAAATAGTGCTTGATACTATTCTAAATTTTTGGAAACTATTTAACACAACTTATCTCCCAATTGAAGAACTAAGTATACCATCTCCCAATGCTGATGCTTATAAAACAATGCAACAGTATTTAGCAAGTTTTGATAAAACTAGTGCTTTAGAGTTAAAGCAAAAATTTGAAGAGAACAAATTACCTGTTTCAGGCTTTGATTTTAAGAAAAAAATTAATCCATTAAATATTATACAGATGACAAGAAAACAACAAACAACTTTTGGTATTATAGCAGGTGTGATTCTACTCATAGCATTAATTGTACTTACACTAGTTTTTGGATGCCAAACACAGCAAGCCGATAAAATTTTCACTATAGTACTAGCATTAGCTGCCGCAGCATTTGCAATGGCCATTACAGGTCGTCTCGAAATGGAAAATAGTATTGTAAATGCAGGAGGACCTATGGCTATATTTGCATTGATTTTCTTTTTTAATCCTGCGCAAGTAGAAGATTTTAAGTCTTGCCAAAGCGATGTGTCTGGAACGGTTTTTTATGGTGACAATATTATAGATAACGTTAATATAGGTTTGATAAAATCCGATCAATCTACAAGTACCAACTCCAATGGAAATTTCACTATAAATAATGTGGATTTTTCTTCGCTGACTGATACTGTATCAGTTAAAGTTTTTAATCAAGAAATTCAGCTAGACACTATTATAGAAGTTAAGAAAGAATCATTAAAGAATTCAATAGATATAAAGCTAGCTAAACACTGTGTTACTTGTAGAAGAACAGACTCGATAGGAAATGATGCTGGTAGAGTAGAAAAGTGTGCAGCATCAAAAAAATATATTGAAAATTATATTGAAGAATATACGAAAAATAGTATAAAATTGGGATTAACCGTAAATTGTGTTGAGGATTAAAATTCGTAACATAGTTATGCTTAGTTGATGAGACTTTTTTTATGAATTAGAACCACTTAGTCGTCACTCAATTAGTTACTAATTTTACAACTTATGTCAAAAAAACCACCAATCATAAACTGTCACGCACACGTCTTTACAGGAGACTATGTGCCGCCATTTTTAGCAAAGACCTATTTGCCAGGACCTTTATACAGAGCCTTATCCCTAAGTTTTGTTATTAAAGTATTACGATGGTATTACACTAAGATAAAACCTTGGTTTTATAAAGACAATTACAAAAGTTGGCAACGGTTTTGGGCTAAATGCGAACTCTTTTTTAAACGTACCTTTATATTAGGAATCTTAAAGTTTTTAATAGAAGCGTATTTACTGGTTTCAGTAGTATTTTACCTAGGTCTAGCATTTTTTAATGTTGATGTCAATTATACAGGGTTTAAGGCCTTAATAGTAAAAGCCTTAGTTTGGTTACAAGATTCGGGTTGGATAGTTAAAGTGCCTAGTCTATTCTATAAACTTGTGTTCTTTATTCTGATTCTCATTTTTTTTAAATCTGTTAGAAACATTGTATTTGCGCTGTTAAGACAATTAAAAGTTTTACCAGGAAAACACTTTTCAGATCTCTTTCATCGCTATGTACAAATAGGTTTATTCTCAAAGTATAAAAAGCAAAGTGGTATCTACGATAAGCTAAAAAAGCAATATCCACCAGAAGCGCATTTTGTAGGTCTGCCAATGGATATGCAATATATGCAAGCGGGTTCGCTTAAACAGGTGTATGATAAAACACAAAAAGAGTTTATAAAAATCCCTAAAGACCCTAAGACCAATAAGCGCGACAAGTTTTTTGCTATGCAATACCAAATGCAAGGACTTTTAGATATCAAACAACGTAAAACCGATAAAGATCTCTTTCATCCCTTTGTGTTTGCACACCCTGAGCGTATGACAGATAAACGTTATTTTGATTACACTGTAGATCCTGAAACAGGTAAAGTAAGTTTAGTAAAGGGTTGCATGATGCAAGTCTATCTCGAAGAACATCAATTTGCAGGCATTAAAATATATCCAGCTTTGGGTTATTATCCTTTTAATGAGCTGTTATTACCCTTATGGAAATATTGTATACAACACAGTTTGCCAATAATGACGCACTGTATAAAAGGAACGATTTTTTTTAGAGGCAAAAAGAAAAAAGAGTGGGATAATCACCCCATTTTTACTGAAGGAAAAGTAGATGAAACCAAACGCAAGGCTGTTGAGACAGATAAACGTGTAGATTTTGATATAGACGCAGATTATATTCAAGAGGATAGTAATGCCTTACACCTTAATGAAGTTAAAAATATAGATTATTGTAATAATTTTACCAATCCACTAAATTACCTCTGTTTATTAGATGAGACTTTATTAAAGAAGGTTGTCGCCCAAGCTAAAGATAAAAGCATCCAACAATTGTTTTACGATACATCTGGAGTATGGAGACCAGATGGACTTAAAGACTTAAAACTATGTTTTGCTCACTTTGGCGGAGATGACCAGTGGAAACGTTTTTTAGAAAGCGATCGCGATAATTATACCACGCAACTCATATTACAACCTCAAAAAGGTATCGACTTTTTTGAAAATGTAAGTGGTAATCCAAGTCCTGGAAAATTGGCTTATGTCTGGAAACATGTCGATTGGTACACCATAATCTGTAGTATTATGTTGCAATACGATAATGTCTATGCGGACATCAGTTACATCCTTCATGATGCCATTATTTTACCCTTGTTAAAACAAACTTTAAGCAACGACAACCTAAAAACCAAAGTCCTGTATGGTTCCGATTTTTATGTGGTGCGTAATCATAAAAGTGATAAGGCCATTTTAGCAGATATGCGAGCCGGCTTAACGGAACATGAGTTTGACCAAATTGCACGTTATAACCCTAGAGGGTATTTAAACCTCCCGACTTTCTAATGATGCACTAGGTTTGTGATGCTTTTTTGTTGATGATAACAATCAAGCATCAAATTCAACATCTATAAATTCAACGTGGTCTTGCCACATTGTTTTTTGCCCTCTGCCTTTAGATTCAAAATCGGTTCTCCAAGGTTGTGGATGTTTTATCCAATCTTTTTCTCCGACTTGTCTAGGCGAAGGCTCAGACGTGTATTCTTTTTCAATAGAATAGTTAAAGATATCTCTATCGGGATCATAGTTAGGAATTTCACTAGAAAAGAAATCATCATAGTTTTTGGTATTAGAAACTCGCTTTCCTATTTCAGATAATAATTTGGCATCAGGTATGGTATCATACTGACTTCGCTTTGTTGAAATTAAGCACTTGGCTTTAGGTGTTTCTCCATTTAAGGGGAGTGGTAAAATACTATTGAATATTTGATTGACTTCATGTGTATCGTCCTCATGTCTATTCCATGGTGTCGCATTATGGCTTCCATGATGTCCTACTTTTAAAAAGTCTAAAGGTTTATCAAGAAATTCTTGTCGCTTCTCCCACATCACATTCCAGCTACAATTTTTACGTCCTTCTTTATAGCCAGAATCCCATTCTGCGTCACCAACAAAGAGTAAGCGTTTTCCATTCCATTCTATGAGTAATACCGTACTCACATTGTTTTGTATAGAGGTGTCGTTTAAGGTAAATGCCAAACCGTTAGAAAGCATTCTAGACTTTAGAAACTTATACTCTGAAGCCGATATATTAGTAGGTAGATTTTCGTTATCCTCAGATAGGTGTTTTCCAAAGCTTTGCGCATCAGATGACAACCCTCTTAAGTTTTCATCTAAATCTTTCCCTAAATAAAAGTGATCGATATCTTTTTCTGGAGCAAGTACGGTGATTTTAGTATTCTTAATATTGAGGTTTAAATCATCCGAGGTTACACCAGCATGTACATAGTCTACATCAATACCATTGTTATCTGGAAATGTTTTGGTCAATGCCTTAGTCGCTCCTTTATTACCAATACTATAAAGATCTAATATAGGTTCAAGCTCAGGGCTTAACTTAATATTTGCTTTTTTAATTGCAGTGACATAATTATAGGCAAGGTTGTGAAGGTGTAATGATTTTTGTGCTTGCGGGTGCGACTCATCCATGGCGATGGTAATCCATATGTTTTTAATAGCAATATTCTTAAAATACTTTGGGTCAAAGCCTTTGATGTGATCTTCGTGCCGATGCGTTACCACGATGAGGTCTAATCGTTTTTTACCAGTAGCAGCATCGTCTGGCAATTGGTTCTGTTCAAGGTCTTCAATAGCACGTTTTAAGACACCACTGTTTGCACCTTCTTTTGTTCCACAATCAATGAGCATATGAAAATCACTATCATCGTCAGGTATTCTTATATAAAAACAGTCGCCACAACCGACGTTATAACTTCTAATTAAGAGCTTACTTCCCATCTATTATAATTTTTATTATGATCCTTACAATCTAGATTTATGTGCGGAGCTATTCCAAATCTTAGCGTGCCATTTTCTTTTGTCACCTGCAATGCTGACATATGAGATTCTACCAAACCAATTTCACCACCAATGGCTGTACCTATAGCACCGCTTTGAATTCTTTTAGAAAGTGTGCTTAAAATCTCTTTCTTTCTACGCTCACCAGCTTTAATCTCTTCTTCTTGGTCATTTGTAGGTTTTTCTATTTCATTTTCTAAGGTTGTACCAGGTTTTCTAAACCAAGATAATACTCTACCATTTTGATCAAAAACGAGCGTACCACCACATAAAATTTCAATTTTTTCATGGTTAAATTCCTCATAACGCCAATGATTTAAAACATGCTCTTCTTTCCATGTATAGACCAAAATGATTTGTCGTGGTAACTTAATACCATCCCGTGAAAATTTATTACTATCATACAAATCAGAGACGATAAGGTTTTGGTGTATGGGTATCAACAAAGCCTTACGATTGTCATTTAAAAAATCGTATGCCGCAGCACGAGACCTAGCAATGCGATCAATATCATGATGAATTTCTAATCTTAAGCGTTCATGTGCGTAAGGGTTATTTTCATGTGCTCTAATGTCTTTAGCGGATAATATTTCACGTTCCTTAAAAACGGTTTTTAAGATGTTATAATAATTGTTAGGATCAATGGGATTTGAAATTTGAAACGCTTTTAAACAAGCTAAAGCATAATCTTTAAACGTCCCATCTACAGGGGGTAAAAGGTCTAAGGGTTGTACACAAATTCTGCGAATCATACGAGAGGCGTAGGCCATAGCTTGCGCCGTTGTATGTCCTCTGTCTTTATATTGATCAATTAATTTTTTTAAAATGTCAAACATGGCTCCTGTCAGCACTTCAGAGATGGAGTGCGGACTTAGACTATCTTCAACATCTGTCATTGTTTTATCATTATTAGCAGATCTTAGATACGGTTTGTCTTGTGTTGCTTTCCCAAATTCGTCGGCTATAGACTGAAAGGCGCTTCCTAAAGGATCATCGAGATTACCATCCGTGAGTTCTCCTAGACGTCCTCTAAAGTCATTGTTAGAAAAAATAATAAGCAGTGCCGTAATATCCCCTACAAACTCATGAATAGCTCCGGTCTGTGGAAGCACACTACTTATAAAATGCGGACGAATACCATCTAAAATGGCATGCCCAAATTCATGATTAATAATATCTGTAGATAAACAGGTATAAACGGTCTTATTATCTTCTACAAAATAGTAAAATTGGAGTGACTTACTTTGCCGATCATAGAAGGCGTTTTTTCCATAACCCGCATGTGGCACCACAATCAATTTATTGCCTTCAAAAGCAAAGGGAATAGGTCTACCAAGACCATCACCATGTTCAAAATACCGTAATGCGCGTTGTAATATGGCCCAGACATTAACCTGGTGAAACTGAAAAAGATCTTTGCAGTTACGATCTAAAATAACACCGCTACTATTTCTAAATTTCATTTCATTTTCATCCCAAACTGCTTTATCGGTTAAAATACCTGTCTCGCTACTATAGTCCACAACCGCAAATCGAGCGCTTGTTGGTCCATCACTAATATTAGGTTCCCATGGGATATAGAAATTATCGACAAAACCAAATAGAGGATCTGCATTAGCCACATAAGGATCTTGCAAATACACATCAAATGGAATTTGTAAGCCTAAATCCTTTTGGGTACGACTCGTAATTAAATCCTTTATGGAATAGACATCTCGCTTTGTTGATTTTTTTAGTTTGCTTTTCTGTTGCATATTATCCTTTTAAATCATTAAGTTTTGATTATATGAAATCATCATCCTTTCTTATTTTTATCATGGTTTTTATGAGGTAATGATCAGAGAGGTACTCGTCATGTGCGAGTGGACTGGCAGATCGCATAATATACTGTCTACTATATTTAAAAGGCTTCCTATCTTCATCTCCTGGCACGAAGATTCTATCAAATGGTGCTTTTTCTCCTCTTACAAAAGTTGGAATATCGTCGGCGTTTAGATCTTCAAAACCACCAGTTATGAATGCATTTATAGCTGGCTCTCTTCTAGATTTACAATTTGTGTCACCCAGTATAACAATGTCCTTGTCTTTGAGTTCATCTATAACCAAAGGGATGTTTTCAATAAGAGTTTTGGCTTCTTCATAGCGTTTGCGTTCTACTATATATCGTTTGCCGACATTAGATTTCATATGAATAGAAATAATAATAAGATCTGTTTTTCCCTGTTCAGTTTCAAATTTTACAGCATGTGGAATTCTATCCCATAACCATAAAGTTTTACCTTCAAATTCTACTTTCGTTTTTACAGGTATTTTTAAGGTGTCTAGCTTTTTGGTTACTCTATTGGTATTCCAAGTCACTCCACAAAGTTGGCTGGTGTCTGAAGCTGATCGATTAGGAAATATTTCGTACTTCCATGTGTTGCCTGTATGCTCCTTTACCAAATCTAAAGCCGCATCTAAATGCTTATTTGTAAACCTTGATTTATTAGTGATATACATTTCTTGAAACGCAAGAATATCAACACCCGAAAGTTCGATATGCTGTGCAATAGCGTATTCGTTTTCTGTATTATCATCTACTAATCCAAACTTTTCGATGTTCCAACTGCCAACGTTTAAATACCTTTGATTCATAATTTAAGTTTATAGGGTTATATCGTATATGTTGAACACATGTATCTCTACGAATAAAAAATCATAGTCTTAAAATAATTCACAACATGTGTCAGTAACCGTTATCAAAAGGATTGTTTATAACGTCTATTAAATAGTAATAAAAAGAGGATGTCTAAAGTTAGCAAATTTTAAGCATTTATAAAAGAAATTGCTTAGACCAATACATAAACTGTCATATTGAGCCTTCCTGTGCTGAGCATATCGAAGTGTAGAACTAAAAAAGCCCCATAAAAACCCAAAGCTATAGAATCTAACCATCTAACAAGTCTAATAATCTAAAAGTCTAACAAATCTAATAGGTCTAACCATCTAAATTACAGCCTCTCCAAATCCGCCTCAGCCGCAATAAACCCAAATCCTGCTTTATTACCTGTGCTTACCAAATCTTTGTATAATTGCTCTGCTTTACTCACATCACCATTATAATGATGCCAATTGGCAACACCATATTTTACAGCTTCACTAGACCCCGACGCCCCATTCCCTTTTAAGCTATCTTCAGTTAATTGGCCTTTATAAAATAAGAGTAATTGGTGATACCCATCATTCTCTATGATGGTCATGTCGTTAGTAATAGGTGCTAATAGACGCTTTGCCGCTTCGGTATGGTTTAAACGCCGTTGTATCATATACAACCAATGCGTCGTCGCCACAATCATATCGTCATTTTTTGAGGCTTCTAAGCAATTTTTAAACGCCTCTAGAGCTTTTTCTAAATTGTTTTGTACATAATATGTCAACCCTAAATGATACCAAATATTAGTATGCAAGCTAGATACAGGAGTGTTTAATCGGTTAGGCATACCGTCTGGCTCTATACGATCTACTTTGCCTTTTATAAGGTCTGCTGCATCCTCAAAATCTATAATGGCTTTGTTAAATTGCCGGGTCGTAATATAGCGATGCCCACGATGTCTATACAAGCGTGCATCATTAGGGAACTGTGCTATACCTTTGGTAAATACGTTAATCGCTTCTTTATAGGCACCAGTGTAAGCAATACGTCTGCCCAACCAAATGGTGTGTGTTGCCGTGGGGTCCTTATTAAAATTTTGAAGCGCATGTTTATAATTGGCTAACAATAAGGAATCTCTAGTGGTATTGGATTGCGATAAACTCGTGATACGTATATCGAAGTCACTTTGTGTTTTTATGGGTGTTTCTGTCGGTGTAGCTTTAGGTGTTTGTTTGCAGCTATATAAAAAGACACTAATAATAAGAAGGTTGCATATGTATTTCATGAGGTTGCTTTTGTTTAAAAATACAAACTAAATACTATATATAACTTCTGATCTAAATTCAAAAAATTCAAAAAATCTAATTAATCTAACGATCTAAAAGGTCTAAGAATCTAATGTCCTAACCAATCTAAATTATCTATTTTCATTATATAAAATCACATACCTTTACCTCATGCCAAAACAAAACACACTTACAGACGCCATCCAAAAACTCATAGAAGCCATACTCAAAGCACTTGGGCACAACACGGCAAAAAAACGAACCTGGCACCAGCATGTGGTCCCTTATCAAGATAAATGGGCCGTACGTAGAGAAGGCAACAAGCGTATTACTTCAAAACACCGTAAACAAAGTACAGCCATACGTAAAGCAAAAACCCTAGCCAAACGTTATAAGGCAGATGTAATTATTCATAGAGAGAATGGCGGGATTCGCGATCGGATTAGTTATAGGGAGTAATATTACTTTTTGCTAAATAATATGACAAAAATCACTTTGTAGCTTTAATACTTTTTTTATCTTTAACTATTCCCTTAATTAATAATAGCGACTCATTTCGAGGCGCTTTATTTGTTTAAATGAAACTAAATGAATCTAGATACACAAAGCCTACAACCAATTATAAATTTCATCTGGACAGTTGCAGATGATGTACTCATAAACAAATACCTTGAAAATCAATATCAAGACGTGATTTTACCAATGACCGTTTTGAGAAGATTAGATTTAGCACTTGAAAAAAGCAAAGACAAAGTTCTGAAAACTCACAATGAGTTTAAATCCAAAATGGATAATCTTGACGGACTTTTAACGAGTGAAACTCACGGTTCTGGATTGGCATTTTACAACACTTCGCCATACACAATGAAAAAGTTGTTGGACGACCCAAAAAATATTGATAGCAATTTTTTAGATTACCTAAATGGCTATTCAGAAAATGTACAAGACATTATTTCTAAATTCAAATTCAGAAACCAATTAGAAACCCTTGAAAATGGTGGAATTACGTTTTCACTAATCGAAAAATTCTGTAACCCAAAAGTAGAATTGCGTCCTGAAAAAATATCACCTATGGCAATGGGTTATATGTTTGAGGATTTAATTCGCAGATTTAACGAAAAAACAAATGCTGCTGCTGGACGACATTTTACACCAAGAGAAATTATTGAATTAATGACACACTTGGTGTATTTGCCTGTAAAAGAAAAAATACAAAACGGAACTTTTTTAGTGTACGACCCTTGTGCTGGTTCTGGAGCAATGTTGACGCAATCTAAAAAGTACGCAACAAATCCAGATGGAGAAATAAAATCTAAAGCCACTTTTCATTTATACGGACAAGAGAATACAGGAGAAATGTATGCGACTTGTAAATCTGATATGTTGCTTAAAAACGAAGACCCAGACAAAATAAAATTTGGTTCTACTTTGAGTGAGTATGGTTTTGAACCAAATTTAAAGTTCAACTTTATGTTGACCAATCCACCTTACGGAACAAGTTGGAAAGAAGACTTAAAGTCATTAACCAATAGCTCGAATAAAAAACAAGACATTGTAGATACAAGGTTTAATCTAAAAATTAAAAACTTTAAAGGCGAATTAGAAGAACAAACCTTGGCTTCTCGCAGTAACGATGGACAGCTTATGTTTATGTTACATATGCTTTCTAAAATGAAAGACCCAAAAGATGGTGGGAGCCGAATTGCTTCTGTACATAATGGTTCTGCACTATTTACAGGAGATGCAGGAAGTGGAGAAAGCGGAATAAGACAATACATTTTAGAAAACGATTTATTAGAGTGTATTATACAATTGCCAAATGATATGTTTTATAATACAGGTATTGCCACATATATTTGGATTTTAAGTAATGTAAAAGAAGAAAAACGAAAAGGAAAGGTACAGTTGATAAATGCTTCTTCAAAAGATGAGTTTTCTAAAAAAATGAGAAAACCTCTTGGAGACAAAAGGGTTGAATTAAATCCTAATCATATTTTAGATATACAAAACCTTTATTTTGATTTTGAAGAAAACCAATACTCAAAAATTTTTAACAACGAAGATTTTGGATACTATCAGATAACAGTTCATCAACCTGAAAGAGATGAAGATGGAAAGATAGTAACTGACAAAAAAGGAAATCCAAAATCTGATAAAGACTTAAAAGATTCTGAAAATGTACCGATGACTGAAGATATTGACACTTATTTTAAACGTGAGGTAATACCATATGCACCAGATGCTTGGTACGATAAAAAGAAAATGAAAGTAGGTTACAATATCCCATTAACAAAGCACTTTTATAAATATGATGAATTAAGAAACCTTAATATTATTACTAATGAAATTTTATCATTAGAAAAAGAAACTGATGGTTTACTAAAAGAAATTATTGATTAATGAAAAACAACCACAGTTATTTAAATACATCAAAAATTGATTGGCTAAATAAAATACCGAATCATTGGAAAGAAGTTAGACTTGGAAGTGTTTTTAATGAGCGTAAAGAAAAAGTTTCTGATAAAGACTTTCCACCACTTTCTGTTACCAAAAATGGAATTGTGCCACAATTAGAAAATGCGGCTAAATCAAATGATGGCGATAACAGAAAATTAGTATTAAGTGGAGATTTTGCAATTAATAGTCGTTCGGATAGAAAAGGTTCTAGTGGCTTATCTATTTATGATGGTTCTGTATCACTAATAAATATAGTATTAAAACCGATAGACATAATTCCTGTATTCTCTCAATATCTTTTAAAATCTTACTTTTTCAAAGAAGAATATTATAGATATGGTAGAGGTATTGTAGAAGACCTCTGGACAACTAGATATTCTGAAATGAAGAATATGATTATTCCACTTCCACCAAAACAAGAACAAACCACCATAGCCAATTTTCTCGACTACAAAACCGAGAAAATAAACCGTTTTATTACCAAGAAAAAACAGTTAATTGAATTACTAAACGAGCAAAAAGCAGCCATCATCAACCAAGCAGTTATAAAAGGCATCAACCCAAATGTGCCAATGAAAGATTCTGGTATTGAATGGTTGGGCGAAATTCCAGAACATTGGGAGGTTAGGAAATTGAAATATTCGGTTCGTCTAAATATGCATACAGAATTTAATAACAAAGAAAGTATTAAAAACAAAATTGCGTTAGAGAATATTGAAGGTAAAACAGGCAGAATACTTGCTTTAAATGAGAACTCTTTTGAAGGTGTCGGTACAATTTTTAAGAAAGGAGATGTGTTGTTTGGCAAACTTCGCCCTTATTTAGCAAAAGTTGTTTCACCAAATTTTGAGGGAAGTTGTGTGAATGAATTATTGGTGCTTACACCTAATAGAAATGATTGGAATCCAAAATACTTAAAATACAGAATGCTTGCTAGCGATTTTATTAGTATAGTTGACAATTCCACTTATGGAGCGAAAATGCCAAGAGCGAGTTGGAATTTTATAGGTACGCTTAAAATCAGTAAACCTAATAAGACTGAACAATCAGAAATAGTAAGGTTCATTGAAAAGGAAACAGAGTTAGTTTCAAAAACCATAATAACAATAGCAAAAGAAATTTCCTTGGTAGAAGAATACAAAACGGCTTTAATAGCAGATGCGGTTACAGGTAAAATAGATGTAAGAGATTTTACAATTCCTAAAGAAGACACACTTTTGGCAATGGTAGCAGAAGGAGCTGCTAATTATAAAAACACTAATTAATTATGAGTGCAATTGGAGATATAAAATTTTTGGCTTGGGCAATTGATAAGCTTGCTTCATACAGCGATAAACATAAAGTTAGAGTAAATGAAGCTATATCTTCCATACAAAAGGCGTGGACACATACTTATAACTACTTAAGAAATCAAGATGGAGAATATGTTCCCAATCAAGAGTTATCTAATTTGTGGAATGAAGCATCAAGAAATACTAGGTTAGTCGATAAAGATTTAGCGAGACAACTAAAAGATAAGTCAAGGTTTTGGATTCATCCAGATTTACCAAGACAAAATAGAATACTTCTACTCAAAGAGATTGTTGATGAAGTAGAAAGGTTAGAAAAGAAATTTTAGAATGAGTAAAACCACCAATACAAAAGAAAATGGCTTTGAAAAGCATATTGTTGATTATTTAGTTGACAGCAATAAATATGTAGAAAGGGCAAATACCAGTTACGACAATATCAACTGTATTGATGAAGATTTGTTATTCCAGTTTTTAGAAGAAACACAAACCAAAGCATTAGACAAATTAAAACGTTACCATAAAGACCTTTACAAACAAAAAATAGTAAAACGCTTAAACGACCAAACAAAACAAAAAGGCGTTATAGAAGTATTACGAAAAGGTATTGTAGATGGATTTACAGATACAAAACTTCGACTGTTTTACGATAAACCAGTTTCTGCATACAATCAAAAAGCAAATGACTTGTACCAAGCCAATATTTTTTCGGCTATGCGTCAAGTCTATTTTTCGCCAAAAAACAAAAAATCGTTAGACATTGTAACGTTTATTAATGGTTTGCCAATCATCAGTTTTGAGTTAAAAAATGAACTCACCAAACAAAATGTAAACCACGCAATAAAACAATATAAAACAGACAGAGACCCAAACGAAGAAATTTTCCGTTTTGGTCGTTTGGTGGTCAACTTTGCTGTAGATTCTGAAGAAGTTTGGATGTGTACAGAATTAAAAGGACAAAGTTCTTTCTTTTTACCTTTCAATAAAGGCTATAAAAACGGAGCAGGCAATCCACCAAAAGAAGGTATTAGAACGGATTATTTGTGGAAAGAAGTATTAACAAAAGATAGTTTAACAAACATCATTCAAAACTATTCTCAAATAATTACCGAAGAAAAAGAATATTTAGATTCCAAAGGGAAAAAGCGAATAAAGAAAGTTAAAAAACTAATTTTTCCGAGATTTCATCAATTAGCAGCAGTTCGTAATATTTTAGCAGATGCACAAGAAAATGGAGCAGGTCAAAAATACTTAATTCAACATTCTGCTGGTTCTGGAAAAAGTAATTCAATTTCTTGGTTAGCACATCAATTGGTTGGTTTACACAACAAAGCAGGAAATAAAACTATTTTTGATACTGTAATTGTAATTACAGACAGAAGAGTTTTAGACAAACAAATTAGAGATAATATTAAGCAATACCAACAAGTAAAAGGTGTTGTGCAAGCCATTACAGAAGGAAGTAAACAATTAAAAACAGCTTTAGAAGAAGGAAAAAAAATTGTCATTACCACAATTCAAAAATTCCCACACATTGTTGAAGAAATTGGAGATTTGCCAGGAACTAATTTTGGAATCATCATTGACGAAGCACACAGCAGTTTAAGTGGTCAAATGGCTCGAAAGCTAAATGAAACATTAGCTAAAGTTTCAGATGAAGAAGAATTACAATCTGACCTTGAAAATTATGATGAAAATGAAAGCAATGAAGTAACAGGAGAAGATTTAATTAGAGCAATGGTAAAAGCTCGTAAATTATTGCCAAATGCAAGTTATTTCGCATTTACAGCAACACCAAAGAACAAAACTTTAGAACTTTTTGGAGTTCCATATCAAGAAAACAGCAAAACCAAGTTTAGAGCGTTTCATTTATATTCTATGAAACAAGCTATTGAAGAAGGTTTTATAAAAGATGTATTGCAGAATTATACAACTTATCAAAGTTATTATGCTTTACTCAAAAAAATAGAAGACGACCCAGAATACGACAAAAAGAAAGCACAAAAGAAACTAAAAGCTTATGTAGAAAGTCACGAACACGCAATTAAGAAAAAATCAATTTTAATGATTAACCAATTTTTGGAAAATCTAAATAAAAAAGTTGGTGGCAAAGGAAAAGCTATGATGGTTACAAGTAGTCGTGCAAATGCAGTAAAGTATAAAAAAGCTTTTGACCAATATTTAAAAGACATTAACAGTCCTTATAAAGCAGTAGTTGGATTTTCTGGAGAAATAGATGGAGAAACAGAAGCAAGTTTAAACGGATTTCCGAGTGCTAAAATTCCTGATGAATTTGAGAAAAACGAGTATCGTTTTTTATTAGTTGCGAATAAATTTCAGACAGGTTTTGACCAACCTTTGTTGCATACAATGTTTGTAGATAAAAAATTAGGTGGTGTAAATGCTGTTCAAACTTTATCACGTTTAAATAGAAGTCATCCACTTAAAAAAGAAACATTTGTTTTAGATTTTGCAAACACAGCAGAAGATATTGAAAACTCGTTTAAACCATATTTTGAAAGTACGATTTTAGGAGAAGCCACAGACCCAAATAAATTGTTTGACTTGCAAGATGCTTTAGATAATTATCAAGTTTACACAAGGGAACAAGTTGAAGAATTTTCAAATAAAATATTGGACAATGTTCCTGTTGACCAATTACACGCTTTATTGGATGAATCAAGCGATATTTTCAGAAACGATTTAGAAGAAGAACAACAAGCAGATTTTAGAGCAAAAGTTAAAACGTATGTTCGTTTGTATATTTTCCTTTCTCAAATTGTGGAATTTGAAAACGCATATTTGGAAAGGCTTTATATTTTCTTAAATCACTTACAAAACAAATTAGGTGGAGATACATCTGTAGATTTAGCACAAGGTATTTTGGATAATATTGATATGGATAGTTACCGATTACAATTGGAATCGACTACAAACGTTGTTTTGGAACAAGGAGAAGATTTGAAACCAATTCCGACCGAAATGCGTGGTGGAGTTAATGAGCCAGAAATCGAATATTTGTCAGGTATTTTAAAAGCATTTAACGAACGCTACGGAACTGAATTTGAAGACACCGACAAAGTTCGAAAAATGGCTGTTAATGTTGCAGAAGGAGTTTTTAAGAATAAAGAAATGAGAAATGCTTATGAATTCTCAGATGAACAAAATGCGAAAATTACCAATGATAAAATTGTAAGTGAAGAAATGCTCAAACACATAAATGACAATTTCAATCTTTATAAAATTTATTCCGATAATAAAGAGGCAAGAGCAGATATAAACAATATGATTTTCGGACTGGTTAAAGATATGCTTAGAGATCAGCTTAAATAATAGAAATTAGTAATTAAGTTGAATATAATAATATGGGTACTGTAGTAGAACAATATAAATACGAACAGAAGAAAATTAATCACGTTTTTCATTATACATCTAACTTCACAGATTTGCAAAAGATAGTACGACTAGGTTTTATTCCTTCCTATTGCAAAGAAGAGATAGGGAATGATAAGTATTTAACGCCTATGGTCAGTTTTTGTAATATTCCAATAGTTGAAGTTGATAAATATATGCGATATGGTAAAAATGGAATAGGAATGAGCCTAACTTGGGCAAAAAAAAAGGGATTGTCACCTGTTATATATACACATGATAATAGTCCTTATCAATCAATTTTGGGGCAATTGTCATTGCTAAAATTGCAATTTGATTTAGATGAATACATGGACAATAAAAAATATAACTTTATGGGTGATGATCCTAATAGTTTGTTTGCTTTAGATAGGGTAAGTTTAACCTATAAAATAAACTTGAAGATTTTGCAATTTCTGAAAAATTGGCAAACAGAATATCAAGGAGATAAAATAATTACATACCAGGAAAGAGAATGGCGTTATGTCCCTAATAACGAAAAGGTTGATCCATTAATAAAAGATGGAAGTTTAATTTATGATGACTATTTAGATAAAAAAATTAAACCAAAACCTCACCTCCCAAATTTTCCACTTGAAATCGATGAACTAAGTGATATTAAATATATTGTAGTTACTACTGATAAACAAAGAGAAAAGATCATTGGCACATTAAATAATAGGTTTAAAGAAGAAGAAACCACTAGGGCATTAATAACAGGCAAGCTTTCAATTTTAACTGCTAGTCAAATTAGAAACGATTTTTAATAAAAGCGTTTTAGAAAAACCCGTAAGGAATGAATAATTTTCAAGTCATAGGCTTAAGACCATTAGAAGGTTGTCATGAAGATTTCAGAAAAATTCTAGAAACAAAAGAATTGTATCTATTTGATAATAGGTATAATGTAGATTACAATGATAAAGGTGATATTATAAATATATCTTTTGATGAGAGTCAAAATCCTATACCTAATAACTTTTATTCAAGTAAATTAAACATGCAAATCAACGCTGTTGTTGGTGGTAATGGTAGTGGAAAAAGTGCTCTTGCCGAACTACTTTTATATTTTATGTTTTATTATGGTATAAAAAAAGAACAAATTTCAAGACAACAGTATTCGACAGATAAAAAAGATGATGGTTATGGTCCATTTCGGCAAGTAAGTTACAATAAGGAGATAAATATGATGAGAGTTTATCTCAAAGTTGAAGTTTTATTTATATATGAAGGATTACTTCATAAAATAATTTTAAACAACGACTTTTTTGAAATTAATGTTTATGAGAGAATTTCAAATGTTTACAAATTGTTTAAACATATTCCTTTTGAAACTTTTTCACTTCCATTTTATTCAATGTATGTTAATTATTCTCATTATGGTTTGAACACTAATATTGACGGTATATGGTTAAGAACCCTTTTTCATAAAAACGATGGGTATCAATTACCAGTAGTAATTAATCCATATCGAGAAGAAGGAAACATTAATATAAATATAGAAAATCACTTATCTAGAGATCGAGTTTTTACTAATGTGATTAACACAGAAGATGAATCCCTAATTCTTCCAAATCTTGAAATCGATAATATTGAAATAGCTAAAAACTCTTCAAAGAATATTTATAGACAAGAACCTGATGAGAGGAGAGAACAGGCTCTAAATTTATTAATAAAACCATTATACAAGAATTTTTTTAAAGGTGAAGAATATCCTTCATCAATGAATAAATATCAAAGTGAAGTTGAAGATTACCTTTTACATAAATTAGTAACTATTACTGATAGGTACCAAGATTATAAAGAACACAATTGGCTTATATATAATCTTTCAGGTGGTGTTACCATCAAAGATAATGAACTAGAATTATTTCTAGAACAAATTAACAAAGATAGAAGTCATGTGACATTAAAAGTTCGCCAGTCGTTAAATTTTTTGCGACATGATTTTTATCAAATAAATTATGATGAAGGGTCTAAGCATTTTAATCTTCATAATGTTATTCAAAGCATTAATGAGATAAGAGATGATCAATTTTTTACAGATACAATTGATTATTTACCTCCACCAATATTTATGACAAGGTTTCACTTTAAAGACAAATCTCATTTTGATCAATTAAGTTCTGGTGAAAAACAACAAATATATTCAATTCATTCAATTATTTATCACTTAAAGAACCTTGATTCAGTTCATTACAGTGACGGTGATAAGATTAAATATAATTCGGTTTTCTTAATCTTAGATGAGATAGAGTTATATTATCATCCACAAGCACAGAAGAAAACAATAGATAGATTACTGTATGTATTGGAAAAGTCTAAATTAAACTATGTGAAGCATTTGAACGTTATGTTTTTAACGCATTCGCCCTTTATTCTATCGGACATTCCATCAGATTTAACATTAAAATTGAAAGATGGTAGAATCTTTGAAAATGATAAGAATCACAAAACCTTTTCGGCTAATATTACAGATCTACTAACTGATTCATTCTTTCTTGAGAATGGATTAATGGGTGATTTTGCAAAAAGAAAAATTGATGAAGTTTTAGGTTTTCTGAATCACAGAATTCTCAGTAATGAGATAAATAATCTTGAGAGATTATTATATAAAAAAGAAGGGGAAATTGGGAAAACTAAACAGCTAGAGTTAAGTTACAAAAAAAGTCTATTGGAGGATTTTAAGGCTCACGAGCAAAGAGAATTTTCATTTGAGTACATTGAAAAATTGAAGAATCTTATTGACGAACCTCTATTAAGATATGGCGTGGAAAAGTTGATTGAAAAGGCTAAACCTTTTGTAGATTAATATGTTGTATCTCGGAGAACAAAATACTGCGTTGGTCAATTACTCGAAAAAAGCTATTTGCTTTTTAAGCATTCGTATCCATGGTAGAAAGAAAGCAAGAAGTTTAGGTTATTCATGCAATGACAGCGATTGCGTAGGTTGTGGTAGTATAAAAAAAGCTGATATAAGGTTAGGATTAGAAAAGCACTTTCTTAATTTATTTACGAATGAAAGAATGAGTTTGATAATCACCTCTAAACCCGATAAACTCTTAGATATAATTAAAGAGGTTAGGAGAGAATATGCTCAACCATCTAAAAAAGAGGATACTAAATTTAATGAACAATGTAAAAAGTTATTTGTTTTATCGGGCTACAATAATTGGTTTCAGAACGGAGTAAATAATTATCGCCTCGCTGAAGATTTGAACATCCATTCTTGTTCTTATTGCAATAGGGAATATACAATCACCTATAGACCAGATGGGCATAAAGGTAAGGCAATGGTACCTCAATTTGATCATTGGTTCCCGAAGAAAGAATATCCTTTGCTAGCTCTCTCGTTTTATAATCTCATTCCATCATGTGCAACTTGTAATGGTATCAAATCAAGTATTGAAATGAATTTAGACGATCATATGCATCCCTATATTGATTCTGACATAAGCTCTTCTTATAGTTTTGATTTTGATCCTAATTCGGTCGATGAGCTCAGAGTAGAGTTTTTAGATAATCGATCTGATGGTAAAGGTATAAGAACATTAAAGGAATTGAATCTTCCGATGATATATCATGGTCATTCAGATAAAGAACTCAAAGATCTCTATGATTTAAGATATAAGTATTCAGACAATTATCTTCAGGCATTATTAGATAATACTTTTGGTGCATTACCTATTTCAAATGAAGAAAAGTATAAGTTGATTTTTGGGATCGAGCTAGAAGAGAAAAATTACCATAAGAGAATAATGAGCAAGTTTAAAAGTGACATCGTTAAAAAATTATTATATATAAAAGACTAAATGAATTGATATACAATTAAATTTTATTACCAGGAGTTAAAAATTAGAACAATGCAAAATAAACCACAGACAATACAAATATTTTTACCAGATGGTTCACCTACCAGTATTCGTGAGGCAGAAATAACTAATAGATTAGTAAAAGCTATTTTGTTTCCAAGAAATAAGATGCAAGAAGTTGCTAAACGTGAGATGGTGCATTTTACTGGTGTTTATTGTTTGTTTGGTAATACAGAGGATGGCGCAAAGCCATTAGTTTATATAGGTGAAGGCGAGGATTGTTTTAAACGTATTCAATCACATAATCGCAATAAAGACTTTTGGACACATTGCGTTATTATATCTACTAAAACAGATGAATACACTAAAACGGATGGCAAGTATCTAGAGCAACACTGTTTGAATAAAGCAAAGGCGATTGGTCGTTATGAGATAGATAACGATACAGGGTCTAAAAAGCCATCGATATCAGAAAGTAGAGAATATGACTTACTAGATAATTTTGATACAGCAAAAATACTATTAGCCACTTTAGGTTATCCGATCTTTGAAGAAAAACGCAAAGCTAAAAGCGTTAAGGAATTGTTTTATTGTAAAGGAAAAGATGCTTCTGCAATTGGAGAGTTAACCGATGACGGTTTCTTAGTATATAGGGAAGGGCGTTGTACAATTAAAGAATCGAACTCTATTCATCCTTGGATAACAAGGTTACGCAAACAACTTTTAGAGGATGGAATTATAAAGGCTGAAAAAGGGCAATATGTATTTCAATCAGATCATGTATTTAACTCACCAAGTTCTGCTGCGGCAACTGTATTAGCACGTGCAGCAAATGGATGGAAGTCTTGGAAAGATAAGAACGGTAAAACTATAGATGAATTGAAACGAAAATAAAGTAGTTTACTTCGTGTAAGTTTCTTATAATAGAACACCCGTTTTTATCTTATCTTAGTATTCAAACGACATCACATTATGAAAACCAAAATCCTTTTCCTCAGCATCTTCACTTTATTATGTTTTAACTGTAAAGACCAACATAGCCAAGCCAACGACACAGATAGCCAAAGCACAGTGGCAGAAACCTATTTACAACCACAAACAGGCGATCAATTTTTGGGAGGTATACAAATGATACCCATTACCACACCAAAAGGTGAGTTTAAGGTATGGACCAAACGTGTAGGCAACAACCCAACAATAAAGGTCTTACTCTTACACGGAGGACCAGGTATGACGCACGAGATTTATGAGTGCTTTGATGGGTACTTTCCTCAAGAAAACATAGAATATTACTACTACGATCAATTGGGGTCGTATTATAGCGACCAGCCCAAAGATTTAAGCCTTTGGGATTTAGATCGTTTTGTAGAAGAGGTAGAGCAGGTAAGAGTAGCATTAGGTTTAAATAAAGATAATTTCTATTTGTATGGGCAATCTTGGGGCGGCATTTTAGGGATGCAATATGCTTTAAAATACCAAGCTAATTTAAAAGGTTTAATTATTTCTAATATGGTGGCCTCTATACCAGAATATCAAGACTATAGTGATAAAGTACTCGCACCAAAACTAGATCCTGAGGTGCTTAAAGAAATTATGAGTTACGAGGATCAAGAAGATTATACCAACCCAAGGTATATGGAGCTTATCGTTAATAATTATTATACTGAGCATGTGATTAGAATGCCAGTAGATGAGTGGCCAGAGCCTATCAATAGAGCGTTTAAGCATCTTAATCCAGATGTGTATGTGACCATGCAAGGGCCTAGTGAATTTGGAATAAAAGGAGATGCGACGCTAAAGCATTGGGACGTTAAAGACCGTTTAAAAGAAATCACAGTACCCACCTTAACTATTGGTGCCACACACGATACTATGGATCCTGAGCATATGGAATGGATTAGTGAAGAAGTACAAAATGGAGATTTTTTATTGTGCCCAAACGGCAGTCACTTATCGCAGTTTGATGACCAAAAGGTGTTTTTTGCTGGTCTAATTGATTTTATAAAAGCTGTGGATGATGGAACGTTTAATGCGGAATAATGTTTAACTGTTGAAATGTTTATGTGTTTAGTTGTGGATTTGTTTATTGGTTTCACTAATTACTAGCCAACAGCCAACAGCCAACAGCCAACAGCCAACAGCCAACAGCCAACAGCCAACAGCCAACAGCCAACAGCCAACAGCCAACAGCCAACAGCTAGATTTAGTTTTTTATCAGCTTATGTGTTTCGCTATGTCCCTGCGCATTTTGTATTGATAGTATATAGAAGCCAGAAGCCAAGGCCCTTACATCTAATACCGTCGTTTTTGCAGTTAACGTTTTTGTCAGCACCGGTTTCCCGAGACTATTAAATACCTGTAGCTTATAGTTACCAGATGCTTTAAAATCTATAGTCACCAATCCGTTTGTAGGATTTGGAAATAGCGAACTCTCCGCCAAATGGTCCTGCCCTGTGCTTAAGGTTTCGTTTATAGAAAAATCAGCGACAACGGGGAAATGGTCGGAGGCACTACTGGTATCTAACAGATTGAGGTTGTATAAATTTAATCTATCTGTAGGCATCACTTCGGTTTGTAAGACAAAAGATTTTTCGGCAGTTAGTGTATGGTCTGAAAAAATGATAAAATCTAGTTTACCAGGAGGAAAGCCTTCTCCATCCGATCTCCAGGTGTAACCCATACGTAAATCGGTTTGTATGCTATTTTCTTCTTTAAGCGCAGTATCATCCCAATCTAATGGTGCACCGACACCATAAGTTGCGGTGTCTTGGATGTCTCCAGTTTTTAAGGTGGTGAGTTGTTGCGCATAGCCCACTAAGTTTAAATCTCCAGAATAGATAAATGGTGTATTTTCTGGCAAGGTGATATTACCACCAGGTGATTTGGCATCTAAAATAAAAGCGGCATATTCATCGGCTTGGTCTTGGCGTTGTTGATCTGCTCCACAACAATTTAAATGGGCGTTTGTAAACAATAAGTCTGTAGGATAGGAGCTTGGTAAATCAATTAATACCGGGAATTGCCTAGATAAGTTCTGCCATTCTTGTATAATTTCCCAACGCGATAGTGTAATTTGCCCACCAATTTTTTCAACATACCAACCGTTTTGAGTGCCTGTAGGAAGCCATGTATCTAAAAGTGATTTTACATAGGTTTCTGAGGTATTCCAACATTCATTAAGTCCAATAATATCTGGTGCAATACTTCTTATAATGTTTTCAAAATTATCAACCCTATCAACATCATTAAAGCCATTAAATAAGGTGTTGTATGTCATTAACCTTATATCCGATGGGTTAGATTTACTAATGTCCGTAGGTATTAGTGAAGGTGTTGGGGTGTCATCAAAAGTATAAGAAAATGTATTTCCTATATTTGGTAGCTCATCAGAATTAGCGTTGTTTTTTAATAAGATTTTTATGGTCGATGAGGTAAATAATGGGTTAGTACCGTCTGGTATCTGATCCCTTCCTATGGCAATTTCAAACTCATTAGAGGTTACTGTTGGTGCGACTCTCAATCGCAAATCGCCAAAACTTACTTGAGAATAGGGATCTACATTATAGTGTGCAAATAAGTCTTTAAAAATAATACCTAACTCTGAGCCATACCCATTTTGGATGTTAAACCCTGTATTTGGATTGTTATCTGTATCAATATAGAGTCTTATTTGTTGGTTGACTAAGTTGTCGGTTAAATCGAATTCTATATCTGTCTTAATTTTTATAAATAAGAAGTCCTCGTCATTAGTAACTTGAAGTTCTAGAATATCAATACCACTAAGTGATTCAGGAGTATCCGTATAAGTGGTAAGGCTAGAATTCCAGTCATCAAAAAGACCATCAATAGTTATGGCAGCTGATTGCGAAAGCGCAGTGGCCGAACTTAATAATAGTAGTGCGAAACAAAGTTGTTTAAACCTAAAATCCATAGCATTTTTTTAGAACGACTAAGTTACGCTTTTTTAGAGATGGACATCTTAATTCCATCTGATCTTTGTTACCGTATTATGACATTGTGATTTGAGTTTTTCATCCGGATTATTTAAAAATTGCTTTGCTAAATTAAAGAAGCAGCTATTTATAGGCACATGGCCATTATTTTTAAATACAATATGTTGGTTGTTACTTAAACGTTTTGCAACTACATTTCCATTGTTTATAGGAGTCACAGGATCAAAATCACCACTAATCAATAAGGTTGGGATATCTGAGGTTACTGTATTCATTGGGTTAGATTTTACATTTACACTAGGCCAAGATTTAATAATTTCTGGGTCTGCCGAGAATATACTTAAACTTGTATCTGTAAACATTAAATTGGTCGTGTCTAAGTTTACTTTGTCTTGGTTATTAAAACCACCTTCATCTGCTGTCATCACGGCATAATATACAGCAAGGTTAAGTATAGTGACTCTGGGTATAAAACCTACAATGGTTCTCGTAATATAACTTGTATTTTTTTCTTTTAAGGCTTCAATGAACTCAGGTATCCTTTCAATAGTTTGGTTGTTATAAAGCATCTGGTGCATAAATAACAAGACATCTTGTTGGTTTAAGATAAAGTCATCACCATTAATTTCTATGGTAATAGGGTTGCTCTTTAATTCATCGCAAAAGCTTAAAAACTCAGATTTTAGGTTTGGGTAATTTGCATTACAATTGCTATCCTTGGCGCAGTCAGTAAAGACCTTGTCTAGAGCATTGTTAAAGTTAGAAAACAAGTTGTCGTACATACGTATATCGGGTGGAAATAAACTAGACAGTACAGCAGTTCTTACTTGGTTGGGATAGTGTTCCATATACTTTAAGCCTAAACGAGTGCCATAAGATCCCCCAAACAAATTGAGTTGTTTATAGCCTAAGTGTTTCCGTAATGCTTCTAAATCTTTAACATTGGTTATGGTGCTAAATTGTCGGTCGTCTGTTTTTATATAGTTAGTACATGAGATGACGCGCTTTTTTAGCTCGGTAATTTCTTCATCAATATTTAGGTCTAAAGCCATGACTTCTAAAAGCTGAAGGTTTAAATCTGGGCATAGCTCTTCAGAAAAGTCAATACCGCGTTGGTCGTATAAAATAAAGTCGCGATCGCGATCAATGTTAAGTTGGCTAAAAATATTAGCTAAGTTGAGTACACTACCACCAGGACCACCTTGTAAAAAAATAACAGGATCTTCTTTTCTGTTTTCACTTTTAGATCGAATTACTAAATACCCAAGCTTAGTGGTTTCTGAGCTATTGGTATCCCAATTTCGAGGTACTTCTAAAAAGCCGCATTTATCTTCTGGTTGATGATTATCATATGGAAATGGACAGTTGTGATTAGATTGTGATTGGCAACTCGTAAATACAAATATTGCTACTAACGAAAGAATAAACTTATGCATGATTATGATTGATTGTTTAGTACTTTCAAATTACTTAAAAAAAGATGGTTACAATTGAGAATTAACAAAATTATAATAACTAATATTTTTATTTATTCATTGCTATTTATAGGCTATCTATTTTTTCTTTTAGCTTTTTTTCAGTTTATTTGAATAGCAACTTAAATAATTTCATATAAGCTAAATTATGGTAAAAAAAATACTATTTCTATTCGCTCTTTGTTTTTCAGTTTTTGTTATAAATGCTCAAGATTTGGATAAAGCATGGAATGCTTTATTAGATAATAATCGTGATGATGCACAAGCTATAATGAGTAAAAAAAACACAAACAAAAATGATATTGAAGCCGTATTATTAAAAAAGATTATAGAATCAGAAAATGGTCAACTAAGTTTTGATATAGATTTTATTAAGTCCATGTCAAAATTTAAAGAATTTGAAAACTACTTATTCGCTTTATGGACAGAGCCTTATTTTTTTAATGATTATTTTGAAAATGGCTTTAATATAGATCATGTGCAAATATTTGAAAATATAGATTTTTCAACTATTAGTAATAGTACATTAAAAAGTGCTATAATTTATTTAAATGCTATTGTAAATAGATACAATAAAGATTGGGATGGCTTTTACGAAAAGTTAAATACGATAAATACAATAAGTGATTGGGAGTATTGTGGTGTTTTTGAGAATTTAAATATGAGTGGTATAGATATACCATATCCTCCTGAAAAAGAGCCTGATTTAGGGGTTTTATTCGATGCGCAGAGTAATGGCATGACACAATGGTACCATAATAAACATACATTTGAGCTTTATAACTTTTTTAGTAACCATGATGAGTTTGGTTATGGTGTAAACTATGCACAGACTTTTATTGAATCAGATAAGGATCAAACAGTCGTTTTAAAACTTGGAAAATCTGGTTTAGTTAAGGTTTGGTTGAATGATGCTTTAATTATTGAAAAAAATGAAAAATACATTACTGAATTAGATGCTTATAGCTATAAAGTAAACCTTAAGAAAGGGATAAATAGAATATTGATTAAAATAGCATTAAATTCTGAAACCCCTTATTTTATAATGCGATTAGAGAATTTACAAGGTCAACCTCTTAAAGGTGTAAAAGCGACTTTAAAAAAACGTAATTACAAGAAAAGTGTAAATACCGAAAATTTATTAAAAGAGGACGTTCATTTTGCTGAGGCTTATTTTAAAAATAGATTGGACAATGCTATAGGCAATGAATATATTAATAGGTTATGCCTTTTTAAGACCTACCTTAGAAATGGTAAAATTGAAGAGGCTCATACTGTTATAGAACCTTGGTATAATAAAGCAACACGTAGTAGTTTTTTAAAAACTCAAATGATAGCTTATTATGACAAAATTGGTGATGTTTCTTCAGTTTCTAAAATAAAAGAAAATCTAATTAGAAGAGATCCTGATTACTTTGCATCTTTATTATATGCATATGATGATTTTGAAGAGTTAATGAAGTTAGATATGCAAGAATATAAGTCTAAGCTTCAAAAATTAGGTAATGCTGTTGACGTGTCTTATATGACAAATTTATCTCAATTATTAATACATCTGCGAGAAAACGATTTTACAAATTTGAGAAAAGAGCTAGATGCTTTAATTACTAATGAATCGTTACCATCTACTATTCATGCTACATTTGCAGAATTTTTTTCTGAAGTATTTAATGATGATGATGCTACTATAACAGCATTAGAAGCATTTAATAAAAAGTTTTTTAATTGGGAGGTACAAACATATTTATCGCATTACTATTCAAAGCAAAATAGAACAGAAGATGCATTAAAGGTATATACTGAACAATTAGAACATTTAGATCAGGATAATAATTACCATTATAAAATTATTGGAATCTTACACGAAAAAATGCAATTTGAGAAGTCATTGCCTTATATAGAAAAGGCTATTGAGAACTTTCCTAATTCGCACTTGTTTTTAAAATACAAAGCCGATGCTTATTTACAATTGAATAAAAAAGCTGAAGCTATAGAGCTTTATAAAAAATCACTAGTTAAAAATCCATCAAATAAAGAATTACGGAATAAAATTAATGATTTGTCAAATTGGGTAAATCCATTAAATGCCTATGAGATTGATAATTTTTATACCTACGCAGATACATATAGGAATGCTATTGAATCAAATAATTATGGTCTAAATACTATTTTAAGTCAAACCAATATCTTGGGTTACGAAAATGGAGGAGGAGAATATAAATCTACTTTTATTTATGAGTTAACATCACAAAATGGTATTAGCATTTTTAAGGAATATAACTTAGGTCTTGGCGGCGATTATATTATTCATAAGTCTGAAGCTATTAAACCTGATGGTAGTATTATTCCGGCTGATAAAAATGGCTCAGTATTGGTTTTTGATCAATTAGAGATTAATGATATTATTCTTATAAATTATTCGGCAAGTTATAGCAGCTCAGGGAGATTTTATAAGGATCATATTTTAAGGCATAATTTTAAAGGATATCACCCTTCGGTTAATCATGCATATCGTTTTTTTAACAAGAATAAAAATATACCAACGCTAATATCTGGAGGTGATGCTAATTATAATGTGAAGAAAGTCGGGGATTATTATGTTCACGAATGGGTTGAAGAAAACTTAGACGGAATTCCTATTGGGGAAGATTATATGCCACCCTTTTCGGATAATGTACCTAGACTACATATAAGCACAATAGAGTCTTGGAATGAAATTGCTAATTGGTATTCTGACTTGGTTAGAAATCAACTAAGACAAGATAATACAGTTAAAAGTGAGTTTAAAAAATTATTTCCAAAAGGTCATAAACAACTAAGTGAGGATGAGAGAGCAAAGATTATTTATTATTATATTATGGATAACTTTAATTACAGTCATGTCAACTTTAGACAGAGTGGATATGTGCCTCAAAAACCTTCTAAGACTATTAAATCTAAATTAGGGGATTGTAAGGATTTATCATCTTTATTTTTGGTATTTGCTCAAATGGCAGATTTAGAATCTAATTTGGTTTTAATATTAACTTCAGATTATGGAAAAAATAATCTCGTAAGACCAAGTACAGATTTTAATCATTGTATAGCCAAGGTTAAAATTGATGACAAATATTTTTATTTAGAGTTAACAGACCAAAACCTGCCTTATAAGGCCTTACCAATGTCTTTAAGAGATGCTACGGCTTTAGATATTCCATTTAAAACTTCCCAAAAAAAGACTAGTGATTTATATCATTTAGTATCTAATAACAGGGATAAAGCACTTTTTTCAAGTGAGTATAAAATGTTTATTAAAGATTCAATTACGACATTAGACTTAACGACTAAGACTAATAGCCATTTAGCATCATATTATATAAAAATTAATAAAGAAGAAAAGGATGATTTACTAAAAGAAACTCTATTTAAAGATATTTCTGATAGAACATCAGAAACTATAGAGTTAGATAAGGTTATGGGCATGAACTATAATAGAGATGAAGGGGTTATTAGTTATCGTACAATTTTAAATATAGATATAGAAATTAACCAAATAGGAGATTAC
The DNA here is from genome assembly GCA_000171875.1 of Flavobacteriales bacterium ALC-1. Taxonomy (GTDB): domain Bacteria; phylum Bacteroidota; class Bacteroidia; order Flavobacteriales; family Flavobacteriaceae; genus Winogradskyella. Next base: position 318,635 of record ABHI01000004.1, on the reverse strand, counting down.
TATACTTTTAAAGCACCCAAATTTCTAAATCCATACAACGAAAATATTATAGAATTAAAGACTAGGAATTATTCAATTGATTATAAACAGTATGAGAATGCAGACTTTTATAAAGAAAAAATAGAGTTGAAGTTAACTGAAGCATATAAATTTGTTGAAATCCCAAAACAAGAAACTTTTAAATATAAAAACCATGAATTTTCAATTGATTACAATTTGACAAAACAAAATGTTTTAGAAGTAACTATTGATTCTAAAGTTAACTCAGAAAATATTAGTCAAGAAGATTATTTGGAGTTTAAAGTATATGTAAAAAAAGTGTTGGATACTAAAGACACAATAATAAAATATCAAAAGGTTTAATATTAAAGCATGAAATTACTAGGCATAAGCTCAAGAATCAACCACCCAGAACACGGAAAAGGAGTAATAACCAACGTTACTTCAAAACACTATTGGGTCACCTTTATAGACAGTGGTTTAGAAACTATAGAATTAGACTCAGACTTTGAGGTCATTGAAGCTGCAGAAGATGATGTAGATACGGTAAGTTTTTACGACGTAGAAAAGAGTTTAAGAGACATTTTAAAAAAATGGTCTGATGCGTCTGAAGTTGTTTCTATTGCAGATAAATGGAAAGGTGGTAAACTCATTATGGTACCAGGTGATGAGAACCTAAAAGCAAGTGAATTACCGATTGATAAGTTCTTTCATAAGATTACAATGGTTCGTGATCGCTTAAGAGTAATGGAGCAAAAGATTAATTCAAGTAACTTGGATGAGCAAGAGAAGATCGATTTGCAGCAGTATATTACAAGAAGCTATGGTAGTTTAACGAGTTTTAATGTGCTGTTTAAGCTAAAGTCACAGCAGTTTGTTGGGCAGCGTTCTAAATAAGATTATAAACTCAAACCCTTAACCTCTCCCATCTCTAAACCTAAAAACAGCAACTTATGAAAGGTTGGTAGTTGCGCACCACTTTCTGTAGTGGTCCAATCTTCCCAAGTCGCTTCCAAACCATCAATGGGTAAAATTTGTGTCCACATTTGGTAACTTTTTGGCTTTCCATTATCATCAAAATGCCATAAATATGAATCTCCAGGTGTTGTACCACCAGAAGTATAAGTCACTAACAACGCATTTTTACCAGCTTCTGTTTTTACTAAACGACGTTCTACTCCTGGATCAAAGACCTTATAGGGTGCGACTAGCCAAAATGAATCGTTGTTAAAGTAGTTGGTCGCTTTATCTATATAATCTTGTTTTTCTATGCCATTGTAGTCTTGTTTGGCTACAAATACTTTAGAATTGGTATTATTTTTAAAATCTAAAATCACAGTGAAATCACTCCAAGAGACTTCGCACGTTTTATCGGTTTTATACCATTTGTAATGATGACTATTTTTAAAAGTCCATTCTAAATAATCCGTATTAATGTAGGCGTCTTCACCAAGGGATTGTAGCATTTTTGTGGCCAATTGGTCGGCTTTTGCGCCTTGTTGACCTGTTGGTAAGTCTTCATTATATTTAAGATACATAAAACCAAAGAATAGGAGAGAAGGTAAGGTGAAGAAGATGATGATACCACCTATGATTTTTAGGATGCGTTTTGTTTTTGATTTTTTTGCCAATGGTAGATACGTTGTTTGTTTTACAAAAATAATACAATTTGAACTGTCATTGCGAGGAAAGAGGAACGATTGACATGGCAATCTTTTTAAGTTTTACGAACACATTATACAGATTGCCACGCTCATACTTCGCTCGCAATGACATTAATCATTAATCTTTTCCTTTATAGCTTTTGCCAAAATATGTGCAGCTTTAGGATAATTTCTAAACCACAATTCTGGTTCAAAGAGTTCTAATTCTGCCAAGGCAATCTTACCATTATTATCATTAAAAATATCGACTCTGGCGTAGAGCGGTAATTCATCACAAGCCTTTACACTGTCTATAGCAAATTGTATTTCTTTGTCTATTGGTTTATAATGATGGACACTGCCTCCAAAATCATCTTGAACTCTAAAGTCACCAGCTTTTGCTTTTTTTAGAACAGCATGGGTATAAGTGCCATTGAATACCATCATAGAGACTTCTCCTTCCGTTACAATCTTGTTTTGAAAGGGTTGTAGCATCATAGCTTCATGGCTTATTAAATCTTTAAATACAGCTTCATATACATCCAGATTGTCAGCGTTGAGTTTATAAGTATGTCTTGCACCACCAGACACACAAGGTTTTAAAACGGTGTTTATCCAGCCTGTTTCAGTATGAAGTTCTTTTAAAGTTTTGGTAGTACCAGTTTCAATAAACAAGGTTTCTGCAATATGTACTCCATTTTTCTGTAGGTCTTGTAAGTAATGCTTATCAATATTCCAACGAATAATAGCTTCAGAATTTATAAGCGTCGTCACTTTAGATACGGCATTTAACCACTCTAAAAATTTGTCAAAGTCATCAAAATAATCCCATGTAGTTCTAAATAGTATGGACTTGGTTGTGGACCAATCAAAATCTGGGTCGCTCCAAGCCAATCGAATTACGTTTAGCCCTAATTGCCCTAAGGCATTGGCGACTAAGGCATCTTCTGTGATGACGTTTTTTATGTAGTCATCTACAATATTTGGGTAGGCGTGTTTTTGGTCTGTTAGGATAACGACGTCGTATGTTGTCATAATTAAATATTATGTCATTCAGAGCGAAGCGAAGAATCTCAAAACCTATAAGATTTTGACTTTGTTAGATTCTTCGCTTCGCTCTGAATGACAGTTCAATTTTTTATTTATAGTTACAATTGAAATTAATTATCCGACTTATAACCCGCTGGACGTTTCCAACGCACTGGTGCTTTTGGCTCAGGTTTTAATTTAAACTCATTGCCTTTTAATAGTCTTAGTGCTTCTTGTACGGCACGTTCGAGTTGAGGGTCAATACCTTTAGACGTTAATTTTGGTTCTTGTATGACTTCAATATCTGGTGCAATACCCTCACCTTCAACAGCCCATTCTCCATTAACATCATAAAAACCTCCACGTGGTGCTACCATACGACCACCATCAATAAAGCGAGGTGTATCCCAAGTACCTACTAAGCCTCCCCAAGTTTTAGTGCCGATTAATGGACCCATATTTTTCATTTTAAACATGTAAGGGAGTAAATCACCACCAGATCCTGCACGCTCGTTAATCAGCATCACTTTTGGCCCCCAAATTCCAGCAATTGGAGTTGTCCATGGTCTATTATCACCAGCTTTACTATTAAAATAACCGAATAATTCACGACCCATAATATCTATCATATAGTCCGCAGCAGAACCGCCACCATTATTACGTTCGTCTATGACTGCTCCTTTTTTGTCTTGTTGCGAGAAATAGTAACGGTTAAATGAGGTAAAACCACCACCGCCTGTGTTTGGGACATAAACATAGGCTAGTTTTCCATTAGATAACTCATCCACTTTTCTGCGATTGCCTTCAACCCAATCAATAGTCCTAAGACCTCGTTCACTACCAACAGGTTTTACTAAAACGGTTCTGGCATCTGTCAGCGATGGTTTTGAGTTGACTGTAATGTTAATTTCGCGTCCAGAGGTTTGCTCTAATAAACTATAAGGATTAATGCCAGAAGACAGTTTAGTTCCATTGATTGCTAATAAATAATCACCTTCATTAACCTTAATTCCTGGTTGCGCCAATGGTGCTTTTAAATTAGGATTCCAACGTTCTCCATTATAGATTTTTGAAATTCTAAAATTGCCATTTACTAATTCAATATCGCAGCCCAATAAACCAACTGGAACACGATCTACATTAGGGAAATCACCACCAGAGACATAAGAGTGTCCTACAGCAACTTCTCCACTCATAATATCAACAACATAATTCAAATCTGTTCTATGACGCACATGATCAATCCATGGAGCATACCATTTGTAAATAGCATTCCAAGGAGCTCCATGCACATTATCCACATATAAGAAGTCTCTCATATAGCGCCAGCCTTCTTTGAAGATTTGATGCGCTTCTGCTTTTGGGTCGAGCTTAACCTTAATATTGGTTTTTAAATTGTTTTTCCCTGGTTTTGGGGGTGCAGCAGCACTTGCTAAAACCCAACTTCTATTTTGAAATAATAAAACTGATTTTCTGTCTTCTGAAGCGACCATTTGGTTTACACCATTTGCATAATCCGTTGCTTTTTCTTTTTCAACATCATAAGAGTGTACTTTTAATCCATTAGCATTAGGAATAGCTTCAGCAACAAACACTTTGTTTTTAGGGCCTTTTAATAAGGCTATATAATTTCTTGCTGGTAGGTTAAGTGCAACAGCGCGATCGAAAATGCCATTTTCATCTATAGTTACAATAACACCGTCTTTAGCTTTTTTATCATCTTTCTTCTCACTCTTCTTACCATCAGTTTTGCCTTCACCTTCATCCTTCTTTACGACTTCCATGTCTGTTTTTGGAAGATTAGGAGCTTCATCTTTTGAGCTTAAAACCACGGCATACAAACTTCGTGTTAAGTTTGCAGCAGGATCATAATTACTCATGTCTAACCAACCCGATTGTAAACCATAATTAGTGCTAGCTAAAGTGTATAAATACTTTCCTGAAGCATCCCAAACTGGAGTAATAGCATCTGCTATTGGGTCTGTAAGTTGAATCGTTTTCTTTGAGTCAACATTATATGCAAAGATGGATTTAAAATGACTGTCTTGTTGTTTTGGAAACGCAATCCATTTACTGTCTGGCGACCACACCGGATTCATAGTACGATTAGGATGGGCATAACGATCTGTTGCGACCTTACGCGTCTTTTTAGTTTCTAAATTAAGAATCCAGACATTATAATGTGTATCTGAATAAGCAATGTATTTACCATCTGGTGACCAATCTGGTTGGAAGTAAAAAGTAGGGTTTGGTAATTTAATAGCTTCAGCATTTTGACCATCTTGATCTGCTAACATGAGTTGGTATTCACCACCTTTATCGGAGAACCAAGCAATTTTATCACCTTTTGGAGACCATATAGGACTTCGGTCTGCCACACCTGGTGAGTTGGTAATGTTTTTCCAAGTCCCATTTTCTTTTGGCACTGTAAATATTTCTCCTCTATGTTCAAAAATAGCACGCTTACCTTTTGGAGATAGATTAGGATTGGACAATTGAAATGCTGAGACATTATCCCATTTTGCTCTATAGAAATTTAGATCGGCTTTAACGTCGATGTTCAATTGTTTAGTATTTCCAGAACTTGGACTGTATACATGAAGGTAGCCCCCTTGCTCGTAAACAATTTTGTTCTTACTAGCATCAAGACTTTTAACATCAAACTTCTTATGAAATGTAATCTGTTTTTCTTCTTTAGTACTTGGGTTGAATGACCATATATTCATGGTATAATCGCGCTCAGACATAAAATATACATTACCATCTAACCACACAGGATCTAAATGACGTTCCCCTGTAGGTTGTGATGTTCTTACTAAGTCTTTCGTTTTCATATCAACCACCCAAATAGGCATCGCTTGTCCACCTCTGTAGTTCCTCCACTCAGCATCCCAACCTGTAATTGGTGTATAGGCGATATGCTTTCCGTCTGAAGAGAGTTCTCCATAAGCAGCTCTTGGAATATCTAAAGCTTTAGGTAAGCCTCCTTTAGTAGATACGGTAAAAAACTTATTGGTCATGGTCGGTTGTGCTTCACGTCCAGAACGGAATAATACGTTTCCGTCTGGTGTCCAACCTTGCACAAAATCTCCTCCTGGATGATAGGTGAGTCGTTTTGGTTCTCCACCTTCTGATGGCATAACAAAGACATCTACATTACCATCGTATTGTGCGGTGAATGCTATCATTTTTCCATCATTAGAGAAGTGAGGACTCGATTCGTAACCATCGTCACTAGTAAGTCTAATCGCAGTACCACCATTTACGGATGCTTTCCATAAATCGTTAGCATAGACAAATACAACATTGTCTCCGTGTAATGTGGGTTGTCTTAATAATTGTGTGCCTTGAGAAAAGCTAAATAGGGAATAGCAGAATGCTAGTGTAACAATAAATTGTTTCATTTTTGTGGTTGATTTTAGAAGTTGGTATGTTCGAAAATTTGGTGACTATAAATATACGATTTAGTGTGTCTACAAATTCTAAAACAATGTTAAAACCCAACAGCAGTATCATCACCTCGTTTATCAGCACCACCTTCTAAGGTACCATCGTCTAACATTAAAATACCATCCACTTTACCTATAACTGGCGTGCGTTTTATGTTAACAATATAGCCTAAGGCTTCTAAATCTTTTATAAGATCTGCATCAAAGGAATTAGGTTCCATTCGTATTTCATCTGGTAGCCATTGGTTATGAAAACGCGGGGCATTTACAGCTTCTTGCATGGTTAATTCAAATTCGTGGACATTTAAAATGGTTTGTAATACAGAAGTGATGATAGTTGATCCTCCTGGTGTCCCAACTGACATATATAATTCACCATCTTTTTCTACAATAGTTGGCGTCATTGAGCTTAACATTCGTTTCTCTGGTGCTATGCTATTGGCCTCAGCTCCGATGAGCCCATAGTAATTGGGTTCTCCGGGTTTACTACTAAAATCATCCATTTCGTTGTTTAAAAAGAATCCTAATTCGTCTACATACAATTTAGAGCCATAACCTCCATTTAAGGTGGTGGTTACTGAAATGGCATTACCAAATTGATCTACGATAGAGTAGTGGGTGGTTTCATCACTTTCATAACCTACTATATCTCCATGCGAAATAGAATCTACTGGGGTTGGATTTTTAAAAGAGAAATTTTTCATTCTATCTTGAAGGTAGATATGGCTAGTCAATGTTTCCATAGGAATATCAACAAAATCTGGATCACCTAAATAATAACTTCGGTCAGCATATGCACGTTTCTCGGCTTCTACTATAACTTGAATTGCTTTTAATGAATTATGTCCGTAATCTTTTAAATCAAAAGGTTCAATCATGCTCATAATCTGATTTAAGCAAACTCCTCCAGATGATGGAGGTGACATAGAAGTGATCGTTAAATCATCATATTGAAACGAAATCGGATCTCTCCACTTGGCTTTATACTTTGCTAAATCTTCAAGAGTAATAATACTACCTCTTTTTTGAAGAAACTCTACAAGTTTTTTAGCGGTTTCACCATTGTAAAATTCATCTCTACCATTTTCAGAAATACGCTGTAATGTTTCGGCCAATGCTGTATTTATAAGATTGTCTCCTGCTTTTAGGTTGTTGTTGTACAGCACTTCTTTTTCATTAACAGCTCTAATCATGCTGTCGTAATGCGCAATCCGCTTTTCTTGCTTATCAGTAATTATATAACCATTATTTGCTAAGGCTATTACGGGTTTTAATATGGTTGCGATATCTAATTTCCCAAAACGTTTTTGAGCTTCAAAAATACCTGCTATAGTTCCGGGAATTCCCACAGCCATACTACCAACTGTACTTAGGTTTTTAATAACATCTCCATTACCGTCTAAGTACATATCCTTAGTTGATGCTAAAGGTGCTTTTTCTCTATAGTCTAAGGCGCCAGTTGTACCATCTGCCATGCGATAGACTAAAAACCCACCTCCTCCAAGGTTACCTGCATAAGGGTATGCTACAGCCAAAGCCATTTCTGTTGCCATCATTGCATCAAAGGCATTACCACCTTGTTTTAAGATGTCTGCACCAATTTTTGAGGCTTCTTCACGAGCGCTAACCACCATAGCTTTTTTAGCTATAAGTCCTCTTTTGTTAATTGTAGAACTCGATTGTTTTTCGGCTTTTTTGCAACTTGAAATGCTTATTAGAAGTGCAAAACATAAAAGGAGTAAACGATTCATATATTAAATTGTTTTTCTATTTCTATACGTTTGTTAGTACTAAATGCGATCAATTCATTAAAGAATTGTGTAAAATCTTTTTCAAAAGCGTTATAGTTTTCTTTGAGTTCTTTTGTCGCTTCATTCATTTTAGAACGCCCTTTTGTTCTTCTATTCATACCATCTAGCACTAACTGAATACCATCTATAGTCGCATAGCTTAATAACCAGTTGCCTTCAATCATTATAGGAGTCATTTTTTTAAAACGCTCGGGTAATACATCTATATTTCTATTCAAACTTTTATAAAAAGCATCTATATAGTCTGCTAAAGGAATGTCGGAATAAGAACTCCAATTTTTAGCTAAAAAATGATCGTAAAAAATATCGACAATAACCCCACTGTAATGTCCATAGTTTTCATGTAAACGCTTGGTGCTCTGTCTTACCACAGGATGCGCATCAGTAAAGGTATCAATCTCCCGATGCAGTTGAATACCTGCTTGCATGGCAACAGGAAAACGCGTATAATTCTTACCTCTAACACCATCACCAGCAAAATTGCCAATGGTTAAAAGCTCATCGTCACTCGATAGATAAATGTGTGCTAAGAAATTCATGAGTCCGAATTTACAAATTCATAATAACAAAATAGTTATAAAGGGGATATCTATTTATATTTGCTGAAAATTGGAAATTATATGACTTTAATAAAATCTATTTCAGGAATCAGGGGTACCATTGGTGGTAAAGTTGAAGAAAATTTAACACCAATTGATGCGGTTAAATTTGCAGCAGCTTATGGCACGTGGATAAAGCAACAACGTGATAAAGACAATTATCGGGTTGTGGTTGGACGTGATGCACGTATTTCTGGAGAAATGATTCAGAATTTGGTAATGAATACATTAGTAGGTTTAGGTATTCATGTTGTTGATGTTGGCTTATCTACAACACCTACAGTTGAAGTTGCAGTGCCTATGGAGCATGCAGATGGAGGAATTATATTGACCGCTAGTCATAATCCAAAACAATGGAACGCTTTAAAACTTTTAAATGCTAAAGGTGAATTTTTAAATGGTGCCGAAGGTCAAAAGATTTTAGAGCTTGCAGAATCTAATACTATGAACTTTGCAGAAGTTGATGATTTAGGTAAGATTACTAAAAATGAAGCCTATATAGATTTGCATATAGATGAGGTTTTAGATTTACCATTAGTAAATACAAAGGCTATTGAAAATGCTAATTTTAAAGTCGTGGTTGATGGAGTAAATTCTACTGGAGGTATTGCAATTCCATTATTATTAGAACGCTTAGGAGTACATCCTATAAAATTATATTGTGATCCAACAGGTCACTTTCCACATAATCCAGAACCGCTTAAAGAGCATTTAGGTGATTTAGCCAAAGCTGTTGTAAAAGAGCATGCAGATTTTGGTATTGTAGTAGATCCAGATGTTGATCGTTTAGCATTTATGGATGAAACTGGCGAAATGTTTGGTGAAGAATATACATTGGTAGCCTGTGCTGATTATGTATTGAGTAACAACCCAGGAAACACCGTTAGTAATATGAGTTCTACAAGAGCGCTTAGAGATGTTACAGAAAAACATGGTGGTAAGTACGAAGCAAGTGCAGTAGGAGAAGTGAATGTTGTAGAATTGATGAAGAAAAATAATGTGGTTATTGGAGGTGAAGGTAATGGTGGTATCATTTATCCTGAATTACATTATGGTCGTGATGCTTTGGTTGGTGTGGCTTTATTTCTTAGCTTATTGGCTGAAAAGAGAATGAGAGTAAGCGAATTGAGAGCGACTTACCCTAATTATTATATGAGTAAAAAGAAAATACAATTAACACCAGGATTGGATGTTGATGGTATTTTAAGCACCATGGAATCTAATTATGGTCATGAGAAGTTAACGACTATTGATGGTGTGAAAATTGACTTTGCAGATAGTTGGGTACATTTACGTAAGAGTAATACAGAGCCAATTATTAGAATTTATACCGAAGCTCCATCACAAGATGCTGCGGATACTTTAGCTGACCGTTTTATTGCTGAAATTAAGGCTATTGCTAATATTTAGTACTTTTGAGTATCTTTTAATTTAGAGTTATGACTATGATTTCTGAAACAATAACAGCCGATTTAACTGATTTAGAAGCTTATTTTAATCAGTTTAGAAAGCATATTATAGGTCAAGATCAAACTTTTGTATCACCTTATGGTGAGCAAAAAATCATATATACAGATTGGACAGCTTCTGGCCGTTTATACAGGCCCATAGAAGAAAAGTTGTGTAATGAATTTGGACCTTTTGTCGCCAATACACATACAGAAACAACAGTTTCTGGTACAGCAATGACAAAGGCCTATCACAAGGCAAAACACATTATTAAAGACCATGTAAATTGTAATGAAGATGATGTGTTGATTGTCTCTGGTAATGGAATGACAGGTGTGGTGAATAAGTTTCAGCGCATATTAGGCCTTAAAGTTCCTGAGAATTTAAAAGATTATACCAATATTCCTGAAGAAATGCGTCCTGTGGTTTTTGTATCGCACATGGAGCACCATTCTAATCAAACAACTTGGTTAGAAACTATTGCAAAGGTTGAGGTTGTACCACCAGATGAAAATGGATTATTTTGCCTAAAGAATTTGGAAAAATTGCTTTTAGAATATAAAGCGTGTACTATAAAGATTGCTTCTGTTATTGGGGGGTCTAATGTTACAGGTATCCAGACACCACATCACGCAATTGCAAAACTGATGCATCAGCATGGAGGTGTATGTTTTGTGGATTTTGCATGCTCTGCACCTTATGTAGAGATTGATATGCATCCAGAGGATGAAGACGAACAATTAGATGCTATTTTCTTTTCTCCACATAAATTTTTAGGAGGTCCAGGAACTTCTGGTGTATTGGTTTTTAATAAAAAACTTTACAATAATATGATACCTGATTGTCCAGGTGGTGGCACTGTGAGTTGGACCAATCCTTGGGGAGAACATAAGTATATTGATAATATTGAAGATCGCGAAGATGGTGGTACTCCTGGTTTTCTTCAAACTATAAAGACAGCATTGTCTATTAAGTTAAAGGAACAAATGGGAGTTGCTAATATGTTGAAGCGAGAGCATGAGATAGTTAATACCGTTTTTGAAAAACTAGATCCTGTTTCTAATATTAAGATTTTGGCAGGTCAACATAAAGATCGCTTAGGTGTGATTTCATTTTATATAGATGATTTGCACTTTAATTTAGGGGTGAAACTGTTGAACGATAAATTCGGAATACAAACTAGAGGTGGTTGTAGTTGTGCAGGTACTTATGGTCATTTTTTATTGCATGTAGATCAAAAAACGTCTAATGAATTAGTTAATGAAATTTCACTAGGAGACTTAATTCGTAAGCCAGGTTGGATTCGTATGTCTATACATCCAACAACAACAAATGCAGAAATTGAGTTTGTTTGTGATAGTATTATTGATTTAGCTAAGAACCATGAAACTTGGGCTAAGGATTATGAGTATTCTAAATGTAATAATGAGTTTATTCACAAATCTTTAGTAGATAAGCCATGTAATGCTACCAATGTAGATGCTTGGTTTGATTTAGCTTAACCCTTTTTCTTAAAGGAATTCAGCAGGAACGTCGTCTTTATGTTTCCAACGCTTATGTGTCCATAGGTAATATTCTGGGGTTTCATAGATTTGCTTTTCAATATAATCGAGATACATATCTGTGATTTCGTAATTCTTATAATCCCTTGGATTCATTATTGGCTCATGAAACGTAGCTTCGTAATAGCCACGTTTTATTTTTTCAATTTTAAAAAATAGTACAGGCACATCTAAGCGCTTGGCTATCATTTCTGGACCCGTAATAATTGGAGCTTTTATACCCATAAACTCTCTCCAGTAATGTGCTTTATCTTTTTTAGGAGATTGATCTGCGGCAAAACCTGCAGCGAATAAATCACCTTCATTTTTTAAATTAATTAATGTAGAAATAGTCTTTTTTGTGGTTACTAAGTACGCATTATACTTTGCTCTTATACCTTTTACTAGTTTATCAAAATGTTTGTTTCTCAAACGCTTATAAATAGCATAACCTTTATGCTTTATATGACATTGAATAACGACAGTCCATTCCCAGTTAGCATAATGTGAGCACATCAATAAAACGCTTCTGTTTTGGGCTTCTAAATCTTTGATTTTTTCAATATTAGTGTAAACAAATCGTTTTTTTATTTCGCTCTCTTTTATGGTTAAGGACTTAATAGCTTCAAGGATAATGTCACAAAAATGGCTATAGAATTTTTTTGTGATTGTAGAAATCTCTTTCTCTGATTTATTAGGAAAAACTAATCGCAAATTTTCTTTAACTGTAGATTTTCTGTACCCAAAAACGCGATATAACCAAAAGCAAAGTATATCTGAGATTATATAGAGTAATCTAAAGGGTAGTATAGACACTAACCATAAAATGGGATAAATAAGAATATAGGCAATAAGTTGCATTAAAGTATGTTAGCTTTAAAGCGCAAATATATATTATATTTGACTTATAAGTTTAGAGTTTATGTACAATTTAGATATAGTCACTATAGTGATTATTGCAATTAATGCTATTGTTTCTTTCAAGGGGTTTGAAGACCATTCATTTTTTGAAAAGTATAAATTTAATGTAGGTAGTGTAAGACGAGGTGAACAAGTAAGAATGATTAGTTCTGGCTTTCTTCATGCAGATGTAAAGCATTTTTTATTTAATATGTTAACACTTTTCTTTTTTGCTCATACAGTTATTGATGAATTAGGAAATTTTAATTTCATTACAATTTATTTGGCTAGCTTAATTTTTGGTAACCTACTCTCGCTTTATTTTCACAAAGAAGAATACTGGTATAGTGCAATAGGCGCAAGTGGTGCAGTTACAGGAGTATTGTATGCTGCTATTTTAATAGAGCCAAACTTGAGAATAAACTTCATACCAGGTTATATTTTCGGAATAGGCTACCTCTTATACTCAATATATGGTATGAAAAATAGAATTGGTAACATTGGTCACGATGCGCACTTTGGTGGTGCTGTTGGAGGTTATGTTGTCACCTTGATGCTTATGCCTAGTTTATTTGAAACCGATTTAGGACATATTGGTTTATTAGCGATACCAATTATCATTCTTTTTGTTTTGTATAAAACAGGCAAACTGAATTAAATAAAAAAAAGCCTACTTAGAAGTAGGCTTTTTTTTTATTGGTTTAATAACTCTTCGACTTTGAGTTCTAAAGCTTTTCCTCTTAAATTTTTATAAGCAATTTTGCCGTCTTTATCCAAAATATAAGTGGCAGGGATTGACGAGATATTATAAAGTTTCGCTACAGGGTCTTCAAAGTATTGTAAGTTAGACACGTGGTTCCATGTTAAATTATCCTTTTTTATGGCATCTAACCATGCTTTTTTAGGATCTTTTTGCCTACGATCTCCATCTAAAGACACACCAATAATTTCTAATCCTTGGTCATGAAATTTATTATAAACTCTTACCACGTTTGGGTTTTCTTTACGACAAGGTCCACACCAAGCGGCCCAGAAATCTATAATAGTCACTTTACCTTTTAAGTCGTCTAAACTCACCATGTCACCATCTTGAGTCGGAGCTTCAAAATTAGGTGCCACTTTACCTATTTCTAAGTGCGCTATTTTTTGATAGGCTTCGTAGAGTTCGTCTAGCTTTTTACGTGTTTCTTTTCCTTTTGGTGAGTCTTTTAACCTTGGAGTTAAATTTTCAAAAGCGTCTATATAAGCTTTAACATCAATTTTTGGTTTATTGAGTTCTAAACCAATTAAGTTAAGGCTAAAATAAGCGTCATTATTTTCTTTGGTATACGTCAATGCATGGTTAGCTAACTCTAAGCTATAACCTTCTAAGATATCTCTAATTGAATCTTTTTTCTTTAGGTCATTATTCTTTATTGCATTTCTGTAGTTAACGATAGTAATTTGACTACTCTTTCTAATTTCGGCCATTTCATCCTGAAATTTCTGAAAGTCATTATTAGTTTCAGAACCTTTGACTACAGAAGTCATGATATTAGCTTTATTAATATCGATGTCTATCTCACTATTTTCTAGCATAAATATAAGTTCGCCTTGCGTACCATCAACAGATAAAAAGCGTACTGATGGCTCATCGATAGAACCAATTATCTTAAACTCTTCATTCATAACTATTGCCGTATCTGCAACAACTTGTTCACCACGTTCGTCAACAAATTTTAAATAGACTCTTACACCATTATAGACATCTTTTGCATTACCATTAATAACATAACCAGTTCTGGTTTCTGTTTTGCAGGCAGTAAGTAATAACCCAATAATTGCGATTGTAAGTATTCTTTTCATAATTTTTCTTTTTAATTAGTATAAACCTAAAACTCCACTTTTTTAATAGCACACAAATATATAAACAATGCTGATAAAATTGAAGTGAGCATTGTGAATTAAATCTTAAAATAAGTATACCTTCATTTTACAAGAATCACATATTTTACAATACTTTTGCATAAAGCACTAAAAATATGCATAACGATACTATTGTAGCATTAGCAACACCTTCTGGGAGTGGTGCGATTGCTGTTATACGATTATCTGGTAGTGAAGCTATAACTATTGCCTCTAAGTGTTTTAAATCTGTTACTAATAAAGATTTAAAGGAGCAATCGACGCATACGATTCATTTAGGCCATATAATGGATGCTAAAAAAACGGTTGATGAAGTGCTACTTTCGGTGTTTAAAAACCCAAACTCATATACAGGTGAAGACGTTATAGAAATATCTTGTCATGGATCTTCTTATATACAGCAAGAAATTATTCAACTGTTTTTACGACAAGGTTGCAGAATGGCAACAGCTGGTGAGTTTACCTTACGTGCTTTTTTGAACGGCAAATTAGATTTGAGTCAGGCAGAAGCAGTTGCTGATTTAATTTCTAGTGATAATGAGGCATCGCATCAAATTGCAATGCAACAAATGCGAGGTGGTTTTTCATCAGAAATTGCTAAACTTCGAGAAGAGCTATTAAACTTTGCTTCATTAATAGAGCTAGAACTCGATTTTGCAGAAGAAGATGTTGAATTTGCCGATAGGACACAATTTAAGCAATTGATAGAACGGATTAATTTTGTTTTGAAACGTCTTATTGATTCGTTTGCTGTTGGTAATGTCATTAAAAACGGAATTCCGGTGGCCATTGTGGGAGAACCTAATGTTGGGAAGTCAACATTATTAAATGCTTTACTAAATGAGGATAGAGCTATAGTGTCTGAGATTGCTGGAACTACAAGAGATACTATTGAAGATGAAATTTCTATTGGAGGCATAGGGTTTAGATTTATAGATACAGCTGGTATAAGAGAAACTAAAGATGTTGTAGAATCTATAGGAATTAAAAAAACTTTTGAAAAAATTGAGCAATCTCAAGTGACTATTTACTTATTTGATGCTCAAAAAAATAGTGATAATCTTGAGGCTGTTAGAATAGAGGTTGAGAAAATAAGAAATAAATATCCTCAAAAACCTTTATTAGTTATTGCTAACAAAATAGATGCTCTAGATGATTTGCAATTGGCAGAAATCAATAGAACAATAGCTGATGTATTGCTTTTATCCGCAAAAACAGGATTTGGTGTTGAGCAATTGACCAGCTCACTTCTCAATTTAATAAATACAGGAGCACTTAGAAACAATGAAACTATTGTGACCAATTCTCGTCATTATGATGCTTTACTAAAGGCTTTTGAAGAAATTCAGAAAGTACAACATGGCTTAGAGACTGGTTTGTCTGGCGATTTGTTAGCTATAGATATTCGTCAAGCTTTATATCATTTTGGTGAAATAACTGGCGAAATAACAAATGATGATTTATTGGGTAATATTTTTGCTAACTTTTGTATAGGAAAGTAATGCATTGATGTCATATATAGCATAATTGAATTGTAACAATTGTTACTATTAAAGCTATTTTTCTTAAGTACTTTTATCAAAAGTATTTATTATGAAACATCTATCTATATTACTTGGTTCTCTTATAATTTTTAGTTGTAATTCTAAAACAAAAGATACGTTTTCCTATACTGCTAAGACTACTGAAGCATTAGTTGAAACTGACCATGTAGGAAAAAAACTTATGGAGACTAATTGCTATGTGTGCCATAGCCCAACTGCAAGTCATGATGTTAGATTAGCACCACCAATGGAAGCTATTAAAAGGCATTATATAAATGATAATACATCAAAAGAAGCGTTTATTAAATCTATGCAAAATTGGATTAAAAACCCAACTGAAGCTAATGCTAAAATGTATGGTGCGGTAAAGCGATTTGGTTTAATGCCTAAACAAGATTTTTCTGAAGAGACTATTCGTAGCATAGCAGATTATATGTACGAAAATGACATAGATAAACCAGAATGGTTTGATAAACATCACAAAAAGAATAGAAATTAGATATATGTTAATTGTCTTGTTTCTTAGCTGATACTTGCTGTAATCGTTTTTAAAGCACACATACTTAGTGTGCTTTTTTATATATTCTAACCTGCCATATGAACAATAATTTAAGTATTTCTGAGCGCTTAATGAGAAATGTCATTTAAGTAGTGAAGATTGACCCAAACATACCAATACTGAATCTGTGCCATATCTAATTGAATTGATAACGATATATTATGATAAAGGATCGTGAATTTTATTTTGGATAGTATTTACCCTTATATTCTTATTTTTTGCCAACTTAGCACCTCATTTTTGCATTCAAAGTAGTTGTAAATTAAATAATAATTGAAAATTAATGAGTTATAAATTAATTGTACTTTCTGTATTGGAAAGTAACTTCTTTGAAAAGTTTATAGCTCATTTGTTAATCTAAAATTACTTAGCAGTAACAAATATAATCGTAATTAGCATGGTAAAGAATTTAACTCTCTGTTTTTTAGGGATTTGACGGATTTTAGTGGATCTCAACTGCATGAGTAAATTACAATAGTATGATAATCTGTTTTTTTTGTGAAGTCACCGAATTAAATAGAATTATTAGATATTATTTATAATCTTTATTTTATATGTTATAATTATAATCAATTCATTCTAGATTCTTATCCCAAGTTTTTGACATTATAAATAAATTTGATTAATGGAAAAATAGAATTTTAGTCAATCGTAATTTAAAAACAAAAAAATGAGTCCTAACACTAATGTTACCGAAATTGAAAGATGTAGTGGTCTATCAAATATAGAATTTTATAATAAATATGTAAAAAAGTCTTTACCTGTAGTAATTAGTGATAAGGCCCAATGGACATCATTAGAAAAATTCACTCCAGAATATTTTAAGTCTAATTATAACCATATACATAAAAAAGTAGATAAAAAAACATATTCATTATCAGAAATAATTGATTTATGTATAGCATCTACGCCTGAAAATAAAGCACCGTACCCAAATATTTATAGTGTTCCTAAAGATTTCCCTGAATACAATGAAGTTATACCAAATATGCTTTATGGGAAGTCTAATAGAATATTCAGCCGTCTATTGCCTAAGATTATTTCAAAGCAAAATAATCAACAAGAATTATTTTTTGGTGGAAAAGGTTGTTCTTTCCCCCGATTACATATTGATTATAACTGGGTGCATACACAATTGACACAAGTAATAGGGGAGAAAGATTTTATTTTGTATCCTCCCAATCAAACTCCTTACCTATATCCAGATAAATTACTTCCTAATTATAGCCAAGTTAATATCATAAATCCTGATTATGATAAGTTTCCATTATTTAAAAAAGCTGAAGCTTTAAAAATTACGCTTAAACCTGGAGAAACTATATTTATACCTTCTGGTTGGTGGCATACTACTTATATACATAATTTTAATCTTACATATGCGGTTGATCATGTAAATTCGTTTAATTGGGATATATTCATGGATAAGAATTACTTAGTTGCAAAAAAACATTACCCTAAATTAGCTTGGATTGTAAAAATTTATAAAGTAATCATGAAGAGAATATTTAATCTTAAAGAATCTTTATTTGATAGAATAAAATAGAAATACTACTAAATTCTTTCTTTTATTTACATAATCTAAAGCATTTTTAGATGCTATTTATATAATCGAAACATATTATCTAATCTAGACTTATTTGTGTAAAAAATATTCAATATTATAAAATGTAATTTAGTATTGAAATAATTTAAAAAGCCTATGCGAAATTTTGTAATAAAATATGAAATTTGGATATTTCTAATTCTTGCCCCTATTGTTAATACACTTATGGCTTATGCTAGAACTGAAGGCTTAACACCAGGTTTTATATATACTCATGGTCGTTTTTATGCCCTTTTACTAACATTAATCTTTATCGTAAAATATACTAAAGGTAATGAGGGTATAAAAGATATGTTTAAGCCTATGCTAAATTGGAAAGTTAACCTTAAATGGTATTTTTTTAGTTTAATATTCGCGGCTTCAATAGGTGCTATCGCATTGTTATATAGAAGCTTTTATGATGGAAGTGAATTTTCTTCACTTTTTAAATTAAATTTTGCAGCTACATCACCCAAAAGAGCTTTTGTTATATTGACTTGGGCGTTCTTGGGTGAAGTTGTATGGGTTAGTTATTGTGTTCGTGAATTGTCAAAAAAAATGAATCTATTTTATGCCAGTCAAATTGTTGGTTTCTTCTGGACCTTATGGTGGATTCCTGCAGTTTATCTTGGTGAAGGGGTACTTCCCAACTTTCCAGTATTAATTTTGTTAATAGGTATGATGGGAACTGCAGGTATGTGTGCAGTAGTTTATAGACAAACTAAAAGTGGTATTTGTGTATTAATATTACAGTTTATGTTAAACATGTCTCTTATAATATTACCAATCTCACCAAAAGTAGGAGGTATACCTGTATATACAACGTTCGTTATAATTTATTTTGTTGTAATGTTAGGTTTTATGTTTTTTTTGAATCCAAAAAAGAGTTTTAATAATAGAGTGCCTACAACATAAAAATCAATGTAATAAAGTACTAAAATGTGACTTATGGGTATTAACGCTAAATCGATTATCATTCAATTTCTTACTTATACTATTGGCAATACACTCGTTTTTTTACAACCAAAAAGGGCAGCGAAATTATCTAAAATGGGACTGACCTTAGTTATGAACAATAATTTAAGTATTACAGATCGCTTAATAAGAAATGCAATCTTAAAGAAAGTTGAGAATAAATCGGATTATAATACTTTAGCCAAATTGCATTATAATTACTGGGTAAATCAAGGAGCCGATTTTTTCGCAACCACTAATAATAGTTTTGAAAATAATTTCTTACCAGATTGTTCCTTTATTTTTGGACTACTGAAGGAAGAGTTGATAAATGAGCCCGAAGAATTTAAGACACTTGTAGAAATAGGAACTGGAAATGGCAATGTTTTAGAATATTTAAGTTTAGAATTCCCAAAAATCAATCGTTTTGTAGGTATAGACCTTAGCCCTATTCAAATAAAAATGAATAATGAAAAATTTGAAGAAAATAAAAAAATAGAGTTTGTAACGTCAGATGGTTTTGAGTGGGTAAAAGAATATGGTCATAGTAATACTATATTTGTCACTTCAAGAGGAGTATTAGAGTATTTTACACAAGAACGATTGCAAGCATTTTTAACAGAAATAAATAATCTAGGTAAAGTAATATTCATAGCCATAGAGCCTAATGATATAGGTCATGATTTTAAAACAAATCCAGATTCTCAGCCTTATGGACACGAGCGATCCTTTTCGCATAACTATCCTCAACTTTTTAAAACCGCAGGCTTTAGTTTGTGGCACGTATCTCATAAAGATTTTGGTAGCAATATGTCTATACAAAGCTTTATAGGGGCAAAAAGTTAAATGATCTTTTAAACTGAGCGTATTATTCTTTTTATTTACCTATTTATTAATAAGTTAGCCTTATGTGTTTTCAGGTTAAAGAATATTCTTTCATTTTTTGAATCATTTGAATTGAAAATTATTTTTGTTAGATAACAATAGCATTAATTTAAACCGAAATAAGTGCTATATAGCTGATAATTTTTCTATATGTGAAAATTAATTTTATTTTTAGTATACCCTAGAATAATCCCCCAATTAAAGTTAATAAATACATAAATGATTTGGCAATAAGCTAAACCTTTATTATCAAGTAAGTTATTTGCTTTAAAGATATGTAATTGAATATCATGGATTTAACCAAAAAAAAAGCATTAAAACTATTAGAAGAATTTAATAACACTAGAGTAGAATTCCCTAGTGGTAAAACAATTGTTGATTTATTTCTAAAGCAAGTAGATGCTGCACCAAATAGTTTGGCAGTTATTTTTAGGAACAAAGAGCTTAGCTATACAGAGCTTGATGTTATTTCTAACCGTTTTTCAAATTATCTAACTTCTAATCATAAGCTAAAAGAAGCAGATTTTGTTGGTTTAATGATTGAAAGAAGTGAGTGGCTTATTATAGTCATATTGGGAATACTAAAAGCAGGAGCAGTTTATGTACCAATAGATTTAGAATCTCCTCAGTCGAGAAAGGACTACATTCAGAAAGATAGTAATTGTAAGATTACTATTGATGCTTCAATAATTGATGATTTTAAATCTAAAATTGAAGACTATAGTGATGATATATCTTTTAAAGTTAATTCTAACCCAAATGATCTTGCTTATATTATTTATACCTCAGGTACAACGGGCAAACCTAAGGGTGTAATGATTGAACACAGGTCTGTAGTAAATCTAATTTTTTCTCAGACAAAGGACTTTAAAATTGATATGTCAGATAAGATATTACAATTTTCAAATTACTTTTTTGATGCATCAGTAGAACAGATATTCTTGGCATTGTTTAATGGCGCAACTTTATGTGTTATTAGTAAAGAAGAATTAAAAGACCATTTGCTAACATCATTTATTAAAAAACATAAGATTACTCATTTACATGCCACGCCTAGCTACTTAGCTACCTTACCAGACCTCTCAAAATTTAATTCATTAAAAAGAATTATTGCTGGGGGTGAAACATGCACGCTTAAATTAGCAGAAAGGATGGGAGCTCATTGTGATTTTTATAATGAATATGGTCCAACTGAAACTACAGTTACATCTACAATATACAAGTATTCAAAAAAACATCAGAATGATATATCATTGCCAATTGGTAAGCCTATTGCTAATACTAAAGCTTATATTTTATCTGAATCTTTAAAGCAATTACCTATTGATGAAGTAGGTGAATTATGTCTTTCAGGAGATAGTTTAGCCCGTGGTTATCTTAATCAGGAAGAATTGACTTCGGAGAAATTTATAGCTAATCCTTTTGAACCTAATGAGAAACTCTATAGAACAGGTGATTTTGCTAAATGGAATAAAAATGGAACTCTTGAGTTTATTGGTAGAAAAGATGATCAAGTTAAAGTTAGAGGTTATCGTATAGAATTGGGTGAAGTTGAAGCCGCTCTTAATTCTTTACCAAACATAAAACAAGCATTAGCCATTGCTAGCGGTTCTTTGGCAAATGGAAAAAAATTGATAGCTTATGTACAAACCAATGAATTAAATACTGATGCCAAAACGTATAATGAGCAGTTATTAAAAATTCTTCCAGAGTATATGATCCCTTCAAAATATGTGTTGATTGAAGAATTCCCGATGACAGCCAATGGAAAAATAGACAAGAAGAACCTACCAAATCCACTTAATAAAAGACCAGACAATGCTCCAGTTTTAAGAAAGTATCGTAATAAAAATGAAAAAGCGATAGTTGAAATATGGAGAGCGCAGTTAGATATATCGGAAATAGGTATTGATGATAACTTCTTTGAAATGGGGGGTAATTCACTTTTAACTCAAAAAGTAGCAGTACTAATTACTCAAATTCTTAATATAGATATACCAGTCACTAAAATTTACCAATACCCCACAATAGCTAAATTATCAGAACATATTGAAATTGAATTTAATAAACCAAAGGATAAGTCAATAAAAAGTAAAAAGAGTAAAACATCTGTTGGTGATATCGCAATTATTGGGATGGCAGGAAGGTTTCCTGGAGCTTCAACAATTGAAGGTTTATGGGATATTCTTAAGGAAGGTAAGGAAACAATTTCATTCTTTACGCCAGATGAGCTTGACGAAAGTTTACCAGAATCTTTACGTAACGACCCACTTTATATTGGTGCCAGAGGTATTATAACCACTGCGAAACAATTTGACGCAAAATTCTTTGGACTTAATCCAAAACTTGCTCAGGCAATGGATCCGCAACAGCGTCTATTTTTAGAAATAGCTTGGGAGGTTTTAGAGCAATCAGGTCACTTACCAAAGCACTATGATGGTAGCGTTGGTGTATATGCAGGTGTTAATACGAATACGTATTATGTTAAGAATGTCGTTCCTAATACGCAATTAATAGCTCAAATAGGTGCATTCCAAGCAAATACTGTTAATGATAAAGACTTTATTGCTTCTCGAACTTCTTATCATTTGAATTTAAAAGGACCAGCTGTCAGTGTTCACTCTGCTTGTTCTACTTCATTACTTGCTATTGCTGAAGCCGTTGAAGCTATAAGAAGTGGTCAATGTGATGTAGCTATAGCCGGAGGTGCTAGTGTAACTTCACCTGTCAACAGTGGTCATTTGTATCAAGAAGGCTCTATGCTTAGCGCCAATGGTCATTGTCGTTCCTTTGATGCTGAAGGTAAAGGAACAGTTTTTAGTGATGGTGCTGGAGTTATACTACTTAAAAGCTTAGAGGATGCAAAAAAGAATGGAGATATTATACATGGAGTTATAAAAGGAATAGGAATTAATAACGATGGAGGTAATAAAGGAAGTTTTACTGCACCAAGTGTAGAAGGACAATCTGGTGCTATTCGTAGTGCACTCATGGATGCAAACATTAAGCCATCAGAAATCACTTATATAGAAGCCCATGGAACAGCTACGCCTATAGGTGATCCAATAGAAATAGAAGGTCTTAATGCAGCATTTGGGAATCAGGATGTAAATGGTTATTGTGCTATTGGATCCATAAAAAGTAATATAGGGCATCTTACGGCTGCTGCAGGTGTTGCAGGTGTTATTAAAACAGTGCTTGCAATGAAGCATCGTCAAATCCCGCCTTCATTAGGGTTTGAAAATCCAAACCCATCTATTGATTTTGAAAACAGCCCATTTTTTGTAAATAATAAATTAAATGCATGGGAGTCTGAAGGCTTGAGAAAAGCTGGTGTAAGTTCTTTCGGTGTAGGTGGAACTAACGTACATGTTGTAGTTGAAGAATATGAGACAGAAAAAATAACTTCAGATGCTGGCAGGTCAGTAGAACTTTTAACATGGTCAGCCAAAACACAAAATAGCCTAGATGGCTATCAAAGAGTATTAGGAGACTATTTAAAATCTCCAACAGGTTTTTCACTTACAGATGTTGCTTATGCTTTAACAGCTACTAGAGAATCCTTTGCACAGCGTAGTTTTGTTATTGCAGGCGAAAATAATGAAGCGAGTAAAAAGCTATTATCTGAGAACAAAAAGGCTATAAAGACTAACGTATTGAAGGTTGTGCCTAGTGAATTAACATTTTTATTTCCTGGACAAGGTTCTCAATATCTTCAAATGGGTAAATCACTTTATGAGGAAGAAAAGGTATTTAAAGATGCTGTGGATCATTGTGCAGAATTACTAAAGAAGGATTTAAACTTAGATATAAGAACTGTAATATATCCAGAAATCAATTCAGAAGAGGCAGAAAACCAATTAAAAGATACTAAGTTTACCCAACCTGGATTATTTGTCATTGAATATGCACTTTCTCAGCTTTGGATGAGTTGGGGAATTAAACCAACTTTACTTTGCGGTCATAGTATTGGAGAGTTTGTTGCAGCTCATTTGGCTGGTATCTTGACCTTAAAAGATGCTCTACATCTTATTGCTATACGTGGCAAATTGGTAAGCGAGCTTCCTGGTGGTAGCATGTTATCTGTTCGTGCAAGTGTAGCAAATCTTAATGGCTCAATTCCTGATGCATTATCAATTGCAGCGATAAATTCAGATCGTTTAACAGTTCTTTCGGGCCCTGATATTGATATTGGAAATTTTTCAAAAGTCTTAAACGATAAAGGTTTGCCTAATATGCTTTTATTAACAAGTCATGCGTTTCATTCTACAATGATGGATCCTGTTTTGCAAGCTTTTGAAGACGAAGTGAAAAAAATAAAATTAAATGTACCACGTTTACCAATTGTTTCAACGGTAACAGGTAAATGGCTTAGTGATGCTGAAGCAAAAAGTTCTAAATATTGGACGAATCATTTAAGAGAGGCTGTAAACTTTTCTGGAGCAATGGAGACTGTTTTAGGGTTAGAAGATCCAATTTTATTAGAGATCGGTCCAGGCCGTGCGTTAATAACATTATCTATGCAAAAGAAAGGCTTAAAACCCTTGGCTTCTATTGCTTGTTTATCTATTCCTAAGGAAAATGAAACCGCTCATCATACTGTATTATCTGCACTAGGAGATTTATGGATAAATGGCATAGAACCAAATTGGAAATCATTTTATGAAGGTCAAACTAGACAAAAAGTTTGGTTGCCATCTTATGTATTTGACCGAAAGCCTTGTTGGTTAGATCCACCAACTGTAGACTTATCTGTTAATAATATTACCAAGAAAATTGTAAATGCAGACAATCAACGTATTAAACCTATACCTAACATCAATACTAAGTTTGTAAGAAAGCCTATAATTCTTAATAAAATATCAGAGATAATAGAAGATAACTCAGGTATAGAAATAGAAACTAACGAATCTCACTTAAGCTTTTTAGAACTTGGTTTAGATTCTTTAGTTTTAACGCAACTGGCTATTAATTTAAAAAATGAGTTCAATACACCTATTACTTTTAGACAATTGAATGGTGAATTTGAAACGCCAGATTTATTAGCTGAATATTTAGATAAAGTTTTACCTAAAGTAACTCATACTCCTGTATTAAATACGGATAATGCTAAAATATCTAATACTAATGATTTATCAATCACATCTATTGTTGCATCAACCGAATTACTTTCAGAAGCTGAAAAAAAAGAACATCAAAAGCCTTTTGGTGCATCACCAAAAATTGAGAAGGAATCAACAAAATTAAGTAGCGATCAAAAAACGTTTTTAGATAATTTGATTCTTAGCTATAATAAGAAAACAGCTGGTAGTAAAGATTATTCTCAGAAACATCGTAAGCATATGTCTGATCCAAGAGTGGTTTCTGGTTTTAATCCTCTTACAAAAGAGCTTGTTTATCCACTTGTTGTTGGTAAGTCTTCTGGTAATCGCCTTTGGGACATAGATGGTAACGAATATATTGATACTTTGAATGGATTTGGCTCATGTTTATTTGGGCATCAGCCAGATTTTATAAAAGAAACTTTGCATAAACAAGTAGAACTTGGTTTTGAAGTAGGTCCTCAACACCCTTTAGCAGGTGAGGTTTGTGAACTGCTTTGTGATTTTACAGGCCACGAACGTGCAGCTTTATGTAATACAGGTTCAGAGGCAGTTTTAGGTGCTATGCGTATTGCTAGAACAGTAACAGGTCGTTCGTTGATAGTTGCTTTTTCTCGCTCTTATCATGGGATTAATGATGAGGTCATTGTGAGGGGTTCTAAAAAACTAAAAACATTTCCAGCAGCATCAGGTATTTTGCCAGAAGCAGTTCAGAATATGTTAATATTAGATTACGGGACTGAAGAAAGTTTAGCTATAATTAAGGAACGCTCACACGAAATTGCTGCCGTACTTGTAGAGCCTGTACAAAGTCGTAGACCAGAATTTGTACCTATTAAATTCTTAAAAGAGGTTAGAGAAATAACTAGAGCTTCAGATACAATATTAATTTTTGATGAAATTATTACTGGTTTTAGAATGCATCTAGGAGGTGCCCAAGCCCTGTTTGGTATTAAGGCTGATGTTGCAACCTACGGAAAGGTTATTGGTGGAGGTATATCTATTGGTGCTATAATGGGTAATAAAAATTGTATGGATGCTCTCGATGGAGGGTTTTGGCAATATGGAGATGATTCTTTTCCAGAAGTTGGTGTAACTTATTTTGCTGGAACATTTGTACGTCACCCACTTGCATTGGCAACAACCAAAGCATCTCTTTTGCACATGAAAACACAAGGAGAGAAACTCCAGGATGATTTAGCAAAGCAAACAGAGCGTTTAGCTTCGGAGCTTACTATTTATTTTAAAACAAAAAATCTTCCTTTAGAAATTGCGTATTATCGTTCACTATGGAGATTGAAAATATTGGAAGAGATTCCTTATTCTGAATTATTCTTTGTTTTGATGAGAAAGAAAGGAATTCATATTTGGGATGGTTTTCCATGTTATATGACTGCTGCATACACTGAAGAGGATCTCACACTTTTAATTAATACATTTATAGAATGTATTGAAGAGCTTATTGCTGTTAGAATTTTTAAATCAGAATTAAATGCTGACTCAATAGTATATGGAACCAAAAAATTCACTAAAGAATTAAATCAACCTCCATTGCCAGGTGCGCAATTAGGTTTTGATGCTAAAGGTAATCCTGCATGGTTTATTACAGATAAAGAAAAGAATGATGAATATATTCAAATAGATTTATAAATATAAATTTATAAAACGTCCTAACCCGTTTTACATTTATGAAACCACCTACAATTACTAAAAATAATATTTATTTCAACCCATTTATAGGTGGACCTACCATTGAAAAAGTTATCTATACAACACAATCACAAGTAGAAATTTGGATTGATTGTAAAATAGGTGGTGAAGATGCAAATAGAGCCTATAATGAATCTATTTCCCTTATTTTGGAAGGAGAATTAAGTATTTCAGCTTTAGAAAATGCAGTGCAAAAGTTAGTAAAAAGGCATGAAGCATTACGTGCAGTATTTAGTCCAGATGGACGTTTTATGAGTGTTCTGCATTATGTTCCTGTAGAGATAGAACATCTTAATTTTTCTCAATCCTCTTCTTCTAATATAAAGAGTACATTGTCCAATTACTTGTTAGATGATGTTAATTATATTTTCGATTTAGTAAAAGGGCCATTATTTAAGGTTGGTTTAATTAAAATAAACGACCTAGAGCATCAATTGATTATTACTGCTCATCATATAATATGTGATGGATGGTCAGTTGGTGTTATACTAGAAGAGTTAGGTGCGTTGTATTCTGCTAGTGTGACAAACGTAAATCCGTCTCTCCCAAAAGTAGATGATTTTAGCTCCTATGCAGATGAATTACACGCATATATTGGTAGTGAAGCACATCTTAAGACCGAAAAATTTTGGCTAGACCAATATAAAACATCTGTACCAAAATTAACTCTCCCCACAGATTTTTCAAGACCAAAATTAAGAACATATAAAAGTAATCGCCTAGATTTTTCAATCAATAAAGAGGTGATTTCTAGATTAAAAAAAGTAGGTGTAAAATCTGGCTGTAGTTTTGTTACTACTTTAATGGCTGCTTTTGAAGTTTTTCTCTTTAAGCAAAGTGGACAAGACGATATTGTACTTGGCTTACCTTCTGCTGGTCAATCTGTAACAGGTAAAACACAATTAATAGGACACTGTGTTAACTTATTGCCATTAAGAAGTAAACTAGATGCAAGTCAGTCTTTTAGTGAGTATTTAAAGCATAGGAAGTTATCAATTCTTGATGCTTACGATCATCAACAATTAAGTTTTGGAGAGTTACTACAAATACTGCCTTTGCGTAGGGATCCATCTAGAGTGCCTCTAGTTCCGGTAGTTTTTAATATAGATATTGGGATGACTAGCCAAGTCAAATTCACTAACTTAAAGTATAAGTTAATAACTAATCCTAGAACCTTCGAAGCATTTGAGCTCTTTTTAAACGCTAGTGGTACAGAAGAAGATTTTATTTTAGAATGGTCATATAATTCAACGCTTTTCACATCATCTACAATTAAACAAATGATGGTGACTTTTGAAGAAATATTAGACTTGATTATTGAAAATTCAACTCATACTATTGCAGAAATCATAAAAATAGATGAGGCTGCTTACAATCAACTTAATGATACCGAAGCCATTTACCCTAATTTGCCATTACATGAATTACTTTCGAAACAAGCGAAAGTGTTTTATAAAAAGCAAGCCATAAAATTTGACGAAACTGAAATTTCTTATGAAAAATTAGAGCAACAAGTTAATCAATTGGCGCATCGTTTATCTTCTATAGGTGTTAGTGCTGGTGATTTTGTTGGTGTTTGCTTATCACGTTCTATTGAGTTGGTTATTACATTAAGAGCTATTATGCAATGTGGTGCAGCTTATATTCCATTAGATCCTAGTTATCCTCTTCAACGTTTAAATTATATGCTAGATGATTCTGAATCTAAATTTTTAATATCAACAAGTATAGTTTCTTCTAAATTAAGCACTAATGCAACTGTATTGATATTGGATGATTTATTTTTAAACCTTTCAGATTTTCCTAAAAAGCCAATTTCAATTAAAGTTGACCCTGAGGATATTGCCTATTTAATTTATACTTCTGGTTCTACAGGTAAGCCAAAAGGGGTAGCTGTAACTCATAAAAACTTGGTCAATTTCCTTTACAGTATGATGGAGAAACCAGGTATAAAAGAAACAGATAGATTATTATCAATTACGACAATATCATTTGATATTGTTGGTCTTGAATTGTTTCTTCCTTTATTGTCTGGTGCGACCCTTGTGTTAGCTAATGATGAAACAGTAAAGGATGGTCGTATTATGTTAGATCTTATAAAGGATGAGGGTGTAACAATTCTACAAGCTACTCCTACCACTTGGCAAATGTTGTTAGATATTGGGTGGAATATAGCTTTACCTATCAAAGCACTTAGCGGAGGTGAACCATTATCTCTAAGTTTATCCAAAAGATTGTTGGCTAATGTAAGTGAACTATGGAATATGTATGGTCCTACGGAGACCACTATTTGGTCTTCTACTAAGCAAATCTTAAGAGATGAAGATGTTATTACTATAGGTAATCCAATAGCTAATACACAGGTTTACATTTTAAACGAACAAAACATTTTAATGGAACCTGGAAAAACTGGGGAGATTGTTATTGGCGGTGATGGTGTTTCAGAAGGATATTGGAAACGTTTGGATTTAACTAATGAGAAATTTTTTAATAACCCTTTTGCTATTGATTCTAATACTAAACTTTTTAGAACTGGTGATTTAGGACAATTACTTCCTTCAGGAGAGTTACTATGTTTAGGCAGAATAGACCATCAGGTTAAAGTAAGAGGACACCGTATTGAGTTAGAAGAAATTGAACGAATAATAGATGTATTAGATGATGTCAATCATTCGTTAGTGATTGTTAAAGCAGACAATCTTATTGCTTATATAATATCGGAAAAAATTGATGAATTAAGTAAAGACCAAGTTAATCAGTGGAAAAAAGCAATAGCTGAACAACTTCCAACTTATATGATACCACAGGAATTTCATCTTATAAGTGAATTCCCGATGACCTTAAATGGTAAAGTAGATCGTAACGCATTATTAAATAAATCAACTACACAAGTTCACATTGCAAATTATACAAGTCCACGAAATGAAACAGAACACATTATTAGTGAAATATGGTGTGAAGCTTTAAATATGGAAAAGATAGATGTATATAGTAACTTTTTTGAGCTAGGCGGTCATTCTATTATTGCAATAAAGGTGATTTCTCAAATAGAAAATAAAATGGGTGAAATATTGCCGTTATCTGCTTTAATGGTATATCCAACAATTGAAAAATTGGCTAGTTCAATTGATAGGAGTGTTAAAAAACAATCATTGGGATCTTTAGTACCTTTAAAACCAGAAGGGACTAAAACACCATTGTATATTGTCCATGGAGCTCATTTTGATGTTTATTTATTTAACGATTTAGCCAGGGAATTAGATGAAGATCAACCTGTTTATGCTATTCAGCCTAAAGGGCTAAATGGAATAGATGAACCCTTGGATTCTATATATGAAATGGCTGCTTATTATATAGCCAAAATGGAAATTTCAAACCCAGATGGACCTTATGCATTAGCAGGTTTTTCTATGGGTGGAATAATAGCATATGAAATGGCTAAACAGTTAAAAGCTAAAGGCAAAAAAGTTACAATGTTAGCTAGTTTTGATAGTTATGTTTATCCGAGCTATTTTTACAACAATACAACAAAGAAAAAAATTGTGTCTTTCTTCTATTCAATTAGCCAAATGATTTTTATTTCTTTAAATATGTTTAGTAGTAAAAAGAATTTTAAGCGTAGAATTAAATTGTCAAAACAGTATATTTATGGGTTGTATTTGAGACTAAAAGTAGGTAGAGAAAGGCAATTTAAATTACAGCATAATCGAACTTTGAAAATGAATAAAAAGCATATTATTGCGACTTATCAATATACAATGATGCCAGAGGACATTGTAGTAGACTTGTTTAAAGCTAAGGAAAATGTATTTTTTGCACATGACTTTAAGTTCCTTGGATGGAAAAAATTTGCCCTTAAAGGTGTTCGTAAACATATGGTCCCTGGTAATCATGTAGATATGTTTGTTTCACCTAATGTAGAAGTTTATGCTAGTAATCTTCAACGTGTTTTAGACAATAGTAATTTAGAAAGTTTTGAGTAGAGTTTTTTGTGGCACAGTTCAGATACATAACGAGTATCTCAATAGATTGTCCGAAAATAAGTCAGGTATAAAATTATTCAAAATTGAATTACCTGTATACTATGACTTGGTTTCTGAACTAGTAAGTTATTTAAATGAAGTCGAGTTACAACGAGCAGAGAAATATCATTATCCAAAGGATACAAATAGATTTATTATTTGCAGAACATTTCTCAAATTTATTCTTGCTCAGAAATTGAGGCTTGATATTTCTGAGATACAAATTAAAAAAGACGAGAATAAAAAGCCTTATTTGTCTTCTGACAAGTCCATACATTTTAACGTGTCTCATACAGAACGTTTTGCGATTATTGCTATAAGTAATAATCCTGTAGGAGTAGATGTTGAATATATAAATAAGAATTTTGATTACTCAGAAGTCTTACCTCATGTATTTAACAAACAAGAGGTTGATGCGGTTTTAAAATCTAATACTAAAGATTATACTTTTTATAAATTCTGGACACGAAAAGAAGCTTTTGTTAAAGCAACAGGTAAGGGAATAAGTGACAGTTTACCACAAATTCCTGCAACAGATGGCAATCATTCAATTAATCCTCATTTATTGGGTAATTTTAAAAGTTTGAATGTTCTAAGTTTTGATTTGCACACAGATTATATTGCTGCATTAGCTTTTGGTGGTAAAAATATTGATACCGATGAGCTTTTAATTTATAACCTTCCTACTTCTTTAGAAAAATTAATAGCGTTTATTAATTAAAATTTGTAACATTTTAAGAATGTCAGCGTCATATTAGTGTAAAATCATTAATCATGGAATCAAATTACCATACGCTTAAACGCACAGACAATCAACTACTAGTTATAACTCATTTATCACAGTTATTGACTTATATCACAGGTTTTGGAGGTTTATTAGCCCCTTTAATTATTTGGGCAACCCAAAAAGATAAGGTAGAGGATATGGATGCTCATGGAAAGGCAATATTAAACTTTCAATTGAGCATCATAGTATACTCAATATTAAGTGTTATTTTAATGATTGTTGCAATAGGTTTCTTGACTATAATATTAGTTGGAATTTTAGCATTCATTATGCCAATTATAAACGCTATAAAAGCTAGTAATGGAGAATTACCTAGCTATCCATTGTCTATTAATTTTGTTAGTTAGTTATTAAAGAAATGGAACTGAAAAGGCTCACCAAATGGTGAGCCTTTTTTTTGAATATTATCCTTTTTAGAATAGAATTAAATTTTTATGATGGTATCAAAAAATACCTATGGCTTGACTGTATAAAATCTTTTTTTTTGATTTTTAACTCTAATTACTGATTAATTATTTGAAAACCAATATGTTAAAGGTGTGTTAAAATTACAGTTTTAAGCATCACTTTTTTTGTAGAAAAAGTGTTTATAATTAAAACGTTTAACCATTTTAAAAAGTGAATTATTAACTGTATTTTGTGTTAAAATAACTAACAAAACATATAATTTTATGAAAAAATTTAAATTTTTTACAGTTTTAACTTTTGTTGCAATTGTATTTACAGCTTGTTCTTCTGATGCTATAGAGGAAGCAAATGAAGAAGCAAGTATTGATGCTAAGGTACTTGCGAAAATTGAAGCGGCAGGCTTAAGTGCGGATGATGTATTCGTTGATACTTTTATGGGACAAGAAGGATTTGTCATTGAAGGAGATATCTTTTTAACACTTAAGCAAATTAATAAATTAGAGCCTTCTAGTAAACATTACAGATCTAATCATATAGTTGGACCCGATGGTAGAGTAGTTACTGTGTATATGGATTCTGGTTTTAATGCAACGATGCAGGCAGCATTTGATGATGCATTAAATCGTTATAACTCATTAGGCTTAGATATTTCTTTTGTAAGAGCAAATAGTCAAGGTGCTGATATTGATATTTTATCACAAAAAATTAAAAAATATCGTGGAAGTACTATTTTAGGTCGTAGTGCTGGTTTTCCAGATGTTAATGGTGATCCTGCGACTCCAATTGTATTAAATTCTGATGTATATGACCCAAGAAGAGGAGGTGTTCCTGCTGATGCAGCTACGGTAATAGCTCATGAAATTGGTCATGCAATTGGTTTCCGTCATACAGATTATTCTAATCGTTCTTTTAGCTGTGGAAGAGGCGGAGATGAAGGTGATGGTGGTATTGGAGCAATATATATTCCTGGTACTCCTTCTGGACCTGAGAACGGATCTTGGATGTTAGCTTGTAGTGGTGGTTCGGATCGTCCATTTACCACAGGAGATGTTGCAGCATTATTAGAAGTGTATTAGAAGTATATTTTAATTGACAATATACCTGTTAAGCAGATATATTAAAATGCTAAAAGGCTCACCAATTGGTGAGCCTTTTTTATGTTGAGATAATTTGCAAGAACCCTCTACTACTAATTGTTGAGCATCACAGGCATAACAAGCATAGTCACGTGCTCACCTTCATCTAAACCGTCAATTGGTGTTAGAATACCTGCTCTGTTAGGTAAACTCATTTCTAACTGTACGTTATCTGAGTTTAAGTTGTTAATCATTTCTGTTAAGAAACGAGAGTTAAAGCCAATCTGCATGTCGTCACCTTGATAATCACAAGTTAAACGCTCTTCAGCTTTGTTAGAGTAATCAATATCTTCTGCAGAAATATTTAATTCTGCACCAGCTATTTTTAAACGGATTTGATGTGTTGTTTTGTTAGAGAAAATACTAACACGACGTACAGAGTTTAAAAATTGTGTTCTATCAATCACTAATTTATTTGGATTTTCTTTAGGAATAACCGCTTCGTAATTTGGATATTTACCATCAATTAAACGACAAATTAATACTGAGTTTTCAAATGTAAACTTTGCATTAGATTCGTTGTATTCTACTAGTACACCATCATCACTTCCTGCTAAAATACCTTTTAAAAGATTTAAAGGTTTCTTTGGCATAATAAATTCTGCAGTTTCAGTAGCACTGACATCATCTCTTGTATATTTAACCAATTTGTGAGCATCAGTTGCTACAAATGTTAAGTTGTCTTGAGAAAATTGAAAGAAGACTCCACTCATTACAGGTCTTAAATCATCATTACCCGCAGCAAAAATAGTTTTGCTAATTGCTGTAGCTAAAATATCACCAGTGATAGTAGTTTTACTTGCGTCTTCAATAGATACTGCATTTGGAAATTCTGCTCCATCTGCATATGCTAATGCATATTTACCATGATTAGAGCTAATTTCTACGGTGTTATTCTCTTCAACAACAAAAGTTAAAGGTTGTTCAGGAAACGTCTTTAAGGTGTCTAAAAGTAATCGTGCTGGTAATGCAATACTGCCTTCAGAATCACTTTCTACATCAATAGTAGAAGACATTGTGGTTTCTAAATCACTTGCCGAAATCGTTAATTTTGATTGACTAAGTTCAAATAAGAAATTATCTAAAATTGGTAATGTATTGCTGTTATTAATAACACCCCCTAATACTTGAAGTTGCTTTAATAAATAAGTGCTTGAAACTATAAATTTCATATTGAATATATAAAGTTTTAATCTTTGAATTTGTCTTACAAATATATCTCAATAGAAGGGTTTTATAAAACAAACTTATTAACATTTATTCCTACGCATACAGGAAACTTTTTAATAGTAAAAAATGACTAGTTTTAAGTGTATTTTTTCTTTCTAAAGTAGTTGAAAACAAATCCAAATAGGGCAAGTATAACTAATGGTAATGCAATATTTATAAGCTGCCAAGTGCCTTTGTTATCTTTAATTTTGTCTGCATCTATAAAGGCAACATTAATTTCTTTAGCCCTAATGTTTATAAGTCCTGAGTCATCTAAAAGATAATTAACGGTATTTAAAAGAAACTCTTTATTTCCAAAAGCTTTACCTGTGAGTTGATCAAAACCTAATTCTTGAGGCCTGTTTCTAATCACTTCATTTTTAATAAGGTCTCCGTCAGAAATAATAACCATTTTAGTGGCTTTACTTTTTGATTGAAAATTATTGACCTTAAATGGCAAAACACGTTGATCATACACTGAGGTGAATTCACCTTCTAGCAATACCGCTAAATTTTGAGGTCCTAAATTATAAGTACTTTCATTTGGAGCTTTTGTAACATTTGCTAAAGAAATTGTAGTTGGAGCTCCTTCTAATTTAGATTTTGGAGAACTCTGTAATAATATAGTTTTTTTGATATCGTTTTTTAAGGTGTCAATCGGACTCGCAAAATCAAACTTTACTAAGTTTAGATTTTTAGAAATGGAATGTTTAGGGTTAGAAGCCGCTAAAGGTGAATATTGCCATTGAATAGGTTGCATTTGCGCCTGAGAACCTTCTCCTATCGCTAACATAATTGGAGCAGAATATAAATCTTTTACTAAGGTTGGGTTTACCCTAAACCCGTATTTAAAGAAAAAATCATTCAACTTTAAATCTCTCATAATAGACACTCCAGTTCCTCTAGCATTTTTCAAGCTGTCTTGATCCATAACAACAGATTCCGTAAGCCAAAGACTTTTCCCCCCAGACATAGTATATTGGTCTAAAACGAGTTTTTCGTTTTCTGTAAACGCTTCGCTTGGTTTAGCTGCAACAACTAAATCGTATGCCTTTAATTTATCTAAAGTACCTTGAGGGTTAGATGCAACACTATCTAAAGTAAATTGTGCTAAATTGTAATAGGGTTTTATCGTTTGTAAAAAGTCAGCAATGTATATGTCTCCTAATTCGCCATTACCTTTTAAAATGGCAATCTTTTTTGCTTTAGGGTTTACAAGTTTATTAAAGCCATCAGCAAAAGCATATTCTAAAGATTGAACAGAATTAGTGATTTGTTCTTGTAAGCCTTGAGTGATACTACGTTTTAATAATGGGATTTTTACTGTTTCATCTTTGTAACTTGCAAAAGCCCATGGAAAAATAATCTCTTGAGTTACTTTTCCTGTACTATTATCAGTATTTATATAGGGTTCTAAACCAGATTTAGTCAGTTCTTCGATATTACGTTGGCGCGTAGTCTCGTCTTCTATGGGGTTGATATAATTGACAAATATTTGGTCGGTTTCTAACTGAAATTCTTCAATAATTTGTCGTACTTCAGTTTGAAGTAATCGAAACTCTGAAGGAAAATCACCTTCTAAAAACACATCAATAATTAAAGGCGAATTTAAATCACTTATCATTGATTTAGAAACTTCCGAAAGCGTGTAACGATTATCTTTAGTTAAATCGAAACGTTGATAGGCTTTGCTAGAAATGAGGTTAACTAAAATTAACCCAACAATGATAGCAAGTATATATAGTAAGGATTTATTGGTCTTCATTCTCAAATGTTATTTCTTCTTGATAAGGTCTTAATGCGGTGACTTTATTATTTTTAAATGTAATTTCTACACAATCTTTTTTATCATTAAAAGCACCAGGTTCTATGCCTAGTGCGTAATTCCATTTATTAATGTTATGAGTCTTTTTTGCATCATCCCACGATAGCCATTCAGCTTCACCTAGTAATGTTGTAATCCTTTCTTTAGAAATTCCAATTAAAGTATCAGAGGCTATAGTATTATCTATCATTTCGTAGCGTAATGCAGGTTTTTCTGTCCATGCGTCGCTTTCAAAATATTTTTGATGATGATAACTACTAATGATATTTAAAAACGGATAAAACATATAGAAATACACCAAGGGCGTTAAAACTAAAGCGATTAAAGCCGATAGCCACTTACGCTTATCTACTGTATTTAAAAACAAGAAGAGTAGTATAAACGCTACTACCATAAAAATGACCAAAAGAGGAGTGATAATCATTACTTCTGTTTTTGAATTCTAAGTTTTGTGAATAATAAAAAGGCTAAAGCTATACTGATAAAATACACCAAATCTCTTGTGTCAATAACCCCACGACTCATACTGTTGTAGTGTGAAGCCATTCCTAAATCTTCCATATATACGTAGTCACCAAGAATGTAGTAGTTAGAAAGCCCTTCAAATCCAAAGTAAAAAAAGAAGCAAATAAATACAGCTATAATAAAAGCTACAATCTGATTATCGGAAAGAGTAGAGGCAAATACTCCAATAGCTGTATAAGCAGCCACTAAAAATAATAATCCAAAATAAGAACCTATTGTGCTCCCCATATCGAGATTACCTTCAGGGTTTCCTAATTGGGAAACGGTGTACACGTATAACAACGTTGGAATTAATGCTAAAAGGATTAAAACAAACGCGCCAAAATATTTTCCTAGTACAATCTGAAAATGTGAAATAGGCTTTGTTACCAACAATTCTAAAGTGCCTTGCTTTTTTTCATCACTAAAACTGCGCATGGTAACAGCAGGCACAAGGAAAATTAAAATCCAAGGTGCTAATAGAAAGAAAGATGACAAGTTGGCTCTACCATTATCTAAGAGATTAAATTCACCTTTAAAAACCCATAAAAAGAGC
The DNA here is from genome assembly GCA_000171875.1 of Flavobacteriales bacterium ALC-1. Taxonomy (GTDB): domain Bacteria; phylum Bacteroidota; class Bacteroidia; order Flavobacteriales; family Flavobacteriaceae; genus Winogradskyella. The sequence goes on along the minus strand of ABHI01000004.1, from coordinate 281,526 downwards.
CCGTTTAATAATAAAAACACCGCTATGACCAAATAACCAATAGGTGAGGCGAAGAAGGTGTTTATTTCTTTTTTAAGTATTGCTAGCATTTACATAGTCTTTATTCCGTCATTACGAGTCGTCTTTGCGACGTGGTAATCTGTTTGTTTTAGTTTCAATTTAAAAGATTATTCATCTTCTCTTATTACTTTTTAAGGTATTCATGAATACTTCGCATTTGTCACGCTTTGCTCGCAATGACAGTCTATTTCATTACTCATCACTTAAGTGAAGCCAATTTATCCACACTCCAAGCTTCAGGTTTAGCATTAAACAAAGGTTTAGTTTTAGACCAAACACTTTTAAACAATTCTGAATGTCTGTAATTATTTAAATCAGCTTCAGAGTCCCAATAACTATACGTAAAAAAGATATTGGTATTGTTCTGGTCGCGATACAATTCTAAAAAGTTACAACCTTCAAAATTGCGAATCTTTGTTTTTACAGTTTCAAAATTAGCCAAGAATTCTTCAATCTTAGACGGTTCAAAACTCATTTTTACAATTCTTACTAACAAAGTTTATAATTTAGAAAAGTTAATAGTTACAGTATCCATAGTCTTTAAACCCATTAGAGTAGAAGCGCTACCAACAGTAGTGCAATTACTTTTGTAAACCGCGATTTCTAAATACCCAGAAGAATTGAACACTACAAGCCCTTTACCTTCATCATTTCGTTTAGATTCTTCTAATTCAAAATTCACAATATCACTATACTTACTATGTATTTTTTTGAATTTATGATTTCGAGCAGAGATTTCATAAGCTCTAGTTTTTTGGACATCCTCAAAAAACTTTTGTTTAATATTGGTGACCACATTTCCGTAATTATCAATGTAAATAACACTACCGATAATTTGATTCTGCTCGTCATTAACAAAGGGAATTAAATTTTTAATCGGTTTTATGCTGTTGATAACTTTTCCGATAATCTCCAAAGTACCGCCTCTTGCAATATGACATGCGACTTTAACAAAGACATCTAAAACTGGAAAACTGGTTTCTATCTTATCGTGAATATTTATTTCTACAATCTTTTCTGGAGCAATTTCTGCACAAATCATACTCATTATGCCATTGTTAGCACATATAAAGTAATGGTCATCTAATTTAACCGCAATATGCTTGTTTTCAGGACTTAACTCAGAGTCAATTCCTATGATATGAATTGTTCCTTTTGGAAAACTACTGTAGGCATTTAAAATAATATAAGCCGCTTCAGAAATATTAAAAGGAGATACAGAATGCGAAACATCTACAATTCTCACCTCCGGAAGCTCACTATAAATGGCACCTTTTATGGAACCAGCAAAGTGATCTTTTTCTCCAAAATCAGTCGTTAAAGTGATTATCGCCATGGATTGATTGTTGATATTTTTTTAAGAATTATGGTTGTAAAATTCTTAGATTTGTTGGTACACAAAACTAAGAAAAGAAAACAGATTAACATACTAAATAAAGCAGGCTTTTGAACGAACTTATACTAGAACTCGAAGAAATTACTCCAAAAGAATTCTTCGGCCCACAAAATGCTAATATTGAACTCTTAAAAAAGTATTTTCCTAAACTTAAAATTGTAGCCAGAGGTAATAAACTAAAGGCTTATGGTGATGAAGATTTACTCGAAGAGTTTGACCACAGAATGACTATGCTGATGAAACATTTTGGTAAGTACAACAAAATAGACGAAAATGTTATTGAGCGTGTGTTAACTAGTAATAGTAGTGATGATTATACCACAACAGCAAAGAGTGGAGAAGTCATCGTACATGGTGTTGGTGGTAAACTGATCAAAGCGCAAACCGCTAATCAACGCAAACTAGTTGAGAGCATGCGTAAAAATGATATGGTGTTTGCTATTGGTCCTGCTGGTACAGGTAAAACCTATGTTGGTGTAGCTTTAGCTGTCCAGGCTTTAAAAAGTAAAGCAGTAAAACGAATTATTTTAACACGACCTGCTGTTGAAGCTGGTGAGAATTTAGGGTTTCTTCCAGGTGATTTAAAAGAAAAACTGGATCCATATATGCAACCATTATATGATGCGTTGCGTGATATGATTCCTGCTGAGAAGTTAGAAAGTTATATAGAAAAAGGTGTGATACAAATTGCACCATTAGCCTTTATGCGTGGTCGTACTTTAGATAATGCTTTTGTGATTTTAGATGAAGGGCAAAATACCACACATGCCCAAATGAAAATGTTTTTAACGCGTATGGGTAAGAATGCTAAATTTTTATTAACTGGTGATCCTGGTCAGGTAGATTTACCTCGTCGTACTATTTCTGGACTTAAAGAAGCACTTTTAGTGCTGAAGAATATTGATGGTATTGGCATGATTTATTTAGATGATAAAGATGTGATTCGTCATAAATTAGTAAAGAAAGTGATTTCTGCTTATAAGAGTATTGAGAATCGAGATTAGATTACAGTCACAGTCTCAGTTGACAGCAAAATAAATAACCGCATAAACGTTTTAACAAGCAATGAGTAATACCATAATAGATACCAATTTTAATTTTCCTAATCAGAAATCTGTTTATAAAGGAAAGGTTAGAGAGGTTTACAATATCAATGACGAGCAATTAGTAATGGTTGCAACAGATCGCTTAAGTGCTTTTGATGTGGTCATGCCAAAAGGTATTCCGTATAAAGGGCAAATCTTAAATCAGATTGCAACTAAGATGATGAAGGAAACAGAAGATTTGGTGCCTAATTGGTTGGTGGCGACACCAGATCCTAATGTAGCTGTTGGTCATTTATGTGAACCGTTTAAAGTAGAAATGGTAATACGTGGTTACATGTCTGGTCATGCGGCACGTGAATATAAAGCAGGAAGACGACTACTTTGTGGTATTGAAATGCCAGATGGTATGAAAGAAAACGATAAGTTCCCTCAACCTATTATTACACCAGCTACAAAAGCAGAAATGGGTGATCATGACGAAGATATTTCTCGTGAAGACATTTTAGCAAAAGGCATCGTTTCTAAAGAAGATTATAGTATACTTGAAGATTACACTAGAAAACTATTTCAACGCGGTACAGAAATAGCAGCTGAACGTGGCTTAATCTTAGTGGATACCAAATACGAATTTGGAAAAACAAAAGACGGAAAGATTGTATTGATTGACGAAATACATACACCAGATTCATCACGTTATTTCTATGCAGATGGTTACCAAGAGCGTCAAGATAAAGGTGAAGCGCAAAAACAACTCTCTAAAGAGTTTGTAAGACAGTGGCTAATCAGTAATAACTTTCAAGGCTTAGAAGGACAAACAGTGCCTTTTATGAGTGATGAGTATATTGAAACTGTTAGTGAGCGCTATATTGAACTATATGAGAATATCACAGGCGATAGGTTTGTAAAAGGAGATGTTTCTGATATCCAAGGTAGGATAGAGGCTAATGTTTTGGGTTATTTAAAATAACATCTTATACTTTACTGGGCAATAGTCCAAATTTGTTTTTAAAACTTTTTGAAAAATAAGATAAGTTAGAATATCCTACAGAATAAGCTATTTCAGATACAGAACCAGTTTTTAGACTTAACATTCTATGGGCCTCATTTAATCTAACTTCAGTTATGAGTTGATTTGCCGATTTATCAGATAGTGCTTTAAGTTTTCTATGTAATTGCGCTCTGCTAAACCCAACTGCTCTTGCTATATCTTCAACTCCAAATTGTTCATTACTAATATTATTTTTTATTGTTTTAAAAACATTTTGTAGAAACTTATCATCGATTGATGACACATCTATTTCGTCAACCAAAAGCATATCCAAAGCTTTAAAATGTTCCCAAAGGTTTTTACGTGATTCGACTAGGTTTTTCATTAAAAGCAATAATTCGTCTTCATTAAACGGTTTGGTTAAATAGGCATCTGCGCCTTGAGTTAATCCTTCTATTTTATTTATTTGTCCTGCTTTAGCAGTAAGCATTATTATAGGTATATGACTTGTTTTGGTGTTGGTTTTTAAAGAGTTACAAAGTTCGTAGCCATCTTTTCTTGGCATCATAACATCACTAATTATAATGTCTGGAATATGTTCAAAAGCCATCCGTTCTCCTTGTAAACCATCTTTGGCAAGTAAAAGAGTATAGTTCTGTCGTAATACATCAGAAATATAATGTTGTAAATCTTTATTGTCTTCTACAAGTAAGACAACAGGTAAGTTCTTGGTTTCTTCTTTTACAAATTCGGCTTTAGGTGTTTCGTCTATTTGTATCGTTTTCTTATAGGAATTGACTTCTAAATCTGATTTTACGATTATCGAAATAGCCTCTGGTAAAGATTCTAAAGTAATAGGTAAGCGCACTTTAAAAGTTGTGCCTTTATGTTTTGTGCTATCAACACTTATTTTTCCATTATGTAGTTCAATGAGTTCTTTGGTTAATGCCAAACCAATTCCAGAACCTTTTTCTTCACTACCTTCAACACGATAAAAACGTTCAAAAATACGTTTCACTTCTTCTTTGTCAATACCTTTACCAGTATCTGTTATTTCTAAATTGAGGTAATTTTTATTATAATCAATAGTAGTAGTTACAGAGCCGTTCTCTGACGTATATTTAAAGGCGTTTGATAAAATATTAGTTACTATTTTTTCAAGCTTATCTTTATCGTAAAAAGCACTATCCAATTCTTCAGGAAAACTAGTGTTTAGGCTAATGTTTTCTCGTTCTGCCATACTCTCAAATGAATAGATTATTGATCTTAAAAATTTGATAAGACCTCCTTGTTTTAAGGAAAGGTGCACTTTACCACTTTCAATTTTAGATAAGTCTAATAACTGATCCACCAAATTTTGAAGTCGATTTGCGTTATTTTGAATAATATTAAAATGCTTATTGCTAATAGTAATTACCTCATCTTTAGCACTTTGTTTAAAAGCTCTGTTGATTGGTCCAGATATAAGTGCTAAAGGTGTTCTAAATTCGTGACTAATATTTGCAAAGAAGCGAGTTTTAATTTTATCTAAATCTTTGATACGCTCCATTTCAACTATACTTAATTGTGCTTTTAATTTTTCTTCATTATGCTTTTTCATAATGACTTGACGTCGATAAGCAATTCCAAAAGAAAAAATAACTATCTGTGCAAAAACTGCCCAAGAATGCGCGTCAAAACCAGGATATTTTATCCAACCAGCCGACCACATACTACCATATAACAATAATGATAGCCCAATGAGTGCACCTATACCAAAATAGCGTGCAAAATTATCTTTCCTAGTAGCAATGGCAATACTTAGAATCAACCCTAAAATATTTGTAAAAACGTGGATTTCAGCTTGGTAGCCTACAGATAGAAAATTTGGCTTCATAGAATTCGTTAGAACTAAAAATATAACAACTGCAATTTGTATAATCATAATTGATGCAAGTCCTACAATAAGTTTATCTAGTATAGGAAATTTAGTTTTTGACTGAATAAACGAACGTCCAAAAAACCAAAAAAGAAAATAGATGCAATTAGAGAAGAACATCCAAAACACAAATCCAATACTATGAACTGAATCAAGAATCGCTCCAGTAGACATTAACATGGTCATACAACAGAAAAGTACCCAAATTGAAAAATTTAAAAAAATGATATCTTTTAGATATAAGTACTGTAGAATATGATACAATAAGATAATGAACGTTACACCAAACATGAAAATAAAAAAACTACTATTAAACTCATTTATTTCATGATAATATGGTTGTGACGGTCCTCTTAAGTTAAGTCTAAAAAACGGTGGATATCCAAATTTACTTCCTTCAGCTCTTATTATTAAACTGACTTTAGTGTTTAAAGGGATATTATCCAATTTTATTCGGTTTAGCACCCAATTTTTACTAACATCTCGCTCCTTTGCACTGTATCCATACCCAGCTTTTTTATGAAAAATTAGTTGTTTATTTACGTAAGCGTATACGTCAACTTTACCATTGCCTTTAATCCATGCAGGGCCGCCACTAAAAATATCTTTAAAATGAAGCGTCCAACCCTTTAAGCTTTCTCTGGTCATTAATTCTAATTTCCCCCATAATAATGGTTCATTTATGGCATAGGGAGGAAGCTCGCTACCTTTTAAATAAATATCAGAAGTATTTAATAAGATGTCTTTTGGTGATAAACTTTGAGTAGAATCCTTATAAACTTTTAAATAATTATCAACTTCATGTACTGGGTATTTAGTATTTACCTCATAAGCTTCTTGTCCGAAAGTGACAGAAGAAATAAAGACTATAAGTAATAAAATTTTCTTAACCATATAAAATACTTGTAGCTACTATTACTTGTTAATATACAAAAACAGATTTTTCTGTTTACAAATATCACAATACGCAAATGTATAAATTAACACAATTGTAATATCTACTAACACATTTGTATCATCTATATCTAATTGAAACAAAACTGTTAAAACTCGTAACAGATGTATTAATAAATAGAATAAGCCCTGACTAGTTTTACATCATCAAATAAAATAATAGAATGATGAAAAGGAAACAATTTATTCAATCAGCAGCTATAAGTGTAGGAGCATTATCTATTTGCTCAATAACTAATGCTCTTGATAACCAAAAAACTTTAAAACAATCTAAGGCTAATTCAAAACCTAAAATAATTAAGAATGGAGAAGGCGATAGGCAAATAGTACTAGGTGATAACCAAATCCTCAAGTTAACAGGAGAAGATACAAATGGATTATATACGCTAATTGAACAATTTAATGATCCAGGAATGAAAATTCCACTTCATATTCATAAAGATGAAGACGAATTATTTCATGTACTTGAAGGCGAATTAGAAATTCAAGTAGGAGAAGAAATCAAATCATTAAAAGCTGGTGATATCGGATTTTGTCCTAGAGGCATTCCTCATTCGTGGAAAGTGATAGGAAATGATAAAGCAAAGGTTATGTTGAGCATTTTTCCAGCAGGTTTAGAGAATATGTTTCAAGAATTAGCAGAGTTTCCACCTGGACCACCAGATTTTCAAAAAGTGACAGAAATCTGTAAAAAGTATAATATCAAATTTGTTTAATAAATATTAAAATTTAAAAGTTATGATAGTAAAAAAGAATGTTCTAAAATTAGTTATGTTAGCAATATTACTAGGAGTTTTATCTTTTAGTTGTAGTAGTGATGATGATTCTAGCCAACCAACTTTAGAGGACTGGGAGGTAGAACTTGAACAAGTAAAAGTAGCAACTAGTCAATATGCAGATTTTCAAGTAGCCGCAGATGAAGGCAGAATAGATGTTTCTGGTTATGTGCCAAATATGGGACATCACTATCTTAATCCAGTATTAATAGATGGAACTTTTGATTTGCTAAATCCTGAATTTATTCTTTATGTACCAGATGAGAATGGTTTAATGCAAATGGTTGCTATTGAATATGGTGTTTTACCTGAAGATCCAAATAATCCAGGTAATCCTCCAGAAGGTTTTACTGGGGATGAAGATAACTGGCATTTTAATGAAATGATAGGAGAGTGGCAATTACATGTATGGGTTGCATTAGACAATCCAAATGGTGTATTTGCAATGTTCAATCCAGTCATTGGAGATTAAAGAAAGAAAATAAGAAGTTATTACTCATGTTAAAAACTGGTTTTATGATTAGTCATAGACCAGTTTTTATTTTAACTCAATGGTCTATTGCCTATTATTATATTTTGCCTTCAAAGTATTTGTATGATGCTCTACATGATGAGCGGTCCACATAATAATTTCTCTAATTGGCATTTTACCCATTAATGGATGTGGTAAGATTAAGGTATCCAAATTTTTATTACTAATTTTTTTGGTTTTGTATTGTAATTTCTTTTGTTCGGTTTGCAATCTATTGAGAATGTATTCTTTTTCGGTTAAAGGGGGCACTTTCATATTTTGAGAACCTTTAAAGGTTTTGCCTTGCACATCTTTTAAGCGTTCTTGATAACGTTTAGCTACGGCATCGTACGCTCTTACAGGTCTGTTTGCTTTTCCAAATTTATAGCGTAATAAAAACTTAGGCATACTCAATGCACTGTTGAGTGGTTTTATACTTTGTAATAAGTGTAATGCTTGTTGTCCTGTGGTCCATTTGCCTTCTGGTCCTTGTGTCCAAGCATCTTCAGGTTGGTTTTCTAGCCAAGAAATTAATTCAGAATGTTTGGCTTCTATTAAATCTGCAATAGCTTCTTTATCCATCTAAGAGGTTTTGATAAAGAAAAGATAGGGAAAAAATGTTTAATCGTTTAATCGTGGATTTGTTTATTTGGCTAACAGCTAACAGCTAATTACTCTTCTGCTTCCTTTTCCTGTACAACAATTTTATCTTTCTAAAGATGGAACTAATAGATAGTTAAACCCAAGCACACAAACGTCCACTATCGTAAGTTCTGTTAAATCCAGGAATATAGAGGTTTTCATAATCGCTTGGTGCGGTTTCCGTAATTAAAGCTTTCAGTTGCACATTAATACCAGCAAAGAAATTATTAAATAGTTCTGCTTTTATGCCGATTTGTATTTCTGCCCAAACTGCAGTTAAACCTTTAAACTCTTCACCTTGTTCTATTGAAACTTGTTCACTCCAATATTGATTGTTAACATTATAAATGTCGTAACTATTAAGCGTTTGACTAAATGTACTTGCGCCAACTCTAAAACCTGTATAAATCATGTTTTCCATGTCGAGCCAGTTTTTGTACATATTAAGGTCTATTCCCCCTTTAAAGTAGCTTCCTTTTGTGGTATTGTTTAAAACTTCATTTACAATGGTACGCTCTTCATTACCGATTTCACCAGCCAAATACATTTTTTTTGTGAGACGATAATCCCCCATTATTTCAAAGCCTGTGTAGTTATCTTCAAAAAACGTACGTGCTAACTTGCTAATATCAGCACCTAATCGTAAGCCGTATTTCTGTTTGTAAATTAAAGTGTCTTTAACAGTTTCCTTTTTTTCTTGCGCAGATGCCATTGTAAAAAACAACAGCAAAATCGCCATGCATCTAATGAAAGATGCGAACGTGTACTGTGTTTTCATCTTCTATTGTTCTTGATTCTAAAACTTCTATATTACTTATCCAAGTGTCACCATCATTGTCTAAACTTACGGCTAAATCATTAAATATACTTCTGTAGCCACAAGCTCTAGATACATATATTTCTTCAGCTATATATGTGATTTCTATAATATCAATATTAGATGCTGTGGTATCGTCTGTATCTAAACGTAAGTTGGTGTCTTTCTCTAATACAAAGCGTGTAATTGTCATTTCTTCGCCTGCTTCTGGTTCTATTTTTAGAGGCAATTCAGCAGTATTTGCATTAACATTATATAAAATAGTAGCGTCTGAATCCTCAGTTGGTTCTATTACCATTCCAGTATCATCAAGGACTAAACCTTCACCGTATATGGTAAGTCTAGTCACACTTTTTAAATCATCTGGACTAGCGGCATCATAGAATTCAATAAGTAAACGAGGTGTAGTGAGTGTGCTTTCTGCACAGATATCATCGCGCTCGCAATTAATTAATGCAATAGCGATAAATAGAATAAAGAATTTTATGTTTTTCATTTATTTTTTTTCAAACAAAACAACGGTTTCAATATGCGCTGTATGTGGAAATTGATCTACTAAGCTCATTTTTTTAATCTCATAACCAGACAGCATTAATTGCTCAGTATCTCTTGCTTGTGTTGCTGGATTACAAGATACATAAACCAAACGGTCTGCATTTAGGTTTATTATTTTTTTAAGAGTTTTAGGTGCGATACCAGCTCTTGCAGGATCTAAAATAATGGTTCTTATTTTATTTGTGTATTCAGGATGCTCGTTTAAGAACTTACCAACATCTGCTGCATAAAATTGTAGACCTTCTATGTTATTGCGTTTGGCATTTTCTTTTGCATCCTCAATAGCTGAAGCTACAATATCTACACCAACAATCTTGGTGTTATTAGCTTTACTAGCTATAATTTGCCCAATAGTTCCTGTACCACAAAATAAATCTAAAACTACAGTATTGTCAATCGCTTCTTTAATCTCTAAAGCATAGTCAACTACTTTAGAATAGAGTTTTTCTGCACATTTTGGATTGGTCTGAAAAAAGCTTTTCATACTAATCTCAAAATTGAGACCTAAGAGCTCTTCAACAATTTTGTCATCTCCATAAACTAGATTAATATGTCCTGTTGTAGCGATGGTTCTATCACCAATTTCATCATTTATAGTATGCAACAAACCAGCAACGCGCTCCCCAAATAATTCTACTAAATAGTTAGCGAACTTATCTAAATCGAATTCTGGTAAATCATAAGACGTTGTTACTAAATTGAATAATAACTTATTTGTTTTATAAGATTTACGTACCACAAAATATCTGAAGAAACCTTCTCTTTTTGGCGCATGCCAAGGCGCTAACCCTGTAGCTTCACAATACGTTTTAATGTCTTTAAGATGATTTTCAAACTCAGCATCAAACAATCCTGAATCTTTTTTAAGATTATCTCCACACCACCATGTACCACGTCTTTTAAATCCCAGGGTGAATTCGTCAACGTCAGTTTTTAATTCTCTATCATAACCGATTGCAGAAAAACCATATTCCATTTTGTTTCGATAGTGGAAGGTGTTTGGTGAATCTACAAACTCATCAAACTTAGATTCTATATCTGTTACTTTACCTATGCGCTTAAACAACTCAAGTGTGCTTTGTTTTTTGTATTCGTGTTGCTTCTCGATTGGTAATTGCATGTATGGAGCACCAGGAATATCTTGATAAGGCATATCCACTTCATCTTCAGAAGGCTTTAAAACATCAAAAAGCTTAGCCTCTGCATATTTTTTACTACTCTTTTTTACCTGAGCTTTAACTAATTGTCCTGGTAACGTATTAGGAACAAACACTACAAATTCCCCATGCTCGTTACGAATACGTCCAATACCTTTTCCTCCATAGGCATAGTCTTCAATGAGTAGCTCTATGACCTGACCTCGTTTAACAAATTTATTGCGTTCTCTTCTTGGCATTTATAAAAAATTAGAGTGCAAAAGTACATGAATTTTTTAGTTTGAATCTTCAAAAAAATCAAATTCAGAGAATTAATAAACTAATATAGTGGTTCCTGAAGTAAGACTAAATTTTGGATTTCTAATTTAATTAAAATTTAATTTTACCAGGAGAAAGACAGCTGCAATTTTGCTAAATCTTTTGTATAATTTTTATCGCTATTATTTTAGTTTTATATAATAAAAAACTGCTTAGAGGACTAAGCAGTTTAGGTAATTAAGGGTTAAAAAAGCATTTAGCTCTTATTAAATTTTCCTATGCTGATGTATTGCGGTTATATATATAAGAAACGGTATTTAACTAAAAGTCACATATTTATAAAAAAAAGCAATTATTGCATCATATTAATTAGAGTATCTTTAAAATGATTATTTATTTGAGATTAATTTGAACCTTTTTAAAATATCTACGTCTTTAGTATATGAAACATTAATTTGATAAAGTTTATTTTAACCTATTACTAGCTGTTTTAATGTTCCATCTAACAATAGCAGTAAAATAAATATGAACAGATGAAAGTGATAAATATCCATAAAAGAACCATTCAAGAACCTAAAGAGAAAGTCTCTCAATTATTTGAAACATTGGCAACAGATAATGATTTGGTTTGGCCTTATGAAAATTGGCCAGCTATATACTTTAAAAAAGGATTGAAAATTGGAAATAATGGAGGTCATGGTCGTATTCGCTATACGATTATTGATTATAAAGTAGGTGAATATATTAAATTTCAATTCTTGAAACCAGAAGGGCTTAATGGTACGCATGAGTTAAACGTTGAAGCTATTAATGAAGAAACCACCGAAGTAAGTCACATAATAAGAGCCAAAACATCTTTTAAAGCAACATTCTTTTGGATTTTTGTAATTCGCTGGCTGCACGATGCTTTAATTGAAGATGCCTTTGATAAAGTTGAAAATTATTTTTCAACGGATAAGAAAACTAATACATATAATTTTTGGGTAAAATATTTAAGAGAAGCTTACAAAAAGAAATCCTTTAAAACTAAACAAGCCTAATTGAAAGCAGGGCAGAGCATAGATGAAAAATTAGTTAATGCCTATAAGGCTGGTGATAAAAAAGCACTTGCCGAATTGGTTAAGCGATGGCATAAACTATTTTGTAATAAAGCCTATTGGTTAGTTAAGGACAAAGATGCATCAAAGGATATAGCGCAAGATAGTTGGACCGTTATTATTAATAAAATAGAGGGTTTAAAAGAACCAAAACAATTTAAATATTGGGCTTACAGAATTGTATGTAACAAATCAACAGATTGGTTACGATCACAAACAAGAAAAAGGAAGGATACTTTAGATTATAATATAGAGTTAAAAAGTGATGATACTAAATATTCAGAAAACGAACAGTTAAAATTAATGCTTAAAAAAGCTCTTAATGAGCTGCCAATCAATCAAAAAACTGTAGTTAGACTCTTTTATATAGAGTCCTACAGTTTAAAACAAATAAGTGACTTATTAGAAATATCAGTTGGAACAGCTAAATCAAGATTGTTTCATGCTAGAGAAAAATTAAAAACAATTTTAAAACATACACATTATGAAAACTAATATGGAAGATATAGACAAATTAATAAAGGACACATTAACAGAAGAAGAAGCTAAATTTTATGACGATTTAGAAGAACAAAACCTTTGGCAAATGATCTTTGGGATTTTTAAAGGAAAAAATAGCTGGATTGTTTATGTGATGAGTATAGTACAGGTCATTTTCTTCGGTCTGTTTATCTATTGTGCTATTCAATTTTTTGAAGTAGAAGCCACAAGCGATCTTATTAAATGGGGAGTTTTTGGAACCTTAGCTTTAATGGCATCTAGCATGCTTAAACTATTTTCTTGGATGCAAATGGATAAGAAAGCCATTATAAGAGAAATAAAGCGATTAGAGCTACAAGTATCTTCGCTTTCATCAAAAATCTCTGAGTAAGTTTTAAATCAGCTAGAATATTTGTAATTTGCAAGCCTCTAGGGATGATTTCTTTCCCACGCTGAATTTTCAAAACTTTTGAAAGGATAAAGGTAGATAAGGAATGGATATTTTATTCATTTAAAAATTTATTTTATTATGGCTGTTTTAGACCAATTAACGTCGCAACAAGCGATCGATTTAGAAAACAAGTATGGCGCACACAATTACCATCCGCTACCAGTAGTATTAAGTAGAGGAGAAGGTGTTTATGTTTGGGATGTAGAAGGTAAAAAGTATTATGACTTCTTATCTGCTTATTCAGCAGTAAACCAAGGACATTGCCATCCAAAAATTGTTGGAGCAATGACTAACCAAGCACAAAACCTAACATTAACCTCTCGAGCATTTTATAATGATATGCTTGGTAAATATGAGAAGTATGCAACCGAGTACTTTGGTTTTGATAAGTTATTACCAATGAATACAGGTGCTGAGGCTGTGGAAACTGCTTTAAAATTATGTAGAAAATGGGCTTATGAAGTTAAGGGTATTGATGAAAATGAGGCTGAAATTGTAGTATGTGAAAATAATTTCCACGGAAGAACGACTACTATTATCTCGTTTAGTAATGACCTTGTAGCTCGTAAAAACTTTGGACCTTATACAAATGGGTTCATAAAAATTGAATACGATAATTTAGAAGCATTAGAGCATACGCTGAAAAACAACCCCAATGTAGCAGGTTTTTTAGTAGAACCAATACAAGGTGAAGCAGGTGTTTATGTGCCAAGTGAAGGCTATTTAGCAAAAGCAAAAGCATTGTGTGAAGCACATAATGTATTATTTATAGCTGATGAAGTACAAACTGGTATTGCAAGAACAGGTCAGTTATTAGCTGTAGATCATGAAAGCGTTAAGCCAGATATTTTAATTCTTGGTAAGGCCTTAAGTGGTGGAGCGTATCCTGTATCTGCTGTTTTAGCAAATGATAGCATAATGAATGTTATTAAACCTGGAAATCACGGAAGTACTTTTGGTGGTAACCCAGTTGCAGCAGCTGTAGCAATTGCAGCTTTAGATGTGGTTAAAGATGAAGCTTTAGCTGAAAATGCTGAGCGTTTAGGACAATTATTTAGAAGTGAATTAGCTAAGTTTATAGAGACTAGTTCTATAGCAAATTTGGTAAGAGGAAAGGGCTTGTTAAATGCCGTTGTAATTAATGATACTGAAGAAAGTGATACGGCTTGGAATATCTGTATGCGTTTAAGAGATAATGGTTTATTGGCTAAACCAACTCATGGAAACATTATTCGTTTTGCACCTCCTTTAGTAATGAATGAAGAACAATTATTAGACTGCGTTTCTATTATAGTTAAAACTTTAAAAGAATTTGAAGACTAAGAACTTCAAACTGTGTTATAAAAAAGCGATTTTCTTAATTGAAAATCGCTTTTTTATTTATTTAAAAAGAATTAAAATTATTGATTTTGCATTTCTCTTGCTCGTTCCATCATCAATTCAGGATCACCTAGTGCATCCCATCCGATCATAGAAACAATCCAAACCATATAAGCTGCAAATAAAACTCCAAGTACTATACCTACAATACCCATTATTTTTCCAGCTTTTACATTGCCATAACCTAAATAATCTTCAGGGTTTTGCTTGTATATTTTTTCAGATTTAAGGGAGATGATTAAGGCTACGACACCAAAAATTATTCCTGGCAATCCATAGCAACAGCATCCTACAATTGATAAAATTCCCATCACTAAGGCTAGTGTTGCATTAGGTAACATTTGTTTTTCCATAAGAAGTTGGTTTTTTTGATTAGAATGTTTTGATTAAAAAACTTATTACAATAATACTAATATTTAAGATAAATAGACCTAAAATAATTTTATGTCCATTTTTAAATTGAAATTTTAAGTGTAATAAAAGAAAGGAAAACATAGCAATGAGCGTATATATTGCTGGATACATATAGAAGGCAGAAACGAATTCGCCTTTCAATATAAATGAAATTGACCTTTGCATACCACAACCCATACATTCTATATTAAATGTTTTTTTCCACATACAAGGTAGCATGTAGTCTTCTAATTGAATCATGAATAATTTCATAACAGCAAATTTAAGGCTTTTGATAAATACTGAAATAGTTCAGTGTAAATTTATTGTAAACCGTATTTTTGTAAGACATTTTTATTCCTGTAAACTATGACTATTTCTAGAACTATAAATCTTGTATGTATCGTTGCTGGTGGTGCTGTCGCTGTATATGCGCAAGCAGAAGAAAAGCAAAACACCTACTTATTAATGGGAGGTATTGTGTTATTAATGATTGGTATTTATAGAGTCTCAAGAAATATTCCTAGTAAATACGATAAACAAGAAGAGGAAACTTATATTAAGACAGAAGATGAAGATTAAGATTGGTGATACAGTAGAAACCATTGATGATGCTATTTCAGGAATTGTAACAAAGATTTCTGAAAACACAATTACAATAGAAGATACTGATGGATTTGAGTTTCAGTTTGAAGCAAATGAACTTATGCTTTTAACAAATGAGAATACGATCACTAATGCCATTTATGATTCAGATATCGAAGCTATAAAGAAAGAAAAGGAACCCAAAAAGAGAAAGCAAACAACAGCTGTAAAACCAAAAGAACGACACGCACCTAAGTTTGAAGTTGATTTACATATTCATCACTTAACAGAATCGACAAGAGGTCTGACAAATTTTGATATGCTCAATCTGCAATTAGATACCGCAAGACGGCAATTAGAATTTGCGATAAAAAAACGTATTCCAAAGATTGTATTTATCCATGGAGTAGGAGAAGGAGTGCTTCGCCAAGAATTAGAAACCTTATTTGGTCGTTATAACAACATTAAATTTTATGATGCAGATTATAAAACCTATGGCTTAGGTGCAACTGAGGTTAGGGTTTTTCAGAATATGGAGGCTTAGTCTTCCTCTTCTTCTTGAATTATAATAATTGGATAGGTTAAAATTCCAAAATCTATCTCGGTAGCTGATAAGATTTCTAAATTCCCCGATATTAAAAAACTAGCAGTAACTGTTCTCGTGTATTGATTATCATTTAATAGACCTGGTGATGCGTATGGCATTACCTCTAAAGGATTTAAATAATGGGCAATTAATAGACCTTCAGAATTAGTGTTTTGATCATTTCTAGGGTTTTTATCACCATTTTCATCTTCTAAGATGGTATTAGTTCCATCTCCATCATCGTCAGTATCTAAATAATCTAGAATTAAATCACCATCAGTGTCTAAAGTAGGATTACCATTTTCATCAATTTCTCCAGTTTCAAATTCTGTTAATACGTTGTCATTATCATCGTCTTGATCTTGGTAATCAGGAATTCCATCTCCGTCAGAATCTTCTGCATCAGGATAGTTACCGTTTTCATCCATCTCACCACGTCCTTCTAAATCACTAGGAATGCCATCGTCATCATCATCATCAATAGTTACAGTAATAATAATGCTTCCGCCTGTATCAGTTTCATAGTCTTCAATTATATTAAGATCTGCAGGTGTTATTGGGTCACATAATTCATCGTTTCCTAGAGCTCTATTGTATGTTCTATAGATAAATCTATTAGTGTCCTCATTAATAGTTAAATTTATAGGTGTGTTTGTAGGAGTGGGCTCTGTAAAAGGATATTCTTGGTTACTAGCACGAGGTACAATTACTGACAAAGATTCATTTGGATCTTCACGTAAATCATAAATTAAAAATGAGTCTACATTATTGTCACAGTAATCAAGTTCCTTATCAAATTCTAAATCAACAGTAATAATATCACCATCATCACAAGCAACTAAAAGCACTAAACAAAGTAGGATATAAAAACGACGCATCATAGATTCTATTTTAAGCAAAAATAAAGGATTTGTAAAATTATAACGATGCATTATCTAAATAATTTTATTTACAATAAATTTGTAGCATGAAGCAGATATATTTAGATAATGCAGCTACTACAGCTTTGCGACCAGAAGTTATAGAGCGTATGACACAAGTTCTAAATGATAATTTTGGAAACGCATCTTCTACGCATAGTTTTGGACGTTCATCTAAGGCTCTTTTAGAGCAATGTCGAAAAAATATTGCGTCTTACTTTAATGTGTCTGCTGCAGAAATTGTTTTTACCTCTGGTGGCACTGAGGCTGATAATTTAGCTTTAAGAAGTGTGGTTAGAGATATAGGTATTACAGAGATTATAACTTCTAAGATTGAGCATCATGCTGTTTTACATACTGCGGAACAATTACAGAAAGAGTATGGTGTAGAATTAAAGTATGTCGATTTAGATGATTGCGGTTTAATTGATTATAAACATTTAGAACAGCTTTTGCAGTCTTCAAAAAAGACTGTAGTGAGTTTAATGCATATAAATAATGAAGTTGGTAATCTTTTAGATATTGATAAAGTTGCTAAACTATGTAAGACTCATAATGCTTTATTTCATAGTGATATGGTACAAGCTATAGGTCATTATAAAATAGATCTAAAAGAGGTACCTGTAGATTTTATGGCTGCAAGTGCACATAAATTTCATGGACCTAAAGGTGTTGGATTTTGTTTTGTGCGAAAAGAATCTGGACTTAAACCTTTAATTTTTGGTGGGGAACAGGAACGAGGTTATAGAGCAGGTACTGAATCTATTCATAACATTGTTGGTATGGATGAAGCTCTTAAAATGGCCTATGCAAATCTAGACGTAGAAAAAGAATATGTCTCTGAATTAAAAGCATACTTCATTCAACAGCTAAAAAAATATATTTCTAAGGTTAGTTTTAATGGGAGTTGTGAAGATGTTACAAACAGTACCTATACATTAGTAAATGTATGTTTACCGATCGCACCAGAAAAAGCACCAATGTTGCAATTTCAACTCGATTTAAAAGGTATTGCATGCTCTAAAGGAAGTGCTTGCCAAAGTGGAAGCTCACAAAGTTCTCATGTGCTTGCTGCTATACTAGATGAAGATAGTCTGAGTAAACCATCTGTACGTTTTTCATTCAGTATTTTTAATACTAAAGCAGAGTTAGATTATGTGGTTGAGGTTTTAAAGGAATTTGTTGAGTCTAAATAAAACTAATTTTAGAACCTAGCCGACAATCTTACATTAAAAACACGAGGCGTTAAAAAATTAGGAATAGCAAATTGACGTTTGGTATAGACATCTCTTACCCAAGTATTGGTAATAGAATTTTGATTATTAAACATGTTGTAAATTTCAAAACCAATTGCTAATTCTCTAAATGCTTTTTTCCATTTCGAGTCGTAGGTTTTTTCTGGATTCACCAATTCTAATGAGACTCCTAAATCGGCACGTCTGTAATCTCTTAAACGTATTTGAAAATCGTATGGATCTGCATAACTTGGAGAACCGCCTGGCACCCCTGTGTTATAAACTAAGTTGAGATACATTTTTAAGTCAGGCATGTTTGGAACATAATCCTGAAACAAGGCTCCAAATTTTAAACGTTGATCAGTTGGTCTAGCAATATAACCTCGATTATCAATATTTTCTTCAGTCTTAAGATAACCAAAACTAAACCATGATTCTGTCCCAGGAACAAATTCACCATTAAGTCTCATATCTACACCATAGGCATAAGCTTCAGCATTATTTTGAGCTCTATAGCGAATTCTAACATTCTCAAGTGTGTAAGGATTGACATCTGATAAACCTTTGTAATAGGCTTCTGTAACCAATTTAAATGGTCTATCCCAAATTTCAAAACTATACTCGTTTCCTAATACAATGTGAAATGATTTTTGTGCTTTTACATTAGGCTGTACAACACCTGAAGAATCTCTTAATTCTCTATAAAATGGTGGCTGATAATACAAACCTCCTGCAACTCTAAAAAGCATATCCTTATCCCAATCGGGTTTGATAGCAAACTGTGCTCTTGGGCTAAAAACGGTCTGAGAATTACTTTCAATATTATCTCCGTTTACTGTCCAGCTATGTGCTCTTACACCAACATTATAAAACACATCATTAGTTCCCCAAGTTGTGTTTTTACTGTATTGTGCAAAAGCTTGTATACGGTTAATTTTCACTTTATTGAGTGCTCTTATATTTTCAAAAGCTCTAAGTGGGCCAGAAAAAGATTCGTATGGTTGTAAGTTGGGTTGGCTAAAATTTGGAGGACGAATAGAAAAGCCAGCAGAATCAATAACCTCATATTCTACGAGTCGGTCTCTAATATCTTCGTGTGTGTATTTTACAGACCACTCAAACGTACTTTCGTCATCAATTTTATAATCACCTCTATGCTCTGCATTAACAATAAATGCATCTAAATCATTACGTGCATGAGTGAGTTGAGAACCAATGCCTTCACTAAATTCTACTTCACCTAAATTTTCATCACCAATATTAGTATTTACTTCACCTAAACGGTATTGCGCAAAAATATCGAAGTATTCTTGTTCTACTGTATGATATGCTGAAGTAATTAATTTTAAAGTTAAATCATCATTAACAAAATAATTGGCTTTAAAGGCTCCAAAATACGTTTGGTATTGATCCTTTTCTTGACCTTCATAAAATACTAAAAGCGCAACAGGCTCTTGCAAAGTACCAAAATTAGTCTGTCTATTTTCTGGTTGAAAATTGTATTTGTTTAATGAGATATTTCCAAGAAAATTCAAATGAAATTTACTAGAAAAACGGTAGGTAAGATACGTTTGTGCATCAGCAAATACAGGCTCTACATTACCTTCGGTTTCTAGATTATTTAAAATTAAACTATTGTCTCTGTAACGCACACCAGCAATACCAGAAAATTTCCCGTCTTTAGAAACTGTCTCAGCTGCAACACTTCCACCTAACAAACTTAAATCTGTTCTAATACCAAAACCAACAGGATTTCTATAAGTAATATCTAAAACCGAAGATAATTTATCTCCATATTTAGCTTGAAAACCACCAGCAGAAAAATCAACATTCTGCACTAAATCCGTATTAACAAAACTTAGACCTTCTTGATTACCAGAACGTATTAAAAAAGGTCTGTAGACCTCAATTTCATTTACATAAACTAAATTCTCATCAAAGTTTCCTCCTCTTACAGAGTATTGCGTACTTAATTCATTTGAGATATTAACACCTGGTAAGGTTTTTAAGATATTCTCAACACCAGGTTGTGCGCCTTTAATGGTTCTAATCATCTGAGGTGAAATAGACGTAACTCCATCAACAGATTGCCTAGTATTTGTATTTATAACTACAGTTGCAATCTGTTCTACTTCAATTTTCATTACAGGATTATACTCTAATTCCTGGCCGTTTTTTAAATTGAATTTTTGTTCCACACGCTTATGTGAAACATGAGTAAAAATAATAGTGACTTCAATACCAGATGGTACTTTTATCTCATAAAATCCATTTTCATTTGTTGCTGTGCCTTCACCAGTACTGGCTTTTATATTTACATTCTCAATAGGCTTGTTAGACTCATCTAAAATAACTCCTCTAATAATGGCAGATTGCGAAAAGGAAAGTACGCTAAAGAATAAGCCAAAAATAGTTGTAAAGTATAAGCGTTTCAAATAGTTTAGTTTTATTTTCTATAAAATGTTGCTTCAAATGTAGAACTATTTCCAACATTATCTATCACAATTATTTTTAATTCGTTCTTAGTATCCTTAACGATATTATCATTAAAATCGTGTACTAAGGAGTTGGTTTTATAATCATACTCCATTAAAATCCATTTTCCATTGACTGTAGCTCTGTATTTACTAATGCCAGATAACTCATCTTCAATCTTAACTTTTAAGTAGCGGTATTTACTTAACCATTTTTTGTCCTGAAAGTTAACGGGCTTTATTGTAGGAGCAACAGTATCCATTGCCAAAGTGTAAGTGCCAAAAGTTTTACTGCCAGCACTTAGAATATTGCCTTTACGCTTGGTAGAAACATAACTTGGTTTTTTGTAATAACCGTATAATCTAGCAATGAAAATTTTATCTTGGTGCTCAGACTTATAGTTGCTTAAATCATAATTAATATAGAAATTCTTTTGTAGAGGTATGTTGTCTTCATGAAGGTACAAGGTATCAGAAGTTACTTTAAAGTCTATATAAGCATCATCATATAATGTATTGCCATAAAAATTAACTGTTATATTATTAGAATTTAGTGTTGTAGCCTTATCACTGTATACTAATGATTTGTTAGATAAATCACTTTCAGTTGCTTTTACAATAGTTTCATGTTTTCCTTTAACAGGAATCGTTACCCACGTTTCATTCTGTTTAAAATCTCTTATTCTAATTTTATAAACCGAAGACGTACTATCTTCTACCATAACATATCCACTATCATTAGCATCCTTGTATAAACTTAATGGATTGTTTTTTTGAATAAACAATTTCTGAATCCTAGATTTCTTGGTTTTAAAATATTCATAATCAATTAATCGCTTTATATGTTTGGATTCTGCAAAACTAAAACGCTTAAAATCTATTTCTAGACTTTTATTACCATTAAAAAAGGTTTGTATATTACTAACTCCATTATTGTTTGGTGCTAAATCTTGTTTATCATAAGATGTAACTCCAAAACCAATATTGCCATAAGCTGAAATTTTTTCAACTTCATAGTCGCCACTTTTTTGAGGAATTAATCGCAAAGGTACACGCTCATTTTTACCATTAATGAGTGCGTTTTTATCTTTTGGATATGCATACACGGCAGAAACATAAGGTGCTTTAGTATCTTTTACATCCATGCCAAAAAGCATCGGATTCATTGGTCGTTCTTGATTATCTCTAATTTCGAAATGTAAGTGTGGTCCACCAGAACTCCCTGTATTACCAGAATAAGCTATGACTTCGTTTGGTTGTATAATAAGCTCTTCAGTACTTGGAAACATTTCGACTTCAAAGTTTTCTTTTTCGTACTGACAATCCTTGATGTATTGCTCTAGGCGTTTTGAGAATTTTTGAAGATGACCATATACGGTTGTATAACCGTTTGGATGTGTTATATATATAGCTTTCCCATAGCCAAAATGCGAAACTTTAATTCTGCTTACATAGCCTTCAGCTGAAGCATAAACTTTTAAACCTTCCTTTCGTTGAGTTTTAATATCTAGACCACCATGAAAGTGCGAAGACCGTAATTCTGCAAAAGTACCAGCAAGAACAAGTGTTATATCTAAAGGATTTCTAAAATAGTCTTGTGGATACTCTGATTGTGAATATACAGAACACGATATAAGAAATAGGAGCAAAAATTTTTTCATACAATGAACAATTGTAGCTAAAATATTAATTTGATTGCGATATGCAAATGATAAAACAGTATTATTTTTGTAACGGTTTAATTCTTTTGATGTTATGTAAACCAAAAATAATTGTAAAAGAATTGTGTTTTTTGAATAGGTATGTTAACTTTGTTTCAACAGTATTGAATTACTTTAATGAGTAAAATAGAGGACATTGTTGATGCTTTAGAGAATAAAATCAGTAAGATTTTGCACAAGCAAGAGGTTTTAAATCAAACCAATGCTAAACTCTCTAAACAGTTAGAAGAGCAGCAACAAAAACTACTTGAGCAGCAAGAGGAAATAGGCACTTGGGCAGAAAGATATGATACACTCAAAATTGCAAATTCAATGCTTGGTAGTGACGAAAATAAACGAGAAACGAAGCTCAAAATAAATGCACTTATTAGAGATATTGACCATTGTATAGGCCAACTCTCAGAATAATGTTGTAAATTAGACTAGATGCCAGATCATTTAAAAATTAAGCTTTCAATTGCTAATAGGGTTTATCCATTAACAATTAATCCAAGTCAAGAAGAAGGTTTACGAAAGGCCACTAAAAAGATAGAGGCCATGATTGGACAATTTGAGCAGAATTATTCTGTAAGAGATAAGCAAGATGTTTTAGCAATGTGTGCTTTGCAGTTTGCAGCTCAAGTAGAGCAAAAGTCAATAGATAAAGAGTATGTTAATGAAGAAGTGCAAGAAAAGCTAGAAGCTTTAAACGAACTTTTAAATAAACATATTTAACTCGTACGTTCTTTAAAATAAAAGGTTACTGCCTACATTAGTTACATTTTTTGATAAACTCAACGTTAATTCTTTAAAAAGGGTGAGTTGAAGTTGTAAAATCGGGCCGCTAGTGCTGAACTTGTTTCAGTATCTCAGGCGGATTTTTGATCAGCTTGTTAGCCCTAAACTTGTTTTTAAGGAGTTTATACAAAACCGATAACTGATGTAGGCTTTTTTTATATACTAAACTAAATAATAAACATGGACACTAACACGATTATATATATAGTTGGAGGAGTAGTATTAGGAATAATACTAGGATATATTATAGCAAAATCTTTAGCGAAAGGGAATGCATCAAAGTTGATAGCAAATGCTGAAAATGAATCTAAGTCAATTTTAAAACAAGCGAAATCTGATGCGGAATCTTTAAAAAAGGATAAGATACTTCAGGCAAAAGAAAAATTTATTGAGTTAAAAGCTGAGCACGAAAAAGTGATACTTTCTCGTGATAAAAAAATGGCTGAAGCCGAAAAGCGTATCAGAGATAAAGAATCTCAAATCTCTAATGAATTATCTAAATCTAAAAAATCGAATCAATCTTTAGAGTCTAAAATAAAAGACTATGATTTTAGACTAGAATTTGTAGAAAAGAAGAAAGAAGAATTAGAAAGAGCACATAAAAGTCAAATAAAGCAATTAGAAGTTATTTCTTCATTATCTGCTGAGGAGGCCAAAGAACAATTGGTAGAATCTCTTAAAGAAGAAGCTAAAACGGATGCTATGGGCTTTATTCAAGATAAGGTAGAGGAAGCTAAACTAACTGCTCAACAAGAAGCTAAGAAAATTATTATCAACACCATTCAACGTATAGGAACTGAAGAAGCTGTTGATAATTGTGTATCTGTTTTTAATATAGAGTCTGATGATGTTAAAGGACGAATCATTGGTAGAGAAGGTCGAAACATTAGAGCCATTGAAGCTGCAACTGGTGTAGAGATTATTGTAGATGATACACCAGAAGCAATTATTTTATCGTGTTTTGATTCTGTAAGACGTGAAATAGCTCGTTTATCCTTGCACAAGTTAGTTACTGATGGTAGAATACATCCAGCGCGAATTGAAGAGGTTGTAAGAAAAACACAAAAACAAATTGAACAAGAAATTATAGAAGTCGGTAAGCGTACGGTTATTGATTTAGGAATTCATGGGTTACACCCAGAATTGATTAAAATGGTAGGTCGTATGAAATACCGTTCTTCATATGGGCAAAACTTATTACAGCACTCTAGAGAAGTCGCTAAACTTTGTGGCGTTATGGCTGCTGAATTAGGATTGAATCCTAAATTGGCCAAACGAGCAGGTTTATTACACGATATAGGTAAAGTACCATCTTCTGAAACTGATGTAGAAACACCTCACGCAATTTTAGGAATGCAGTGGGCTGAAAAGCATGGGGAGAAACCAGAAGTATGTAATGCTATTGGAGCGCACCACGATGAAATTGAGATGACAACGTTATTGTCACCAATTATTCAGGTTTGTGATGCTATATCTGGAGCAAGACCAGGTGCAAGAAGACAAGTTTTAGATTCATATATACAACGTCTTAAAGATTTAGAAGATGTAGCCTTTGGTTTTAATGGAGTAAAGAAAGCATACGCGATCCAAGCAGGTCGAGAACTTCGTGTTATTGTAGAAAGCGAAAAAGTATCTGATGATAGAGCTGCAAGTTTATCGTTTGAGATTTCTCAAAAAATTCAAACTGATATGACTTATCCTGGACAGGTGAAAGTTACGGTGATTAGAGAAACACGAGCAGTTAATATCGCTAAGTAGAGAACTGTTTTCCAATTATTTTATTAATGGCAATCAATGTAATTGGTTGCCATTTTTTATTTTCTAGGATGAAATTTATTTAAAACATCACTTAGATGTGAACGATCCACGTGCATATATATTTCTGTAGTTGTAATACTCTCGTGACCAAGCATCATTTGTATAGCTCTAAGGTCAGCACCGTTTTCTAGTAAATGTGTAGCAAAGGAATGTCTAAAGGTATGTGGTGATACATTTTTAGTTATGCCAGATTTTTCAACTAGTTTTTTAATAATTGTAAAAATCATAGCACGTGTTAGTTTTTTGCCTTTGTAATTTAAAAAGAGATTGTCTTTAGAGTTGGGTTGTACTTCAATATGATTTCTTATTCCAATCCAAATGGCAATATAGTTTTGTGTTGTTAATCCAATAGGAACAAAACGTTGCTTATCTCCTTTGCCTGTAACCTTAATAAACCCTTCGTCAAAAAACAAATCAGAAATTTTGAGCTCTATGAGTTCACTAACTCGGAGACCACAACTGTATAAAGTTTCTATAATTGCCCTATTACGCTCACCAAGATTAACACCATTATATTGATAGCTAAGGTCAATATTATTTACTAAGTTGTCAATATCATCAATAGATAAGGTGTCTGGTAATTTTCGCCCAATTCTAGGTGATTCTATTAAATCTAATGGGTTGGTTTCTCTGTAGTTTTCAAAAATTAAATAATCAAAAAAATTGCGAAGCCCAGAGATTAATCGTGCTTGGGATCTCGCATTTAAAGATTTTGAAATAGTATATATAAATTGTTTAACAATTGCATTGTCTGTGGTGATTGGAGAAACAATAAGAGCGTTTTCTTCTAGATATACTATTAGCTTTTTAATATCATAACAATAGTTTTCTATAGAGTTTTTTGATAAGCCACGCTCTATTTGAAGATAATGTCTGTAATCAGTTATTGCTTGTTGCCATTTCATGCTTAAAAGTAAGAATTAAAATACTAAAAGATATTGAAAAAGCTACGCAGTTTATCGTATTTTCTTATAAAAATGTTAATAAAGTTTTTTGTAATTAATTGATTATTAATTGTTTAAGTATAAATGTTTACAAAAATGTTAATAACTACGCTAAGAAACTTTAATATTTAAAAAAAAAGGCTTTAGTTTGTAGTAATCAATTTTAAAACTTAAATATTATGAAAAAATTATTTTTAGCTGCGTTTGCAGTATTTGCTTTTGCTAATGTTAATGCTCAAGAAGGATTTAGTGTAAAAGCTGGATTTAATAGTGTAACTGCTAGTGCAGGAAGTGTTTCTGCTACAGAAAGTGGATTTTACCTTGGTTTAGGATATCAATTAGAGCTTAGTGAAGATATTGATGTAGAACCAGCTGTATTATATAGTGCTGTTTCTGATTTAAATTCTCTTTATATTCCTATTATGTTTAAGTATGGTATCTCTGATGAGTTTAGCATAATGGCAGGACCTCAAGTAAACTATTTATTAGAAGATGTACCACAAGGTGAATTTGGACTTGATATTGCTGCTGGTCTAGCATACAATATTTCAGAAGAATTTTATGCTGAAGCTAAATATGGTTTACAGGTTTCTAGGGACTTAGGTGATTTAGATCTTAACTCATTAATGATTGGTGTTGGATATAGATTCTAAATTCTAATTTATATTACAAAAATGAGAGGTATTTACCTCTCATTTTTTGTTTAAGACATCTATTGAAAGATCTAAAAATTAACAATCAATTATAATACATCTGTATGTAAAAACTTACATTTGTTTTAAACTTAAATACATATTAAATGAAAAAAATTATTTTATCTACTGCTATTGCTTTTTTTACTTTATTAAATGTTAGTGCGCAAGATGACACTAGCACTTCATCTAATACCACTTTTGGTGTAAAGGCTGGTTTTAATTCTTTTATTGCGAGAGCATCTGCTGATGGTGCTTCTGCTTCAGCTAATGCTTCAGGATTTTACTTTGGTGTTTTTGCAGATATTGAAGTTGCCGATAAATTTAATATTCAACCAGAATTACAATACATATCAATATCTGAAGGTGGAGGAAGCGGGAATGTACTTGCTATTCCTATTATGGGTAAATATAAAGTAGCTGATAAGTTTAGCCTTTTAGCTGGTCCGCAATTTGATCTTATACTAGATGACAGTGAAGGTTTAAAGAAGTTAGGTTTAGGTTTAGGTTTAGGCATGGCTTATGATATATCCGACGATTTCTTTTTAGATATGCGCTATTCTTTTGGCTTATCTAATAGATTAGATGATAATGATGAGGAATTCGGTGATATTGATGTGAATGTAAAATTTAACTACTTTCAAGTCGGTTTAGGATATAAGTTCTAATTCCTTAATATTATTGATCAATTTATAAAGAGGCGTAAAGCCTCTTTTGTTGTTTAAATACATTATTTATCGATGAAATACACTTTATTTTAACATAAATTCGAAATGTACTATAAATCTAAAGCCTAGATTTGCGCACTAAATTAATAATCAATTAAAACTTAAATTATGAAAAAATTATTACTTATGGCTGCAGTTGCAGTTTTCGGATTTACAAATGTGAATGCTCAAGATGAAGATACATCAAGCGCATTATCAGAAGGTTCTATATTAATTGAAGCTAACACAGGTTTTGGAGCTGGTGGTTTTGGTCATACAGCAAACACTGGGTTTGGCCTTACTTCTGTAGATGGTACAACAGTATGGTCATTAGGTGCTGAAGGTGGGTATTTCGTAATGGACGATTTAGCAGTTAAAGTAGGTTTAGGTTACACGGATAATGATGGTAGCTCTGTATTTAGCTACAAGATTGGAGCTAAGTATTATGTTGCAAGTCAATTCCCAGTTCAAGTAGATTATACAGGTGCTAGTGTTGATGGTGCTGATGAGAATCCTTCTTGGGTAGGTATTCAAGGTGGTTATGCTTGGTTTGTAGCAGATAACATTTCTGTTGAACCAGGATTAAGATATAATCTTTCAATGAACGAAGATTTTACTGATGAGAGTATATTAGAGTTTCGCATCGGATTTGCATTGCATTTCTAATTGAAATAAATTGAAACTTTAAAAACCGAAGTAATTGCTTCGGTTTTTTTATGCGCTTATTTTATATATTTACCTTATGAAGAAATTAATCATCATTAATGGCCCAAATCTTAACTTATTAGGCAAGCGAGAAACCAATATATATGGTAATTTAACCTTTACTGAGTTTTTTGATACTATAGTTGAGAAATATCCCAATGTTATATTAGAACATTTTCAATCTAATGTAGAAGGTGAACTCATTGATAAAATACAAGAGGTCGGTTTCTCTTATGATGGTATTATCTTAAATGCTGCTGCATATACACATACCTCAATTGGTATTGGTGATGCTGTAAAAGCAATTGAAACACCTGTTATAGAAGTACATATTTCTAATACGTTTTCTAGAGAAGAATTTAGACATCAATCTTATATTTCGCCAAATGCCAGAGGAGTAGTACTTGGTTTTGGTTTGCAGAGTTATGAATTGGCCATTCAGAGTTTTATAAATTAATAGCTGCTTTTCTCTTTTCTTTCAGAAAAATTATCATAAAATATTAAGTTTTTTCACAAGAGATTAACGTTCTCTTTCATTTTGATTGTGATTTGATTAGGATTAATTAACAGCTCATCAATGTAGGTTTGTGAATATTAATTCTAACAATCAATTATTATGAAAAAGATTATTTCAATTACAGCATTAGTTTTATTCACTATGTCTACTTTAATTGCTCAAGATTCAACCGATGTTAAAAACAAAGGTTTTAATTTTGGAGTAAGAATAGGTTATAGTGCTTATAGCTTTAATACAAATAACCGAGCTCCATATGGTTCTGGGTATTATGGTGGTTTGTTTTTTGAAAAACGTTTATCTGAAAAATGGGCGCTTCAGTTCGAAACCAACTTTAATTACACAGGATCTTCTACTTTGCAATTTCCAATTCTTTTAAAATATAAAATTTCTGGCAAGTTTGAAATTTTTGGAGGACCACAACTCGATTATTCTTTTGAGCAGACAACAATGAGTATAGAATCTAGAAATAAGCGCTTCGGTGCTTCCTTAGTAATAGGGGCACAATACAATATAAATTCTAAGTGGTTTGTTGAAGCACGTTATATATATGGTCTAACGGATCAGTTTCCTGTTTACGAAGGAGCCAATCCAACATCTGCTTTTACCAAGAAAAACTCGTTTAATTTTGGTGTTGGCTACAAATTCTAAACAAAAAAAGTGCGACTCAAACAAGTCGCACTTTTATATATCTAAAAATCTAGTAATCTAATTTTTATAAATGAATAACTTCATCATAAGCAGCAGCAACTGCTTCCATAACCGCTTCACTCATGGTTGGATGTGGATGCACTGCCTTTAATACTTCATGTCCTGTAGTCTCTAATTTACGACCTAATACAGCTTCAGCAATCATATCAGTTACACCAGCACCAATCATATGGCAACCTAACCATTCGCCATATTTGGCATCAAAAATGACTTTTACAAAACCATCTTTTGCTCCACTAGCACTTGCTTTACCAGATGCAGAGAACGGAAATTTACCAATCTTTACATCTAAACCTTGTTCTTTTGCTTGCGCTTCAGTTAAACCAACAGAAGCAATTTCTGGTGAGCAATACGTACATCCAGGTATATTTCCATAGTCTAAAGCTTCAACATGCTGACCAGCAATTTTTTCTACACAAAGAATCCCTTCAGCAGAAGCTACGTGAGCTAATGCTTGTCCTGGAGTAACATCTCCAATAGCATAATAGCCAGGAATATTGGTTTGGTAGTAATCATTAACTAAAATTTTATCTCTGTCAACAGCAATGCCAACATCTTCAAGTCCTATATTTTCTATATTAGATTTTATACCAACTGCAGATAATACAATATCGGCTTCTAACACTTCTTCACCTTTTTTAGTTTTCACAGTAGCTTTTACACCTTTACCAGATGTATCAACGGAAGTCACTTCGGCAGAAGTCATAATTTTAATTCCAGACTTTTTAAAGCTACGCTCTAGTTGTTTAGAAACTTCATCATCTTCTACAGGTACAATTTTTGGCATATATTCTACAATAGTTACTTCTGTTCCCATTGAGTTATAGAAATAAGCAAACTCAACACCTATAGCACCAGAACCAACAACAATCATTTTCTTAGGTTGTTTATCTAAAGTCATGGCTTGTCTGTAGCCAATAACTTTTTTACCATCTTGAGGTAAACTTGGTAACTCACGAGAACGTGCCCCTGTAGCTACTATAATATGATCAGCTGAGTATTCCGTACCATCAACATCAATTTTCTTTCCAGTTTTTAGTTTTCCAAAACCTTCAATAACGTCAATTTTATTCTTCTTCATTAAGAATTTAACACCATTACTCATACCATCAGCAACACCACGACTACGTTTTACAACCGCATCAAAATCGTGAGTAGCATCTTTTACGTTTAGCCCATAATCTTCAGCATGTTTTAAATATTCAAAAACCTGAGCAGATTTTAAAAGGGCTTTTGTTGGAATACAACCCCAATTTAAGCATACACCACCAAGACTTTCTTTTTCTACAACAGCAGTTTTAAACCCTAATTGTGAAGCTCTAATTGCAGTAACATAACCACCTGGTCCACTTCCTAAAACTATAATATCGTATTTACTCATGCGTTAATTTTTTAGTTGAATTTTGAGAGTACGAATTTACGAAACCAAAACGTAATATTAAAGGTCATCTGTAAAATGTCTTCGACCTTTATCTTTTTCAAATTTATTTTTGTTATAAGCTTTCGATTTTCCTTTTGGTATGGATAAGGATTGCCATTCACTACCTTTAATGAGCTTTCCTAAAAACACAATCTGACCAACATGATAAGCATAGTGCATCATTTGCCTATTGATAGCTTCTGTGATGGTATGACCTTGGTTTCGTATGTGGATAATTTT
Organism: Flavobacteriales bacterium ALC-1; assembly: GCA_000171875.1. Taxonomy (GTDB): domain Bacteria; phylum Bacteroidota; class Bacteroidia; order Flavobacteriales; family Flavobacteriaceae; genus Winogradskyella. The sequence goes on along the minus strand of ABHI01000004.1, from coordinate 250,598 downwards.
ATTCAAATCACTTGTAGATAAAGGTCTAATCGCATCAAAAAGACAATCCCAACCTTTATTCCATGAGTCTATAAGTTCTTCTTTTGAAGTATATGTATCCTTAAATTCTTCATCTCGTTTACGCCAAGTTTTCTCCCCATCTTCGGTAAGAAAGTTTGTCCATCGGCTTAACATGTTGCCGACAATATGCTTGACTATTATTGAGATAGAGTTAGAATCTTCTGCAAATTCTTTTTGTAATTTATTAAAAGAAATTTGAGTAATGGTTTTATCTCCAAGGCTTTTGTAATACTCAAACTGTTTAATAACACTAATTAAATATGAATTTTCCATGTCTTTTAATTTATACCAATAAAAATAGTGATAGAAAACCACTATAACTAAAATTAATCATAGATAGATTTAATACCACTATTTTAAATTTTTGCTTTTGAGTTTAGTCTTCTGAAGGGACAAATTTTAAAGCAGTACCATTGATGCAATGACGCTTTCCTGTAGTTTCTCTAGGGCCATCATTAAAAACGTGACCTAAGTGACCTCCGCAAGTTGCACAATGCTCTTCATCTCTTGTATAGCCAATTTTAGTATCTGTTCCGTAAGCTACATTACCTTTAATTTCTCTGTCAAAACTTGGCCAGCCAGTACCAGAGTCGAACTTGTGTTCGCTTTTAAATAATGGAGTATCACATGCTGCACAATGGTAAACTCCTTTTTTGTAATTTTTATTTAATGGACTTGAAAAAGGGCGTTCAGTACCAGCTTCTCTCAAGATATAATATTGTTTTTCGGTTAATTGGGCTTTCCACTCCGCTTCAGTTTTAGTAACTGTAAAGGTTTCCTTTTCTTTTGTTTCTGTTTTTTGAGCTGAACTATTACAGCTAAAAAACAAAGTGACTAATGTTAGTATTGTTATTTTTTTCATATCTTAAAATTATAAAAATCCATGTTGTTTTTATAGGTCGTATTAATAGTCAACTAATTACTATAACTCATGATTTATAGTAAAATTCTTTTTTAAAAAGTTAATTTTAATCTTTGTGACCAATTGTGTTTTTACGTGTCTAAATAATATGAATTCATTTTCGTAATTTAGTATTTAATAAAACCATTAGCTATGAAGTTAAAAAAAATAATATTAAACCTTGGTGTTGTAGCCGTAATTGTATCTTGTGCTGTAAACCCATTTACAGGAAAAAAAACATTAGCATTTGTTGGTAACGATCAGTTATTTCCATCTGCTTTTGCTCAATATAATCAGGTGCTTACTGAGAACAAAGTTATAACTGGTACTGCAGATGCTAACATGATTACTCGTGTTGGGCAACGTATAGCAGTAGCAGCAGAACGTTATTTAAATGCCAATGGTTATCAAGGCTATTTGGATGATTACAAATGGGAATATTCGTTAATAGAATCTGAGCAGGTAAATGCTTGGTGTATGCCTGGGGGAAAAATTGCGTTTTATACTGGGATACTTCCTATTGCAGCTAACGAAACAGGTGTAGCTGCAATTATGGGGCATGAAGTTGCTCACGCATTAGCTAATCATGGTCAGCAACGTATGAGTGCGGCATACATTCAGCAAGGCTTAGCTGTAGCAGGCAATATTGCTTTAGCTAAAGATGAACAAGCACTAGGTATCTTTAACCAATCTTATGGTATAGTCTCTAATGTAGCAGGAATGCTTCCTTTTAGTAGAGGCCATGAAACTGAAGCTGATAAAATAGGAATATACCTTATGGCAATTGCTGGTTATAATCCAAGTGAAGCATCTGTACTTTGGGAACGAATGAAAGCGAATAGTGGAGGACAAGCACCACCAGAGTTTTTAAGTACACACCCAAGTAATGATTCTAGAATTCAGAATTTAAAAGCATTAGCACCAAAAGCAATATCAGAGGCCAAAAAATTTGGCGTTACAAGCTTTAGATCCATAAATTAAATATTAGAGTTTATAAATATTTGACTATTTTAGAAGCTGCTCAATAAGAGCAGCTTTTTTATTTTAATATTTATGAGCGAACTTAAAAAAGGAAGTAAAAAACTTCTTAATGCTTGGGCATTTTATGATTGGGCAAATTCTGTTTACACCTTAACGATAGCTTCGTCTATATTTCCGATATTTTATTCAGCTTTATTTCTAGGACAAACAGAAAAAACTGTATTAGCATTTGGAATGGAGTTTAAAAGTACTGCATTAATTACTTATGTCACTGCTTTTACATTTTTAGTTGTTGCTTTCACCTCTCCAATTTTGTCTGGTATAGCTGATTATGTGGGTAATAAGAAGAATTTTATGAGGTTTTTCTGTTATGTTGGTGGAGCTGGTTGTATAGGGTTGTATTGGTTTGGTATTGAGCCAGAGGAAATTCATTTAAGTCTTCTATTTTATTTTATGGGATTGATAGGATATTGGGGGAGCTTAGTGTTTTATAATTCCTATTTGCCAGATATTGCTTACCCAGAACAACAAGATAGTATTAGTGCAAAAGGTTTTAGTATGGGTTATATTGGTAGTGTTATACTATTATTGATAAACTTGGCTATGGTAATGAAACCAGATTGGTTTGGTTTTGATATTAGTATTTCTAAAACTCTAGCAGAAACTGGAACTGAAGCTGAAATAGCTGACGCATTGCAAAAAGCTAAGGATGGTGCCTCATTTGAAGCTATGAAAATTTCTTTTATAACTGTTGGGTTGTGGTGGATTCTGTTCAGTCAATACACATTTTACGTCCTTCCTAAAGGTATTTCTAAAGGGCATAAAGTAACAAAAGATGTTGTGTTTAATGGCTTAAAAGAATTGAAACAAGTATGGATTCAGCTTAAACAAAGCTTAAGATTAAAGCGCTACCTTGGCGCATTTTTTGTGTTTAGTATGGCGGTACAAACTATTATGTTAGTTGCGGTTTATTTTGGAGAAGAAGAAATTGCATGGGGAAGTTCTGACGCAAAAACACAAGGGTTGATTGTGAGTATACTTGTTATTCAATTAGTAGCTGTTTTAGGAGCTATATTAACCTCTCGAGCATCAGCAAAATTTGGTAATATTAAAACGCTTATCGTTGTTAATTTTATATGGATGGCACTGTGTTTCTATGCTTATTTTATGGAAACACCAATACAGTTTTACATTGCAGCCTCATTAGTTGGTTTGGTAATGGGAGGTGTACAATCTTTAGCACGTTCTACCTATTCTAAGTTTTTACCAGAAACTGAAGATACCACATCTTACTTCAGTTTTTATGATGTAGCTGAAAAAATAGGTATTGTAATCGGAATGGTGATTTTTGCAACTATAGATCAAATTACAGGTAGTATGAGAAATGCTATTTTATTTTTAGTCATTTTCTTTCTTGCTGGAATTTTTCTACTCTTTAGAGTGCCGAAAGAAGAATTGTAAAATATTGCGTATTTTTATCATGCTATGATGAAGAAAATATTTGGACTAAGTTCATTTGTAATCACCTTGTTGCTTTTTGTTAATTGCGACAACGAACCTTACGAAGGTGATATTATAAATGAAGATAATGCCTGTGTAATGGCTATTAGGGCTGCTAATGAAGCAGGCGCTAACTACTTGCAATCTGAAATTACAGACGAAAACCATACACTGTTATGTCAAATTTATAGAGGAGCACTAGAAGATCAGATTGAAATTTGTGGAGATTCTAATGGGGCTTTACAAGAAATCATAGATTTTCTTGGAGATTGCACAACTGTTTTTGACAATCCCTGTGCCAATGCGCAAGCTGCAACTGCTATAGCATTTCAAGAGTATTTAAATGCACCTACTTTAGATTACGAAGTTAAGTGCATGGCTTATATAGAGGCTATTGAAAACGAAATTTTTGTATGTGGAGATGATGGATCCTTACAAGCTTTAATTAATGAATTAGGAGACTGTCAGCCTGTTGTCTTTAATATAGTAGGAAACTGGCAATTGATTGCTATGAATTCTAATATCGGAAGAGACTTGGATAATGATGGGATTGTTACTAGTGATTATTTTCAAGAGATAGATTGCTACACAGAAGAGTCTATTGACTTTAATCCTGATGGCACAGGCACATTTTATTTTAGGTCTTATGCCGTTGTTGAAATATCTGCTTCTAATGATGGTTTTGATAATGTAGATTACTCTATAAACTGTGTCGAAGACAGTGTGGATGTACAATTTACTTGGGTGCAAATAGGCCTCAACTCTATTGTAGTGACTTTAACTGCAGATGGTACCGTTTTAAATTTCTTTAGAAACGCTGACCACATTTTTATTGCACGAAGAGATGATTTTGTTGCTACGAGTGTAAGTCCTAACGTCGATTCTGTAGTCCAGGATCTTATTTATGAATATACGCAGTTGTAAAATTTTTTACTCAAGACCATCTCAATTAAATATCAGTGGAATATATTGATTTTAATGTTTTAACCTATTATTTAAATTAAAAAAGGACCGGCAAAGCCAGTCCTTTTTCAATTTTTTTGGTTGATCGGTAGTTATTAATTACTAACGCTGCCAGAGCCCGAAACCTTAGTATCCTTATTTGTTGGTTTCCCAGAATAAGTAACATCACCAGAGCCTGAAACCCTAGCTTTTAATTTTCCATTACAAACCACATTAATATCACCAGAACCAGCAATTCTGGCATCAACGTTTGTACTTTTTAGATTCTCGCCATTAAAATCACCAGAACCAGCAATCTTTGTAGTTAAATTTGTAGTAGAACCTGTTATTTCTATATCACCAGATCCTGCGATAGCACTTTCTATACTATCAGAAGAAACATTTAAGCTAATATCACCAGAACCAGCTAATGACACTTTAAATTCATCTGCTTTTATAGTACCTGAGTTATCAATATCACCAGAACCAGCTAGTGATACAGAACTAATAGACTCATAAGGTACTGTAACAACTATAGTTTTGCTAGGTCTAAGATTTACCCCTTTTTTCACCTTTACTACAAGTTTGTTGTCTCTTATTTCTGTAATAATGTATTCCATAAGGTTAGCATCACCTTTTATAGTAATCTCACCTTCTGTGCCTTGGACTAATTTAAAGTCCATTGGTCCTGCAGCTTTTAAGCCATCATAAGAACCTGTAGATCTCGTTGTTGTTGTGATATTGTTATCACCTTTAATTTTCTTGTTGTTTCCCCATTGTGCACAAGATAGTGTTGTACTTAAAAGAAATGCTAATACTGTAATTGATTTTAATAGTTTCATAATTTGTTGATTTTTAATTGATTAGTTTTATTTGTTTTTTGATTGTTATTGTTTTTTAAAACTGACACTTCCATGCTGAGATTTAATTTTAACTGTATTCCCAGAACTCTTAGAGCCATAATATCCATTGTATTTTTTACTTGTATGTTTTATTTCTTTGTTTGAGAAATTAAAACCTTCAGAATCTCTTAATGATCCATGTTGGAAGTCTAAATCGAAATTAAAATTAAAGGCAGTATCATAACCTATAGTCATGCTTGTAAACCTTGAATCTATATTAATTTTATTAGCATTAGGAGCTATGCGACCTATTTTTAGAGAACCATGACTGGTGCTTAATGATAAATCCTTAAAAATAGTGCCTATCCTATGCGTTAAGTGATTACCCTTTCCTTCTATATTATTAGCATTATCTACTTTTACAGCACCAAAGTTGCAATTATAGTTAACATCTTCTGCGGCTTCTATTGTAGATTTTGTATGATTAGCTTTAATGTTTATTTTTTCAGTTTTAGCGATTGTAAAACCACTATGATTTGCTGTAACTTTTCCTTCTTTAATATACTCAAAATAACAATTTCGTGAATGATTGAAATTAATCACATTGTCATTAGACAATAATTCTTTAGTTGTAATTTTGCCATGATCACATCTAATTTTACTAGAACCTTTTAATTTATCTAAATTAATTGATCCAAACTTATTATTAAGATCTACATTGTTAGTCATTGGCATTTTTATAACGTAGTCAATCTCCATTTTTAGGTTGGCCTTCTTTCCCCAACTCCACCAATTTTTTTCATTTTTCCCAATCTCAGTGATAGCAGAAACTAAGTCATTTGAAGACGAAAATTCTACATTAATTCTATCGAGACGGTCTTGTACTTTTTCAGCGTTATTACCAGATACTTTAATGGTGATATCAAACTCTATACGGTTTTCGTTCCAAGTGATAATATCTAAGTTTCCAAAGCTATTCTTCACTTTTAAAGTAGCGTTAGAGGATACATTAAATGATTTTTTAATAGTTCTTTCTTTAGTCGTTTTAGTCGTTTCTATTCCTGTATTTGCTAGCGCAATAAATGGCATTAACAAAAGTAATAGTACTAATCTATATTGTATTTTTAGGTTCATCGGTGTTGATTTTTAATTCTTTAATAGTTTCAATTTGTTCTAGAACAGTATTTAAAATATCTATTCTATCCTGAAAGTTGGAAATCATTGCATAAATAACACGTTGGTCTTTTCCGCTTTCAGTTAAATCTGTTTTTAATTTTAGGTATTCATTTTCTAATAACTCAATTTGCTCTAAAGCATCTGTAATAATTTGTTCAGTTAATGGTGAACGTTCTTTATCTAGCTTATTTAACTCATTTCGTATTGTTGCTGTAAAGAAATCTTGTGTTTCGGATAGTTCTGGAGATACACTTGCTAAATCTAAAACTTCAGGCTCGTTTTGTAGTGTCATAAAAACACTAAAACAAATCACTAAAGATGCTGCAATAGCTAAAAATGGTTTCCAATTAAAACCAGATGTTTTGTTAGATTCTTTTGATGCTACATCATTAGCTTTTAGCTTACTCAAAAACCGAAGCTCATGATCCTTATTAGGTTCGTTTATATCAAACTGACCTTTTAAGTCATCAAATAAATTGTCTATAGTATCTTTTTCCATAGTTTTTTATTTACGCCGTTTGCATTAATTTTTTTCTCAAACTTTCTTTTGCTCTAGAAATTAGCGTTCTACAATTAGCATAAGAAATATCCATGATGTCACAAATTTCTTCGTAATCATAACCTTCAATGAGATGTAACGATAATCCTAAACTGTAGTTAGGTTTTAATGTTTTCATTACGCTCATTATTTGCTTTACTTTTTCGTTTGTATGATTACTTTCATCTATGCCTTGGTCGTCTTCAACTTTATATAGTACGTTATCTAAAGGCACTTCATTTTGCTTAGCCGTTTTGTTGTAATGTGCAATACTATTATTTACAACAATACGTTTTAACCATGCACCAAATAACTTGGTGTCCTCTAGAGTTTTTAACTTTGTAAATGCCGTTAAAAAAGACTCTTGCATAATGTCTTCGGCTTTAAAAGAATCTTTTACAATTCTAATTGCCGTGTTATACATCGCCTTGTTGTATCTGTTATAAACCTCGAGTTGTGCACGTTGATTCCCAGAACTACAAAGCAATACTAACTGTTCGATATCTTGATTGGTTGATGTCAAAAAAACAATTGCTTTAGTGTAAAGATGAAACGTTTCATAAAGTGTTACAGTTTTGAGAAAAAACTTTTATTTCATATCCTAAAGGTAATGGCATAACAATTGAAATTATACTAGTGTGAATAACTTTGAATATCTTATAACTAGCTGGTATTCAGTATAAAGTTAATTATTAATACATTTAAACAAATGCTATTCTAGAAATATAAATGACAGAATGGCTTAAATATACTATGGGAAAACAAAAATTTTTAGGGCTTGACAGTTTGTCATTTCAGGATTTTGATGAGAATTCGGAATTAATTCCGTTAATGACGCCAGAAGATGAAGAATTGATAAATAATGAATCCTTACCAGAATCACTTCCAATTTTACCGTTGCGTAACACCGTTTTATTTCCAGGAGTTGTAATTCCGATTACTGCTGGTAGAGATGCATCGATTAAACTAATTAATGATGCCAATAAAGGTGGAAAAGTTATTGGAGTGGTGTCTCAGAAAGATGAGTCTGTTGAAAACCCTACAGCAAAAGATATATATAAAACAGGTACAGTTGCACGTATTTTGAAAGTGCTTAAAATGCCAGACGGTAATACGACTGTTGTTATACAGGGTAAAAAGCGTTTTCAAATTAAAGAGGTTATAGCAGAAAAGCCTTATTTAACAGCAACAATTTCAGATTTGGCAGAAGCTAAGCCTGCAAAAGATAATGAAGAGTTTAAAGCCATTATTGAATCGATTAAAGATTTATCCCTTGAAATTATTAAGGAAAGCCCCAATATTCCTAGTGAAGCATCATTTGCCATTAAGAATATTGAAAGCAATTCGTTTTTAGTGAATTTTGTGTCTTCTAATATGAACCTTAAGGTTGAAGAAAAGCAAGAATTGTTAAAGATTAATGATTTACAGGAACGTGCGCTTCAGACCTTAAAGTTCATGAATCTAGAGTATCAGAAGCTAGAACTTAAAAATGATATTCAGAATAAGGTTCAGAGCGATATGAACCAACAACAACGTGAGTATTTCTTACATCAACAGATGAAAACCATCAAGAAGAATTAGGTGGTGGAGTCTCTTCTGGTGAAGAAATTGAAGAGATGAAAGCGCGTGCTAAGGACAAAAAATGGGACGAAAAGGTAAAAGCACATTTTGATAAAGAATTATCTAAAATGCAACGCATGAATCCTCAGGTGGCTGAGTATTCTATTCAACGTAATTACCTAGACTTGTTTTTAGATTTGCCTTGGAATGAATTTACCCAAGATAAATTTGATCTTAAACGTGCCATGAAAATCTTAGATCGTGACCATTTCGGTTTAGACGATGTTAAGAAAAGAATCATAGAGTATTTAGCAGTATTGAAACTTCGTAATGACATGAAGTCGCCAATCCTATGTCTATATGGACCTCCAGGAGTTGGTAAAACATCTTTAGGGAAATCTATTGCTGAAGCTTTAGGTAGAGAATATGTAAGAATATCATTGGGTGGTTTACGTGACGAATCAGAAATTAGAGGTCATAGAAAAACCTATATTGGTGCCATGCCAGGACGAATCATTCAGAGTTTAAAGAAAGCACAAACGTCTAATCCTGTATTTGTATTAGATGAAATAGATAAGCTTTCTACAGGGAACCAAGGTGATCCTTCATCTGCCATGTTAGAAGTTTTAGACCCTGAGCAGAATAGTGAGTTCTATGACAATTTCCTTGAGATGGGTTATGACTTGTCTAAAGTAATGTTTGTGGCGACAGCTAATAGTTTAAACACTATTCAGCCTGCATTAAGAGATCGTATGGAAATCATTAATGTTACTGGTTATACGATTGAAGAAAAAGTTGAAATTGCAAAGCGTCATTTATTGCCAAAGCAATTAAAAGAGCATGGCTTAGATAGCTCGCATCTTAAAATTGGAAAATCACAATTAGAAAAGATAGTTGAAGGCTACACAAGAGAATCTGGTGTTAGAGGACTCGAAAAACAAATTGCAAAGATGGTGCGCTATGCAGCCAAGAATATTGCTATGGAAGAAGGCTATAACATCAAAATTTCTAATGAAGCTATTATTGAAGTTTTAGGAAGCCCAAGATTAGAACGTGATAAATACGAAAACAATAATGTGGCTGGTGTAGTGACAGGTTTAGCATGGACTAGAGTAGGTGGCGACATTCTGTTTATTGAATCTATTTTATCAAAGGGTAAAGGAACTTTAAGTATTACTGGGAATTTAGGTAAGGTAATGAAAGAATCTGCGACTATAGCGATGGAGTATATTAAAGCGAATGCAGATGAGTTTGGGATTAATCCAGAAGTTTTTGATAAATACAATGTGCATATTCATGTGCCAGAAGGTGCTACACCTAAAGATGGACCAAGTGCAGGTGTTACGATGTTAACTTCTTTAGTATCTTTATTTACACAACGTAAAGTAAAAAAGAGTTTGGCTATGACAGGAGAAATTACTTTACGTGGTAAAGTTTTACCAGTTGGTGGTATAAAAGAAAAAATATTAGCAGCCAAGCGCGCCCGAATTAAAGAAATTTTATTGTGTGAAGACAATAAAAGAGATATAGAAGAAATAAAACCCGAATACCTAAAAGGACTTACTTTTCATTATGTTACGGATATGAGCGATGTATTAAAGCTCGCCTTAACTAATCAAAAAGTGAAAAATGCGAAAAAATTATAAGTTAGTTCTATCGATTGTTGTAGTACTTCTGTCTGGTTTGATAGCTTTTGCTCAAGAGGTTGAGTATAAAGATGTCATCTTAGATGGCAAACCAGCAAAGCTAAATGTAGCCACTGGTAAAATCACTTTTGTTAATCCAAAAGATAAAAAGAAACCAATTAAGTTTGATGACTATGTCGTTGAATCTAATAAAACGGCAAAGGCTATTAAAGCTAAAAATGATTCGGCTAAAAAGAAGGCTGCTATTATAACAAATAGCAGTGTTATTGGAGCTTCAAATGTTACAGAAGCTGATACTTTAAGTTTTCATGTTGTTAAAGAAGGAGAAACGTTATTCGATGTGTCAAAGGCATACAATCTTTCTCTAACAGATTTAAAACGTATTAATAATTTGGAAACGACCTTGATAAATAAAGGACAAAAACTTCGTGTTGCAAATTTTGATGTTCAAACTGAAACTATAGCGATAGAAAAGACTAATGATGCTAATAAATTAAGCACTTCAAACTTTCATATTGTTGATAAAAATGAAACCTTATATGGTATAGCAAAACGTTATGGGTTAAGTATTAATGAATTAAAGAGTAAAAACAACTTAAATACAAACCTTATTAAAGTTGGCCAAAAGCTTCGCGTTAGAAATTTTGGGCTATCTAGCTCAGTAAATAATATAGCGACTTGGACAGTTGAAAAAGGTGATACATTATTCAGCATTGCTAAGAAAAGTGGAATCCCTTTAGATACGATTAAGCAGCTTAATGGACTAACCAGTAATACTATTATGATTGGTCAAATACTTCAGTTAAAATAGAAAACAATAACACTCAAAAAATAAAAGAATCATATCATCGTTTAAAGATAGATTTAGTTATATAATTTGAAGTAAAAATTATATAATATTGCAAAGTCTATGATTAGGAGGATTTCTACCTTATGTATTATGCTATCAGCATTACCATTGTTTGCGCAATTGGGTGGGGAATCTACGTACCAATTTTTGAACTTAATCTCGTCTCCAAGACAAGCTGCTTTAGGCGGAAAAATTATTACTAATTTTGATCATGATGTTACTGAAGGATTGTATAATCCGGCTTCTATAAATTATGAAATGGGTAATCAGTTAGCCGTTAACGTCTCTAATTATTTAGGAGGAATAACTTACGGAAGTGCTGCCTATGCCTATACTTGGGATAGACATGTGCAAACGTTTCATTTTGGTGTTACTTATATTAACTATGGAAGTTTTGATGGTTATGATGTAAATGGAAATTCTACGGGGACGTTTAATGGTAACGAAGCTGCAGTATCTTTTGGATATAATTATAATATTCCGTTTACAGACTTTTATATTGGTGCTAATGCAAAAATTATAACATCTGCATTAGAACAATATAACTCAATTGGTGGTGCTTTAGATATCGGTGCTATGTATATCAATGAAGATTTAGATTTTCATGCTGCGTTAACGGTTAGGAATATAGGTACACAGTTTACAACTTATGCTGGCCAAAATGAGCCATTACCTTTAGAAGTTAATTTCGGTATGTCACAAACTTTAGAGAATGTTCCAATTCGTTGGCATTTAACCTTAGATAATTTACAAAAATGGCCAATTGGTGTGTCTAATCCAGCAAGAGCTATTACAGATTTAGACGGAAATCAAACTCAAGAAAAGGTTAGTTTTTTTAATAAAGGATTGCGACATTTAATTTTGGGGGCAGAATTATGGCCCAAGAGAGGGTTTAATTTAAGATTTGGTTATAACTTTAGACGCGCAGAAGAATTAAGAATTGAAGATCAACGAAATTTTTCTGGACTATCATTCGGAATAGGTATAAAATTAAATAAAATGCGTTTTAGTTATACGCATGCCAGATATACGAGTGCATCTAATACTAGTTTTTTTGGACTTCAAATAGATTTAGATGGTAGAAGAAGATAACACGTATGAATAAGATTGTAATAGCAATAGACGGGTTTTCCTCAACCGGGAAAAGCACAATTGCCAAAAAATTGGCTAATAAGCTTAACTATATCTATGTAGATACTGGAGCTATGTATAGAGCTGTGACTTACTTCGCTCTAGAGCAAAATTTTATTGGAGATGATTTTTTTCATCCTGAAAAATTAATTGAAAATTTAGATAAAATTACCATCACATTTAAGTATAATGACATTAAAGGTTTTGCAGAAGTCTATTTAAATGATAAAAATATTGAAACGGACATTAGAACGTTAAGAGTTTCTCAATTTGTAAGCCCAGTAGCGACCTTATCTGAAGTAAGACGTAAATTAGTTGAACAACAACAACTCATGGGAAAGGATAAAGGTATTGTCATGGATGGACGCGATATTGGAACTGTTGTTTTTCCTGATGCAGAATTAAAAATATTTATGACGGCTTCTGCCAAAACTAGAGCTAAACGCAGATATAATGAGTTGATAGAGCGTGGTCATGATTTGAGTTATGAAGACGTATTAGAAAATGTAACAACAAGAGACCGAATTGATTCTACCAGAGAAGATTCACCTTTAATAAAAGCAGAAGATGCTGTTGAAATTGATAATTCTGATTTAACAATAGAAGAGCAGCTTGATAGAATCTTAAATCTAGCTAGTCACAATATATCTAAATAAAAAAAGCGACCCTAAAGTCGCTTTTATAATTTCTATCTTCCTAAATTTATAGATTAGGAATGATTAATTCTTGATCAGGATGAATTAAATCTGGATTCTTAAGAATATCAGAATTCGCAGCAAAAATTTCTTTATACTTCATTGCATCACCATAATAGTGCTTAGCAATTTTCCCTAAAGTTTCACCAGAAGCTACAGTATGTCTTGCATAAACAGATTCATCTGCTACTTTAATATTTGCCATAATATCAGCTGGATTATCACCGCCTGCTACTTTGATAGCATCCCAAAGTAAGTTTTTCTCGTATTGTGTTGCTGCAGTACCTGTTACTTTAAGTACTCCATTTTCTTCACTAACGTCACCGTTCTGAATGTTTAATTTCTCGCCTAAGTCTAATACTCCTTGGTATTTAGCTCTAACCATAATTGTAAATTGTTTTTAATTATTAATAGTATTGTAAATATACCAAATAATATGCCAAATTTTAACGATTTGTATGTCATTTTGATATACTAGGTTTTGGACACAAAACATTAAATAAAGTCACATATTAAATGTTTGGTTATAAGTAAAATATATAGTATTTTTGCACACCTTTTTAGCGACTTTAAGAAAGTAGAAAAGGAAATAACAAAACATAACTAATAACTTCTGTAGGTTTTTCGCTAATCTTTCAAGATTTACAGAATACAAAGTTTAATCAGCAATGGCTGAAAAGAAAACAACAAAAGCTGAGGTAGCGGTAGAAGCAACTGAAGCAGTAACAGTAGAAGCTCCTGTAATCTCAGAAGCGCAAGCAAATCCAGAAAAATTCTTAAAAGAGTTCGATTGGCACAATTACGAAGAAGGAATTGAGCAAGTTGCAGACAAGAAATTAGAAGAATTTGAAAAATTAGTATCTGAAAATTTCGTTGACACTTTAGATGACGAAGTAGTAGAAGGTGAAGTCATTCACATTACAGATAGAGATGCTATTATTGACATTAACGCAAAGTCTGAAGGTGTAATATCTCTTAATGAGTTCCGTTACAATCCAGATTTAAAAGTTGGTGACAAAGTAGAGGTGTTAATCGATGTACGTGAAGACGCTACAGGTCAATTAGTATTATCACACAGAAAAGCTCGTGTAATCAAAGCATGGGACAGAGTAAACAACGCACATGACACTGGTGAAATCGTAAACGGTTTTGTAAAATGTAGAACTAAAGGTGGTATGATCGTAGATGTATTTGGTATAGAAGCTTTCTTACCAGGTTCTCAAATCGATGTGAAGCCTATTAGAGATTACGATCAGTATGTAAATAAAACTATGGAATTTAAAGTTGTGAAAATCAACCACGAATTCAAAAACATAGTAGTTTCTCATAAAGCACTTATTGAAGCTGATATTGAAGAACAAAAGAAAGAGATCATTGGTCAACTAGAAAAAGGACAAGTATTAGAAGGTATTGTGAAAAATATTACTTCTTATGGTGTGTTTATCGATTTAGGTGGTGTAGATGGTTTAGTTCATATTACAGATTTATCTTGGTCTCGTATCAACCATCCAAACGAGATTGTTGAGTTAGATCAGAAATTAAATGTTGTAATCCTTGATTTTGATGAAAATAAATCAAGAATCCAATTAGGTCTTAAACAATTATCTAAGCATCCATGGGAAGCTTTAGGTGAAGAGGTTAAAGTTGGTGATAAAGTAAAAGGTAAAGTAGTTGTAATCGCTGATTATGGTGCATTTGTTGAAGTAGAAGAAGGTGTAGAAGGCTTAGTTCACGTTAGTGAAATGTCTTGGTCAACACATTTACGTTCTGCTCAAGATTTCGTATCTGTAGGAGATGAAATCGACGCTGTTATCTTAACTTTAGATAGAGAAGATCGTAAGATGTCTCTTGGTATTAAGCAATTAACGCCAGATCCATGGACAGATATTACTAAGAAGTATCCTGTAGGTTCTAACCACACAGGTATAGTACGTAATTTTACAAACTTTGGTGTTTTTGTTGAATTAGAAGAAGGTATTGATGGATTAATTTACATCTCAGATTTATCTTGGACTAAGAAAATTAAGCATCCATCTGAGTTCTGTAACGTAGGTGATAACTTAGATGTAGTTGTATTAGAGTTAGATGTAGAAGGACGTAAATTATCTTTAGGTCATAAACAAACTACTGAAAACCCTTGGGACAAGTACGAAACTGAGTTTGCTTTAAATACAGTACATAAAGCAGCAGTTACAGAGATGGTAGATAAAGGAGCAACTATTGATTTTAATGAAGATATCGTTGCATTTATACCAGCACGTCACTTAGAAAAAGAAGATGGTTCTAAACTTGGTAAAGGTGAAGAAGCAGAATTCAAGATCATTGAATTTAATAAAGAATTCAAACGTGTAGTTGCATCTCATACGGCAGTATTTAGAGAAGAAGAAGCAAAAATCGTTAAGAAAGCTGTTAGAAAACAGGAAGCTCAAGCGGCAGAAGCTAAACCAACTTTAGGTGATGCTAATGATGCTTTACAAGCACTTAAAGATAAAATGGATGGAAAGAAGTAATTTCCTGAACATTTAGATATTTAGAAGCCTCTCGATTTTCGAGAGGCTTTTTTTATATTTGATGTAATGAAAGCCATCAAATATATTATTTCTATTGCCCTACTAGTAACAGCTGGTTTTTTCTTTTATAAGGATTTTATAGAGTATTCATTCTTACTAATAGATACCAAAGGTGTGATTTTAGAAAGGACTTTAACTTCTGGACTTCCTATTATTTTCCCGTTAGTTCTTGGTGTTTTTCCTTTATTTTATTTTTTAGTTAAAAGAACTACCAAAATTTTATTTTTATATAAGGGATTAATAGTTTGCGGTATATTGATTGGTCTAGGAATTTTGTTCTGGAGATTAAGAATCTATGGACTTAATATAGAGTTTAATAAGCTTTCAGAATATCAATTATCTGAAGATTTGCGACCAAGTGTTGATGTAAGCTACTTAAAATTTGAAATCTATGTCTTAATGGGATTTATTGTTGGTACTCTAGCGAGTATTTTAATTTTTAGAGATAAAAACAAACCTTTATTAAATTAAAAGTTCATTTTACATCAAATTTCCTAACTTTGCAAACCAACAACGTTTGGAAATTGTATGAGTCAAAAAGTATTACTTAACTCTAAAGAAGTCAATATTATCCTTCACCGATTGGCTTGTCAACTAATTGAAAACCATGATGATTTTTCTGAAACTGTACTAATCGGTCTTCAGCCAAGAGGAAAGTTTTTAGCTGATCGTTTAGCTCAAATGCTGGCTTCAGATTACAAGATTAAGAATATTCAATTAGGACATTTAGACATTACATTTTTTAGAGATGATTTTAGGCGTGGCGATAAACCTTTAGAAGCCAATACCACGATAATAGATTTTATAGTGGAAGATAAAAATGTTGTTTTTATTGACGATGTGTTATATACAGGACGTAGCATACGATCTGCGTTAACAGCAATTCAATCTTTCGGCAGGCCTAAAAATGTTGAATTATTAACTTTAATTGATAGACGTTTTAGTCGTCATTTACCAATACAGCCTAACTATAAAGGGAGGCAAGTAGATGCGATAGATAATCAGAAAGTAAAAGTAAATTGGGTTGAAAATGAAGGAGAAGACTCAGTATATTTAATTGATAAGTAATAAAAGTAAATTCGAAATTGAATTCGAATTAGAAAAAGTAAAAAAGAGAATTGCTAACAGCGAAAAGCTAATAGCTAAAAGTAAAAAAACATGAGTGAACTAAGTGTTAATCACTTACTGGGAATAAAATATCTTACAAAAGAAGATATAGAGCTTATTTTTGAAACAGCAGATCAGTTTAAAGAGGTTATTAATAGACCAATTAAAAAGGTACCTTCACTTAGAGATATCACTATTGCCAACTTGTTTTTCGAAAACTCAACACGTACTAAATTATCTTTTGAGCTCGCTGAAAAAAGACTTTCTGCAGATGTGATTAACTTTTCAGCCTCTCAGTCTTCAGTAAAAAAAGGAGAGACTTTAATTGATACTGTAAATAACATTTTATCTATGAAAGTAGATATGGTAGTGATGCGACATCCAAATCCTGGAGCTGGTGTGTTTTTATCCAAGCATGTTAATGCAAGTATTGTAAATGCAGGTGATGGGGCACATGAGCATCCAACACAAGCGTTGTTGGATTCATACTCTATTAGAGAGCGACTTGGTTCTGTAAAAGGAAAAAATGTAGTTATTGTTGGTGATATACTGCATAGTAGAGTGGCACTTTCTAATATTTATGCACTACAGTTACAAGGAGCTAATGTTATGGTTTGTGGACCAAAAACACTTTTGCCTAAATACATAAAAGAACTTGGTGTGAAAGTTGAGACTAATCTCAAAAAAGCGTTAGAGTGGTGTGATGTTGCTAATATGTTGCGTGTTCAGAATGAGCGTATGGATATTAGTTATTTCCCATCAACACGAGAATATACACAACAATTTGGTGTTAATAAGGAGTTGCTCGACAGTATAGATAAAGACATTGTAATTATGCATCCAGGTCCAATAAATCGTGGAGTAGAAATTACAAGTGATGTTGCAGATTCTAAACAAGCTATTATTTTAAATCAAGTAGAAAATGGAGTAGCAGTGAGAATGGCTGTCATTTACCTTTTAGCATCCAAAATAAAACAATAGCTATGATTATTGATAGAGACGGAAATATTACCATAATTGCACAAGAGAAAGCTTCAGTTAAAACTTTAGTCAATAACATTGAGCAAGCTTATGATAAATACAAAAATTATCACCTCATAGTTAGATTATCTAGTTTAGATAAGATCTCACTAGAAGATATTGTTGAGTTTTTGCGTTTAAGTAATAACCATCGATCAGAAAAAAAATCGTTTGTAGTTGTTTCTAATAGTGCAGATTTGGATGAAATGCCAGACGAAATAGTTGTAGTGCCTACTATACAAGAGGCTTACGATATTATAGAAATGGAAGATATTGAACGCGATTTAGGGTTTTAAGATGAATTCTAAGATATTGTTTAAAGACGAATTGATTCACCCTATTATTCAAATTATTGGAATGATGGTTGTCACTTCAGGGGGCTATGCAGTTTTAGATAGAATCACTGGTGATAATATCAATGTTTATAGAATTATTTTCGGAGTTTTAATATCATTAATAATTTATAGCCTTATTAAGACTTCGAAGCAAGTAAGAATACAAGAACATAATCTTATAAAAGGAATTTATCTAGACTACATTGGTTTCGTTTATAGAGAAAAATCATTATCACTTTCAATAATTACTGAAATAGAAATGACTCAAAAAGAAGATAAGTATTTTCATATTATAGCTAAAGCTTCTAATGACGATTTATTGATTGTAAAAGAACCAAATAAGTTTCCTGCTCAAAAGCGGCTAGATATAGTAAGAAGCTATTTTGATTTAAAATCAGAATTAATTTGAAATTAACCATTCTCGGTTGTCACAGCGCAACACCACGCACCAATACCAATCCAACATCTCAAGTTCTTGAAATTAAGAACCACATGTTTCTTATTGATTGTGGTGAAGGTACTCAAGTTGAATTACGTCGTAATAAAATTAAGTTTTCAAGAATCAAACATATTTTTATTTCACATCTTCATGGTGATCATTATTTTGGTTTAGTAGGTTTAATTAATACGTTTAGTCTTTTAACACGAGAGTCTGAGCTTCATATTTATGCTCCTAAGGGATTAAAGGAAGTGATAACACTTCAAATGAAATTATCTAAGGGTTGGACTAATTACCCCTTAATTTTTCATGAATTGACTTCAAAAACATCAGAGATTATTTACGAAGATGATAAAGTAGAAGTGTATACAATTCCTTTAAATCATCGTATTTATACCAATGGTTTTTTATTTAAAGAGAAAGAAAACGAACGTAAAATAGACATTACTGCGGTAACAGAAGCTAACATTAATGTGGCTTATTTTAGAAAATTAAAGCAAGGAGCAGATGTAGAAAACGAAGATGGAGTTTTAATAAAAAATGAAGCAGTTACTAAAGATCCTCTACCAGCTAAGAGTTATGCGTATTGTAGTGATACAGCTTATACAGAGTCTATAATTCCTATTATAAATAACACAACTGTTTTATATCATGAATCTACTTTTTTAGAGAAGAATGAAGCACTTTGTGTACGAACTAAACATAGTACACCAAAGCAAGCTGCTACTATTGCAGAAATGGCAAAAGTAGAAACTTTAATTTTAGGACATTATTCTACACGTTATAATGGCTATGATGAATTTAAGTCTGAAGCAGAAACGATTTTTAAAAATGTACATTTAGCTAAAGATGGTAAATCGTTTGAGTTTTAGTTCAATTCCGATAGACTTTTAACCCAACCAATAGCTTCTTCTATACTAGATGAACGTTTTAAACTAATTGAAGCTAATTGTTTTTCAATATTAGCACTCATTTCTGTTGACTTTCGATAACTAACTATAGATGCTGCAATAAGAATACTATCATCATTATCAAAATAAGCCCAAAGTACAGGATCTATTGAATACGAATTAACGCGGTTAGCAATATATGCAAGTTGCCTATGACTGCCATAGTGGGTTCTTAAATGCTTAATTAGAGTGTTAAGTTTTTTTGAGTTAAAATGTTCACCTTCATTAACTTCCATTATAAAGAAGTCATCAAATAAATAGTTTGTTCCAAAATTTAAAACTATTTTTTCGTAAGAAAGCGATTTTGAAAGAGGAGAATCTTCAAAGCGCATAAAGGTTTGTTATTTAGTATTAGGGTTATTTTTCCCAAATCTACTCTTTTTTTGATAAAAACAAAATATTGAATTAGTTTTGTAATTATATGGAAAAAGACTTAAGCAATTATAGAAAATCTTATGAAAAGGGTGAATTGTTACTTGAAACTGTACCAGAGAATCCTATTGAGTTATTCCGAAATTGGTTTATTGAGGTTGATACACATTTTGATGTCGATGAAACCAATGCGATGACGATTTCTACAATAGGCTTGGATGGTTATCCTAAGAGTAGAGTAGTGCTACTTAAAAAATACACATACGAAGGTTTTATCTTCTACACCAACTACAATAGTGAAAAAGGGAAAGCTATTGAAACTAATTCTAATGTGTGTTTATCATTCTTTTGGCATGGTGCAGAACGACAAATCATTATTAAAGGTAGAGCTGAAAAAATTTCTGAGAATCTTAGTGATGGTTATTTTGAATCGCGTCCACGTGGAAGTCAACTTGGAGCTTTAGTATCTAATCAAAGTGAAGTCGTTGCGGATAGAAAAGAATTGGAATCTAAATTAAAACAGCTTGAGTCTAAATTTGAAGATAAAACTATTGAGCGCCCTAAACATTGGGGCGGATTTATAGTTAAACCTATTGAATTAGAATTTTGGCAAGGCAGACCAAATAGACTTCACGATAGAATTCGTTATCAATTGCAAGAGGATTATTCTTGGAAAATTGAACGACTTGCTCCATAGGTAGAATGCCAACAACACCGATTAACAGTAGCTTTTAATCGCTGTAATTCAAATTTTTACTTCAAAAATATGTATTTCATCGATGTTTTACATAAAAAATCGACAAAACGCATGTATTTCATCGAATTTATATAAAAATCTTTTTTTTTTACGAGGTAGGCACTTAGATTAGTAATCCCAAACCTAAATACCTACTTATGAAATTGACTAAGCTATTGCCATTTATGGCTATCGTTGCCCTCTTAGGCTTTACATCTTGCTCTACAGACAGTGCTTCTGAAGATGAAATTAATTCTATTGAAGTACCAGTTGCTCCTCAAGCCAAACAAATTGAGATTGAGATTATGGAACTGATTAATGCTTATAGAATTAATGAGGGTTTAAATGCATTAAATGAACACAATACCGTAAAAGCGGTTGCCTATACACATACAGATTATATGGTTGAAGAAGAAAATGTATCTCACGATAACTTCTTTCTAAGGCAACAAAGCTTAGAGGCTAATGCAGATGCAAATATCGTATCAGAAAATGTAGCTTACGGTTTTAATTCTGCAGCATCTGTAGTAAATGCTTGGTTAAATAGCCCGCATCATAGAGATAATATAGAAGGAGATTACACAGATTTTGATGTGTCTGCAGAACAGAATGATGAAGGTAAATGGTATTTTACAAATATTTTTATTAAGCGTTAACTCGCATTATAGTTGATTAATAGCTAAAAAGCCACAGTGATGTGGCTTTTTATTTAATCATTTTTTCATACTCATACCATTCTATTGGTTTTGGTAAATTAATAGAATTGAATTCTAAATGAATTACTCTTCGTCTTTGGTTATTATTTGTTTTACCTGAAGCATGTAATAACAACGGTTTCATAATCATTACACCTCCTTTTTTTATTTCACAAATAACTTCGTTTTCTAATTTCCAATGTTTTGAATCTTTCCTTATTATGCCATTTTTATGAGAATAAGGAATAACTTTTAAAGCACCATTACCTTTAGTTGTATCATCTAAATGTATTCTAATTGTAATTGTGTTTTTTAGTATATCTATTGGCGGATGTACGCCATAGGCTTTCTTTTTTAAAGTCCAATTAGAGTATTTGTCTATATCTGCTTTAGTGTTAACAGATATGCTTATATCTTGATGATACGCTACAAACCAATTAGAATTTGGGGGTTTATCAAAATAGATTGCTTTAGTTAAGAAATAGTTAGATTCAAAAAAATTACTTAATAGTTGAATTAGACCATTATTAAATAAAGTCTTTTTTAATTCAGGAACTACTTTTAGTAGCTGACGAATAGCGAATAAATCATCAGAAAATTTTGATTTATTATTACCTATATCAGATGTTTCTATACAATTAATTATTGTATTAATTTCACTATTAGAGTATAGACTATCTTGACTAGTATATCCAAATCTATTAAGTTTTGCAACTTTATTTCTCATACTTTCATTTACTTTATAAAAGTATTGTATAAAGATTAGAGAATAAAGAATTTAAGATTAGATTAATAGAATAAACAAAAAAGCAAGCCCATAAGAGCTTGCTTTTAATTTAAGTAATTTAAGGGCTAATTAATTATCTTCACTTATAATATAGAAGTATGAGCGTCGGTTAACCTGGTGCTCTTCTTCAGTACATTTTACGCGGTTTCCACAATTGTTTAAAAGTTGCGTTTCTCCGTAACCTATTGCACTTTCAATTCTATTAGCTTCTACTCCTCTAGAAATAAGATAGTCTCTTGTGGATTTTGCACGTCTATCGGATAGTTTAAGATTATATTTATCACGACCTCTACTATCTGTATGCGATTCAATTTTAATGATCATAGATTTATGTCTTCGCATTACATCTACAATATTTTCTAGCTCATATTGTGCATCTGTTCTAATTTTTGATTTGTCGAAATCAAAAAATATAGGATTTATTACGATTTGACTAAAATCAATTAGCGGTATTAAAGATAGATCAGCCTCATTTACCTTTTCGTTATCAAAGTCAGTAGTAGTAGTTTTCTTATCATCTTTATGGTCTGGCTTAGTACCAACAATAGTATAGGTTTTACCACAATCTATTTCAAAAGTGTATATACCATCAGCACCTGTAATAACTTCTTCTATAACCTTACCAGTTTCATCAATTAGTCTTACAGTTACTTCGGGTAATATAATATCCCATTTCTCATCTTTGGTAACACCAGTTATAGTTTGCTTACATTGTGTAGTATTAAAGCTGTAAATATCGTCACCACCTTTACCATTTGGTCTATTAGAAGAAAAATAGCCTTTCTGGCTAGTTGAGTCTACATAGAATGCAAAATCATCATAACCACTATTATATGGTGCACCTAAATTTTTAGGCTCTGACCGGTCTTCTTTTAAAATATTTGATTTAAATATATCTAGTAATCCTAAATTAAGATAACCATCTGAAGAAAAGTATAAGGTATTATCATTGCTAACAAAAGGAAACATTTCACGCCCTTCGGTATTGATTTTTTCACCAAGATTTTTTGGCTCACCATAGGTGTCGCCATTATTAATGTCTACTGAATAAATATCGGTTTGTCCTATGCCACCTTCACGATCAGATACAAAATATAAAGTTTTATTATCTGGACTTAATGCAGGATGGCCTGTTGAAAATACATCGTCATTAAATGGCAATTCTTCAACATTAGTCCATTGACCGTTAACTAATTCTGCCTTATAGATTTTTAGATGCGTTGTACCTTCTTTATCGTATTGTAATCTATTACGTTTGTTGATATTATCTCTTGTAAAGTAAAGTGTTTTACCATCATTAGTAATAGCAATTGACGCTTCGTGATAATCTGTGTTTACGTTTTCTCCTTTAATTTCACTAGGTGAATCATAAGAAAATGAATCATTGTTTTCTGTAATGCTAATCTGAAATAAATCTAAAAATGGCTCTTTATTCCAACTATATACCTTTTTCTCATTTTCTTTGGCAGAAGCATAGTAAAGTATATCATTAAAAACATAAGACCCAAAATCTGAGTTTTCAGAATTGAAAGGTAAATTTTCTATAGTCACAATAATATCACTCTTAGTAGTAAGCTTACTATATATATCCACTTCATCAGGATTGTAGCCTTTGAGTCTACTATCTCCTTGCTGTGCAGCACTTAATTCTTTAAACCATTTGTCGGCTTCATCATATTTGCCAATACTTCTAAGTGATTGAATGTATTTATAAATGTATTCGGCATCGATATCAGAATATTCATCTAATGCTTTTTGATACCAATAGGCCGCTTTTTCAGAATTTGAATTATTATAATAAGCATCACCTAATCGTGTTAGTACATGTGCATCAGCTTTTCCTTTTTCAACCACTTTTTCATACAATTCAATCGCTTTCACATAGCCATAGTTTTCAAAAAACTTATCTGCCAATTTCGTTTGTGAATAAGATAACGAACTGATTAAAAATAGAGTTATAACTAATATTCTTGTATTCATAATGCGTTCTTTTTAGAAATATCTCGGTGATTTAATTCGTTTGCTTTTAAAGATTTCGAACATTAATAATATTTCATGTGTACCACTGGTGAATGCTCTTAAATCTGAGAATGGATATTCATATGCATAACCAATTCTTAATTGTTTTGAAATCTGAAAATCGGCAATAGCACCAATTGCAGCAGTGTTTTGATCTACTCTGTATCCTCCACCAATCCAAAAAGTTTCATTAAACAAGAAGTTTGCCGAAACATCAAAAGAAAGGGGTGCACCATTAGTAGCTTTTAGCAATACAGAGGGTTTTAATTTTGTGTTTTCATTTAAATTAAAAACGTATCCACCAGTTAAATAATAACTAATACGTTCTAAAGCGACATAATCTAGCGTTCCGTTT
The DNA here is from genome assembly GCA_000171875.1 of Flavobacteriales bacterium ALC-1. Classification (GTDB taxonomy): domain Bacteria; phylum Bacteroidota; class Bacteroidia; order Flavobacteriales; family Flavobacteriaceae; genus Winogradskyella. The sequence continues at coordinate 226,391 of ABHI01000004.1, read as the reverse complement.
CTCCCTTTGTTATAATCAGTATTTAAAATTCTTGGAGCGGATACTCCAACATACCAACGTTGAGAATGTAAATATAAACCAGCACCTGCATTAGGGCTCCAACGGTTAGATACATCATTGAAGAAAGGATCATTTACAACAGAAGGGTCATTAAGTAGTTCTTCATCTAAAGTATAATGTGTGAAACCTCCTTTTAAACCAAAAGCTAATTTGGTGTTTTCGCCAGTTTTAATGGTATAAGAATAATCTGCATATAGATAAGAAAAATTCTCATAGCCTAGTTTGTCATTGATAAACGAAATACCTAAACCCATCTTCTCATTACGTAATGGTGTATGAATTGATAAGGTTTGCGTTTCTGGCCCACCATTTAATCCAACCCATTGACTTCTATGTAAACCAACGATACTAAGTGTTTCTCTACTACCAGCATAAGCAGGGTTTATAGAAATGGTATTAAACATGTATTGCGTAAACTGAGGTAACTGCTGCGAAAAGGCTGTAGAAACACTCAACATGAGTATAGCAATACTTATATATTTTGATACTTTCATCGGTTAAGTTTTAATTTGTTGCCACGTAGATAGGACCAGTGAAAGGTGCTAAACCACTATTTCTTAAGTTTATGATATAATAATATGTGCCTGTTGGAACTTTCCCTGAATTGCCTACGGAAGAACCGTGTGCATCTCCATTCCAATCGTTTTGGTAATTATTTGATTTATATATTTCTGCTCCCCAACGGTTAAATATCTGTAACTCTATATCAAAACCACATTGTTCAATCAATCCAACAGTAAAGAAATCATTAATATTATCACCATTTGCTGTTACGGTTTTAGAAATAATAACATTGTCTTCAGAACTACAAGGTAATACTAGACATTCATCATCCATAGTAACATTAACTTCTACTTCTCTAGGACATGGTCCATCTGAGATGGTGTACATAAATGTGTATACTCCAACATCAGCAGTAGATGGATCAAAGAAGCTTCCATTTAGTGTTGTGTTTCCTGCAACGACACTCCATGTTCCATTCATATCAAAGTCACCAGATAATAATTCGAATAAATCAAATTCAATATCAAGGACACAACGTTCTGCATCCATAACATTTATAACATTACTTATCTCTACATTTATAGTTTGAATAAATTGTGCTTCGTTACCACAATCATCTATAACAGTCCATGTTCTGATGATTTGATAATCTTCAAAATCATTTGTTTGCGTTGAAACTTCATTAAATGACACATCCATATCTGTAGAACAAGAATCTTCAAATACTAAACTTGGTATCTCAGGAATCTCATCGCAAGCCACGGTTACATTTTCATCAAATGCTGTAACAACTGTTGGTGCTGTATTATCTTCAACGGTTATAATTTGTGTATGTACAGTATCATTATTACAGCTATCTGTTGCAGTCCACGTACGTACGATGATAAAGTCACCAACACACGCTCCATTAGTAATTTCTTCAGTAAACTCAACTGTAGCTGCACCACAATTATCAGAAACAGTTAGTGTTTCTGCAGTTGGCACATTATCACATTCTGCATTTGTATCTGCTGGTAATGTTTCGTTGAATGTTGGTGGAGTAGTATCTTCTATAGTTAATGTTGCATTTAAGGATGTAGTATTACCACAATCATCAGCAACAGTATATACCACAGTAATTGTACCACCAGCTCCACAAGTTGAAACTAGGTTTGTAAAATCAAAATCTGAAGTTACTACATTTGTTGGATCTACATCACAAGTATCAGTACCGCAAGTTTCAAGTGATGCAATATTTGCAGCATTCCAAGCTATAGCAAGATTTTCATTGTTATCACCACTACATTCTATAGTTTCATCTATTATAGTACATGCAGATAAATCAGGACCAGTAGTATCTTCTAGTGTAAGCGTAGCATTAAAAGTACTAGCATTACCAGTTGCATCTGTCAATGTGTATATTACAGTAATAGTACCACCAGCTCCACAAGTTGAAACTAGGTTTGTATACGCATAGTTAGACGTTATTGTTACATTATTATCACAGGCATCGGTTGCACAATTTTCTAAAGCTAAAATATTAGCAGCATTCCAATCGTTAGCAATCGTTTCGTTATCCGTACCACTACACTCAATAGTTTCATCTAGAACAGCACATGCAGAAGTATCTGGCGGAGTTGTATCTTCAATTAATTCCGTTGTAGTCTGAGCTGTAGCTGATACACTTGTATTGTTTACCACTTCTGCTGCAGTTACGGTTGCCGTATTAGTAACTTCAGTAGCATAGATATCTACTTGAGTCACTAAATATGTAGCATTGTATATCCAAGTTTCAGTTGGATCTAATTGATTATCACCATCTGAATCACCAGAAATGAAGTTGATACTTACAGCAGGTGTTGCATTGTCCAATAATGGATCAGTTATAACAACATTTGCCAATGCCACATCACCAGTATTTGTTACTGTGAATGTATATGTTATAGTCTCATCAATTTCTGTACAATCATTTCCATTATCATTATTGAACACTCCTGTTTTAGTAAGGGCAATACTTGAATCACTACAAAGTGTTACATCTGGATTATTAGCATCGATCACATAAGTATCTGTAGCTTGCACAGCAGTAGTTCCATCTGGCTCTAGACCATTAGCAGTGACATTGTTTGTAATGTTACCTGCATCAACATCTGCTTGTGTAATTGTATAGTCAGGTGCCGTGAATACCCAAGTTTCAGTAGGATCAAGAATAGCATCACCATTATCACCAGTAAGTGTAAGAGAAGTGGTTATATCACCACCTAACATATCATCATTGATGGTAATTGTATTGATAGAGATTTGACCAGAATTCGTTACTGTGAACGTATAGGTTACTAAGTCTCCTTCACCAACACACCCAGTGTTAGGAGTAGAAGCAGCTTTCACGACATTAATACCACCATCACTACAAAGTGTTACATCTGGATTATTAGCATCGATCACATAAGTATCAGTAGCTTGCACAGCAGTAGTTCCATCTGGCTGTAGACCATTAGCAGTGACATTGTTTGTAATGTTACCAGCATCAACATCTACTTGTGTAATTGTATAGTCAGGTGCCGTGAATACCCAAGTTTCAGTAGGGTTCAATAAACCATCATTATTAGCGTCACCAGTCAATGTAAGAGTAGCCGTAATATCACCACCTAACATATCATCATTGATAGTAATAGTATTGATAGAGATTTGACCAGAATTCGTTACTGTGAATGTATAGGTTACTAAGTCTCCTTCACCAACACACCCAGTGTTAGGAGTAGTTGCAGCTTTAACGACATTAATACCACCATCACTACAAAGGGTTACATCAGGATTATTAGCATCGATCACATAAGTATCAGTAGCTTGCACAGTAGTTGTACCATCTGGCTGTAGACCATTAGCAGTGACATTGTTTGTAATGTTACCAGCATCAACATCTGCTTGTGTAATTGTATAGTCAGGTGCCGTGAATACCCAAGTTTCAGTAGGGTTCAATAAACCATCATTATTAGTATCACCAGTCAATGTAAGAGTAGCCGTAATATCACCACCTAACATATCATCATTGATAGTAATAGTATTGATAGAGATTTGACCAGAATTCGTTACTGTGAACGTATAGGTTACTAAGTCCCCTTCACCAACACACCCAGTATTAGGAGTAGAAGCAGCTTTAACGACATTAATACCACCATCACTACAAAGGGTTACATCTGGATTATTAGCATCGATCACATAAGTATCAGTAGCTTGCACAGCAGTAGTTCCATCTGGCTCTAGACCATTAGCAGTGACATTGTTTGTAATGTTACCAGCATCAACATCTGCTTGTGTAATTGTATAGTCAGGTGCTGTGAATACCCAAGTTTCAGTAGGATCAAGAATACCATCACCATTATCACCAGTGAGTGTAAGAGAAGTGGTTATATCACCACCTAATAAAGCATCAACAATTGTTATACTATTAATTAGTACATCACCACTATTAGTTACTGTGAATATATAGGTTACTATATCGCCAGCACCCACACAACCACTAGTCGCACTTGATGCTGATTTAACAATACTAAGACCAGCAACACCATCAACAGTGATATAAACTGTAGCTTTATCACAAGCAACAGGGCTACCATTATCACAAATAGTATAAACAAAAGAGTCAGTTCCAGTAAACCCGGCATTTGGTGTATACGTAAATATACCCGTATTAGGATCAATATTTACAGTAATACCTTCAGCAGTAACAACCGTAGTTGTCGTTACAGTTTGAGTGTGACCTTCAATATCATTATCATTTAATAATACATTTCCAGTTAATACACTAGTTGGAGTCACATTATATGCATCATCATTAGCATTAGTTGTATTAGGTGTACTCGCATCTTGAACAGTTACAGTAACTGTAGCAGTATCACAAAGTTGTGGATTACCATCATCACATATGGTGTATGTAAAGGTATCTTCACCAATAAATCCAGAATCAGGAGTATAAGTAATGGTTCCATCAGGATTAACTGTTACAGTTCCATTAGTAGGATCAGTAGTTGCAGTAATTGTAATAGGATCAGCATCAGGATCAAAATCATTAGGAAGTACTACGATATCAATAGGGGTTCCTTCAGGAGTTGTAGCTGTATCCGCATTAGCGATAGGAGCTTCATTTTCAGGCCCACCTTCTGGTAATACTTCAATGTATACAGTAGCTGTATCACAAGCTTGAGGATTACCATCATCACAGATTGTATACTCAAAAGTATCTTCACCAATATAACCTGTGTTAGGAGTGTAAGTATATGTTCCATCAGGGTTTATAACCACAGATCCATTAGCAGGATTTGTATTAGCAGTAACGGTTTGGTTATCACCTTCAAAGTCTTCGTCATTAGTTAATACATTACCAGAAACTGGTTGATTAACGTATGTGTTATTGATGTCTGCAATAGCGTCAGTAGTATTAGCAAGACCACCAACAGTAATATATACTGTAGCTTTATCACAAGCAACAGGGCTACCATTATCACAAATAGTATAAACAAAAGAGTCAGTTCCAGTAAACCCGGCATTTGGTGTATACGTAAATATACCCGTATTAGGATCAATATTTACAGTAATACCTTCAGCAGTAACAACTGTAGTTGTCGTTACAGTTTGAGTATGACCTTCAATATCATTATCATTTAATAATACATTTCCAGTAACATCAGTACTAGGTGTTGTGCTATATGCATCATCATTAGCATTAGTTGTATTAGGTGTACTCGCATCTTGAACAGTTACAGTAACTGTAGCAGTATCACAAAGTTGTGGATTACCATCATCACATATGGTGTATGTAAAGGTATCTTCACCAATAAATCCAGAATCAGGAGTATAAGTAATGGTTCCATCAGGATTAACTGTTACAGTTCCATTAGTAGGATCAGTAGTTGCAGTAATTGTAATAGGATCAGCATCAGGATCAAAATCATTAGGAAGTACTACGATATCAATAGGGGTTCCTTCAGGAGTTGTAGCTGTATCCGCATTAGCGATAGGAGCTTCATTTTCAGGCCCACCTTCTGGTAATACTTCAATGTATACAGTAGCTGTATCACAAGCTTGAGGATTACCATCATCACAGATTGTATACTCAAAAGTATCTTCACCAATATAACCTGTGTTAGGAGTGTAAGTATATGTTCCATCAGGGTTTATAACCACAGATCCATTAGCAGGATTTGTATTAGCAGTAACGGTTTGGTTATCACCTTCAAAGTCTTCGTCATTAGTTAATACATTACCAGAAACTGGTTGATTAACGTATGTGTTATTGATGTCTGCAATTGCGTCTGTACAATTAGTAAGTATATGTGTTGTGATGTCAGTTTTACATCCATTGGCATCTAAAACTATAACAGAATAAGCACCATCTGTAAGATCAGTAAATGTTCCATTAGAGACATAGTTAGTACCATTATCAATGGAATATGTGTAAGGCGTTGTACCACCAGATCCTTCTACTGTAAATTGTCCTAAAACACCACAAATAATATCTGTCTGTGAAGTAATCGAAGCAGATAAACTAGAGTTAGGTTCTATAATTGAGACAGTTTGTTCTACAGGATCACAAACCGACCCATCTATAGTAACACTTACAGTATAATTACCAGCTAGTATATTAGATATTGTACTAGAAGTTACACCAGCATCTATTTGACCATTAGACCAAGTAAAGGTAAATGTCGCAGTAGGATTAATAGCAGAACTAGCCGATACAGAAGCTGCACCAGAACTATCACCAAAACAAAGTACATTAGTGGTAGAATCTGTTGTAATTGCTGTATCACAATCATTAGTACATGTAATTTCAATGTTCTGAGTAGTTTCACAGCCATTCGCATCATTTACAGTTACAGTATGATTGCCTATAGGTAAGTCTGTAGCAGTAGCATTAGTTTGGTTACCAGCTGAAGCTGACCATTGATAGTTATAAGGTGTAGTACCACCAGATACTACAGCTGTTGCGGTACCATCAGTACATCCTTGTATAGAAGTCGCATTAACTTTATTAATAGTTATGCTTAGTGCTTCAGTAGGTTGTGCAATATTAATATTTTGTACTACAGGATCACAAACTGATCCATCGAGTGTAACACTTACAGTATAATTGCCAGCAGCGCTATTGATAATTGAACTTGATGTTACTCCAGTATCTATTTGACCATTTGACCAAGTAAAAGTAAATGTTGCAGTTGGAGCGATAGCAGAACTTGCAGATACAGATGCTGAACCAGATGCATATCCATAACAAAGTACATCATTTATGACATCAGTTGTTATGGCTATATCGCAATCATCTGAACATGTAATTTCTACACTCTGAGATATTTCGCAGCCATTAGCATCAGTTACAAGCACAGTATGATTACCAACAGGTAAGTTTGTAGCAGTAGTACCAGTTTGGCTACCTGTGGAAGCAGACCATTGATACGTATAATTAGCTGTGCCACCAGACACAACAGCCGTAGCCATGCCGTCAGTACACCCTTGTATTGAGGTAGCATTAGTTTTATTAATAGAGAGTGTTAATGGGTCAGAAGGCTCATCAATATATACACCCTTGTATGCTGTACAACCATTACTATCTTCTACAGTAATTGTATATGTACCAGCAGTAATATTTGTTAAATCTTCGCTTGTAGCAGAATTACTCCATGAATACGTATATGGTGGTGTACCACCTGATACATTCATATCAATGGCACCTGTAGCTTCTCCAGAACAATTTACATCAGTCGTAGAATTTATAGTTAGTGAAAGAACGGTATGACTAACATTTATGGTTTGTGTATGCTCAATATCATTCCCACAATCATCCTCAGCAAGCCAGTTTCTTTCTATTGTATAAGCTGCGTCACAAATGTTTCCAATTAATGTTTCTGTAAATACAACATCAACATCAGTATCACAATTATCTGTAACGGTTAAAGTTGACGGAGATGGGATACTATCTGAATTTACTGAAATATTTGCAGGTAAACTTTCGTTAAAGCTTGGGTCAGTTGTATCCACAACTGTTATTGTTTGTGTATCTGTGGCTGTATTGTTACACTCATCGATTAATATCCAAGTTCTTGTAATTATATATTCATTAGGACAATTACCAGCGGTAGTTACGTCAGTATATGTAGCTTCAAAATCAAAGGAAGTTGTTGATGGTGAACAGCTATCATTTTCATTAGTAACATCCCCAACTATATTTAGATCATCTGTATCTTGATTGCATTCAATAGTAATATCTGCAGGTACTGTAAATGTTGGTTTTGTAGTATCTTCTACATTTATTATTTGCGTTTTTATGGTTTCGTTTCCACAAAGATCTGTAGCTGTCCATGTGCGTTCTAATTGATAAGTATTTGCACAGATACCATCCGTTCTTGTTTCTTCAAAAGATATTGTTGCACTTCCACAATCATCTATAGCTTTCAAAGTTTCAGCTGGTTGCAAATCACTACATTCAATAGTGATTTTATCAGTTGGAAAATTAACTATTGTTGGTCCGACTGTGTCTTCAATAGTAAAAGTAGCCGTTGTTGATTGAGTATTGCCACAATCATCTGCAGCTGTAAATGTAACTGTTGCCGAACCTGTATTACCACATTCATCTGTCAACCCTGTATAATTGTTGGACCAACTTACATTGCTACAATTATCATTAGCAAATGCATTACCATTATTGTTTAGCCAATTATTTAAAGCTGTTTGACTATTTGCGTTACATTGGACTGTAGAATCTTTAGCACTAGAATCTATAGTTGGAGGTGTTTTGTCTTCTATAGTAATTGTTTGACTTGCTTTAGTCGTGTTATTACAATTATCTGTTATAGTAAATACTCTAGATACAATTATTGGGCAATTGTTTGTAGATGTAATAATATCAATATAACTTATGCTTTGGATATTAAAATCATCAGAAGCATTATAATCTGGATTGGATGCAAAAATTGTTTGTACATCTGCTGATTGTGAAGCACTAAATGCAAAAACAGCATTAGTACTAGTAATATCTGATGTAGAACAGCCTTCTATATTTATATTTGAAGGAACTGTGATTTCAGGACTTTCAATATCATCAGTATCTACAGTGCCAACTACATTAAATGAAACTCCATTTGCATCAGTTACTAAAATATTATAGCTTCCTGCTAATAAGTTTTGAAATGTACTATTTGATTGTGTTGTTACTCCATTATTTAAAGAGTATGTGTATGGAGGTGTTCCGCCACTTACTGTTAACTCTATAGTGCCTGAGTTATCTCCCTTACATAAAACATTTGTAATATCTAGAGACGAATCAAAAACCGAAACGCTATCTGTGGCCGAATTAACGAGGTCTATATTTTGATCATTAACAAAATCACCATATTCTATACTATTTGTAAAAAAACCAGCAGATGTAGTAACAACATCAAAAGAAATAACACAGGTTTGACCTGCGTTAAGAATAATGTTTTCAAAAAGAAAAGTATTTGATCCTGGATTTGCTGTTACATTTCCACCACTACAACTATTAGTTATATTTGGATTATTTGCTATGAGCATTCCATTTGGAAGATTGTCTTGAAGACTAACATTAGTAAGGTCTACACCTCCAATAGGTATATCTAAAGTAAGTGTTACTGTTGTGATTTCACCTAAATTAATATATCCATCTGAGAATTCTTTTGTTAAACTAGGAAATGCAATTTCGTTAGAAACCACAAAAACACCTCCCCAAATACCTTCATTAGTACTACCTAAATCTATAGTTGCAGATGTTGCAGCATTAGGAACAGTTCCTGAAGCATCAAAGATATCTATATCTATTGCCCAATTATAGTCAAAATTTGGATTCCTTCCAGGCTGATTAACACCTAATTTAGAGATAGTACCATTAAGTGTATTATCTGAAGGGTTTATAGCATTACTCATAGGTGTACCATTCACACTTACATAATCACCAGTTGTATTTCGTTCGCCATCCATGCCAAAATAACCTACTCTAGTTTCTACTAGACCAGATACAGGTGTATATAATCCGTTAACTGTAAATTGATCATTATCACCAAAACCAAAAAACTTTAAACCATCCCATACATTAATCCTTTTGCTTGGTGCATTTGGAGATTCGCATATCACTACTAGTGACCAACCACCAAGAGGTCCTGTAAAGGCAGAACCTGTAATTAATGAAATATCAGCTATTGTATAAACTCCTGCCCCAGCATTAGTAACAATAGATGTTACATCAGCAAAAGCTAAAAAAGTATCCCATCCTGGTTGATAAGAATTTTCAATATTTCTACTAAATGCATTTACGGTTTGATAATTTGTAGATCCGGGAACTTTAAATTTAACTCTATCAATACTTGTTGAGCTAGGCGGTTGAGTTGTATTTAGCATTGAGGAACTATGAACACCTCCCCAATATAAACCAGCCCATACTACCTGCTCGCCAGGTAAAACTGTTAGTGTCGCAGAACTAGAGTTTACGGTTTGAGAATCATTGTCAATGTCTACATATCCCATTACTTTACTTGGGTTATTCCAATCCAACAAATTTGTACAATTACTAACACACTGCATATTGGTGTTACCAATCATATCAAAATCTCCGTTAAGATTTATAGCTAGTCTCTCAGAATACTCCCTCGTAGAATTTGAGGTTTGAGCGTTCGTATTAAAAACTAGTACTAAAAGAACTCCAGTAAGTATATACTTAACCTCTTTAGTAATACAAATTAAACTTGTAAAGTTTTTCATGTTATACATAACTAAACTAATGTTTTCAAATTTGCTAAGCTCATTAATTTTAAGATACAAGATTACCTGTAACCAAAATTATTTTTGAGTTAACAACTATGCTTTTTGTTTTTAATAAAATATAGAGGGAAGTATAATTACCGTAAATGAAAAATAGTATGGATTAATATATTTTTGATTTGGGGTCATTTACATTAATTTTACACAAACAAAAGAACTTATAACTCAAATGATAAACAAACATTAGAGTTTAAGCGGCAATATACTCGTTAAAACGGAAATATGAAACATTTTATCGAAAAAAAATGCATTTAATCGATATTTTATGAAAACTATTATACTTGTTAGACATGGAAAATCATCATGGGAATATGATGTAATTGATAGAGAAAGACCATTAAAATCTAGAGGTATAAATGACGCTAAGTTAGTTGCTAATCAGATTCTTAAAAGAAATGTCATTATGCCTAACACTATATTTTCTAGCCCAGCAAATAGAGCATTAAGTACTTGTAAAATTTTTGTAGGATTATTCGGTTTGTCAGAAAATTCAATTAATGTGGTAGATGAACTATATGATTTTGGAGGTGAAAATGTTATAAATTTCATTAAAAATCTACCAAATGATTATAATGAAATTATGATTTTTGGGCACAATCACGCTTTCACATCAATTTCCAATATATTTGGAAGTATTTATATCGATAATCTACCTACCAGTGGTTTGGTAAAGTTGAATTTTAATATTGACAACTGGAAAGATTTAAAAAAGGGAACTACTGAGTTCATAATTATTCCAAAGGAATTAAAATAATGACAAAAGATAAAAACATATATATAAACAGGGAACTAAGCTGGTTACAATTTAATGCTCGTGTGCTACAAGAAGCAGCAGATAAAAACGTACCTCTAATCGAACGCTTACGTTTTTTAGGGATTTTTTCAAATAATTTAGATGAATTCTTTAAAGTGCGATATGCTACTGTAAAACGAATTTATGAGGCAGGAAAAGGAGGTAGAAGCCAGTTGGGTGGTATTAAAGCAGGTGACCTTTTAGAGGAAATCACAAAAATTGTTATAGAACAACAAAGTGAGAGTTTAAAAATTCTAGATGAGATAAATAAGGAGCTCGAAAATGAGAATATTTATATCATTGATGAAACAGAGATAGATGATAATCATCATAAATTCATAAAAAATTATTTTTACCAAGAAATCAGTCCAGCACTTGTTGTTATTATGTTAAATGAGGATATTGCTCTGCCAGAACTCAAGGATATTTCTGCCTATTTAACAGTAAAGATGTCTAATTCTAATGGCAAATCTCAAATGGCTCTTATTGAAATATCATCTGCTATGGATCGTTTTGTTGTGCTTCCTAATAAAGGAGATAGCAATTATATTATAATGATTGATGATATATTGAGGTATTGCTTAAATGATATTTTCAACATTTTTAGTTATGATAGTATTAGTGCTCATATGATTAAAATTACTAGAGATGGTGAATTAGATTTTGACAGTGATTTAAGTAAAAGTTTTATAGATAAATTATCTGAAAGTGTTAAGGATCGACAAAGTGGTGATCCTGTACGATTTGTTTACGACAAGAGTATTGAAGATGATACTTTAGCTTTTCTTTTAGAACGTATGTCTATACATAAAAAGGAAAGTATAATTCCTGGAGGTCGTTACCATAACCGAAGAGATTATATGAGCTTTCCTAGTTTAGGGAGAAAAGATTTGCTTTATGACAAAATTAAACCACTACCAGTAAAAGGTTTGAGTTTAGAAGATAGTATTTTTAAGACCATTGCTAAAAAAGATTATTTAGTTTATACACCTTATCATACATTTTCTTATATCGTTAAGTTTTTAAGAGAAGCCGCATTAGATCCTCAGGTGAAGACTATAAAAATTACCATCTATAGGTTAGCTCAGATTTCTCACGTGGCAAGTTCGTTAATTAACGCTGCAAAAAATGGAAAAAAAGTAACGGTATCCATAGAGCTTAGAGCACGTTTTGATGAAGCTGCTAACATAAATTATGCAGAGCAAATGCAAGATGAAGGTATTATAATGTTGTTTGGTGTTGCAGGTTTAAAGGTACATAGTAAGATGTGTGTTATTGAACGCGAAGAGAATAATAAGTTAGTGCGATATGGTTTTATTAGCACAGGAAACTTTAATGAATCTACAGCAAAAATTTATACGGATTTTACACTTTTGACTGCTAATTCTAAGATTCTTAAGGATGTAAATAAAGTATTCAACTTTTTTGAGGTCAATTACAAAATGTATAGATATAAGCATATTATTACCTCTCCGCATTATACAAAGTCAAGACTATTTGCCTTAATAGATAATGAAATAGAAAGTGCTAAAAATGGAAAACCAGCTTATATAAAATTAAAAATGAATAGCATTAGTAGCTATAAAATGATTGATAAATTATATGAAGCTAGTAGAGCAGGTGTAAAAATTCAAATGATTGTAAGAGGTCTCTGTTGTTTAGTGCCAGGAGTAAAAGGTATGAGCGAAAATATTGAGGTTATAAGTATTATAGATAAATTTTTAGAACATACGCGATTGTACATATTTGCTAATAGCAGTGACCCTAAAATTTATATTTCTTCAGCTGATTGGATGACCAGAAACATTGATACTAGAGTAGAAGTCAGTTGCCCTATATATGATAAGGACATTAAGCAAGAATTACAAAATTTGTATGATATATGTTGGAATGATAATGTAAAAGCACGTATTATTAACCAAACACAAGATAATACATACCTCAGAAATGAAAACCCTAAGGTAAGAGCACAATTTGACACGTACAACTATTATTTAAATAAATTAGAAGTATAATATGCTGAAAATAAGTAAATATGCAGCAATAGATATAGGTTCAAATGCTGTTAGACTCCTAATTTCAAATATCATTGAACAAGATGATAAATCTGTTGTCTTTAAAAAGAATTCACTGGTTCGTGTGCCAATTAGGTTAGGGGCAGATGTGTTTGTTAATGGTGAGATATCTGAGTATAACCAAGAGCGAATGATGGATACGATGAAGGCATTTAGCTTATTAATAAAGTCTCATAACGTTATTCGTTATAAAGCTTGTGCTACTTCGGCAATGCGAGAAGCTAATAATAGTCAATTACTTTCAGACAAAATTCTTAAAACGTGTGGTATTAATATCGATATTATAGATGGTGAAGAAGAAGCGGCTATTATTGCAGCCACTGACTTGCATACGTTTATTGATCTTAATAAGACCTATCTTTATGTAGATGTTGGTGGTGGTAGTACAGAGTTTTCAATAATTCATAATGGTAAAAAAATAAAATCTAGATCTTTCAAAATAGGAACAGTAAGATTGTTAAATAATATTGTTACAAAAGAGATTTGGAATGAATTAGAGCAGTGGATAAAAGAGAATACAAAGAAATACTATAAAATAGATCTTATAGGTTCTGGTGGAAACATTAATAAAATTTTTAAAATTTCTGGAAAAGAAATGGGTAAACCGCTAACGTATTTCTATTTAACAAGTTATTATAAAATGCTTCAGAGCTTTACATATGAAGAGCGCATTACTAAATTAAATCTTAATCAAGACAGAGCAGATGTAATAATTCCGGCAACACGTATTTATTTATCTGCTATGAAATGGAGTGGCGCAAAAGATATGTATGTACCAAAAATAGGACTTTCAGATGGTATTATAAAAAGTATGTATTACGAAACTATTTCGAGTGTAATTGTTTAACTAATGCGTAAGCAAACACCCACTTGTCTAATTTTTCTCTATGAAAATCTATTAATTGTTTTAAATTTTAGAATTTAACATATCTTAGCCATCTCAAATTGAAAATTATGAAAAGATATTTATTTGCTTTACTATGTGTTGCTTTTACAACTGTTTCTATGTCTCAAGAAGTTAGATATGGTGTGAGAGGTGCTCTTAATGTATCTAACCTAGATTTTGATCCTAGTCCAGCTATTACGAACATACACCGAAACGGATTTGCTTTTGGTGGCTTTGTAGATTATGAATTCTCAGAGGATGTTTCTTTATTAACAGAGTTACAGTGGTCTGCTGAAGGAGGTAAAAATGAAACTATTAGAGCAGATTACTTAAAGTTGCCTGTTCAATTAAGGTTTTCGCTTTCTGACCGTTTTACTTTAGGTGCAGGACCACAATTGGCTTTAAAAACATGGAAAGATAGTGATGGTTTTGCAACATTTGTATTTTCTGGTGTTGCAGGTGTAGAATATATGATTACAGATGAATTGTTTGTAGATACTAGATTCTATTATGGTTTTAGTAATATCTTGGATAAAGATTTAACAGACACTAAAGCTAAAAATCATGTTATACAATTTGGTTTTGGTATAAAAATCTAAAATTAAAAAAACTGTTATAAAATACAAGCCTTAACCCATGTTGAGGCTTTTTTTAGTATTACCCATGAATGGTTTCTTTATTGCCCAAGTCTTTTATTATTTCACCTTCAAAATCAAGCAATTGCTGCCATTTTTCATCCACTTCTTTTCGGTCTCCATACTGTCTGGCAAAATTTAAAAACATAGTGTAATGACCAGCTTCACTTATCATTAATTTTCTGTAGAATTTTGCTAATTTCTTATCTTCTAATTCTTCTGAAAGCAGTCTAAAACGCTCACAGCTACGTGCTTCAATTAAGGCTGCATATAATAAGCGATGGACGAGTTGTGTTGTTCTACTTCCTCCTTTTGGGAAAAACTTTAAAAGCGCAATAACATAATCATCTTTACGATCTCTGCCTAATGTCCATCCGTGTTCTAAGATTTTATCATGCACCATTTTAAAATGACTCATTTCCTCATTGGCAAGTTCAATCATTTCTTGGACAAGTTCTGTGTACTCAGGAAAACTTACAATTAACGAAATAGCTGTACTAGCTGCTTTTTGCTCACAATACGCATGGTCGGTTAAAATATCTTCAATATTTTTTTCAACAATATTTACCCATCTTGGATCTGTTGGTAGTTTTAATCCTAGCATTAGTTAACGTCAATTAATTTAATATTAGAGCTCCCTTTTCTATCAATAAATAAGGAGTGAGAAGCATATCTGTCAGATTCTGGGATGACATGTAAAATATCAATCACAACTTTATTTTTGTAGGTTGGGTCTTCATTAATTTGTATGGATTTTAAAACACCAAGATTATTAAAACTATGTAAAGGTGACTCTGAAGATAAATTAGTTTTATATCCAAAGTCTATATTCACCCTTTGCTTATCAAAACTTTCATTATAAATAAGGATATTATCTTTAAGTACACTAACAGAAAACTTATAGTTTCTATAATGAGTTTGATAATTAATAGTATCTTTTATTTTAGTGAAAAGTACATTATTATCCATGTCAGAGTATGCCTTAATTTTTACACGATAACCATTGCTCAATAAAGTGTCTACTTCACGTTCTACATAGATTTCAGGCTTATATATATCGACCTCTAAACTCACATTTTTTTTAAACTCTTCAATGCTTTCAGAAAGGGCCTGGTTTTGAGTTTTTCTGCCTTCACAACTTGTAAAGCCAATAACTAAGATTAATAAAAGTCCAAATAAATTTCTCATATTATTAAATATCTAGTCCGAATGTTTTTCTCAATAGTTCAATATTCGGGTTTTTCTCTTTCAACTTTTCATATTTCTCTTGCGGAGTAAATGCATATTTTTTGGCAACTTCTTCATTAACTGTAATGTCTAATTTTAAATCATAATTAAGCAATGTTTTCTTTAAAAACGCCATTAAAGGAAATTCAGCACGTTCTAACTCAATCTTATTGGTATTATTAGAATAGGTTAAATAAATGGTGGTATCTTTTAATTTTGGTGCATCCATTTGCAAAATAGACGCCATAATCTTTTCACCTTTTTTATCCATTCTATCTGTATAAACGTTCCATGCTTTAGTTAAAGCTTCTTGAGTTACAGGTTCTTTAGGTAAATCATCCTCATCTATAACCACATCCATTTGACGTATAAGATGCTCTTTCTTTTCTCTTATACTTTTTAGTGATAAGCCAGAAGTGACCTTACTTGGTTTGTTAATAGATATTTTTGGAATAGCTACAGGTTCTGCAACAGCAGAAAGCATTTCTTTTGGTGTAAGGTTTTCTTTTAAAACTGTTTCACTTTCAGGAGCTTTAATTACTTCAGTCTTTGGTTTATTAACAGGAATAGGAGTAATCCCTTTAGCCTTAAAATATGAAGGCGGAATTATAAAGTGTTTACGGTTTTTTTTTTCTCCATCAAAAGTGATAGAGGCTAATTGCATAAGCGTTAATTCAACTAATAGGCGCTGATTTTTGCTAGTCTTGTATTTTAAATCACAATCATTAGCGAGCTGTATGCCTTTCATTAAAAAGCTATTTGAGGTTTTCTGTGATTGCTCAATATACTTTTGTTTAGTATCTTCTCCAACTTCTAATAAGTCTAATGTCGAAGGGTTTTTACAAACCATTAAATCTCTAAAATGAGATGCTAAGCCAGCAATGTAATGATGTCCATCAAATCCTTTTGAAAGGATGGTATTAAACTGTACTAGCAATTCAGGAATTTTATTCTCAAGAATTAAATCGGTACTTGTAAAATAGGTTTCGTAATCGAGTACATTAAGATTTTCTGTGACCGCTTGTCTAGTTAAATTTTTACCAGAAAAACTCACCACACGATCAAAGATAGATAAAGCATCTCGCATAGCTCCATCTGCTTTTTGAGCTATGATATGTAGCGCATCATCTTCGGCTGTAACATCTTGTTCTTTAGCAATATATTTTAGATACTCTTTTGCATCAGTTACAGTGATACGCTTAAAATCGAATATTTGACAACGCGATAAAATTGTTGGAATAATTTTATGTTTTTCTGTAGTTGCTAAAATGAAAATACAATGTTTTGGTGGTTCTTCTAAAGTTTTAAGAAACGCATTAAAAGCAGCTTGAGATAACATATGTACCTCATCAATAATATAGACTTTGTACTTACCTACTTGGGGTGGAATACGAACCTGATCTGTCAAGCTTCTAATATCATCAACCGAATTGTTAGAAGCGGCATCTAGCTCAAAAATATTGAAAGCAAAATCTTCGTCTTCACTTGTATTGCCATCACTGTTAATCATTTTAGCTAAAATACGTGCACAAGTGGTTTTACCGACTCCACGAGGTCCAGTAAACAATAAGGCTTGGGCTAAATGATTATTTTTAATAGCATTCAGCAACGTATTAGTAATAGCTTGCTGACCTACAACATCCTTAAAGGTTTGTGGTCTGTATTTGCGAGCCGATACTACGAAGTGTTCCATTAAAAAATAACTGAATTACAAATTTAAGAATAACCAATTAATAGCCGTTTATAAGTACTTAAATTTAATATGAGTTATTAACAATTTATGTACTTTTGCGGCAAGTATATCGCCTTATCGATTCTAATTTATTTAGGGTAGGAAAGTCCGAACACCATAGTGTAATCATAGTGGTTAACAGCCATCAGTCGTAAGGCTAGGAAAAGTGCAACAGAAAGTATGTACAGGTAATGCTGTAGTGAAACCAGGTAAACTCTATGTGGTGCAATGTCATGTAAACTAACGTTTGAGCGTACACGCGCGATTGTTAGAGGGTAGGCAGCTAAAGCTTATTGGCAACGGTAAGCGTAGATAAATGATAAGGGCTTTTTCTTTTTTGGAATTCATTTCCTTAAAAGGAAATGTACAGAATTCGGCTTATAGATTTGCTTAAACAAACAGGCTTCATGTAAAACATGAAGCTTTGTTTTTATTCAGGTTGTTTAAAGAAGCTAAACATGTTACCACCATAACTTTTAGAGTGAGAGTAGTGCTCTAAATGACTTATATCTGTATGTTTAGAATGTTCAACAATTAATAAGCCTTCATCATTTAATAAATCATTTTCAAAAACTAATTTTGGGATTTTTGAAAAGGTTTCAACATCAAAATCATATGGTGGATCAGCAAATATAATAGTATGTTTCTGTTTCGATTTCTCTAAAAATTTAAAGACATCACTTTTTATTGTACTGATTGACATTTCAAAAGCCTCAGCAGTGTCATTAATAAATTTTATACAACCGTAATTATCATCTACAGCAGTGATTTGTTCTGTTCCTCTTGAAGCAAACTCATAACTAATATTGCCAGTGCCAGAGAATAAATCTAGTACTGAAATATCGTCAAAATAATACTGATTATTTAAAATATTAAACAAGCCTTCCTTTGCCATATCTGTAGTCGGTCTTACAGGTAGTTTCTTAGGAGCAGTAATACGTCTGCCTTTATATAATCCAGAAATAATACGCATTAAAAGGAATTTAAGATAAGATAATGTTGGTGAAGTTTTTTTGCTTCAACTGTATCAGAAATTGTAAAATTAAAATCAGTACTTATTAACTCAATATGTCTTACATAGGTATAAAGAATGGTATAGAGTTCATCATCTTTATCAATATCACCACTGAGTTTAATAAGCGTAGTCTCAACATCTAGTTTTAATTGTTCAAACACAAATAAAATATAGTATATAAAATCTTCTTTACTATGGTATTCAAAAACATTGAATAGTTGAAGCTGCCCTTTAGTTACAACAAATACTTCAATTGTATTTTTATTACTGTTTATATAGACTATTGGATCCTCTTTGGTAGCTTCTTTTTGTAAAATAGTGTCTATTAATACGCTTGAAGCATGTTTGTAAACAAACTCACCAAAGGTGTCAAAGATGTAATTGTTAATGTTTACATATGGGACATATACATTAATGCTTTCATTGACTACAATTTCATCTTCGGTTATAAAATCTGTTCTAAGAATTTTAGAGTTGAATTTTAAATAATCAGCTTTATTCTTATCGTCATATAGAGCTTTAGGAACAAGTGTTGCCAATTCGTTTTGGTGAATTACTAAAACGGCGTCAAAATCTTCTGAAAATACTGTATTACTACTTAGCTCTGCTTTTAGATGGTTGAGAACGTCAGAAGGATTTAGTTTATTAGCAAAAGCAATTGTTTTAAGAAATTCAATTGTATTTGAGCCTTTATTTAAAATACAAAAAGAAAGTCCATTCAAATTGATTTGAATGGACAGTTCTTTAATATTATTTTCGTTCAAACTATTCTTTTTTATTAACGTAGCTCTTTGGCCAGTTACCTTTAGTAAATACTTCTTCCATAGAACCTACCATTAATTTAGGACCATTAACACCGTCTACAGACATTACTTGCTTCTCTTTTTGTATTAAATATTTATCTAATCCATCTAAAACTATTGCTTTATCAACACTAGCTTCAAACACAGGGATGTCATCATCAAGTTTACCAGATTTAAGATCGAACTTAGCGCCTTCTTTGCCAGCACCAACATTCATCATTGTTTTATAACGCGTATCTCCTTTAAAAATAGAGTCCTTTACAGAGTAATAGCTTAGCGTGTCAATTAATGTTAAAGTTTTAAAAGTTTCTACACCTCCAAAAGCTCTAGTTCTTTCTTCATCTAATACTGTGGTATCTCGTCTTTGTGTAATAGGTACTTTTCCGTTTTCAACAAAGTTTATCAACTTATCAAAACTATCAGTATATTCTCCATGTACTTCTTTATAAGCCATTTCTGAATCTCGTACATCAATTAAACGGTCTACAACAACTTTAAAACGTTTTTCTTTAATTTGATTGAATTTAATCTCTTCATAAACCGAATTAAAAGTCAGGTATCCTAAAAATATAATTATCGCCCAAAGTATAAGGTGAATAAAAGGCTTCATTTTCTTTGGTACAAATTTGTCTATTAACCATACTATACCAATAGTTAATAGTATAATAACTACAATTGCAATAATTACTTTCATATATCTGTTTATTAATTAGGTCTCTCGCAAATCTACAATTTTTTTTTGTTGGTTAAAACTATCTAAATAAAAATCATTAAAAATATAGAAGTAAATGGCATAAACTATCGTGAAATATAGAATAATGCTATCTTGCTAAATATTTGTTTTTCTCTATGATTTCTAATGCTTCTGCATTTTATTCGTTATTAAAATCTAAGTTTCCGTTTGCACCAACATCTAAGCAAGATATGGTGTTAATGCAGTTGTCGCAATTTATTTTTGATTCTAATAAAAATTCAATTTATTTGCTTAAAGGTTATGCAGGTACTGGTAAAACTAGCATTATTGGTACTATAGTTTCAAATTTATGGCAAGTAAAAAAAAGTGCTGTTTTATTGGCGCCAACTGGTAGGGCAGCTAAGGTGATTTCTAATTATTCTAAAAAGGAAGCCTTTACTATTCATAAAAAGATATATTTTCCTAAGAAGGACCAAGGTGGTGGTGTGAAATTTGTGATGCAACCCAATAAACATCGCAATACTATTTTTATTGTGGATGAAGCATCCATGATACCAGACACACCTTCAGATTCGAAGTCTTTTGAAAGCGGCTCACTCCTAGACGATTTAATGAAATATGTCTATTCTGGTCATCAATGCAAATTACTTTTAATAGGAGATGTTGCGCAATTGCCACCTGTAAAGTCAGACTTAAGCCCAGCGTTAAATCTTAACAAATTAAGTTTGAATTATAATAAAGATGTTATAGGTATTGAGCTTGATGAAGTAGTTAGGCAAGAACAAGATTCTGGTATTTTAGAAAATGCTACTGAGCTTCGGTCAGTTTTAGAAACCAATTTTTATGAAAGTTTTAAATTTAATGTAAAACCATTTAAAGACATTGTGAGACTCATTGATGGTTATGAAATTATGGATGCCATTAATGATGCTTATAGCGCAAATGGTTATGAAGAAACTGCTATTATTGTCCGCAGTAATAAACGTGCCAATATGTATAATCAGCAGATTAGACAACGCATATTATTTAATGAAACAGAATTGTCTGCAGGAGATTATCTAATGGTGGTTAAGAACAACTATTTTTGGATTAAACCAACAACTGAAGCCGGTTTTATTGCTAATGGTGATATTATTGAAGTACTAGAGATTTTTAGCATCAAAGAATTATACGGGTTTAGATTTGCTGAAGTTAAAGCGAAAATGGTTGATTATCCTCGAATGCGGCCATTTGAAACCGTATTACTTTTAGATACCATAGATGTTGAAAGTGCATCATTGAGTTACGAAGAATCCAACCGCTTATATCAAGAAGTATCTAAAGATTATGAAAATGAAACCTCTAACTATAAACGTTTTTTAGGTGTAAAAAACAACACATATTTTAATGCTTTGCAGGTAAAGTTTTCTTATGCTATAACGTGTCATAAATCACAAGGTGGACAATGGAACACCATATTTGTTGAACAACCATATTTACCAGATGGTATGAATAAAGATTATTTACGTTGGTTATATACAGCAGTAACTCGTGCTAAAGAAAAATTATACTTAATAGGTTTTAAAGATGACATGTTTATTGAAAATGAATTAAATTAGAAGTATGACAACCGAAACAATTCTAAGTATATTTTTGGGCATTGGACTTTCAGCTTCGGTTGGTTTTAGAGTCTTTTTACCATTGTTTGCCTTGAGCTTAGCTTCGTATTTTAATGTTTGGGAGCTCAACGAATCATGGTTATGGATTGGTAGTACAACTGCTGTTATTATATTAGGTATAGCAACTTTTGTAGAAATTATTGCTTACTATTTCCCTATCATAGATAATGTTTTAGATACTATAGCTATTCCATTAGCCACTATTGCAGGTATAGCAGTTATGGTTTCAACAGTTGCAGATTTAAGCCCTGTCATTACTTGGGCTTTGGCTATAATTGCTGGAGGAGGAACAGCAGCTACTGTAAAAAGTTCTGCTAGTGCTACTCGTTTAGGTTCTACGGTTTCTACTGCAGGTATTGGCAATCCTATAGTCTCAACAATAGAAACAGGAACATCTATTGTAATGTCTATAATTTCCATATTTATACCTGTCTTGGCAATAATTTTAGTGATCTTCATTTTTTATATTGTTTTTAAGCTGTATAAAAAGTTAAAACCAAATAAGTCAAAATCGTCTTAAAGCCTTATTTTTGATATTATTATAAAACCGATAAATGAAAATAATTTCCATGATTCCTGCACGTTATAGTGCATCTCGATTTCCAGGGAAGCTAATGCAAAATTTAGCAGGGAAATCAGTGATTTTAAGAACGTATGAGGCTACTGTAGCGACTAAACTTTTTAGTGAAGTTTATGTGGTCACAGATAGCGAAATTATTTATGACGAGATTGTTAATAATGGGGGTAAAGCTATTATGAGTATAAAAGAGCACGAATCTGGAAGTGATAGAATTGCAGAAGCGGTTGCTAATGTGGATTGTGATATCGTGGTTAATGTGCAAGGAGATGAACCCTTTACGGAGCGTGAAAGCTTGGAGAAAGTACTTGAGGTTTTTAAAGATGATGTTGATAAAGAAATTGATTTAGCATCGCTTATGGTTGAAATAACAGATTGGGATGAAATTAATAACCCAAATACTGTAAAGGTTATTGTAGACCAAAATAATTTCGCATTATATTTTTCGCGTAGTCCAATTCCATTTCCAAGAGATAAAAATGCTGGAGCACGTTATTTTAAACACAAAGGAATTTATGCCTTTAGAAAAGATGCACTTTTAGATTTTACAGTGTTACCAATGCAATTTATTGAAGCTGCTGAAAAGATCGAATGTATTCGCTATTTAGAGTATGGTAAACGCATTAAAATGGTCGAGACTGAAGTACAAGGTGTAGAAATTGATACACCTGAGGATTTAGAAAAAGCGAAGCGTTTGTGGAAATAGATTATAATAACATAAAAGTAATAGGTTTTGATGCAGACGATACACTTTGGGTTAACGAAACCTATTTTAGAGAAGCAGAAGAGGAAGTAGGTAGATTATTATCGCATTACGAAACACCTAATAAAATTGATCAAGAACTCTTTAAAATGGAAATTAAAAACCTACCAACATACGGCTATGGAGTTAAAGGGTTTATGTTGTCTATGATAGAGTTAGCGTTAGAATTATCTAATGGAAAAGTTTCTAATGCCATTTTAAAAAAAATGTTAGATATAGGAAAGGACATGATTAATAAGCCTATAGAATTATTAGATGGAGTAGAAGCCGTTCTAAAAACCTTGTCAAAAGATTATAGATTAATAGTAGCAACAAAAGGGGATTTATTAGACCAAGAACGAAAGTTAGAAAAATCAGGTTTAATAGACTATTTTCATCATATTGAAGTTTTAAGTGAGAAGCATGAAGCTGATTATTCCAAGCTTTTAAAACATTTGGATATAAAACCCTCAGAGTTTTTGATGGTAGGTAATTCCTTAAAATCTGATATTTTACCTTTAGTGAATATTGGTGCTGAAGCTATACATGTACCATTTCATACCACTTGGCAACATGAAAAAGTGACTAAAAAAGAAGCAAATGGTGCCGAATATAAAACAGTAAAAAGTTTAATTGAAATTTTAAATTTTTTCAACCCAAATAAATAAACTAAGTTTTTATTTTTGTTAAAGATATTAAGTAAATGATATATAAGAATTATCCAATGGTGTCTCGAGTTGTTTTCGGACGTGGAAGTTTCAATCAATTAGATGAAATTCTCTCGCCTAAACGCAACGGTCGTAATGCACCATTTATATTTTATGTTGATGATGTGTTTAAAGGCAATCATTGGTTAACCTCAAGAATAATCTTGTCTTATAAGGATAAAATCATTTATGTACCTACTAAAGAAGAACCTAAAACGTCTCAAATAGACCAATTGGTTGAAGATATAATTCTAGAATACAGCGAACTACCATCTGGTATCATTGGTATAGGTGGCGGTATTGTAATGGATATTGCTAAAGCTGTGTCTTTAATGCTTACCAATAAAGGAGAGTCTAAAGATTATCAAGGTTGGGATTTAATTAAACATCCTGCTTTGTATCATGTTGGTATTCCAACTATTTCTGGTACAGGAGCAGAAGTGTCTCGTACTACAATTTTAACAGGCCCAGAACGTAAATTAGGAATCAATAGTGATCATACCCCTTTTGATCAAGTAATTCTAGATCCTGAGTTAACTAAAGATGTACCAAAAGATCAGTGGTTTTATACTGGCATGGATTGTTTTGTACATTGTATAGAATCACTTAAAGGGACCTATTTAAATGCATTTAGTCAGAGTTATGGTGAAAAGGCATACGAGCTTTGCAAAAAAGTCTTTTTAGAAGATACACTAAGTGAAAAAGAGGCTCAAGATAAATTGATGATGGCATCTTGGCATGGAGGCATGAGTATAGCCTATTCTCAAGTTGGTGTAGCGCATGCTATGAGTTATGGTTTAAGTTATTTATTAGGTATAAAACATGGTATAGGTAATTGTATCGTATTTGATCATTTAGAAGATTACTATCCAGAGGGTGTTGCTCAATTCAAGCAAATGAAAGTAAAACACAATATAAAACTGCCTCAAGGTATCTGTAGAGATTTAGAAGATTACCAGTTTGATAAAATGATAGATGTTGCCTTAAGTTTAGAACCACTTTGGGAGAATGCTCTAGGTAAAAACTGGAAAACTTTAGCTACACGACAAAAACTTTTGGCGCTTTACAAAAAAATGTAAGATGCGCTGGTTAGCAAAATTTATATACTTTAAACTATTAGGCTGGGAGATTGTTGGTAATACCAATTTTTCAAAAGACACTGTGAAAAAAGCGGTGTTGATTGCTGTGCCTCATACCAGTTGGTACGATTTCCCTCTTGCTATCATATTGCGTAAAGTGGTGAAATTAAAAACCAATTTTGTCGGAAAGAAAGAACTCTTTACATGGCCATTTGGGTATTATTTTAGATGGGTTGGTGGCAAACCATTAGATAGAACATCTGGTCAAAATAAAGTAGAAGCCATTGCCAAACTGTTTGAAAATGAGGACGAGTTTAGATTAGCTTTAGCTCCAGAAGGCACAAGAAAGAAAGTAAAAGAATGGAAAACAGGATTCTATTATATAGCAAAAGCAGCAAAAGTGCCTATTATAATGTTTACACTAGATTTTAAAAACAAGCAAAACAAAGTGTCAGAACCGTTTTATCCTACTGATGATATGGAAGCAGATTTTAAGTTTATGAAAACGTTTTATGAAGGGGTAGAAGGTAAGATAAAAGAATACAGCTAGTTATTTACGGTCTTTAAGACGATACATAAATTTTAGACCACTCCAATCTTCATCTACAGCACAGACTTTAATATCTACCAATCCAGTTTCTAAAACTATAGATCGCACAAGCTCTCTATTTAAATCCGTTTCAATTTTCGAAGAACCTTTAGGCCAACTTACCCAAATAATACCGTTTTGTTTTAAGCCTTCTTTTAATTTTACAATAGTGTCTCTCAATGTGTTTTCAGATTTAAAAAAGGCATGAATAAGGTCTAATTCCATTGATGATATTGTATCTACATATTCTATATGCTCAGGCAGTTCATTGAATAAGTTATGATAATGATTTGGAGCATTATAAAGATAGATTTTAAAGCCTACTTTTATACCTAATTTTTTTGCTAATGGTGTCTTAGAATAGCCAGTACTCATTTCGTTAATTATTTTTAGTATAAATATAAATTTGGCATAGGATTTGAAGTGTATATTATGCAATGAAACATAAAGTAAACTTTTAAGTCCCTAAAAAGAAACATTGCTATAAAAAAAGCTATCGCTCTTAACGTGAAAGCTTTTTTTCTTTTATATATTTTTCTAAAAGATAATTGGTCTGTTTGTGCATTTTCTTTTTAAAAAATCCCATACCACCAAATAGTAAACCTTTAATTCCCATAGCCTGTTTTGCCCATTTGTGGAGATTAAAATCATCCGTATGCTTTATTATTAAGCCATCTTTAAATTCAAATTGTGCATCAATCTTATTATGGACTTTTCTACCAGTTTTACTAAAACTGTAAAAGGCTTCCCAATGTGCAGAACCTTCAGTTGCGTTGGCTTCAATTTTAGATGAAATAACTTTAAAATCTTTTCCTTTTTGAGATGCACAAAGCATTTGCCACATGGCTTTAGCACTATTGCCTTTTAGAACTCCAAATGCAGGATCTTCAAAAACAATGTCGTCATGGTAACAAGATAACATAGTTTCTGCATCAAGATTATTAAAGGCATTGTAAAATTTAGTGATTAGAGTTTCCATGTTTATATGAATATAAGGTATTAAAGATAAGTAAAACTTAATGACTTTTAATTCGTATACGTTTTTATCTTTTCTGCAATTTTTCTTGCGCTAGAGTAGAGAAAAGCATTAGTTTTTACATAATGAAAAGATATAAAGCAAACTGTAATCAAAAACACGATAGCGCCAATAATAGCTTGCCATGGCACTAATGTTTTACCAATAAGTTGATGCAAACCAATACCTGTAAAACTACCATAGATAATAATAAAATGAATCACATAGATAGATAGTGTCTTCTGCCCAATTTTTAAAATCAATGGTTGCTTAATATAGTTTTCAGCGAGGTAGAATAACGAAAATAAAATTAAAACATTACCAAGCCGTGTAAACAGATAATTGTAATAGGCGACATCTTGTAAAAGCTTAATATCTAATTTAAAGTATAGGACATTAAATAACCACGACGATTTTAAAATCAATAACAAGCCAACAATTAAAAATCCTGAAACAGCAGCTATTTTAAAACGTGGACGCTCTAAATATCTGTAAAATAATGTAGCAATAAATGCACCAAATGCCATATAGCCAAACCAGGGTAAGATAGTAAATACTGAACCATTGGATTTGGTTAAATAATTTGAAAACAACTTTGGTACATTGGTTAGTTCTAAATCTCTATATAAAGGTTCTGTGATAAAAATAGTAAGCCCAAGCAATAACATTAGTATTGAAAATACCAATGTTTTCTTAAAGGTGATTTTATAGACAAGAACCGTTAAAATAAGCGACAAGCCAATACATTGTAAGACATCTATAATTAAAAAATAGCTATTGAATCTACCAAACAGCCACTGAAAAATAGGTACACGCAATAAGTAGCCAATACCAACAAGCATAAGTCCTCTCATAAACCCTTTGCGCATACGCATGTTTACAGTGCCACTGCGTTTGGCTTTAATAAGTAGATAAGAAAATATTAAACCCGAAATGGTAAAAAATGTTGGAGCAGTTATACCTCTAAAATACTTCCAGATATTAAAAGCAGTATTAGATTCATCTCTATAAGATACATCTAATAAGGTGTCTATAAAATGCCCTTGCAGCATCATTAAGATGGCGAATGCTCTTACTGCATCAATAAAATAAAGACGATTTGTACTCAATTAATGATTGGTTGGAAAGCAAAGATAAGGCATAAAGGGTAAACAAATTTCGATTCATGACTTATAGAATTTATTTATAATACTACCTTGTATAAGAGAGATTAAACTGAAGAAACTCTTCACAAGTGTAATGAAATTTACGAATTGCCAAGTGATTATTGGAACTTAGTGTCCTAACTGTTTGGATGAAAGTAAATACTATGCTGACTTTTATAAAAAAAATAAAGAAAAAGATTTAGAGATTATAGCCTTGGTTTTTGAGTATGTAAAAGACAAAGAGAAATAGATCGTATGCAATCAAAAATTGATATAGATCACCCTACTTTTAGCGCAATATGTAACCTCAGATAAAGTCAAAGCACAAGAGAAATTACCAATGCTTAACCATGTCACATCATATCCAATCTCAATTTTTATAGATAAAAAGGCAAGGTTGGTAAAGTGCATACTGGTTTTAATTAGCTAGTTAGATACTTGATATAAGAATGTTTATAGTTTTTTTGAGAATACGATATTGTGATATGCCTTACCACTAACTATAAAGTTTAATTCTCCAACGTTTTTAAATTCGTTTTTTTCATAGAATCGTATGGCTCTTTTATTTTTTATGTAAACGGTGAGCCACATTTCATCTAATTGTAATGCTTTGGCTTGCTCTTCAACAAAAGTGAGTAACTGTTTTCCAATTTTTAAGGGTATAAAATCCTTTAGAATAAAAATGCGTTCTAATCTACAACTGTGATGTGAGTCTATATTTTCGTTTGGGGCCTTTACTATTAATTTTGCATAACCAGCAGGTGCATCACCTGCATAAATAATATAGAAGCGCTGGTTGGGGTTGTTTATATGCTCTTTCGTTTTAGACACTGAAAAATTCTCGTCAAGATATTTTAATACATCATTTTTGTTTTCGATATAATGACCATGAGACTCAGACCATGTTTGTCGGCCTAAGAGTGCTAAAACTTCTGTGTCTGCTTTTGTAGCTATTTTTATTTTAATCATTAGTATTCTTATTTATTCGTAATCGTCTTATGTGATAACCATGCAGAAGCACAGCAATTGTACAGCCTACAATTATTGGAGTTGCACTAATTAAGGTGCCATATAAAATGTAAACTACATTTGCAATTAGTGAGATTAACCTCAGTTTATATTCTCCTTTGGTGGACATGGAGTATAAGTTGATGACTAAACCTGCATAACCAATACAATCAATTAAAAATGGACTCATATATTATCTTTTTTCTGGTGGAATATTTTTAAATCTATCTGAATTTATTTTAGTTTTCTCTAAATCTTTTGGTTTAAATATACGTGTTATTGAGCTTGGGTTTGTATCAATCTCTTTTTGTGGTCTAATTGGTCGTTCAACAAAATTTCCAGAACAGCTAGGACATACATTTTCAAAAATGTCTAGAGCACATGCTTTGCAATATGTACATTCAAAAGAGCAAATCATAGCTTCAGTAGAAGTG
Organism: Flavobacteriales bacterium ALC-1; assembly: GCA_000171875.1. GTDB lineage: Bacteria > Bacteroidota > Bacteroidia > Flavobacteriales > Flavobacteriaceae > Winogradskyella. The sequence continues at coordinate 197,209 of ABHI01000004.1, read as the reverse complement.
TTTGGTAAATCTTTGTTGCAATGTTCGCAATTGGGTCTTATGTCTAACATGTTTTAAATATTTGTTGTTTTATTTGATTTAAATTGATGTTACAAATATAGAATGCAAAAACTCTTTTTTGATTTATAATCGAATTAATAATTGTATATTTACATTCGATTATATCGAATAATAATTAATTAAATTACGATTAAAAATGGATGCATTAGATAAAAAGATACTAGAAATGCTGCAAATTAATGCCAGAGAAAGTTTTGCTCATATTGGAAAAGAAGTGGGCTTATCAGCTCCAGCCATAGGCAAGCGTGTGAGACAAATGGAAGATGAAGGTGTAATAGAAGGTTATGCTTTAAGAGTGAATCATGAAAAGTTAGGTATTGAAACCAAAGCATATATAACACTAGTAATGCATCAAACACTAACAGCAACATCAAATGCCTTAGAAAAAATACGTGCTATGGAAGAAGTACAGCGTTGTGATAGAATTACAGGTGATGACTGTTTATGTGTTTTAGGTTATTTTAGAAACAATAGGCATTTGATTGCGTTTCTTGAAAAAATCGGACAGTATGGAGCTTCTAAAACGAGTATTATTTTAGAGGTCTAATCTGATTTTTATTGCCACTTTTTTTACAAAATGTGTTTGTAAATGATTTGTAAGTAAAGTTTCTGAGTAAATATTCCGAACTAATTCAGATTTTATTAAAAGTAAGAAGTTTAGTTCTGCTTAACCAGTAGAGCGATTAGTTAAGCATGTTGATATTTGTTTTTTTAATTCCAATTAAATTGTTTTTGAAATCTAATAAAAGTACATGTTGCAAAAAAGGTCTGTTTCCAATTAATCCTGAAACTTTGGCCTTCTTAAAGCCCTTTTTAAAGTTTTGGTTTGAATTATACCAAATATATTTTAAGTCAATATTTAAATGGTTTTCGGCTATAATAGAGTCATTTATCTTGCTTTTATATGCAGTATTTATTTTTCCCCACGAACTTATTGGAAATTCACTTATATCAGAATCATTTTTCTTCCATTTTTCCCAATGTTTTTTATCTGTCCATAAATCAAATAAACTAGACCCTGTATCATAAAGAAATTGATATTTCTTATTCATAATCTTTAAATTTATTGCTGGTCTTCCATATGACAATTTCATAAGGTCTAGGTTGTAATTTTCTTTTTTATATTTATTTAGAACGTTTATTTTTTGATTTGAAAAGTCTATTTCTATTATCTTATTAAAAAGTACATCAGAACCAATAGTGCCAATAAATTTTTTTCCATCTTTTCTATATGCACTATTAGATTTCCTCGATAATAAAGTAATATTTCCAATACTAGTATGTAATTCAGTTTCCGTTTTTATTTTTTTTATGATTTTCAAATTACTTTTTACGCCAGTATATAAATAAGATTTGTTAGAACCAGTATCAAATTGAAAATAATAAGTTGTTGAATCGTTTTTAAATTTTACAGGAATATGCATTGAAGTTTTTTCAAATGCTACGCCGTTTAAAGTGTCATTAAACCATATGAAAGTTGTAGATTTTAAATCAATCTCTTTTTGACTTTTACAGGAGAATATTGATAATACTAAAAAAATAAGTAGAGTTAATTTTTTCATATAATCATTCAGTTTTTTTGATTGGAGACAATTTAGTAATATTAATTTATAACTGTTATTATTTATTATTGAAATAATTTCAGCACAAGTTTGTTAAGTTATAATTTTCTAAGTTAAAAAATCAACGGATTTTATTCTTAATAACAATAAACTCTTCCGCTTTAGTGTCTAAGATCAACTTACTCTCATTAAAGGGTTGGTTGCCCATCCAGCCACCAATCCGAGTAAAAGGTGTTATTAATGGTTGAGACCAAGTGTACATATCTACATAGCTCACACGTTTTAGACTTAATTGGGTATTACCTATACTAAATAGCTTGTCTGATGTTTTGCTTCGTATCGGAATACTACTTCCCCAGCTTTTAGCATCATAGCTTATTTGTTTAGTGCTCTCTTCTGTATAGTCGTTAAAGCGGCTTCTAATGGTGATTAATCCAAATGCACTACAACCAGAGTCATAAAGAAATTCATAATCTTTATCGTTTAAAGTTACAGGGAGCATTATGCGTCTTCCAATATAATCGAAGGGTTTAAAATCTGGTAAATCTGCCATCCAATCTGGACGCTTATTAAATAGTTTTATTTTCTTGTTTTTAAAATCTATCGATGTTATACGATTGTCAATAAAATCACTGCCAATGGTCCCAATACCTATTCTACTAATAGTGTCATTTTTGTCAAAAGAATGCCCATAATTAGGATATATTTTAATCATGGACGCTTTTATATGATTATCACCAAGCCTAAAATCTAGGTGTTCTACATAGCGTGCATCATCTTTTATAACTTCTTTAATATCTAATCCCATAGCACGTAAAGATTTTAAATTATGTTCATAGATAAAAGAGTCATACGCTCCTGTATCAAATTGCATGTAGAAGTCGTGTGAGAAACCTTCAATTTTTAAAGGAATGATTAGTGCAGCTTGAGCTTCATATATACCTGCTATGGAATCTCCAGCCCAATCAAAATGAATAGGTGTAGAATCAAAAGTATATTTTAGGTAGTTAGACTTTTCTTTAAATATGGTGTTATTGAATTTCCAAATCCCTATAGATCCTCCTATGATAATTAGTGATAGAATGACTAGTAGTGTGTAACCGATTTTTTTCTTCATGATTGTATGATTTTGATGTGATGAAAATTTGAATTATAAAGAAGGCTTTTAGTCTACTTTTCTTTTACCATTGGTGATGTAGCTCTGACCTGGACCTAATGTTTCTCCTTTAAATTCGTCGTTAGAGAACACTCCTTTAAATTCAAAAATGGCTCCCTGAACATCAAAGTCACAAGAGATAACTCCAGCTTTTAAAATGAGGTTTCTCATAGCAAAATCACCCATCATTGAGCTAAGCGAACCTGCAAATCCTCCTACTTTATTCTTAGTAATGGTCATGGTTATTGGAACATCTCCTTGAGGTGTTGACTGAGCAATAAGACTCCAGTCTCCTAAAAATTTATCATCTGGATTGATAGCTGTTTTAGTAGAGCCACAGCTTAACATTAAACCTGTAAAAAGAACGATAAGAATAATGTATTTAGTTTTCATAATAAAGTAATTGTATTAATTGATTACTACTAAATAAATACATTGAGGTGATTTAAGACGCTTTATAATACCGCCAATTTTACGACAATTTGATAGTTTTTATCTTATAAGAGACGAAGAGATGTCTTTAGAAAATTAAAATCATTACGTCTCAATTTCATTGCTGTGATAAAAACGATAACCACATTAAAGGCATAGCCTACAAACAAAACATACAGTATTATTTGTGTGTTGGATAAAAACTTACGGCTAATAAAAGGTGAGATACACAATAACATAGAAAAGATAATCCACCAAATAATTTGAAAATTAATTATACGTCTTCCTACTTCATCTACTAATTTTGATTTTCTGTTTTTTCTCCAGAGTATAAAAGGAAAAATAAGATTACCAAACGGAATACCTATAAATGATAATATAGATAAATTTAAAAGCTGAATAGACGTTTTTTCAGAATTTTGAGATTTTTCAATGTTTTGAAATTTTTCTTGAAGCAACAAAGGCTCCATGTCAAAAACTTCGGATAGCATTTTTAAAGTATAGCCTTTAGGTTCTTTATTACTAGATTCTAAACGTTGAATTGTTCTCAAGGATAAACCAGTTTGTTTGGCTAACTCAGCTTGTGTGTAACCGTTTTGCTCTCTTATGTTTTTAATGATGCTCATAATGTGCTTAAGATATCAACTAAGATAGCGAAAGAAAACAAACCAAAAGTTCAGTAGCAAGGATTTTTGAGAGTAGAATCTGCCGTAATAAAATATATACGTTGTTGTGTGTGTTACTTATCTTTAATTTTTTCTTGTAAATTCCATTGTCCAATTAGTTTCCCACTCTTTTGCTTTTTCATCAAAATAGGCTTGTTCCCAAAGCGCAGTATTTTCAGATTGCTTTTTCCAAGTAAATCTTAATTTATATTCTTTTCCTAGATATAGTTCTTTACCATAGAACTCTCCAATTCCATTTTTAAATTCTCCAGTCACTTGTTCTTTTAAATAGTTTTCGGGACTTGATGTGTCAGCCCAATAAATTGTCCAAATATTTGTTTTTGGGTTAACCATTCTGATACTAAACCCTATGAAGTTGTCTCCATAATGAGATGATTTCATTTCGTCCATTAATCCCAATCCATTAAGAAATGGTTTTGTCTCCATTTTAGCAGGAAATTCAATCCATTCATTACAGTCTTTGAGTCGCTCTTTAAGTTTTTTGTTTAGTACATTCCATTTTCCTATTAAAAAGTCAAAGTTTTGAATTTTGATAAGCGTATTATCTGCTTTTGTATTTATAGACATATTCGATTTATTCAGAATGTTTTTAGGTATAACACACAACGGTCATGTGTATGGTTAGTTACGTGGTTATGCAACTAATTTAGTAAACAAAAACGTGCCAGAGAAAATTCCGAAGGAATTTTCCAAATAAACAACGACCAAAACAATTACATATCAACGTTGTTGTGGCACGTTATTTCTATTCATTATAAAATTAAGACCCATTGTCCAAGAAAGTATCAGAATGAAAGCACTTTTTTGAATCAAAGGACCGTATTTAATTAGATCTTCATTGTAGTAAAAAAAGTTATTTAACGCAATTACCAGAATACAACATATTCCCATTACCTTCAAGAAAGTCAATTGCCTATTGTGCAGTGCTCGAATCATTCCGATTATTACCACTGTGCCAGATACACTCAAAACGGTAGTCATAATATCATGAAATTCAGAAAATATGAAAGGGGCAGATATAATTGCCAAAGCACCAGAGATTTTAATCGTCATTTTCCAAATTCTATGTTCTTCAAAGTAGTTTGCAAATTGAAAGAAAAAAATAATCATACTGCTACAAAGAATAATTATTCCTGTAATTGCCACTGGTTGTGCTTTATTTTTTATTCCGTTCAAACCATCGTCTAGCATTAAGTTACACCAGTAATTGTTAGACCAATCAAATCCTACCGAGTTATGGTCTGCCTGTGAACCTCCAGGATATAATTTAGATGCATAAATGTAAATACCTATAAAAAGTAATATGCCAATAGTGGGAAGAAATTTTAATATTCCTTTTGGGTTTAACATAATTCTTTCTTCTTACAAATGTGCTACAACGTTGTTGTGTATGAGTAGTAGCAAGCTTATATACTATACTTTACGGAAAGTAAATTACAAAATAAAAAAAGAATAGCGACTTGAATTAAGATTCAAATCGCTATTACTTATACACATTGTTGGCAATAGTTATTGGACTTCAACTTGACTCCAAATCCCATTTTCAGCGGTTTCTTGTGCATATTCTAGAAATGTTTTCGCTTTTCTGCCTAGAACTCGTTCAATATCATTAACTACCAGTTGATTCTTTGGATTAGTTAAAACATGACTAAATAAATACTCGATTAACCAAACAATATCATTAGGTATTTGCATTTGCTTCATACCATCAATATACTGTTCTAATGTGATGTCATAGAAGTTTAATTTTCTGTTGCTAGTCCTTGAAATGATATTCACAATATCTTTAAACGTGATTAATTCTGGACCAGTTACCTCAATAGTTTTACCATTATACGTATCGTCTAGTAATACAGTAGCAGCAACCTCTGCAATATCATTAGCGTCTACAAACGGGATTAATACATCAGACATTGGTAATGCCACTTCTCCTGAAATAATAGGGTCTAAAAAGAAGCTTTCGCTCCAATTTTGGTTAAACCACGAGGCTCGAACGATTGTGTAATTTATACCAGAATTCATCACAATTTTTTCACAGGCTTCTGCTTCGGTTTCACCTTTTCCTGAAAGTAAAACCATTTTTTTTACTCCTAATTCTATAGCTAAATGAGTTAAACTCTCTATGGCTTCTTTAGCTCCAGGAACCGCTAGGTCAGGATAATACGTAACATACATTTTTTCGATGCCGCTTAAGGTTTCTATCCATGTTTCTTTATTATCCCAATCAAAGCTTGGTGATGAATTTCTTGAACCAATTCTTGGCTCAATTCCTTTGTTTTGTAATTGCTCTACTACTCGGCGACCAGTTTTTCCAGTTCCTCCGATTACTAAAATGTTTGTTTTCATAATGAATTGTTTTAAAATGTTTTTTGAATAAATGTTGATATAAGTAATAGAATGAATGAAACCATGCTTGAAATGGTTCTAATACCATGGTAATGATTCCATGCACTTTCATAATAGATTCTAAAATTCTTTAGCTCTATTGCTTTAAGGTTGGTAATGGTTAATGCCTCTAGTTCATTGTTTAAGGGAACATTTCCAAAAGCTGTAACTCCAAAAGTGCCAATTAGATAAATGATTGTTGATGCCAACACTAACACAAATACAGCTTTGTTATTGAACTGTAAATAAGTAGTTATTCCCAATGCAATTAAGCTTCCAAAGAACACAATGAAGAACAATGGATTCAAGATTTCTCTATTAATGCTCTGCATGGTTTCTAAATATGTTAAATGACCTACTTTTTTTGTTCCCAATATGATTGAAACAGACCAAGCAAAGAAAAAACCTGTAGAAAGTGCATTCAATAAAACCGTAATAAAAAAAACAATAGTTTTCATGCTTTGATTTTTTTATTGGTTAAATGATTTCCTAAATAGAATACAATGAAGTAAAACTCAACTACAATTGTGTAAAACATTGGGGCCCCGAAAAATTTTGAATAGCTTCCACCATTTGGAATTATAAATACTGGAACTGTGATTATTACATCTAGAAGCGTAGCCACCATAACGAATGTAAGCCCTAATTGAGATGGTTTTATGTGACTTTTTGTATAGAACAGATATGTTCCTATACATGCGCTAGGTATGATACCTAAAGCCAATGCGATATTAGATTGTAGTTCCGGATTTTCTAAAATGGGAACATAAAATGATAAGAGGTAAAAGCTAACTCCTAAAATCCAAACGAGTATACCACATACAATGCTAAATAAATTTTTACTGATCATAATCTTTAGTTTTTAAATTATGATACAAATCTATAGTAGCTGTCTTCCAGCGACTTATTCAGAAAGAATTATGATTTATTCGAAAAGAATTTTACACTTGGCTAGGTCTGTAGCCAAACTTTTTTTCAAAAGCGTTAGAGAAAGAACCCAAACTGTCGTAACCTACAGCCCAAGAGGCTTCTTGAATTGTTTTTTGTTCGTTTTTAATTAAACTGTAAGCTTTTTTTAAACGTTCGTTTTGTAAGTATTTAAAAACAGGGACGCCAAACTGTGCTTTAAATTCTATTTTAAGCTTATTAGTGTTGGTGCCAATTCTGTTGGCTAATTCTGTTAAGGAAGGAGGATTTTCTAAATCGGATAATAAAATTTCTTGAGCAAGATTGATTTTTTCTATTTGCGAAGTATCAAGTTTTGTGCTTTGTTGTTTTGCCAATTGTCCAAAATAATGAGAAAGTAAGGCTGTGATATGGCTTTTATAAAACATCATTTTAATCTCACCTTCGTAAGTATTGCTGAAGAACTGTTCAACTAATTGAAACATTTCTGGGCTCATATTAAATACAGGACCTTCAACATAATGGTCTTTTGGATGAATTAATTGATATAAAAATTGTTCCAAGAATTGACCTTCACCATGAGGCAATTTGTCTATGTTTCTTATTGTTGTAGCGATTACTAGACATTGCAACGATTTTAGTTTGGAAACATGATGTTCAAACTCTACCATATTATCCGCATAAAATGATAGTACCATACCTTTGGTGTGATGGAACTCTTTGGTTTTTCCATCAAATTTTACGTTTAGACCAACATCACCTGCACCATAAAAGGCGATAGCTATTACAGGCTCGTCAAAAAAACATGAATCTATTAGATTATTTTCGTTAGATGCCTCTTCCAACAAGATTGTGTAATCATTTATATCTATTATTTCACGATTCATTCTTATGAATTATCTCAATCGAGTTTAATTAAGCACAACGTCTAATGAGTATGGTTAGTTGCGTGTTTCAGCAACTAATTTAGTAAACAAAAACGAACGCGAGAAAATTCCGAAGGAATTTTCCAAGTTGGCACTTGCTAAAGCAATTAAATATACACGTTGTTGTGCTTTCGTTATTATTACAAATTTCTTGACTTCATTTCTTTATCTAAAAGCCTCATCAATTTATTGTATTCAAGTTCTATTTCGTTATAGAAAGATTGTTGAATCCATAATTCAGCTATTAAATTGGCTATATGGTTGTGGAACTCAAGTTTATTTACAAAATTTCGCCTTTGAGCTATTATTTGACTTTTATTATGATTTGGAAAGTAATTATTCCAAAATTCACCTTTCTTTGGAATTCCCCGAAAACTTTTGTTTGAGAGATATTCTCTTTGATTAAGAACAATTGGATGTAGATAGGATTCTCTCTTTTCCCACTTATTAACCAATATTGTCCAATTAGATATAAGTATTTTAAGAGAATCGTTTTGAAATTTGTCTAGCCCACCAGAATTAATGATTCCATTAAGTACAGCAGACTTTGTACTCCACTGTGCACCATATACACCTGGAATATTCAATTTTATCTTATCCTCTAAATCAATATCTGAATTAGTTATTTGATTCAGATAGTCTCGCAATAAACTGTCATTCCTAACTCTATTTGTTTGAATTAGTGAAAGTTCATTCATATTTACAGTAAACTCTTTTTTAAATCTACAAGGGATTTATTTTCCGATTTGATATTTTTATTATTCTCATTCCAATTATTAATAGAAAGAGCGATAAGAATACCAATAACAACAAGTACAATTTCACCAATAGCATATTTAAAGTACTTTCCAGTTTTTCCCTCTGAAAGCAAGTTTTGTCTAATTTTTCTAAAGAATTTTATCATTGGTTAGCGGTTTCGGATAATGAAACACAACGCATAAATATATGCAATAAAGTATATATACATAATTTTACCTAAAGGACATAACATCAATAAATATAGTTTGTTCGCTTTGTTTTGCATTGTACATTTTGTATATCAAATATTTATATATATTTAAACTGATATACAAAATACCTATAAAACTATTACTTATAGAGGTACATAACTTACCATCAAAGCCTGAATAATAAATAGTACAACAAAAGGAATAAATAAATAGCCAACCACATCTCTAGCTTGTATTTTAATGCCTTTTCCCATAACAGGAAATACAATTAACAGAAAAAACGGCTGTAATAAGTTGCTTAAACTTTCTCCATAGGCTACAGACATTGAAGCTCTGGCAGTCATAGCTTTGATTTCGGTAGGCGAGAGGTTGATTCCTAGCTCCTGTACCATAGTTATAATGCTCGGTCCAATGACGGCAAACTCGCCGCCAGCTGAAGGAATAGCAAAGTTAATAATACCACCTGTGAGGTAAGAAATAAATGCATAAGATTCTAGTGTAGCGATTGACGCTAAGATATCGCTAATTTTTTCGCCTAAACCAGAAGCTAGCATTATGCCCATAATACCTGCATAAAATGGATATTGAAACAAAATACCAGAGATATTGCTGCTTGCACGTTTCATGGCTATACTATAACGCATAGGAGTAATATGTAATAACATTCCAACAATCAGGAATATAAATATCATAATGCTAAAGTTGAGCTCAAAACCCTTTGTTGCAAAATGAAAAACAATGTAAGTAAGGCCTAAAAGAGCTACGCTAACTTGTAGCCAACCTGCATTATTTAAAGCATCAGAAACGGCTCTAAAAGGTAATTTGTAAGATAGTGCTTCAGCTTTTACTGAGTGTTCTTCATCTGTAGCATCTGCTTTTAAATCTTTAAGCTCCTTACCGTCAAAAGATTTTGGGATTAATGCCCAAATGATGATTGGAGAAATCACAACAAACAGAATAATCATAAGTATATTTAGTGTAGAGCCTAAACTGTAACTTGTAGAAATAGTATCATTTAGAACACCGCTTTCTATGAGAAAGTTGTTTTCGGTGTTTAATAATAAAGCTATTGAGCTAGAGAGTCCACAAACCCAACCTCCAAAAGAAAAATACACACAAGCCACTAAAAAAGGATAGTGAATACCTTTAATTCTTAAGGCTAACTCTCGACCTAAGATAGCTGTAATCACAACCATACCAAAACTTACTAAAGACAATAGTGCTCCAAGAGCTATAATTATAAAATAGACCTGTGTTGGAGTTTTTATACGTTTTGCTAATTTGTCTATTCCTTTTTTGACAGGTGAAGATTGCGCTATACAATAAGCTGTGATGATTATTAAAACGATTTGCATGCCAAAAGACAATAAATCCCAAAATCCATTATACCAACCTTCAAGAATTTTTATGGGCTTGCTATCGGTAAAGATTATAGCAAATATAGCTGTGAGTAATGTAAGTATTAAAGCAAATACATAAGCACTAGGCATATATTTAGTAAATGCATCTGTGAATTTTTGACCTAGTTTGGTAAGCATAATTATTTTGGTTAGTTGAGACTAATATAAATTTTATCAGCATAAAATCATTGCTAATTTATGGTTTATCCCATTATTCTTAAAAATTAGTTAATTAACACTCAGTCTTATTTCTTTAACAACTCTCTAACAACCTAGCTCGATTAATGCGAGTAATTTGGTGGTACTACTAATCAAAACTCTATATTAAAATGAAAACAAAAATTACTAACTTTTTTATGTGTTTAACGCTGTGCTTTTCTTTTACAGCTATGGCGCAATTAGACACGCCACGTGGTAGTCAAGCAGCTTCTGTTATGCAACGCGTTGGTACAACTGATATTACAATTACCTATTCTAGACCAAGTGTAAACGGACGAGAAATTTGGGGAAAACTAGTGCCTTATGGTATGAATAATTTGGGTTTTGGAACTTCTAAAGCTGCTCCTTGGCGTGCTGGTGCTAATGAGAATACTACGATTACGTTTACACACAATGCAAAAATTGAAGGGAAGGCAATTGCAGCTGGAACTTATGGTTTGCATATAAATGTAAAGGATGCAGACAATGCTACTATTATATTGTCTAAAGATAAAGATGCTTGGGGAAGTTATTTCTATGACGAAGCTAATGATGCGCTTCGTGCAGATGTAAAGCTTACCGATCACGACCATACAGAGTTATTAACCTATGATTTTAATGAAGTAAGTGCAAATTCTGCAACTGCATCATTAAAATGGGGAAAAAAAGCTATTCCGTTTAAAGTCGAAGTAGATGTAACTGAAGTTGTGCTTGAAGATATTAGAGCAAAATTTAAAGGGCAAAAAGGGTTTACAAGACAAAATTGGGAACAAGCAGCAAGATTTGCTTTAAATAATGGAGGTGATTTAGATGAAGCTTTAGGTTGGGTTAATTCTGCTCTAGAAGGTCAGTTTTTTAGTCAGAAAACAGTGAATGGTTTAGCACTAAAGGGACAAATTCTTCAAAAGAAAGGAGATGTAGAAGGTTTTGGAAAAGTTATGGATGAGGCTGTAACTCTAGCAAACCCTAATCAAATTAATAGAATTGGATATGCTATGATTGCTGCTAAGGAGTTTGATAGGGCTATCAAATATCTGAGTATGAATGTAAAGAGTGACCCTAAAAATGCGAATTGGTATGATAGTTTAGGTGAGGCCTATAAAGCTAAAGGAGAAAAGAAAGCAGCTATTAAGCACTTTAAAAAATCTTTAGCATTAAATCCAGCTGCAAACATAAAAGCTAACTCAGAAAAGAATTTAAAAGAATTAGGGGCATTATAAAAACTTCATCAGCAAAACACGTTTAGTTTTGTTTTGAAAGGTCTGGTCGTTGTTGGTGCCAGGCCTTTTTTTCTTATCCTGAATTTATTTCAGAATTCTTGAGTTGAAAGCAAGAATCTTAATAATGTTAAATGGTTAGTCATCCTGAACTTGTTACTGAATCTCGTAAAGTAAGTATAGAGCTTAGCTTATGTAATTCCAGATGTTGCGATACTTACTCATTTCTCGATACGTATTGAGAATTACTTTATGCTCAGGTAAACCAAGGCTTGGGTCAAGTTTTAAAACAGATTTCGCATAATAACGTGCTTGCTCTAAAATATCTTTATCCTTTACTATATCTGCAATTCTAAGGTTTAGGACCCCACTTTGTTGCGTACCCATAATATCACCAGGTCCACGTAATTTTAAATCAACTTCTGCAATTTCAAAACCATCACTAGAACGCACCATCGTTTCTAGCCTTGTTTTACTATTCTGACTGAGTTTATGACTCGTCATTAAAATACAAAAACTCTGTTCTGCTCCACGACCTACACGTCCGCGTAATTGATGCAACTGCGATAAACCAAAGCGTTCCGCACTCTCAATAATCATTACTGAAGCATTAGGGACATTAACACCAACTTCAATAACAGTTGTCGCTACCATAATATTTGTTTCACCTCTAACGAAACGTTGCATTTCGTAATCTTTATCATCAGGTTTCATTTTACCATGAACTATGGAAATTTGATATTTAGGCATTGGGAATTCTCTAGAGATACTTTCGTAACCATCCATCAAATCTTTATAATCCATTTTTTCACTTTCTTGAATTAAAGGATACACAACATAGATTTGTCTGCCTTTGGCAATTTCATCTTTTATAAACTTAAAAACTTTCAGCCTATTATTATCAAATCTATGAACTGTTTTTATAGGTTTTCTGCCTGCAGGTAATTCGTCAATTACAGAGATATCTAAGTCTCCATAAACAGACATGGCTAAGGTTCTTGGAATTGGAGTTGCTGTCATTACAAGTACATGTGGAGGAGAAGTATTCTTGTGCCATAATTTACTTCTTTGTTGGACTCCAAAACGATGTTGTTCATCTATAATTGCAAGTCCCAAATTCTTAAATTTCACCTTATCTTCGAGTAATGCATGTGTGCCAATTAGGATTTGTAAATTGCCGTTTTCGAGATTTTCATGAATTTTTCTTCGTTCTGAAGTTTTACTTGAACCAGTTAATAATGATATTCTGATATTCAATTTATTACACAACTCTTTAAGTCCATTGTAGTGCTGGACTGACAAAATTTCAGTCGGGGCCATTAAACAGCATTGAAAACCGTTGTCAAGCCCTACGAGCATTGACATAAAAGCAACTATGGTTTTTCCAGAGCCGACGTCTCCTTGTAAAAGTCGATTCATCTGTGCATTGCTTCCTAAATCTTGTCTGATTTCTTTTAAAACACGTTTCTGGGCATTGGTTAATTCGAAGGGTAAATGCGAGTTGTAAAACGTGTTAAAATAGTCTCCAACTTTTTCAAAAGGAAAGCCTTTAATTTTTGATTTATGAATCAGATTTTTAAGAATTAATTGTAATTGTATGTAAAATAGTTCTTCAAACTTCAATCGAAATTGTGCCTTAGAAAGTAGCTCAGGAGTCTTTGGGAAATGAATATTAAAAAGTGCGTCAGATTTAGAAATCAATTTTAATTCTCTCATTACTAAATCCGATAATGTTTCTACAAACTTGCCTTTAGTGTCTAAAAATAATTGTTGCATTATTTTTGTAATGACGCGATTAGTGATGCCTTTATTTGATAGTTTTTCGGTAGAAGGGTATATCGCTTGCATTGCTGAGCGTAAATTGTTGTCGTGTTCAGTCTGTAATTCTATTTCGGGATGTGGCATACTGTATTTGCTACTAAACCAATTTGTTTTTCCAAAAATCACATAGGGTTTGCCGGTTTTTAAGCTTTCCCTAATCCATTTTTGTCCGCGAAACCAAACAAGTTCCATGCTTCCTGTGTCATCCTTAAAGTCAGCAACGAGTCTTTTGCCGCGTTTCTGTGCAACCTCTCTAAAGCCAGTTATGACACCAATAACCTGGACTTCGGCATTATTGCGTTGCAATTCGTTGATTTTATAATATTTTGTGCGATCTATATAGCGATTTGGAAAAAGGTTGATGAGGTCTTGATAGGTGTGAATGTCTAATTCTGAACGTAGTAAATCCGCTCGGTTTGGGCCAACGCCTTTTAAATAATCGATAGGTGTCTGTAAGTTCACACTCATAGTTGCGAATTTAATTAATTCCTTTGAAATCTAAGATTCATGAATACAATTTGATGAATAGAAATCTATGAGTAAAAAGGAATCTTATTTTTGTCATTCAGAACAAAGTAAAGAATCTCTAAGTAGTGAGATTTCTCAATCGTTCCTCTTTCGAAATGATAGAATATTGTACTTTGGTCTTATTCTTGCTCAAATATTTATTTATGAAGCACATTTTTATATATTTTTTCCTTTTTCTCTCATGTTTTTCTATTGCTCAACAAGCGAATAGTGTAGATTTTAAAAGAGTTGACGCTTTGATTGTGTTTAATCAAATATCGGTAGATAGTACGATTTATAATTCTTACGACGTTGATTTTATAATTCTAAAAAGCGTAGATTCTATTTATTTAGATGCGATTAACATGAAATTTAAGCATGTGGCTTTAAATAATGCTGCAGCAAAATTTAATAATGACGGAAAGAAACTTATTGTTTATGGAGATTTTAAAAAAGGTGAGCATCATAAACTGAGTTTTGTGTTTTTTAACGCACCTAAAAAAGCAATGTATTTTGTAGGCTGGAAAAATGAAGGGAGAAATCAAATATGGACACAAGGTCAAGGTAAATACACCAGTAATTGGCTGCCAAGTATTGATGATACAAATGATAAAATTGAATTCGATTTAAAATTTCTCGCTCCAAAAGACTATGAAGTTATTTCTAATGGTAGTTTAAAATCTAAATCGGATAATTCTGGATATGTATTATGGGAATATGATATGATGCATCCTATGTCTAGTTATTTAGTTGCTGTTGTAGTAGGTAAATACAATAAAAAATTAGAAACATCTAAAAGCGGTATTCCTCTAGAGTATTACTACTATCCTAAGGATTCTCTTAAAGTTGAGTCAACTTATCGTTACAGTAAACACATGTTCGATTTTTTAGAAAATGAGATTGGTTTTGCGTATCCATGGCAGAATTATAAGCAAGTGCCAGTGCATGATTTTCTTTATGCTGGGATGGAGAATACTAGTACGACTATTTTTTCAGATGCATTTGTGGTAGATTCTATAGGGTTTAATGATAAAAACTACGTCAATGTTAATGCGCACGAGTTGGCGCATCAGTGGTTTGGCGATTTGGTAACAGCAAAATCTGGAGAGCATCATTGGCTGCAAGAAGGTTTTGCAACCTATTATGCATTGTTGGCTGAGCAAGATATTTTTGGAGATGACTATTTTTATTTTAAGCTTTTGGAGTCTGCAATAGACTTGGGTGAACAAGATATTGCAGGGGGCGGAACTTCGCTTTTAAATCCTAAATCTAGTAGTTTAACATTTTATCAACGAGGTGCTTGGGTGTTGTATGCTTTACGAGTTAAAGTTGGTGATAAGGTGTTTCAACAAGCTGTAAAAAATTATCTTGAAGAACATCAATTTAAGAATGTAGAAACATCTGATTTTGTCTCAGAAGTAGAGCGTTTGTACGGAAAGTCTTTGTCTGGTTTTGTGAATTTGTGGATAAAACAAAAACCTTTTCCTGTGGACAATGCCTTAAATTTATTAAAACGTAAATCACCACGTATTAACGAGTATTTGATGGTGGATTGTCAAGCGAAATCATCTAAATGTGCAGAGTATTTAAAGTACTATGTTTCTGATGAGGCAAAAGCAAAAATCATTTCGCAAGTACCGGAATTGGTTACTCAGGAGACTTTTAAAAACAGTATAAAAGTGCGTCAGGCTATATCTAAATATGTGAGACAGATACCTAAGCATTTAAAAGCAGATTATGAATCGCTTTTAGATGATAAATCTTATATAACTGTAGAGAATGCTTTGTATAATCTATGGACTAGCTTTCCGGAGGACCGTTCTAAATACTTGTCAAAAACAAGAGATGTTATTGGTTTTAGTGATAAAAATGTTAGGCTGTTATGGATTGTTTTGTGTCTTAATACGCCGTTTTATGAAGCGGATGATAAGCAGGCGCTATATAACGAATTGGTGGATTATACTGGTGAAAAATACAATGCGGATTTGCGAATAAGTGCATTTCAGTATTTAAAGATGATGCAGGCTTGTAATGATGCTTGTAAGGCTAATTTAGATAATGCTAAAACACATCATAACTGGAGATTAGTTAAGTTTGTAAAGCAAGTGTCCGAACAATTGAAACAAAAACAAAATTAATGCGAGCATTAGTAATATCTGGAGGTGGAAGCAAAGGCGCATTTGCAGGTGGGGTAGCGCAGTATCTTATGGAGCGCGAAAAGCGTGAGTACGATATGTTTTTAGGAACATCTACAGGAAGTTTACTCGTTCCGCATTTAGCTGTTAATGATGTTTCGAAGCTCTACGATATATTTACTAATGTTCAGCAGCAAGATATTTTTAGTGTTAGCCCGTTTGTGCAACGTAAAAAAGGGGATAGGGAATTTGTGTCTATCGATTTTGTAAATTCTTTATGGCAGTTTATAAAACGAAAAAGAACTTTTGGTGAAAGTAAGGCATTGCGACGAAATATTAGAAAAAACTTCACTTTTGAAGAGTATCAAAAAATTAAGGAGACAAAGCATGATGTGGTAGTGACTGTGTCTAACCTATCGATGAATAGAGTGGAGTATAAATCTATTAAAGAGTGTACGTATGAAGAATTCTGTAACTGGATTTGGATTTCGTGTAATTATATTCCTTTTATGTCTTTGGCAAAAGTTAATGGTTATGAGTATGCAGATGGTGGCTTAGGTTGTGTGATCCCAATTCGCGAAGCTATTCAAAGAGGAGCAACAGAGGTCGATGCTGTAGTTTTAGAGTCTGAAAGTTTGAATAAACAAAAAATACTAGGAAAAAACCCTTTTTCTTTAATGATAAATTTGTTTGGTCATTTAATGGATCAAGTAGAGCGCAATGATATAGTTATCGGTAAGCTAGCAGCTAAAAATAAAGATGTGAAGCTAAATTTATACTACACGCCAACAACACTTACAGAAAACTCTTTGATTTTTAGTAAGCGTCTTATGGAGAAATGGTGGCAACAAGGTTATGACCATGCTGAGCAAAAACATTCTGGCTTGTAAGGTTTAAATTTAATTAAGAACTTTTACTACCATAGTTCTCCAACTTCTTGTTTAATAAAAGAAAGGGCAGCACTGCTTGGTGATTGTTTGTCCATTAGTTCAGTTAATACAACTTCTCGAAGTTTGTCTGCAGTATCTGTTTTTTCTTGCATACTTGCTTTTCTGATGAGTTGAATCGTTGCGTTTTTTGCAGCTAAAACGATGTTCCAGCATTGGTCGCTAACATAGATTTGTTGTGCTAAATTATGTTCAAACTCTTGTTCAATAGTTGCTATAAGTAAGTTTTCATAACTCTCTTTATTAGAGGATGTTGGATTTACTCTTGTTAATAATTTAGCGGGAGAAATTCGCTCTAATAAAAGCGACATACGCTCATAAGCTTGAAGACGTATAGGAAATGCTTCTTTTTGTAAATCTTTTGTCATTAAAAAATGACGACGATTGTTTTCATTTTCTACATGTTCTCTAAAAAATAGATAGGCAATTGCTCCTGTTATTAAAGCAGGAATAGTGTACATTAAAAGATTGATGAGTTGTTGTTCCATAAAATTAGTTATTCATTTTTCCGCCAAGATAATCACAATCCTTTATATCTTGCAAGCTTTTAAACTTAACTGGTGATTTTTTATATCTAAAGGTTTGACTAAAGTCTTTTGTGAGGTTATGATCGTCAACATTCATTTCTACATCATTCATGTTAAACTGACAAGGATGTTCGTAACCTGCTGCATGTGTTATTTCTATTAACTCTTTTCTAAACGTTTTAAAGTATTGTGCTAAACGTTCAGATTTTAAAGGTATATTGATGCCGTTTTGTAACCATTTACTTTGTGTAGCAATGCCAGCAGGACAGCGATTTGTATGACAAATTTGAGCTTGAATACAGCCAATACTCATCATGGCTTCACGAGCTACATTAATACAGTCTACACCCATAGCAAATGCCATAGCTGCTTTAGCAGGAAAACCTAATTTACCGCTACCTATAAATACAATACGGTCAGTTATGTCGCGTTTTTGAAATAGTTTGTAAATATCACTAAAGCCATAAATCCAAGGCAATGAAACATGATCTGCAAAACTTGGAGGCGCTGCACCTGTACCACCTTCACCGCCATCTACAGTAATAAAATCTGGACCACGATTTTCAGCTTTCATAATGTCAGCTAATTCTTCCCATTGCTCTAATTTTCCTATTGCAGCCTTAATGCCAACAGGTAAGCCTGTAGCTTCAGCTATAGCTTCAACAAAATCGACTAGCTCTGGGACATTAGAAAATGCTTTGTGATTAGGAGGAGATAGTACTGTTTTTCCAACTTCCACACCTCTGATTTGGGCAATCTCTTCGGTGATTTTTGCTCCAGGTAATACACCGCCTTTTCCAGGTTTAGCTCCTTGAGAGAGCTTAACTTCAATGGCTTTTATAAAAGGATTATCTTTAACAAGCTTTTTCATTTTATCCATTGAAAATCCACCGTCTTCAGCTCTAACGCCAAAATATCCTGTCCCAAAATGAAAAACGACATCACCACCATTACTATGATAAGGTGATAAACCTCCTTCACCTGTATTATGATATGCTCCAGCAATTTTTACGCCTTTATTTAAAGATTCTATAGCTTTAGCAGATAAAGATCCAAAACTCATCGCTGAGACGTTAATAATTGATGCTGGTCTAAAAGGGCGTTTCCTGTTATTGTATGCACCCATAACTTTTGCACAAGGCACAAAAGATTTATCAATTGCATTTGGGTGATTGTTCTCAACCTTATAAGGCATCATTGCATTATTTATAAATATGTGTTGATGCGCGTAGATATCTCTATCTGTACCAAAGCCTTCATAATTATTCTCCTTCTTTGCTGAGGCATATATCCAACCACGCTCAATACGATTAAATGGTAATTCCTCTCTATTGTTTGCTACAAAGTATTGTCGCATTTCTGGGCCAATACTCTCTAGCCAATATCTTAAGTGCCCAATGACAGGGAAATTATGACTTATTGTATGTCCTTTTTGAAAAAAAATGTCACGTATGGCTATAATTGCAATAGCTATGATGATCCATAGCCACCAAGAAATAGAGCCTAAGAATTCTAAAATGGAATCCATATTAATTGTTTAAATAATCTAATGTGAGTTGAGTAAATGCTTTAACTCCAAGTAACATGCCGCTTTCGTCAATCATAAAATCTGGTGTATGATGTGGAAATGCACCTTTAGGTTCTTCGTTAGGACTCATACCTCCTAAAAAGAAATAAATACCAGGTACGATTTCCTGAAAATAAGAGAAATCTTCACCTCCTGTTGTCGCCTTCATAAGTTGCACATTTTCTGTACCTGCCACTTTTTGAAGGGATGGTAACATTTTATCTGTTAAATCGGGATCGTTAAAAGTAATAGACGTCTGATTTCTAAAAGCGATAGTGGCTTCACCACCATAGGCTTTAGCAATGGTAGCTGTCATTTCTTTCATGCGTCGTTCTATCATTGAGCGCATGTCAGGATCTAAAGTTCTAACAGTTCCGATTAATTGTGCTGTTTCTGGTATAATATTGAAGCGTGTGCCAGCCGTTATTTTTCCAACGGTAATCACTGCAGCTTCATCTGTTAATTTGGCTTCTCTACTAATTATAGTTTGTAAACCATCGATAATTTTTGCTGAAATCATGATAGGATCAACTCCTCCCCAAGGCTGTGAGCCATGAGTTTGTTTTCCTTTTACATCGATAACAAAACGCTCTACAGAAGCCATGATTCCACCTTTTTTATATTTTAAAGTGCCAACTGGAGTTCCTGCATTAATATGTAGACCAAAGATGGCATCCACTTTTGGGTTGTCTAAAACGCCTTCTTTAATCATTAATTTGGCACCACCTTCTTCTCCTGGAGGTGGTCCTTCTTCTGCAGGTTGAAAAATAAATTTTACAGTGCCTTTTATTTTGTCTTTGTGTTTTGATAAAACCTCGGCTGTAGCCATTAAAATTGCAGTGTGAGTATCGTGCCCACAAGCATGCATTACACCAGTTTCTGTATTTAAGAATGTGGTTTTTACTTCAGATTTAAACGGTAAATTGTTACGCTCAGTTACAGGTAAGGCATCAATATCTGCTCTAAGTGCTACAACCTTACCAGGCAAATCACCTTTTAGTAAACCAACGACACCTGTAATCGCTATTCCTGTTTCAACTTCTAATCCAAGTGATTTTAGATGTTTAGCAATCTTTTCAGCAGTTTTAAATTCTTGATTTGATAATTCTGGATTTTGATGAAAATGTCTTCGCCATTCTATGAGTTTATCTTCAATATTAATAATGTCTTTCTCTAGTGTGTTTTGAGCGAAACTCATTGTTAAACCTAAGAAAAGGAAAGCGTAAAATAATTTCATGATTTACTGATTTAATTCTGATTTATAAAGGCTAAAGATATTCAAATTTGATTAAAATGTTTTGCCTAAAATAGAGATGTCAATTTTAAAATTTAATAAAATGATATCCATTATTTTGATATTGAAGTAGAGCAGTCATAGCCGATAATGCAAACTTTACATTTGAGTTTACTGTTGACCTATCTATTTCTCTGAAAGCTGCTGTTTGACCACAAATAATGATATTTACACCAGCTTCGTTTAATTGTTTTAAAAGTTCAGTGTTCGGGTTTTTGGTACCATATTTCTCTAAATAAAGATCATCATTAATAACATCTTTCCATGCAGCACCATGTATAGTTATAGCCACTTTGAGTTGTTTTAGATCCATCCCAGATTCTGCATGCATATTTAAAAAGCGAGCAGCGGTTACAAGATTACTATTAATATCGCTGTTTTTGGTAGCAGTTTTTGAAACATCAAAAATCACTTTCAGAGTTGCGGTTGTATCTGTTATAATTTCAGGATTATCAATGGTAAAAGTTGCACCGTAACCTTTAATGATTTTACCTTCGGTTCTGTTGTTTTGAGCTGCAACTGAAATCAAGTTAAAGAATAGAAATCCTAATAGAAAAGAATATTTAGTCATTTTACATGAATTATTTTAATATAAATATATTGATATAAATCTCTTTTGCAAATTAATGGTGATTGTTTATAATTAATGATATTTCTATATTGTAAAACCTACTACAATTATTAATTTCACATTTCGAAAAAAATAGTCTTTGGAAAAATATCTCAGTCAACTTAACGACGCACAATTAGCACCAACACTTCAAAAAGACGGCCCAATGATAATTATTGCTGGTGCTGGTTCTGGTAAAACACGTGTATTGACCTATCGTATTGCATATTTAATGGCACAAGGTGTTGATGCCTTTAATATATTGGCATTGACGTTTACCAATAAGGCTGCCAAAGAAATGAAAGGTAGAATTGCTGATATTGTAGGCGATGGAGAGGCTAAGAATTTATGGATGGGAACGTTTCACTCCGTATTTGCTAAGATTTTAAGATTTGAAGGGCATCATTTAGGCTTTCCAAGTAATTTCACTATCTATGATACACAAGATTCTCAAAAGCTTCTAGGCTCTATCATAAAAGAAATGGGTTTAGATAAAGATATCTACAAGACCAAGCAAGTTTATAGCCGAATTTCATCTTATAAGAACAGTTTAATAACAGTTAAGGCGTATTTCAAAAACCCTGAATTAATGGAGGCAGATGCTATGGCACGTCGTCCAAGACTTGGTGATATTTATAAAGAGTATGTTGATCGTTGTTTTAAAGCAGGAGCGATGGATTTTGATGACTTATTGCTTAGAACCAATGAGCTGTTAACACGATTTCCTAATGTATTAGCACAGTATCAAAATCGATTTAGATATATATTAGTAGATGAGTACCAAGATACCAACCACTCGCAATATCTTATTGTAAGAGCTTTGTCTGATCGTTTTCAGAATATCTGCGTAGTAGGTGATGATGCACAAAGTATCTATGCGTTTCGTGGTGCCAACATTAATAATATCTTGAATTTTCAGAAGGATTATGATGGTGTTAAGGTTTATCGGTTAGAGCAAAATTACCGTTCAACAAAAAATATTGTTGGAGCTGCAAATTCAGTTATTGAGCATAATAAAACCAAGCTAGATAAAATTGTTTGGACAGCTAATGATATTGGTGAGAAAGTAAAAGTGCATCGTTCATTAACTGATGGTGATGAAGGACGATATGTGGCAAGTACCATTTGGGAAACAAAAATGAATAAGCAACTGCATAATAGTGATTTTGCAGTATTGTATAGAACTAATGCACAATCACGTGCCATTGAAGATGCCTTAAGAAAGCGTGATATTCCTTATCGTATATATGGTGGTTTATCGTTTTACCAACGAAAAGAAATTAAGGATGTTACGGCTTATTTACGCTTAATACTTAACTCAGCTGATGAAGAAGCACTTAAGCGTGTCATTAATTATCCCGCAAGAGGTATTGGGCAAACAACTGTAGATAGATTAGTAGTTGCAGCTAATGTAACAGGAAGAACAATTTATGATGTTATTAAAGATATTGATAACGTAACTATCAACATCAATAACGGAACGAAAAATAAGTTAAGAGATTTTGTGACGCTTATTGAGAGTTATAAAGTGATGAATCAAAATGCGAATGCTTTTGATTTAGCTGAGCATGTGACTAAAACCAGTGGTTTAATTAGAGAGTTAAATAAAGACGGTACCCCAGAAGGTGTTACCAGAATGGATAATGTCCAAGAATTATTAAACGGTATAAAAGATTTTGTTGAAGGTCAAATAGAATTAGCAGATGCAGGGGATTCTTTAGCAGAATTTCTTGAAGATGTGGCATTAGCTACCGATTTAGATGGAGATAAAGGAGATCCAGACCATGTGGCACTTATGACGATTCACTTAGCAAAAGGTTTAGAGTTTGGACATGTGTTTATTGTTGGTATGGAAGAAGACCTGTTTCCAAGTGCTATGAGTATGAACACCCGAAGTGAACTTGAAGAAGAACGTCGATTATTTTATGTAGCTTTGACAAGAGCCGAAAAACAAGCTTATTTAACATATACATTATCACGATACCGTTGGGGAAAATTGATTGATGCAGAACCAAGTCGATTTATAGAAGAAATAGATGAAGAGTTTGTAGATATAGTTACCCCTTTGAAAGAACAACGATTTAATCCGATGTTAGATGCTTCAATTTTTGGCGATATTGAGCCCAATCGGATTAGATTTGCGAAACCTAAAACAGCAAAAATGTCAAAAAAGAAACCCAAAGCTAAACCTGAAAATTTTGTGATTAGTACACCTAAAAAAATGAAGCCAGTGACTAAGTCAGAAAGTGATTCTAATGATTATGAAGGGAAATTAGTTGTTGGTAGTAAAGTGAATCATCAACGCTTTGGTAGAGGTGAGGTTATAAAAATAGAAGGAACAGGAGGTGATGTTAAGGCCGAAATTAAATTTCAAAAAGGAGATACTAAAAAGTTGTTACTGCGATTTGCTAAGCTTCAGATATTGAGGTAATTATTTTACCATACAGACAGAGTTAATGTTTCCTTCATCATCATATTCTTTTACAGTATTAGAAGGGTCAGTAATCCAATTACCATCAACAATAAATTTATAGTGATATTTTCCACCAGATAATCTTTGGTTGTAAACCCAACAACCATCGACTTTAGTCATTTTGAAATCATCTTTTGTCCAATTATTAAAATCTGCACTAAGTATAACAGTTTTAGCATCTTCAAAATCACAGAGTTGAAATTTTATATTTTTCTGAACATCAATGACTGAATTATATCCATCATATTCATTTTTGACTTTAGATGGATTTTGTGGATCTTCAATCCAATTGTCATCAACAAATAAATTTATATTGATAAATGTCTGGTTTTAGTTGTAAAGTTACTTTCCAACCCATCTTCAGTAGGTTTCATTATAAAACCCTGTTTCATCCCCATCTATTAAATGTACCACTGAGAATAACTTTTTCAGCATCTTTATAGCCTTTTAGTTTGAAACTTATATTACCATAATCAGTAGCAAAAGCACTATAGAATTTGAGATTATAGACCATTAGTGGGAAACCATTTGAGTCTTTAGCATCTACGCTATTTTCAAAATCACTAGAAGGTTCTGCCCAATGCATACCATTAATAATAAATTTGAACTCCCAACCAAAATCAGATGTAAAAAGCGACAGACTTTTTTTTAATTGATAAATTGAATCACTAACCTTTAGCATTGGCCATTGATCTCTCGCCCAATTATTAAATTCTCCTGAAACATAAACATCATCAATGGTATCACCATTATTCTTAATGTTAGGATAATCATTAACATTAAATATAAAAATGACTTCCTCTCCTTTGATGTCATAACCTTTAATAGTTTTGCTTTGCGCACAAATATTACAGGTGAATAGAAATAAAAGCAATAATAAGAGTATATTATGTTGTTTTATCTTCAATGCGTTATAATAGGAAACTTAATAAAGTAGAGTTTCTGTTTTTTGTAATTAATAATCGTTCGTTTTTGAGCGAAAAATTCAAAGCCTAAAATACCATCAAGATTAGTGCTAAATGCAGTGTTCATTTTTCTTAAATTAGTAAGCACAGTTTTCATTGGACCAAAGTAAATTGAATCATTCAATTTAACTCTAAACAATTTCCCTGCCATAACTTTTATTTTCCTGCCGCTAGCACCAGTAAGCTTCAATTCTTTATTAGGATAAAAATAGTCTAAAATTTTTGAATCTATATTCTTGTTAAGCTGATTATACTCTGCACCTGTATCTAATCCAAATTTCACTTTATGGTTTTCGATTAGTGCATCGAGTATAATTGTATGTTTTTTTAATTTAAAATCTATACTGTCGTGTATAGTTTCTGCATATATCTTTTTAGATAAGGGTTTCCCATTTTTATCAATCCTTGTTAAGGTGATTTGATTTAAATGCATGTCTATGAATACTTCAAAATCTTTTAATATACTATAGCCAATAATTCCTAAAACTTCAATTTTTTTGATTTTTTCTATATGAGAAAGATCTATAACGTCTGCGTTGAGTTGTTCTAGAGTAAGATTATTTATACTTAACGCTTTAAGATATTTCTCTTTAACATTTTCAATGTCATTATGAACTCCACTTTTTAGTTTACCCTCTTGTTTATGTTTTCTGGTAGGTTTAAAGTGAGTACTATTTAATATTAATGTTTCCGAACCTGTATCAATAATGAAGTTCCCCTCTTTATTTAGGAGTTCAACTTCAACAACTATAAGTTGGTCAATAACTTTAAAAGGTATACGTGAGGTTGTTGTATTAATGTACTCTGCTTTAGTGAAGACAATTGGTGGTTGTCTTTTTGGAGGATCTATTTCTATAGCAAAAAGTGTATTGGAGATTAATAACGCTATTATTATTGATTGATACATACTCTATAGACTGCATTTACATATAAAATGTTACAGTTTTTGTTTTTTATTGTGATAGAGGGTCGTTAAACAAAAACTATAAGAATTACATATGAGTTTCTATAAATGTTTTTAATTTTATTACTGAATCTATCCAATTTGCTCCTCCCCAGCTATGACCTTCATTAGGATAAAAATTAAACTCATTGATAACATTTAATTGTTGAAGCTTATCACGCATATCAATACCTTGTGTATTAGGTATTAATGGGTCTTGCCCACCATAAAACAAAATTGTTGGTGGAGCGGAAGTTGTAACGCGATGGTAAGGGCTCATTTCTTCTAAAAATTCATTAGTAATATTAATTCCAAAAGCATTTATAAGTTCCTGATAAACAGGGTTGTTTAAATAAGTGGGGTCAGTAAAGTTTGTTGGTCCAACAATACTACAAACCATGTCAACTTGATGTTCATTATCAAACACATAACTCCAAAGCATTGAGAGATGTGCGCCAGCACTTCCACCAATAAAGCCTATATCATCAGAGATAACATAGTTAACTTGGTTGTTTTTTAAAAAAGTAACAACACTCGTAATATCGTCGGTTTGCATTGGGTAAGCAAAATTATTTTCATCCGCTAATCTGTAATTCATATTAACAATAGCGTAAGTTGGTAGTTGGGTTTTAATAATTTCAACAATATCATCCATATCTGTCTTGTCTCCAGAAGTCCAACCGCCTCCATGAACAAGTATAATAGTTTTAGTGGCTGTAGTTCTGTTATAGGGTAAATACAAATCAAAAACCTGATTACTATCATTTCCGTAAGAAATATTAAACTCTTCATAAGCCTCAAGAGGGTTGGGTCCTGCTGTATTAGAATCATCCGAATTACAAGAAACATTTAAAGATGTTAATACTAGAAAAAGGAAAATGAGTTTTAAGCCTTTCATTTCAAAAAATTATTTACTTTGTAAACGTATTTGAAAGATACATATTATGGCTGAGTTTATAAAAATATATCCAGAAAACCCAAACCCTAAAGCAATTCAAAACGTAGTGAATGTGCTTAAAAGAGGTGGACTAATTATTTATCCTACAGATACAGTTTATGGATTAGGATGTGATATCACTAATATTAAAGCCTTAGAAAGAATTGCTATAATTAAAGGAGTAAAACTCGAAAAGTCTAATTTTTCATTTGTTTGTGAAGATTTAAGTAACCTCAGTGATTATGTAAAACAAATTGACACTAGGACTTTTAAAATTTTAAAACGTGCACTTCCTGGTGCGTACACATTTATTTTACCAGGTTCAAAAAACCTTCCTAACCCTTTTAAAAAGCGTAAAACTGTGGGTATTAGAGTACCTGATAATTCTATTGCATTAGCTTTGGTAGAAGCTTTAGGGAATCCAATTGTATCGACTTCTATACGTGATGAGGATGATGTAATAGAATATACTACTGATCCAGAATTAATTCTAGAAAAATGGGATGATTTAGTAGACTTAGTTATCGATGGAGGTTATGGAGGAAACGAAGCCTCAACAATCATAGACTTATCTGAAGACGATCCTATTATTGTAAGAGAAGGAAAAGGGGATCTAGAAATTTTTTAATTAACTTTTGAAAGCTTGGATACTGCGTTGCTATTAAAATAGAATAATAACAATGAAATTAATCCACATACCAAAAAGCCTATAAATAATGGCTTTACTGAACCATCAATATAACTTCCAATATAATTAGCTATAGGAACTGCCATTACGGTAGAGATAAACCCGTTTAAAGCAGAGCCAATACCTGCAATATGGCCCATTGGTTGCATAGCTAAAGCTCTTAAATTTCCAAATAAAAATCCAATAGTAAAAAATTGTAACGCAAAGAAAGTGATAAGTATTTCTATACTAGGATTCTGGTCTGAATGGTAAAATGCTAAAAATATAATTGAAATAAGCACAAAGCTTAGCATGGAGATGTGTACAATACGTTTCATCCCGTATTTTACAACCAGTTGGCTATTCATAAAAGTAGCTAAGCCTACTGAAATTGCTAAACTCGCAAAGATTAATGGAAACTCTTCAGCGAGATTATATTGCTTTTCAAATATCTGCTGAGATGTACTCAAATAAACCATAAACGACCCTGTAATAAATCCTGATAGAAGCGTATAGATTACAGCTGATTTAATTTTAAAGAATTGTATGGTACCTGTTTTAAATATTGAAAGCCTGTAAGGAATTTTGTACTTATCTTTTAAAGTTTCAGGTTGGCGTAACCAAAACCATAGCATTACTATTAGACCGAAAATTAATGTAAAAGTGAAAATAAACTTCCAACCATAATGATTCATTAAAAATTGCCCTAGAGTTGGAGCAATAATTGGAACCAAAATAAATACCATGACTACAATAGATAATATTTTAGCCATATAATCTCCTTCGTAAGAGTCTCTTACCATAGCAATGCACATTGTTCTTGGTGATGCTAAAGCGATACCTTGTAATAAACGTCCAAATAGCATAACTTCAAAACTCTTTGTTGTAACACAGATAATGGAAGCAATTATAAAAAGTATAAATCCGACATAGACGATTGGTTTACGCCCAAAACTATCCGATAGCGGCCCAAAAATTAACTGACCTATACCTAAGCCTAAAAAGATTGAAGTAATTAATTTAGGGTTGTCTAAAGGGTTAGCAACATTCAAATATTCACCAATAATTGGCAAAGCTGGTAAAACGGCATCAATAGATAATGCCACTATAGACATTAACGCAGCCATTAAGACTACAAATTCTATTTGCGACCGTTTTTGATTTTGCATGGCGTAAAAGTAAGTCAATTATTGACTATTTTTGAGTAGATATTATAGTAATATCAGATATCTTTATTTAATACACGCATAGTATGCTGACAGACACATTAATTAGGTTATTTAGCAGGGACTTAAATGCTTTAAAGGACGAAGTGAATTTGTACCAAGAAGAGAAAAACTTATGGATTGTAACCAAAGATATTTCTAATTGTGCAGGCAATTTATGTCTACACCTTGTTGGAAATCTAAACCATTTTATTGGAGCGACAATGGGAAATACTGGTTATATAAGACAACGTGAATTAGAATTTTCTCTTAAGGATGTTTCAAGGGAAGAATTGATAAAACAAGTTGATGATACTATTGCTATTGTAGAACAAACCTTAAAAAGCTTAACTCAAGAAGATTTACAAAAAGAATATAAACGACGTGTTTCTGAAGACACTATGACTACAGAATATTTTTTAGTGCATTTAGCGATGCACTTAGCTTATCATTTGGGACAAATAAACTACCATAGACGTTTATTAGACTCTTAATGATTTGATGTTAAACCCATCATAAATAAAAATTTGAACTGCTCTAGTTCGTTAACTTTAAAGCTTAAATAGATATTACCATGCAATTAAAATACTATACACTTATAATTCTATGTTTAGTTACAATAGTATCATTTTCTCAAGAAGACTTAACGTTTGAAGACTACAATCCAAAATCAACATTAGTAGTTCCAGGCAATATTGTAAAGAAAGCCAAGTTTCCTTTTATTGATGTGCACGGTCACCAATATAGAATGGCAACTCAAGATTTAAAGCCAGTAGTTACTGCTATGGATACACTGAATTTACAAGTCATGGTCAATTTAAGCGGTAGGACAGGGGATAATTTGAAGCAGGCTCTGGCTAATGCAAAGGCTAATTATCCTGGTCGTTTTGTGTTGTTTTGTAATATCAATTTTGAAGGGGCTGGAGCAGATGGATGGATAGAAAGAAAAGTAAAACAATTGGAAGCTGATGTTAAGGCTGGGGCTGTTGGACTTAAAGTCTATAAGAGTTTAGGATTGCGAAACAACGATTCTGATGGTAAGCGTTTGGCAATTGATGATGAACGATTAGATCCTATCTGGGCTAAATGTGGTGAATTAGGGATTCCGGTTTTAATTCATTCAGCTGATCCAAAACTGTTTTGGGAAGACTTTGATGGTGATAATGAACGTTGGCTGGAGTTAAAAACACATCCAAGACGTAAAAGAAATGCTACTAATCCTGCACCCTGGGAACAGATTATCCAAGAACAGCACAACATGTTTAAAAAACATAAGAATACCACTTTTATAAATGCGCATATGGGTTGGTTTGCTAATGATTTAGGGAAGCTAGGTGAGCTGTTAGATGAAATGCCAAATATGAATGTTGGTATTGGAGCCATCATAGCTGAGTTAGGCCGTCAACCAAGATTTGCTAAAGCCTTTTTTGAAAAATACCAAGACCGTATTTTATTTGGTAAAGACAGTTGGAAACCAAATGAGTTTCCAACCTATTTTAGAGTCTTAGAATCTGATGATGAATATTTCCCTTACCATAAAAAGTATCATGCGTTTTGGCCAATGTATGGACTAGATTTATCGGATGAAGTCCTTAAAAAAGTATACTATAAAAATGCACTTCGCATTGTGCCAGGAATTGATGCGAGCAAATTCCCAAAATAGCATAAAAATGACATTTGATAGTTTTAAAATTGACTTACTCCAACCCAATGAAGGTGAAGCACTTTTTAATTTAATAGATAGCAATAGAGCAAGGCTCGAAGATTTTTTTGCAGGTACAGTTTCTAAAACACGAACGCTTGAAGACACTTTGGTTTATTGTGAAGACATACAGAAACGAATTAAAGCTATTGGTTATTTACCCTATATGATTACCGATGTTAATACCAATGAATTCATTGGTCTTGTTGATGTAAAGAATATAGATATGAATGTACCTAAAGCAGAGTTAGGTTCTTTTATTGATAGTCGTTACGAAGGTAAAGGTATTGTTTCAAAAGCTACAAATTTGGTTGTGGATCATATTGTTGAAGAGTACAAGTTTATAAAACTACTCTGTAGAGCGAGCTCAAGAAATAAAGGAAGCGTAGCCGTTATTCTTAAAAATGGTTTTGAGCTCGAAGGTACCATTCGAAGAGATTATAAGACTACTAAAGGTGAAATTGTGGATTTAAATTATTATGGACGAATTTTTGATTGAAAAAGAATCAAGAAACTGAATTTCCCCATTCTGCTATAGAACTGATTATTGGAATTAACGATTCACCTAAGTCTGTAAGTTTATATTCTACCCTAAGCGGTGGTTTTTTAGTATATACTTTACGCTCAATGATTTTATCATCTTCAAGTTTCTTTAATTGTAAACTTAGTGTACGTTCGGTAACAGTAGGCATTAATTTTCTTAATTCATTATATCTAAGAGTATGACCTATCAAATGAAATAAAATTACAGTTTTCCATTTACCTCCTATCACTCCCATAGTTAAGCTTGCACAGCAAGGGTATTCTTTTCCATTATAGGTGTATTTTTCCTGAATTTTATCTGCCATTTTTATACTATCATTTTTGACCGTTATTGCAAAGATAAAATACTATACTTAGTTTTGCAACTATAAAAAGTATAGTTAAAATAAATAATAATGAGTTTTATAAAAAACATGCAAGGGCGTTATACCACAAAAAAGTATGATGCTTCAAAGAAAATAGAATCTAAAAAAATTGAAGACTTAAAAGAAATTTTAAGATTAAGCCCTTCCTCTATAAATAGCCAACCTTGGCAGTTTACCTTTATTTCAGATGCTTCAACCAAAGATGAACTTTCAAAAGTATCGTGGTTAAATACTCAAAAAGTAATAGATAGTGATACTGTTGTTGTCTTTAGTCGAATAAATGATTTGTCATTATTTGAAAAACAAATAGAAGAAGAATTACCAGAAGGGGCAGTAAATTATTATAAAGAATTTATTAAACCTTTACCAGAAGCTGAAATCAAATCTTGGTTTGATAGACAGGTGTATTTGGCAGTTGGTGTTTTTTTAAGCGCTTGTGCTAATATGGGAATAGACTCAACACCAATGGAAGGTATTGAGCCTGAGAATTATGATAAGATTCTTGGGCAAACTGATTATGCATCAATTGTAGCAGTAGCTATAGGCTACAGATCTGAAGATGATTTTAATCAACCTCATAAGAAACCAAAATCAAGAATGAACATCGAAGAAGTAATTAAATCAATTTAAAATATTAAATATGTCAAATCAATTAACAATTGTTGCTAGAATACTAGCAAAAGAAGAGCACAGAGATTTAGTAAAAAGAGAATTGCTGAAATTAATTGATATAACTAGAGCAGAGAAAGGTTGTATTAATTACGATTTACACCAAGATAATGAAAATGAAAATTTGTTTTTGTTTTATGAAAACTGGGAGAACAGAGACTTATGGCAAACACATATGAATAACACACATTTGGCTGAATATATGAAAGCTACAGATGGTGCAGTAGAAACGTTCACCTTAAATGAAATGACTATAATTGGTTAATAGTTAAAATTAAAACGGTTTGAGCAATGACTCAAACCGTTTTATTATTTACAAAGGAATATTTCCATGCTTACGATTAGGCTTCACAACTTCTTTATTCTCAAGCATACTAAACGCTTTTATCAGTTTTCGTCTTGTGTTTTCTGGTAAAATAACTTCATCTACAAAGCCACGTTCTGCTGCACTATAGGGATTAGCAAAAAGTTCAGCATATTCAGCTTCTTTTTCTTTCCACTTCGCTTCTTTGTCATCTGCAGACAAGATTTCTCGTTTAAAGATAATTTCTGCTGCACCTTTGGCTCCCATTACGGCGATTTCAGCATTTGGCCATGCAAAGTTCATATCCGCTCCAATGTGTTTAGAGTTCATGACATCATATGCACCTCCATAAGCTTTTCTTGTAATTACTGTTACTCTTGGTACTGTGGCTTCACTAAATGCATATAATAATTTAGCACCATTGGTAATAATTGCATTCCATTCTTGGTCAGTGCCTGGTAAAAAGCCTGGAACATCTTCCAAAACAAGTAATGGAATATTAAAGCAGTCACAAAAACGTACAAAACGTGCAGCTTTTGTAGAACTATTAACATCGAGTACACCAGCTAAAAACATAGGTTGGTTAGCAACTATACCAACAGATTTCCCTCCTAAACGTGCAAAACCAACAATGATATTCTCGGCAAAGTCTTTATGAATTTCATAGAATGAATCGGCATCGATAATACCTTCAATCACTTGATGCATATCGTAAGGCTTATTAGGGTTTTCAGGAACAATAGACGCTAATGTTTCTCTAGCTTCTTCCTTTAGCTCTACTTCAATATCCTGAGGTTTTTCTCTATTACTTTGTGGTAAGTAACTTAATAGTGTTTTCACATCTTCTAAACACTCTACATCATTCGCTGCCGTTTTATGAGCGACACCAGATTTTGAAGAATGCACACTAGCACCACCAAGTTCTTCACTTGTAACTTCTTCGTTAGTAACCGTTTTTACAACATTTGGTCCAGTAACGAACATATAACTTGTGTCTTCTACCATTAAGGTAAAATCGGTCATAGCAGGCGAATAAACCGCTCCACCAGCACAAGGACCCATAATGGCAGAAATCTGAGGAATCACTCCAGAGGCCTGGACGTTTCTATAAAAGATATCTGCATAGCCACCTAAAGAACGTACACCTTCTTGAATACGTGCTCCACCAGAATCATTCAATCCAATGATTGGTGCACCAACATTAACAGCCATATCCATAATCTTACAGATTTTTTCGGCATGAGTTTCAGATAATGAACCACCAAAAACGGTAAAATCTTGAGCAAAGATGTATATCAATCTCCCATTTACAGTACCATATCCTGTAACGACACCATCACCATAGAACTGTTGATCTGCCATTCCGAAATCTTTAGTTCTGTGCGTGACTAAAGCTCCAATTTCTTCAAAAGAACCTTCGTCTAAAAGATACATTACACGCTCTCTAGCGGTTAATTTTTTCTTTTGGTGTTGTTTGTCTATACGTTTTTGTCCACCACCTAATTTGGCTAATGCTAATTTGTCTTGAAGTGTTTTTATTTTGGAATCCATAATGTCTTAGTTAGGTAGTCTTAATAATTTCTGATCTTCTAAATAGCGCTTTAATGCAATTTTAGCTGCGATCTCAGCCTCATTCTTATGTTGTTTCTCTAGTAGGCTAGGAGAGTAGTACTTCTTTACAAAATGTGTATCGAAATTTCCACTTTTAAAAGCGTCGTGCTCACAAACAAAGCGACCAAAAGGCAAGGTGGTTTCAACACCTCTTACATGATAGTTTTCAATTGCTTTTAGCATTAACTCAATGGCTTCCTCTCTGGTATTACCATAAGTAATCAGTTTTGATAACATTGGATCGTAATAGATAGGAATGTCCATACCTTCTTCAAAACCATTATCAACTCTTATATTGTCTCCTTCTGGCAATTGATACACTTCTAAATTTCCAACGCTAGGTAGGAAGTCATTCATTGGGTCTTCAGCATACACACGAAGTTCTAAAGCGTGACCATTAATTTTTAAGTCCTCTTGTTTTATGTCGAGTTCTTCTCCACGAGCTACTTTGATTTGTAATTCTACCAAGTCTACTCCAGAAATCCATTCAGATACTGGATGCTCAACTTGCAGTCTTGTATTCATTTCTAAGAAATAGAAATTTAAATTTTCATCTAATAGAAACTCTACTGTCCCTGCTCCAATATAATCACAAGAACGCGCTACATTAATGGCTGCTTGTCCCATTTTTTCTCGTAATTCCGGTGTTAACACAGCAGAAGGTGCTTCTTCTACTACTTTTTGATGACGACGTTGTACAGAACATTCGCGTTCAAAAAAATGAAGCACATTACCATGCATGTCTGCCATCACTTGGATTTCGATATGTCGTGGTGAACCTACATACTTTTCAATAAATACAGAACCATCACCAAATGCATTAGTTGCTTCACTAATCGCTCTATCCATTTGAGATTCAAATTCAGCTTCGTTTTCAACAATACGCATACCTTTTCCACCACCACCAGCTGAAGCTTTAATTAGAATAGGAAAACCAATCTCTTTGGCAATTTTTTTAGCTTTAGGAATATCTGTTATAGCTTCATCAGTTCCTGGCACCATAGGTATATTGTAGCCTTTTACAGTTTCTTTAGCTGCCAGTTTACTACCCATAACCTTTATGGCTTTAGAGCGTGGACCAATAAAAATAATGCCATTTGCTTCGCATAATTCTGCAAAATCGGCATTTTCACTTAAGAAACCATAACCTGGATGTATAGCATCTACATGAAGTGATTTGGCAACTTCAATAATTTTATCTCCTTTTAAATACGATTCGTTTGATGGAGCAGGTCCTATGCAAACTGCTTCATCAGCATATTTAACGTGTAATGCATTTCTATCCACTTCAGAAA
Source organism: Flavobacteriales bacterium ALC-1 (assembly GCA_000171875.1). GTDB lineage: Bacteria > Bacteroidota > Bacteroidia > Flavobacteriales > Flavobacteriaceae > Winogradskyella. The sequence continues at coordinate 162,244 of ABHI01000004.1, read as the reverse complement.
AAACAGCAACGGTTTTTATTCCCATTTTCTTTGCAGTACGCATTACTCTTATGGCAATTTCACCACGATTTGCAACTAATAGCTTCTTCATATTATTCAAATTCTATTAAAAGTGAATTCTTATCTACAGTTTCTCCTTGATTTATGGCAATGGATTTTATAACACCTTCTCTTGGTGAATTTATAACGTTTTCCATTTTCATAGCTTCCAATATTAAAAGCGCATCATCTTCTTTAACTTCATCACCAACATTAACGTTGATTTCTAAAATTAAACCAGGCATTGGAGCCTTAATATTATTAACCTTTTTAGATGCTCCGACTTCAAAACCTAAGGCTTCAATTTGCTGATCTAGAGCGTCATTAATATTGACATTATAGATGTTGTTATTCACCTTAATGGTATACGTTTTTGTGTTAAAATCTGAACTTAAAATAGAAGCTTTTACAGAGGCGTTATTTTGTAGTATGTGAAAATTATCTGAAGTAGATGCTATAGCATCCAATGCTTGCGTATCTTCTTTTGTGACTTCAAACTGATGTGAAGTATTCACTTTTATTTTGTACATAAACTTTGAGTTATTAACGAATTGCTAAATTAAAACTAAATCAGCAAACAAAATATGAAAATAATCAGCTTATTTTAAGAATCTTCTAAAGATTTAAAGTTTGAATCTTCTTGATGTTTTTTGATGGCTTTTCGAGATAAGATGATTCCTATAATGAGTGAAACAAATGCTCCAATTGAAATGCCAGGAATAAATCTAATAAATAAGAAAAAATCATAAGCTCCATGAAAGAGTACAGCTAAAAATAAGCCAGCCATATTAAGCTTAAACCTATTATTTGAGAATTTCGCTTTACCCATGTAATAACCCATTAAAATCCCAAATGTTGCATGAGCAGGTACAGCTGTAAAGGCTCTTAGAATTGCAGTTTGATAACCACCTTCTAAGACATACATTATATTTTCCGTGCATGCAAAACCCATGGACACCATAACAGCATAGACAATACCATCGTAAGGCTCATTAAATGCTTTTTTAGGTTGGTTAAAGTACTTTACAATGACATACTTACTAAATTCCTCAGCCAGTGCAACAACAAAAAAGGCTTGTATAAACTGTTGCCAAACACTAAACTCATCAGTAATTGGAATAAAGCGACCAGTAAAAAAATATAAGGCTGTAACAATAAGAATACTAACTATTGCTCCTAAAAAAAAACTAGCTATCATGAGCCCAATTGGCTCTTTTTCATATTTATCTTGAAAGTAGATATATACAATAATCACCATTACTGGTGCAACAGCCATGAGCAGTAAATTCATATGTTTAGTTTTTCTTTAATGGTCTTAATGATGAAGCTATAATACGATTTATTTGTGGAAATGAAATGCTGATTCGTTTCGCTTTGTTCTAACAGTTTTTTAAACGTTTCAAAAGACACCAGCTTTAAAGCCTCAACTTCATTTTTTTGAGGTGTAAGTTTATTAAGGTCAACAGTCAATTCTGCAATATATACTTGATGAAATTCATTATCCTGTATGTCACCATAATTTGTTTCATGAAGAAAAGTTCCAATTTTATGAAGATGTTTTGGTTTTAATGTCAAACCAATTTCTTCTTTAGTTTCTCTCAAAGCAGCTTCAATAAAAATTTCACCTGCATCAATATGCCCAGCAGTAGAAACATCCCAAAGTAAAGGATAAATTTTCTTTTTGCGGGAGCGCTGTTGCAATAGAATTTCACCTTTTCTTGTATACAACCATAAATGAATGGTGTTGTGGTACCATCCGTTTTTATGTGCATCAGATTTTAAAGCGACTTTACCAGTTGGGTTACCTTCTTTGGTTACTATGTCTATGTATTCATCCAAATTTTTAATTTATAGATGAGATGCTAAACAATTAATTAATGGTTTAAAATCCTCAGCTGTATTATATAAATGACAAGAAATTCTAATATAGTTGCCTCTAAAGGATACAAATATATTTTTGTTAAATAGGTCTTTTTTTAAGGCGTGTAAATCTATGTTTTCTGGTAATTTAATTCCAAATAAGTGATGAGTTCTATAATTGTCTTCTTCAATTTTGCAGCCTAATGCTTTTAGTTCTTTTACAGCTTCTAAAGAAATTTGCTTGCAGTAGTCTTGAACCCCTTTTGGTGTCCATTGAATAAGTTGCTTTAAAGCTTCAATCTGCATTTTTACATAAATAAAGTTTCCACTTTCACCAACAGAATACCTATTCGCCATAGGCTTATATTCTGGTTGGTAATTGGTTAATCCAGAAAAATCTTCACTATCTAAACGATTCGTCCAGTTTTCTTCAATCGGATTCCCATTATCAAAATAAGGCCCAAAATAGCCATAAGCACATCCATAAGGTCCAAATAACCACTTGTAACCAGCACAAATTAAAGCATCTGGTTGTATGTCTTTTATTGAAAAAGGTAGTGCGCCAACGGTCTGACTTCCATCAATAACTAAAAGTGAGTTATGTGATTTTGCCTTTACACTAATCGCTTTTAAATTAAATAGACTTCCGTTTGACCAATGGATATTTCCCATCGCAACCAAAGCCGTTTTTTCATGAATGGCGTTTAGAATATCTTCATTCCATTGTTTCACAGTATCTGGAGCTTCAATAACTTTTATGGTTGCATTATAGGTTTTAGCAAGTTTTTGCCAAGAATACATGTTGCTAGGAAATTGTTCATCTATAACCAAAACCTCATCGCCTTCATTTAAAACAATATTATTGGCAACCGTAGCCATGCCATAGGATACAGACGGTATTAAAGCTATACGATTATAATGCTCTGCGTTGACGAGATTTGAAAACAATTTTTTAAGCTCTATAACGGGTTCAAAATAGTCAGAAGTTTTAATCGTATAGGGCTGACTTTTCTGTTTTAAGCCTTCCAAGCCTGCATTATAAGTAGCTTTAAAAGTTGGTGATTGACTAGCAATGTTTAGATATGTAACATCGTCTTGAATATCAAATAAATGTTTTTGATTCTTTAAGGTCATAAGGCAATGGGTTATAAATTTAAAAGCCTCTAAAAAAGAGGCTTATGTTTATTTAAAATATGAAAACGTTTCTCCGTCTTCAATTTTTAATAGGGTTTCGTAAATTAACTTAATCACATTTTCAACATCACTTTTATGTACCATTTCTACTGTCGTATGCATGTAACGTAATGGTAATGAAATTAGAGCAGATGCAACACCACCATTGCTATAGGCAAAGGCATCTGTATCTGTCCCTGTAGCTCTAGATAAGGCTGCACGTTGAAAAGGTATTTTCTTTTCTTCTGCAGTATCTGTAATTAAATCACGTAGTTTTTGTTGCACTGCAGGTGCATAAGCTACTACTGGTCCGTCCCCAATTTTTGCTAAACCTTGTTTTTTAGGATCTATCATTGGAGTTGTAGTATCATGAGTTACATCAGTAACAATAGCAACATTAGGTTTAATGGTTTCTGTTATCATTTCGGCTCCACGTAGCCCAATCTCTTCTTGGACAGAGTTTGTAACGTATAATCCAAATGGTAGTTTCTTTTTATTCTCGTGGAGTAGGCGCGCAACTTCAGCAATCATAAAACCTCCCATTCTATTGTCTAAGGCGCGACACACAAATTTGTCTTTATTCAGAATATGAAATTCATCTGGATAAGTAATCACACATCCTACATGAACTCCCATTTTCTCAACTTCTTTTTTATCCTTAGCTCCAATGTCTATACAAATATTATCTGGCTTTGGTGGTTCTTCCTTAGCTCTACTTCTTGTATGTATAGCTGGCCAACCAAAAACACCTTTAACTATACCTTTTTTTGTGTGAATATTCACAATCTTACTTGGTGCAATTTGGTGATCGCTTCCACCATTTCTTACCACATATAACAAACCTTTGTCTGAGATATAGTTAACATACCAAGAGATTTCATCAGCATGACCTTCAATTACAACTTTGTATTTTGCTTTTGGATTTATTACGGCAACTGCAGTTCCATAGGTGTCGGTTATAAACTCATCTGCATAAGGTTTTAAATAATCCATCCATATTTTTTGCCCTTCCCATTCATATCCAGTTGGTGATGCATTATTTAGGTATTTTTCTAAAAAGTCCATCGACTTTTTATTCAGTAATTGCTTTTTAGCCATAAGTGTAAATTTTTCCTTAAAAATAATAATATTAATACGAATTTAAGGTTAATGGTAGTATAAATTACTAATTTTGAATATAGCTTTAAATTGTCTTTGGAACGATTTTAGAAGTACTATAAATTATGAAGTATATAACCTACATAGCATTGTTGTTTTCAACTGCAATTTTTGCACAAGAAGATCCTGTAAAACAAGATTCTACTGTGGTGCATTATATGATTATTGAAGGCGATTCTATACCTGTAACAGAGATCGAATTAGATGAGGTTTTGGTGCTGCCCAACTTAAATTTTAAAGATCGTGATGCACGAATTCGCTATATTATTTTAAGGCGTAAAACACTAAAGGTTTACCCTTATGCAAAACTTGCTGCAGAACGTTTAGAAGCCCTACAAAAGCGTTTAGAAACTTTAGAACGTAAACGTGACAAGAAAAAGTATTCAAAGGTTATTCAAAAATATATTGAAGATGAGTTTTCTGCAGAATTAAAGAAACTCACTAAAACAGAAGGGCAAATTTTAGTAAAACTTATTCATAGACAAACTGGAAAGACCACTTTTGAACTAATTAAAGAATTGCGGAGTGGTTGGCGAGCCTTTTGGTTTAATAATACAGCCAGTTTATTTGATATTTCCTTAAAAAGGGAGTTTGTGCCTATAGAAGAAGAAGAGGATTACTTAATTGAAGATATTTTACAACGTGCCTTTCAGGATGAACGATTAGATCGCCAAAAACCTGCTTTTGAGATAGATTTTTATGCTTGTGTCAATAAATGGTCAAAGCCTAAAGTTAATACTAAATCAAAATCCAAAAAATAAATGCGTATACAAACAAAGTTAGAAGAGCAACTCAATGCCTGGACCCATGGTATTGGAGCAGCATTAGGTATTGCAGCATTGATTTTATTGATTGTTTATGCAGATAACACAAAGCCTTGGAGTTTGTTTAGTGTTATTGTCTATGGCATTTCTATCATCATTTTATTTTTAGCTTCAACATTTTATCATGCTGTAAAAGGCGAAAATCGAAAGCACTATTTTAGGATTGTAGATCATGTAAGTATCTATTTGCTTATTGCAGGAACTTACACTCCAGTGCTACTAATTCTGCTCAGAGATAGTCATGGTTGGCTTTTATTTTGGATTGTTTGGGGAATTGCGCTTTTTGGTGTGATTTTAAAACTCTTTTTTACTGGTAAGTTCGAACTCTTTTCTACGCTCTTATACCTAGTAATGGGTTGGCTTATTGTTTTTGATTTCACCAACCTGTCTGATGCGCTTGGATCAAATGGTATATTATGGTTATTTGCAGGTGGTTTGTCTTACACTGTTGGAATCGTTTTTTATGCCTTACATAAAGTTCCTTATTTCCATGTCGTTTGGCACCTATTTGTTTTAGGAGGAGCCATTTGCCATTTCTTTATGATATTTCTACACGTAATTTAAGATTACGTTATCATTTTATTTATAATGATAATCTGACCTAAATGATAATGCGTATGCTCTATTAACCCTAAGAGGTTAGTAGCATAAGTACCATATTTATCATTAGTAAAAGGTTGGTCTAAAATGGTATCAGGTAATTGTTGTATTAACTCAGTAAAACGTTCTGCATCTTGCCACATAGATTGGTGTAAGGCTTCCCAATCTAATTGTGATGTAATTTCAGGATGGTCATAGCTTTCACTGTCTTTACCCTCTAACACACCATTTTCTAAAACTCTAAGTTGTACTTTGGAAAAGTAATGAATATGATAGGTAAGTGCCAAAATGGAATTAAAGTTGTCCATTTTTTTGATTGCGACTTCCCAAGAAATACTTGAGACCGTATCTTTTATATTGACTTCTGTCCAATTACCACCAAAATAGATTTGGTGTATATGCTTTGCTAGTTGTTTAGTTGTTGGCATCTTATTAATCTAGTTTTGTTTTAAAGTAGCCTTTAATTTTAATTTCACCATCACAATCAAAATTGCATTTTCCTAAATAGTTTAAATACCCGTAAACTGAATCTCCTTTTTTATTTGGTAGAGATTTTAGAATTAATTCTTGTGTTATAGTTTTTATATTAGGATCAATTGATGGTCCAGACATGTCAAAATCATAAGTTATTTTAAAACTAGTACCAATAATTGAAGCTATTAAGTTATGATGATACATTGGGTTTGTTTCATAAATACTAAGCCTTAGTGTATCATTTGAGATTCGTTTTAGTTTTGTAAATCTAATTGATCTAAGAGAATCATTATTAACTAATATATTTGAATTTATTTGATACTCTGTAGAATCAATTAAACCATCATAGCCATTTTTAGTTTTTATAGTTAATGGGTTAAGCATTGTTTTTGTTGATGCAAAGAACTTGCTCTTCAAATTAGCATCAACTCTTAAGGTGCTATACTCTGTATTACTAGTATTAGTGCAAGAAAATAAAGCTAATAATATGGTTGTTACTAAGATTTGTTTCATGATGCTATCAACTAAACATTCCTTTTACGCGTTCAAAAAAAGACATTGAATTTAATGCATCTGTTGAGTCTATATTTTTAAGAACCTCTCGTGCTTTTAATTTTACAGCTGGTTCACCTTCATTTGCTAATTTTTTAATTTGATTGACCCAATTTTTAGATTCTGTGATATCATCATCTTCATCAAGTTCTATTAGAAACCAATCAATGACCTCTAATAATTCTATATTGAATTTTTTATCATTGTTAATACTAAGTTCTGATGTCATAAAATTTAAGCAGTCAATATAAATTTCTTCATCCTTAGAATAAATATCTTCAGGTTCTATATCTGTTAAAAGCTCTAAATATGAAGCTTTAATTCTTTTTTGTTTTGCCAGAGTTATAACGCGTTTAATTTCTTCAAATAGCAAATTATTAAAACTGGTAGAATATTCGGTAAGTGCTTCATAAATAATACTTAAGCTTGAATATTCTGTTGGTAAGGTATTTATACAATATTGCTTTAATTCTGTTTCATTCTCTTTAGCGAATTTCACTAGCTCTTTACAGAATTTTTTGGTTTGTTTATCACTATAATCTAACCATTCGTTAAGTTGATTGTCATCGTGATATTTTAGTTTTTCAATGATGGTCATTTTATTTTTTTTAATTATAATTCCTAGACAGGAAATTCAGAAACAATGAGATATACAAGCCTTTGCGTATAGTTTTTATTTATTTTTCAATTTTATCATAATTCTTTAAGGTCTTTAATACCCACAATGTTTGAATACCGGCCCATTCTAATTTTGTTCCTTCACTAATGCCATACCAAGTATCCCAACGTCCATCATTTTTCTGTTTGTTGATTAATTCTTTCAAATCAGATTCAATAGTTTCTTTGGTGAATAACGAATATAGAATACTTCCGGAAGATGTTGCATAATTTAAACTATGTGGTTTTCCGTAAAGTCCCCAACCTTCATCAGATTTATCTTCGCAAATTATTCCGTTTTTCAATATCCAGTTTTTTAAGTCATTGATAGTCTTTTTAGCTTTATCCTGACTTTTAGTATACTTTAAAAAAGTTAACCATCTTGGTACACATAAGTAGCAAAAAACATGTTTATCTTTTATTCTCTCAAATTCACTCCAAACAAACTGTTCTGCTTTTTTCATCCAAGGTATATCAATCTCATATTTTTCTAAAATTCCAAGTAAAGGTGCAGTAGTACTTAAAGCCGCCCATTCTTTAACTGTTTTGAAATGTCCTTCGCAGGGGTAATCACTTTTTGGTCTAAACATCCAAGGAATACCACCTTTCTCTGTTGTTATACTTACAAAATATGGCATAAAGTCTTTTAGAATGATTTCTTTGGTCAGATAACCAACTTCATCGAGCGTTTCAAGTGCCATAATGCTAAATAGAGGTTGACTTTCAGGTGATGCTGTATCTGGTTCCATTCCGTGTCCAAATCCGCCATCAGGATTTCGGTAAGCATATAGGGAATGAAAAACACCGTTCATATCTCCGTTTGAAAAATGAAAATCAAAGAGACGTCTTTCAATCATTCTTGCATTTGTCAATATAAAATCTCTTGCTTTTAGAAAGTCGTTTTTCGGTAAAATCATTTTGTTTTCAAGGATGGTTTTAATTAGATACAGTGTGTTTGTGTATGTTTAGTTGCTGTGAGCACTAAGTTAGCAAAAAAGAACTTCGTATAGGAAATTTGGCAGAATTTCCGTGCTAATGATTAAACACTATCCAGCAATTGATTATACAAGGTGTTGATAACTGTATTTTAGAAATGGGTTAGCCTAGATATGATTTCTTTTTTATCTGGAAACAAAGAAATTAATTCGTCTCTAGATTTTAATTCGAAGTCCTCAAAACTAAACCCAGGGGATACAGTACATCCAATAAGAGAGTGTGAATTTTGATTAACAACTTCTGCAGCAAACCAACTTCCTCCAGGAACAATAAACTGTGGAACCTCTCCTTTTTTTATATCTATTCCAATAGCATGGTTTATATATCGACCTGATTCTGAAATGATGTGCAAATTTATAGGAGAACCATAGTAAAAGTGCCAAATTTCATCTTGCCTTATTCTGTGGAATGCAGAAAAATTTTCCGAGGTTAATAAAAAATAAATACAAGTTGAATAATTTCTTTTCCCTTCGTAACCATTTTCTAAACTACTTTCATCAATTTCTCCTTTACTTCGATAAGTTTCCTTAAAAAAACCACCTTCAGGATGTGGTTTTAAATCTAATATAGAAATTAAATCATTAATAGAATAGTTCATACCAATATTTTTGCCAACGTTATTGTATAAGTTTAGTTACGTTGTTTAAGCAACTAATTTAGCAAACAAAAACGTACCAGAGAAAATTCCGAAGGAATTTTCGTAAGTCGACAATAAACTAGCAATTAATTTTACGCGGTGTTACCAAAAGCTTATTTTCCTTATATGATTATTTAAAAAGCAGATAGTAACTGCCTATGTCCATCTTTTAATGATTTTTTAAGATTTCCTGACTTAGTTCCTGCAACAAATATTTTATATTTATGAGTTCCAACAATCTTAATAAGTCGATCAGGTAATTGATATTCTATATTTACATTCATTGTATTTTTAGTGCCATTAAATATCCAATCTATATTTTTAATATTAACAATAACCGGTATGATTGAGTCAGTTGGAAAAACATTACTATGAGAGTAAACCATATTTATTTTTGTTTCATCAGATAATTCATCAATAGATTGTCTTAATACTTCAAAAAGATTTGGTTCCTTAGAGTTTCCCGAGTGCTCTCCAAATTTATCGACTTTTTGGTAGCTGGATCCTTCTTGTAGCGAAAAAATAATTTTCTTACCTGTAAAATCTTGCGCTTTTAAGTAGTACTTTTTTTGTGCAGTACAACCTATAATTAAGAGTAATATGAAAATTGTAATAACTATTCTTTTCATTTTCAATTTTCGATAATGGTCTTGTGTATGGTTAGTTATGTTGGCTAGATGTTTTGTTGTTAATATGTGATTGTAATAATTAGAATTTACATACTCATTTTTTTATAGCCGTCAACTCTGCAATTTTACAAATCACCTCTACAGCTTTAAGCATGCTTTCTACTGGGACATATTCATAACGTCCATGGAAATTGTGTCCTCCTGCAAATATATTTGGACAAGGTAAACCCATGTACGAGAGTTGTGAGCCATCAGTTCCTCCTCTAATGGGTTTAATAAGAGGTTTTATGCCTAATTGCTTCATCGCTTCTTCTGCTATATCTATAATATGCATTACAGGTTCTACCTTTTCTTTCATGTTAAAGTATTGATCTTTGATTTCTATTTCAAAAATTTCTGCTTCAAACTTGGTGTTAAGGTCCAATACAATCTTTCCCATTAAAGCTTTTCTTGCCTCAAACTTGTCTTTGTCGTGATCTCTAATAATGTATTGTAAAATGGTTTCTTCAACTTTGCCATTTATGGTATGTAAATGAAAAAAACCTTCGTAACCTTCAGTGTGTTCAGGTGTTTCTAATCGTGGTAATACGTTGATAAACTCTGAGGCGTAGTACATAGAATTCACCATTTTACCTTTGGCATAACCTGGATGTACAATTTTACCTTTTACCTTTATAACAGCTCCTGCTGCATTAAAATTTTCGTACTCTAATTCTCCAATCTGGCTACCATCCATAGTGTAAGCCCAATCGGCTCCAAATTTTTCGACATCAAACTTATGTGCTCCTCTGCCAATTTCTTCATCTGGAGTAAAACCTACTTTAATAGCTCCATGTTTAATTTCCGGATGATTAATCAGGTATTCCATCGCAGTTACAATCTCAGTAATACCAGCTTTATCGTCAGCACCCAATAGTGTTGTGCCATCAGTGGTGATTAATGTTTGGCCTTTGTAGAGTAACAAATCTTCAAAATAGTCTGGTGACAACACAATGTTTTGTTCGACATTAAGGATAATATCTTTTCCGTTGTAATCTTCAACAATTTGAGGGTTTACATTTGCTCCTGTAAAATCTGGTGAGGTGTCAAAATGTGATATAAACCCAATAGTTGGTACATCGTAATCTACATTACTAGGTAAGGTAGCCATAATATATGCGTTATCATCTATACTAACATCACTCAGACCAATAGCTTTAAGTTCTTCAGCTAGTTTGTTGGCCAAATCCCATTGTTTGGCTGTGCTTGGTGTGGTTTTAGAATTTGGGTCAGATTCGGTATCTATGGTGACATAGCTTATAAAACGATCTATAATATGTTGTTTTTCTGTCATGATTTGTTTGTATGTATTCAAAAATAACCAACGCTTTTTTAAAGCACAAGTCTGAGTTGGGTTTCTTTCATTATAATGGTATTTGAGTTATTTTTGCACAGCAAAACACTTTTTATGTATAAAGCGATAGTAAGACCAATTTTATTCTGTTTCGATCCAGAAAAAGTACATTATTTTACATTTTCATTAATTAGAACAGTCTCTAAAATACCAGGTTTTAAAAGCTTATTTAGAAGCCTTTATTTGGTTGAAGATCCTCGTCTTGAGCGTGAATTAATAGGATTAAAATTTAAAAATCCTGTAGGTTTAGCTGCTGGTTTTGATAAAAATGCAGTGTTGTATAATGAACTCGCAAATTTCGGATTTGGTTTTATAGAAATAGGAACTGTTACACCCAAAGGACAAGTTGGCAACCCAAAGCAGCGTTTATTTAGACTTAAAGATGATAAAGGTATTATTAACCGAATGGGTTTTAATAACGAAGGCCTTGAAGCAGCAATTACGCAATTAAAGAAAAATAAAGGGCAATTAATTATAGGTGGTAATATTGGAAAAAACACCCAAACGAAACCAGAAGATTATACCAAAGATTATTTAGAATGTTTTAATGCGTTGCATCCTTATGTAGATTATTTTGTGCTCAATGTAAGTTGTCCTAATGTTGGAAGCCATGCAAAATTAAATGACAAAGATTATCTATTAGAGCTTATTAGTGCTGTACAAAAAGCAAATAGAACTTTTGCAGCTCAAAAACCTATTCTGTTAAAAATTGCACCAGATTTAAATGATGGTCAGCTTGATGAAATTGTAGAGCTTATTGCTGAAACAAATTTAGATGGTGTTATAGCAAGTAATACATCTACGGATAGAGAAGACTTAAAAACTTCGGACGAGCGATTATCTGAAATTGGAAATGGAGGGTTGAGCGGTCTGCCTATTAAAGCTAAATCTACACGTGTTATAAAGTATCTTGCAGATAAAAGCAATAAGGCATTTCCAATTATTGGAGTAGGAGGGATCCACTCTGCAAAAGATGCTCTAGATAAATTAGATGCTGGAGCAGATTTAGTACAAGTATATACAGGGTTTATTTATGAAGGGCCAAAGTTAATTAAGGATATAAATAAAGCACTATTAAAAAAGGCGCATTAAATGAACCTTTTTTAATGTTAAACTATAGCCTCTATTAGTTTAGAATTAACTTTTTAGTTTCTGTATTTCCAGAAACATCTGTTAATCTTACAATATAAACCCCTTTATTAAGATCAGTAACGTCAATAGAGTGTTCATTGCTAGATGTGTTAATGGTATTTTGCTTTACTTTCTTTCCTAAAACATCATAGATTTCTATTAGGTTTAAAGAATTAGAATTGCTCACAGTTATTTTTCCTGAACTACTTGGATTAGGAAATAGTTTTATATCATTAATTGTTTCAAACGTATCTGTACTAAGTGTAGTGCTCTTAAATGTAATAGTTAGAGTTCCTATTTTCTCTGTACCAAAAGGATATCCAGCTGCTCCAGCTATATTTGTTATAACACCTCTTGGGTTAGTTGCAGTATTGTCAATTGAATAACCAAAACCATTTTCTGTACCTGCATCATAAGGAAATAAATCTATAGTAAATGTTTCTTTCCACTTATTCATACTTGTGTCCCATAAGTTAAGACCATTAACGGCAATAATCCAATCCGGACTTGGTGCAATCATAGATATGAGTGTTAAAAGTGGATGGTCTTCTGATACCACAACATTACTTAATGTAGCAGAACTAATTGCTGCGAAAGGCGAAAAAGGTTGATTTAACCACTGCTCGGCATTTCCAGCATTTATAGCAGCTATGACTTCAGAATTAAACACTGAATTTGATCCTGTCTCTGCAACATTTTCTATACCAGTTGTTGCAGTACCTCCCATTTCTAAAAATGTAATATTGCTGTTATGATTTGCTCCAACTAGGTTAGACCAATGTGCATTACTTGGTAATGTGCCATGATCGCTAGAGTTCCATGTACTTGTAAAATTGATATCGTACGTAGCTGTGGATTGCGCATTAGTGTCATTAAGACACAGAATAGTAAGAAGTAAGATAAAAGTAATTTTTTTCATAGTGCTTTTTTAAATTGTTTTGTCGTTTTTATCAATTCAACCTTACTTAATATTTTTGTTTTGATGTATTTTAGAGCAAATTTTTAATAAGTTGAATTACGATATACTCTTATCATTTGCATTAGCAACATCTGCATTGGCAATTTCACCAGGTCCAGATAATATTTATGTTTTGGTACAGAGTATCACTAATGGAAAATCTTATGGACTAGCTACAGTTTGTGGTTTAATAGCGGGTTGTATTGTACATGCCACACTTTTAGCATTTGGAGTTTCTGCAATTATTAAAGCTAATGAAAGTTTATTTTTTGGTATCAAAGTTCTAGGTGCATTATACCTATTATTTTTGGCGTATAAGGTATACAAATCTGATGCTCAGTTAGATTTAGATGCAGATACTGTTCCTAAAAAAAGCTTGAAAGGTTTATTTGTTCAAGGCTTTTTTATGAATGTTCTCAATCCTAAAGTTACTATTTTCTTTTTGGCATTTTTTCCTGGGTTCTTGTTTAGCGACACTATGAGTACGGTTTGGCAATTCTATATTTTGGGAGGTGTTTTTATGTTAGTGTCTTTTATGATTTTTTCGACAATAGCTTTATTAGCTGGACAAATAAAAACATATACTTTAAAGCATAAGAATTCTGGATTGGTTTTGAAATGGCTACAGATTGTTGTGTTTATTGGGATAGCGATTTTTATTTTAATTTAGTGAGATGCTAAAATTTAAGTTTCTTCCTAAGTTCTCTGTAATCATCATCTTTATGTTTATTTTATTTACAATAATTGGAACACTTTCCCATGAACTTGGTCATGCAGCAGTAGCTAATTTTTTAGGATACGATACTAAAGTGTCTTATAGTAGTATGTCATGGAATCATTCAGGTTTTGATAATGATGAAGATGTAAAGAAAATGCAAAGATTAACAAAGGGTTATTTGAATATAGATTATGATGAATGGCCAGTTGAATTAAAATTAAACCTCGAAAGGTTAGGTAAAAAAGTTATTAAAAAATATCCTTATAATAAATCACATGATTTATTGATAACCATAGGTGGACCTGCGCAAACTATATTTACAAGTTTTATTGGTTTAGTAATACTTTACTTTAGAAGAAAAGAATGGAAAATTGATTTTAAAATTACAGATTGGTTGGCAGTTTTTATGTCATTATTTATTCTCAGAGAAATTTTCAATTTTATCAGTACTTCATTTAGTTCACTAATACATTCAAAGACCAACTTTAATGGGGATGAATATAGAATTTCAGTAATGTTAGGATATAATGAATGGCTTATACCATTTTTGACATTGCTTTTAAGTTTAACTATTTCATATTATGTCTTTTTTAAAATTATACCAATTAAATATCGTTTTACATTTATTGTATCAGGATTAATTGGTGGTGTTTCTGGTTTTGCAATTTGGTTTGGTTTTTTAGGGAAGGTTATATTCAATTCTCAGTTATGACTTTTTAATAGTTAATCTTAGTCTTATATTTGACCCAATGAATAAAGCTGTTAAACTTATAGAATGCCCACGTGATGCCATGCAAGGTATCAAGGCATTTATTCCTACAGAAAAAAAGGTGCAATATATTCAATCCTTGCTCAGAGTTGGATTTGATACAATAGACTTCGGAAGCTTTGTGTCGCCTAAAGCGATTCCACAGATGGTTGATACGGCTGAAGTTTTAGCGCAACTCGATTTAAGTAAAACCAAAAGTAAACTCTTAGCTATAATTGCTAATACTAGAGGAGCAAATGATGCTTCTCAACATTCAGAAATTGATTACTTAGGGTTTCCTTTTTCAATATCAGAAAACTTTCAGATGCGTAATACACACAAAACTATAGCGCAATCTGTAGTCACACTTTCTGAAATACTTGACATTGCTGATAAAACTAATAAAGAAGTTGTGGTATATATCTCCATGGGTTTTGGTAACCCTTACGGTGATCCTTGGAATGTAGATATCGTAGGTGAGTGGACAGAGCGTTTAGCAAAAATGGGAGTAAAGATTTTATCGTTAAGTGATACTATTGGAAGTTCAAATCCGGAAAATATAGAGTATCTGTTTTCTAATTTGATTCCAAAATATACAGATATTGAATTTGGAGCACATCTCCATACCACACCAACGACTTGGTTCGAAAAAATAGATGCAGCCTATAAATCTGGTTGTAGACGTTTTGATGGAGCTATTCAAGGTTTTGGTGGCTGTCCTATGGCAAAAGATGAACTTACAGGCAATATGCCAACCGAAAAAATGTTGTCTTATTTTACGCAAAAAAAAGCGCATGATCTTAATGCGATGAGCTTCGAGAGTTCTTATAATGAAGCAACTAAGATTTTTACTAAATACCATTGATTTACGACTTCATTGATTCACTTTTTATTACTTGTTGATTTTTATTTATCCATCTAATTGTTTGATGTTCAGTTCAATAAAAGTTTATTTAAATTTAATCTAAATAAACTTTGCGAAAGTCATTTTCTGTTTTAAATTTGCATCCGAATTGCAACATATTATTTATAACAAGTCTAAATAAAAATAAGAAATGACTAAATCAATCTCAATTTTAATGCTTTTAGTGTCTGTGTTTTCATTTGCACAAACGTCTCAGGATTCTATCAATGATCCGCAAAAACAACTAAATGCTGCACAGCGTATTTTATCTGGTAATTACGGAAAAGCAGTAACAGTAAGTGCTTATGGTGAAATTACTTATAACCAACCAGAAAGTCTAAATGGTGAAATGGATATTCAGCGTTTAGTTTTGCTTTTTGGATACAAATTTGACGATAAAACTCAATTTGTAACTGAAGTAGAAATAGAGCATACAGAAGAGGTATTTGTAGAACAAGCATTTGTTAACCATAATATTGCAGATAATTTTAGCTTACGTGGTGGTTTAATGTTAGTACCAATGGGTATTGTAAATGAATACCATGAACCAACAACCTTTAATGGTGTTGAGCGACCTGCAGTAGATAATGCTATTGTACCAACAACATGGAGAGAAATTGGTGTTGGTGTAACAGGTCGTTTTCCTGAAGCATCAATTGGCTACCAAGCTTATATTTTTAACGGTTTTAAATCTACAGTTAATGACGATGGTGATGTCACTGGATTTTTAAAAGGAAGTAATGGCTTGCGTGGTGGTCGCCAAAAAGCAATTAAATCTACGGTAGATAGTCCAACATTTTCTACTAAAATTGAATATTACGGATTACCAGGTTTACGTTTAGGTGTATCAGGTTACTTTGGTAAAACTCAAGCTGCTGATGACGTAGAAGATATTGATGGTGCTAATATTGGTGTTTCTATGGTTGGTTTTGATGCACGTTATGCAAAGAAACGTTTTACTGCAAGAGGACAATTTATTTATGCGTCTTTAAGTGATACAGAAGATTATAATGCTTTAACTAGTAGAGATCTTGGTAGTGCATTAATGGGTTATTATGGGGAAATAGCATATAATTTATTACCATTAAGTAAAGCACAGCGTTTATTTGCTTTTACTCGTTACGAGAATTATGATACACATGCAAGTACTGCTGGCAATTTAGACAGAAATGATGCATATAACAGAACAGATATTACGACTGGATTAAGTTATCATATTGCACCTGGAGTTGTAATTAAAGGTGATTATCAATTTAGAAGCAACAATGCAGAAAATAGTGATGTTAATAATAGATTAAACTTAGGTATAGGAGTTTGGTTCTAATAAACAGTTTTAAGTTTTAAATGTCATTTGCTAATCTTTAATTTTAAAGATTAGCTTTTGGCGTTAATAAGATAATTTTAGAGTAAAAATATTAATACTTTTGCACCATGAAAATAAAACAACTATCCTTAATTTTAATAGCATTTATTTGCTTAGGTTTTGGACTTTCTGCAAAGCTTCAAAAAAAAGTGGATAAGGTTATAAAAAAGACGTTTGAAGTAGAAACATTTTCATTTAATGCTATTACTATTTCTTCGGAAATTACTAAAGACTTACCGTCAGAATTCGGAAGTGATAATTTTTTCGAAATAAAGTCTTTAGATAGGTTTTTAGGCTATGCTTACGTTTCAAAAGCTCCAAGCAAAACTGCACAATACGATTATTTAGTTTTATTGGATGACGACTTAACTATTGTTAAAACTAAGGTCTTAATTTATAGAGAAGAATATGGTGGTGAAATTGGCAGTAAGCGTTGGTTGCGTCAATTCATTGGTAAAACTAAAGACGACGAGTTTAGATATGGTGATAATATTGATGTCATAGCTGGTGCAACCATATCAGTGCGTTCTATGACAAATGCCATGAACGATTTAATGCAATCATTAAAAATACTTAACCAAAAAGGCATTTTATAATGGTATTAAACGGTCGTATTGAAACCTTTCCAAAAGAATTAAGATTACTTATAGCAGCGTTTATAATCGTTTTAAGTGTTGGGTTTTATACAGGTCTTCTGTTTGTTGGAGAAACCTCTTCTGCTAGTCCAGATGGTATAGAAGAGCAATATCTTGGTAATGAAGACGATTTAGATGCCAAGGTGATGAAGTTTAAAAAGAACGAACAGCAAATGCTTACATTGGTACATGGTCACATCTTGTCTATGTCTCTAATTTTCTTTTTAACCGGATTAGTTTTAGTGACAACAAGACTTAATCTTAAATTTAAACTCTTTCTATTAATAGAGCCTTTTATATCTATATTGCTAACTTTTGGAGGCCTATATTTTCTCTGGAAGGGTATGTTTTGGGTTAAATATGTGGTTATGTTCTCAGGTATATTAATGACATTGAGTTATACATTAGCTGTTTTAATAATTCTGAAACAATTGATAAAATCACCAACAAAATTCAGATAAAAGAATTATCTTCGCGTGCAATTATATCTCAATTGCAATGACAGCACACGAAAATAAAATCTTAGGTGAAGGACTCACTTACGATGACGTCCTTTTAGTTCCAGCATTTTCTGAAGTTCTTCCACGCGAAGTTAATATTCAAACAAAATTTACGAGAAACATTACAATTAATATTCCTGTGGTTTCGGCTGCTATGGATACAGTTACTGAAAGTAAAATGGCTATTGCCATGGCACAAGAAGGTGGTATTGGTGTGTTACACAAAAACATGACGATTGAGCAACAAGCTGATAAAGTCCGTCGTGTAAAACGTGCTGAAAGCGGAATGATTATAGATCCTGTAACCTTAGGAATGGATGCTGTAGTTGCTGATGCAAAAAATGCAATGCGAGAACATAGTATTGGAGGAATTCCTATTGTTGATGCTAATGGAATCTTAAAAGGTATAGTTACAAATCGAGATTTACGTTTTGAGCATCAAAACGATAGACCTATTGTTGAAGTGATGACAGGCGAAAACCTAGTGACTGCTCCAAAAGGCACTTCCTTAAAAGATGCGGAAGCGATACTTCAAGCTAATAAAATTGAAAAGCTGCTTATAGTAGAAGGAGATAAACTCGCTGGCTTAATTACCTTTAGAGATATCACTAAGGTGACGCAAAAACCAATAGCGAACAAAGATACTTACGGAAGATTACGTGTTGCGGCTGCAATTGGAGTGACTGGTGATGCTGTTGATAGAGCAGAGGCGTTGGTAAAAGCAGGAGTTGATGCTGTGGTTATTGATACAGCACATGGTCATACAGTAGGTGTAGTAACCATTCTAAAATCTATAAAGCAACAGTTTCCAAAATTAGAAGTCATAGTAGGAAACATAGCCACTGGAGAAGCGGCAAAATATTTAGTTGAAGCTGGAGCAGATGCTGTAAAAGTTGGTATTGGACCAGGTTCTATCTGTACAACTCGTGTAGTTGCAGGTGTTGGGTTTCCTCAATTTTCTGCTGTGCTAGAAGTTGCAGCAGCTATAAAAGGGACAGGAGTTCCAGTAATTGCTGATGGTGGAATTCGCTATACAGGCGATATACCAAAAGCGATTGCTGCAGGTGCAGATACCGTAATGTTAGGTTCACTTTTAGCAGGAACTAAAGAAAGTCCTGGTGAAACGATTATCTACGAAGGTCGTAAGTTTAAATCCTATAGAGGCATGGGTTCTGTTGAAGCCATGAAGCAAGGAAGTAAAGACCGTTATTTCCAAGATGTAGAAGACGATATTAAGAAATTAGTCCCAGAAGGTATTGTTGGTCGTGTACCATATAAAGGGGAATTGTTTGAAAGTATTCATCAGTTTATTGGTGGCTTAAGAGCTGGGATGGGTTACTGTGGTGCTAAAGATATTGCTACTTTAAAAGAGAATGGACGTTTTGTTAAGATTACAGCTAGTGGTATTAATGAGAGCCATCCACATGATGTAACCATTACTAAGGAAGCACCTAATTATTCGAGGTAGTTGGGAATTAGTTTGGGTTAGGAATAATCACGCCATTATAATTCCCTATTATAGTAGTTCCTTCCCATTTGAAAGTATAATCAATATCAATTTGAGTAACTTGATTATCTATATCTGATGTAATAGAATTTATAACAATTTTACCTGACTTAAAATCATCGTCTAAATCCCAGTATTGAGAATATCCAAAATTACCTTCTTGAGAATTGTCCTGGAAATGAATTGGTAATTGATCAGAAATTGCTGTAATACCATTTGGACCATCACTTGTGGAATATATCCCTTCTAAAAGAGGTGTAATTTCACTATTGGGGCCAGACTTAATCGCAAAACTTGCAAAATGACCGTCAGGATCACTATGGTTTAGAATGTTTGAAAAATTAAAACGATAAGGGTTGGTACTCGTTAGTTTACCAATTTCTGTAGAATAGAATGTTCCATTAACTTTGAATCCATTGGAAACATTATTGTCGCCTTCATCACTAGAGCATGATAAAATTATAAATCCGATTAGAAATACTAAAAGTGTATGCAATTTTTTCATAGAGCTAAATTTGGTTTAGATAAAATAGGGGCTAAAAATAGGAGAAAATTTTCATAAAACTTAATGTTAATATTTTATATGTAACCTCAAAAATCTATACTCAACCCAGTAAAAACCCTCATCAACTTGAGTAATAGGGTGACTAAAAATATAATTAATTAAGAATTTAAATATAACTGTCCCCGATGAGGTTTTAAAGCATCTCGTATGGGTTTCATTTCAGATTCTTCAACTACTAAATAGGCTAAACTATGCATATCGCTTAAAGTTTCAATACCAGTAATTGTAATATCTAATGCGTTTAAGTGTATATACTCTTTAAGATGAATTAAATGATGTTCTGCTGTTTTCTGGCCTGCTGGTCCTCTAAAATCCCAGATTAGTTTTAATTTACGCATTGGCTACTGAAGTTCCTTTTTCAACAAAATTTTTAAAATTGGTCATATACGTTTTTGTTTGTTTTTTAAATGCATTTGGCATTAAAAAAAGCATGGCACTCATCAAAAAATTTGTAGGTTGAAACTCGTTTTTTGCAATCCACTTTGTGTAGCCATCAGTAGTACTTTTAAAATGACTTTCTTGTATGTTGCGAACGCCCTTAGTTGTATAGGTGGCATGAAACTCATTAGGGAAATCTTGTTTAGTAATAGTTTCTATAATCTCCATTTTTCGTTTTCCAAAGTCGTAATATAACTTCATTTTTGCACCAAGCTCCCCAGGAATACCAGAAATATGCTCGGCATTTTTTAAGCCTTCTTGCCAATGTTTCATATTATCAGTAGAGTCTAATTTTTGGATAACAAATTCTAGGGGCTTTTCTATAATAATTTCTGTTGTGTATTTCATTTTGGATGAATTTTAATAAAAGTATAAAAAGTACCTACAATAGTTCAATCTTATCGACGTTAATGCGTTTTTATTTGTTTAAATAAATGTTAGAAATTAAGAGTCTTTATTTTGGTATGATTTTTACTACATATAATGTATGTAGTGCTAAAATAATGAAGCATATTCAGCTTGTTAAATAAGCTATTTATGTTATTTTTGCTCAGCCTCAAAAAAATGATAATTGCAATATTAAAGAAGATAGATTATGAGTATTAAATTGAAATGTTTGATAGTAGTGCTACTTGCGCTTAATTTTTCTTTTTCTCAAGACAAAGATAGCGAGCTTATTAAAGTTGATGGAGAATCTATAATGACTTCAGAATTTTTAAGAGTTTACAATAAAAACCTAGAATTAGTAAAAGACGAAAGTCAGAAAGATATTGATGGCTACTTAAAATTGTTTACAGAGTATCAGTTAAAACTCAAAGAAGCAAAACGATTAAAGTTGCATGAAGACGATAAATATCAACGTGAGTTTTTACGTTATAAAAAGCAATTGACTAAAAATTATTTATCCGAAAACAAAGTGACTGACGTCTTGGTTAAAGAAGCTTATGATCGTAGTAATCAAGATATCAATGCGTCTCATATATTAGTTCGTTTAGCAGAAACAGAGACAGACACATTAAAAGCTTATAATGAAGTTTTAGCTTTGAGAGAACGTGCTATAAGCGAAGGTTTTGATAAAGTTAAAACAGAGGTGCATAACGGAAAGACGATTTTCCTAGAAGACTTAGGTTATTTCTCAGCTTTTAAAATGGTGTACGATTTTGAAACCGCAGCATACAATACTCCTGTAGATGAAATATCTATGCCCTTTAGAACCCAGTTTGGTTATCATGTAGTATGGGTAAAAGAGAAAAGACAATCTAGAGGCACAGTTACGGCCGCTCATATTATGGTGGCTCTAAAACAAAAAGATTCGCTTTTAGATCCAGAGCAGCGTATCAATGATATTTATAAAAAATTAAATCAAGGAGAAAACTTTGATGCCTTAGCTAAACAATTTTCGGATGATAAAAGTTCTTCTAACAAAGGAGGTAAATTATCACCTTTTAAAAGCGGTCAATTAAGTTCAGAAGAATTTGAAAGTCAAGCTTTTGGTCTTAAAGCCGATGGTGATGTTAGTAAGCCTTTTAAAACTGCCTATGGTTGGCATATTGTAAAGCGAATAAAACTAAAACCAATACAAGATTTTAAAGATTTAAAACCATCGTTAGAGGTTAAAGTAAAAAGAGATTCTAGATCTAAGCTTATTAATGCAGCAATGGTTAGCGAGCTTAAAAAGCGTTATAATATGTCTTATGATGCTGATGCTAAAGCTTATTTTAAAAGTATAATCACCAAAGATTTTTTTGCACGTTCTTGGAGATTGCCAGAAGATTTCCAAAAAGATAAAACCATTTTTTCCATTAATGATAGAGCATTTACTTATAATGAGTTTGGTCGTCATCTAATGTCTGCACAACGTATTTATGGAGGTAAACCAGCGGAATTTTCTGCAGTTATAAATAAAGAATATAATTCGTTTTTCGAAAAATCAATTTTTCAATTTAGAGAAGATAATTTAGAATTAGAAAACAAAGACTTTGCTAATATTCTTAAAGAGTATAGAGATGGACTTTTATTATTTGATTTAATGGAAAAAGAAATCTGGAATAAAGCCTCTAAAGATTCAGTTGGTATTGAAGCCTATTATAGTAAAAACAAATCAAAATACCAATGGAAGGATAGAGTAGAGGTTGTTATGGCATCATCTGCTGATGAATCTCATATGAAGTCTGTTTTAAAAATGATGAAGAAAGGTAAATCTGAAGAAGCTATTAATAAAGCATTAAATACTGATGCTAAGCAAAACGTTATTTTCACAAAAAGCACTTACGCTATTGATGATGATAAATTGCCTACAGAATTTAAAGCTAAAAAAGGACTTTCAAAAATATACAAGCACAATGAAGCGTTTCATGTTATAGATGTTAAGGCTTTATTACCTGCTGGAAATAAAACATTAGAAGAAGCTAAAGGCAATGTTATAAATGATTACCAATCAGAAATTGAAGCTAGTTGGATTAAGGATTTATACAAACGTTTTAAAGTAGAGATCAATAAAAAAGCATTAAAAGCCGTCAAAGCTAAAATCAAAAACTAATTTTTTTGAAACAGACATTATTCATAATCTTAATTTGCTTGCTGGCGACTAGCTGTGATTTTTTTAAATCAACAGATGATCGTACACCAATAGCTAGGGTTAATGATGCTTATCTATATAAAGAAGATGTTGAGGATTTGGTGCCAGAAGGAGCTTCTAAACAAGATAGCACACTATTGGTAAATGCTTATGTAAACCGTTGGGCAAGGCAATTATTGTTAATGGATGGTGCATTAGTAAATCTTTCTGAAGAAAAACAAAACGACTTTTCTAAACTTGTAGAGCAGTATAAAAATGACCTGTATACTAAAGCCTATTTAGAAGGGTTAGTTAAGAAAAATATTGACACAGTTGTAAAGTCTGATGAAGCTAAAGTATTTTACGAAGCCAATAAAGAATCCTTTAAACTAAATGATGATTTGTTGCAGTTTAGATATATCAGTTTACCATTAAATCCTATAGATATTGATAGTATTAAGAACAGGTTTAAACGTTTTAATACTAGAGACAAAAATTACTTAGATTCTATTTCTGTTCAGTTTAGATCTTATTCTTTAAATGATTCTATTTGGATAAAATATAGCCAAGTTGTAGAAAAAGTACCTGTAGTAACACTTGAAAATAAAAATCAACTGTTAAAAAAATCTAATTATGTACAACTCAAAGACTCATTAAACCTATATTTGATGCAAGTAAATGATGTACGTCTTCAAAACGATTATGCGCCTTTGGATTACGTCAATACTTCAATAAAACAAATTGTTATAAACAAGAGAAAATTAGAGCTCATCAAGCAACTCGAAAATGATATTACAAAAGATGCCATTAAAAACAATGAATTCCAAATTTATAATTAAAGCACTATTAGTTTGCTTTATATCCTTCAACTTTGTCAATGCTCAAGAAATCATTGATGATGAAAAACCAAAAGTTGTAAAACCAAAAGATAGTGTTGTAAAAAAATCGCGTATTAAAGCAGATGGTGTAGCTGCAGTAGTTGGTGATTTTATTCTACTAGAATCAGATTTAGATAGAGAAATTGCTCAACTAGAAGCTCAAGGAGCAAATTTAGAAGGCGTAACACGTTGCGAACTTTTTGGAAGTTTACTAGAAGGCAAATTGTATGCGCACCAAGCGATACAAGATAGTGTTTTAGTTAATGAGCTTTACATACAGTCGCAAGTAGAACAGAGGTTACAGTATTTATTAGCGCAGACAAAACGTGATATGCAATATTTACTTAACATATATAACAAAGATTCTGAAGAAGCTTTAAGGGATGAAATGTTTGAAATCACTAAAAATGAATATCTCGCTTTGGAAATGCAGAAAAAAGTTACTGGAGAGATTGAAGTGACTCCAGAAGAGGTGAGACAATTTTTTAACAGTATCCCAGAAGATGAAAAACCAATATTTGGTACAGAGCTTAAACTAGCAGAAATAGTTGTAATTCCTGAAGTTACGCAAGCAGCTAAACAAGCTGTTATAGATAAACTAAAGGGTTTTAAAAGGGATGTAGAAGAAAACGGTGCAAGCTTTACAACTAAAGTATTGTTTTATACTGATGATAAACCTTCTAAACCCAATGGAGGATTATATAAATTAAATAGAAAGCAACCAAGAATGGTTAAAGAGTTTAGAGAAGTCGCTTTCTCTTTGCAAGAAGGGGAAATTTCTGAACCCTTTGAAACTGAATATGGTTATCATATTATTTTACTAGAAAAAATCAGAGGACAACAATATGACGTTAGACATATTTTGTTACGACCAGAACTAACTCAAGATGCTATACAAAAAGCAAAAGATGAAATTGATGAAGTAAGAGCAAAAATCATTGATGGTACATTAACTTTTGCTCAAGCTGCGAGAGAGTTTAGTGATGAAGACAAGACAAAATATGAAGGCGGACAGATGACCAACCCAACAACTCAAGACTTTAATTTTGAATTGACAAAAATGGATACTGAGTTATACACTCAAATCCAAGATTTAAAAGATAGTGAAATTAGTGAAGTACTTCAAGATGAAGATCAGGTTAATAGGTTGAAATTCAAAATTTTAACCGTTACAGATAGAATAGACGATCACAAGGCAGATTTTGCTAGAGATTATTTAAAAATTAAGGAATTAGCGCTTCAAGATAAGCAGGTAGAGGCTATTGCAAAATGGCAAAAGAAAACCATTTCAGAGACTTATATAAAAATAAATGGCGAATATAAAGACTGTGATTTTCAAAATAACTGGTTAAAAAATCAATAGAATATGTCTGATGTCGCTATAATCGAAAACTTTGTAAAAAAATACAAAGTACTTAAACAAGAAGTTGCTAAAGTTATTATTGGACAAGAAGATGTTGTTGATCAGATTTTAATATCAATTTTTTCAGGAGGACATGCTCTTTTAATTGGTGTACCAGGTTTAGCAAAAACCTTAATGGTGAATACTATTGCTCAAGCTTTGGGATTAGATTTTAAGCGTATTCAGTTTACGCCAGATTTAATGCCGAGTGATATTTTAGGTAGCGAAATTTTAGATGAGAATCGTCAGTTTAAGTTTATTAAAGGTCCAATATTTGCTAATATTATTCTGGCTGATGAGATTAACAGAACTCCACCAAAAACGCAGGCCGCATTGCTAGAGGCCATGCAAGAGCGGGCTGTTACGGTTGCTGGTCATCAATACAAGTTAAGTTTGCCATATTTTGTTTTGGCTACACAAAATCCGATTGAACAAGAAGGAACCTATCCTTTGCCAGAAGCTCAGTTAGACCGTTTTATGTTTGCTATTAATTTAGAGTATCCATCGTTTCAAGAAGAAGTTGATGTTGTAAAGGCAACGACGACAGATGTTCAACTATCAGTTAATGCATTATTTACTGCTCAAGAAATTATAGATTTTCAAAATGTAATTCGTCGTATTCCCGTGGCTGATAATGTTGTGGAATATGCGGTTTCATTAGTTGGTAAGACAAGGCCAAAAGCTGACACAGCAGCAGACATTGTTAAAGAGTTTGTAGATTGGGGGGCGGGTCCAAGAGCGTCGCAAAATTTAATTTTAGCGGCAAAAACACATGCGGCTACTAATGGTAAATTCTCACCAGATATTGAAAATATTCAAGCTGTTGCAACAGGTATTCTAAGACATAGAATTATTAAAAACTATAAAGCTGAAGCTGAAGGCATAACTGACGAAAAGATTATTGAGAGTTTATTCTAAATCTAATAGAGGCTAATTAACTTTTTTGATTAGAACTCTTAATTTACATTGTCAGAATTGTTGATGTAATTTTCAATATCTAATCTAACTTTAATCAAGATTAATTAGTCTAATAATTCAATTCATAATTATTCTAAATAAGCTAATTTGTTAAATTATTATTTTGCGCCTTTATTTTTTGTTAATTATTTAAAATATTGACGAAAAATCGATCTAATTATGATTTATTTTCAAAGAAAATCCAATTTCGTTACATATTTTTGAAAATCCTTTGAATTTTGTACTTTTGTATTTCTTAAAAAATAATAATTATCAACCTATAAATATACTATATGGCTTTTGACATTGATATGATTAAAAAGGTTTATGCTAACATGACGGAGCGCGTAGATGCTGCTAGAGAAATAGTTGGTAAACCATTAACACTTTCAGAAAAAATATTATACTCTCATTTATGGGACGGAAAACCTACAAAACCATTTACACGTGGTAAGGATTATGTAGATTTTGCACCAGATCGCGTTGCATGTCAAGATGCCACTGCGCAAATGGCATTATTGCAGTTTATGCAAGCCGGAAAACCTAAAGTTGCGGTGCCAACAACTGTACATTGTGATCACTTAATCCAAGCAAAAGATGGAGCGGCTACGGATTTAAAAAATGCAAATAATACAAGTAGTGAAGTGTTCAACTTCTTAGAATCGGTTTCTAATAAATATGGTATCGGTTTCTGGAAACCTGGAGCTGGTATTATTCACCAAGTGGTATTAGAAAATTATGCGTTTCCTGGAGGGATGATGATTGGTACAGATTCACATACAGTTAATGCTGGTGGACTGGGAATGGTAGCTATTGGAGTTGGTGGAGCAGATGCTGTAGATGTTATGGCAGGAATGGCTTGGGAATTGAAGTTTCCTAAACTAATAGGTGTAAGATTAACAGGTAAATTATCGGGTTGGACAGCACCAAAAGATGTGATTTTAAAAGTAGCAGGAATAGTTTCAGCAAAAGGTGGAACAGGTGCTATTGTAGAATATTTTGGGCCAGGAGCTACGTCAATGTCTTGTACAGGTAAAGGAACTATCTGTAATATGGGGGCAGAAATTGGAGCAACAACTTCAACTTTTGGTTACGATGACTCTATGGAGCGTTACTTACGTGCTACAGATAGAGCAGATATTGCTGATGAAGCAAATAAAATTAGACCATACTTAACGGCTGATGCAGAATGTTATGAAAATCCAGAACAATATTTTGACCAAGTTATAGATATTGATTTATCAGAGTTAGGTCCTTTATTAAATGGTCCTTTTACGCCAGATTTATCGACATCTGTTGGTAGTGATATGTTAGATATAGCGACTAAAAATGATTGGCCTATAAATGTAGAATGGGGATTAATTGGTTCTTGTACCAATTCATCTTATGAAGATTTATCGAGAGCATCATCTATAGCACAGCAGGCAATTGATAAGGGCATTAAAATGAAAGCTGAATTAGGTATTAATCCTGGATCTGAGCAAGTACGCTACACAGCAGAGCGTGATGGTTTATTAGATATTTTTGAAAACTTAGATGCTAAAATCTTTACTAATGCTTGTGGTCCTTGTATTGGACAATGGGCAAGATATAGCGATCCTAAAAATGCACCTAAGAATAGTATAGTACATTCTTTTAATAGAAACTTTGCTAAGCGTGCTGATGGAAACCCAAATACTCATGCCTTTGTAGCATCTCCAGAGATAACTGCTGCTATAGCTATCGCTGGTCGTTTAGATTTTAATCCGATGACGGATAAGTTAATTAACGAAAATGGGGAAGAAGTAATGTTTGATGAACCAACAGGTTGGGAGTTACCACCAAAAGGTTTTGATGTTAAAGATAATGGCTATTTAGCACCAGTTGCAGATGGAAGTGGAGTAGAGGTGACTGTAAGTCCTACTTCAGAACGATTAGAATTGTTAACTCCGTTTGTACCTATTGGTAACGAAATAAAAGGGGCTAAATTATTAATCAAAGCTTTCGGAAAATGTACAACAGACCATATTTCTATGGCTGGACCTTGGTTGCGTTTTAGAGGGCATTTAGATAATATTTCAAACAACTGTTTAATTGGTGCCGTAAATGCTTTTGGTAAGAAAACCAACTTTGTTAAAAACCAATTAACTGGTGAGTTTGGCGGTGTGCCAGATACAGCGAGAGCTTATAAAGCTGCTGGAGTAAGAACCTTAGTTGTTGGTGACCATAATTATGGAGAAGGATCTTCTAGAGAGCACGCAGCAATGGAGCCTAGGCATTTAGGTGTTGCTGCTGTAATTGTAAAATCATTTGCACGTATTCACGAAACTAACCTTAAAAAACAAGGTATGTTAGGTTTAACATTTGCAAACGAAGCAGATTACGATTTAATACAAGAAGATGATACCTTCAACTTTTTAGATTTAAATGAGTTTGCGCCAGGTAAACCTTTAAATATTGAAGTAGTACATGTAGATGGTACTAAAGATATTATCACTGTTAATCATACATACAATGATTCTCAAATTGAATGGTATAACGAAGGTTCTGCTTTAAATTTAATAAAGAAAGAAAACGCTTAAATTAAGTAACTTTAACTTTACTTCAACTCCTAACTACCATAGTTAGGAGTTTTTTTGTTTTTATATTGAAAGGTCTTCACTTTTTCTACGACAAAAGCGTAACTCAATTAATCTTTTATTGGTCATGAATACCATTTGGATATTCGAGGACGTGAATTTATTTAATTTATTGTGTCCTCATAAGTTTAAGGAATACAAGGCTTGTCACGATTTTGATGCCTATAAAAAAAGTGATTACATTTATTTTGAAGAGGATGCAGCCAACAAGGTGTATCTTATTGAAAAAGGTAAAGTAAAGATTGGATATTATAACGAAGATGGTACTGAAGTTGTAAAAGCCATCTTAAAAAAAGGCGAGCTTTTTGGTGAAAAAGCTATTTTAGGAGAAGAGAAACGTGACGAGTTTGCTCAATCTTTAGATAATAATACTTCTATTTGTCCTGTAGGTGTAAATACCATGCATGAGCTTATGAGAGATAATAAAACATTCAGCCTAAGGATTTACAAATTTATTGGGTTTAAATTTAAAAAATTAGAGCGTCGTCTTCAACTATTGCTTTTTAAGGATTCAAAAACACGTTTGATGGAATTTTTAGAAGAGCTTTGTACTGATTATGGGTATGATTGTAACCATACTGGAGACCATATTGTTAATCACCCATATACCCAAAAGGATATTGCTTGTTTAATTGGTGTATCTAGACCAACTTTAAATATTTTAATGAACGAGTTAAAAGAGGAAAAAGTAATAGACTTTAACCGTAAGCAAATCCGTATTTATAAAACTTCAGCTTAATCTTAGTAATTAATGAAAAGTAAATTGACTAAGCGCAATATTATATTCTTAATAATCATAGGAATATTAATTATTCCACAGACCAGGCAACCGTTGCAAGTATTGTTGCATAAAGGATTAAGTTATATAAATAAATCATCAATCATTGAGAAAAAGGAAAGGGTTTCTGTAAACTATTCTAATTGGAAATTAATATCCGATAACAATTCTACACTTACTTTTAACGATACAAAAGGTAAAGTTGTATTTGTGAATTTTTGGGCAACTTGGTGTCCTCCGTGTATAGCCGAAATGCCAAGCCTTCAAGCATTATATAATGATTATAATGATAAAGTTCAGTTTCTGTTTGTAACTAATGATGATTTTAAAACTATAGAGGAATTCAAAACAAAAAAGGAATTTGATTTTGAAGTATTTATACCTCTAAATGATACACCAAATCAATTAGTGACACGCTCCATTCCTAGAACATTTATTATAAATAAGAAAGGAGAGATAGTTGTTGACGAATCAGGTGCCTTAGATTGGAATAGTAAAAAAGTAAGAGCACAGATAGAAGAGCTTCTCAAATAGATAATGTCTTTATCTTTAATTTTTTAATTGCTTTACTAGGTACAAGTTGGTTAAAATTAATGTAAAAGCATAAATAGTATCTTCAATAGGAATTGTGAAAAGTCTTACACCCAAATTTTGATTATTATTGTACCAGACCACTTCATTTTCAATAAGACTTCCAGTTAATATACCATTCACAATAAAAAAGGGAATCAGCATTACTATAAACGTTAAGTAGTATTCTTGTAGTAACTTTATATTATATTTTAATACCAATAAAATTAAAATAATGGCATAAGTAAAATTGACTAACGTGTACCATTTGTTATAATTAAATAGTAATGTGATGGACAACATTCCTAATAAAAGATAACTTATAATCTTTGTGTTTTTTACTGAAACTTTTGTGTTAGGAAAATAATGTAAAAGTGAAAAATGTGTAAACACGCAAGCGTAGGGAATGCAAATAAAAAAGAGCCATTCTTCAATTGGTAAATTTAAAATTCGGTACTTTAAAAAGTAAGTTTCATTAAAGCCCCAAAAGCCATTATTTGTAAAAATCACATCCCAAGGTATAAATATGCACATGGTGATTATGATAGAAATTAATAAAGATTTCCAGTATTTATAGAATTTTAATTTAGGATGAAAGCTAAATATAAACGGTATGGAAAGAGAGCCTAAATCTAGCAGTAAATACAGATAGTTCATCTGTTATTTTTTAAAGTATTTAAATGGAACTACAAGCATACCAAAACATTCTCCTTCTTCTTTGCCTAAATGTTTGTGGTGTATCTTATGAGCTCTTCTAACACCTTTTGCATACCAATTATTAGCATTTCTAAACATTTTAAAACGCTGATGTATAAAAATATCGTGCACAATAAAATAGGCAGCACCATAGGCCATTATTCCAACGCCTATTGGTAAACAAAACCAAATATTTTCATAATTCCAGAGGTAAAAACAAGTCATGCTTACAATAGCATAAAAAATAAAAAATGCATCGTTACGCTCAAACCAACTATCGTGGTCTTTATGATGATGATCTTTGTGCAAACTCCATAAAAACCATGCATAATATACTTGTGTGTAAACCATGCATTAAATTCCATGATGAAAAATGTTCCAAAAAAAATCAATATCCAAAAAACAGTTTGCATAATAATTATATGAATTTAAAGTAAATTTAATTGATATTTTACATAGCTCCTAGTCAATAATTCTACCTTTTTGTAATTAGGAACTCTAATTCTGGTAGATTTTATTTTTAAAGCTGGCGTCTTTTTTAATTTATCTAACAATTTATTGTAGTAACGATAGGCCATAAACACACCAAACTTTGCCTCAATTGGTAAGCGTTTAATACCATCTAAGCCTTTTGCAAAATCTGCTTCTATATCAGAGATAATTGCTTGTTTTGAAGGTTCGTCTAGTTGATTTAAATCAGTATTAGGGAAATATGTTCTACTCAAATCTTCAAAATCTGCTTTTAAATCGCGTAAAAAATTGACTTTTTGAAAAGCTGAACCTAAGCTCATGGCTGACTCTTTTAAGTCTTCATATTTAACCTTATCACCTTTAACAAAAATCTTTAAACACATGAGCCCAACAACATCTGCAGAACCATAGATATAAGCTCTGTATTCTTCTTCAGTTAAGTAATCCTTTTTGTGCAGATCTAAACGCATACTGTTCATAAAAGAATCCACTAAATGCTTATCTATACCATATTTATGATAAGTCTCCTGAAAAGAATTTAAAATGGGGTTTAAACTAATTTTATCTATTAATGCAGCTTCTAAATCGGCTTCAAAGTTTTTGAATAGTTTTTCCTTATCATAATCATGAAATGTATCTACAATTTCATCTGCGAATCTTACAAACCCGTATATATTGTAAATATCTTGCCTGATAACATCCGATAGCATTTTAGTAGCCATAGAGAATGAAGTACTGTAAGCATTGGTAACAAGCTTACTACATTCTTTAGAAACATTATCAAAAAGTGATTTCATATTTTCTTAGTTATATATTTTCTTTTTTCTGAATTAATTCTGAAACTAGTTTTCCAGAAATTAAAGATGGTGGTACACCTGGTCCAGGCACAGTTAACTGTCCTGTAAAATATAGACCATCTACTTTTTTACTTTTTAATTTTGGTCTTAAAAAGGCAGTTTGCATTAGTGTATTTGCCATACCATAAGCGTTGCCTTTATAAGAGTTATATTCACTTATAAAGTCATTGACACAGAACGATTCTTTAAACAATATATGTTTTTGAACACTCTGATTGGTTCTTTTTTCAAATCTATTGATAATAATATCAAAATATTGCTGGCGTAATTCTGGCGTGTCTTCTAATCCTGGTGCAATTGGAATAAGAAAAAATCCTGTTTCACAATTATCTGGTGCCATAGATATATCAGTTATTGAAGGAAAGTTAACATAGAACAATGGATTTTCTGGCCACTTAGGATTATCATATATATCTTCAGCATGTACTCAAAGTTAGTGTCAAGATAATTATGATGCTCTATATTTTCAGTTCTTATTAAACCCAATGTAGAAGAGTAGAGAAGAAGGAGCAAATGTTCGTTTATCCCAATAGGCTTCGCTATACTGTCTGTAATTTTTATCTAATAAGGTTTCAGAATGATGGTAATCAGCACCACTAAGAATAATATCAGAAGGTATAAATTTTCCATTTACAGTGATGCCCGATGATTCTCCGTTTTCAACATTAATTTTTTCAACATTACTGTTGGTGTGTATTGAAACACCTAAACTTTTTGCAAGGCTCTTCATTGCTTTTATAATCTCGTACATACCTCCTTTTGGATGCCATGTACCTAAACCAAAGTCTGCAAAATTCATAAAGCTGTAAAACGAAGGAGTTTGACTTGGTTTTGCTCCTAAAAAAAGTACAGGAAATTCTAAGGTAGATATAAGCTTAGGGTTTTTGAATTTTTTACGAACTTCTGAGCTTATGGTTTTAAAGAATCTGTCAACTCTAGTTATGGTGTCTTTAGTTACAAGTTCAAAAGGGGAAACACCAGGTTTTAGTACCACTTTATTTATGGCAATATTGTAATGTTCTTGTGCCTGTGCTATAAATTTCCTAAGGGGTTTAGAGCTTCCTTTTTCGATACGTTCAAATTCTTCACAGATTTGGTCCATATGGTCTCCAATGGTAATCACTTCATCTGAAAAGAAAATTTTATATGCAGGGCTCAGTTTGTCTAATTGGTAATAATCATTTGTACTCTTTCCAAAATCATTAAAGAATTTTTCAAATACGTCTGGCATCCAATACCAGCTTGGACCAATATCAAAAGTAAAACCATCTTTTTTTAATTGCCTTGCTCTACCTCCAACAGTATCGTTTTTTTCATATATAGATACGTCATAGCCAAACTTTGCCAAATAGCATGAAGCCGATAAAGCTGAAAACCCGGAGCCTATTATAGATATGGTTTTACTCATTAATTAAGTTTAAAGTTCTTCAACCAGTGATTGTATACTATTAAAAGTTCTTATTTCTGTTGGTAAATCTTCTAAATCTAAATGAGAAACCATTTGTCCTAAAATCCAAAATTTTGAATTGTTTTGTTTTAGAATAAGATCATTGAATTGGCTGATGTATTTATTTAAATTTTCTTTTTCTGGTTTGATTGTGAAATATGAGACATAAGTAATGTCGTCATAGTAATTTTGGATATCTGTTAAGTTATCTAGAGGGATACTTTGTCCTAAGAAAATAGAATGGTAACCATGACTAACAATTTCGTAGTTAAGAAACATTAAGCCTAATTCGTGTATTTCGTTATCTGGCAAATACAATACAAAAGTCTTCTTGGACGTATTATCTTGTTTTGATTGTATGTTTTCTGTATTTACTAATATTTTCTGTCTTATAAGGGTTGTAATAAAATGCTCATGAGCAGGAGTTATAGTATCTGTTTGCCAGAGCATACCTATATTGGTTAGCATAGGTATGAAGACATCATAAAATATATCCTTAAATGATTTTTCCTTTAAAAGTGACTCGTAAGTAGTATAAAAAAGCGTTTGATCAAAATTTAACATAGCTAATTTTAATGCATTTATGGCATGATCATCAGCATCATTTTTAGAAGCAATTTCTCTGACTAATTTTGGAATATCTTCTTCTTCTATAGTAGTGATTTTAGATATCTTGTAACCATTATTATTAAGGTAACTGACGTTAAGTAGTTTTTGAAAACTTGCTAAGTCGTAATATCTAATATTGGTGTCTGTACGTTTAGGCTCAAGCAGATTATAACGTTTTTCCCATATTCTTATGGTGTGAGCTTTAATGCCAGTAAGGTTTTCGAGATCTTTTATGCTAAACTGATTCTTAATATTGTTCATTTTTTTTATAAAATGTTTAAACAAAAATAAGGTTTAAAACAATAAGATTACTAGAATTAACAAAAATTAAGTAAAAAATAATGTAGATAAAGTAATAATGATCTAAAAATAGAAAGAATATTTTGAAATAAAGTGCGCACGAGAAGACTCGAACTTCCACGGACTAATGTCCACCAACCCCTCAAGCTGGCGCGTCTACCAATTCCGCCACGTGCGCATTTTAGGTAAGTAAAGGTAAAAAAAAAGTTAAGCTTTAATTGCTTAACTTTTTGTGACCAGTCTGGGGCTCGAACCCAGGACCCTCTCCTTAAAAGGGAGATGCTCTACCAACTGAGCTAACTGGTCATAATGTTTTTCTCTAACGAGGGTGCAAATATAAAATGTTTAATTAATAAAACAATACTTTTTTTATTTAAATTTTTGTTTTTTTGTGGTCTATAAGCGTAGAGGTTTAATAATCAAATTGTAAGCTTTATGATAGTTGTTTTAATGGGATATATGGGATCAGGAAAATCTACAATCGGTAATGATTTAGCTTCTGTATTGAATTATAAGTTTTTAGATTTAGACGATTATATTGTAAGCAATGAAAAGGCTGCAATTTCAGATATATTTGAAACTAAAGGAGAGATATATTTTAGAAAGAAAGAAGCAGAATATTTGAAAGAACTTCTTAATTCTTCTGAGGATTTAGTCTTAGCATTAGGAGGCGGAACACCTTGTTATGGTAATAATATTGGCTTATTAACTGACAATTATAATGTTGAGTTGTTTTACTTGAAACTATCAATTCCTAATTTGTCTAAGCGCTTATTCACAGAACGCTATAAAAGACCTTTAATTAGTCATTTAAACTCAGAAGATAAACTCACCGAATTTATTGGTAAGCATTTATTTGAGCGTGTACAATATTACAACCAAGCAGAGTACACTATCTCTACAGATAACATGTCAAAGCAAGATATTCTAGAAGCAATTTTAATGTATTTAATCTAAATAAGCCTCATAAGGTTGTTTAGATAAATTAACATGCACGTGTTCATACAACGACGTAGAAAGTGAAATACCTTTAAAGTCTGCTTTTACAGGAAACTTTTTATGATTGCGATTAACCAATACTGCTGTTTTAAATTGCTTAAGAGGCACATCTAAAAAATGCTTAATGCCATAAATTAATGTGCTACCAGAATTTAAGACATCATCTATAAGTACAATAGATTTATTTGTATAATCTTCTTTTTTAATAGATGTTGTGATAGGATTGGTAGGTTCAGATTTATTAATGTTAACCTTACATAGCGAAGATTCTATTGAAGAGATTTTATCAAGATTGTTTTTTATCTTCTTGGCTAGTATGTAACCATTACTTTCTATACCAGCAATAATAAGCTCCGTTTCGTTGACATTACTTTCATAGATTTGATACGCTATGCGTTTAATCTTGTGTTCAATTTCTTTATGACTAAGTATAGTGTTCTTGGTTAATGCCATTAGATACTTTTTTACTATATTAAAATCTTTAACAAGCAACTGTTTTGAAGCTTAGTTATATAGGTTGGTAATAATCAAATTGTGCCAAACGCCCATTAAGGACTTTCAAAGATAAAAAACAGTTCTTTACCTTCTCTTTCTTTTATAGAATTAATTGAAGTTTCTAAAATCTTAATCTTAAATTTTTTATCAAAAAGGAATTGATACTCAGTAAGACTTCCGCCAAAAGGCGGTCCAGATTTTGTAAGTGGAAAATTGAAAAATAAACCAACCAACTTTCCTTTTGGTTTTAAAAGTTGATGCATTTGCTCTACATACTTTTCCCTCAAACTTGGGTTTAGAGCGCAGAAAAAAGTTTGTTCTAATATTAAGTCAAAATGAATGTCTAGCTTAAAAAAATCTATATGTAATAATTGATTCTCAGGAAAATCTGGTAAACGTTTTTTAAAGTTCTCTAAAGGTTGTTTAGCAAAATCAAGAATATAAATGTTTTTAAAGCCTAAGTTCCATAAATACTCGGCTTCAAAACTGTTGCCAGCACCAGGAATTAAAATTTTTAATGACTTGTCTTTAAGTTGGTCAATATAAGTTCTTATTGGAGTAGAAGGATAGCCAATGTCCCAACTAGTACTATTTTTAGTATACCGATCTTCCCAATAATCACTATCAAGTTTATTCTTCTTCATAGAAATCATCAATATCACGTCGATCTTTTTTAGTAGGTCGTCCAGTTCCTTTTTTACGATAATAATCTTTACTGTATTTTAAAAGCTCTTGAGCTTCAAAAGCCTCTTTTGGTGTTGTGTCAACTCTATAAATATCTACTAATTTTGCTCCAACACGGTTTGGAGGTATATCATTTATAGTTAATTTATAGCTGATCTGGTTTTTTCGTAATTCAATTTTATCGGTAGGGTAAACCTCTCGAGATGGTTTTATTACTGAACCATTAACCTTTACTTGCCCTTTTTTACAAGCTTTTGTAGCAATACTACGCGTTTTGTAGTAACGCACACACCATAAGTATTTATCAACTCGCATATATTTTAACTAAAATCTACGTTAATCTTATGGCACAAAAATATTATATATTGTATCTTGCGCCTAATTATTGAGCAATAATGAACATCGTATTATATCTGTGGTAGATGAATATGAATAATAAAAAATACTATGAAAATTAAAACTTTAAAACTTAGCCTGTATTTATTAGCATTAGTAGCTGTATTTGTTTCTTGTGAACAAGATGATGATCCGACAAATACTTTTACGGAAGAGGATAGAGATGTACAGCAACTTAAGGATAAAGATTCTTTATTAGATTATCTTAATACACATTATTATAACTCTAGTTTTTTTGAATCGGGTACTAATCATAAGTATACTGATATTGTTATAACAGAGTTAGAGGAAGGTGAGGATGTTCCAAGTGGAAGTACATTATTGATTGATGACATAGAAATACATACGACTGTATTTCTTGATTATGATTATGAATATTATATATTAAGAATTAACCAAGGAGAAGGTGGTTCTCCAAAATTTACTGATGCTGTACGTATGAGGTATGAAGGTAGTTCTGTTGTTGATGGAGATATTTTTGATTCTAGAGCTACACCTATAGATCTCTCTTTAGTTGGTAACAGTATTAGTACTTTTGGAACTATAAGAGGTTGGCAACTTGTTATTCCATCTTTTAATTCAGCAATGGATTTTAATATTGATGGCAATGGGAATGTTAATTATAATGGTTTTGGTTTAGGAGTCATGTTCTTACCATCTGGGTTGGCTTATTATTCCGGAATCACTACTGGATCACCTTATGACAATCTTATTTTTAAATTTGAATTATTACAGTATGATGAAGCAGATCACGATTTAGATGAATTACCTTCACATATTGAAGATTTAGATGGGGATTTAGATGTTAATAATGATGATACTGATGACGATGGTTTTCCTAATTATATAGATTTTGATGATGATGGTGACGGTGTTTCAACTACAGATGAGTTAATGCCAAAACAGTATATTGTTGATACAAATATGGGCGAAGGAGAGCCGACTTTAGAGACTAATGAGTACGAAACCAGTAGAAGTGAGAATAATGGTATTATTACAATAAATACAGTTACTATAGCTGATTCTAATAGTGATGGTTTAGCAGACTATTTAGATGAAGATATTACTATTAATTATAACGAAGAAAATTAATGCCAGATAAATTATATATAAAAGCCGCTCATTGAGCGGCTTTTATATTTTATAATAGGTGTGTTATAAGGCTATTGATAAGCTTAAAATTAATTGATCTGGTCTAGTATCAATTCTACTAGTAACGTCAGTACCGATATTATTATCAATAAATGTAGCTTCATTATTATTAAAGCCTCTCTCATATCTTAGGTCAATTCCTATTTTGTTTAAACTTAAAGCTATACCGAAGTTTAAGCCTACAGAAAAATCATCTTCAACATTATCTATATCTATACCATCAAAATCGGTATTTAGAATATACTGTAATGATGGTCCACCAAAAACACTAATAGGCCCTAATACTTTTAGTCCAACTAAAAGAGGTGCATCAATTTTCTTTACATTAAAATGATCGCTATCATAATCACTTTTAGTAGCAGTGTAAACCAACTCTGGTCTAAAATAGAGTTTGTTACCTATTTTTCCGAAAACACCAATATGATACCCAATATTACGATCTGGATTTTTAGAATTTTCATTAATAGATTCAAAATAATCTCCGTTGGCACTGTAGTTTAGACCACCCTTAATACCAAAAGCACTACCGTTTTGTGCATTTAAACTAAAACTAATAAATGCCAAAATTGCAACTAAGTAAGCTGACTTTTTCAAATTTTTCATAATGTTCGTTTTTAAGATTAATGAACTTAATATCAAAAACGTTGCCAAAACGAACTTATTTTCTTTTTAATACTTTTTTTACGGCATTTTGAATGGCATCACGATCAAGACCATACTTAGCCATAAGTTGTGCAGGTGTGCCGGATTCACCAAATGTATCATTAGTAGCAACAAATTCTTGAGGTGTAGGTTTATGTAGTGCTAAAGCTCTAGCGACACTCTCACCAAGACCTCCTAAATGATTGTGCTCTTCTGCTGTAACAATACAACCGGTTTTAGAAACGGATTCTATAATTGCTTTATCATCTAATGGTTTTATAGTATGAATATTTATAACTTCTGCAGAAATTCCTACTTCATTTAAAACTTTAGAAGCTTCTAAGGCTTCCCATACTAAATGACCAGTAGCAACAATAGTTACATCATTTCCTTCAGTTAATTTAACAGCCTTACCTATTTCAAAATCTCCATTTTCAGGAGTGAAGTTTGCTACTTTTGGTCTTCCGAATCTTAAATAAACGGGACCATTATGTTCAGCAATTGCTAAAGTTGCTGCTTTGGTTTGGTTGTAATCACAAGTATTAATTACAGTCATACCAGGTAACATTTTCATCAGCCCGATATCCTCAAGTATTTGGTGAGTTGCGCCATCTTCTCCCAAAGTTACACCAGCATGTGATGCACATATCTTTACATTTTTACCAGAATATGCTACACTCTGACGTATTTGATCATAAACTCTACCAGTAGAGAAATTAGCAAATGTACCTGTGAATGGAATTTTACCACCAATAGTCATTCCTGCTGCTAAACCAATCATATTGGCTTCTGCAATCCCAACTTGGAAGAAACGTTCTGGATGATTAGCTTTAAACTGATCCATTTTTAACGAGCCAATTAAATCGGCACATAATGCAACAACATTTTCGTTAGTTTGACCTAGTTCTGTTAATCCAGCTCCAAAACCAGAGCGTGTGTCTTTATTTCCTGTGTTTGTATATGTTTTCATTCTGTTATTTTGTAACTATGGTTAAGTGTAATCGTTTTAGTATTGGTATCTATTTTATGCGCTTCTATAATTGTTTGTCCTTCATCCGAAATGTTTAGAATTAATCCATTTGGAAAATTAAGCGCTTTCATTTCTGAGTTTTCTTCAGCAGCAAAAAATAATGAAAGAAAATTATCAAATAACTTAGTATTATCAACTTTTAGTTCCTTATCAAATCCAATATAAATGGTGTCATCTGGTTTGTTACTTGGAAATACACTATAGACCTCTACTTCATGATCTAAAACTTTAATAGTATCCCCTGTAGTTTCAGAGAGTAATTCAAACGTTTCACCTGGTTTATTGGAATTACGAATAGGTATTATAGCATCTAAGGCTACATTCATGTAAATTTCATTATCTCCAGAACTAAAAAATAAAGTAATAGTCAATTTTTCAGTATCCAAAATTATCCCTATTTCAGCATCTTTTAAAAGCTCTTCTTTTCCTCTAAATATTGAACGTCCTAAATCTTTTGCAAGATATTCACTATCAGTCCATAAGTATCTGCCATTTTTGTCAAATCCTATAGAAACTGTATCTGCTTGCGTCGTATTTTTCTTTGGAATGATGTAGTCAACTGTATAATCAATAGTAATATTTTTTTCTTGAGCGTAGCTAAAGCCCAAAACTAATATTAATATATATGTTAGCGTTTTATTCATCTTAGTAATCTCCTAACGTTTCAGCATTTTGCTCTAATCCAATAGCGAGTTGTTCGTCATTTGGTGCTTTACCATGCCAAGCATGTGTATGCATCATAAAATCTACACCATTACCCATTACAGTTTTAAGTAATACACAAACAGGTTTTCCTTTTCCTGTTAAAGCTTTTGCTTCTGCCATTCCTTTTAAAATAGCTTCAACATTATTACCGTTTTCTATATCTACAACGGTCCAACCAAAAGCTTCAAATTTTGCTCTGAGGCTTCCCATTGGTAAAACTGTATCCGTAGAACCATCAATTTGTTGTCCGTTTAAATCTATCGTAGATATAATATTGTCAACATTATTACCTGCAGCATACATAATAGCTTCCCAATTTTGGCCTTCTTGTAATTCGCCATCACCATGAAGACTGTAAACTAAATGATTATCATTATTCAACTTTTTTGTTTGTGCAGCTCCAAGTGCAACAGACATTCCTTGCCCTAAAGAACCAGATGCGATTCTTATACCGGGCAAACCTTCATGAGTAGTTGGATGTCCTTGTAAACGAGAATCTATTAACCTAAAGGTGTTTAATTCATCTACAGGAAAATACCCAGAACGTGCCAAAACACTATAATATACAGGTGAAATATGTCCGTTAGATAGGAAAAATAAATCCTCCCCTTCTCCATCCATATTAAAACCATCATTGGTTTTCATAATATCTTTGTAGAGTGTTACAAAGAATTCGGCACAACCTAATGAACCACCTGGATGACCAGAGTTGACCTTGTGTACCATTCGTAAAATATCTCTACGAACTTGAGTTGTTAAATCTTCTAATTCTTGAATGTTTGGCATGTTGTGTTGCTTAAATTTGATGGCACAAAAATAGCTTTTTACAAAAGCCTTTCAAAAATAGAAAGACGTCACTTATTAACGATTTTATGGATTTGCTAACAATTTTTATTTTTAATTAAGATTGAATGACATTGAGTTAATTATATTTGCCGTTAGACTTATAATTAATGAAACGAGCATGCTGAAATTATTATCATATAAAAGAATGATTAATAGCGAACAACATATGTCCGCTGAAAAACAATAAGTGTTAACACATGAAATTTCAAAGATTAACAAACGATAAAAACTCTAAGGCAAGAGCTGGATCTATTACAACAGATCATGGCGTTATAGAAACTCCGATTTTTATGCCAGTAGGTACAGTGGCTTCTGTTAAAGGTGTGCATCAAAGAGAGTTAAAAAATGATATTAATCCAGATATTATTTTAGGTAATACGTATCATTTATACTTAAGACCGCAAACTCCTATTTTAGAACAAGCTGGAGGGTTACATAAATTTATGAATTGGGACCGAAATATTTTAACCGACTCTGGCGGTTATCAAGTCTATTCATTATCTGCAAATCGAAAAATCAAGGAAGAGGGAGTGAAATTTAAGTCACATATAGATGGCAGTTATCATGTGTTTACACCAGAAAATGTTATGGAAGTGCAGCGTAGTATTGGTGCAGATGTTATAATGGCTTTTGATGAATGTACACCATACCCTTGTGATTATAATTATGCAAAGCGTTCTATGCATATGACACATCGTTGGTTAGAGCGCTGTTTAACCCACTTAAAAAAGACTCCTTTTAAGTACGATTATGAGCAGACCTTTTTTCCTATTGTACAAGGAAGTACGTATAAAGATTTAAGGCAACAATCTGCTGAATATATCGCAAACGCTGGAGCAGAAGGAAATGCTATAGGTG
The DNA here is from genome assembly GCA_000171875.1 of Flavobacteriales bacterium ALC-1. Lineage (GTDB taxonomy): Bacteria > Bacteroidota > Bacteroidia > Flavobacteriales > Flavobacteriaceae > Winogradskyella. Next base: position 119,838 of record ABHI01000004.1, on the reverse strand, counting down.
GTCTATCGGTAGGTGAACCAGCAGAAGAAATGTATGCAATGACAGAAGTTGTATGTGATATTTTGCCAGAAGAGAAACCACGGTATTTAATGGGAGTAGGTACACCAATCAATATATTAGAGAATATAGCGTTAGGAGTAGATATGTTCGATTGTGTAATGCCAACCCGAAATGCAAGGAATGGTATGTTATTTACGGCTCAGGGCACCATAAATATTAAAAATTTGAAGTGGGCAAATGATTTTTCTCCTATAGATGAGATGGGAATAACATTTGTTGACACAGAATACAGTAAAGCTTATCTAAGGCATTTATTTACAGTAAATGAACTCTTAGGAAAACAAATTGCAACGATTCACAATTTAGGATTTTATTTATGGTTGACTCGAGAAGCTAGAAAACATATTATTGAAGGTGATTTTAGAGTTTGGAAAGATAAAATGGTTAAACAAATGGATAACAGATTGTAGTAGGTGAAGATATTAGACTGGTACATATTAAAACGATATTTATTCACATTTTTAATGATGTTACTGCTGTTTATTCCTATTGGTATTACAGTAGATTTAGCAGAAAAAGTGGGTAAAATACTAGAAAACAAAGCACCATTTGGTGAAGTCACTGCTTATTATGTAGATTTTACGATATATTTTGCTAATCTATTATTTCCTTTATTTTTATTTCTATCTGTTATTTGGTTTACATCTAAGTTAGCTAACAATACAGAAATAGTTGCTTTTTTAAGCTCTGGCGTATCGTTCACTAGATTTCTAAGGCCATATTTAATTGGAGCTACTGTAGTAGCAATTTTCGCTTTGGTTTTAGGGATGTATTTATCACCAATGGCAAGTAAGGGTTTTAATGAATTTAAGTTTAAGTACTTAAAAAAGAATAAACAAGTTCAACAAACACGAGATGTTTACCAACAGATAAATGATAATGATTATATTTTTGTAAGTAGTTTTAGTCCTAAAAGTAAAACGGGAATGAAATTTACATACGAACATATAGAGGGTAATGAGCTTAAGTATAAAATATTTGCAGAAAATATAAGGTATATAGAAAAAGATTCTACTTACAGACTAACAACTTATGTAAAACGTAGTTTTGAAAATGGAGTAGAAAGAATAGAAAAGGAAAGAAGTAAGGATATGCATTTTCCTTTTGAGCTGGAGGATTTAACACCAGTGCAATATGCTGCCGAAACTAAATCTTATGGTGAACTCTTAGATTTTATTGCAGCTGAAAAGAGAAGAGGTTCACCAAACATAGGGCGTTATGAAGTGGTGAAGCAAAAGAAATGGAGCTTACCGGTTTCTATATTTATACTAACCATAATAGCTGTAGCTGTGTCTTCTGTTAAAAGACGAGGTGGTATGGGTGTTAATTTAGCATTCGGTATAGCTATTGCTATGATTTATGTCTTTTTAGATAAAATTTTTGGCGTTATGGCTGAACAGGCCAATTTCCCTGCTGTTATTGCTGTATGGCTTCCTAATTTTTTATTTGGTATTTTAGCTATTTACCTTCTGCAAAATGCCAAACGCTAAGTTAAAGCACTATTTACATTTACATCTTCTAGTTTTTATTGCTGGATTTACCGCAATTCTTGGAGAACTTATTACTATTGGTTCATTAGAATTGGTATGGTATAGAATGATTATTGCTGGTATTTTAATGTTTATTTACATTAAAATTATAAGGTTAGATATAAAAATTAAGAAAAGGACATTTTTAAGATTCTCAGCAGCTGGTGTAATTATAGCTTTGCATTGGGTTACGTTTTTCGAAGCTATTAATCAAGCTAATGTATCAATTGCTTTGGCTATGTTTTCTTCAGGAGCTTTTTTTGCGTCGTTTATAGAACCTATTTTTTTTAAACGTAAAATTCTAGGTTATGAAATTTTATTTGGCATTATAGTTATTATAGGAGTTTGTTTAATAACCAGTAGCGAATTAGGTTACATCAACGGAATAATTTTAGGGTTACTGTCAGCATTATTTTCAACTTTATTTGCCGTAATAAATGGACGTTTTATTGAACGGCATAATGCCACGGTAATCTCGTTTTATGAGTTTATAAGTGGCGTTGTTTTTCTAACCATATTTATTCTTTTATCTGGTATTAGTTTTGATGCCGAATTCTTTACGTTATCTAGTAAAGATTGGATTTATATTTTTATTCTGGCATCAGTCTGTACGGCTTATGCATTTATTGGAGCAGTAGAAGTAATGCGGTATATAAGCCCGTTTACAGTAATTTTAAGTTATAATTTAGAGCCTATTTATGGTATTGCTTTGGCCTTGTTTTTATTTCCTGAAACAGAAAAAATGTCTCCGCAATTTTATATTGGTGCCATTTTGGTGATATCTGCTGTGTTGTTTGATGCTATTTTTAAAAACTATAAAAGACGGAGAAGTAAAACCAACAGTATAACGAATTAAGTTTTTATATTTGCATACTACTAACTAACGAAACAAAAAACTAATTTCAAATTGTATGGAATACTTAGAGTTTGAATTACCCATAAAAGAATTAGAAGAGCAGCTTGAAAAATGTCAGATTATAGGCGAAGAAAGTGACGTGGATGTTACTGAAACCTGTAAGCAGATTGAAAAAAAATTAGCTGATACAAAAAAAGATATATATAAAAACCTTACAGCTTGGCAACGTGTCCAATTATCACGCCATCCTAACAGACCTTATACTTTAGATCATATTAATGCACTGTGTGGTGCTTCTTTTTTAGAGTTACATGGAGATAGAAATGTAAAGGATGATAAGGCGATGATTGGTGGCTTAGGCAAAATAGGAGACCAGACTTTCATGTTTATTGGTCAGCAAAAAGGGTTTAATACTAAAACAAGACAATATCGTAATTTTGGAATGTCAAATCCTGAAGGTTATCGTAAAGCATTACGATTAATGCAATCTGCTGAAAAGTTTGGTATTCCTGTAGTTACTTTAATAGATACTCCAGGTGCTTATCCTGGTTTAGAAGCTGAAGAGCGAGGTCAAGGAGAAGCTATTGCAAGAAATATTTTAGAAATGGCACGTCTTAAAGTTCCTATTATTACTATTATAATAGGTGAAGGAGCTTCAGGTGGTGCATTAGGTATTGGAGTAGGTGATCGTGTAATGATGTTAGAAAATACATGGTACTCAGTTATCTCCCCAGAATCTTGTTCATCCATTTTATGGAGAAGTTGGGAATACAAAGAACAAGCAGCTGAAGCATTAAAACTTACAGCTAAGGATATGAAGCGTATGAAACTTGTTGATCAAATAATAAAAGAACCACTTGGTGGAGCACATAACGATAAAGAAAAAACGTTTTCAGCAGTTAAAGACGCAATCGTTAAATCTTATGATGAACTTAAAAACTTATCACCAAAAGATTTAGTGAAACAGCGCATGGAAAAATATGACGAAATGGGAGTCTATAAAGACTAAATCCACTAATCATAGGCAAACACTTAAAAACTGAAGTTTAGGCTTCAGTTTTTTTTGGCACTATTAACAATAAATAAGACTTATCAACAGTTAAAATGTTAATGACGTGTTGAGATTGTAAAATACTCAATAACATTTCATTAGCACTATTTAGTTACATTTGTTACATATGAAACAACCCAATCCACTACAAGGCTATAAAGTCGATAAAAGTACAATTATTAACTTGGAGAAAGGTAAAATACCACCCCAAGCTATTGATTTAGAGGAAGTTGTGTTGGGTGCAATGATGATTGACAAAAAAGGTGTTGATGAGGTAATTGACATATTAAGTTCAGATGCATTTTATAAAGAAGCACACAAACACATTTTTGAAGCTATTTTCAAATTATTTGAAAACAGTGAACCTGTTGACTTATTAACCGTTTCTAGTCAATTAAAGAAAGATGAAAAGTTAGATTTGATTGGTGGTGATTTTTATCTTATTTCATTAACACAAAGAGTGTCATCTTCAGCACATATTGAGTTTCATGCACGTATTATTCTTCAGAAGTATATTCAACGTAGTTTGATTAAAATTTCAAGCGAAATTATAGAGGATGCTTATGATGAAACTAAAGATGTTTTTGATCTTTTAGATAACGCAGAAGCTAAGCTTTATGAAGTTACCCAAGGTAACGTAAAAAAATCTACAGAAACTGCTCAGAGTTTAGTAATTCAGGCAAAGAAAAAAATTGAAGAAATATCTAATAAAGAGGGAATGAGTGGTATCCCTTCAGGATTTGATAAATTAGATAAGTTGACTTCTGGGTGGCAACCATCAGATTTAGTAATTGTTGCTGCACGTCCTGGTATGGGTAAAACGGCATTTACATTAACTATGGCTCGTAATGTTGCTGTAAATAGTAATATTCCTGTGGCATTTTTCTCTTTAGAGATGTCATCTGTTCAGTTAATAACACGTTTAATTTCTAGTGAAACTGGTTTATCTTCAGAAAAGTTAAGAACAGGAAAACTCGAAAAACATGAATGGGAACAGCTTAATGTTAAAGTGAAGACTTTAGAAAAAGCTCCTTTATTTATTGATGATACACCTTCGCTTTCAATTTTCGATTTAAGAGCAAAAGCACGTCGTTTAGCATCACAATATGGTATAAAGATGATTATGATTGACTATTTGCAGTTAATGACTGCTGGTGGAAGTCAAAAAGGGGGAAATAGAGAGCAAGAAATATCAACTATTTCTCGAAATCTTAAGGCTTTAGCTAAGGAATTAAGCATTCCAGTTATAGCATTATCACAACTATCACGTGCTGTAGAAACGCGTGGAGGAAGTAAACGGCCTTTGTTATCAGATTTACGTGAATCTGGTGCGATTGAACAAGATGCAGATATTGTATCGTTTATTTACAGACCAGAATATTATAAGATTGATGAGTGGGATGATGAAGAGCGCTCACCAACCGAAGGACAAGGAGAGTTTATTGTCGCTAAGCATAGAAATGGTGGTTTAGAAAATATACGTTTGAAGTTTATTGGTCACTTAGGTAAGTTCGATAATTTGGATGATTTTGACACACCTTTTGGAGAGTTTCATTCTAAAATGAATGCAGCTGCTAACGACGACACATTTAAGCCAGATAATTTTCCTTCGGCTTCAGATGCTTTTGATGGCCCTGAAGATGATGGTGTTCCTTTTTAATGGTATTTTATAGTCAAAAACCGTTTTTTGACTTATATTTACGAGCCTATTTAAAGAAAATTGCCTCATGTTAGATCAAAGACGAACAACTAATATCTTGTTGTTAATCATAGTAGTACCCTTAGTATTTTATCTTCTTAAGATACTTTCATTCATATTTATTCCGTTGATATTTTCAATGTTTATTGCACTGCTGTTTTTACCTCTAATGCGATGGCTTGGACGTAGAAAAGTCCCGAAAGTCATAAGTATTATTATTGTCTTATTATTAGCAGTAGGTGGACTTAAATTAGGTATAGAATTAGTGCAATTATCTAGCAAAGAAATTTTAGCAACTAAGTCTGAATTTTTTCCAAAAGCAGAAGAAAAAATTGCAGATTTAAAGGTGTATTTATTAGAGAATTTCGGCATTGAATTTGAGCAAGATAAAAACGTTTTAGCGCAATTGTTTCAAAAAGAAAACTTAGGATCTACTTTAGGTTTCTTAAACTCCTTTTTAACGAGTTTATTGATGACTATTTTCTTTGTTGTTCTTTGGTTAGCTGAATCAATTAACGTACACAAACTATTAAATAATACACTTTTAAAACAAAAGCACACGTCTATAAAAACCTTTATGAAGATTGAAAAAGATCTTATTAAATTTATAAAAGTTAAGGTATTGGTAAGTGCGTTAACTGGGTTGTTTACTGGTTTAATGTGTGTCTTTTTTGACGTTAGTTTCCCAATATTTTGGGGTTTATTTGCCTTTGCAATAAACTTTGTGCAAATGGTAGGTTCTTTTATTTCTGTTATATGCCTTTCTATTTTTGCTTTTGTTGAATTAGATCCCACAAGTACATTGTTCTTTTTTATATTTTCAATTTCAATGGTTCAAGTGACTTTTGGCGCTATTTTAGAGCCCATTTTTATGGGAAAATCGTTTTCAATAAATGTAATTGCTGTATTGGTTATGCTTATGTTTTGGGGATTTCTTTGGGGAATTCCAGGCTTAATAATGGCTATACCTATTACCGTTTTTATTAAAATTATTTTAGAACAATTCCCTAATACAAAAGTCATTGCAAGTTTACTTTCGGGTAACCAAACTACATTAGATTAGGCTTATAATTTACTTTCTTTAGTCTTAAAAGAATTATAATATGTTATATAACAGACTAAAAATTAGTTATATTTCGTTTTAGTACCAACTAAATTATAAAAATTGGTATAGATCTATGAACTTGAAAAAAATTGTCTTCATCTTATTTACACTTTTCTTAAGTGTTAATGCTTATGCATCATACATCCTTATTCCTATGGATGCAGAAATACAAGAAAATCATCTTAAGGCTTATGGAGTTACATATTGGACATTAGAAAGAGAACTTAAAGTAAAATGGTTATTGAACTACAGAGGTGGTTCATTTCTTTTACCTGATGCAGAAATCATTCAACGCGAATGCCAAATTAGAGGTGTAACTTTTGAAGTGATTTCTGAAGCTAAAGCTGCTCAGATTTTAGAAGAAATTGCTAGCCCCGCTGTAAATCAAGAAGCCGTTGTCTTGGAAAAAGCACCAAAGATTGCGGTTTATACACCTTATGGAAAACAACCTTGGGATGATGCTGTAACAATGGTGTTAACTTATGCTGAGATTCCGTATGAAACTATATATGATGAAGAAGTTTTAAAAGACGAATTATTGTTATATGATTGGTTGCATTTGCATCACGAAGATTTCACAGGTCAGTATGGTAAATTCTATAGAACGTATCGTTCAGCTGCATGGTATATTGAAGAAAAAAAGGCAGCAGAAGAATTAGCAACACGTTTGGGTTATAGTAAAGTATCTGATGCTAAACTTGCTGTAGCACTTAAAATTAGAGATTATGTTGTAGGTGGTGGTTTTATGTTTGCTATGTGTTCTGCTACAGATAGTTTTGATATTGCTTTGTCTGCAGAAAATGTAGATATTTGCGAACCTATGTTTGATGGTGATGGTAGTGATCCTGGTTATCAGAATAAAATAGATTTTACTAATACTTTTGCATTTAAAGATTATATATTAGAACGTAACCCTAATGTTTATGAGTTTTCTTCAATAGATATGACGCGTAAGCGTCAAATCCCTTATACAACAGATTATTTTTCATTGATGGAATATTCTGCAAAATGGGACCCCATTCCTACGATGTTAACTCAAAATCATACAGCTTTAGTTAAAGGTTTTATGGGACAGACTACATCTTTTACAAGAGACCAAATAAAATCTAATGTATTGGTTATGGGTGAGAACAGAACTAATGGTGAAGCTAAATACATTCATGGTATAAAAGGAAAAGGGTTCTTTACGTTTTACGGAGGCCATGATCCTGAAGATTACACACATCGCGTTGGTGATCCAAAAACTGAATTAGATTTACACCCAACATCTCCGGGTTATCGTTTAATTCTTAATAATGTATTATTTCCAGCTGCTAAGAAGAAAAAGCAGAAGACATAATTCTGTTAGAGGGTTTAAAGCATTTTTCGTATTTTAAGTTATTAATTAATTCAAATCAAAATGGGAAGAAAAGAAGCTATACTCAATAAAATTCAAATTTTAATCACCAATCATTTCGATACTCCAGAAAAAGCCTTTGCTTATTTCGACAAGAATGGTGACGGAAAATTAAAAAAGAAAGAAATTGTAAAACTATTGAAGCAAGCTGAGATAAGTGGTTTTATTCGCGGTATTGTGGCTTCAAAACTTGTTGAAGGTTACGATAAAGATGGTGATGGGTTTATTAATTGGGAAGAATTCAAATTTGCTATTGATGAGATTTCGGATGAATCAAAGTAGGATGTAAACAAAAAATCCGATTCAATTAAGAATCGGATTCTTTTAAGCGAAATGTTGTTATTAATTTGGCTAAAAGCCTTATTTAACTTTGTTTACTATAGCTTCAAAAGCTTCTGGGTGATTCATAGCTAAATCTGCAAGAACCTTACGATTCAATTCAATATTATTAGCTTTTAATTTACCCATAAATTTTGAATAACTCATTCCATGTTGTCTTGCACCTGCGTTAATACGCATAATCCATAACGAACGGAATGTTCTTTTTTTGTTTCTACGGTCTCTGTACGAATATTGCATCGCTTTGTCAACCGCATTCTTTGCTACTGTCCAAACGTTTTTACGTCTTCCGAAGTAACCTTTTGCTTGCTTAAGAACCTTTTTTCTTCTAGCTCTCTTCGCAACTGAATTTACTGATCTTGGCATTTCTTTAATTGTTTTTTGTAGTAGGCGACCTTTTGGTACTTGCTAAATAATTTTGCCTAACTCCAGGGTTTATAAATTGTTTTAACCGGTTAAAATAATATTACTTTAAACGTAACATTGTTTTAACGTTATCCTCATCAGATTTATGTACTAAACCATCATGAGTTAACTTAAGCTTACGCTTTTTAGATTTTTTTGTCAATATATGACTCTTAAAAGCATGCTTTCTTTTAATCTTACCAGTGCCAGTTAGTTTGAAACGTTTCTTAGCACTCGATTTTGTTTTCATTTTAGGCATTTTGTCCTAGTTTTAATTTACGTTTCGCTTATCTTCATACACCATAGCTTTAGCGATGGCGTGTTTAATTTTATTTTTTCTTTGGCGCAATGAACATAATCATTCGCTTACCTTCAAGTTTTGGCATTTGTTCTACTTTGCCATACTCTTCAAGATCTTGAGCTAATCTTAATAATAATATTTGACCTTGCTCTTTAAATACAATCGATCGTCCTTTAAAGAATACAAAAGCTTTAAGCTTTGCACCATCTTTTAAAAACTTCTCAGCATGTTTCTTTTTAAATTCGTAATCATGATCATCTGTATTAGGACCAAAACGAATTTCTTTTACAACGACTTTAGTCGCTTTAGATTTTAACGCTTTTTCTCGTTTCTTTTGCTCGTAAAGAAACTTTTTATAATCCATGATTTTACAAACAGGAGGATTCGCGTTAGGCGAGATCTCAACCAGATCTAAACCTTGTTCGTCAGCCATGGATATTGCTTGCTTAATAGGATAAACTCCTACTTCAACATTGTCTCCTACGACTCTAACTTCTTCAGATCTAATTTTAGAATTTATACGGTGCTTGTCCTCTTGGGATACACGTCTGCTATAATTTCTTCTTCTACGTATTGCTATGGCTTATGTATTTAAATTAAACGTTATTTATTTAAAAGTCTTTAAACTTTTATTTATTCTATCTTTTACAATATTTACAAAATCCTTTACAGTAATTGTGCCAAGGTCTTCTCCACCATGTTGACGTACAGTTATAGTATTGTCTTGTGCTTCTTGCTCCCCAACGATAATCATAAACGGAAACTTTTGCATTTCAGCTTCACGAATTTTCTTACCTACAGTTTCATTTCTGTTGTCTGCAAGGGCGCGAATTTCGTCATTTTCTAGCAAATTTAAAACTTTTTCCGCGTATTTTTCATATTTCTCACTAATTGAGATAATAATTGCTTGTTCTGGCATTAACCAAAGCGGGAAATTTCCACCAGTATGTTCTAATAAAATTGCTATAAAACGTTCCATACTTCCAAAAGGAGCACGATGTATCATTACGGGTCTATGTAATTCATTGTCACTGCCTTTGTAAGTTAAATCAAAACGTTCAGGCAAAGTATAATCTACTTGAATTGTACCCAATTGCCATTGACGTCCTAGAGCATCCCTTACCATAAAATCTAGTTTGGGACCATAAAATGCAGCTTCACCAGTTTCAACAACATAATTAAGACCTTTATCAATGGCAGCGTTTAAGATCGCATCTTCGGCTTTTTTCCAATGCTCTTCATCACCAATATACTTATCTGGGCTTTCAGGATCCCTCAATGAAACCTGAGCTGTAAAATCTTCAAAACCTAAGGACCCAAAAACATATAATACTAAGTCGATTACCTCTTTAAATTCAGCATCTAGTTGATCTGGTGTGCAGAAGATATGAGCATCATCTTGTGTAAAACCTCTAACACGAGTCAATCCATGTAATTCTCCACTTTGTTCATAGCGATATACGGTTCCGAATTCAGCAAATCGTTTAGGTAATTCTTTATATGAATAGGGTTTGTTGTTATAAATTTCACAATGATGGGGACAATTCATTGGTTTAAGAAGGAATTCCTCATCTTCTTTAGGTGTTTTAATAGGTTGAAAACTATCCTCACCATATTTTGCATAGTGACCAGAAGTAACATAAAGTTCTTTTTGACCAATATGTGGAGTTACTACCATTTCGTATCCTGCTTTCTTTTGAGCTGCTTTCAAAAAGTTTTCTAAGCGTTCACGTAAAGCGGCACCTTTTGGTAACCAAAGAGGTAAACCTTGACCAACCTTTTGTGAAAAAGTAAAAAGCTCAAGTTCTTTACCAAGTTTTCTATGGTCACGTTTTTTTGCTTCTTCTAATAAATGTAGATGTTCAGTTAGCTCTTTTTGTTTAGGAAAAGAAACACCATAAACTCTAGTCAGTTGCTTTTCATTTTCATCACCTTTATAATATGCTCCAGCAACACTTAATATTTTAACCGCTTTAATGATACCTGTATTTGGAATATGTCCACCACGACATAAATCAGTAAAAGTAGAATGATCACAGAAACTAATTGTACCATCTTCAAGCCCCTCGATTAAATCAACTTTGTAATTGTTTTTGCTTTTATAGTAGGAGAGTGCTTCAGCTTTAGAAACATCACGCATTTTAAAGTCATGTTTTCCACGTGCTATTTCTATCATCTTATTTTCAATCGTCTTGAAATCTTTTTCTGAGATTACACCCTCGCCTAAATCAACATCATAATAAAAGCCATTGTCAATAGCAGGCCCAACCCAAAGCTTTACATCTGGATATAATTCCTCTAGAGCTTGAGCTAATACGTGAGCAGATGAATGCCAAAATGCTTTTTTGCCCTCATCATCTCTAAATGTATATAAAGTAAGGCTACCGTCTGTGGTTAATGGAGTGGTAGTTTCAACAACAGTATCGTCGAATTTTGCTGAAATAACATTACGAGCAAACCCTTCGCTAATGTCTACAGCCACTTCATGTGGTGTTACCTCTTTCTCAAAAGATCTAACCGAACCATCTGGTAGAGTAATTTTAATCATTATATATAGTATAAATTTTAGCCCACAAAGATATACCTATATATATAATAGACAAAGTGAAGTTTCTAATAAATATTTGTGACGTTCCACTTTTGTTATTAAGAAACAAAAGTGTCGTGCTATTCGTTATATTTTTTAATTAATGCAAAGTGTGCTGTTACTATCTCTAAGGTGTTTACTTGTATGTGATATATTAACAGGCAAGCCAGTTGTTTTTATTAGTTAGAGGAGTTGTTTCAAAAAAAGTTTGTGATATAATGTTCTAGTTATAAGAGTAGTAAAAAAGGATTAAAAATAAATTTGCAAAAGGTATTGTGGGATTAAAAATGAGTTATATATTTGCACCCCGAAACAAAAACAAAGGTTATGGTTTCGGTAGTTCATTTCCTTAAAAACTGACGGCAAAAAAATATTTTCAAAATATTTTAATTAGATGTTGTAGGAAATAAAAAAGGGTTTTATATTTGCACCCGCTTAACGAGGAAACGAGATAAAAAGCGAAATAAAAAAGTTCATTAACATATTGAATTGACAGCGTAAGAATTGACTGGAAACGGTTAATTTAAAACAAGAGAATAAATCATATTGAGTACTTGAAAATTCCTATTAGTTGTTAAAGAGATAGTCGTAAGACTTAAAATTTAACGATGAAGAGTTTGATCCTGGCTCAGGATGAACGCTAGCGGCAGGCCTAACACATGCAAGTCGAACGGTAACAGAGAAGAGCTTGCTCTTTTGCTGACGAGTGGCGCACGGGTGCGTAACGCGTATACAATCTACCTTTTACAGGGGGATAGCCTTTAGAAATGAAGAATAATACCCCATAGTAAGTGATTTTCGCATGGAAGACACTTTAAAGTTTCGGCGGTAAAAGATGAGTATGCGTTCTATTAGCTAGATGGTAAGGTAACGGCTTACCATGGCAACGATAGATAGGGGCCCTGAGAGGGGGATCCCCCACACTGGTACTGAGACACGGACCAGACTCCTACGGGAGGCAGCAGTGAGGAATATTGGACAATGGGCGAGAGCCTGATCCAGCCATGCCG
>ABHI01000004.1:0-105000 GCA_000171875.1 Flavobacteriales bacterium ALC-1 | reverse complement strand
TATAGAGGTAGAGCTACTGATTGGATGCGGGGGCTTCACCGCCTACCAATTCCTGACAAACTCCGAATGCTATAAAATGTTAATCAGCAGTGAGGGCATGGGTGCTAAGGTCCATGTCCGAGAGGGAAAGAACCCAGACCATCAGCTAAGGTCCCCAAATGTATGTTAAGTTGAATAAACGAGGTTGGATTGCATAGACAGCTAGGATGTTGGCTTGGAAGCAGCCATTCATTTAAAGAGTGCGTAACAGCTCACTAGTCGAGCGATCCGGCATGGATAATAATCGGGCATAAACATACTACCGAAGCTATGGACTTGTAAAAGTGGTAGGGGAGCATTGTAGTGTCGTCGAAGGTGTACTGCGAGGTATGCTGGAGAAGCTACAAAAGAAAATGTAGGCATAAGTAACGATAATGCGGGCGAGAAACCCGCACTCCGAAAGACTAAGGTTTCCTCAGCTATGCTAATCAGCTGAGGGTTAGTCGGGACCTAACGCGAACCCGAAAGGGGTAGTGGATGGACAACAGGTTAATATTCCTGTACCTGCTCACACTAAAAGTGACGGAGGCGAATAGTTAGTGCGCACTGACGGAATAGTGCGTTGAAGCCAGTGGTAACACGGCGATAGTACACTGAGACTACGGTCAAGGTGATAATCTAGCGAATCGACTTCCAAGAAAAGCGAGTGAAGCAGCCCGTACCCTAAACCGACACAGGTAGTTGGGATGAGAATTCTAAGGAGCTCGAGAGATTCATGGCTAAGGAACTAGGCAAAATTGACGCGTAACTTCGGGAGAAGCGTCGCCTGTAGTAATACAGGCCGCAGTGAAAAGATCCAAGCGACTGTTTATCAAAAACACAGGGCTCTGCTAAATCGAAAGATGATGTATAGGGCCTGACACCTGCCCGGTGCTGGAAGGTTAAGTGGAGGGTTTAGAAGTTTACTTCGAAGATCTCAAATGAAGCCCCAGTAAACGGCGGCCGTAACTATAACGGTCCTAAGGTAGCGAAATTCCTTGTCGGGTAAGTTCCGACCTGCACGAATGGTGTAACGATTTGGATACTGTCTCAGCCATGAGCTCGGTGAAATTGTAGTATCGGTGAAGATGCCGATTACCCGCAGTGGGACGAAAAGACCCCGTGAACCTTTACTATAGCTTAGTATTGGCTTTGGATAAGTAATGTGTAGGATAGGTGGGAGACTTTGAAGTGGCGTCGCTAGGCGTTGTGGAGTCATTGTTGAAATACCACCCTTTGCTTATCTAGAGTCTAACCTCTAATCAGGAACAGTGCTTGGTGGGTAGTTTGACTGGGGTGGTCGCCTCCAAAAGAGTAACGGAGGCTTCTAAAGGTTCCCTCAGCACGCTTGGTAACCGTGCGTAGAGTGCAATGGCATAAGGGAGCTTGACTGAGAGACATACAGGTCGATCAGGTACGAAAGTAGAGCATAGTGATCCGGTGGTTCCGTATGGAAGGGCCATCGCTCAAAGGATAAAAGGTACTCCGGGGATAACAGGCTGATCTCCCCCAAGAGCTCACATCGACGGGGGGGTTTGGCACCTCGATGTCGGCTCGTCACATCCTGGGGCTGGAGAAGGTCCCAAGGGTTGGGCTGTTCGCCCATTAAAGTGGCACGCGAGCTGGGTTCAGAACGTCGTGAGACAGTTCGGTCTCTATCTACTGTGGGCGTTAGAAATTTGAGTGGATCTGACTCTAGTACGAGAGGACCGAGTTGGACGAACCTCTGGTGTACCTGTTGTTCCGCCAGGAGCATTGCAGGGTAGCTACGTTCGGAAGGGATAAGCGCTGAAAGCATATAAGCGCGAAACCCACCACAAGATGAGATTTCTTTAAAGGGTCGTGGAAGATGACCACGTTGATAGGCTATAGGTGTAAAGGCAGTAATGTCATAGCCGAGTAGTACTAATAACCCATAGGCTTATTGTACGGCAGTTTTTTTAACAGTACATTATTATTCATAGTTCATGTCATTTTTTTCAATATGTTAAGATATTAGTGTTTTTTAACTACACATCATAAAGTTCTGATTTAAATCAGAATAAAGATTTAAGGTGGTTATAGCGACGGGGCTCACCTCTTACCATTCCGAACAGAGTAGTTAAGCCCGTTTGCGCCGATGGTACTGCTTTCTGTGGGAGAGTAGGTCGCCGCCTTTTTTAAATACCCTTACTATTTTTTAGTAAGGGTGTTTTGTTTTTATCAATATGCGGTTTATTTAATTTGTGAATTAGTAAGAAGAATCTATAAGAAGGGTTATTTCTTTTTAAATATACTATTGAGAATTGTATTAATTCCAATAAACAAAAATGAAACTGCAAGTATACAAAGTATAATGGAAAGTATAAGTAAAGGAATATAAAGTGGCTTATCTTTATTGTCAAGTGTTAAGTGTAATAATGTAGGTCCAGCAAACATTAGCAAAAGACAAATTCCCATTTGTTTTAAGCCTTTAGCTAAAATCTCTTTATCTGTTCTATTATTTTCGTCCATATGCTATACTTTTTCTAACGCTTTTATGTTTGTTAAGTAGATATAAAGCTTTTTCTTCAGAGATATTTAACTCGTTCATAATCATCTTTAACCCTCTGTCAACTAGCTTATCATTACTTAATTGCATATCTACCATTTTGTTTCCTTTCACTTTACCCATTTGAATCATTGAGGTAGTCGTTATCATATTTAAAACGAGTTTTTGAGCTGTTCCAGCTTTCATTCTAGAGCTACCAGTTAGAAATTCTGGACCAACAACAACCTCTATTGCAAACTGTGCTGTTAATGCTAAAGGACTTCCTTGATTACAAGTAATACACCCTGTTATTATATTTTTCTCATTACACTTTTTTAAAGTACTGATAACATATGGAGTAGTACCGGAAGCCGCAATACCAACTACTACATCTTTATTAGAAATATTTTTTGCTTTCAAATCTTCCCAGCCTTGAGTTGTTGAATCTTCAGCATTTTCTACAGCTTTTCTTATAGCATTATCTCCACCAGCTATTAGTCCAATGACTAAATCGTGAGATACACCAAAAGTTGGAGGGCATTCAGAAGCATCAAGTATTCCTAATCTGCCACTGGTACCAGCTCCGATATAGAAGAGCCTTCCTCCCTCTTTAAGTTTAAAAACAATTTGTTCTATAAGTAACTCTATTTGTGGTAATACCTTTTCTACAGCTAAAGGAACAGTTTTATCTTCATTATTTATGTTGGTAATAACCTCCTTAATTGACATATTTTCGAGATTAT
The DNA here is from genome assembly GCA_000171875.1 of Flavobacteriales bacterium ALC-1. Taxonomy (GTDB): domain Bacteria; phylum Bacteroidota; class Bacteroidia; order Flavobacteriales; family Flavobacteriaceae; genus Winogradskyella. The sequence goes on along the minus strand of ABHI01000004.1, from coordinate 101,730 downwards.
TATATAAAGAATCTTCTTCTGTAGTTTTAATAAAATCCATGTGTATAAAAATTAAATGAATTATATAGCAATATACAATTCATTAATCTAAATCCAATTCAGAAAAGATATGGCTTATGATTTTATTTAATTTTCTATCCTGATTAGGATCAGAACAATTAGTTAAAATTACACAAACGACTTTTTCTTTTGGGTAGACATAGAAAATTCCATATCCACCTAATCCATTACCTATATGCCCATAATAAGCTCTTCCATCACTATCAAAGCTAGTTTGAAAGCCTATACCGTAATATGTTTTTTTATCATTTATATATTGAGATGTTATAAATTCATCAAAGACATTAGGACTTATTATGTTTCCTTTTAACAAAGCACTGCCAAATATGGCAATATCTTCTGAGGTTGATAAATACCCGCCAGATGCTAATTTATAGTAATTATTAACGGTTTTAGTCTCTTTAAAAACTCTAAATCTTTTCTTTTTATAAAATTTAGCTTTATGAGATATACTTTGATTTTTATCAGGATAAGTATTATTCATACCAATAGGCGATAATACTTTGTCATTTATGAGTGTTTCAAAATCATCTTTAGCTGCCTCTTGCATAGCTAAAGCTATTAAGTTCCAACTATAACTGGTATATAAATAGTCTTTTCCTGGTTCAAATAATAAGCTATCGTTTATAAAAATATCAACACCTTCTTCAACAGATAAAGGTTTATTATTCATAAATTCATTTCCTTTATAATTTCTTATACCTGCTAAATGACCTCCTAATTGTTTAATAGTGAAATCATATTTTTTCTGTGGAAAATAAGGAATATATGTAGATATAAAAGAATCTAAAGATATAGTTTTAGCATCAACCATTTTTGCTAAGCCTACTGCTGCTATTGGTTTTGAGATACTACCAATTCTAAAAATTGTACTATCAGGTTTAACCTCTTTTTTTCCTTCGATATCGGAATAACCGAATCCTTCAGAATATATCATGAGGCCATCTTTTATAACACTAATAGCTATACCAGGAACCTTTTTTTTTCTAACTAATCTTTTTGCAATCCTACTAACTTTTTTGAAGCCCAGATTATTATCTTGAGCAAAAAGACTATTGAAGCTAGGAAATATTAACATAATTACTAATGTTATTTTTATTTGGTCTTTCATTTGTTAAAAATATTGACCAATTCCAAATACAATACCATGGCTAGAGTTTTCGGTTATACCATAGCCATAATCAATTCTAAATATAGCGTTATAAATTTGTTTATGTATAAATCTTAAACCTATACCTGGATAAATTCTCAAATTCTGTGATTTGATAAAATCATTAAAATCACCACCAGGATTTCTCCAACTTCCAGCATCAACAAAAGCGTTTCCTTGAAGTGCGAACCATTCTTTTTCATATAGTGTGTGTCTATATTCGGTGTTAAGTACTACAACTCCAGTCCCTCTATCAATTATATTACCTACACCTCTAATATTTAAATTATTATCTACTGAGAATGGTGCAAATGGACTATTACTATTTGAGGCTAAACCTAATCTAAGTCTATTAGCCCAATTCCCTTTTTTTCCAACTTTTTGATAGTAAAAAAAATCATTCCAAGCTATAAAAAAATTTGGTTGAAACTCATTTTCTGATTGAACACTCTGTAGATAAAGTAAGCTTCTAAAACCTGATATATACTGGTATGAGTAATTAAGCAAATCAAAATCATAAACTAACTTGAGTAATATTTTATTCTCTTTTAGGTTAGTTGGCACTCCGTCTTCTATAGTCCCATCTAAGTATTGAAATTTTTCAGTAAAAAAATTAATTCCAGTTTGTATTTTATGTTTTGTATTAAATTCAATTAATCCAAGTAGTTCAAATGATTTGTTATTGTATAAATAATTTGCACTAGAATTTGAAAAGTATAGAGGTTCTTCACTTTTCCAGTTTTGATGATTTATAGCAATCCCTAAATTTTTACTGAATAAATATGGAGCTCTAAAGTTTACACTATAAGTATCATAACCATTGTTTTGATAAAATCCACCAAAGGCAATACCATTCCCTAAAAAATTAAAATCATACAACCCTATTTTATAAGCAAATTGTTGATTTGTAGCTGACCATATATTTGCATTTGGAATTAATGTAAAGTTTTCCTCTATATAATAAAAAAGATTATACTCGTTGTTATGTGAATGGAACACGCGATAGTAAGCATGTGAAACTAATGGTAAACGTTTTAATTTTGCAATATCCTTATCAAGGATTAATGAATCTAAAACTTCTCCTGGCTTTGGGGAGATAATTTTCCTTATAAAAGATTCTTTAGTCTTTTTTAATCCATCTATGTGTATAGCTGCAATCTTATTCTCTTGAGCATCAAGAGACGCAAAAATTAAGAAAACTAAAAAAAACCTTAATAGAGCCACTAAAAATTATGTGTTTTGATTATACAATGTAAATCAAACATTTTAAAAATGTAATTATACGAATAGTAAATTTATATAAATACTAGTTATTGTACTAAAAAAGTGCTCTTAGACCTATGTTATATGTAGAACCTAGACCTGTGTCATTTCCTCTTACAAAGTTTGAATATAAAAATTCTATATTTAATTCGTTCGTGAGTTGGTATTTTGCTCCGCCTCCAAGAATTGTAGCATCTTGTTCAAAACCATTTGTTTCAAATGAAATTAGTTGTAAATGTTGTACAAAACCTAATACTGTAAACTTAGAACTTGGAAAATAACTCAAAAAAGCACCAGGTATTAAACGTAAACTATTACTTGCAAAGCTATTATCTTTTTTAAAATTATATTCAGTATTTAGCTCAGTAAACAGTTGCCAATTTCCACTCTGGAAGCTGTAATCGTAAAAAAAACGATTTTGAAAAATGAAACCACTTTGGTCTAAAAATACATTGTCCTTTGTCTCTTGACCAACAAGCGGTATATGAAAAGCTGATTGTATGGTGAAATTGCTTAAGCTTTTTACAGGATTAAACTTTATTGCTGGGGCAAAAGAGGTTAGACCAGAACGAGCTGTTCCATTTTCTCCATCAAAAGAAAATATATCTAAGGCGTCTCTACCACCAATTACATTAGAACGAAATTCTAGTAATAAGCCAAGGTTTACACGTCTGTTATCAGATATACCTGTAAACACATCTACTGTAGATGTAAAAAAGGTATTACGTGGTATGTCGCTTTTATTACCACCAAAAGTAGCTTGTGTTTCTGTGTAAAGGTTATTAAACCATTTTATATCCCATTGCCCTTTTTTTAGCAAAATAGAAGGTGTGAAATCTTGGATAACACTCCTTTTGGTATCTGTATCTTCTTGTGATAAAATGGGGTTACTAATAATGATTAGCATAAGTACTAGTGCAATCTTTTTAATATACATAATTGAAATTTTTAGATGTAATAATATGTTGTAAAATTTTTATTAGGGTTGAATATTTAGCTGCCAGTTATATTTGAAGTAGCTTAGTTTATATTTTTTTGAAATGGGCTCTTCTAGATATTTATTTATAAAATCTATTTCATTGCCATTTAGAATAAAATCTTCCTTATACCACTCCATAATTTGTGACACTTGGACACGTTTTTTCTTGTAATTTATTTTAATGAAATTACTATTAATAGCTTTCTTTGTTTGAGTCGTTAATTGTTGCTCTAAGGTATTAGGCTTATATACATTGCTTATTAGAGGAGGACAGCCAACAGCACCACAAACTAATACAAAATGAAGCCTAGGATCTTTAAATTCTGATCGTAAAAGCTTGTTTTCAATTTCATTTAATGTCACAGACATACCACCAGCATCAAATTTATTTTTATCAAAAAAACCGTCTATATCTAATGGGGATGCTACAGGGAATTGATTTACAATACCTTTAATAACTAAAATATTATAAGTATTAATCCAAAAGGCCTTGTAGTTTTGCTCATCTGCTATATCTACTCTAATACTTTTAACCTGTTCTAAAATAAGACCTAAAGGATCTGTATTCTTTTTAATAGCCTTGTAATCTATCTTACCATCTTTTACATGAGTTTTAAAAAAATCATCCGAGATTTTAAAAAAATCATCGATATTTTGAGCTGAAATAGATGTTGTAACTAAAAGAAGTAAACACATTAGACTTTTTTTCATATAATTTGAATTTAATTATTTAAAAAAAATACAATGATGATATTTTCAAACGACTACCTTAATTGTATTTTGAGTCTGTGTAGTCGAGAAGTTTTTTTGATAATTACAGGTTGTAAAAATTATTTTGAAATAATAAAGTATTTAGCTAGTAATAGTGTAATCTATTCTACAGTATAAATTAACTCATCTACTTCAGAAAGTCTAAAGTAGCCAAAAGGGAAGTTGTCTGGATTAGTTTCATTAATACAATTACCACGCACAGTTGCTGGTTGTGTTTCAAATGGACCACCACCATCATCACTTCCTTGTTGTAATAGAATAAACATAAAATCGTAAAAACGTTTTGTAACCCCATAGTTTCTTATGGTGACTTCATCTCCAGCTTCTAAGTCTTCTTCGGTGTAGAACCCAAATATTTGGTTACCGTTAGTGAATCTATCTTCATATACTTCGAGAGAAGGTATAACGGGAATATTACTAATAAACTCAAAAAAATAATAATTTTCTTCGTTTTCTGGATCAGTATAGAATGCTTTAAGCTCAATATCTTCACCTGAAAAACCTCCATCATTAATCTGTTCTACATAATCAATTGAAGATACAGATTTTAATGTTTCGGTTGCAGTATAGGTCTCTCCTTGATAATTAATTGTTAATGTGTAGGTTTCATCTATCACAGGGATGAAATTGCTGTTTCTATATATGCCACTACTCCCTTCCTCGATAAAATTAAATTGATTACTGTTTGTATCTATGATATGAATAGTAGCTCCATTTGCTGGTGGAATAGTCTCATTAAAAAACGGAGCAGATAACGATAGTTTTATACTTTGCTCATTTCCTAAGGTGTTTTTAAACCAATTTATAGAAGCCTCAATAACGAGTTTTGGTTCAGACTCATTTAAATCTACATCTATAACATCTTCGCAGTTATAAAAAAGCGAAAACAGAATGCATATATATATAAGTTTTTTCATGATTTTTAAAATTTAAAATTATAGGATACTGAAGGAACTATACCAAAAATTGCTAGTCTTACGGCTTCATTAGTACCAGACATTCTATTTTCTCTAAATGTAATATTAGCTGCATTTCGTCTATTATAGACATTATATATACCAAAGACCCACTCTCCTTTAAACTTTTTGTCACTATTTGGTTTAGGTCTATAATTAACTGCCAAATCTAAGCGATGATATGATGATAATCTACTTGAATTGCGAGCTTCGAAGCTAGGGATAACAATACCATTATACTGGTACTGACCATTTGGAAATGTTGCTGATTGACCTGTTTGAAAAATAAAATTTGAACTAAAAGACCATTTTTTATTTAACTCATAACTTCCTGTTAAAGAAATATCATGTGTTTTATCAAAAGGGGTATTGTACCATTCTCCATTATTGATACCAGTTTCAATAGCGGTTCTTCCTGGTGTTCTTTGTTCGGATTTTGAAAGGGTATACGCTAGCCAACCTTTTAATTTGCCTTCATTTTTTCTAAATAGCACTTCTAATCCATAAGCCCTAGCTTCACCATTTAATACGACCTGTTCAATGGCATTGTTGGCAATTAAATCAGCACCATCTATATAATCAATTCGGTTTTTGATTTTCTTGAAAAAACTCTCAATTTCTAATGAGAATTCATTGTCCTTAAATGTTTTAAAATACCCTAGGGCTACTTGGTCTAGGAGTTGTGGTTTAATAAACTTGCCACTAGGTGTCCAAACATCTAATGGAGTAGGTGAGCTAGTATTAGACAACAGGTGTAAATACTGACTCATTCTATTATAACTAGCTTTAACTGAAGATGTGCTATTTAACTGATATGCAACTGCTAATCTAGGTTCTATATTTGCAAAAGATTCTATAACATCGCTTCTGTTAAAAGTTTCTGTACCTATTGGGCTAGCTTTTTCATAAATTCCAAGATCTTCATTAAACAGAACTGGATTATCATTCTCATAAAGATTGAGTTCATCTTGCCCTAAACGATGAAATGTACTAAAACGTGCACCATAGCTTACAGATAATTTATTACTAAGCTTGTGCTCGGCATCTAAATATATGGCATTTTCAAAAGCATATTTATCTATAAGTTTAAAAGGGTTAATACCAGAACTTTCTGTAGTTGGGTTAATTTCACCAGGATTAAATTTATAGTAGATGCTATTTAGACCATATTCGAGCTTAAAATTATTGTTGATGTAATGCTTGAAATCGTATTTAAGATTGAAGTTTCTAATGCCTGACTCCCAGTCGAACTCTACGAAATTCAATTTTAAGCCATAGTAATAGTCTGAATAAATTAAAGACAGATTAGAAAACAATTTATCTGAGAATAAATGATTCCATCTAAAATTCACTACAGTGTTTCCATAGGTGTTTTCAAAAGTATCTGCAATTTCAAATACATCACGTCCAAAATAGCCTGAAAGGAAAATACTGTTATTATCATTTAATCTATAGCTCAACTTGGTATTAAGATCATAGAAATAGGCTATATTATCTAAATCGAAAAGTGGTAAAAATAAATGAGCATAACTACTACGTCCACCAAACAGAAATGAACCTTTGTTTTTTTTAATCGGACCTTCAGCAAGTAAACGGCTAGATATTAATCCAATACCACCATTCATATGAAAACCACTGCTGTTGCCTTCTTTTTGATAGATATCTAAAACAGAAGATACTCTTCCACCATATTTTGCGGGAATGCCACCTTTATAGAGTTTAATGTCTTTAATTGCATCTGGATTAAATACAGAGAAGAAGCCAAATAAGTGCGAAGAATTAAAAATTGTTGCTTCGTCTAAAAGGATAAGGTTTTGGTCTGCTGCACCTCCTCTTACATTAAATCCTGAGGAACCTTCACCAGCATTAGTTACACCAGGTAGTAATGTGATTGATTTAATAACATCAACTTCACCTAAAATCACAGGCATATTCTTTATGGTCTTAATCGATAAAGAATTGACACTCATTTGTGGTTTTTTAATATTTAATTTTTCAACATCCTCTTTTATGATGACTTCATCTAGACTTTCAACTGATTCGGTAAGCTTATAATTCTTCGTAATGTCCTCATTAAGTACTATGGTCTCAGAAATTGTTTTGTAACCTAAGTAGCTTATCTGAATTTGATAAGTCCCTGATGGTAATGTTAGCGAGTAAAAACCATATTCATTAGTTACTGTGCCTGTTTGCTGATCTGGTACAATAATGTTAACTCCAATTAATGTTTCGTTACTTTGGTTATCTGAAATAGTACCGCTAAGCGTGAATTTTTGTTGGGCTAAAAGTCCTAAAGGACATATTAAAAAGAAGAACATAATTCTTCTAAGAAGTAATACCATATTTGAATGATAATTTTTATTAGATGATGGATTTGTATCTACAAGTGATTCTAATATTTGCTATTATAAAAATAAATGAAAAGAATAAAAAAAGCTTCCGTGAAGAAGCTTTTAACATAACCTTAATGTATTCTATTACTTTAGAATACTGTTTAAATTATCACTAGGTCTCATAGCATTAGTGATTAAGTCTTCATTTGGATAATAATAACCATCAATATTTAAAGAGTCACCTTGGCAATCAATTAAATCTTTAATAATTGCCTCTTCATTTGAAGATAAGGAGTTGTAAATACTCTCAAATTCGGCTTTTAATTCAGCATCCTTTGTCTGGTTTGCTAATGCTTCAGCCCAATATAATGCCAAATAGAAATGACTACCTCTGTTATCTAATTCGTTAACCTTTCTTGAAGGTCCTTTTCTATTTTCTAGTAATTTATCAGAAGCATCATCTAGTGCTTCACCTAAAACTCTTGCTTTTTCATTATTGTTAACTTCAGCATAATGCTCAAGAGAAACTGCTAAAGCTAAAAACTCACCAAGTGAATCCCAACGTAAATGATTTTCTTCCACAAATTGTTGAACGTGTTTTGGTGCAGAACCTCCAGCTCCAGTTTCAAATAAACCTCCACCATTCATTAATGGTACAATAGATAACATTTTTGCACTTGTGCCAACTTCTAATATTGGGAATAAATCCGTTAAGTAATCACGTAATACATTTCCTGTTACAGAGATGGTATCTTTACCATCTTTAATACGTTCTAATGTGAAATTAGTCGCTTTAATGGGTGATAAAATTCTGATGTCTAATCCAGAAGTATCATGATTAGGAAGGTATTTTTCAACCTTTTTTATCAATTCTGCATCATGAGCTCTATTTTTGTCTAACCAGAATACAGCTGGTGTTTGTGAAGCTCTAGCTCTTGTAACAGCTAGCTTTACCCAATCTTGAATTGGTGCATCTTTTACTTGGCACATTCTCCAGATATCTCCAGCGTCCACCTTATGACTAGTTAAAATTTCTCCAGAAGCATCGATAACATCTACTTTACCTTTAGATTCAATTTCAAATGTTTTATCATGTGATCCATATTCTTCAGCTTTTTGAGCCATCAGTCCAACGTTAGGAACAGTTCCCATTGTGGTTGGATCAAATGCTCCATGCTTTTTACAGAAGTCTATTGTTGCAATATATACACCAGCATAACTACTGTCTGGAATAACCGCTTTTGTGTCTTGTTGCTTTCCTTCTGCATTCCACATCTGTCCAGACGTTCTAATCATTGCTGGCATAGATGCATCAATAATAACATCACTTGGCACATGAAGATTGGTTATGCCTCTATCACTATTTACCATTGCTAAATCTGCACTATGGTGTAGCGCATATCTAATATCATCTCTAATTTCGTTATGCTCATTGTCTGGTAGTTCGCCTAATTTTTCAAGTAAATTTCCAAAACCATTATTAACATCAACTCCAATTTTATCGAATGTTTCACCATGTTTTTCAAATAAATCCTTAAAAAACACACGTACAGCATGACCGAAAATGATCGGGTCACTGACTTTCATCATTGTAGCTTTCATGTGCAAAGAAAACAATACACTTTTATCTAATGCGTCTTGTACTTCATGCTCTAAAAATTCTATTAAAGCTTTTTTACTCATTACTGTAGCGTCGATAATTTCACCTTTAAGTAAATCTAAATTATCTTTTAAAATGGTCTCAATACCATTAGCTTCTGTATGAACAATTTTCACAGTTGTCGCATCAGCAATTGTTACTGATTTTTCGTTGTGTGCAAAATCACCTTTAGACATGGTTGCCACATGCGTTTTAGAGTCTGGTGACCAAGCTCCCATACTATGCGGATTTTTCTTAGCGTAATTCTTAACTGCTTTTGGTGCACGTCTATCAGAATTTCCTTCTCTGAGTACTGGATTTACAGCACTACCTTTTACTTTATCGTAGCGTGATTTAATGTCTTTTTCTGCATCATTTTTTGGTTCTTCTGGATAATCCGGAAGTTTGTAACCTTTAGTTTGTAACTCTTCTATAGCATCTGTAAGTTGGGGGATAGAAGCACTAATATTTGGCAATTTTATAATGTTAGCTTCTGGTTTTTTTGCTAATTCACCTAATTCTGCTAAGGCATCAGTTACCTTTTGGTCTTCAGTTAAAAAATCAGGAAACACAGCTAATATTCTAGCCGCTAATGATATATCTTTAGTTTCAATAGTAATACCAGAAGATTTGGTAAACGATTGAACAATTGGTAAAAATGAACGTGTTGCTAAAGCCGGAGCTTCATCCGTTTTTGTATAAACAATCTTTGCTGTTTTTGTCATAAGTCGTTAGAGTATTTTGATTGTGTAATAGCTTATAATTAAGCCATGCAAATATACAAAAAAGGTGTTGTTTTGTAAATGTTAGATTAATAGTAAAGTACCTTAAAAATTACGAAATTGATAATTGAAAGCTTAAAAAATGATATTTCTATTTTATCTTAATATTGAAGGTGTTTAGCAGACCTAATATATTTTCTTTTGAAAAAAATGCTTTTTTAATTGTATTCTGAGATGGGTGGATTGAAAAGTTATAAGCTGAAGAAAAATCTGAACTATGAAGTTGTGTATGTTCAAAAATAGCATCCTTTAGATCGCATTTAGAAAAACTCACATTTTTTGCTTCTGTTTCTGTAAAATCAACACTATGCATTTTACAGTTTAAAAATGTTGTGCCATTAATTTTTAATTGATAGAAGGAACTGAGATTCATTGTACAATTTTTAAAATTAAAGGCTAATAAAAAATCATTGCAGTTTTGAAACAGAACACCAACCAGTTTACAATTTATAAACTCCACTTCGTTAAAAGTGGTATGCATTATGTTAACATTACTAAAGTTGCACTCTATAAATTCACATTCTAAAAATGTGATGTTGGAAATGTCTGAATTTTCGAAATTACAATTAGTGAATGTACATTCGGTATACTCAGCTTTGGTGAGGATATGTTTTGTATAATCCTCATTTTTAAAACTTTTTGTATCTACAAGAGGGAGATTCATTTTACAAGGATACGAAAGAAAAGCTTAATTTCCTTTACGTCAGTTCTAGTGATTTTTTATCTAAAAAATTGTATCGAGAACTTTTAGTATTCAACAAATTTCTATTCTCGATTTAAATTTCAAAAGACTTAAATTTCACTCGAACTGACGAAATTTAATAATGCATAATGCTTTTTAGAATGAAATCCTGAAACAAGTTCAGGATGATAAAACTAAAAGTTTTATAAAAGCAAAAAGCCATATCACTCAGACGAATCTGTGTTGACATGGCTTTTATAGAAACAGTACTTACGTGACTTATTTAGTTTTCACTAACTCAGCTGTATGACTTGCGTCACCATCCTTTTCAGTTCAAGCTTTTCCGCTTCAGTGAAACGTTTCATATCTTTCAAAATGTATTGACCTGATACTACTAAGCTTCTAAGATTTATTTTCTTTGATGTTTTTTCTTTTATTGTTCGCTTGCGCGTTCAACACGTCCAAAAAACATTGCCCATCCTTTTCATGTTCACTTTCGATTCCATTACTTCTTCAAAGCTTTCAATTTAACCTTTATAGCCTACCTAAGCATACTATATTAATTAAACATCTTGGTTATTTCACTTCACTTGCCTACACAAGCAGCTCCGCAACCTCAAAAAATAATCTCAATAAATAAAGAACGTCTCTTTATCTGCAACTAACATTAATTTAAAATATCTTTTAAAACCAAACTAGGTTTGTCGTTAATTGTTCAGCTAAATTATGGTACTATTGCGAAAAAACAAATTTTTTAACAGATTAGATATAAACATCTTATAAACTGCACTTATCAACAAAAGTTAATAAACTAAAAAAGCCTTCAATTATGAAGGCTTTTAAATGTGTTATGTAAGTAGAATTATCTTCTAACTTCTTTGATTCTTGCTTTTTTACCAGTAAGACCTCTAAAGTAGAAAATTCTAGCTCTACGTACTTTACCTCTTTTATTAACTTCTACTTTCTGTAAAGCTGGTAAGTTAACTGGGAAGATACGCTCTACACCAATTGTTCCTGACATTTTACGGATAGTGAAAGTTTCAGAAGTGCCTGTTCCTTTACGTTGCAATACTACACCTTTAAAGAACTGTGTACGTGTTTTATTTCCTTCTTTAATTTCGTAGTACACAGTGATAGTATCACCAGCACTAAATTCTGGAAAGTCTTTACGGGTTACAAATTCGTCTTGTACAAATTTTACTAAAGAATTCATTTTGTTTTATTTATAATGATTATCTCAAATCAACGTTCACGATTTTCGCCAGAGGTTAACCCAAAATTGGCTGCAAAGATAGTTATTAATTAGTAATTGGCAATTATTAATTAATAATTTTAAAAGACTTAATCATCCAATAAATCAGGTCGTCGTTCTTGGGTCCTTTTATAGGCTTGCTCTTCTCTCCATTTTTCTATTTCTCCAAAATTACCACTGAATAATACTTCTGGGACTTTCATGCCTTTGTACTCTCTTGGTCTAGTATAAATTGGTGGTGCTAATAAATTATCTTGAAACGAATCGGTTAGGGCAGACGTCTCATTACCCAACACACCAGGAATTAGTCTAATAACGGCATCACATAATACAGCTGCTCCTAATTCTCCACCAGACAATACATAATCCCCTATGGATATTTCTTTAGAAATAAACTTATCGCGTACACGTTGATCGACTCCTTTATAATGACCACAAAGAATAATAATATTTTCTTTTAATGAAATGGTATTAGCAATACCTTGGTTAAGTTGTACACCATCTGGTGTCATATAGATAATCTCATCGTAATTACGCTCGGCTTGTAGTTTAGAGATGCATTTGTCTATAGGCTCTATTAGCATTACCATACCGGCTCCGCCACCAAACTGTGTATCATCAATAGCTTTATAATTACCAGTAGTATAATCTCTTAAATTATGAAAGTGAACTTCTACTAAACCCGCTTCTATCGCTCGTTTTAATATTGAAGCTTCAAACGGACTTTTTAATAGTTCTGGTAATACGGTTATTATATCTATGCGCATAAGAATTCTAAATAGATTGCAAAGGTAAGTTTAATTGTGGTATTTTATGGAATGTGTTTTTTGAAGTTCGCTTAATAGTTTGTAGAACATAAAAGGGCTTCAAATGTTTATTGAGTCGTCCAAAAAAAATGTAAGTCAGGATCTTTTTCAAAACCTAAGCGTTCATACAAATGTTGCGCAGGATTATCGTGTGCGGTTTGTATAGCTAAACCTTTATTGTTTTCAGCAATACACAATTGTTTGGCTTTGTTAATTAATGCTTCTCCAATACCCTGGCTTCTATAATTAGCATCAATAAATAAATCGTTGAGTAAATACATGGGTTGCATAGACACAGAAGAGAGTAGAGGGTAGAGTTGGGTAAAACCAACAGCTTTATTATCTATATAAGCCAAAAAGATAATGGAGTCTTTATTCTTAAAACGCTCTAATAAAAAGTGATGAGCACCTTCCTTATCAGTACGTTGTTTATAGAATAGTCTATAGCCATCAAATAATGGAACTAAATCTTCTATGTGATCGATATGTGCTTTAATAATTGTCATAAAAAAATCCGCAATTAAAATTACGGATTTAAATTATATTAGTTTAGTACTTCTACAAGCTCAATATGACAACTTGTTAAGACTTATGTTTATTCAGTTCATCTTGTAATTGACGTCTTACTTTTTGCTCGCGCTCTAAAGCCGTACGTCTGTGTTCTTCAAACTCTGTTTCTACTTCGTCTAATTTGTGTTTTGCATCTCTAGTTGCAGAATTACTTCCTTTAAATTTATAGATAAAGAATAGTAATAATGCCATTAAACCAGCGATAATACTCCACATTAAAACCTTATAACTGGCTTTACTCATTTGTATTCCAAACAATGAAATATTATCCTTTTCTTCGTTTGTAGCACTTAAGGTAGATTCCGTATTAGATAAGCTAGATTTTAAGCTAGTTATTTCTTCTTCTTGTTTAGCTACTACAGCTCTGGTATCAGCTAAATCTTTATGAAATGCTTTTAAAGTATCAATGGTATGTGCTTTTAAAGCATAAAGCCATGTTCTTTTCACCACCTTATATTCTTGGTAACGACCAGACTTTCTAATAACATATTCAAACTGATTGTCTATAGTGCCACTATTGAGGGATAATTTCTCTTCTTCTTGGTCAGTGTTTTGTGCTTTTACAGTTTGTAAACTAAATGTAACTAAAAGAATTAGAGAGACTTTGGTTAAGAATTTCATCTTAGATGTAATTTTTGGATGTGTTAGATTAATTGGTTGCAAAAATAATAATTTTATAAGGATATCATAAAGAATTATTAAACAAATAGCCTCACTATTATGAGAGGCTATTTTATATACGTAATAGATATTAGTTTAGATGTCAGAAACATTTAAAATTAATAAACATATGGTTATTGCTTATTAAGCTGTTTTAAAACAAAAAAATCTTGCCGTTAGACAAGATTTTTATTTTCTCTTTTTCAAAGAATTCTAATAGTAAGCATAGCGTCTTACTTTAGAAATATATTTTGCTAAACGGATAACTTGATGACTATAACCATATTCGTTATCGTACCATATATATAGTATAGCATTTTTTCCATCTTTTCTAACAATAGTAGCTTTGCTATCGTAGATTGATGGTGCAGAGCTACCAACAATATCACTAGATACAAGCTCATCACTCATTTCGTATTTAATTTGTTCAACTAAATCACCTTCAAGTGCATATTTTTTCATGATGGTATTCATGCTCTCTACTGATGTTTCATTTTCTAATTCTAAACTAAGAATAGCTAATGATCCATTTGGTACAGGTACTCTAATTGCATTAGAAGTTAATTTCCCTTCAAGAGATGGTAATGCTTTACTTACTGCTTTACCAGCTCCAGTTTCAGTAATTACCATATTTAATGCAGCCGCACGTCCACGTCTGTATTTTTTATGAAAATTATCTACTAAATTTTGGTCATTTGTATAAGCATGAATCGTTTCTAAGTGTCCAGATTTTACTCCGAAAGAATCTTCTACAGCTTTTAATATTGGTGTAATAGCATTAGTAGTACATGATGCAGCTGAAAAAATATCTACTTTATTAGGATCGTTTTCTAAGTGATTAACACCATGAACAATATTTGGAATTCCTTTTCCTGGTGCAGTTAATAATACTTTATTTACTCCTTTAGCTTTTAAGTGTCTGCTTAAAGCTTCTTTATCTCTAAAGGCACCTGTATTATCAATTATTAAAGCATTGTTAATTCCATGACTTGTATAGTCAATGTCTTCTGGTGCATTTGCTGAAATTACTTTAACAGTAGTTCCATTAATTATAAGAGCATTATTTTCTGCATCAATACTCACCATTCCAGAAAAATCTCCATGAACAGAATCATTTCTTAGCAATGAAGCACGTTTTTCTAAAACCGTTTCGTTAATATCTCCTCTAGTTACAATAGCTCTTAAGCGTAATTGATTACCATTACCAGTACGTGTCATTAACTCACGTGCTACTAACCTACCGATTCTACCAAAACCGTAGAGTACAACATCTTTAGGTTTTATCCCTTTATTGTCTTTTGCATCACCTAACTTGGCTGTAACAAAAGCAGTAGCATTGCTATACTTTTGGTCTTCTAAATGAAATTCGTAAGTTAGTTTACCAATATCTAATTTTGCTGGTGGTAAATCTAAGGCATTAATAGCTTGTGCAATTTCTACAGAATCAAAAATTGAAATTGGTTTCTGTACAAACTCACCTGCATACTCATGTAAGTTTAAAATTTCGCTTACATTTCTATCAATCAATTGATTTCTAAAAAGTACAAGCTCAATAGACTTATCGTACCATAAGTCGCTTACAATTTTAATAAATTCGACCGTAGCTCTGCGACGATCTGCTTGAAACGCTAACTCTTTTTCGTAAGTGTCATTAAAACCCATTTGTTTTGGTTTAGTGGTTTAAATTTTGCGCAAAAATACATATTTCAAACGTTTTCGTAACAACTTTTTATCGAAAATAAAAACCCTTCAAAGAATAATACTTTGAAGGGTGATTTTAATCTATTTTAATGGATCTTTACCTAAAGATAGGAGTCAATTTTTCTCCTTTATTATTTATAACTTCAATTTGAAGTGGATCATTAAATTTTCTATTCTTCATTATACTCAGTGCATCTTCTATAGTATATATTTTTTTTCCGTTTATTTTTGTGATAATATTACCCTCTACTACATCAATTTTATTCCAATAAGGTTTAAAATTTTCATCAAACTTTGAGATTTTTATTCCATATTCAGCATTATAAGATTTTAATTCTTTTTTTGAAGCATTTTTCACGAAACCTATAGTCTCTACAATATAAGTAGAAGGTTTTAAAAGTGTCACAGGAAGAACCTCTTCATCTCCATCTCTTAATAAGGTTACATTGACAATATCATCAGGGCTTTTGGTTTTTAAATACCCTGTTAAGTCTGAAAACTTATTAATTTTCTGATCGTCAATTTTTCTGATAATATCACCAGGTTGAATACCTGCTTTATCTGCACCAGTGTCTTCTGTCACTTCACTAACATAAAAGCCTTCAGTTATATCTGTTCCTATTTCTTCGGCAGCTTTGCTATTGAGTGCTCCACCGACAACACCTAAAACTCCATTTTGCACGTTACCATACTCCATAATATCATTAACAATTTTGCGCGCAATATTACTTGGTACAGCAAATGAATAGCCAATATAAGAACCATCACGAGAAGAAATGGCGGTATTAATACCAATTAAGTCTCCATCAGTATTTACTAAAGCTCCACCAGAATTTCCTGGATTTACAGCAGCATCGGTTTGGATAAATGATTGTGTGTATTGTCCAGATAGATCTCTAGATTTTGCACTAATAATTCCCGCAGTTACTGTAGAGTTTAGGTTAAATGGATTACCAACAGCTAAAACCCATTCTCCAATTTTCGCATGATCAGAATCTCCAAAAGCCATAAACGGTAAGTCGTTTTCAGTTTCTATTTTTAATAAAGCAATATCAGTAGCTTCGTCTGTACCGATAACTTCAGCCATGTAAGATTTGTTATCGTTGAGCGTAATACTAATTTCATTGGCGTTTTTAATAACATGGTTATTAGTTACTATGTATCCAGTTGGAGATATAATAACCCCACTACCAGTGCCAACTTGTGCGCGTTGCGAATTACGGCCATAAAATAAATCACTCATAGACATTGGTGCACTAACAATTGATGTGTTTTTTACGTGTACTACGGCATCTATAGATTTTTCTGCAGCTTCAACAAAATTTGGCACTATTGCAGAATTAGTATTAACTGCGTTTACAGTATTATTAGTGGGGACAAAAACTGGAAAGTCCGAAGACTGTTCCACAGCTATTTGTTCATTATTTTTTTCGATAAAAAGTTTGTAACCACCAAGCGTTAATAAGCCACCCAATGCCGAAACGCATACTAATGTTAGAATCTTCTTCATATTTTTTCAGAATTTAGTTTAATTATATATTATTAACTAACATTAAAATTAGAAATTTATTGACTTCAAATTTCAATTTAACGACTTTTTAACGTCAACTTTAACGACGTTTTAACAAGCCATTTTACAATCGAATATGCTTATATTTGCTTTTAATTATGATGATGACATTTTATAAATATCAAGGTACTGGCAACGACTTTATTATCGTAGACAATCGTTTGCAAAAAATAGACAAAGGTGATACTAAACGTATTGCAGAATTGTGCGATCGACGTTTTGGTATAGGAGCTGATGGATTTATACTATTAGAAAATGATGAAAATGTTGATTTTAAAATGGTTTATTATAATGCGGATGGTAATGAAAGTAGTATGTGTGGTAACGGAGGACGTTGTATTACAGCATTCGCCAAATTATTAGGTGTTATAAAAAACGAAGCTGAGTTTATAGCTATTGATGGATTGCATAAAGCGAAAATTAAAAATGATATTGTACATCTTCAAATGCAAGATGTTTCAATAGTAAAAGCTTTTGATAGTCATTTGTTTTTAGATACAGGTTCACCACATCATGTAGAACTCGTTACTGGTTTAAAAGATTTTGAAGTGAAAGCTAATGGATCAAAAATCAGATATGGAGAACCTTATAATAAAGCTGGTAGTAATGTCAATTTTGTAGAACAAGTTTCTGACACGACATTTTCAGTAAGAACCTACGAACGTGGAGTAGAGGATGAAACACTGTCTTGTGGTACTGGTGTTACAGCTGTAGCTTTAGCTATGCATAAAAGCGGTAAAACTAAAAGTAATATTGTTAATCTAAATACTCCTGGAGGTCAACTTAAGATTACTTTTAATAGTGATGGTGATGGTTACGAAGATATTTGGTTAATTGGCCCAGCAATTAAAGCGTTTAAAGGTGAAATAGAATGGTAACATTAAAGGGTGAACATATTTGCTTAAGAGCTTTAGAGCCTGAGGATTTAGATTTTGTTTATGAAATTGAAAATGACACCTCACTTTGGCAATTGAGTGATACGCAAACACCATATTCTCGGTTTTTAATAAAACAGTATTTAGAAAACGCACAACAAGATATTTTTGAAGCCAAACAATTACGATTAGCAATTTGTAACCAAGAAAACCATACTATAGGATTAATAGATGTTTTTGATTTTGATATTAAAAACAAGCGTGCTGGTATTGGAATTCTCATACAGGATGAAGATAATAGAAATAAAGGCTACGGAAAAGAGGCTTTAGCGCTTTTAACAGCGTATTGTTTTGGAACTTTGCATTTGCATCAAGTCTATGCTAATATTTCTGAAAATAATTCAGCTAGTCTTAAATTGTTTGAAAACAATGGATTTAAAATAATAGGATTAAAAAAAGATTGGAGTTTTGATGGTGATCAATTCTCAAACGAATATATATTACAACGTATTAACGATTAACTATGTACATAAAAAAAATTCTTTGGGCTGTTGCTCTAATAGGTTTAGTCATTTTTGGTTTCATAGCCTATTATGTTTACGGAGCTATGTTTGAACCTAACACCAAATTCGAAAATGAAAAAGCATATATTTTTGTTCCAACAAATGCGAATTATAATGATGTTCGCGAACAATTGGTGCCGCTTTTAGAGGATATAGATAAGTTTGATGCCCTAGCGAGTCAGAAAAAATATACTACAAACATCAAAGCTGGTCGTTTTGCTATTTCTAAGGGTATGAATAATAATGATATTATAAATTCAATACGAAGTAAAAACTTGCCAATTAAAATAGCTTTTAACAATCAAAATAATTTAGCAGATTTAGCAGGAAGAATAAGTACTCAAATTGAAGCTGATAGTGTATCGTTATTAAATGCTATGACAGATGAATCGTTTTTTAATGGGAATGGATTTTCAAAGACAACAGCTTTAGGTATGTATTTGCCTAATAGTTATGAATTTTTCTGGAATACTTCCGCTGAGGATTTTAGAGATAAAATGCTGAAAGAGTATAACCGTTTTTGGACTAACGCTAGAAAAGAAAAAGCTAAGAATCTTAATCTCACGCCCAATGAAGTTATTACTTTAGCATCAATAGTGCATGAAGAATCAAAGCAAGCTGATGAACAGCCTAGAGTAGCAGGTGTGTATTTAAATCGATTGCGAATAGGTATGGCTTTACAAGCTGACCCAACTTTAAAATTTGCAGCTTACCAATTGCCAAAGTATAAGAATACTGTTATAAGACGTGTGTTGAATATTCATAAAGAAATAGATTCACCTTACAACACTTACAAGAATTCTGGTTTACCACCAGGACTTATAGCGATGCCAGATTTATCGGCTATAAATGCAGTTCTTAATCCTGAAAAGCACAATTACCTTTACTTTGCTGCAGACGCTAAACGTATAGGTTATCATAAATTTGCAAAAACCTTAGCGCAACACAATAATAACGCGCGTGAGTATCAATGGTATTTGTCCTCTCAAGGCATAAAAAAATAAGCTTTGAATCGGTTCTATTGCTACATAGCATTTCTTTTAGTAGTAAGTAATTCTCTTTTTTCTCAATCTAAGCTTAATCAGTTTTTAAAACCTAGTGATTCTTTACATATATCGCGTAGAAATGCTGTAGTGATTACTGAAACATCTCTAGCTACCTTAACATTAGTTGGTCTTAATCAGCTGTGGTATGCCGATTATCCACGCTCAAAATTTAAAACTATAAATGATAGTGGTGAGTGGTTACAGATGGATAAAATAGGTCATATATTTTCATCATATCAATTAGGTAGCATAGGTGCAAGCACTTTAAATTGGGCAGGTGTTAGTAAAAAAAATCAATTGCTTTATGGTTCTACCTTAGGCCTAGGGTTTTTAACAGCGGTAGAGATAATGGATGGTTTTTCTGAAGAATGGGGATTTTCTTGGACAGATATGGCGGCAAATGTTGCAGGTACAAGTTTGTATGCTGGCCAAGAGTTATTGTGGCAAGAGCAGCGTATTCGTTTAAAATATTCTTTTCATCGCACCCAATTTGCTCAGCAACGACCAGATAAATTGGGTGATGGTTTTTCTGAAGAGCTTTTAAAAGATTATAATGGACAAACCTATTGGTTGAGTGCTAATATTAGTTCATTTTTTAAAACAGAACATATTCCAAATTGGTTGAATGTAGCTTTTGGTTATGGTGCTAATGGAATGCTAACAGGAGATCCGAATGATATTTTATTTTTAGACCAGAATAGAACACGTCAATATTACTTGAGCTTAGATGTAGATTTAAGTCGAATAAAGACAAATTCTCGCTTCCTTAAAACGCTATTTGACGTTTTCAACGTTATTAAGGTGCCTTTTCCTGCTTTAGAATTGAATGGCAATGGTCGGATAAAATGGCACTATATCTACTTTTAAGTTAAAATTTTAACACTTAATCGGTTGATTTTCAATATTTAGAAATATGTCGTATATTTGCACGCGAATTTAGTAAGACTATTTTGGGGAAAATATTTTACTATAAAAGGTTAGCTAAAATGAATAAAAATAGAATTAAAAATGTGGTTTTACCATTTGCAATTTGTTTTTTAATTGCAATGGCTTTATATCCTGATTCTACACTTAATCCTGAGATATATTCTACAGAAGGATTGGATCTTAATTATAATATATCTGAAGATTTGGCTATGGTTGCAGAAGAGCAATCTACAAATGAAAATATGTTCACGCTTCATTTAGGTAAATCTTTTCAGGGGTTTAAAGAAGCATTAGCATTTAAAGAGTCTAGAGGGAATTATTTTACGGTAAATACTTTAGGTTACTTAGGAAAATATCAATTTGGTTCTGAAACTTTGAAACTTATAGGAATCTATACACCAAATCAATTTTTATACAATCCAGAGTTGCAAGAAAAGGCATTTATAGCAAATGCAGAACGCAACAAATGGGTACTAAGAAAAGATATTAAACGTTTTGAAGGACAACAAATAGGTGGGGTTAAAGTAACAGAATCCGGTATTTTGGCTGCTGCTCATTTAGCTGGTCCGGGTAGTGTTAAAAAATTCTTACGTAGTTTCGGAGGAAGTAATTTTTCAGACGCTTATGGCTCTACTGTAAAGCATTACATGAAAAAGTTTTCTGGTTACGATACCTCAGTAATTGTTGCTGATAAGAAAGCAAAGGTTACTCCTTAATCTTTTTGGATAATAAATATAGCTGGTCTTTTATGTAGATCCTCTTTGTTATGTTTCCAATCCTTTGCAGGTTTAGTTTTTATAAACTCTGTTGGTAAGGTCAAATCACAAGCTACACAAACTCTAGTATTTGGTTGCAAAGTATTTGCTAAATCTTCTAACATCTTCATATTTCTGTATGGTGTTTCTATGAAAATTTGAGCTTGATTATATTCTGAAGACAGACGCTCTAGAGCTTTTAATTTAGATTTGCGCTCGCTTTTGTCTATAGGTAAGTAGCCATTAAAAGTAAAACCTTGTCCATTCATACCAGAACCCATTAAGGCTAATAAAATTGAAGAAGGTCCAACAAGCGGTATAACCTTTATATCCATTTGATGTGCTAAACTCACAATATCAGCACCAGGATCTGCAATAGCTGGACAACCAGCTTCAGACAATAAACCAACAGAAACACCTTTTAAACATGGATTAAGATAGGTGTTACGTTCAGTTTCTGAAGTATATTTATTTAATACTTGTAATTTTAGTGAAGGTTGAGACTTACTTGGTGAAACGCGCTTTATAAACCGACGTGCAGTTTTTTCGTTTTCAACAATGTAATTATCAAGATCCTCTATTATTTTTTTAATTGAAATTGGTAAAACCTCAAGAGGTGGATTGTCACCTAATCGGGTTGGCACTAAGTATAGTTTTCCTTTTATGTCACTCATTAATTTATAACTAGTTTATGGATACTTTGCTCTCCGTTACCTATACTGACTTTTAGTACATAAATTCCTGTTGAGAGGTCAGATGTGTTTATTTTTTGAATTGTATCTGTATTTCGATTCACGTTTTTTACAATTTTACCATGCAAATCGTAAATAGCAATTTTAAAAGAAGCTAAAGAAGTATTAAAGTTCCCAAAGCTAATATTAAATTGGTTTTTTGTTGGATTTGGATATACGGAAATAGAGTTTAAGAGGTTGTCTCCTTGACTAAGTGTATTATCTACAAGTTTATAGATATCTCCTCCTAATGTAGAAACATAAAGCTCTCCAATATTATCTTCTCCAAAAGCAACTAAACTTCCAGAAAATTGCTGAAATGTTTTAGACCAAGTATCGTTAACATCGTTGTATATAAGGTATCCGATTTCTTGACTACATGCATCTGCAAAAAAGTACCTGCCCTCAAAATTTGGATAATTTGTACCTCTATATCTATAACCTCCTGTGATAGAGCATTTAAATTGCCCATCAGTAAAATGATTATATGCAGAAACAGGAAATGTTAATGTGTTTGAGTTAGGACAATTATTTGAGTTAAAAACTGCATTGCCTTCGTAGCATCTCCAGCCATAATTTAATCCTCCATCAGAACCTGAAGCTCTATTAATTTCTTCATAATCATCTTGTCCAACATCAGCAATCCATATATCACCATTCATACGATCAAAAGAAAACTTCCATGGGTTTCTCAAACCATACGCCCAAATTTCTTCTCTAGCACTAGTGCTACCAGCAAAAGGGTTGTCTGGAGGAATCACATAATTTTCAGTAGCAGTTGTAGAATTGATATCAATTCGTAGTATTTTACCCAATAAATTAGATGTGTTTTGACTGTTGTTTTGTGGATCACCACCAGAGCCACCATCACCAGAAGAAATATATAAATAACCATCTGGTCCAAATGCCATATCACCTCCGTTGTGATTGTCAAAAGGTTGGCTATACGTAAGAATTTCTAATTCTGAATTTGGGTTTGCTAATGAAGGGTTTGGCCATTGCAAAGTAAACCTAGAAATTACGGTATTACCAGAGTTGTTAATATAATTGACATAAAAATATCCATTAGTTTCATGGTTTGGGTGAAACGCCAAACCTAATAACCCTCTTTCGTTTCCTGAGTTTATAACACGATCATTAATATCTAAAAAAGACCCATTTTGAATTGTGCCATCTTCTCCAATAATTTTTATGACACCATCTTGTTCGGCAATAAAAAGCCTGCCATCACCAGAATTTTTTATACTCACAGGTCTATCAAAATTTGAAGCAATTAATTCTAAGTCTAAATCTTGTGCAAAAGAATATAGAAAACTTATTGTGAATACTAAAGTGGCTAAAGTTTTCATAGCTGTAGTTTTTTGTGATTTGAGAGCTACTAAAATACAAAAAACAAAATAAGAAGGTTGTATTACCCTGTGTTCGATAACAACTTTTGGGCTATTAATTCACATGTAGTTTCAATTAAAGTATAAACTCTTTCAAAGCCATCATCATCACCATAATAAGGATCAGGTACATTTTTATTTATTATAGATGTGTTGTCTTCAAGAAACAATTTTACTTTACCAATATCTCTATTATCTCTGGCTAAACTGATAATATTAGAATAGTTAGATTGGTCCATAGCAAAAATATAGTCAAAGCTGTCAAAATCGCGAGCTTTAAATTGCCTTGCCTTTTGCTTGCTAATATCTAAATTATACTTTTTTGCGACTTCAACTGAGCGATAATCTGGTTTTTTACCAATATGGTAAGCTGCTGTACCAGCAGAATCTACATAAAAATGATTCTCAGAAAGTTTAGATTGTAGAATACCATGAGCCAATGGTGAACGGCAAATATTACCTAAACACACCATTAAAATACGAGTCATGTTTTATGGTTTAAAGTGCTAGTTTTTTAGCAAGGTCTTCAACATACTTTCTAAATTGTTTATCTGTTGAAGATAAATTATCTACAGTCTTACAAGCATGTAATACAGTAGCATGATCACGTTGTCCAATTTGAGAACCAATACTAGCTAAAGATGCTTTTGTGTATTTTTTAGCAAAGAACATGGCTAACTGACGTGCTTGTACAATATGGCGCTTACGTGTTTTAGATTGTAGAGTGTTAACATCCATTTGGAAGTAATCAGAAACTACTTTCTGAATATAATCTATAGACACTTCACGCTTAGTGTTCTTAACAAACTTCTCTACTATATCTTTAGCAAGGTTAATTGTGATTTCTTTTTTATTGAAAGATGATTGCGCAATTAATGATATGATAGCGCCTTCTAATTCTCTAACATTTGTTTTAATATGTTTAGCAACGTATTCAACAATTTCGTCTGGCATTTCTACACCATCTCTGTAGAGCTTATTCTTTAAAATAGAAACTCTAGTTTCAAAATCTGGTGTTTGCAATTCAGCTGAAAGTCCCCATTTAAAACGTGATAGTAAACGTTGTTCAATGTCTTGCATGTCAACAGGTGCTTTGTCACTTGTTAGAATAACTTGCTTCCCGTTTTGGTGTAAATGATTGAATATGTGGAAGAATACATCTTGTGTACCTGTTTTACCAGATAAGAATTGTACATCATCAATAATAAGTACATCTATAATTTGATAGAAATGAATAAAATCATTTCTATTATTCTTTTTTACAGAATCTATATACTGCTGTGTGAATTTTTCAGCAGAAATATATAAAACCGTTTTTTCAGGATATTTATCTTTAATATCAACTCCAATAGCATGTGCTAAATGCGTTTTTCCTAAGCCAACACCACCAAATATTAAAAGTGGATTAAAAGAAGTGCCTCCAGGTTTATTTGCTACAGCAATACCAGCATTTCGGGCTAATCTATTAGAATCACCTTCTAAGAAATTTTCGAAACTATAACTTGGATTAAGTTGAGATTCAATTTTTACATTTCTAATTCCAGGAATTACAAACGGGTTTTTTAACTCAGGGCTTTTATTGTTAAAAGGAACATCTACATCTTGAGACTTTACCGCTGATCTATTTGAACTTGGAATCTTTTCTGTAAATGGTTGCTTATTGCCATAAGTGTTTTCCATTTTAATAACGTAAACCAGCTTAGCATCTTCACCCAGCTCTTTATTGAGAGCAACTTTTAAGATTTTAACATAGTGTTCTTCTAACCATTCGTAGAAAAACTTACTTGGAACTTGAATGCTTAAAGCATTACCGGAAAGTTTAACAGCTTCTATGGGTTCAAACCAAGTTTTGTAGGCTTGGGGTTGTATATTATCTTTTATAAAAGCGAGACAATTACTCCATACAGATTGCGCTGTGATCTCCATTCGTTAAGTTTAGTTTTACGTTGTTAGTTAGATTAGCAAAAAAAAAGAGAATTAGGATTCTCTTGTTGTTTTGAATATGACAAATATGTGAACAAAATTCTTAATAAAAAAATGAATTTATGTTGAATTTTCAGATTTTTTTTCTCATGTTTAAAACATGTGGAAATTACGAATTTTTTCCTAAACAAATCTATC
Organism: Flavobacteriales bacterium ALC-1; assembly: GCA_000171875.1. Taxonomy (GTDB): domain Bacteria; phylum Bacteroidota; class Bacteroidia; order Flavobacteriales; family Flavobacteriaceae; genus Winogradskyella. The sequence continues at coordinate 76,150 of ABHI01000004.1, read as the reverse complement.
ATTTATGAAATTTAACGAAACGAAAATAAGGGTTCGCTACGGGGAAACTGATCAAATGGGAGTTGTCTATCACGCCAACTATGCTGTGTATTTTGAAGTTGGTAGAACAGAGTGGTTACGTGAATATGGGCTGAGTTACAGCGGTATGGAAGCAGATGGCATTATGTTGCCCGTGATTTCATTAACTATAAATTACAAAAATTCAGCACGTTACGACGATGTTCTTAAAGTAAAAACTACACTCAAAAAAATGCCGACTGCATCGATTGAGTTTCATTATGAAATACATAATCAATCTGATGTTTTATTAGCAACTGGCAATACAATTTTGGCTTTTATAGATGTGGATAAGAATAGACCTACGCGTTGTCCAAAATATCTTTTAGACAAACTGCAGAATTAATCGTTATAATTCAACTATATCGACTCCGAAAAACGCATCAAAAAGCTTAAAAATTTTAGAACTGTCATTTTTTCTGACAGATATTTCTAACAAGCAGTTTAGTTCTAACGTCTGATTTTTGATTTCAATCTGATTTTCTTTCAACATTCTCATCACTTTACTCATGTTTTTGTATTCAAATTTTAGTTGAAATTCTTTATTAATTGTCTTTTCAATAATCTCAGCTGTCTCTAATGCTAATTTTGCCCCAGTCCTGTAGGCATTTATTAAACCACCAACACCAAGTTTTACACCACCATAATATCTAATCACAACTACCAGAATGTTTGTAAGGTCATAAGATTGTATCTGTCCATATATTGGCATGCCAGCTGAGTTGTTAGGTTCACCATCGTCGTTTGCTCTATATTTAATGGTCTCAGTGCCTATTTGATAAGAGTAGCACCAATGCCTAGCTGAATAGTGCTCCTTTTTTAAATCTTCAAGGTGAGATTTTATCTGTTTTTCTTCTGTAACAGGAAAAGCGTAGCCGTAAAATTTACTGTTCTTATCTTTAAACAGTTCACCTTTAGCAGGTTTTCTAATTGTTTTATATATATCGTTCTCTATCATGCTTGATAGGGCTAATATAATTGAAACTTAGAAGAGAATACAATTTGCGGGTTAGAAAATAGGGTAGTAATTAATGCCCTTATTTGCTTTGCAATATGTGTTAATTGTCATGAAAAGTAATGCAACTCGATTCGATTTTAGTTATATTTGAAATAAAAAAAGAAAAATTTAGCACGCATGAAAAAGACTACTTTTTTAATTGTAATATTAGCTTTTAATCTATCAATAGCTCAAGAAACTGTGGGTTTGGTTTTAGATGATGTTAATGAAGCTAAGTCAGGAGGCTATACCTTATTTAATCCTTTATCTGATGAAAGAGTTTTTCTAATCAATAATTGTGGGGAAGTAGTTAACGAATGGGATTTTTCTACTCAGAAAAGTGTTTCAGCTTATATTTTAGAAAACGGAAACTTATTACAGAGTAATAGATTTATTGCAGACATAAGAGATTGGAATAATAATGTGATTTGGAGTATTAATTATGAAGCAGACTTAGGTTTCAGAATCCATCATGATATTGAGCCTTTGCCTAATGGAAACTTTTTGGTTTTGGTTAGCGATGTTTATACTGACACAGAAATGTTTGCTTTAGGAAAAGATACATCCTTCATTGAGTCTAGTTTTACTTTAGAAAGGGTTCTCGAAATACAACCTGTAGGCACAAATTCTGCAAATATTGTTTGGGAGTGGAAAATGATAGATCATCTAGTACAAGAATTTGATAACACTAAACCTAATTTTGGCGTAGTTGCAGATAATCCTCAATTAGTGCATATGGATTATGATGCTTTTAGTTCAGTGGATTATGTACATGCTAACGGTATGGATTATAATGATGACTTAGATCAAATAATTTTTTCCTCAAGGCATTTGCATGAAGTTTATGTGATTGATCATAGTACTACAACTGCACAGGCTGCTACCCATTCTGGCGGGACTTATGGAAAAGGTGGAGATATTCTTTGGAGATGGGGAAATCCTGAAGTTTATGATAAAGGAACAGCAGTAGACAAAAAAATAGGAAGACCACATGATGTAAAATGGGTTGACGATGGAGTACATGAAGGAAAAATATCAGTATTTAGTAACGATGCCTATGGAACAGATGTAACAGCTTCTTCTATTCATATAATTGAACCAAATGATGCTAATGGGGTATATAGTTTAGACTCTGGTAAGTTTTTGCCAAATGATTATTTCTGGTCTTATGACGGTACAATTTTGACTGAGTTATTATTCGAAACCACTCGAAGTGGAGTGCAAATTATGTCTAACGGAAATGCCTTAATTAATGAAACTGGTAAAGGGAGGTTATCAGAAATAGATAATTCTGGAAATGCAATTTGGGTTTATGAGATCCCTGTTAATGATGGGAATAATTTTGATCAATTTGATATACCTACTGGAAATGGTTCTTTTAAAGCTAATAGATATCCTGAAAATTATGTTGGTTTTAATGGCGTCACTTTTAATAACACAGGTATTATTGAAGATGTGAATTCTATATCAGTTAATTGTATTAATAATTTGTCAGTTGAAAATACATACTTTAATACACTAATGGTATACCCTAACCCTACAGGAGACCTTTTAAATTTCAATTTTGATAAGCAGATAGATCAAATAGAAGTTTTTGACCTTACAGGGAAAATTGTGTTAACTAAAACAAATTCTAAATTTATAAATCTAGAAAAATTAGTAAATGGTTTATACCTTGTAAAGATTTCGGTAGGTGAAAATTCTGAAATGATTAAAATTGTAAAAGATTAAATTAAACTAATAGAATTATTACTCTCATTATAAAAGGGTAACCAATATAATAGAAACAATAGCGATTAAAATACCGGCCCAGTTTTTATTAGAAATATGTTCTTTAAACAACAGTAGACCTATTAATGTTGAGATTGCAACAATAGCAACATTATTAATGGTGAATACTGAAGAGCTTTCAAATCCATCTACGCGTAATGCTTTAAGCAGAAAATACATGGAGCAATAATTTGCTACACCTAAAACAATACCAAAAGGAACACTTTTTAATCTGAAATAATCTTTTTGAATTATTGATTTATAGATTAAAATGATAGCTCCAAGAACACCAGCCATTCCAAAAATTACAGCTAAAAATAATTGCATATGGCCTTTTGGTGCAAAATGATTCACTGAAGTGTCAATAATGCCAGATCCAACAAATAGGATAATTGGTAAATATATTGCTTGTGATAAATCCGTATCACTTCTTTGTTTTAAAGAGGTTAGGTAAACTGCAACTAAAGCCAAAATAATTCCTGTTATTTTTTGAATTCCAGCATTTTCATTATATACATAGATTCCAAAAACAATAGGAATTATAACACTCATTTTACTAGCTACAGAAACAACAGAAAGACCGTTTTTTTGAGCTGTAAGCGCCATAACATTAAATATCGTTATAAATAAAAACCCTAAACCAATAGCAGCTTTAAACCAATTAGTTTCTATGATCTCTAAAAATATAATTTGGTCATCATATAGAAAAAAACCACAAGCAAATGCTGTAATATAATTAACAACAATAGCTTGTAATGTATTAACCATATACTTACTAAAGAGTTTGAAAAGCACAAAGATTGCAGTCGATGATAGTACGCTAAGCAATAAATAAATCAAAAGAGTTGGTTTTTAATTTTAAATAGATCAATGACATCCTCTTTAGTTTCGTCAATATTCCAAGTTTGAAAACCTAATTGCTTAGCAGTATCTGTATTGTCTTTTGTGTCATCAATGAAGAGGCATTGGTTTGCAATGAGTTTATTTTCTTCTAAAACAAATTCAAAAATATCTACATTAGGTTTTCTTAAGTGAATTTCTTGTGATAGATAAAAGACATCAAAACAGCTTTTAAACTCATTATAGAAAGACACATTCTGTTTTATAAAGTCAATATGCATATCATTTGTGTTACTCAATAGAATTAGCTTAAAATTCTTCTCTTTCGCAAGACGTTTAATAAAGTCTAATCGGTATTTAGGGAAGTCTTTAATAATATAGTTCCAAGCATCAATAATAATTGATTGATCTAAATTTGGAAACTTTGATGTATAAAAATCAATAAATTCTAATGTAGAAATCTTACCGATTTCATACTGAATATTGATTTCAAGCATATCACTATCAAAAGTATCTAGTCCAAAATGGTCTAAAGCATTTTGCATAGCACCATGCTTGTCTAGATTGATGAAGACATCACCAAAATCGAAAATTAGAGTTTTAATCTTTGACATAAATTCTTAAGGTGTCATTTTTAATTTTAGACTCAGTTATCTGCTTACCATTAAGTGTAGGAGCCTTTGTGCCATTTTTAAAATCAATATCCCCAATAAAAACACGCGCTTCGTCCCAAAGCCCTTCATCTATAAATGTTTGTAATGTTTTAGCGCCTCCTTCAATAATGATAGAATTTATGTTGCTTTGATACAACATATTAGCAACTTGAACTGCTATTGGTTTATTGAAATCTATGTTTAGTTCTGTTAATCTTGTAGTTTTGGCTTCATCACTAAACACATTAAAATTAAGATTCAATTTTGAAGTTCTATCTATGACTACTCTTGTCGGATTTTCGCCATCCCAATCTCTAACCGTTAAGCTCGGATTATCTTCTAGTACTGTATTAGTGCCAACCAATATTGCTTGTTCTTCAGCACGCCATTTATGGACTAATTGCCTAGAGTAGGGGTTAGTAATCCAAACAGGTTTCTTTTCGTTTTTGGTTTCTGGTGCAATAAAACCATCTTTGGTCTCTGCCCATTTTAATATTATATAAGGACGTTTTTTATTATGAAAGGTAAAAAAACGTTTATGATGCGTCTTACATTCTGCTTCTAAAACTCCAACAGTAACTTTACAACCAGATGCTTTTAGCTTAGCAATACCTTTGCCAGCCACTTCAGGATTATCATCAACACAGCCAATAATAACTTCTGGGATTTTATGTTTTAAAATTAAATCGCTACACGGAGGTGTTTTTCCATGATGACTGCAAGGTTCAAGAGTAACGTAAAGTGTACTCTTTTCTAATAATGATTTGTCTTTAATAGAGTTAATAGCATTGACTTCAGCATGGTTTCCTCCATATGTACTTGTAAAACCTTCGCTAATAATTTTTTTATCATGTACTATTACAGCACCAACCATAGGATTTGGTCTAGTAAAGCCTAAGCCATTCTCAGCAATCTGCAAGCATCGTTTTATATAGAACTCGTGATTTTGCAATCTATAATTTAATTTTTAGTTCTTGAGTTTCATCAATGGAATATGTAGAAGAATAGCCTAACACTTTATATTTAATATCACCTTTATATTGCACTTTTAATTTTTGAGAAATTAAACTTCCCAATAATCCACCAAGGCTTTTTTTATCTATAATACTATCTGTAGCAACTGCAACTATTAATGGAATTTTAAAATTCTTCTTTGATGGTACATTAAATTCATCCGAAACCACTTTAGCAACTTCAGTGTCGTTGATATAAACCTTTAAATCATCCGTTTTTAATGTGCCACCAACATCATTTGGATTGATAAATAAGGCATCAGCTTTTAGTGTGATGGATTGAATAGTAGAGTTTATCACTTTAATATTTTCGAGACCTATAAATTCTGGTTGATCTGTTACTGTACAGTTGAAAACTAGTGTAAAAAATAACAAAATGAATACAATTCTTTTAAGCATAAAAAGGGAATTATCTTTATCTTCATACCGAAATAAATTCAGTATTAAAATCATTAATAAGTGCGTAAAGATACTATTGTTATTCGAGAAATAGAACTTAAGGACAATCCTAAAACAGCTAAAGCAATTAGATCTGTTTTAATAGAGTTTGGTGTGCCTAAAGTTGGTACAGCTTATGAAGATGAGGCTTTAGATTGTATGGCGGAAACCTATGATAATGATAAGAAAAAATATTTTGTCGTTGCCAAAGGAAATGATATTCTTGGTGGAGCAGGAATTTCACCTCTAGATAATTATGATGGTAATATCTGTGAATTGCAAAAAATGTACTTTATGGCAGAAGCTAGAGGTAAAGGCTTAGGCAGTGAAATGATGGCTAAATGTTTAGAGTTTGCGAAACAAGCAGGATTTGATCAGTGTTATTTAGAAACGATGCCTTATATGGATGATGCAAGAAAATTATACAGAAAAGTAGGTTTTAAAAGTATAGATAAGCCGATGGGTGATACCGGACATTATTCATGTTCAGTATGGATGATTAAAGATTTATAATAGTGCTGTTAAAAGACCTTCAAAACATATTTCACAAAGAGTTAGATGCCGTTTATGGAAAAGAAGAAGTCGATAGTTTCTTTTTTCTATGTACTGAACATTATCTCAATTTACCCCGTTTTCAATTAAGCTTGGAGCCAGAATTCACTTTGAATAAATCAGAAACAGGTATTTTTTTTAAAGTTCTAGAAGATTTAAACCAACAAAAGCCAATACAATATATATTAGGTGAAACAGAATTCTATGGTTTACCGTTTAAAGTGAATGAGAATGTATTAATTCCACGACCAGAAACGGAAGAGCTTGTTGATTTGATTATTAAATATCATTCAGAGCAAAGTGAAGAATCTCAATTAAGAATACTAGACATTGGAACAGGTTCTGGTTGCATAGCTATTAGTCTGGCTAAAAATTTACCAAGCGCAGAAGTCTATGCTTTAGATGTAAGCGAAGATGCATTAAAAATTGCAAAGCAAAATGCTGACTTAAATAATGTAAGCATAAATTTCATTGAAACAGATATTTTAAAAATATCTAATGATTCTTTTTTTTGGAAAGATATCACTCTGCAACAGAAAAGGTTAGTGTTTGATATTATAGTGTCAAATCCACCATACGTTAGAAACCTCGAAAAGCAAGAAATAAAACCTAACGTTCTAGATAACGAACCGCATCTAGCATTATTTGTTGAAGATGATAATCCGTTATTGTTTTATAAAGAAATCACCAATTTTGCTATTGATAATTTGAAGCCTAAAGGAGAACTTTATTTTGAAATTAACCAGTATCTTGGACATGAAACAAAAGCTTTATTAGTCAACGCTAATTTTGAAAATATGGAGTTGTTAAAAGATTTAAACGGTAATGATAGAATGTTAAAAGGAAGAAAAAAAAGCAAAATGAAGAGTATATCAGTATTCTGTGGAAGTAGCGAAGGTAACGACAATGAGATAATCACTGAGGCATATCTGTTAGGTAATACTTTAGCAAAAGAAAACATTACTTTAGTTTATGGTGCAGCTAAGATTGGTATCATGGGAAAGGTAGCGCAAGGAGTTATTGATAATAGTGGTAAGACTATAGGTGTGATTCCAGTATTTTTAAAGACGAAAGAAATTGTACATGCGGAGTTGACTGAATTAATTACTACAAACAATATGCACGATCGCAAAGTCGTAATGTACGAGCGTAGTGATGGTTTTATTATTATACCGGGGGGATTTGGGACTATGGACGAGTTTTTTGAAATCACAACTTGGGGACAATTAGGTTTGCATACTAAGCCTATAGGTATTTTAAATACAAATGGTTATTACGATGCGTTAATTAACCAATGTAAAGTAATGGTAGAGCGAGGCTTTTTAAAGCAAGAAAATTTTGATGCTGTTGTTGTTGATACTACAATTGAAGGTTTATTAGAAAAAATGAATAATTATATACCATTGCCTACGCCAAAATGGTTAAATAAAGAAGGGTTATAGTAGCATGAACACAAAACAAAAAATTGAAATTCTTCGAGAAGAATTGCGTCAACATAACTATAATTACTACATTTTAGATAATGCTACGATTAGTGATTATGAGTTTGATATTAAGCTAAAAGAACTTCAAGCTTTAGAAGAAGCAAATCCTGAGTTTTTTGATCCCAATTCGCCAACGCAGAGAGTAGGAGGTGAGATTACTAAGAATTTTAATACTACGGTTCACGATTTTAGAATGTATTCTTTAGACAATTCGTATTCTAAAGAGGATTTATTGGATTGGGAAACCAGAATAAAGAAAATGGTAGATGGAGAAGTACAATATAATTGTGAACTAAAATACGATGGTGCCTCTATGAACCTCACTTATGAAAATGGAAAATTAGTAAGAGCTGTTACCAGAGGAGATGGAGTGCAAGGAGATGAGGTAACTGCTAATGTAAAGACTATAAAAACAGTGCCATTACAATTAAAAGGTGATTTTCCTGAGCGCTTTGATATTAGAGGAGAAATCATTTTACCTATTGAAGGGTTTTTAAAAATGAACGAAGAGCGCATTGCTAATGATGAAGAGCCATATAGAAATCCGAGAAACACAGCTTCTGGGAGTTTAAAATTACAGGATAGTGCTGAAGTTGCAAAACGTCCTCTAGAATGTCTATTATATAGTATTAAGGGAAATAACCTAAATATTCAATCGCAATTTGAAGGCTTAAAAAAAGCACGAGAATGGGGTTTTAAAGTGCCAAAAGAAGCAAAACTAGTTAATTCAATTGATGCCGTTTTAGACTATGTAGAATATTGGGATGAGCATCGACATAACTTGCCTTATGAGATAGATGGAGTTGTTGTAAAAGTTAATGATTTGTATCAACAAGACGAATTAGGCTTTACAGCTAAAGCACCACGTTGGGCAATGGCTTATAAGTTTAAAGCAGAGCAAGTATCTACTAGGTTAAACGAAATTACTTATCAAGTGGGAAGAACAGGAGCGATAACTCCTGTTGCAAATTTAGAACCTGTACAATTGGCTGGTACTATTGTAAAACGTGCTTCATTACATAATGCAGATCAGATTGAAAAATTAGATATTAGAGAAGGGGACGAGGTTTTTGTAGAAAAAGGTGGTGAAATTATTCCAAAGATTATTGCTGTAGATTTAAGTAAAAGACCAGAAGATTCTAAACCAACTGTTTATATTAGTTGTTGTCCAGAATGTGAAACAACTCTAGAGCGTATAGAAGGAGAAGCAAAACATTATTGTCCTAATTATAATGGTTGTCCACCGCAAGTGGTTGGCAGAATTCAGCATTTTATATCCAGAAAAGCCATGGATATTGAAGGTTTAGGAGGGGAAACCGTTGCGCTTTTAGTGAAAGAAGGCTTAATTAAAGATTATTCCGATTTATATGAGCTAACCGTTGCGCAAGTGATTCCACTTGAGCGAATGGCTGAGAAAAGTGCCGAAAATCTAATTAATGGAGTAGAGGTATCTAAACAGATTCCGTTTGAGCGTGTGTTATTCGGATTAGGTATAAGATATGTTGGCGAAACCGTTGCTAAGAAATTGGCAAAGCATTATAAATCTATTGATGCACTTATGTTTGCTACAACATTAGATTTAATAGCTGTAGATGAAATAGGTGAACGTATAGCGGAAAGTGTGGTTGAATTCTTTTCTTTAGGTGAGAATAGAAAAATTATAGAGCGTTTAAAGTCTTTTGGTGTACAATTAGAAATTTCAGCTGATAAATTGGCTAACCAAACCGATAAGCTAAAAGGTTTCTCTATTGTTGTTTCGGGTGTTTTTGAAACTATATCTCGAAATGAACTTAAAAAACTAATTGAAGATAATGGAGCTAAAGTGTCTTCATCTATCTCATCTAAAACTAGTTATCTGGTTGCAGGTGATAAAATGGGGCCAAGTAAGCGTACAAAAGCCGAAAGTTTAAATATTCCTATTATTACAGAACAAGAGTTTTTAAACAAATTGAAGTAAATTCTTACGTAAAAACAATACTTTATTCGATGAAATACATGATTTTAACGTTAAAGTGTAAAAAAAATGTTTATATTTGCTACCATTAATAAGGGATTAATTAATGTTAGTAAATAAAATCTTAAAAGTAGTATTATTGCTTTTGGGCGTAGCGTTCATTGTGCTTCAAAGTTTAGCTTACGAAGTAGAAGGAGTTGTTATAAGCTCATTAACACTTTTGTTGCTTGCAATATTATATTTTAGATATACCGAAAATATATCTAATATTTTCTTTTGGTTCTTGGCTGTCTTTACCACAGCTGAAATGTGCAAATATTTGTCATATGTTGGTCCAAGTATACCTAAAGATGGAATAGACTATTATTATTATATTACAAATATTCTATATATTATTTCTTATATATTATTAATTGTTAGAATAATTAAAGGCTTAGATTTAAAAAAGGTATTTTCAGAGCTTTCTATTCCTATTTTAATTTTAATTGTATTAGATATTTTATGTGTGTCTGTGGTTTCGGCAACTACAGAGAATGTTTTATCTGTCTATCAAAACTATTTAGAATTTACTTATAATGCAATAATAATGATATTGCTTTCTGTGGCGTTAATAGGTTATATGTATAGAAACGATAACAAATCGATGCTGTTTTTATTGGCGTCTATATTTATTGTCTTTTCAGAAATTATTCAAATAGCATATTATTATGTACTCGAAGACGATCAAAATTTAGGTTTTATATATTCTTTATTTTTAGTGGTAGCATTTATATTCTTGTATTTACAATCACAGTTACAGTTTACAGGACCAGAACCAGAATATATGGACGAATCCTTAGAAGTTTAGCTTTTTGCCAATTATCGGTATTTCTTTTCTTTGAGAGTACAAGATAATTACACTGAGCACAAATGTTAAAACAGCTGTATAGAATAACACACCACCATCACCTTTAACTTCTATACCTAATTGAGTTAAATGCATCATAATTGCTCCTCCAATTAAACCAAGTGTAAGCGCTGCTCCTGCCCAAATTGTTTTAGGTATTAACAAAAGGATGCCAGCAATAAGTTCTAATATGCCAATACCTATTCTACCTATAGGCTCTAGACCTACAGTTTCAAAAATATAGACGCTATCTGGATGCGCTGTAAATTTAAAACGAAGTGTTTGTATTAAAATTACTGCTACTGCAATACGTAGTATTAAGATGATTTTGTTAGATTTCATTATTAATAAATGTTTGTTGAAATCTTAGACGTTTCATATCAATTAACTTACAAAGAGCCTAAACTACTATAGAAGCGCCATCAGCTTTTGTGTCTTTGCCGGGTTCAAAATAAAAATCAATCTTGCCAAGATATAAGCCATAGGCACCTACTTGATTAACTAAAACATTTTTACCTACGCTATTCTTTTCAATAGTAGGTTTAGGTAAAAACGTATGCGTATGTCCACCAATAATTAAATCAATATCTTTTGTAGCTCTTGCTAAATTAAGATCACTTACTCTTTTAGGATATTTTTTGTAATAATAGCCTATATGAGATAAACAAATCACCAAATCACATGATTGCTCTTCTTTTAAGATACGAGACATATCTTGAGCAATTTCAATAGGATCATTATATACAGTCTCTTTATACATATTCTTATCTACTAAACCATCAAGTTGAATGCCTAAGCCAAAAACTCCAACTTTAATTCCGTCTTTTATAAATGTTTTATAGGGTTTAACATGTGTATCCATTACTGTATTAGAAAAGTCATAATTAGCAGAAACAAACTCAAATTTTGCATGAGGAATTTGTGCATAAAGTCCATCTATACCATTATCAAAATCATGATTACCAATGGTTGCTAAATCGTATTTTAACATGCTCATTAGCTTAAATTCAAGTTCACCTCCATAATAGTTGAAGTAAGGCGTACCTTGAAAAATATCACCAGCATCTAATAATAATGTGTTTGGGTTTTCTTTCCGAATAGATTCAACCAAAGTGGCACGTCTTGCAACACCACCTTTATTTGCATTTCTACCATCATCTGGACCAAAAGGATCTATATGACTATGAACATCGTTAGTATGTAGAATGGTTATTTTTTTAGTTGCAGGACTAAATGATTGCAAACTTAATCCTCCTATACCAACTAATGCCGTTGCTGCTGTTGATTGTTGTATGAATTGTCTTCTTTTCATAGTCTTAGTTATTAACTTGAATAAAACGATTATCACGTTTTGGATTAAGTGTATCTTTCTTTTTAAAATAATCAATCAATACATTTCTGATTTTGTAATCTAAAACATATAAACTGTCGTTAGGGTGAAAAAAGGTCATTCTATCACCGCCATTATAGAGGTAATCATTTGAAGCGACATAATAAATTCTATCTTTATTTATAGACTCACTATTAACAGTTGCAGAACTAACTTCCCCATCTTTGTTGAGAGTAAGTTGAAGCTGGTTCGATACTGGATGCGCACGCTTTGCCTTAGATAAATAGGTCATCATTTTCGAAATTTGCTCGCCTTTTAGAGCTACTACAACCACTGAGTTTTCAAAAGGCATCACTTCATAAGCGGTTCTTGCTGTAATATTTCCTTTAGAAATATCTGCTCGAATTCCTCCATGATTTAATAAAACAAAATCAATATTTTTACCAGTTCGTTTATTAAAAACAGGGTTGCTTTCACTATAAACAGCATCAGCCATTAAATTTCCAATAGCAGTATTAAGTTCGCCGTCAGAATCCGAATAAGTTTCCGGAGCATAAGAAATAATGCTATCTAAGTTATTATTGACGCTCTCTCGATATGGTTTAATAAATGCTTCAATAGTAGAATCGGTTGCTATACTATTATTAATATCTATTCGCTTTCCTTCAATTTTAGTAAGATGAGAATCTTTATTGCATGAGAAAATAAATAATAATAAACAGAGTTTTAAAATATGTTTAATAGTCATTGAATAACTTATATATAGTTTATAATAAAATGTGAGTGCTTTTATTAAATTTGCACAAAGGCTAAAGATAAATGATTTTAAAAGCATTTAAAGAAAAATCAATTCAAAAATATGTCAACACATTGTTGAACGCACGAAAAGCAGCAATAAGTAATGCTAAAGTAAAGACCGTTGCTGTATTGCTTAATACAAGTGAGTTTCATGAGTTTGAAGTATTTAGAGTGTATTTTAAGGAATTGGGATTGACCTCACCTAAGCATAAAATTATAGCTTTTACATTAGATGATAAATTAGAGCATAACAAGTGGAATACACATTACAGTCCAAAAGATTTTGGATGGAAAGGCAAAATAAAAAATATAGATTTAGACTCTTTTATTAAAGAGCCTTATGATGTGTTAATTTGTTATTACAAAAAAGAAGTCTTGCAATTAGACCTTATAGCTGCAGCTTCAAAAGCTAATTTAAAAGTCGGTATTTCTAAAAAGGATGAACGACTATATGATTTAATAATTGATGTTGCTTTAAAGGATATCAATATTTTTAAACAAGAATTAAAAAAATACTTAACCATTTTAAATAAATTATAATGACCAAATTTATAGGTACAGGTGTTGCCTTAATAACACCTTTTAATGTTGATTTAAGCATCGACTTTGATGCTTTAGAGCAATTGGTTGAATATAACATTAAGAACGGTACAGATTACTTAGTGATAAGTGGTACTACTGGAGAAAGTGTTACGGTAACTGCTGATGAGAAGAAACAGTTAATTAAATTTATTTCGAAAGTTAATAATAGGAGATTACCTATAGTTTTGGGTATTGGTGGAAATAATACAGCTAATGTCATTAACGAAATAGAAACGACTGATTTTTCTGATATAGATGCTATTTTATCAGTATCACCTTATTATAGCAAACCAACCCAAGAGGGAGTTTATCAGCATTTTAAAGCTATTGCAGAGGTTTCGCCCAAACCAATTATTTTATATAATGTGCCAGGTAGAACATCGTCAAATATGTTGCCCGAAACAACGATAAGATTAGCAAAAGATTTTGATAATATTATTGCAGTTAAAGAAGCAGGTAATAATATGCATCAATATTTTGAGTTGATAAGAACAAAGCCTAAAGATTTTTTAGTCCTATCTGGTGATGATGATTTAGCGCTTGGAGTAGCTTTGGCTGGAGGTTCAGGTGTTATTTCGGTAATTGGTCAGGCATTACCTAAAGAGTTCTCAGAAATGATACGACTAGGTATTGCGGGTAAGGCAAAAGAAGCCTATGATATTCACTTTAAATTAATGTCAATTGTTGAGCTTATTTTTTCCGAAAATAATCCTGCGGGTATTAAAGCAGTTTTAGAGAGTCTAAACATCTCTAAGTCTCATGTGCGTTTGCCACTTGTTGAAGCAACAGATATGCTTAAAAATAATATTGCTAAATCATTAAAAATATTAGATAAAAGTTAAACTTAATTTAAATTAGTTATAACACTAAAAACAACCTTTATTTTAGCACAAAATAATTGTTTTTAAAATCCGTTAATAATGCGTACTTTTGCATCCTGTTTAAAATTTATGAATAGAGGACTTTACATACTACTTACTTGTATTCTACTTGTTTCTTGTAGCGATTTTCAAAAAACTTTAAAATCTGAAGACGTTTCTGAGAAATATAAAATGGCTACTGAACTATATGAAGCTGAAAAATGGAATAAATCTTTTAGATTATTAGAACAAATACTTCCTAAGTATAGAGGAAAACCACAAGCAGAAAAACTTACGTTTATACATGCTATGTGTTTATATAATATGAAGGAATACTACAGGTCTAGCTATCATTTTGATAAATTTATTAGTGTTTATCCTCAGAGTGAAAAAATGAAAGAGGCTGGTTTTTTAGCTGCAAAAGGCTATTATTATAACTCACCTGTTTATTCTAAAGAACAAAAAGAGACAGTTGAAGCTATTGAAAAAATGCAATTGTTTGTTAATGCACATCCAGACACTCAATATTTGGATGAAGCTAACAGTATTATTAAAGAATTAGATTTTAAATTAGAGAAAAAAGCATTTGAGATTGCTAAACAATACGATTTAATAAGAGATTATAAAGCTTCAATTAAATCATTTAATAACTTTTTATTCGATTTTCCAGGAGCGACGCTTAGAAAAGAAGCCATGTTTTACAGATTTGATGCTGCTTATAATCTTGCTGTAAATAGTGTGAATTATTTAAAAGAGGAACGCTTGAAAGAAGCTATAGATTACTATGAGTCATTTAAGAAAGCATATGCAGATTCTGAGTTTGTTGGAGACGCAACAGTAATGAAAGAGAAATTAGAACAAGAACTTAATACAATTAACACAAAAAGTTAATCAATATAACGATGGATTTAAAAAAGACAGATGCACCAGTAAGTTCTGTAACTTACAACAGAAACGAAATCGATGCTCCTACGGATAATATCTACGAAGCTATTTCTGTAATTGCAAAACGTGCAGAACAGATTAATACAGATATAAGACGTGAGTTAATTGACAAACTTGAAGAGTTTGCAACATATAATGATAGTCTTGAAGAGATTTTTGAAAACAAAGAACAAATAGAGGTATCTAAGTTTTACGAAAAATTACCAAAACCTCATGCTCTAGCTGTTAAAGAGTGGTTAGATGATAAGATTTATCACAGAAATACTGAGGATACTCAGGAAGATCACTAAACTCTAGATGTCTATTTTAAAAGACAAAAACATTTTATTAGGCATTACTGCTGGTATTGCCGCATATAAGTCGGCTAGTTTAGTCCGATTATTCATAAAAGCAGGCGCTAACGTTAAAGTAGTTATGACGCCTGCTTCTAAAGATTTTATTACACCACTTACGCTTTCCACCTTATCTAAAAACCCTGTATATTCTTCTTTTGTAGATGAAGATGATGATAACCAAGTTTGGAACAATCATGTTGATTTAGGGCTTTGGGCAGATTTATTTATTATCGCTCCAGCTACGGCTAATACTATGGCAAAAATGGCTAATGGTGTTTGTGACAATATGCTTTTAGCAACTTATCTATCAGCAAAATGTCCTGTCTATTTTGCTCCTGCAATGGATTTAGATATGTATAAGCATAAATCCACTAAAACCTCATTTGATAAATTAGCTTCATTTGGAAATAAACTAATTCCTGCTGGTACAGGAGAACTTGCTAGTGGTTTAGTTGGTGAAGGTCGTATGGCAGAGCCAGAAGATATTGTTGCCTTTGTTGAAAAAGATATTTTAGATCAATTACCATTATATGGTAAACAAATATTAATTACTGCAGGACCTACTTACGAGGCTTTAGATCCTGTACGTTTTATAGGGAATCATTCTAGTGGTAAAATGGGATTTCAAATTGCTATTGCAGCTGCTAACTTAGGAGCTGAGGTAGTTTTGGTAACAGGTCCAACTCACCAAAGCATTCAACATAGTTTGATAGAAGTAAAACCAGTAGTTAGTGCAGAAGAGATGTACAATGAAGTACATAAGCATTTTAAAACATCTGATATTGCTATACTTTCTGCGGCTGTTGCAGATTACAGACCAAAAACTGTTGCTAATCAGAAAATAAAAAAGAAGGATGCGACGTTTAGTATAGAGTTAGAAAAGACAAAGGACATTTTAAAGTCTTTAGGACAGATTAAAACAGATCAATTTTTAGTCGGTTTTGCACTTGAGACTAATAATGAGCTAGAACATGCTAAGGGCAAGCTAAAGTCTAAGAATCTAGATCTAATAGT
Organism: Flavobacteriales bacterium ALC-1; assembly: GCA_000171875.1. Lineage (GTDB taxonomy): Bacteria > Bacteroidota > Bacteroidia > Flavobacteriales > Flavobacteriaceae > Winogradskyella. The sequence goes on along the minus strand of ABHI01000004.1, from coordinate 59,642 downwards.
ACTTAACTCTTTGCAAGATAAAGGAGCTGGTTTTGGAGTGTCCACAAATAAAGTTACATTTATAACTTCTTCTAACGAAGTCATAGAAAATAAGCTTAAATCTAAGGCTGAAGTCGCTAAGGATTTAATGCAACAAATTTTAAAACAATTAGATGCGTAACGTATTAGTTTTAGTCGCTTTTTTATTTACTACAATTGCTTTTTCACAAGAGTTAAACTGTACCGTAAATGTTATTGCACAACAAACAGGAAACGAAAATAATGTTGTTTTTAAGACATTAGAAAAACAATTAAGCGAATTTATAAATAGCACTAAGTGGACTGATAAAACCTTTGGTGGGCTACAAGAGCGCATTAATTGTAGTATGGTAATTAATGTAAAGGGGTATGATAATGACAGATTTTCTGCATCTCTGCAAGTATCATCATCACGACCAATTTTTAATTCAACGTACAGTTCTCCAATTTATAATTATAACGATAAGTCGTTTAACTTTCAATATTTAGAATTTCAAAACTTAGTTTATAACCCTCAACAATTTGAGTCAAATTTAATTTCTGTATTAGCATTTCACGTCTATATGATTTTGGCGATGGATGCTGATTCTTTTGAGTTAAATGGAGGCGATGACTATTTTAAACAGGCTCAGGTCATTGCAAACTACTCACAACAACTTAATGGTCAAGGCTGGAAGTTAGAAGATGGCTTGCAATCGCGTTTTGCACTTATAGATAATTTTATGTCTCCAACGTATAAGGAGATGAGAACTACAATGTACAAATATCATATTGAAGGTTTAGACTCTATGAACGAAAGCCCTAAAAATGGAAAATCGCAAATCATTTCTGCATTAGATGAATTGCAAAAAGTACATAGAAAACGACCAAATTCGTATTTAATGCGATTGTTTTTTGATGCTAAAGCCAATGAGATTTTAGACATTCTATCCGGAGGTCCAAGTGTTAATATTTCTAACGCAGTTGATATTCTAAACAGAATAGCTCCATTGCACTCGCAGAAGTGGAGAAAAATTAAGTTTTAGATATTACGCGATAGTTTTGGTTTTTCCATTCTGAACTTGCCTGTATTGAACTTGTTTCAGTATCCAAGAATCTTTACTTTTGTAAAAACTAATCATAGATTTTTTGCTTACATCACTTTACATAAAAAATTATGCACTTATTGATGAGTTAAACGTTACGTTTAATAATGGTCTTACAATTATTACTGGCGAAACGGGTGCTGGTAAATCTATACTATTAGGAGGATTGTCCTTAGTTTTAGGAAAACGAGCAGATTTAAGTCAGGTTAAACATACAGACGAAAAATGTATCATTGAAGCTATTTTCGATATTGCAAGTTATGATTTAAAAGCGTTGTTTAAATTGCTAGATTTAGATTATGATGTACAGACTATTATAAGAAGGGAAATTTTACCTTCAGGGAAATCTAGAGCATTTATTAATGATACTCCTGTTATTTTAGAAAGTTTAGTTATACTGAGTCGCTATCTTATAGATATTCATTCGCAACATCAAACGCAACAATTAACGGAAGATAATTATCAGTTTCAGGTAATTGATGCTTTGGCAGAGAATAAGTTCAATTTAGAAGAGTTTTCTAAAAAGTTATCACTATATAAATCACTTCAAAAGTCTTTAGAAGAACTAAGAATCTCTAAAGCAGAGATGATTAAGGAATATGATTATAATCTCTTTCTATTAAAAGAGTTGATCGAAATAGATTTAGAAAAAATTAATCTCGAAGATTTAGAAAAACAGTACGAAGAACTTAATAATGTAGAGATAATAGGTGAGAAGTTGCACAGTGCGAAGACGATTTTAAATGCTGAAAATTTAGGTACAATAAACCAGTTAAATAATGTAAAACAAGAGTTGTCTAAAATTTCAGGTTTTGGGAAAGCCTATGAAGCATTAAAAGAGCGTATAGAGAGCGTTGGTATTGAATTAGATGATATTATAATTGAACTTGATAATTTGGAGAGCAACCTATCCGCAGACCCTCTAGAACTTGAGCGCGTAAATAATCAACTTCAAATTGTAAATAACTTATTTCAAAAACATTCGATATTAACTGTTGAAGAATTAATTGAAATTAAAAGTCAACTACAATCAAAAATTGATAGTACTGAAAGCTTAGACGAAACTATTGCTGAAAAAGAAAAAGAAGTCATTAAGCTTCAAGATAATTTGAATCAGATGGCTATAGAAATTCATAAGAATAGAACAACTGTTATTCCTGTGTTTGTTTCAAAATTAGAAAGTATTCTTGCAGATTTAGGAATGCCAAATGCTAAGTTTAAGATAGGTCTTAATCAATTAGATGATTTTGTTTATAATGGAAAAGATAGCTTACAGTTCCTGTTTATGGCAAACAAAGGCTCTAGTTTTAATGCATTAAAAAAATCTGCATCAGGTGGTGAGTTGTCTCGTATTATGCTTGCTATAAAATCTATCTTGGCAGAATATATTCAATTACCATCTATAATGTTCGATGAAATTGACACAGGTGTTTCTGGTGAGATATCTAATAAAATGGGAGAAATAATGAAGCAAATGAGTAGTAATATGCAAGTATTTACGATTACCCATTTGCCACAAATTGCAGCAAAAGGTGATTCGCACTTTAAGGTGTTTAAAACTGATTCTAAAAATGTTACGCATACGCAACTTAAAAAACTAGATGAAGACGATCGTATTGTAGAAATAGCACAGATGCTAGGAGGTTTAAATATTACAGATTCTGCAATAGCACATGCTAAGCAATTATTGAATTGACTTGTTATTCCTGTGAAGGCAGTAATCACATCACAATATTACAAATAGTATTATTTTTGAATAACAATTAACCATACAAAAACTGACCAATAAAAGACTTAAACTATGTATAACTTACTAAAAGGAAAAAAAGGAATCATATTTGGTGCTTTAGACGAAAATTCTATTGCATGGAAAACTGCAGAACGCGTTCATGAAGAAGGAGGAACATTTGTTTTAACTAATGCTCCTGTTGCTATGAGGATGGGACAGATTAATGAATTGGCAGAAAAAACAGATTCACAAATTATACCTGCAGATGCAACTTCTGAAGAAGATTTGAAAAACCTTGTTGAAAAATCTATGGAAATATTAGGAGGTAAATTAGATTTTGTACTGCACTCAATAGGTATGTCTATAAATGTTAGAAAAGGTAAGCATTACACAGATCAAAATTATGCTTGGACACAAAAAGGGACTGATGTTTCGGCTATGTCTTTTCATAAAACCATGCAAACGCTTTATAAAGCTGATGCCATGAATGAATGGGGAAGTATTGTAGCGTTAACCTATATGGCAGCTCAACGTGTTTTCCCAGATTATAATGATATGGCAGATAACAAGGCTTTTTTAGAAAGTATTGCACGTAGTTTTGGATATTTCTTTGGAAGAGATAAAAAAGTAAGAGTAAATACAATTTCTCAATCACCAACACCAACAACAGCAGGTAGCGGAGTTAAAGGTTTTGATGGTTTTATAGCGTATGCAGAAAAGATGTCTCCTTTAGGTAATGCAACCGCAATGGATTGTGCAAATTACACTGTATCATTATTTAGCGATTTAACCAAACGTGTCACGCTCCAGAATTTATATAACGATGGTGGTTTTAGTAATATGGGAGTGAGTGATGCTGTGATGGATACATTTGTAGAGAATCAATAAACGTTTTTAAAGCTGTTTTAGCCGTTGTACTTTTGTGCTACGGCTTTTTTATGCTATTAGTTTATGTAAGCTACAATTGCATGATTCTGATTAAGTTAAATGTAACTCTAAATGTTATTTAACGTAGTTTTATACACTTCAACGATTTGGATGTTAAACCCAATAATGTCTTAAATAATTAACATATTTTTAGGGAATTACTAACTTATTAATCCATTTTTTATGAAAAAAATTACTTTAGCGTTATTAGTCATGCTCGCTTTTTGTTGGCAATCTAATGCGCAAGCAACTTACTATTCTTTTAGTGAGACAACAGGTAATACCTTTGCCAGCATTTCTGCTACTGGTACAGCATTACCTTTAACAGATGATTCAAAAGCTTTAGTTGATATAGGCTTTACTTTTCCTTATAGTTTAATAGACTACACTCAGGTTTCCGTTAGTTCTAACGGTTATATGAGAATGGGAGATGTAGTTGCAAGTAATGCTTTTAATACGCTAGCCGGTACAGGTATATATTTAGATCTAATAGGTCCTTTTTGGGAGGATTTAAACCCTGGAGATGGTGGAGCTATTTACCATCAAACAGATGGTACTGCACCAAATAGAACATTTACATTAGAGTACAACGCTGTACCAAGATACAATGGAGCAGCTACTGTAACTGTTCAAGCGGTTCTTTATGAGACTACAGGTAACATAGAATTTAAATATGGCACAACAGGAACAGGTTTTGCTAGTGCTTCTATCGGTATGACGATGTCACCTGGAGGAACTGACAATTATATTAGTGTAACACCTGGTACTCCTGCAACTTCGAGTTCTACAACTCCGAATGATGCGTTAACAGACTCACCTGCAGATGGCGTAAATTATTTGTTTACTTATACACCTCCTTCATGTTTACCACCTTCTGGATTATCAGCATCACCTACTAGTACAACTGACGTTGATATTACATGGACAGCTGGTGGATCTGAGACAGATTGGACATATGAATACGGTGTTTCTCCATATGCCCAAGGTGGTGGAGGCACTTCAGGTACGGTTATGACAACTCCATCTTTGAGTTTAACTGGTTTAACTGTAGGTGAAACATATGATATTTATATTCAAGCTAATTGTGGTGCGCCTAATGGGGATAGTACTTATATGACTGTACAATGGACTCAACCTAATGTTGGTGATGTTTGTGCTGTTGCAATATCTGCAACAGTTGAAGCTGATTGTTCAACTGCTACACCAGTAAGTTTAGATTTTGATACTGGTGGAACTGAGACTTTAACAAGCTGTGATGGTTTTGGTAATAATGGATATTGGGTAGAGGTTACTACACCTGTTAATGGTTCTATGAATATTAATTTAGGCGGTACGGCTACTGGAGTAGGAGTAGCTATTTATGATGCTTGTGATGGTACAGAAGTATTTTGTAATAATAATACTTTAGGAGCAACTACTGAATTAACAGGTTTTGCAGCTTCAACAGCGTATTATTTCTATTTCTGGCAAGATACTGCAGGAGGAGTAGCTGAAGTGTGTTTTGAAGAGATTTCTTGTGTTTTTCCTAGTGGTTTAGGCGTAAATGTAAATTCTACTACTACAGCTGATATATCATGGGATGAAAATAATACTCCAGCAGCAACTGCATGGGAGTATGTGGTTCAAGCACCTGGTACAGGATTACCAGCAGGAGCTGGTACAGCAACTACTTCTAACCCAACATCTTTAACAAGTTTAACTGTTGACACATCTTATGAATTCTATGTTAGAACGGATTGTGGCGGTGCTTTTAGTGATTGGTCTGGACCGTTTGTATGGTATCAAGCGCTTCCACCAGCAAATGACGAGTGTGATAATGCAGTAGCATTAACAGTTAATTCAGATTTTAGTTGTGGATCAGTAACTGCAGGAACTACTGTTGCAGCAACAGCTTCTGCTCAAGCTGATGACGTTACAGGTACGCCAGATAATGATGTTTGGTTTAGTTTTGTTGCATCAGCAACTGATCATAGAGTTTCATTAACAAATGTTACTGCTATAGTCGGTACTGCGACTGATATGGGAATGGGTGTTTATGATGGAACTGGCGGTTGTGCAGGTTTAGTATTCTTTGATGATAGTGACCCTAATACATTAAATTTAACTGGACTTACTGTAAGTACGACTTATTATGTTAGAGTATATGGTTGGTCGAGTACAACTAGTGCTCAAACTAATTTTGATATATGTGTAGGAACACCTCCAGCGCCACCAGTAAATGATGACATAGCCACAGCTATTGCAATTACTGTTGATGAAAGTTTTTGTGATGGCACAAATACTAATGGAACTAATGAATCTGCAACCGATTCTGGTGAAGGAGCTGGTTCTTGTTTTAATGCAGCTGCTGATGATGATGTATGGTTTACTTTTACGGTTCCTGCTGGTACAGCAACTGTAGATGTTTCTACTGACTTTACAGGTGGAACCTTAGTTGATTCTGAGATTGCGGTTTATTCAGGCACATCAGGTAGTTTAGTTGAATTAGATTGTAGTCAAGATGACGGAACCACAACGTTATCCAATGGTTTTTCATGGAATTCATTAATTACTGATTTAGCGGTAACAGTTGGAGAAACGTATTATGTACAAGTTGCTGGTTATAATACAAATGTGGGTACATTTTGTTTAGATGTTTCAACTAATCAAGTGTTAAGTACAACTGATTTAGAAAATGAAGCAGCATTTACATATTACCCTAACCCAGTTAAAAACACATTAAATTTAAATGCTCAGAATACTATAGAGCAAGTAGCGATGTATAATATGTTAGGTCAAGAAGTGTTAAGAGCTACGCCTAATACTATCGATAGTGAGTTAGATATGTCTAGCTTACAGACAGGTACTTATTTTGTTAAAGTTACTATTGCAAATGTTACTAAAACAGTAAGAGTTATTAAGCAATAAATTAAATACTTAATAATATATTCAAAAGCCACCAATTTGGTGGCTTTTGCTTTTTGTTTATTTACCTTTGTCTCTTATGAAGGATATTGTGTTTTCTTTTGTTATTCCTGTTTATAATAGACCAGACGAAATTAAAGAGCTTTTAGAAAGTTTTTCGAATTTTGATGGTCAAGATGCTTATGAAATTGTTATCGTAGAAGATGGTTCTAATATAACTTCGGAAACAATAGTTAACACTTTTAAAGATCAATTAGATATTTCATATTATTATAAACCTAATTCTGGTCCTGGTGACTCTAGAAATTATGGGATGCAGAAAGCAAAAGGTAAATATTTTATCATTTTAGATTCAGATGTTATTCTTCCTTCAAATTATTTAATTGAAGTAAAAAAGTTCTTGAGCAAATCGTATTATGATTGTTTTGGCGGACCAGATGCTGCTCATGCGTCATTTTCAAGCCTTCAAAAAGCGATTAATTTTGCTATGACTTCATTTATTACCACTGGAGGTATAAGAGGAGGAAAACAGCAAGTTGAAGATTTTCAACCTCGAAGTTTTAATATGGGGTTGTCTAAAAAAGCGTTTTTAGCTTCTGGAGGTTTTGGAAAAATTCATCCAGGTGAAGATCCAGATTTATCTTTACGATTACATAAGTTAGGTTATAAAACTACACTTATAAAAGATGCTTACGTCTATCACAAACGTCGTGTTTCTTGGTCTAAATTCTATAAACAAGTCAATAAATTTGGCATGGTAAGACCAATTCTTAATCAATGGCATCCAGATTCTAAAAGCTTGGTGTATTGGTTTCCTACGTTGTTTAGCATAGGTTTAATTGTATCAATTGTGTTAATAGCGTTTAATATTATGTTGCCGATTTATTTATTTGTTTTCTATTTATTATTGGCTTTTATCTTGGCATTAATCTCTAACAAAAACCTTATAGTTGCTTTTCAAGCTTTAATTGCTATTTTAGTTCAGTTTGTAGGGTATGGTTATGGATTTATAAAATCAACGTTTAGTCTAGTAGTATTAGGTCGAAAACCTGAAGAGGCATTTCCTAATTTATTTTTTAAATAAGCATGAATTCTAAAAAGAAGATAAGTCTATCAGATTATTTAAAGAAGAAAAACGTAAAGCGTTTTAGCTTATTTTTTGCCATTGCATTTGTATTTCTAATTTTCTCAAAGCTATCTAATGATTACAAGCAAACTCTAAAACTAAAGGTTAATCTTGTAAACACAGAAGATGAGATTTTAATACAAAACGATTCATCAAATATTATAGATGCTTATGTTGAAGCTAAAGGTTTTTCTTTAATACCATTTCTATTCAAAAATTCTACAGAGATAGTTTTAGATGCAAAAACTAATGTAATTTCAAAACCTAATCTATATGTTTTTGATGTACAGAAACATCAATTTCTTATTGAAGGTCAATTAGGTAAATCTTATAAGGTACTTTCTTTATTGCCAGATACTCTTAATATTTCTTATTCTAAAAGTGCTTCAAAAGTAGTTCCTATAGTCTTGAATAGTACTATTAACTATGCTGTTGGTTATGATATAAAAGGCAATTTTAATTTTAATTTAGATAGTGTAAAAGTAGTTGGTTCTTCAATTGAAGTTGATAAAATAAACAAGCTAACTACAGAAAGCTTAGTGCTAAAAGACATAAAAAGAGATATTACTGAGAATGTAAAAATAGACATATCTGAGTTTGAAAATATTCAGGTATTTCCTAAGTCAATAGAGGTTAGTGCTGAGGTGACAAGGTTTACAGAAGGTACCATAGAAGTTCCGGTGACGATAACAAATAAGCCTAAAGATGTTATTATTAATTATTTTCCAAAGGCAGTAACATTATCTTACTATGTGGATTTAGAAAATTACAATTTGATAAAAGCTTCGGACTTTATAATAGAGTGTAATTATACAGATGTAAAAGAAGGACAAACTTATTTTATTCCAAAGATTGTTGAAAAACCAAAATTTATTAAGCGAACGAGTATAAAACAAAAGCGAATAGATTTTATTAAGTTATAAGATGATAGTAGTTGGACTTACAGGAGGTATTGGTAGTGGTAAAACAACAATTTCAAAGTATTTTGAATCACTTGGAATACCAATATATATAGCAGATGATGAAGCAAAAAGTTTAATGAATCGTTCTAAAGTTATTAAACGAAAACTCGTTCAGCTTTTTGGTAAATCGGCTTATAAAGATCATAAACTAAATAGACCATACTTGGCGTCTAAAATTTTTAATGACAGGTCTTTATTGTCTAAAATGAATGCTATTGTACATCCAAAGGTAGCATCACATTTTAAGCGTTGGCTAAAAAAGCAAGATGCTCCATATGTTATTAAAGAGGCTGCTATAATTTTTGAAAATAATCTTGAGAACCAATATAATATTATTATTACTGTAGTTACAGATGAAGATTTAAGAATTGAGCGTGTGATGAAACGCGATGAAGCTTCAAGAGAAAAGATTAAATCAATAATTAAGAATCAATTGCCAGATGCAGTGAAGGTTAAAAAGTCTGATTTTGTTATAGAAAATAACGACTTAGATTCTGCAAAAGCCCAAGCAATTGAAATTCATCAGCAAATCCTTCATATGTCAAATCAAAAAGATTAACGATTTCTTTTGTTAATGTAAGGTTAAAGCTAATTTAAGCTAAATGTTAAAATGTTAAATTTGACTGATGGGTAAAAAGCTATTCGTCTTATTGGTGGTGTTGATGAGTTTGTCGCTTATTGGTATAATCTTTGTGCAATCATTTTTTATAAACAATAGTTTAAAAAATGAAGACAAAAATTTTACATTAAACGTAAAACATGCTTTGACTTATGTGTCTAGAGATATAGAAGACATGGAGTTAAGGAATTATGGTATAAAAATTCAACCCTATTTAGTTGAGGGTGCTGTTGCTGATTCTTCCGGAATTAGACAACTTTTTGTTACCTCAGAAGACGATATAAATGATAAAACCATAATACATCGTAATACGGTTTTAGAAGAGCGTTTTAAAGTACCATCCTTGTTCTTTGAAATTGATGCAGACAGTTTTAATATTAGTAAGTTGTCTAATGAACGTGTAACAGAGATATATAGTAAGTCAAATATCGATGGAAAAAAAAGCGTTATTCCAGACAAAAGGTTAATACAATACTCTTCAATGCCTGATCTTGACAGGCAAATGTTGGAGGATACTTTTAAAGATTTATTAAAAGATATTCCGATTTATAAGCGTATTACTGTTAAACAAGTTAAAACATTACTAGCAAGACAATTACAAGGTGAAGGGATAGACTTAAATTTTGAATTTTCTATTTATGATGATGATTTAGCAACCAAAGTACAAACAGAAAATTTTGAAAAGAAAAATGCTTATGGTGTTCCTATTTTTTTAGATAATAATAATGAAAGTAGTTATAATCTTTGGGTAGATTTCCCAGATAGAAAAAAATATTTATTGTCTTCCATTTTAAGGATGATAGTATTATCTATAATATTTACGGGTATTATTATTATAGCTTATGTAAGTGCTATTTACCAGTTGATAAAACAACGAAAAATATCACAGATTAAGACTGATTTCATTAATAATATGACGCATGAGTTTAAAACACCGATAGCAACTATTAATTTGGCTTTAGACTCTATTAAAAATCCTAAAATAATAGGGGACCAAGACAAGGTAAAGCGTTATTTAGGCATGATAAAAGAAGAAAATAAACGTATGCATGCTCAAGTTGAGAATGTATTGCGTATCTCTAAACTAGAGAAAAATGAATTAAATATTAGTAAGGAACGTCTAAAGTTACACGACCTAATAGAAGATGCTTTAACTCATGTAGAGTTAATCGTAGAAGATAGAAAAGGGTATGTAAAAATGCATTTGGATGCTGTTAAATCATCAGTTTTAGCTAACGAAACACATTTTACAAATGTGCTCGTTAATATATTAGATAATGCAATAAAATATTCAGACGATGCACCAAAAATAGATGTGTTTACTGAAAATATTGGGAATAATATTATATTAAGAATTGCAGACCAAGGTAATGGAATGTCTAAGCAAGTTGCTAAACGTGTGTTCGAAAAATTTTATAGAGAGCACACAGGTAATGTTCATAATGTAAAAGGACATGGTCTAGGCTTGGCTTATGTAAAACGAATAATAGATGATCATCAAGGTCATATATCAGTAGAAAGTGAAAAAGGAAAAGGTAGTACTTTTATTATAAAGATGCCGTTAATATCATAAAAACGAATTATGGAAGAACAAAACAAGAAAATTCTTTTGGTTGAAGACGATCCAAATTTTGGAACTGTTTTAAAAGATTATTTAATGATGAACGATTACGACGTTGTCCATGCCAAAAATGGAATGGAAGGTTTTGAGAAGTTCAAAAAAGACGATTACGATCTTTGTATATTGGATGTAATGATGCCCTACAAGGATGGCTTTACGTTAGCTAAAGAGATCCGCGAAAAAAACACAGATGTGCCTATTATTTTCTTAACTGCAAAAGCAATGAAAGAAGATGTATTAAAAGGTTACAAAGTAGGTGCGGATGATTACTTAAATAAACCATTTGATAGTGAGGTCTTATTAATGAAGATTAAGCTATTATGCAACGAAAAGCTACAGATACAGTTGCAGATAGTAAACAGTTTGAATTTAAAATTGGTCGTTTTGATCTTAATTCAAAGCTTCGTTTCTTAAAGCTTGATGGTGGAGAACCATCAAAATTATCGCCAAAAGAAAATGAATTGTTACGTTTATTAGCATTACACGAAAATGATTTAATGCCAAGAGAGTTAGCATTAACAAAAATCTGGAGAGATGATAATTACTTTACCTCTCGTAGTATGGATGTTTATATTGCCAAGCTTCGTAAGTATTTAAAACCAGACCCTAATGTTGAAATTTTAAATATCCATGGTGAAGGCTTCCGTTTAGTTATAAATAATAAATAAGCTAAAGTTTATATATATATCATAAAAATCCAGCTTAACAAGCTGGATTTTTTAATAAATAAGTATTAATGAAAAAACCATTTCGGTTAATTACAATTGTATTTTTTCTTTTTATACTATGGATTTTGTTTTCTGCAGATACAGGAAAGAAAAATATATTCTTCGATTTTGTAAACATGTTACCAAATGGAGATAAATTAGGACACTTTTTTCTATTCGGTACTTTAACATTACTCTTAAATTTTGCCTTACGGTTTAAATCAATATTATTATGGCAAAAATTGCCTTTAGGTACTATCCTAGTATCAGTATTTGTTCTTTTAGAAGAGTTAAGCCAAGCTTTTTTTCCTAATCGCACTTTAGATATTGCGGACCTTATTGCAGATGGCTTAGGGATTTTGATTTTTACACTTGTAGGTTATTTAATATTTGAAAACAAAAATTTCCGAATGGAAAAAATTAAATAAAAAATAGTATTTACTCTATCTCTGAGTTTATATATTTTATAATCTCATCAACATCAGTTTTATAATCAAACCAGTTTATATCTTTATCTTTTCTAAACCAAGTCAGTTGTCGTTTTGCAAAACGTCTTGTATTTTTCTTTATTTCTGAAACGGCAAAATCTAAAGTTGAGTTCCCTTCAAAATATTCAAATAACTCTTTATAACCAACCGTATTTAAAGCATTTAAGTGTTTGTAAGATATTAACGCTTTAACTTCTTCTAATAATCTATTTTCAATCATGAAATCCACACGTTGGTTGATTCTGTTGTATATGATTGAACGTTCAGCGTCTAATCCTATACTAATTGTTTTAAACTCACGATTTTTTTCAGGATTAGTTAAAAACGATGTATAAGGCTTTTCGGTTCCAATACAAATCTCCAAAGCTCTAATAACACGTTGTGGATTATCTATAGCTATAGTACTATATGCTTTTTTATCTAATACTTTTAGTTGTTCTTGCAGTGCGTATAAACCTTCAGTTTGAAGTCGATAGTTGAGTTTTGTTCTAATAGTAGTATCAACTTCTGGGAAATAATCTAAGCCTTTAGTTACAGCTTTTACGTACAAGCCAGAACCACCAACCATGATTACTATCGGATTTTTTTTATGTAGTGTTTTTAGTTTAGAAATAGCATCGTGTTCAAAATCACCAACATTATATGTACTCTCTATAGATTTATGTTGAATGAAATGATGCCTAGCAGCGTTTAACTCTTCTTCATTTGGTACAGCAGTACCGATATTCATTTCTTTATAAAATTGTCGTGAATCTGCAGAAATTACTTCCGTATTAAAATATTGAGCAAGTTTAATACTTAATGCTGTTTTGCCTATGGCCGTTGGGCCAACAATAGAAATGAGTGTATTAGTCATGATGTAATTGACATCCGCATTTATGGCAAAATTCTGCTCCATCTTGATGCTTTTCAGCCAAGCAATTAACGCAGCATTGGGTATTGAGGGAAACTGTTTTTAATTGATCGTGTTCTTCACCGGTTAGTTCACCATCAGAGTTAGAACTAGATGCTTTTGTATATTCGGCTGATACTATTCCAGTTGGTACAGCGATAATACCATAACCCATAATCATAATTAAAGCTGCAATAAATTGACCTAAAGGTGTTTGTGGGGCTATGTCACCAAAGCCAACAGTAGTTAAAGTGACAATACACCAATAGACACTTTTAGGAATATTAGTGAAACCATTTTCTTCACCTTCAACTAAATACATTATAGTTCCAAATATTATTGAAGCAATCAGAACAGCAAATAAGAATACTGCGATTTTTGCTTTACTTGCTTTTATAGCATTAGTTAATTGATTAGAAGCTCCTAAATAGCGTGCCAATTTTAAAATCCTAAAAACTCTTAAAAGACGTAAAGCTCTTAACGCAACTAGAGCATGAGTACCAACAAATATTAATGATAAGTATTTTGGTATGGTAGATAATAAATCAATGACTCCGTAAAAACTTGTAATATATTTAAGTGGTTTTTTTACCGTAATAATTCTTAAAATGTATTCAATAGTGAATAATATAGTAATAATCCATTCTGAAATATCTAAAAAAGCATGATACTTAACATCAAAACTATTGATGCTCTCTAACATTACTAATACTATACTTGCTAAAATGGCAATAAGGAGAACAACATCAAATAACTTTCCTGCTGGAGTGTCTGCTTCATAAATAATTTCATGAAGCTTAGTTTTCCAATTATGTTTGTTATTAGATTCCATGTTTTAAAAGTACGAAAAGTAAAATTATTGCTTTTCTAATACAATGACGGTATTGTTTTGAGTTTCGACAACTTTTTTCATAAAGTTCTTTAAATGCTGGTAAAGTTCAGGAGCATAAATGGTATTATCAAAATTCACTTTAAAATTAATGATAAGTTGATTTCCCTCTTTAACTACATTAAATAGAAAACTGCCCGATTTATTTGGAAGCGCATAATTTATAGATGGAGGAGTTTCAATAATTTTTAGATCATCACCTAAATCTATAAGCATAACATAAGAGTAAATGTCTTTATATCCAAAGTCTATTGGGTATGTTCTTTCCTGTAATTTAAATGGGTTTTCTTCAAAAAATTTGATTAAAAATGGGTTTAAATAAATTTTGCCACCGATAAATTCTGGCTCTAAAGACACATTTATTTTCTCATTGAATTCATATCCATTTTTATCAAAATTTACAATTTCATGTTCAGTTATATCTATATCTGTATATGAATCGGTCTTTTTCTCTTTATAATTTTGCGGGTTTTCATTAAATACTCGTTTAAGATCATGAGCATGATACCCTGTGAATTTACTTTCTACCACACCAGAAAAAGTCTCATTTTTGAATGAATTAAGTTTAACGCGATGCTGTCTAAAAGAATGTTGGTCAACTTTTATATTCTGCCAATAGCTCCCGTCTTCAAAATCTATTAATCTGCCATAAAGGTTTAAACACCTAAATGGTAATTCACCAAAAGATAGATAAGGATCAGTAGCATCTAAAAAGTAATCTTTACCATCAATAGTGGTTTTTAAAATCACATAATTAAATTCGGTTAATACTGGATATATTTTGGTAGCATGACCATTTGCTCTTGTTGACATTAAGATTGGAAAGACTTTAAATCCTTGACTAGTCAACAGGTTTTCTAATAACAAATTGATTTCAAAAGCACTGCCGACTTTTTCTTTTACTAAATTTTTAATTGAAACATCATAGCGTTCGGCTTTATTGTTCCATTTATAATTGTCTAAGACAAATTGATATATTGCTTTTGCCTTTGCTGTTTCATCATCTAATGAAGTTATATCTGATGGTAGAAGTTTCTTTACGAGACTTTTTTTACTGATTTGCCTTCCAAAATCTGAGTCCACTCTTAACTCTTTATCGACATCAGCCCAAGTTTTTGATATTTTATCAACTCGACCATCAAAACCTCTTATAACACTAAGTTCATATTCAATTCTCGATATATAATTTTGAGATGTAGTTGTAAAGCCTTCAGGTTTATATGCTGGTATGTTTTTTATCACATATTTAGATATACTACAGTCTGCACCAGTGCCATTACCTAAAGTAATGCAATGCTTCTCAATTTTTGAGTCATGAGTATCTAAAGGTAATGTGCCTACTAATTTAATATTATATTCGTAATTACCAGGAATGCTAGTATTGTATTCACTATATAGTACAGGATCTGGACCTTGAAAATACCAAGGTTGAAACTTAGACATAAAACGAGATTGGGTTTCATAACTCACTGTAATTACACTTCCGACTTTTACATTGGGTAATACAAATTTTACAAGAGTATAATTTTCATTTTCTTCTCTAAAAATTGCATTAGGAGCTAATTCTGTTTTTTCAATACTTCCATTTTCTAAATTATAAGTTGCGCCTCTAATTTTTAGAATTTTTTCTTTAGAAGATTTTCCTTTATAGAGCCTCACCTCATATTCACCTTTCTCAACCCCTTCAGTTCTTAATATCTTAACCTTTTGCTTAACCTGTACTGTTAGCCAAAATGTTTTTTTATCTACAAAACTATTGCCATAGTCATATATAACTAATGCATTTGCTGTAGAATCTTTTTCGTAATAGTTGTTTTCTAGGTCACTTTTTGAAACCTGCATAGCAACATTATAATCTTGGGCATAGCTTATTACTGAGATAGTAAAGGCAAGTAGGAATAGTTTTAATTTCATGGGTTGTTTTTTAACTCTACAATTTTTAAGCGTCTATTTTTACGCATATAACTTTGTATAATATGCTGTGTATCTCTATTATTCTCCATTGGAGTTATTAGCGATTCTAAAATTTCTTTATTATTTATTTGATGGTTTAAATCAAAGAAACCAAAGCCCCTAAAAATACCTTTCTCAATTAAAAACACGCTTTTTTCATGTACATCACGACCCTTGTCGATGAGAAGCATGTTTTTATTTTCATAACTGTATTTTGAAATAAATAAGCTAATACGCTTATTATAATTTTCTGGCAGTTCTTCCTCAATACAAGCTCCATCACACTCTTTAACATCGTATTTAAAACAACTAGATTTGGTGTCGTACAAACCAGTTAATTTTTGACAAAGCTTATAATCATCGACATTTTTAAACATAAAGTGTTTTCCACTTGCTCTTGTACTAAAAGTAGTTATTGGTGATTCGTTTCCATCTGCTTTGTCTATTTTTAAATTTATATAGCCATTTGCATCTATAAAACTATACAAAGCATGAGTAAATATGGTTCGTCTTAATGCTCTATTAAATATGGGTTTATTTGCTTTAATTTCAGCGCTTTCTTTTAATAATGCTGCTAATTCGCTCCCTGTTTTCTCATAGGTTACTGCACTAACTAATTTCTGTATTTTTTTAGACTTAGAACTAGTATTTGTAAAGTGTTGGGTAATTCGCTTTTTAATATTTTTGCTTTTGCCAATGTAAATAATCTCCCCATTCTCATTATGAATATAGTATACACCTGTTTCACTTGGCAATTCATCAATAATCTCTCTGAGATTTGGTGCTAATTTAGATTTTTGTTCAACTTTAACAGCATCTTTTATAATGGCTTTATCTAAATCTTTATTCAATAACATTTTGAATAGCTTAACAGTAGCTACAGCATCTCCATTAGCTCTATGTCTATCGCTGACAGGAATTCCTAAAGCACGCGTAAGTTTTCCCAAGCTATATGATTCCATATCTGGTATTAGTTGTTTGGAAAGCTCAACGGTACAAAGCGTTTTGCGCTTAAAGGGGAATCCTAAGCGCTTAAATTCTGTTTTAAGAATTCTATAATCAAATGAGGAATTATGAGCAACTATAATGCAATCTTCAGTAATTTCTACAATACGTTTAGCAACCTCATAAAACTTTGGAGCGTTTCTTAGCATATTAGAGTTAATGCCTGTAAGATTAACAACAAAAGGTTGAATTTCGCGTTCTGGATTTACTAAAGAAATAAACTGATCTGTAACTTTATGACCATCGAACTTGTGAATAGCAATCTCAGTTATACCTTCCTCATTGTACTTTCCACCAGTAGTTTCTATGTCTAGTATTGCGTATATAATTCTAAAATTAGAAGTTTAATTTGAATTTACTAAGTTATTAAAAGTATATGCTTTAATATAAGAAAACTAGCTATAATTTCTAGATCCAAAAATACTACTTCCAACTCTAATCATAGTGCTACCACATTCAATAGCTAATTGGTAATCTCCACTCATTCCCATACTAATAGTTGCAAGTTTAGAATTCAGGGTTTTAAGTTTTTGGAAAGTAGATTTTAGGAATTTAAATTCTTTCTCAATCTGCCCCATATTATTTGTAAAGGTTGCCATTCCCATTACACCAACAACGTTAGTATGTTGTAATTCTGAAAATTCATCAGATTGCAGTAGGGTAGAGGCATCTTCAGCGGACATACCAAACTTGCTGTCTTCCTCAGCTATTTTAATTTGAAGCAAGCAATTAATAACGCGATTGTGTTTTTTAGCTTGTTTATTAATTTCCTTTAAAAGTTTAAAACTGTCTACACCATGAATTAAGCTTACAAATTCAGCCATATACTTCACTTTATTGCGTTGAACATGCCCAATCATATGCCATTCTATGTCTTTTGGCATTTGCCCATACTTATCTACCATTTCTTGGATTTTATTTTCTCCAAAAATGCGCTGACCAGCATTGTAAGCTTCCATTAAATCGCTGATTGGTTTTGTCTTCGAAACTGCTACAAGAGTTACGTGTTCAGATAAAGAAGACTTTATAGATTCAAGATTTGTTTTAATATTCATAAATAGTAATAGCGCTTCTAAGTTTAGGTAAAATATAAGTGCTTTTAGGCGGCATTTTTAAACCTTCATCTGCAATTTGCTTCATTTGATTGACATTAGAAGGACACATGCCAAAGCCAACTTTAAATTTACCACTATCTACACTACTTTTTATTGTAATCATTTCGTGTTGACCGTTTACATACTCTATTCTGTTATCACTTCGTAAATTTTTGATGCCTAGAATAGGTAGAAGAATCGTTTTATATAGTAATTGGGCATCTAATTCATCTAATGCGGTATTGAATTGATAATTTGCTTTCCGCAAGTATAATGAGTAGAATTCACCATCTAAATACATACTGAAATGATGAGGTTTTGATGGGGTATAAGGCATCAATCCACGATTTTCAATACGATAGTTTTCATCCAGTTTAATCAAAAACTCTTCTTTGGTCAAGCCATTAAGATCTTTAATAAGTCTATTAAATTCGTGGATGACTAAATCAGATTCAGGAATGAGATACGACATAAAGAAATTATAAGATTCTCTGCCGTTATGATTAGGATTCTTTTCTTTTTGGTTTTTATAAAAAAGATAAGATGATGAAGAACGGTGATGACCATCTGCAATATAAATGGTTTCCATTTGCTTAAATTGGTCTTGTATTTTAGTAAGGATACTTTCATCATCTACTTTCCAGAGGTAATGTGTATCTCTATAGGTCATAGTAAATTCAAACTCAGCATAACCTTTTTGAATATCTTTTATAATATCCGCGATGATTGCATTATCTGGATAGGTGAGTAGTACTGGTTCAGCGTTAAAACCTACAGTTTCTAAATACGTTTTAAAAGTTTGCTCGCGTTTAGCTAAAGTATCTTCATGCTTTTTAATGACATCCCGTTCATAATCCTCAGCACTTGTTGCAGCGATAATACCATTAAATTCCTGTCCATATCTGTTTACTATTTTGTAAACATAGAAGCTAGGCTTTTCGTCTTGAACAAAAACACCATCTTCCTTAAATTCATCATACCGATTTCTTACCAGCTTATAACGTTCTTTACCTTTCACCTCTTGAGCATACTTATAACCAGGGTTAACAATATGGAGAAAGCTATATGGATTATAATCCATACGAGATTCACGCTCATCAATTGTATAACTTTGGTAAGGACGTGCTGCGACCAAACCAACGATGGCTCTTGTAGGTCTAACAGCTTTGAATGGAATTATTTTTGCCAAATTATTTTCTGTTTTTATTTATAAATTCTGTAGGATCTATATAACCAGTTGTATTTGTTGAGTAACCTCCACCAATATCCATATCTACTGAATCTCTAATTTCTAAATGAAGATGTGCATAATAAGCACCATTACAATTCCCTATAGTTGCAATTTGTTCTCCTTTTATAATAAATTGATTTTGTTTTATAACAATTGAATCACAATGTGCATATAGGGATTCATATAGTTTACCATTCAATAAATGAACAATTCTAATAACTTTTCCCCAACCACCTTCGTAATCTTTAGTTTCACTAATATAACCATTTGCAATGGCATATATTGGATCTCCTAAATCTGAATTTCCTCCTTTTACACCATTCCAATCATCCCCTAAATGGTTGTTTTCTTGAAATTTTTGAGCATTGTAATAGCCAACGGCATTAGGTTTACCTACAGGGAAATCAAATCCCTTAGTTTTAAAATCAGAATTCGTATAAAACAATTTTTGGTAATCTAGACTTTCATTTTGAGGCTCTTCAGTTATTTCAATATTTTTTGGGGCACTTTTTTGATTGCTTTCATCACAATTGGCAACTAATAGTAATACAAAAAGACACAAAAACTGCTTCATGCTAATTACTTGGAAAACTGGCTTGAAACTTTCTCAGCTTTCCTGCTCTCAGAATAATCATAAAACCCTTCACCAGATTTTATACCTAGCTTTCCTGCTCTGACCATATTTACTAATAATGGACAAGGAGCATACTTCGGATTCTTGAAGCCATCGTACATTACATTAAGGATAGACAAACAAACATCTAAGCCAATAAAATCAGCTAATTGTAATGGTCCCATTGGATGTGCCATTCCTAATTTCATAACCGTGTCTATTTCTTCAACACCAGCAACACCATTATATAGCGTTTCAATAGACTCATTAAGCATTGGCATTAAAATTCTATTAGCTACAAAACCAGGATAGTCATTTACCTCAGTAGGAACTTTGCCTAAAGTTTTAGATAACTCCATGATAGTTTTTGTGACTTCATCACTTGTGTTATAGCCGCGAATAATCTCTACCAATTTCATAATCGGTACAGGGTTCATAAAGTGCATACCAATCACTTTCTCTGGACGAGATGTCACAGCTGCGATTTGTGTAATAGATATAGATGATGTATTTGTAGCTAAAATTGTGTTTTCACTGCAAACATCATCTAGCTGTTTAAAAATCTTTAGTTTTAAATCTATATTTTCTGTTGCAGCTTCAACCACCAAATCCACATTTTCCACACCATCTTCGGTATTGGTATGTGTTGTAATATTTCCTAAAGTTTCGGATTTGTTAGCTTCAGTAATTTTCTCCTTAGCAACCATGCGGTCTAGGTTCTTGGCGATGGTATTCATACCACGCTCTAAAGATGCTTCACTAATGTCTATTAACTGGACATTAAACCCTGATTGAGCAAAAGTGTGGGCAATTCCATTACCCATTGTTCCCGCTCCTATAACAGCTATGTTTTTCATTATATTATGTTGAAATGTTTATTCGTTTAATTGTTTATTCAATTACCAATATTATTTTAGAATTGATTAATAATCATAGTGGCCACACGCAAAGCTTCGGTGCCATCATGTAAAGTTACAATTGGCTTAGTGTTAGTATTGATAGCATGAGCGAACGTTTCTAATTCGTCTAAAATGGCATTATTACCAGAAATTTCAGGGTTATCAAAATAGATTTGCTTTTTAACACCTTCAGCATTTTGAAGTATCATATCAAAATCACCAGGTTGTTCTGGAGCGTCTTTCATTTTAACCACTTCACATTTCTTTTCTAAGAAATCTACTGAGATATATGCATCTTTTTGAAAGAAACGTGTCTTACGCATATTCTTTAATGAAATTCGACTTGCAGTTAAGTTAGCTACGCATCCATTTTTAAATTCGATACGTGCATTAGCAATATCTGGTGTGTCGCTTACCACAGAAACACCACTAGCAGATACATGCTTTACAGGAGATTGTACCACACTAAGAATAATATCGATATCATGAATCATCAAATCTAAAACAACTGGCACATCTGTACCACGAGGATTAAATTCTGCAAGACGATGCGTCTCAATAAACATTGGGTTTACGATCTGATCTTTAACACCAATAAAAGCAGGATTAAAACGCTCTACATGTCCAACTTGTCCTTTAACTCCATGTTCAGCAACTAAAGTTCTTATGGTTTCAGCTTCTTCAACAGTATTAGTAATTGGTTTTTCTATAAAAATGTGCTTTCCTTTTTTGATGGCTTGTTTGGCACAATCGTAATGTGAAAGGGTAGGAGTTACAATATCAACAACATCAACAGCATCAATTAATGCATCAATGGTGTCAAAGTATGTATATCCGAATTCGGCAACAACACGTTTAGCGTTCTCTGGATCAGCGTCATAAAAACCTACGAGCTCATATTTATTTGATTGGTTAAGAAGTCTAAGATGAATTTTACCAAGGTGACCAGCACCTAAAACACCAGCTTTTAGCATGTTTTTGAGTTTTTAACAAAAATAGTCGTTTTGATTTAAAAATTTGAAAAAGAAAATATAAAATACTGAGAATTCAGAAATCTAAAAAGTTGGATTACTAGACTATTAGATAGTTAGATTTTTGAAAAGTTTCAATTTTGATATTGAGACTTAAAAATGTTGAAAAGGTGTTTTTTAAAATTTGGAATTTAGTTATTGGAATTTGCTTTTCTTTAAATTAATTTAGCATTAACTAAACTACGCTTTTTGAAAGATACATTTAAGCATCAAGGGATGCGCCAAAAATTGGTTGAAACGCTTATTAAAAAAGGAATAAAAGACGATGGAGTTTTAAAAGCCATTGGCAAAATTCCTAGACATCTTTTTATGGATTCTGGTTTTATAGACCATGCCTATCAAGACAAGGCATTTCCTATTGGTGCAGATCAAACCATATCACAGCCTTATACTGTAGCTTTTCAATCGGAATTATTGCAAATTAAATCAGGCGATAAGGTTTTAGAAATTGGAACAGGTAGTGGTTACCAATGTGCTGTTTTAATTGAGCTTGGCGCTAAGGTTTATAGTATAGAACGTCAGCAAGAATTGTTTAAAAAGACGTCTAAATTTTTACCCAAAATAGGCTATAGAGCCAAAAAACTCATTTTTGGGGATGGTTATAAAGGTTTGCCAGAAGAAGCACCATTTAAAAGTATTATCGTAACAGCTGGCGCGCCATTTGTACCAAATCCATTATTGAGTCAGTTAGAAATAGGTGGACGTTTGGTGATTCCTGTCGGTGATGCTATTCAAACTATGACATTATTTATTAGAAAAGGACAAAAAGAATTTGAAAAACATGAGTTTGGTGAATTCCGTTTTGTCCCTTTACTTGAGGATAAAAATTAATTTATTCTGTTGCCTTCTTAAAAGCCGCTTTCCCACCAACCACTGGTAAGGTCAAAGTTGTTTTATCAAGCTTAACTGTTAGTTTAGTTCCAGCTTTAGGGTGCAACGTAAACTCTTGGTCACTTGAAAAAATCATGAACCCTATTTTCTGTCCTTTTTTAATGATCTGGTCATCTGGTTGTAAATCGAAATTTACGGTGTAGAATTTTCCAGGGACTAAGTCTTCTTCATCTGTCAATGACTTATGATTTTTTGGATCTGCCCAACCACGCGTTATAATATTCTCAGTGATTTTTTTAGCATCATCTTCCCAAGGTAAAGATACTAACCAAACCGATAAATTAGCTGCTTTAGCACTACTTGATAGTGTAATACTTACTTTAGAAACTCCAGAAATATGAAGGTCTTCAGTTAAAGTGGGTGACACATAGAGTAGACGGTGATCTTTACTTTCTGATTTTGCTAAATCAGCACCTTTAACTTCAACATTATCAGTAAAAGTATCTGAAGCCAAACGTTTATTACGATTTATTCCCATAGTCCCAGAGATAAATGGATAAAAAGTGACATCTTCAGCATCAGGATTTGGATAATCTTTATAGGCTGTAGGTAATTGTCTGTCGTCATATTCTCTAACGATATAGGCTTTATTTTCTTCCTTTTCAACTCCATTCTCTATACCATGTAAGTATTTTGTAAACCATTTGTTCATCATTGAAGTAGGAGGTGGTCCACCATGTCCATTTTGATGATAGTAAATCATTGTTGGTAAGCCTTTTTCTTTTGCAGCTTTATATATTCTATAACTATGCTCTGGCATTACATTCCAGTCGTTAAACCCATGAGACATTAATAATGCAGCTTTCATGTTATCCATTTGGTTAAGATAATCGCGTCCTGCCCAAAAATCATTCAGATCTCCAGTTTGCCTATCCATACCATTCATCATTTCGGTATCACGAACAGTTTTGTTGTTGTATTCGCGTTTGTTTTCATCACCACTATGTACAAAGTCATAAAGTACATCTATATCTTCTCCTAAATAACCACCCGGAGAACGAACCAATCCGTTAGAGCGGTAATAATGGTAATATGAGGTGTTTGGCGCAATTGGGATAATCGCTTCTAAACCTTCAACTCCAGTTGTTGCTGCAGCTAATGGTAAGGTTCCATTATATGATGTACCAGTCATACCCACTTTTCCAGTGGACCAATAGGCTTTTACTTCTTCATTTCCATTACGTTCTGTATATCCTTTTGCGCGTCCGCACAACCAATCGATAACTGCTTTTGGTGCTAAGGATTCATTTTTTCCACCAATGGTTGGTGCTCCATCTGATAAGCCGGTTCCAGGTGATGACGAGTGTACCACAATATAACCTCTTGGCACCCATTTTCTTATATGAGAGTTAGAAATTATAGGACGTTGTCCACGACGTTTAACTTCAGGATGAAAACGCTCTTCTCCAATACCACCTAATTCGTGTTTTACATTCCACATGGTTCCTGGTGCATCACCTGCTACTCCAGCAAAATAAGGACTTGTAACGTATATAACAGGTAATTTTAAACCTTCACTGTCTGTTTGTTCAGGTCGTGTTACTGATACGTGCATACGATCTAACTCTCCATCTCCATCAGTATCAAATTCTGTTTCTACCCATAAATCGTGACGAACCCATTTGCTGTAATCATTTTTAAATGCATCAACAATTTGTGCTTCTCCATCTTTGAAAACTGGTTTTGCTTTTTCTGTTGCAGTTTGAGCACAGCTTAGAATTGAAAATGCTAATGCGAAGATTAGCAATGAATTTGATTTTAATGAGAATGACATATTAGAATGGTTTTGTAAAAATGTTTGATAAAAGTAAGGAGTAATTATTAGATGTCAAATTGGTTTAAGAAAAGTTTGATACAGAATTATATCAGTTTTATCATTCCTGCGTAGACATGAACCCATTTTAAATAAGTGGATTCCTGTTTTGACATATTGTTAATTTTCAGGTAAATATGCCTCAGGAATTGGGTTTTCTTTAGACTCTTGCATCCAATAGATATTAATTACCCACCAACGTTCTCCGTCATTCATCAGTTGAATACTATTAATACCTCGCATAAAAGGTTTCTTGTCGTCTTTATTTTTGAAAGATTCGTAAGTGCTAAAAACTTGTGTAATGTTACCAAAGGTTTGTGTTTGTCTGCTCATTTCTACTTCATGAAAACCGTTTTCAAATAACCATTTACCTGATGACTTTATATAATCATCTGGTGTCATATAGCGGGCCATATGTTTACCTTCTTTGTTTTTGCCTGTTGGGATCAACTTTGCGTCTTTATGAAATAAATACCTAAATAAACCCCAATCGCGTTCTACACCTTTGTCGCCCGAAATAACTGAGTATAAGGTTTCAATGGTGCTGTCTAATGTGGCTACTTGTTTTGAGTAGTCTTTTGTTTCTTGAGCATTTACACTAAATGATATAAGTATAAATAGGATAATGATTTTCTTCATATTGTCTAATTTTAATCTTCTGATGGATTCCTGTCTACGCAGGAATGCCAAGGCTATAAAGTTAAAAGAATTTTAAACCAAACAAAATCGCATCGCTCTGAAATCCACTTTGATATGATCTCACATAGTCCACTCGTAAGAACCTCCATTTCCCCCAACCAATATTATCTATACCTATAGTGTATTCTTGGTAAGGCTTAAAATCTGGTGTAGCTAAGAGATGTGCTCCAACTATTAAATTAAAATTCAACTTGTTTAATAATGGCATTTTTCCTAAAAGAAATCCATTAAAATCATGTTCTGCGTGTGCTTCTAAGTATGCATCATTTGTGCTACCAGCATAGTATGGTAAGTTATTAAAGACATTGGTATAATTACCTTCTGTACTTACATGTGTTTGATTACCATTAAAATGTTGGTAGTCCATAAAAGCAATATCATCTCCATTGAAAAACTTACCAGCTCTTAAGTTGTATCTAAAACGTCCTTTATTTGCAATATTAAAGGACTGGTATAATCTTGCTTTTACTTGATCAAAGTTATAATTGTCTACAGTAGAACCGAACCCTTTTTCATAACTTAATACCAATGTAGGATATTTGTCATTACTCACATTAAATTTACTATCAGGATAGCTTAAATACTCTTGTCCGAAATTGATTTGTGCAGTAACGTTAGCTTTTAAAATATTATGTGTTGTAAAAGGAGCAATACCATACGCAGTTTCATCTAATGGGTTATTACTTGTGTAAACATCATTGTCTTCATTTCTAAATACCTGATCTGTTGTATTAAACAAAGTTTTTCGCCTTTCGTAACTTAAACTTGAGTACAATCTAAACCCATTAAATAATTCTTCAGAATGATTTAATTGAACATAACTTCTATCGTAAATTTTCATGTAGTTATCTTCAAAAAACAAGGTGCTAATAGAATTAATAAATGGAGTAATCGGAATGGATGGATTAAACTGTTCAGTTCTCACACCTCCAGACAGTGTTAAAAATGAGCGCGACGTATTATTAAACTTATAGGTTAAAGACCCTGTAGCTCTTAACCTTTTATCTGAAAAACCATATTGTAAACTCCCGTTAGCTCTAAAAAAACGTTTAAAGTCATCATAGTTTTTAGTGAAGAAGACATTAGCTTTTGCTGTATAGCCTTGAACTGTATTGAATTGAACTCCACCAAAAGGAATGTCATAGCCCAATCGAATATCTTTATGAGAATTCTGATATGAATACCCTAAAATACTACCTAATTTAAATTTGTTATTAACGCGATCAATAGAATCTAAATAAGGTTTTGATTCTTTCACCAATTGAATACTATCCTTTTTTATATAATCCGTTTGCTCTTCATCTGTTAATGGAACTGGTCTTAATTTTTTCCAGAACAAAGAATCTTTTTTATTGGCTTCATTTTCAAATGCGACGATTTCTGGACCAAAATCTTTTTTAGTTAAAGGAGTATTGAATTCGTAATTACTATAAACCGCTGTAAAACGTCCATCACCTTTAAAGCCTAAGAATTTATAACTGAAATCAAGACTTTGTGATATTATAGCCCATATATCATGGTCCTTAGAATACGAAAAACTTTGTTTTATGGACAATATATCTGCAGCTGGAATACGTGCTTGTACGCCTGTGATATCTAATTCTACGGCATAAAGTGTCCACTGATCTTCAATAATATAAATAATACCAGAAAACACGGGGTCATTTTCGCGCTTAGGTGTTGCTCTAATTTTATTTACTAAGTTTCCTCTTTCATCATAGAATACACCTTCTAATTTGTAACGATAATAACTGAATGCATTATTAGCAATAGGTGATACAATTTCATTTCCAAATTCAATGGTGTTGTTGTAGAAGTTATAATCGACATCACTAGCATTATTAAAACTAAAACCATTGCTATCTCCACTTACTTTAGAAGCCGTAATCTTTTCTTTGAGTTTATCTGGATTTAAAAACTGAAGTTTAGATATGGTTTCAGATAAATAAATAATTCCTGTTCGTGTAGAATCTAAGCCATCAATTTCTATCTCCTGACCCATAAATTTTTCAGGAGCATCTTTAATTCTAATTAATCCTCTAGAATAAAAATCTGCTTTAAAGCTATTTATCTTATCTAGATTTTCTTTTCGCTTTGCTATAGTCTGTCTTATTATGGCATTTGCAGGATTTTCTTCAGAGTTTACAACAACTTCTGTGAGAGACACAGATTCGTCTTCTAATGTGATATCTATGGTGTAAGGAAATTTATTAATTTCTACTTTTTTCTTAACTGTTTTATAGCCTAAATACGTATAAACAATAGTATAGGTACTAGGTTTAGTAATGTTGAGTTCGTAATAGCCATCATCATTACTTGTAGTACCTTTATAGGTATTGTCTATAAGTATGTTAACGAAGGGAAGAGGCTCATCTTTTGTATTTGTAACCTTTCCAACAACTTGGGCAGCTACGATTGTACTAAAAAGAATAAAAAATAGGTTGAGTAAATTTTTAGTCATAAGAGGTTTGATTGATGATTAATTTTAACTAATTATTTTTTGAGTAAGCACAAATTTTGTGCCTTTATTAAAATAGACGAAAAAAAAATTGAAATAGTTGCCTGAGTTTATTTTAAAATAATTTCAAACATAACTTAAAATAGAATAATGAAAAGTTATAGCAATCCTAAAGTTATCGGAAATTTTTCTTAATTCGATCCAGGTCTCTCTTGTTGTCACGATCTTTAATTGTTTCTCGCTTATCGTAGAGTTTCTTTCCTTTCCCTAATCCAATGATAAGTTTTGCAAAGCCTTTTTCATTGATATAGAGTTTTAAAGGGATAATAGCATTGCCCTTCACATCCATTTCCTTTTTAAGCTTTTTAAGCTCTTTTCGGTTGAGTAATAGCTTACGTTCTGCTTTAGGTTTATGGTTATAGTAGTTGCCGAATGCGTATTCTTCAACCGTCATATTAATGACAAATAATTCTTCACGGTCATTAAACTCGCAGAAACTTTCGGCAATAGAGGCCTTGCCAGACCTGATGGATTTTATCTCAGTTCCGGTAAGGACAATTCCAGCCGTATACTTATCTAATATCTCGTACTGGAATTTTGCTTTTTTGTTGAGTATGTTGACTGTTTTCTGCATGAAAAGCAAATGTAGTTTTTATAGTTATATTTCCAAAGCTCATAGTTACTAAGATTTAAAGATTAAATGCTTAATTGTGTAAACTTGTTTATAATTTTGCGACTAGTAAATTTTATAAAACACTTATGAGGTATATATTGTTTTTAATTATTGTTTTACTCTTGGTAAGTTGCAAAAATGAACCAGAAGTTATGTCTTTGTCTGCTGATGAAATCATTAATAAATCTATAGAGACTTCTGGGGGAAGTGTTTTTGATTCCTCAGCTGTTATTATAAAATTTGATTTTAGAGATATCTTTTATAAATCTACTTTCACACCTGAGACTAGAGTTTTATCTAGATTGATAGTAAAAGAACAGGATTCAATTTTAGATTTTTTAAAGGGAGAAATGTTTCAGCGTTATATAAATGAAAAAGCTATTATTGTTGAAGATTCAATGGTGAAAAAATACTCAGCCTCAGTTAACTCAGTACATTATTTCTCAACCTTACCCTATGGTTTGAATGACAAAGCAGTTAACAAAGAATTGATTGGAGAAGAGAGAATAAAAGAAAAATACTATTATAAAATTAAAGTCACTTTTGACGAAGAAGGTGGAGGAGAGGATTTTGAAGATATTTTTATCTATTGGATTGATAAACAATTGTTTAAAATTGATTACTTAGCGTATTCATATAATGAGGATGATGGCGTAGGGATGCGTTTTAGAGAAGCCTACAACGAACGTTATATAAATGGTTTGCGCTTTGTAGATTATAATAATTACAAAGCAGAAAAGGATGCAACAACACTATTAGATTTAGGTAAAGCTTTTGAAAATAATCAGCTAAAACTATTATCTAAAATAGAACTCGAAAACGTCAAGGTAGATTTAATCGACCTTTGAGAGTTTTGACGTTTTTGAATCTTTAGTTACAGTTACGATATATAAATTAGAATTATTATCTTCTGCAATCATGTCGTATTTTTTTTCGCCTAATATCCCGTTTGTAAACATTGGGGTTGTATTACTATGACCAACTATTAAGACCGTTTTTCCTTTAGTTTTTGCCATAAACTCTTTTGGGTTCAAATTTCTTGGGTCATAAAAACTTACTTCAACGTTATTTGCTTTTGCAGTAGGTGCAGCAGTTTCTTTTGTACGATTGTAGTTTGTGGAATATACCATATCAAACTTTACATCCTTAAAAACCTTAGCCCAATTATCTGCACGTTTTAAACCTACTTCAGTTAAATGTGGATCTCTATTGGTTTTGTCGGACTGGTCTTTTTCTGCGTGTCTAATTAAGTAATATGTCGTCGTTTTTTGTTCAGCTTCTTTTTCTAAAGGTCCTTCCCAAATCACTTGCTCAATCATCCATTTGCCTTCGTCTTTAGAAAGCAACATATAGTCAATTCCCCACCAACCGGTTACTTTAGCAGAAGCAATATGGTTTCCAATTTCAAAAATTTGGACTTTACGAATAACGTCCTCTTTTTGTTGCATATTCTTTTCTATAACATCTTTTGCATAGTCTATAGCTTTAGCATAGGTCATCTGGTTAGAATACTCGTATTTACCAGTATCTTTGTTTTTCCAATATCCAAATTTGTAAAGTCTTGGTTTTAAAGCTGCTTTAAGCTTTAGTGTATCTCCTTTGTAAAAACCATCTAGATAATTGTTTAAGGTAGTTTCTATTTGAGTTTTATCAGATTCGTTTTGAGCAGTAACTATAAATGATAATGATAAAAAAAGAGCTAGAAAAAGAGATTTCATGATGAGAATGATTAGTTAATAGTATCAAATATAGCCAAGAAAGTATGCAAGTATTTTAAAAAGTATGTTAAAAAATAGACTGATAATGTTCGAAGAAGTGATGTTAATTGTATCTAATTAAGTCAAAAACTTGTACATAGTATGCATTCCTCTTAGATGAGGATGAATTAATTCAAAATCTAAGCTTGTACTAGTTCCATAATTATACGCTTGCTTTTCATAAAAACGTAATGCTTGCTTTTGAGAATCCATGGCTTTTAACCAAATTAAAGTGTTGCCTTTAAGTTTTGCTTTGTTCTCAACCCAATTGAATAATTGCTTTGCGATACCTTTACCTTGAGCTTCCTCAGATAAATATATCCTATTAATATATGCTGATTGGTTTTTAGGAAAATCCTCAAATGGTTTGTTATATACAATCCTAAATATACCAACTACGTTTGAATTATAAACTACAAAATAATAAGCTGCATCTGGGTCAGATAGCTCTAATTTTAAATTCTCAATACTATAGAATTTTTTCAAGTAAAAATTACAATCTTGGTTTAACCAAAGATGTTTGTATGCTGGTGGATAAATGAATTCTAAAAGCTCCATCAATTTAGGTTGATCTTCAACTTTAATAGCCTTAAGTTTTATATTGTCAGAAATTGAAAGCATTATGTATTATGCAAGTTCTAAAGCAATTTCTATCATACCTTTAAAAGTTGTTTCTCGTTCTTTACTAGTAGTGTGCTCGCCAGTTACTAAAGAATCCGATATGGTAAGAATAGCTAAGGCATTAACATTATGTTTTGCGGCAATTGTATATAAACCAGCGGCTTCCATCTCTACACACAACACACCAAATTTTGACCATTTTTTGTAGGACTTTTTATCATCTTCATAAAATTCATCAGAAGAAAGAACATTACCACCTTTTACAGGAATATTTTTTACTCTAGCTGCCTCTACTGCTTTTATAAACAAGCCAAAGTCTGCTGTAGGTGCATAATCTGCTCCTCCAAAACGCAATTCATTAACTCCAGAAGTGGAAGAGGCAGCCATTGCTAAAACCACATCTCTTATTTTTACATGCTTTTGATAAGAACCTGCACTGCCAACTCTAATGAGATTTTTTACACCATATTCAGCAATTAATTCATTAGCATAAATCGAAATACTTGGCACTCCCATCCCAGTTCCCATAGCTGAGATACGTTTGCCTTTATAAGTACCTGTATAACCATACATGCCTCTAACTTCGTTAAAACATTTTGGGTTTTCGAAAAATGTTTCTGCTATCCATTTTGCTCGTAATGGATCACCAGGTAATAAAATTGTTTCTGCGATTTCGCCTTTTTTGGCTCCAATATGTACACTCATGATGTAAAGTTAAACAATGTAACTTTAATTAATAGGAAGAAAGTGAAGTTTGATTAGTCATCATAGCTACTCCAGAAGAAGCACCTATCCTATGTACACCAACTTCTATATATTTCAATGCAGTTTCTGCATCTCTAATACCACCGGAAGCTTTTATTTTTAGTTGATCTCTAACTGTTTTCCTCATTATTTTAACGGCAGTTAGTGTAGCACCGCTTTTAGAAAAACCAGTTGAGGTTTTTACAAAATCGGCTTTGGCATCCATGCAAATTTCACAAGCTTTTACGATTTCATTTTTTGAAAGCTCACTTATTTCTAGTATGACTTTTAATGGAGTTAAACCAATCGCTCTCTTTACATTACTTATGTCTTTTAAAACGGCAACGTGATTTTTACTTTTAAGGCGACCAATATTCATCACCATATCAATTTCTGAAGCACCTTGCTCTATAGCTTTCTTTGCTTCAAATATTTTAGCTTCTGTTGACATGGCTCCAAGTGGAAAACCTACAACAGTACAAATTTTAACTTCTGATTGACCAAGAGCTTGCTTCGCAATAGCAACGTAGCTACTATTAACACAAACTGAATAGAAATTGTATTTTAGGGCTTCTTCACAGAGTTGGAGAATATCTGCTTCTGTTGCTGATGCACTCAATAAGGTGTGATCTATGTATCTATTTAATTCCATTTATTATCTAAGGTAGGGTTATAACAAAAAAATAGCTATAGTAATTATCTACAAGTAGAGGGATTACTAGACAAGATTTAATTATGTCTTAAGTTATGTGGAATTAAATAGCTCGATAAAATTAATGATTTATCGGTTAAAATGAATGTTAAAATGCATATTTTATTGTGCCGTTTATCGAATAATTTTAAAACATACTATAATTAGCTGTTTTACAGCTTATTATTTTTATCAGTTGAGTTTTCAGTTGAGTTTAAAAAGTACTTAATTAATAAACTATGATTTTAGTCATTATTTGAAGATTGTTTCAGGATTATTTTTGTGCTATATAAAAAATATATAAGTAATGAAAAAATCAATTTTTACATTTTTAATGGCTACTTTATTAGCATTTAACTTTGCAAACGCACAAGAAGAAGAAAATAAAGGATTTAAAGGAGCATGGTGGATATTAGCAGCTGGAAGCTATACTGATAGCGAAGCAACAGACACACAAACATTTATGTTATTACCTGCAGTAGGGACATTCATTTCTCCATCTGTAACCGTTGGTGGAGCAGTAGGTGTTGTTAACAATAAAGTTGGTAGTGCTGATGCAGTAAATACATTTGTTATTAAACCATTAGTGAGAAAATATTGGAGTGTTACAGATAAGTTCTTCCTATTTGGAGAAGCAAATGTACCATTGCTATTTAGTGATAATTTTAATGGGTATGGTTTTAATATTGAACCTGGAATCGATTACTTTATCGGAGGAAAATGGACAATCGAAGCTAAGTTTGGTAGATTTGGGTATAACTCCATTAAACCTGATGGAGGAGATGCTAAAGGAACTACATCTTTTGGTTTCAATAGTTTTGACTCTCAAACACAAGAAGGATTAGGTTCTGGTATGTCAATTGGACTAAAATATGTTTTCTAATTAGATTCTAATTTCGATACTTAAAAGCAAAAGAGCCGCTTAACAAGCGGCTCTTTTGTTTTTAGTATT
The DNA here is from genome assembly GCA_000171875.1 of Flavobacteriales bacterium ALC-1. Taxonomy (GTDB): domain Bacteria; phylum Bacteroidota; class Bacteroidia; order Flavobacteriales; family Flavobacteriaceae; genus Winogradskyella. The sequence continues at coordinate 26,550 of ABHI01000004.1, read as the reverse complement.
TATTACGTTTTAAATTTGTTACACGATCTTCAAATGTATTGGCATTAATTGGGTTTAATACATCAGTAAATAGTCGCATCATATCTTCTGTATGTATTTCTCTTTTTTGCTTAATCAGATTAAAATGTACAAAATCACACCATATTATAGCTTTAAGATGACTCTTATCCTTATTAAACATTCGCATTTCTGCTCTAAGATTACTAGTGTCATAATATATTAACTGTGATTCTATAGTTACATCCTCCATCAATAATGCTGGCTTTAAATAAGCTATTTGATTACTGCTAGAAACCCAACTTTTGCCTTGGGTACTTGCAAGTTTATATATATCCATGTCATAGTTTCGTATCAATTCATCTTCACGATGATTCATAAAGTAGTCGATATACTTTCCATTGTTTAAGTGATTAAAAGGATCACAATCCTGGAATCTAATTTTTGTGCTGCTCTCTACAATTTTTGGTAAGTTCATTTTTGTTTAGTTTTTAAATATACCAATCGGTATATTATTGGTTAAAAAAATATTATACTTTTAGTTCATTGGTAATCATATCATTAATTTGATCCATACTGTCTTGCATATAAAAATCGTCATCCATAGTATAAGTCATAAAAATGGCTCCTTGTATCATAGAATCTAGGCGTTTTGCATATTGCATAGCATTTACCTCAGCTGAAATTTCACCTACTTCTATACCATCTTCAATTATGGAAGCTACTTGATCTTGAATGCGCTCAATTACAATCCTAACTTTTTCTAATAAACCAGAGTTTTGGTTATTAGCATCTACACCTACATTTAATACAGGACATCCTCCGTAAGTTTTACTCAACATATAATAATCTCTGTAAAAATCCGAAATCAAATATAATTTCTGAATTGGTGATTCACTTTTACTTATGTATTCAGAAATATATGACATCAATTTTTTTACGTTATGCTTAAAAGCTGCTATAGCTAATTCTTCTTTATTTTTAAAGTTGCCATAAATTGCTCCTTTGGTAAGACCAGTTGCTGTTGTTAAATCACTCATACTGGTTGCTGCATAACCATTTTTGTTAAAAATAGGCGCAACTGTTTCTAAAATATATTGTGTAGTATGTTCTGACTTTTTAAGCATATAAAACAAAAGTAGTAAAAAATATACCGAAAGGTATATTTTTTACTACTTATTTAAAAAACCAATGTTGTAAATATTTACTCGGTTACTGCAGTTACAGTATAGCCAGCTTTTCTTAATAATTTAATAACCCCATTGTCACCAGCCAAATGTCCAGCGCCAACACCAAAGAAAGTTGGTTGTTCTTTGGCGTATTCACCTATTCTAGGTATCCAGTTTTTATTCCTGTCATCTAATAATTTGTCTTGATGTTCTGCAACCGAAGTAAAGTTTTCATCATTCATCGTATCTAACATGGCATTAATATTCTCTTCTTTGTATATTTTTAACATTTTTGCAAAACTTTTTTTGTCATAAGCCAAATTATCTTTTGCACTTCTAACTAAATCTTTTGCTTGCGCTTCATAAGGAATATCATTAAACACTTGTAATTGATCTTCGATAGTTTCTAAACCATTAATTTCTTCTCCTTGTTCTTTAGCAATCCTCATCAATTCAGTTTCAAAAGACTGCATTGGGCAATCTAATAACTTAGGGTATAGCATAGCTGTTAAAAAAAATGGTTTTACTTTTTCTAACATTTTTACAGGCATTCCCATATGATTAATAAATAAAGAATCTATAGCTGTATATTCTGTTTCGGAAACTAAATCTTTGAGCGTTTTTCCATCATTCATATACATACCTTGCATTATTTTCCCTTGCAGACTTGGGTCATCCATATCTATTTCTAAAACTATTTGAGAGGTTTCATCAAGTGCTTTCTTTACATCTTCTTCAATAGTTGCGTCACATGTAATATGAATAGTGCCGAATAAGTATGATGCTTTTTCTAGGCCATTTCCTTCAATTTTCCATAGTGTTGAGTTTTCTAATTTCTGAGCATTTATGCTTAATATAGAGACTAAGGCTATAACTGCGGTAAGTAAAAATGATTTCATAATAGTATTCAATTTTAATCATTAGTAATCAAAAAAAGCATTTAGTTACAGTTTTAGAAAATTATTTAATAATGTAAATATGGTTTTACTATATTTCAATAATTAATTAGAAAAATGGATTATAAAATAAATGCAGATATAGAATACGATTTAATTTGTGTTGGTGGAGGTATAATGAGTGCAACATTAGCACTTATGTCTAAGCTGTTAAAACCAGACTTAAAAGTGTTAATCTTAGAACGCTTAGATAATGTAGCACAAGAAAGTTCTGCTGCATGGAATAATGCTGGTACTGGTCATTCTGCACTATGCGAGTTAAATTATTGCCCAGAGGAAGAAGATGGTACTGTATCCATTAAAAAAGCGATAAAAATTTGTAAGCAATTTGAAATTTCTAAACAATTCTGGTCTTTTTTAGTTGAGTCTAATCTAATTAAAAATCCAGAAGATTTTATTCAATTAGTACCACATCATAGTTGGGTTACTGGTAAAAAGAATTCAGATTATCTAGAGGCTAGATATAAGGTGTTTAAAGATCATTTTTTGTTTGATTCTATTGAGTTTACCAGAGATATTGATAAAATGAAATCGTGGTTTCCATTGATAGCTAATGGTAGAACTAATGATGAAATAATGGCTGCATCTCGAATAGATAGAGGTACAGAAGTCAATTATGGGGCTTTAACCCAAAAGTTATTCCATATTCTTGAAACTGAATTTAAGACTCCTGTACATTGTAATATTGAAGTGCAAGATGTAGATCCTAGTGCAGATATTGATTGGACGGTTGAACTAAAAAACTTAAAAACTAAAGAGAAGCTACAGTTAGAATCTAAACATGTATTTATAGGAGCAGGTGGAGCAAGTTTGTTATTACTTCAAAAAGTAGAGATTGAAGAAAAAGAGGGGTATGGTGGTTTTCCTGTAAGTGGTGAATGGCTGGTTTGTAATAATGAAGATATTATAAAGCAGCATAATGCTAAGGTTTATAGTAAAGCAGGGCCAAATGATCCACCTATGTCCACACCACACTTAGATACAAGATATATAGATGGAAAACGTCAATTAATGTTTGGGCCTTTTGCTGGTTTTAGCCCTAAGTTTTTAAAAGAAGGTTCTAATTTCGATTTATTAAAGTCTATTCAATTTGATAATATTTCACCTATGCTTGGAGCATTTTGGCATAATCTACCTCTAACTAAATACTTGGTGGAACAAGTTACTATGAACCATGAAGACAGAATGAACGAATTGCGTAACTTCTATAAAGATGCTAAAAGTAAAGATTGGGAATTGTTAGTAGCTGGTCAACGCGTTCAAATTATAAAAAAGGATGAGTTTGAAGGTGGTAAATTACAATTTGGTACAGAAGTAGTAAGTAGCAAAGATGGAAGTATTACCTGTTTATTAGGTGCCTCACCGGGTGCCTCTACAGCAACTTATGTGATGTTGAATGTTTTAGAAAAAGCGTTTCCTGAAATTCTTAATTCTGAAAAAGGAAAGGAGCTCCTAAATAAAATTGTACCAATGTGGAATACTAAACTCACTGAAAAATCGTTTAAAGAACAGCTAAAAAAGTCAAAAAAAGCATTACAATTATAAAAGGAAGAGCAACACTCCTTTCAAGCGCTTGAAATTTGTGTTGCTCTTAACCAACCAATCAATATAAAGACTGTTTTAACTCAATTATGTTACAGTCTGTTTAAAATTCTTCAACTACCAAATCGCCTTGGTTTCTAAAAACTAGCTTTCCGTCAAATTCATCAAGTAGAATAATACTATCTGTTGTAACTTTACCAGCTAGTATTTCTTTACTCAACTGATTTAGTACTTCTCTTTGTATTACACGTTTTACAGGTCTTGCTCCATATTCTGGATTGTAACCTTTTTCAGCCAAATAAGCAATGGCTTCTTCTGTAGCATCAAAGGTAATACCTTGTTGTGCTATCATTTTGGTAACGCTTTTTAATTGTAAGCCAACGATATCAACAATATTTTCTTTAGACAAAGGTGTAAACATAATCGTATCATCAATGCGATTTAAAAACTCAGGTCTTACACTTTGTTTTAATAAACCTAGAACATCAACTTTTGCAGCCTCAATTGCAGATTGAATATCCTTGTTGGCTTCAAAGCGTTCTTGAATAATATGACTTCCCATATTTGAGGTCATGATAATGATTGTGTTTTTAAAATCAGCGATTCTCCCTTTATTATCTGTTAAACGGCCTTCATCCAATACCTGTAATAAAATATTAAAAGTGTCTGGATGAGCTTTTTCAATTTCATCTAATAAGACTACAGAATATGGTTTGCGTCTAACCGCTTCAGTTAATTGTCCGCCTTCATCATAACCAACGTATCCTGGAGGCGCCCCAACTAATCTACTGACCGCATGGCGTTCTTGATATTCACTCATATCAATACGGGTCATTGCATTTTCATCATCAAATAAATATTCTGCTAAAGCCTTTGCTAATTCTGTTTTACCAACACCTGTTGTTCCTAAGAATAAGAATGTTCCAATTGGTTTTTGCGGGTTTTGTAAACCGGCTCTAGAACGGCGTACAGCATCACTTACTGCTTCAATAGCTTCTTCTTGCCCAACAACGCGCTTGTGCAATTCGTCTTCAAGTTTTAATAGTTTTTCGCGTTCACTCTGAATCATTTTGGTAACGGGAATTCCTGTCCATTTAGCCACAACATCGGCAATATCTTCGTAGGTGACTTCTTCTTTAATAAGTGAATTATCTTTTTGATCTGCTAAAATTGCTTGTTGTGCTTCAAGAGCTTCAGTAGCTTCTTTAATTTTTCCATATCTGATTTCCGCTACTTTTCCATAATTACCTTCACGTTCAGCACGCTCTGCTTCAAGTTTATAGTTTTCTATATCTTGTTTTGTATTCTGAATGTTTTCTACAACCTCTTTTTCAGATTTCCATTTGGCATTAAGCTCGTTACGTTCTTCTTTAAGATTTGCTAAATCTGCACGCAAAGATTTTAATTTATTTTCGTCTTTTTCGCGTTTAATAGCCTCGATCTCAATTTCTAACTGCATGACTTTACGATCTAAAACATCGAGTTCTTCTGGTTTAGAATTAATTTCCATTCGTAATTTAGAAGCAGCTTCATCCATTAAATCAATAGCCTTATCTGGTAGAAAACGATTAGTAATATAGCGTTCCGATAATTCTACAGCACCTATGATGGCTTCATCTTTAATTCTAACCTTATGATGGGCTTCGTATTTTTCTTTTATACCACGAAGAATAGAAATTGCACTTTCCGTATCTGGTTCATCAACATTTACTTTCTGAAAACGACGCTCTAAGGCTTTGTCTTGTTCAAAATACTTTTGATATTCATCTAAAGTTGTTGCTCCGATAGCTCTCAGTTCACCACGAGCCAATGCTGGTTTTAAAATGTTAGCAGCATCCATTGCTCCTTGTCCACCACCAGCTCCAACTAGTGTATGGATTTCATCTATAAACAATACGATATCTCCATCACTGGTTGTTACTTCTTTAATGACTGCTTTAAGACGTTCTTCAAACTCACCTTTAAACTTTGCACCAGCTATTAGAGCTCCCATATCAAGGGCAAAAATCTGTTTGTCTTTTAGATTTTCAGGAATATCACCATCGATAATTCTGTGCGCTAAACCTTCAGCAATGGCTGTTTTACCAGTACCTGGTTCACCAACTAAAATGGGATTGTTTTTTGTTCTGCGTGATAATATTTGGAGTATTCTACGAATTTCTTCATCGCGACCAATTACAGGATCTAACTTGCCATCACTCGCTAATTGATTTAAGTTTTTCGCATATTTATTGAGTGCATTATAAGTTTCTTCTTGACTTTGAGATGTTACTCTGTCTCCTTGACGTAATTCTTCAATTGCTGAGTTCAAGCCCTTTTCAGTAACCCCTTGGTCTTTTAAAATTTGTGCAACTTTGCTTTTAGATTTAAAAATGGCTAATACGAGATGCTCAATAGATACAAAGTCGTCATTCATTTTTTTAGCAATGATGGAGGCTTCATTTAAAGCTTTACTTGTATCTCGAGAGAGCATAATATCACCACCAGAAACTTTTGCAAAACTTTCTATTTCTTTGTCTAATATTTGTTGAAATATAGACACATTAACATTTAACTTCTTGAGAAGAAATGGTAAAACATTTTCATCAACATTAAAAAGTGCTTTAAAAATGTGCTCATTTTCTATGTGTTGATGACCAAAACCTTGAGCAAGCTGTTGTGCTTGCTGTATGGCTTCTTGTGACTTAATTGTATAATTATTAAAATTCATATTTGTTCTTTTAAATATCATTCCGAATGCAATGAGGAATCTCTAATTTAGATTCTTCGCTATCACTCTGAATGACTAAATAATATCATTCCGTTACCTTTTTTCTAAATTATTAGTCAATAATCTTACCAATTGAATTATTAACTGGTTAAGCGACAAAATGACTGATTTAGCGAGCTATAGCGTGACTTTTTGTCTTATTTGGTATAATGATAGAATAATGTATAGTCCATGTATAGTATACAAATTATGTAATTAGTGATAGAGTCGATATTTTTGAAAAAACAATAATCAATTATAATGAAGAACCTTTACTCACTTATACTATGTTTTTCGGTTTTATGTTTGAATGCTCAGGTTGTAGAAGATGACTTTGAAGGTAATGGAACCATTACTACATGGTATGGTGATGATTGTGGAATAGATACTGATTACCCAAATCCTAATCAACAAGATATTAATTTATCTAATACTGTTTTGCAATATAATGATTCGGGTGGACAATATGCCAATATACAATTTGATACGGCTTCAAATTTTGATTTAACGATTAAGAATAGCTTTAAGCTAAAGTTATATATACCTTATAATGCTGTTACGGGAAGTCAAACTAATCAAATATCTTTAAAGCTTCAAGATGGTACTTTAGCACAGCCATGGACTACACAAAGCGAGATTATTAAGCCTATAGTTTTAAATCAATGGCAAGAGATTGTTTTTAATTTTGAAACAGATAATTATATTAATTTAGATAGTGGTTCATCTGCTCCAATTGGTAGAACAGATTTTAATCGTGTAGTGATTCAAATTAATGGTGAGAATAATAATGACCAAGTTTTGGCTTATTTAGATGATGTTTTATATTTTGATGAAGTTTCTAACGACCCAGTATATGATAATTTAGTATGGTCAGATGAGTTTGATGGTAATGGTGCTATAGATGGTTCTAAATGGTTTCATCAAACACAAATACCAAATGGAAACAGCTGGTATAATGGAGAAATACAACATTACACAGATAGAGTAGATAATGCTTCTATAAATGGTGGGTTTTTAGATTTAGTGGCAAAAAAAGAAGCATACACCAATCAAGGTGTTACTAAGCAATATACGTCTGCAAGATTGAATTCTAAATTTGCATTTACCTATGGCAAAATAGAAATAAGAGCAAAATTGCCATCAGGTGTAGGGACTTGGCCTGCGATATGGATGTTAGGAAAAAACATTACAGAGCCTGGTGCTTATTGGCAAACTCAAGGTTTTGGAACAACAGGTTGGCCAGCTTGTGGTGAAATAGATATTATGGAACATTGGGGAGACAATCAAAACTTTGTACAAAGTGCCATGCATACACCTTCTAGTTCTGGAAACACATCGAATAAAGGTGGTCAGACTATTAGCACGGCCTCTTCAAGTTTTCATATTTATACATTAATATGGTCTCCAGAGAAAATGATATTTAGCGTAGATGACAATGTACATTACACTTATAATCCAGAAGTAAGAAATGCAAATACTTGGCCTTTTGATCAAGATCAGTATTTACTATTTAATGTGGCAATTTTGCCAAATATTGATCCTAGTTTTACGCAGAGTAGTTTGGAAGTTGATTATGTAAGAGTTTATCAAGAAAGCCCTTTGTCTATTGATGGTGTTGTACCTACTGAAACTATTTCATTTTACCCCAATCCAGTAAGCGATATTTTGCATATCGCTTTTCAACAGATTGTAGATGAGAATATATTAATTAAGATCCGAGATGTTAGTGGTCGTTTAATATCTCAAAATAGCAATACAGTAGAAAATGGTAAAACGATTTTTAATACGTCGAGTCTAAGTAGTGGTATCTATTTTATAAACTTGACTTTTGAAAATGGTACTTCAGATATTTTTAAATTTATAAAACAATAAGATTTGTAAGTTTTTAAATTATGCACGACATTTATAATATGGGAATTTTTAATAAAATATTTAATGGTTCTTCTGAACCAAAAGCTGAGAAGCTATTACCTTGGATTCCTCTAAATAGCATTGAGCAATTAGATGCTATAGTGGAAAAATCTAAAGGAAAAACTCAACTTATTTTTAAGCACTCTACACGTTGTGGAATAAGTAGAATGGTGATGAATCAGTTTGTATCTGCTTATGATGTAGATGCAAATGCAGATTTATACTATTTAGATTTATTGAGTTATAGAGATGTGTCTAACGAAGTTGGTTTTAGATTCCAAGTGATGCATCAATCCCCTCAGCTTTTAATACTTAGAAATGACGAGGTTGTAGCACACGCGTCTCATGGTAGCATTAATGAGCTCAATTTGACTAAATTTCTTTAGAATTTACATAGTTACGTATTGATTTGTAACTTTTTTAAGTTAACATGGCTTAATATCCCCATAAGTTATCAGTAACGTTTTTTAGTTTAAAGTATATGAATTTATAATCTGCTTTAGCTGAATTTTTAAATCTTCGCCAGAGTCATATATCATTTGCTCTTCGGTAGGGAATGGCACAGCTCGTCTATCTAAAAATGGTAACAAATCGTTTTCTAAAGCTCTACGGTCACCACGAGCATTGGCATAGATATGCTCAAATACAAATTGGCTATCTACGGGAAAAGCATCCGTCAATTGCTTCGTGTTTAAGTTGTAATATTCTACATTACCAGTTACTTGTACCGTTTTAAATTGTCTAAATTCGTAAAACTCGCAACGTACCGTTTTAAGATTCTCAACCTCTATAGCATTCCCAAGACTGTCTTTAACTTGGTTTCCGGCTTGGTCTAATAATAATTTTTTGCCATCGGCAATTTGCTTTTCTTTAATAATTTGACGTTCCTTAACTTGCTCTGGTGAGGTATTTATTTGTCTTAAATTAACTTTCATTTTATAATCGTAAGTAACCGAATTGTCATTAGTACTATGGTACACTTCCCAAAGTTTATTGACACCATAAGTACTAAAGTTTAATAAATCATCTTCTAAGCGTTGTGGAATTACTTTTTGAGTATCGTTAACCATGTCTACTAAAACATAATCGATTCCTTTTTGGTGAGACGTTTCAATAAGTTTACGGACATCCCTATAGTTTGGGTTAATCTCTTCAATATCTCTAAATTGAGCATACGCAAATCGATAGTCTTGCTTATTATTAGAATTTAATAAGGTCTTAGCATTCTTATACATATGTAATGAAGCATTGTCTTTTGAAGTTATAATAGCACTAGAGTAGTTTTTAATACTAAGCTTTACCTCTTGATCATTAACATACAAAGGTAGAAGCGGTCTTATACGTTCTTGTCTGTTTTCTAAAGCGACATATAAATCGTAGATTTTTATATGATTCTCTGGATTCTTGTCTTGCTTTAAGAACTCAATAGCTTCAGCGTCTCTTTTGTTGGCTTTATAATATGCTTCTTGAAGCATTACTATATATTCAGCTTTTCGTTTTTTAGTCTTGTTAGTACGTAATTTACTAACTGCATTAGATATAGCTTGATCGTAATTACCAGCACTTACTGATTTTTCTATTTGTCGACTTGTGCTACACGATATAATAAGCACAATAGCCAAAGTAGAGAGTAGTAGTTTTTTCATAGGTAAAAGTTTTGTTTGATTTGGGTTTCAAAACAATTAAGTAGTAAAATTAGTTATAATATAGTTGAAATACTAATAAATACGACGAAATACATAGATATTTATTTTTTTTGTAAGAGTATTCTCTTTTTTGTGATTATAAATTTATGAGTAAAAAAGCCACTCTATAAGAGTGGCTTTATATCGTATTTAACTTCGTAATCGGTACGAGCTAATAATGTCTTTTAATTTCAATTTTAGATCTTCACCAGTATCATATACCATTTGTTCATCAGAAGGGAAACGAACGTGTCTCTGGCTAAGCAAATCTCTATCATTTCTATTTAAAGCTCTTCTATCTCCTCTGACACGTCCAAAAGCATTTTCAAATACAAAACCACTATCTATGGTTAAATTATCAATGATTTGGTTCTGTTTTAAATCAGTGTAAACAACCTCTGCAATAACTTGTGCAGATTTAGTTTGTATCACTTCAACAAATCGAGCTCTTACATTTATTATTTTATCAATTTTAATACCATTGCCTAAACTGTCTTTCATCACATTACCTGCAGCATCAAGTTGGTATTCCCAACCGTCCACAATTTGTTTTTCTCTTAATTGTCGACGTTCGTTTACACGTTCTGGAGAAATATTAATCTGTTTAAGTTGTAATTGCATACCATAATCATAATTTAATGCGTCATCTGCTGTAGTATGATATGTTGTCCAAAACTGATTTAATCCATAAGTATTGAAATCTAACAGTTCAGCTTCCAAACGTTGCGGTATAATTTGATGTGTTTGGTTTGCAATTGATACATGTACGTAATCCATTCCCTTTAGATGTGCTTCAGTAATTAGGCTTCGTGTTTCTTCAAAATTTGGATTGATGCGTTCTATATAACTAAAGATATCATGTGCCTTTCTTGCATTGTATTTATCTTCAGAATCTAAAAGTGTAATCCCTTCATCTATTAAATACTCAGAGGTTTTATATCTATAATCTACAATTTCAGAATTATAATCATTAAACTCTAAGTTCAATAGTTTACCGTTAATCTTTAATGGCATTACACGTTTTATAGCATTCTGCCTTGCATCTAAATCTAAGTAGATATTATAAATTGTTTTGTATTGCTCTGGGTTACCATCTCTTTTTAGATGCTTTATATCTTGTAAATCTTCTTCTAAGACTTTGTAATACGCATCCTCAAGCATTACAATGTAATCTTGCTTGCGTTTTTTGTCTTTGTTGTTTTCAAGCTTCCTTAGAGCTTCCGAAATAGCTTGGTCGTAATTACCATGGCTAATCGCACTTTCCATTTGTTTTTTGGCACTACAAGATACGAGTACCGAAACAAGGACTGATAATAGTAAAAATCGTTTCATAATCTTGTGTTTTAGAGGTTATATATTATGTAAATCCAATTTTGATGCCAAACTTTTAAAACTGTAATTATGATTTATAATTTTGTTTATTTGTAACACTATAAAAATTGTAATGTTTAAAACGAAAAATCTTGTTTTTCACCCTTTAAATATTGATGCTTCGGTAGATGCACCAATACAATTTACCTATCCATTTTATTACACTCCAGATCCACTTTGCATTAAAGCAGCTGATGACCTAAAAGCCTATTTAAATACTCAAAATGATTTTGAACACAATTTTGGTTTAGATGATGTCAAAAAAGGATTAGAAATTGGTAAAATGTTCGGAGTGATGATTATTGAAACTGTTGAAGGGGTGTTTGGATACATCGCAGCATTTTCAGGAAAACTAGCTGAAAGTAATCATTTAAAAGGATTTGTGCCACCAATTTACGATACCTTAAAAAAAGATGGATTCTATAAGAAGCATGAAGCCCATTTAAATAATTTGAATACGGAGATTGAAACTTTAGAACGAAACTCTGAACTAAAGGAAGCTGAATTACATTTACAACAAGTAAAATTTGAAAGTAAACTAAAGCTTGAAAATTTTAAGATAAATGCTAAGTCCGAAAAACAAAAACGCAAGCAAAGTAGAGTAGAAGCCGAAGAAAAATTTTCAACAGCAGAAAGAGATTTGTTTTTTGAAGAATTAAGACAGCAAAGTATTCAAAGTAATATTGATTTAAAATACCTTAAAATTCATATCCAATCTGAGGTACAAAAGGCTGAAAATAAATTAGAAGAATTAATTAAACCCATTGAAATCTTAAAGCAAGAACGAAAATCACTTTCTGCAAGTTTGCAAAAACAAATCCATGAGCAATATCGATTTCTGAATGCTAAAGGAGAAATCAAAGATTTAATAGACATATTTAAAAGTACAGATTTAAGACAACCACCTGTTGCTGCAGGCGAATGTGCAGCACCTAAATTATTTCAATTTGCTTTTGAGAATAACTTAAAACCTATTGCCATGGCAGAATTTTGGTGGGGAATATCACCAAATGCAGAAGTTAGAACCCATGGACAGTTTTACCCATCGTGTAGAAGTAGATGTGAACCCATCTTAGGGCATATGATGCAAGGTTTAGATGTTGAGCCTAATCCTATCGAGACTGCTGGTACTTTCAATGGTGAATTAGAGATAATTTATGAAGATGATTTTTTAGTAGTTCTTAATAAACCTCATGAATTTCTATCTGTACCTGGAAAAACGATTAAGGATTCTGTTTTAACACGAATGCAAAATTATTTACCAGATGCTACAGGACCTTTATTATTGCATCGTTTAGATATGTCAACGTCTGGATTATTATTGGTTGCTAAAAATGAGAGAACACATAAGAACCTTCAGAAGCAGTTTATTAAACGTATAGTAAAAAAACGCTATGTAGCATTATTAAATGGCAAGTTAGAACCTTCAGAAGGAACAATAGACTTACCACTTAGAGTTGATTTAAATAATAGGCCAAGACAATTGGTTTGTGATGAACATGGGAAACTAGCTAAAACAAAATATGAAGTTATTGAGATAAAGAATAACAAAACCAGAATTCATTTTTATCCTATTACAGGTAGAACACATCAATTACGTGTTCATGCTGCACATTATAAAGGTTTAAATATGCCTATTATAGGGGATGACTTGTATGGCACAGCTTCAAATCGACTGCATCTTCATGCGGAGATGCTGAGTTTTGAACATCCTGTAAAACGAGAATGGGTTAGTTTTAGTTGTAAAGCACCTTTTTAAAAAAGAGTGTACTTGTTTTGTACACTCTTTGAAATTGAAATAACAATTAAAAAAGTATTATCCATAAACCTAAACTCATTAAAGCGTAAAACATGAATAAAAATAATTCTAGTTTGTGTTTTTCTATTTTTTCTATCATAAGCTTTCTTATTTTAAGTTAAAATTAGTTTATATAATTTTAGAGAATACTACTCAATAGGGTAGATTTATAAATAAAAAAAGCATCTTTTAAAGATGCTTTTAAATCATTATTGAAAATCAATAATTCAATATTGTAGAGCAACACTATTAAGAATCTTGTGTGATATTTATAGTTAATTGAGCAGTCACTTCTGTGATACCATCGCTTATTTCTATAGTAACTATAATCTGTTGATTAAGATCATAATCAAAGGCATCTGCATTTGCAATATATACTTCACCATTTATGGCATTTATGGATACACTTCCAGCTGGTGTTTGAGATATGATTGCATAAGTTAATGTATCTTCATCCGAATCTGTAGCAACTATAGTTGTGACTAAATCTGAATTTGGATTTTCTGATACTTCTAAAATAATATCATTTAAAACGGGTGCATTATTTTGTGCCGTATTATTATCGTTATCACTGCTACATCCAGTAATTAATACAGCACAGATAAATAGGAATAAAATTTTAATAGTCTTCATAATATATAGTTTGGGGTTAATAACTAATTATTTCTTAATCAATTTTTTGGTTAATGTGCCATTTTCTGTTTGGATTTTAATAAAATATAGACCAGAGGTTAACTCTTCTATATTATAAAATTCTAGGTTTGTATTGAATGTTTTTACCGTTTTACCTTGTACATTATATATTGCAATAGTGTTTACTGGCGTATTACTTCTTATTGAAAAATTATCAGTAGTTGGGTTTGGATATATAACCATAGAATTTGCCAATCCTAAATCATTAACTGATAAGGACGGATCAATGTATTTATATAATTCTTCACCAATTACACCATTATTTGCACTAAAGAATATTTGATTATTTGCTACCATAAAATCCCTTGGATTACTATCACCAGTAAGATTAATATTATCCACCATCTGAGTTCCTGATGATGTCAAATCGGATTTCCATAATTCCTGACCATTTACACCATCATTTGCAGAAAAGTATATTTCTCCAAAATACTTTACAAAACCTGAAGGATTGCTGTCACCTGTAGGATTAATATCCTTAAAAATCTCAGTTGTATTTACCATGGTATTTCTTGACGCTCCTGAATAAGTATTAGTTACCCAAATTTCTTTCCCATTAGTGCCATCATCAGCAGCATAGTATAATCTATTACTATCTACAAATAAACTAGAAGGATTGCTGTCACCACTTGGATGAATATCGAAGACATTTACAATATTGCCATTAGAATTTACTTTAAATAGCTCTCTGCCTAATGCTGAACTAGTTGCAGTAAAATATAATTCGTCATTGTATATTGTTAAATCTGATGGATTACTATCACCAGCACCTACATTTAAGTCTTGTACCATTACTGTTCCTGCTGTTGTTCCATCTGTTACCCATAATTCAACGCCTATTGCAGGGTCGCTTGCGTAAGCTCTGCCATTAACAGCAAAATACAGTTTGCCATTGTGAATTTTAAAATTGGTTGGCACACCTGAATTAGTATTAAGTGTGGCTTCTCCAAATTCTTTCACTAATGAAGTACCTTGAGCTGTTCCATTGGTTTTCCATATTTGTGCATAGCTGTATTGGTTTAGTGCAGTAAAATATAATTCACCACCATAAACAATAACTGGACTAGCAAATGATGCGAATCCTCCAGTTAGATCTATTACCATGGAAGGAGAAGCATTAATAGAAGTATACTTATATAATTCACCTCTAGCTACATATAATTCATTATTATAAACCATAGCTTTACTTATACTGTTGCCATTTGGGTTTAATTCCGAAGTTCCAGCTGTTGTACCATCGCTCCGCACTCCAATATATCCAGTAATACGGTTGGCTGTAAGAATCATTTCGTTAGACCAAAGCAAAAAATCTCTTGGGTTTCCACTATAGCCATTCCCACCTAAATTCTTAACTAAGGTAGTACCATTAGTAGTACCATCAGTTTTCCACAATTCCATTCTTGTAGTTACATCTTCATACGCTGCAAAATACATATGACCATTATATTCAAATCGACTATTTTCATAGGTAGACATACTAGAAGCTGCCCCAACATGAATATCTTTAACCAAACTCACTTGTGCTTTAGTAATTGTAATTGCCATAACAGCAATAAGAATTGTAATTTTTTTCATAATAAATAGGTTTATAAGTTATTAGATAAAAATAGGTTTGCAAATATTGAGTTGTACTACCCAAATGGGTGGGTTTGTGTAAGAAAAAAAGCATCCTATATAGGATGCTTTTGTGGTATGGGACTTTAATTAAAGAGCTACTCTTTAATTAACTTTTTTGTAATACTACCTTTGTTTGTTGATATTTTGACAAAATATAATCCGCTCTCTAGATTATTAATAAAATAGCTAATGCTATTTTTTGAAAAACGTTTTACTAGTTTTCCATTTAAAGTATATACCTCAACTTGCTCAATGGATAAGTTACCGTCTATTTTAAAGTGACTAAATGCTGGATTAGGATATATTTTGTAATTGTTTAAATCGTCATACTCATCAATACTTAGCACTTCATTAATAGTTAAATCAAAGGTGCAACTATCGCTATTATTTCCCGTATCAGTTGCTGATAATGTTACAGTATGAGTGCCAGCTGATAGTTGCGTGTTAGGAGCTGGTGATTGTACAAGAGTTAATGATGTTAAAGGACAATTATCTGTTGGTGCAACAAAACTGCCATCTAGATAATCAGGTACAGTATATGTACTACCTTGGTTTACACTTACTGTTTGATTACTAGGGCAATTCATTGTTGGTGCTTCAACATCATTTACAGTAACCGTAAAGGAACATGTTGATTGATTATCACACACATCGGTAGCGATTACATTTACAGTTGTTGTACCTATTGGAAATACACTACCAGATGCTATGTCATAAGTTAAAGAAAAAATACCACCACAGCTATCTGTTGCTGATGCAGTAAAATTCACAACCGCACCACAACTATTGAGATCATTACTTGCAACAATATTAGCTGGACAAGTAATGGTTGGTCCCGTAGTGTCAACAACAGTAATAATTTGATTACATGTAGAAGTATTCCCATTAGTATCTGTAGCAGTCCAAGTTCTAGTTATTATTGACGTATTTCCACAAGTATCTAAAAAATTATCTGAACTCGTTACAGTTGTACCATTAGTTCCACAAGGGGCAGCACAATAATTTGGTAAGAATACCGATTGATTCGTAGATGTTGGTGAAAATGCATATAGATCTCGTCTTGATGCACTATCAATACCTCCTAAAAAGTTTTTCTGAACTCCACTAACTATAATTCCAAGAGTATAACACGCATCACTAGGAACATCAACTAAAGGTATTGTAATGGTATAACTAGCAGGAGTGGTAGGAGGAGTATTTGTAGTCCAATTCGAATCTTCAATTGGTGTGCCATTTGAATTAATATTGAAGTTAGAATCTGTAGCTAAATAATAACGTACATTTTCAACATACCATAGAGCGCCTGTTGTAGTATTCATTTGTATACTAATAGTAAGATTATTGGTGTCTTGCATAATAGTTACATCTCCCCAATTTGGTTGTGGACCACTACATGGAAAAAATCCGCAATAATTTATTTCAGTTCCACCATTGTTATTAGCTAAAGGATAGGTTATGGGTTGACAAACGGGTTCACAATTGTCAAAAGCTGTGGCCACTCCTGTTGCAGAAGGGTCAGTTGGGTCGCCACATTCTACTGTTGTATTAGCTGGACAAGTAATTGTTGGAGGAATATCATCAATTGTAGTTATATTAATTTGTGCTGGTTCACTATCTCGTGTATCAAGATTTTGTGCAGCACCTTCAAGTACACTAATATTTACTGGTTGCCCACAAACCAATGTAGGAGTTATATATGCTGTATATTCTGAAGTTGATACAGTTGCAAAATTAATAACAGTTCCATTAGTAACGCTAATATCTGACATATCAAATGCAGTTACAGGTTCACTGAATGTAAAAATTGCAGTACCTCCATTGCTATCTATGCTCACAGGACCTGATATCGCTAATGTAGGCCCACAAGTAATTGCATATGTTGTTAAGGGATCTTTAGTCCAACCAGGATATGTGCTAGCTGTATTTGGGTCGTCAACTTTTATACAAGATAATGCAGAATTATTTACTACTGTAAATGTAGTTAGTGAACCATTATTTCCATTTGCTATGTTGATGTATTCCAGTCCAACATTATTAGTTGCATTAAAGTTTAATAAAGCAGCATTATTTCTCGCATCAATTTCTGTAATACTATTGTTGAATGCCACAAAGCTTATCAAATCCACATTATTTGTTATATCTATGGTAGATAGATTATTGTCATTGATTTGTAATGTTTCTAAACTGCCACTTGAAGATATATCTAGTGAAGTAAGTGCATTATTATTAGCTATTAAACTTAATAAGTCATTTTGATTGGAAGCATCAATAGAAGTTATTAAATTGTCAGAGAGGTTTATTAGCGTTAAGTCTGAATTATTTGCTAGATTAATAGATGTAAGTCCATTATTTATCATCGAAAGCTCAAGAAGATTAATATTAAATGATATGTCTATACCAGATAAACTATTATTATCTAGATATAGATATAATAAAGCTGATAATGACGATAAGTCTGGTGTTACATTAATATTACAGTTAAAACAGGCAAGTTGCTCTAAATTTGTAAAGAATTCTATTCCTCCTAAGTCATCAATAGCATTATTATTACTAAAATTAAATCCATTAACAGCTAGAGCTTCCGTTTGACTAATTTCATTATCATTATTTGTATCAATACCAATAGAAATTAATGCAGCCTTAAAATCGGGGTCATTAAAAGATATGTTTTGGGCTGTTACATTAATTGTGCAACATATAACCATAAAAAGTAGAATTTTTTTCATAATAGATAGGTATAAAGTTTAAGCAGTAAATGTAAAATGTAGTGTTAAACTATGTACTACCCGAAGGGGTAGAATAGAGTGAGGTTACTGTAATCTTTTAATACTTTCAGGAATCTTTTTTATGTCACAACCTATTACAAAAAGACGTGTAAGCCAATTTTCTTTTTGATAATGAATTGCATCGGTTTCATATGCAATATTTTGCTCAATAAGATATTTTAAAACTGAATTTAGTTCTTCTTTTTTATAAATACCAATAAGATGTTTATTTGCCCAAGAATTTGAAGTTATTTTGTCAAAAGCATAAGCTACCGCTTGCTTTTCTTTTTTAAAACGTTTAAGTATTCGTTTAGCACTTCTGTCATAACTGCACCATTGATATGCATCTTTATAAAATTCTAATCCGTTGCCTTGGTAAACGAAATTGCCATTGATGCTGTAAGAAATAAAATTGTAACAATGGTCTTTCATCCATTGTTCTAATTCTAAAACGGTTTCTGGAATTTGTTTTGCATTCAAAATCACTCGAGTTCTCTTAACAATCGACCTTCTTCTGGTTTATTTTTGAAATACACAAGGGTTACAATTTCACCATGATGAAGGTTTTCATAACTTGTGCCATCGATATACTTTAATTTTATAGGGGTATTGAGTCGTTCTGTTCTAACCTTTCCTTTGTCATTAAAAGATTTTGAAAGAATAGCGTTGCTCATTTTTTCAGCATTATTTAAACCAGTTGTGTCTTTTACTTTGTAATATGGAATGGTGTCTATTACTTTAAACCAATCTACAGTTAAGTAATAGTGTACATTTGAATACTTACTATTACTACCAGATTTGTGTTTTTTTACTACAATAACATCTTCTCTTATGCCATCGTTGAGCAAACTAACTTCTTGATAATTAATGATACTAATGAGTACAGTAAAAAAAATAGCCACTACAGTGCATGCAATCCATGTCATTTTATTGATGCGTTTTATTTTTTCTTTGGAGAATTGTTTAGCCATCAATACTTTTAATTTGCGTTATCACAAGAGATATAGACATTATGTCCTGCACCAACGAATTCTAGATTGCTATTATATTTTCCACTTCCTTGCGCTTGTTGTTTAAAGTTAAAATATTGATACATGCACTTGCCATTATGCTCTTTTGATACTAATGCTACTACTATAGACCGAGACACTATAACACCATTCCAATTTTTGTCATAATCCCAGTTAACCGAAGTTATTATGGCTTTGGTATAAGTTTTTGAACCCCCGCTTTTTCGTTGCATAATACCAAGTGCTTCTTTTACGAGACTTGTGTTTTGCATGCCAGCTTTAGGTAATTTAGCATCTGCTAATCGTGCATTCTCTTCTTGGTTTACAATAGTCTTTAACTTGTCAATACCTCCAGATAAATCTATTTTAAATTCACCTTTAATACTCGAATTGGTACCTCTAAAAAATACTTCTGTACTTACAGTTGTTCCAGAATAAGGACCAGCAGTAATTAATGCGTTTGCAATATGCTCATGAGTCCTTAATTTATTTTCAATGTAAAATTTACCATATTTCTGTTTCCAAGCTTCATTTGGTATAATGGCGAACTGTAAATAGTTTTTTTCTTGCATAGGCGTGGTTACCCAAACAGCAGTGCTCTCAGGCTCACTAATTATACCTCCATTTATCAAAATTTTAACGTCGTTTGCAGCATACGAATCTGTTAGCTTTCTCAATTTGGCAGGTAAATAAACAGTGGCATAGATGTAATCTCCAGATTTAAAGCTAGATGAAAAGTCACTTTCGTTTTCACTACCTATAGAAATCTCTTTTGTTGAAAATAACATCTCTCCCAAATAGGTTTTGTGCATACTGCTTGCATATGTTATTCCTGAAGTTTTTTTGCCAATTTGTGACGATACTTCTTTAAACCATTGCTTTGCTGTAGGATTGTTTGGAGCGAATTTCAATGCAAGTTCAGCTAGTTTTTTTGCACCTTCTAACACCTCTAGTTCTTTTTGAGGGTCACCTTTAATACCAAATGTGGTAAGGTCGTCTAATCTTCCTTTGTAAGCTTTAACCAAAACTTGGTTGATATATCTTGGATAATCATTTAACCCCTTGCTTACTTTTTCAGCATAAGATTGTACCGCAGGATACGTGCCATTTTTCTTTGAAGATTCTACTTTATCAAAAAAACCTTGCTTTGTGAAATCTTTAAATTTATCTGTTAAAAACTGCATATTTCCACCATATAATCCATCTGGTGGATAATCATGATCTGTATAAACACTATTCCAAAGTATACTCATGTCTTTAAAATAATTCCGATCATTTTCTCTTGCTAATTTTGACGTAATCACTGATCCTGATTCAGATTTTAATAAGCCTTCTAAACGCTTTAATTCAGAATTTATTAATGAGAAATCCAAATCTGAGTATTCACTTTTTATTTTAGAAAAAGCATTCTTCGACTCACTTATAAGTTTAAAACTTTCAGTTGGTTTTTGATGCCTATAATGTTCGAATGCAATAACTAAAAATTGTGATTTAGCTTTTTTAAAGTCGTTATAGGCAGGATGTGTACTGGTAACTAAGTTATCAATAGCCTTATCATAATAGCCTTTTCTAATATTGGCTTGTCTAGCGCCATCTGCTCCGCCAGCATTGTTTAAATCAGATTTGAATGTATTTAATTGACTTTCTTCTGTAGAAACATCTAAGTCGGGACATTTTGATTTGATGCTTTTTAAATAGCGTTCGGTAGAACCTATATAAGTTTTAAATGAACCACTAGATACTTGATTTGCGGCTTTTTTATCTTCTAATTTTTTTAAATATTTGGTTAATGATTTGTGTGCGGAATCACATGGTCCTTTAGACATATTTTTGGTTTGGTTTAAAGTTTTATTTTTAGAATTTTGAGTTGTCTTTATTTCTTTTTCAACTTGAGATTTTGCCTTTTTTAGTTTTTTAAGATTGATTTGGGAAAAGCTATACGTACTTGTAACCAAAACGATAAGAAGCAGGTGTTTTTTCATAACTTTAAATTTTAATCAAATTTAATTTGATTAGCTATTTAAAGCACTACCCAATTGGGTAGATTACAGGTGGTAGAAATAAATAAAATAAAAAATGTTAAAGCAAATTTTCCTTATTTGCTTTTTGTACAGCCTCGATATTAGAATTGACTTGAAGCTTAATGTAGATATTCTTTAAATGAAACTTAATAGTGTTCTTACTGATAAAAAGGTTTTCGGCAATGCTATCATAACTGTTGCCTTCTGATAATTGTAACAAAACATCTTTTTCTCTTTTTGATAGCTCTATTTTACTTGGTTTTTTTTGAAATGATCCAACTACCATTTTGGCAATCTTAATGCTCATTGGCGCACCACCATCTATGCACTCATTTAGTGCATCAATAAGCTCTTCTGGGTTAAGGCTTTTTGTTAAATAACCTGAGGCTCCTGCACACAATGCATCAAAAACAACTTCAGAATTTTCGTAAACCGTCACCATAATAATATTTGCTTTTGGAAATATCTTTTTTATTTGCTTTGTACCTTCCACACCATTTATGCCTGGTAATTCTATGTCCATTAAAAAAATTGAAGCATTATCAAATTTTAGACGCTCAATAGCTTCTTCACAATTATCATAGCTATTGATAACTTGAAAATTATTTGTAGTATTAATGACTTCAGCAAAGGCATCACTTAAAGGAATATTGTCTTCTATAATAACGACTTTGTGTTTCATAAGTATGCTAGTAATAATCGTTTTTTTTAATTAGTATTTCCTTTAAAACGTATTGTAGTTCCTTCATCTAGTTTTGATACTATAAACAATTTGCCACTAATTTTTTTAGCTCTGTTTTTCATATTTGATAACCCATTAGATGATTTTATTGCATCTTCATCGATTCCTATTCCATTATCAATACATTCTACCAAAAGTTGACCATTACCGTAATTAAACTTTAAGATGACTTCAGTACAGTTGGAGTGTTTTAAGGTATTTGTTATAGCTTCTTTAAAAATAAAGACTAATTGCTTATTCCAGTAATGCGGTAATTTAATATTTGATGAAATCTGTTTGTCAACAACAAATTTGATTTTAGTTTTACTGAAGAAGTCTTCACCAAAATCTGATAGATATGTCGCAATTTCTTCTATATAATCACTATTAGATTTCAAAGAGAATACAAAATCACGAGTACCTTTGTAAAGCCCATTAGCATCTTCAGTTATTTGAATTATTTTTGATTTTACTTTTGGATCATTGATAGAAACCTCACCACTTACTAAGTTAGATAGTAGTGATATACGAGCTAATTTATTGCCAAGATCATCATGAAAATCTTGTGCAATTTCATCTCTAACATCAGATAATTCTTTTTCAAGTTGAATCTGCTTTTCAAAAGCTATTCTTAGCGCTTCGTTTTGTTTTCGAGATTGTCGTAATCTTACCAATGCACCTATTAATAATAAACTAAGAATGCCCAATGTGGCTATTATTAAGAGGACTGTTAAACGTTTTATTTTTGCGTCTTTTATTTCTGTTTTATATTTTGTTTCTAATTCATTAACGACCTTAACGCGATCTAGCTTTAAGATGCTGTCTTTTATTTTACTATAGCTTTTATAACTTTTGAATGCTTTATCTAAGTTTCCTGCCCCTTCATATATTTCTGATGTAGAAGAAAGCAACATCATATAGGCTGCCGTTCCTTTATTTTGATTATCATAAGAAATAGCAGTATCTGCCCATTTCTCAGCCTCATTAAATTGTCCTAAATCTAAATGATCCCATGCTTTAGATAAATATAAAGGGCCTATGTTTTTTACTCCCTTAATTTTTTTGGCATAATATATTGCTGAATCTATATATACCACAGCATTTTCTAATTCTCCTTTATGATAAGAACATGCTTCTAAAGCTCTATACAACTGCGCGATTTCATAATCAATATTGTGTTTAAATGCTTCCTTTTTGGCTTTATTTATGAATAGTATTGTAGAATCTATTAATGTTTTGCGCTCTGTAGTTGTGTATTCGTGTTCGTATACAAAAGCTAACCACCTATAATTACCAATAGACTTAATGGAGTTTTGTTGATTGAAAATTAATTTTTCAGCACGTTTTATATATGCCCAATTTTTATGACTCTCTCGCATTCTAGTAAATAAATGTACGACTTGCTTTATAGCTTCAATTTGCTTTTCATCATCTTTAATTCTTTCAGCTTCTGTTAATGCTTTAAAGATATTTTCTGATAGCTTTTCGTAATCATTTTTAGCACGATAATAAAGTGCTTTGTTGAAGTAAATATTGTAAAGAAATTCATCTGTACAATTAAGTCTTGATAAAACTGTTTCTTGTTTTGTTAAAAGCTGTGAAGACTTATCTAATTGTTTTTCTTTTATATAGTAACCGAACTCTATATCCAATGCTTTAAATAAACAGCTTTCAGACTTAGAAGATTTATATTTTTCAATTAATTTGAATAAAGCTAAAGAATCATTTTCTTTAACTATAACACTTTCATTTTGTGACATAATAATGTCACAATTACACTCATTTTGACTTGATATAATATTTGGAATTAGGCAAAAGGATACAATGGAAATTATTTTGAAAAAGTAGCGTAGCATAGTTTTTATTGCAAACCGAAAGATACGAAAACCTCTAAAAGCAAAAACCTACCCATATAGGTAGGTTTTCAATATTATTTAAGACAGAAATTACTTCTTTTTCTTCGAATCAAAAACAGGAAGCAATTGTGTTTTTACTTGTCCAAAACCTATGCGTACATCATCATTTTCGCAATAGCCTCTCATAACAACAGTATCATAATCATTAATAAACTTACGCTCTGTACCATCTTTCATTTTAAGTGGTTTGGTGCCTTTCCAAGACAATTCTAGCATTGATCCATACGAATCTTCTGTAGGACCAGAAATAGTGCCACTACCCATCATATCACCAGAGTTTACAGGGCAACCATTTACCGTATGGTGTGCTAATTGCTGCGCCATATTCCAGTACATATATTTGAAGTTTGATTTAGAAACTGTAGTTTCTTTACCTCCTTTTGGGATAATACCAGCTTCAAGATGAATATCAAAACTGTGCTTCCCTTTAGTTTGCAAATAGTCTAATGGTTTTGGGTTTTGTTTTGGACTTTCAACTCTAAAAGGTTCTAAAGCATCTAATGTTACAATCCATGGAGATATTGACGATGCGAAATTCTTTCCTAAAAAAGGACCTAAAGGAACATACTCCCATTTTTGTATATCACGAGCAGACCAATCGTTAAACACTACTAGACCAAAAATATATTCTTCTGCTTCTTCTATAGGAATTGGTTCTCCCAAATCATTAGCGTCAGTAGTTATAAATGCCATTTCTAATTCAAAATCTACTAAATTACTTGGCCCTAAAACAGGTTTTTCAGCTCCATCGGGTAAGGTTTGTCCTAGTGGTCTATGGATTGGAATATGCGTTGTAATAATAGAAGAACTACGACCATGGTAACCAACTGGTAAATGCAACCAATTTGGCATTAGTGCATTTTCTTTACCGCGAAACATAGTACCAACATTAGTGGCATGTTCTTTACTGGCATAGAAATCTGTATAGTCACCTACCTGCACAGGCATTTGCATTTCTATTTCATCTAACCTAAAGCAGATAATTTCTTTATGTTTTGTATTATTTTTAAGTGTTTCGTTATTTGCATCAAAAATTTCAGCAACACGATTACGCACAGCACGCCATGTTTTTCTTCCATCTGCAATAAAGTCATTTAGAGTATCTTGAATAAAGATATCGTCAGTCAACGGAATACCATCAAAATAGCCCAATTGATGTAATGCACCAAGGTCTATAGCGGTATCTCCAATTCGTGTTCCGATAGTTATAATATCTTCTCGTGTTAAGAAAACACCGAATGGAATATTCTGAATTGGAAAATCAGAATATTTATTAACGTATAACCAAGATGTTCTATTTGGATTATTGGCGGATAATGGCATAATGCTGTTGTTGATTAAATGTTCATTAATTTCTACTCAAACCTACATAATTTTTGATATTTAAACTAATGTATTCACTATTTTTGTTTCGATTTAACAAAGACTTTATATATGCAACGCGACGAACAGATTTTTGAACTCATACAAGCAGAAAAAGAACGCCAAACTGATGGCATAGAATTAATAGCTTCAGAGAACTTTGTTAGTGACCAAGTTATGGAAGCTGCAGGTTCTGTATTAACCAATAAATATGCTGAAGGGTATCCTGGTAAGCGTTATTATGGTGGCTGTGAAGTTGTAGATGAAGTTGAACAGATTGCTATAGATAGAGCAAAAACACTTTTTGGTGCTGCTTATGCAAATGTGCAACCACACTCTGGAAGCCAAGCTAATACAGCTGTATTTCATGCGTGTTTAAAACCTGGAGATACTATTCTAGGTTTCGACTTATCTCATGGTGGTCATTTAACACATGGTTCTCCTGTTAATTTTTCAGGAAAATTATATCGTCCAACATTTTATGGTGTAAAAAAAGATACAGGTTATATTGATTACGATATGTTGGCAGACCAAGCCCAAAAAGAGCAGCCAAAATTAATTATTGCAGGAGCTTCAGCATATTCTCGTGATATGGATTTTGCAAAGTTTAGAGAGGTTGCTGATAGTGTAGGCGCCATATTATTAGCAGATATCTCGCATCCTGCAGGTTTAATTGCTAAGGGTATTTTAAATGATCCAATGCCACATTGCCATATTGTAACAACAACAACCCATAAAACGTTGAGAGGACCAAGAGGTGGTATGATAATGATGGGAGAAAATATTGAAAATCCATTTGGTATTACTTTAAAAAGTGGAAAGCTTAGAAAAATGTCTGGTTTATTAGATTCTGGTGTATTTCCAGGAAATCAAGGTGGGCCTTTAGAACATATCATTGCTGCTAAAGCGATTGCATTTGGGGAAGCGTTAACTGATGAGTTTATGCATTACATGCTAAGAGTAAAGCATAATGCGGATGCTATGGCTAAAGCCTTTGTAGCTAAAGATTATAATTTAATTTCTGGCGGAACTGACAATCATATGATGTTAATTGACTTAAGAAATAAAAATATTACTGGTAAAGATGCAGAGAATGCTCTAGTAAAAGCAGATATTACAGTGAATAAGAACATGGTGCCTTTCGATACAGAATCACCATTTGTAACGTCTGGAATTAGGGTAGGTACACCAGCAATTACAACTAGAGGTTTAAAAGAAAACGATATGACTTATGTTGTAGATTTAATTGATGAAGTGATTAATAATC
>ABHI01000005.1 GCA_000171875.1 Flavobacteriales bacterium ALC-1 | reverse complement strand
ATAATACCTTAGATGCCATAACAGGGGCAGACACCTCAATTTGTTATGCTGTAGCAGGATTAACACTACAAGTTAATCCTTTACCAGAGTTCGACTTGGATGACAGTTATATATTATGTGTGACTACCAATGGCACAGAAATTCTAGACCCACTGGTATTAGACACAGGTTTATCAGAGACGGCTTATAGTTTTGAGTGGAGTTATAACGGTGCAATACTAGCAACAGAGACAGGTTCAAGTCTGATGCCAACGGGTGGAGGTACTTACAGTGTAACAGTAACAGATATCAGTAGCTCAACTGTAACAAGTTGTGTAAATACAGACACGACAGAAGTTATAGAAAGTGCACCACCGAGTTTAGAAGTTAAATTAGTGACACAAGCTTTTGCAGATAATAACGTTATAGAAGCATTGGGGACTGGAATAGGAGTGTATGAGTACAGTTTAGACGGGGGGCCATGGCAAGATAGTGGGACGTTTACCAACGTATCATCAGGCACCCATGAGGTCACAGCAAGAGATAAGAACGGTTGTGGTATGGTCAGTACATCTATATTTGTGATAGATTACCCAGCTTACTTTACACCCAATGGGGATGGTAACCACGATACATGGAATATTCCGGGTATTGGAAGTAGCGCAAAAATTTATATATTTGACCGTTATGGAAAGCTGTTGAAGCAGATTAGCCCGACAGGTTCAGGTTGGAATGGTACCTATAGAGGGAATCTAATGCCAACGAGTGATTACTGGTTTACAGTAGAGTACGATGAACCATTGACTGGCAACCGTAAAGAGTTTAAAGCCCATTTTACCTTGAAACGATAAACAAGGGAAATAGTATAAAAAAGATAAAGGTCTGAAGATTAATCCTCAGACCTTTATCTTTTATTTGATTTTGCTTTTAAAAGAGTAGAGTTTATAAGTAAAAGATTATTGTTAATATATTTTGAAAAATTAGTCAACTAAAAGAAGGTTTTAAGTCGTAAATTCGCGACAACTAAAAACACAACAATTCAAATTTTAATTACATGAAATTTTTTATCGATACTGCAAACCTAGAGCAGATTAAAGAAGCTCAAGACATGGGTATTTTTAGATGGAGTTACAACAAATCCATCGTTAATGGCTAAAGAAGGTATTACAGGAACAAACAATATTTTAAAGCATTATGTAGACATCTGCATATTGTAGATGGTGATGTTTCTGCAGAAGTATTTCTACAGATTTTGAAGGAATGGTAAGAGAAGGTGAGGCCTTGGCAGAATTACACGACCAGATTGTAATTAAGCTACCAATGATTAAAGACGGTATAAAAGCGTGTAAATATTTTCTGATAAAGGAATTAAACCAATGTTACATTAGTATTCTCGCCAGGACAAGCTTTATTGGCTGCAAAAGCTGGTGCAACTTATGTATCTCCTTTTATTGGTCGTTTAGATGATATTTCTACAGATGGATTAAACCTCATTGCAGAAATTCGTCATATCTACGATAATTACGCTTTTGAAACTGAAATATTAGCAGCTTCTGTACGCCATACTATGCATGTTATAGATTGTGCTAAGCTTGGTGCAGATGTAATGACTGGGCCTTTGAGTTCAATTTCAGGATTACTAAAACATCCTTTAACTGATATAGGGTTAGAAAAATTCTTGGCGGATTATAATAAAGGAAATTAAATAAGTATACAGAAGATATTATAAAGCATCTTGTTTAACAATAAGATGCTTTTTTTGTAGCAACTCTTCTAGAATTACTACAAACTCAGAACTAAAGATATTGGCATTTGGATGAAGAATTATTCCATTTTCATCAACAATGATAGACTTGTTTAAGTAATTAACGGCTAATGTTTTTCTAGCTTCTCTTGAGTTTTTAAATTTAAATTCACTAACGGTTGAAAAATTGTAATTATTGATAATTTTTTTCCAAAATCTATCATCGTTATCATTTACATTAATGGAGACAAAATCCATCTGAGGGAATTTGGATTTTAGCTTATTAACCATATAATGACTATTTCTATATTGCATTTTTGAGTTAGAAGACCAAAAATAAATTATGGTAGGTTTGTTAATTATTGACGTTAAAAAATGCTCAGTATTGTTGTAATTGACAATAGATAGGTTTGGTAAAGGGTTACCTCGTCGTAACTTTTTTAAGTTAGATACTAAATCAGTCATGTAGGCTTTATCATCATCATTTGTGCTTATTGTTAAATAGTAATCTAATAATATATTAGCATCTGCTTCAGTATGATTATGACTTATATAGTCAATTAGTTTGTACTTTAAAAGGTTGTTTTTTATAGTTTTATCTGTAATAATACTATCAATTAAATCGAGTTTTGATTTATTGTATTCTATAGTATGCCTATCAAATTTACTATGATGCGCATTATGTTGATAATAATTATGCGTTGCTAAATTTTCTATATGCGACGATAAAAACCGATTGTAAGAAAAGAAGTTACTTAGATGATTAGCATTATAATCTATATGTGCTCTATGACTAAAAAATTCTTCTGGTAAATCCTTAATATGTATAAGTTTATTATTTCCAAAATAGGCAAAAGGATAAATTTCTTTATCTGCGTAATTGTTGTAATTGATATTTGCTTCTATAATGGATTTAAAAAACTCTGATTCTTTATTATGAGTTAAAAAATCATAAAATTCACCAAGTTGACGCAAACGTCGTTCTTCAACAAAATCGTTAAACGCTTCAGGTTCCATTTTAGAATATTTAACTAACTTTTTAGCTTCTTTTTCGTTCGATAAATACGTTTTAATAAGATAATTGTTCTTTTTTGCACCATTACCAGTAAAAACTAAAGACTCATCAAAATCGTAAGTATTTAATCTAAACATAATACTGTCATTAGGCTCTAAAATAACCATCTGAATTTCGCCTCCATGTCTTATGGAGTATAAACCAGGTTGTAATTCTGTTATTTTGTGGATAAACCTATTGTTCGCATCTAATTTAAAAGTATCTGCTACTTTACCTTTAGTATTATAGAGGACAATATTTTTGTTTTTTGGATTGATTATTTCACCACCTATATACGCAAAATCAGAATTGCCACCATTAGAATTACATCCTAATACGGTTAAGGTAATGATTGAAAAACAAAATAAATATTTATAAAACAAGGGACTACACTATTAATAGTTAGCAAAACAAAAATATGGTTTGGAACGTTCAACTCTTGTTAATGTGGCGTTAAAACTTGTTATAGTGTTATTTATTTCGTTCAATCGCTATTATTGTATATTTTTGCACTCTCAAAAAATAGCTTAAAAAACACAATTATATGTTATCAGTTTCTAATCTTTCAGTTCAATTTGGAAAACGTGTACTTTTTGACGAAGTAAATACCACTTTTAATAATGGCAATTGCTATGGAATTATTGGTGCGAATGGGGCAGGAAAATCTACTTTTCTAAAGATTATTGCTGGTAAAATGGATCCAACTTCTGGACATGTACATTTAGAGCCTGGAAAACGTATGTCAGTATTAGAACAGAATCATAATTTATATGATGAACATACGGTTTTAGAAACTATAATAATGGGTAATAAACCTTTGTTTAAGTTGAAGTCTGAAATTGATGCTCTATATGCAGATTATACGGATGAAAATGCTGAAAAAATAGGAGAGCTTCAAGTTCAGTTTGAAGAAATGAATGGTTGGAATGCAGATAGTGATGCAGCAGCTATGTTATCTAACTTAGGTATTAAAGAAGATTTGCATTACATGCTAATGAAAGATTTGGATGGTAAACAAAAAGTACGTGTATTATTAGCACAAGCTTTATTTGGTAATCCAGATTTATTAATCATGGATGAGCCTACCAATGATTTAGATTACGAGACGATTTCTTGGTTAGAAAATTTCTTAGCTAATTACGATAATTGTGTAATTGTGGTATCTCACGATAGACACTTTTTAGATGCAGTTTGTACACATATATCTGATATTGACTTCGGAAAGATTAATCATTTCTCTGGTAACTATACGTTTTGGTATGAGTCGTCCCAATTAGCAGCAAAACAACACGCTCAGCAAAACAAAAAAGCTGAAGAGAAGAAGAAAGAATTAGAGGAGTTTATCCGTCGTTTCTCTGCTAACGTTGCAAAATCTAAACAAGCAACGAGTAGAAAAAAAATGATTGAAAAATTAAATATTGCTGATATTAAACGTTCTAGTCGTCGTTATCCAGCTATCATTTTTGAACGCGATCGCGAAGCTGGAGATCAGATTTTAAATGTCGAAAAACTATCTGCAACATTAGATGGTGAAGTGCTATTTAAAGGTATTGATATCAACTTAGCAAAAGGCGATAAAGTCGTTGTGTATTCTAAAGATTCTAGAGCTACAACAGCATTCTATCAAATAGTTAATGGAAATGAAAAAGCAGATTCAGGTAAATTTGCTTGGGGTGTTACTACGACACAATCGTATTTACCATTAGATAATAGTAAATTCTTTAATAACAAATTGTCATTAGTAGATTGGTTACGCCAATGGGCAACAACAGAAGAAGAGCGTGAAGAAGTTCATATTAGAGGATTTCTTGGAAAGATGATTTTTAGTGGTGAAGAAGCTTTAAAAACATCTGATGTGTTATCTGGAGGTGAAAAAGTAAGATGTATGTTAAGCAGAATGATGATGATAAGAGCTAACGTATTGATGTTAGACGAACCAACAAATCACTTAGATTTAGAAAGCATTACGGCATTTAATAATTCATTAAAAAACTTTAAAGGGACTGTGCTCTTAACGACGCATGATCATGAGTTTGCACAAACTGTTGGTAACAGAATTATTGAGTTAACTCCTAATGGAGTAATCGATCGTTATATGACCTTTGATGAATACATGAGTGATAAGAAGATTAAAGAGCAACGTGAGAAGATGTATGCGGTAACAGCTTAATTAATTTTTGTTTTAAGGTGCTTTTGAATAAAATTTGTTTTTTCAGCTAAGGAGTTTGATCCGTCAATTCTTAAAATAGGACAATCAATTTTTGCCATCCATTTGTTATGAATTTTAAGTGAGCGACCACAAAAATTAGAATCCTCATATTTATTTGCCCATTCAATAAAAGCTTTAGAGTTTTCTTGTGTTTGCTTATGAAAAAGTAATTTTTTTCCATAGCGTTCAATCTCTCTATTTTTAAGGCGTTGCATTCTAATGTCATTTTTGAGGTAAAGGAATACAACTAAGTCAAATGCTGTTTTCCAAACATTTCCCCAACTCACCATCGAACCACATACAATAACATTTTCATGATTTTGAAAGTCTAAAAGTAAGTTTTGCTGTCTAATTTTCGGCTTTACTTTCTCTTGAAAAGGAGGGTTTGTAAGTTTCCAATAATAATCATCAACATCTAAATGAGGAAAACCAGTTTTTTTAGCTAAAGAACTAGCAAGAGTTGTAGTACCCGAACCTGAAGCGCCAAATATTAGAATTTTCATATTAAGCTTCCATATCAACCTTTACACGTTCAACAATTTCTGTAGCCTTTTCTAGCTCATCATTATGCACAAAGACTTCTTGAAAACCAGCATTCATAGACGCATAACCAGCTAAACGTTGCGATTCGCCTTCGTCTTTAATAATTGGAATAATGCCGACACCTTCTAATGCATCTTTAACACGAGTTACTAAAATAAAATTGCCGTAATAAACTTTTGTATATTCTGTAGTGCTCATATCTAAAGGATTTAAATTATAACCTTAAGTTACAAAATTTTGGCAAGATTTCCTACATACATATAGCTATAATATTAAATAATACTATTCAAATAATCTATAGTATAAATTTTGACTATTAAAAGATTGGTTAAAAAAATATTGAGGCTTTAAATAACGCCGTTTATTTCATAAATTTATGCAAGTCAAAAAATAAAATCAAAAAAACTATAATATAATGGATCATAATAACGGAGGCGATGCTAGTAAATGCCCTTTTTTAAGTGGCGATCAAAAGAAATCAGCAGGTCGTGGAACCAGCAATAGAGATTGGTGGCCAAATGAATTAAAACTAAATATTTTACGCCAAAATGCAACAAAGAACAATCCTATGGGAGAAAACTTTGATTACGCCAAGGCTTTTAAAAGTGTTGACTTTGCTGCTCTAAAGCAAGATGTCATTGATTTAATGACAGATTCTCAAGATTGGTGGCCAGCAGATTATGGGCACTATGGTGGATTTATGATCAGAATGGCATGGCACAGTGCAGGAACGTATAGAGTAGGAGATGGACGAGGTGGAGCGGGTTCTGGTACACATCGTTTTGCTCCTTTAAATAGTTGGCCAGATAATGGTAATTTAGATAAAGCACGTTTATTATTATGGCCTGTTAAAAAGAAGTATGGAAACAAAATTTCTTGGGCAGATTTAATGATTCTTGCTGGTAACTGCGCTTTAGAATCTATGGGTTTTAAAACCTTTGGTTATGCAGGTGGTCGTGAAGACGTTTGGGAACCAGAACAAGATATTTATTGGGGAAGTGAAACCGGTTGGTTAGATAATGACGAGCGTTATGATACTAGTGATGGTGAGTTAGAAGGCAGTTTAGGAGCTGTACATATGGGATTAATTTATGTAAATCCTGAAGGACCAAACGGAGAACCAGATCCTTTAAAATCAGCTCACGATATAAGAATTACTTTTGGTCGTATGGCAATGAATGATGAAGAAACTGTGGCTTTAGTAGCTGGAGGACATACCTTTGGAAAAGCACATGGTGCTGCAGATCCAGATCAATATGTTGGTACAGAGCCTCATGGGGCTTCTATGGAAGAAATGAGTACAGGTTGGAAAAACACTTTCGGAACTGGCGTTTTAGAAGATGCTATTACTAGTGGAATAGAAGGCCCTTGGACACCAAACCCTACACAATGGGATGATGCCTTTTTTGATGTATTATTGAATAACGAATGGGAATTAACTAAGAGTCCTGCTGGAGCACACCAATGGACACCAACTGCTGCTTCTAATGCACCAATGGCTCCAACTGCTGGTGGAAATGGTACTCAGGCTTTAATGATGACCACAGCAGATATGGCTTTAAAAAGAGATCCAGGTTTCTTAAAAATATCGCAACGTTTCCATGAAGATCATAAAGCTTTTGAAGATGCTTTTGCTCGTGCTTGGTATAAACTAACACATAGAGATATGGGACCAGTGTCTCGTTATTTAGGTCCTGAAGTGCCAAATGAAGAATTAATCTGGCAAGATCCAATTCCTGCAGTAGATTATACGTTGAGTGATTCTGATATCGAGTCTTTAAAGAAAATGGTATTAGCTTCTGGTTTATCAGTTTCAGAATTGGTAAAAACAGCTTGGGCTTCAGCTTCAACATTCAGAGGTTCTGATATGAGAGGTGGAGCAAATGGTGGACGTATTAGACTAGAACCACAGAGAAGTTGGGAGGTTAATAATCCTGAAGAGTTAAATAAAGTACTAAATGTTCTTGAAGGGATTCAAAATGAGTTTAGTGGAACGGTTTCTATGGCTGACTTAATTGTCTTAGCAGGTTCTGCTGCTGTTGAAGTAGCGGCTCATAATGCTGGTCATAAAATAAATGTAGCCTTTACTCAAGGTAGAGGTGATGCATCTCAAGAACAAACAGATTTAGAATCGTTTGGTTATTTAAGACCATTAGCCGATGGATTTAGAAACTATATGAGTTCTGAAGTAAGTCATGTCGCAGCCGAAGATTTATTAGTAGATCGTGCTAATTTATTAACACTTTCAATCCCAGAAATGACAGCTTTAGTT
Organism: Flavobacteriales bacterium ALC-1; assembly: GCA_000171875.1. GTDB lineage: Bacteria > Bacteroidota > Bacteroidia > Flavobacteriales > Flavobacteriaceae > Winogradskyella. The sequence continues at coordinate 153,987 of ABHI01000005.1, read as the reverse complement.
GGTGGATTAAGAGTTTTAGGAGCCAATTATGATGGCTCTAAAAATGGTGTATTTACAAATAATGTAGGACATCTAACTAATGATTTCTTTTCTAATATCTTAGATTTTTCATTAACATGGAAAGCAACTACTGCTGAAGATAAAGAGTTTATTGGTAGAGACAGACAAACTAATGCCATGAAGTTCTCAGGAACTCGTGCTGATTTAATCTTTGGTTCTAATACAGAATTAAGGGCTGTAGCTGAAGTTTATGGAGCGAATGATGGGGAGGCTCGTTTTGTAAAAGACTTCGTTGCTGCTTGGACTAAAGTGATGAATTTAGATCGTTTTGATTTAAAATAATAAATTGGTTAATAGCAAATCAATAAAAAAAAGGAATGTTCTAAGTGTTGAACATTCCTTTTTGCTTTATAAAGATTTCGCTTAATTATCTTAAGATTACCTTTTGTGTTTTAGTAGCAAAGTTGGTTCTTAACTTAACTATATAGACTCCAGATTGTAATTGAGATACATCTATTGTTTGTCTATTTGACTGTTGCATTAAAGTGGTGTTTGTAACCATACGCCCTTGTAAATCAAATAATTGAAATGATGTTTGTTGTTCTAGTAAACCTTCAATAACAATAGTTTTTTGACTATGATTAGTGAATATGTTAAGTGTTTCTAGTTCAATTTCTTTTACATCTAATTGGTTTGCAACGAGCCTTAGGAAAAACCTACCTGTTCCACTAATTGCAGAATTTAATGCTAGTATATGGTCTTCTTCTGTTAAAAGAGTTGATGTATTTTCAACTGTATCTTCTAAATAAACATTTATAGACTCTGGAATTGTTGATTCTGAAATCGTAAATACAATATCAGATGAGTCATTAGTGTTTACACCTAAAGGAATAGTGACATTCATTAATGCATCACTATGAAATGCTTGCAACGCCATTGCTTTCCCTGTATTGTTTTCAACTAAATGAGAATATATAGAAAAATTTGGAGGTATGTCATTCCATACTATTGCATCATAACCTTGGTCTAAACCTAATGTTGCATTATCATTAAAATAAAAATCTGTATTGTAATTATTTGTAGCGTTAGAAACTTTAAGTTTTAAAAATAATAATGTATTTGAATTCCTACCTGCGATAAAGTCATCATCAGTACCAGTTGCTCTCATACTAGGTGTAAATTGAATATTACCAGAAGTTTCTGCATCAACAAAAAAGCCTTGACCAGGTGTAATTACAGTAGAAGCAGTTGTTGTTGCTAAATTATAAATGGTCCAACCATCTGTAGCTGTACCATCATAACCATAAATTCCAACAGCATTTTCATCTAGTAATCCTAAATTAGTAGCATTATTTAAAAAATCTTGAACTTTTAAATAACTCGGATAAGGATTTCCAATAAGATTCCAATTACTAGCACCACCAGAAATAACTGCTGCGTTTACAGTGCCTGTTTCAATAGTACCAGTAAATGTATACGTTGTTCCGTCTGTAGAACCTGTTCTATATCCTGTACCAGCATCTAAATTACTAGTATCATCAGAAGGTGAGTAATTTACATATGTCTCAATAGTTGGATTAAATGGACCAAAAAGAAATGCAGGATTTCCGCCTATAGTTCCTGATAAAATATTTGGATTTTCCGCTCTAAATGCTCCAAATGTTTGACCAGTTAAAGGAGCACTAACTAAATCATTTGCTGTGGTAGTTGTGCCTGAACTAGCAGCATTATTTACATGGCGTTTGTAGATTACATCTCCAATAATAGAACCATCAGATATTAAACTTGAATAACGCGTAGAACTTGACTCTAATGCCATTTCTCCACCAATAGTAAGCGTTACTCCGCTATTTACAGTGACGCTACCTTCTGGATTTACAGTGAAATCATTACAATTTGTATTCGTATTTAAGTTTGCAGTACCAGCAATAACTAAAATATCATTTAAAGATGTTGCTACCCCATTTGGGTCTGAAGGTGACCAAGCGTTATCATAAATATAAGTATTGAAGGGTAATATGTTAATAGTGTAATCTTCAACCTCACCATCAGCAGCACCATCACAAGGACCGTTTGTGGGTATGGTAGTATTATAATATTCAGAAACCACACGCATACGTGTATTTCCTAATTCAGCATCAACAGGTACTGTAATACTTAATGGGCTATTTGATGTTGGTCCATTATCTGTACCTACTGCAAAACCTAAATCGTAAGTTTCACCAGTATCTTCAAAATCACCATCTCTATTCCAGTCAATCCAAACATAACAATATACACTAAAAGTGTTACCTCCGAAATCATCAGTATCTATATTAACGGTTAAGTCATCAGAAGCTCCAATTTCAATACTATTAGATAGCGCTGTATAATCATGATAGGGTGCTCCATCATCAACAACCGTATTATTATTGATATCCCCAAAATTTACAAGTGTTATATTAGTGTCGTAAATATCTCTTGTTCCTACAGATGAGCAATAATCTAAAGTGAAATTTATCTCTGTACCAGAACTCCAAGTTGTTCCATTTCTTCCAAAAATGGCAAAATGATATGTGTTTCCGAATATTAAATTTGAAATAACCTCACTAACTGAGCTTCCTTTGTAAACTACAAATTCGTCAGTAGTAATTTCTGTACCACTTCCAAAATTAGTGTTGGCAGTATATAAACTCCCATCTCCTATAGGATTTGCAGTTACAGCGCTACCTTCTTTAGCAATTACTAAATAATCTTCGTTACATGTATCTAAACTCCAATTTAATAAAGCACTAGAGTTTGGTGCATTTGTAACAGTAAAAGTTGTAGGATTTACTGGGGTAATACAAGGGGCAATACCTGTAACCTCAATATTATCTATACGTTGACGTTCATTATTAGAATTATTAACAGCTGTAACTCTAATTTCTAAAGTATTACCATTTAGTCCAATTTGACTAATCTCTACGTTACCATAGTCATTATTTAATGCACCATTAGTACTTGCGTTTGTCCATGTGCCGCCATCAATCCTATATTGAGTAGTAAGCGTATCAGAATTATCTAAATTATTTCCACCTTGTGAAGCGTCTATTGTAAATGCAATATCTGTATGAGACGAGATGTCTATAGATGGTGATAACCAAATAGATGTACCAACTCTTCTGGCTTCGAAGAGAGGATTTCCACCGACGTTTCTTACAATGAATCTGTAATTATTATTTAAACTAGCGCCAGAAACATCAACATTCCAGTTAACGCCACTTACATCTATCGTTGGTGTAGCTCCTGTGGCACCTTTGCCAATTTGACCGTCAAAATTTTCTGAATATAATGTAACTTGTCCAAATGAGTAGGCAGACAGTAATAAGAAAAATATAAAAAGTAATTTTGTTTTCATGAGCTTAGGGGGCTTTATGAGTCCAACAGTTACAAGATACAATTTAGTAATAATAATTTAAACGAAAATATAAGAGAAATAAGTAATAATATGTATTTCAGCATATTTTTATATGTTTAAGCGATAAAATTATGCTTTAGTAATGAGTCTTTTTTTTATTGAAATGAATTAATGTTAATAAAAAACCTCTTCAAGAGAAGAGGTTTTTATAGGTCAAGTACGTGCAGGATCACATTTTATGTCAACATAAAATCTATAACCCTAACCTTATAGTTAATCCTGCAATTGTACTTGATTTTCTGTTAATTCTTTAATAGGAACAATAAGCTTTCCCTTAGAATTTTTTAATATTACTGATATGCTTTTTACTTCTTCTATTATATAGCTTTCATTATTAAAAGATATGTTTTGACCTACTTCAAACATTTTACGTGCATAAAATGTATGCATGAGTTTTCCAACCACATTTCTGGCGCCTAAACCAAACGCAATAGCAAATGCTAAGAGAAAAGCTGCAATAATCATGTTAATATTATTGGTAATAATTTCTGTATCAATACCTGCTTGATTTAATGCAGTAATAGATATAAAAGTTAGTATTAAGAAAAACACAACTTGACTAATCATTTTACCGCCTGATAAATCCATAGATTCAAATAGAGATTTAAGACCATTTTTAACAAAATTGGCAAATAATAGACCAACAATGAATATGACTAAAGCCGCAAATAACTGTGGTAAATATGATATTAAGTTGCTTATTTGATTAGTAATAATATCTAACCCCATTATATCTGATGCGGTCACCAACAAGACGATATACATTAAGTATTTTACAAACTTTGAAACAACTTTTATAGTATCGAAATTAAGTTTCTTTCCTTCAATTATTTCAATATCGTTTAATTTATCGTCTAGTTTATTAGCCTTTGCTAATTTTAAAACTTTCTTTATAATCCTTACTACGAGTTTTGTGACTAACCAACCAATAATAATAACTACTATAGCTCCAACTATGTTAGGAAATATCTTAGTAATCTCTAACCAGATATTGGTTAGGGATTTCATTGCTATATCCGAAAATTCATTCACTTTTTCCATACTTATTAATTTTTATGTTAGGGTTTATTAAGTATTCTATTTTGTTCTTTTACTGGTGACACTGTCTATGATATGCCCAATGTTATACGAAAACAGTTCAGCTAACTCCATAAATAGCTTGGCCATTGCAATATCGTGCATGACTCTTCCTTTAAGTTCTTCAGGAACTTCTTTTAAAGGCTGATTTATTTGCTTAAATGGATTTTCCATCTTTCGTATAATTATTGTACTTCTGTACAAGTTTTTCTTTTGCTCTCTTTAAGCGCATTTTCACTGCACTTTCTCCAATGTCCATAGCCTCAGACAATTCTCTAATTGATAAATTATCTTGATACTTTAATAATAATATCATCTTCTCGTCTGGTGAAATCAACTCCATCACTTTCTTTAATTTTTCTACACGCATGCTTTCAAACTCACGAGTAGAATCTATATTCTCACCAATATTCTGTATATCAACACTATCAGAACTTACAGATTTTTTTTCAATCTTCTTTGCCGTATTTCTAGTTACATAATTTACGCAATGATTATATGTAAATGCATACAACCAAGTTGAAAATTTTGATTTTCCTTTAAAACTGGCAAGCTTAACAAAGACTCTTAAAAATACATCTTGTGTTAAATCTTTGGCTTCATCAACACCATTAGCAAATCCATAACATTTGTTATAAACCATTGTCGCGTACCTATCGTATAACACCTCAAATAACAGGGTGTTATTGGTTTTTACGATAGCTTCTACGAGCGCTTCATCGGTTAGGGTATGAACAGCGTCTGTTGTCAATTGTATATGTTAGTTCGTTTTAACTTTGTTAGTTATTAGTTTTAAGACACCAAACATTTAATGAAGTCACAATTATTTTAAAAAAAATCTTACTTTTTTAAATTAGCTTCAATATCTCCTAAATGATGCTGTAATGCTTGTGCAGAAATTTGAATCTCTCTAATCAATAATGTCAAGGATAAGATAAGCAATATTAAAGCAATTCCGAATATCCAAACAGCTATAATGTGTTGATCTATATAAATTAAAAGCATGGTTAGTACACAAAGTAAAAGGCTTGAAATTCCAAAAATTTGCATCCAGCGGGTTAGATTCAACCTTAATTTAAGATTATTAATCTGACGTATTAGAGAATCTTCTTTCTTCTCTTTATATTTCTCACTAAGATTTCTAATTACAGCTGCATAAGCTAAAAAACGGTTGGTATATGCCAACATAATTAGTGATATGGCTGAGAATAAAAGTGCTGGTGTGGTTAATGTTAATTCTTCCATACTATCTTTTACACAAAATTACTGAATTAAATAACTGGACATAAAAAAAGCGAACTTTAATAAGTTCGCTTTTTTAATTCTTATAATTCAAATTTTATTCATTTGGTCTTTCAGGAATGTAAACCATATCAATTTCGATATCATTTCCATATTTTATTATCATGGAACATAATACAGAAACACTTTCTCCATTATGAAAAGCGGGTTTCATTATGGGCATTTTTCGTAGTACTCTTAAGATTTCTCCTTGAATAGTTACTTCTGAATCTCTGACTTTCATACCTGTTAGATTTCCAGTTTGGTCAATTATAAAAAAGGCTTCTACCTGCTTTGGTTCTGAGAGATTTAAATCTCTTGATACATTCAAGTTAAACTCTCGCTTTATAAATGTTGATACTTTATTATTAAAACATGCTTTTGTTTCATCTTCTGAAAGTTTCTCACAACCATCATATATTGGCACTATCTCAACATCTTTTAATATCATTCTATTATCAGGGCTATAATTTGCTAAACCATCATCATGTGACATAATGCTGCATAGACTTAACATTGCCTGTTCCTCTTCTTTAGTAATATTTCCTTGTGCCATCACTTGTTCTTGAACAGCATTGATTTTCATTATCAATTCACTTTCTGATGTGTTTGATGATGTGCTTTCACCGCAAGAAAAAGCAAGTGATAAGATAAGTAGTAAAATTATTCGTATTATAGTTTCCATAGTATTGTAGTTTTTAATTTTTAAGTTTTTTTAGTTGCGCTAAAGCCTCTTGGTTATTATCTATTTTAATAGCTTTTTCAAAATAGGAAATTGCTACAAGTTTATCTTTTTGTGTTAGATAATACTTTCCCAACGCAACATAAGTTTTTGAGTCACTGGGATAGAAATCGAGATTCATTTCTAAATATGCTAAAGCTTTTTTAGGAAGGTTGTGCCCTTTTAGCATATAAAAACCAACATCATTTAGTAATTGCCAATCTGGCTTTACTTCACGTTTCATTCGCGTACTCAATTTTTTATAATGCGAATAATAGGGTTCTATCAATTGCTTAACCGAATAGTTTTTTGGTGTATTGAATCTCCACATTTCAGGAAATGGGAACCAAGAAAAAACTGATCTTAATCCATTGTATTGGGCTGGTATAACTATACTTCCATGATCTTCATTTTTAAAGTATTCCCAAGTAAAGTTAAGCTTGTTATTATGTTTAACCAATATATCGTGAAACTTTAAATTAGCTCTAATCTGCTCTGTAGGTACAGTTTTATCTCTTCTTACTTTTAATGTATCCATAACTTTACCAATACTGTTAGCTACAGCTATGTACACTGATTTATCTTTTAGATTTTTAGTTTTAATTTTTTCTTCAGCTTCTTTGACTAAGTATTCTTCATCCCACCAAAGACTTGGGTCTATTGCTAAATAGTTATCAAAAACGCTCTCGTGATTCAAAAAAGTGTAGAGTACAAATAAGCCTCCTGTTGAATGGCCAATGATTGTATTATTATTCTCTGTTGGGTATTTATTATTTATAAAGGGTTTTAATTCTTGCTTTACAAATTTTAAAAAATTATTAGCGCCTCCAGAAGTTTTTGATTGATGTCCACGTTGAAATGGGACATTGGTTGGTGTAAAATCTCTTGTTCTATCTGTATTTGTAATGCCAACAATAATAGAGTTAGGAATTTTCCAAGGTAATAATTGTTTGAGCATCGCCGTGATTGAATAGAAATTTTTAGATGCATCTAAAACATAGATAACAGGATATTTTTTTGAGCTATCTATATTCTCTGGGACTTGTACCCATATTTTTCTTTGTTCTTTTAATACTTCAGAATATATACTATCAACCTTACCAATTATAATTTGTTCGTCATTAGATTGATTTAACTGTGCTGTTCCTTTTAAATATAAACATGAAATAATTATGGCTATAATGAATCTATAATTTCTCATTCTTTAGTTTTTAGTTACTATATTATTTTATTCGTTTAAATAGTAACGGTTTTTCATTTCCTTTTGTAAATTTCACGACACCAACTCCTGGATGAAAATCTAACACAACTCCTAAAGTATCGAATGTAAATTGATGCTGTTTTGTTGGTGTTAACTCTTTTAAATTACTCTGTTCTGGCGCACCCATTAAAACAGTACCATTAGCTTTAAATATTAATTTATAAGGCACTTCATCGCAAGCATACTCACCTTCGTATTGCTTTACTTGCTCTTCTGTCAATTCAAGGGTTGTAAAAACTGGCATCGTAATAGGTTGACCACTCAATAACCCAAAAGTAGATAGCATGATCTGCATTTTACTATAATTTAGTGCATTTGCAGTTAAAGCTATTGTAGTTTTAAATTTAGGAACATGGATTAACATAGATTGGAATCCATCAATGCCACCTTCACAAGCATAAATATCTAAGCCATTCATATTTGCATAAAAAATACCATGACATGTTTCATTATCATTAGTCTTTTTCATAGCTTCAAAACTAGTGTCAGAAATTAATTTTCCTGCAAAAAGAGCATTCATAAATTGGGTTAAATCTTCGGAAGTAGACACTATTGCTCCAGCTCCTCCTGGATTAGACATTTCTGTTTCTGATGTAATAGTCCAAGATTCGTTTTCTATAATGTATGAATAGCTTTCATTTTTAGAATTATTTATTTTGCTACCATAATATGTATTCTTCAATCCTATCTTTTTTATTATCCTTTTCTCCAAAGCTTGCATATATAAATCTTTATCTAAAATCTCAATAATATAACCTAACAAAAGATAATTAGTATTACTATATGCTGTTTGCTCACCTGGATTAAAATCTAAATCATACGCCTGTATTCTTTTTAGCATATCACCTCTAGATGATGGCTTTAGCATCCACTCACCAAACTTCGAATCATTTGTAATGTTGAACAACCCACTACTATGATTTAAAAGATGAGCAATTGTAATTTTTGATGCACTAGGTATGCCATTAAAAAATAGAGTTAAGGGTGAATCTAGAGTTATTCTGCCTTCATCTATGAGCTGAAAAATCATGGTTGCTGTAAAAGCTTTTGTAATTGAGCCTATTCTAAATTTAGTTGCTGAGGTATTTTTAATGCTGCTGTTTACATCTGCATATCCTACTGCTTTGTTATAAATTTGATTACCTCCATTAGTAATGGTCATTGTGGCCATTAGTTTATCATTGGCTTCGAGTATATTTAAAAATTCATCAAGCTGATTTAAATCTTGAGCATTTAAATTTAGAGTGTTGACAATTAGTATGGCAACAATAAGTAATTGTTTCATAAGTTTAATTATTTAAAAGTGAGAGTATTTAAGTGGTTTCTATATGAAACCGTATTCTGTATCTATTAATTATTCTGCCATATCGGGTTTTAAAATCCATTTATATAATAAAATTCCCAAACGCCCAATAATAAAAGATAATAATCCAAAAGTTATTGTTAGTAATGCTATTTTAAGACCTGCAGAAAAAAGATCTGGTCTCGTTTCTCCAATAGCTTGCACCATATCAAATAAACCTATTATACTATAAACAGAAGCAAAACAACCAACGACCAAACTCAATATGCTAGACTCATTGACTAAACCAATCATTTTTTTTGATTGTGCTCTGTTTTTATTCATAGTTAAAAACGCTTTTACCATAAAGAATATAGTTAATAGTAATATTATTAATATAATATACATTACTGGTCCGCCATCGTTTAATAATCTCATAATTTTGTGTTTTTAGATTTGTGTTTAATGTTATTGTGCTTTTTTGAAATATAGATCATTCGTTCTTTTGTAAGTGCGGTATCTGTTGAAATATCTTCAACGATATTTCCTTCACCATCCAAAATTAAAAAACGAGGTACATAATAGACATTATATCTCTCTTTTAGAGAAATACCCTCACCTCTATATAAATCAAATTTTTTATTTACGAAAGTTTGATTCATAATTTCAGCAACTGCTTTATCATTTAAAACGTCTTTATGAAATGTAATACATGGCGCACACCAAACGGTATAAAAATCTACAAAAACTAATTTGTTCTCAGCTTTTGCTTTCTTTAAAGATTCTGAAAATGAAAGCTCTGAAAAGACGACTTCAGTTTTGCTATCTAGAAGTTTTTCGTTTGTATGATTGAATAATAAAGATCGCGTGCCAAGAGCCGAAAACAGCAGTCCAGAAATTAAAGCTATTACTTGAAATGTACCTTTAACAATCTTGTGTTTTATAAAAGTTGCAAGCCCTAATACAGTGAATGCTAACAATGCAATTTTGCCAAAGGGTTGTGGATTTTTTATAATTAAGAAGACAGCATACGCAATTCCTATAGCGGTAATTACTATTACAAATTTTGAAAATTTATTAATTGCCATCTCATTTTTTTTCAAATCTAAGGCGAAAATAGAGTTGTTAATATATTTTGCGACCAGTGACCATTTTGGGTCGCGTTATGACAAGGATGCTAAAACGCTTACAAAATTGGTTATCTGTCTACAAAAAAATAACAACAATTTTAAATGCGTTATTATTGTAGCAATTTTGAAACCAAGTAATGCAAAACTTACAGTTAACAAAAGAATTAAAACGTGTGCTGCTCCATATTATCTTTTGGTGTTGTATACTGCTATTTTTTTCTTCAATATTTGGAGTTGGCAATACTATAGATATTAATGTGTTTTACTTTTCGTTATTTTTAATGCCTGTAACCATAGGTGCTACATACGTTTCTATATACAAATTACTACCTGACTACTTAATTACAAAACGTTACTTTTTATTTGGTCTCTATAGTATATATACGTTAATAATTTTAGTTTTTGCAGTTATTTTTTCTGTCTTTTTTGCACTGGCAGTTCTTACAGATTTTAAGTTTGCTAAAATGACAACACTCAGTAAAAGTGGCATCTTTATTATTACAAGTATTTGCTTGGTTGTTATTATTGTAAGCGCTTTTAAACTCTTAAAACTGAATTTAAATCAGTCTAGACACAATGCAGATCTCGAAGCTAAAATCTTAGAAGCGCAGCTCAAATTAAAAGAACAAGAATTGAAATATTTAAAGATGCAAATTCATCCGCATTTTTTATTTAATACTTTAAATACTATCTATGGCTTTGCATTAAAAAAATCTGAGCAAACACCAGAAATGATTCTGAAACTCTCAAATTTACTTGACTATTTATTATATCAAGTCGATAAACCATCTGTAGTTTTAGATGAGGAAATCAACCATATAAAAGATTATATTAGTCTAGAAGAAACTCGATTTAATGATACACTGAACATCAGCTTTAAAGACTCTAATTGTTCCGAAACACTTTCCGTTGCACCAATGTTATTTTTACCGTTCATAGAGAATAGCTTTAAGCATGGTAAAATAGAAAAAGGTGTCTTAACAATAGATATTTCTTTTAAGTGTAATGATAGCATCATATATTTTAATATTAAAAACTCACATGCTAAGTCGTCAGATAACAAATCAGGCATTGGATTAGAAAATATAAAAAAGCGCTTGGAATTGCTTTATAAAAATCAATATACATTAGATATTATAGAAAGTGAACATCATTTTGAAGTACAACTTAAACTCTTGTTAGATCATGCCTAAAACAGTTTCTTGCATAATCGTTGATGATGAAGTTATCGCTAGAGATATTATAGCTACGCATTTAACTAAAATAGATGCTATTGAAGTTGTTTCTCAATGCAAAAATGCCATTGAAGCTTTTAATTTTATTAGTAAGAATAAAGTAGATTTAGTATTTCTAGATATTAATATGCCTGAGATATCTGGGATAGCCTTTGCCAAATCAATTAACAAAGATATAAAGATTATTTTCACAACAGCTTACAGAGATTATGCTGTTGAAGGTTTTGATTTACAGGCAGTTGATTATTTATTAAAACCTATTGCTTTTGAGAGACTTCTTAGAGCTGTGAATCGATATTTCGAAGTTTTTACCAAAGTTGAAAAAACATCTAATGATACTTCAGAAAGCAATGATTTTATATTTGTGCGTTCTAATCGCAGAATGCTAAAGATAGATTTTGATTCAATTCTCTTTATAGAAAGTTATAGTGATTATATTAAAATCCATCTTGAAAAGGAAGTCGTAGTCACTAGAGAAACCATAAGTGCTATGGAAGCCAAACTACCCAGGCAAAATTTTATACGGATTCACAGATCTTACATTATCGCTTTGTCGAAGATTCAATCGTTTAACAGTGAAGGTATTACAGTTAACCGACACAGTTTGCCATTTAGTCGAAGTTATAAGAAAGAGGTGCTTAAACTGCTAGAAAATTACTAGCTTTATTCAATAATAACCCCGAATTTTACGTTGTTATTGCAATAGATAAGTACTAAATCTTTCGTTATGATACAGGACCTACATAAGACAATCCCTAATTTAAAACCTTTTGACTATTCAGTTCATCACAATTCTAATTTTATAGATCAAAAGTGGGTGTTGGTAAACGGAATTGCAGAGAAGAAATCAACCTATATCTTTAAGAAAGGCAACGTTCTCGAAATCTATGGAAAAGATAATGTTATTGAAACGTCTTGGAATATTCATTTTCAAAATATTTTTACTATAGAAACTGAAGATGGTAGAGCCACAGTAAAAGCTTACCTTAAGGATGAGGATATTTTAGTACTTAATGATCAAACTAAAGATGAATTTGCACTTTTTATAAACACGAGCAATTATGCTGATGAACTAAATTCAATGGATGACGTTCAAGACTATTTAAAGTTTAAGTACAAGCAAAAGGCGAGTAATCTTATATACGATCATCAATTTTATTATATATCTGAATCAGAAGAATTTGGGCCTTTTACAGTTGAAGAGCTTACAGAAAAAGTAAAGCGCGAGGAAATTAGTGCATTTTGCTTTGTAAGAGATATTAATGAAGATGATTATAGTAAACGCTTACGTATTAATGATTTGATACAAGAGTTATAGTTGCTAAAAACTAAAACTATTTATTTTCTTTATAAAACTCATATTTTGCTAATTCTATTTCTACAATAGCCTCCCAATTTTCTTGAGTTTCTTTTTTGTCACCATATTTGGTTTCTCTATCATACTTGTCTTGGCGTTTTTGCAATTCATTAAAAATTTTATCAAAAATTGCTTTAGCGCGCTGTGTGTCGCTACTAGTTATTTTTGCATCAGTTAGCACTTTTCTTAATTTTCTAGAATATATTTCGGTAATGTCAAAATGAATTTGTTCATGTCTAAGCACATAATCATTTTTTCCTTTTGGTACGACCCAACTTTCATTTGTGTTAAACACACTTTGTACAAAGATCTTACCTTCTTTAAACATACTAATTCCAGATTCGTATCCAAAACCAGAGTTAGTCATAGCTAAGGTATTAGGGTGATTTATTGTATCTGGTTTACCTTTAAAATCTTTCCAAGTTAGCTTTCTATCTGCACTCCACTCAATCTGAATTTCATACTGTTTAGGATTAGTTACACTATATATTTTGGCTTTTAATCTATGGCACGAACTCCATTTATCTGGAGTTTTATGTTCTGTTATTTTAATCAGATTCGCACCAGCTTTCCTCGCAAGTTTCTTGAGATTAAGAATGTTCTCGTAATAAGTACAACTTACTGCCAAACCACCATCTTTAGCTTCTATAGTACCAACTGCTTTGCCAATTATAGATTGATTGTCTGAAATATCTAAAACTACAACCAAAGCATTATCTGATAATGGTGAAAGTGTTTGAACTATGTTACTTTTTAACTTTGGCGAACATGCCACAACTACTATTGAAATAAAAAAATAAAGGTTAACTTTCTTCATATATGCTAAAATAAAAAAAGCGAATCAATTGACTCGCTTTTCTCTTAACATAAAGTATTCTAATTCTTTAGCTTTTTACCAAAAGTATCTCTTCCTTTTTGACGCAATGTCATGCTTTCTACAACTCCATTTGCATCTCTATTAAAAATGACTTCAGCCTTAACCTGTTCTACATAGAACTTGTCATGAGATATAGGAACAATCTCAAGAGAATTTTGTCCTTTAGGTTGCGCAATTAATTTATCGCCTTCTCGAAAAATTGTAACTATAAAATCAGCTGATAATTGATACTTACCTAAGTAATCATTTAATGTTTCTGAAGCAACTTTATATACTTTTCCTAAATTACTAACATCTACATTTAGCTTTTTTAATACATCAATGCCATGTTTATTAGCAGGATTTAACTCTACTGATTTTTTATAATTAGTGATAGCTTCTTCTGTATTACCATTTTCTAACAAAGCTTCTCCATAACTATCATAAACATTAGAAGACTTAGGGTATTCATTAACATTAAGTTTAAAAACAGCTAGTGCATTAGAAAGCTCCTTTTTTCTCATGTAATAGTATCCTAAATCGTTTATTGCACTCTCAGAAAAATTATAATCATCAGAATTATTTGATTTAAAATCCATGTAACCAGAAGCAACATTAGATACCCCATTAGTATCAATAACAATTTTTAGTTTAGCTGCTATGGAAGGCTTAACATCACATCTATTACCCATGGATTCTCCTGTTTTCCATTGAACCCAATCACAAAATATTTGTGTATAAATGTTTTGGCCAGCCCCTCCATTAGTAATCATAATAAAACCATCATTCGTATCTGGGTTTACTCTAAAAAATGCATGCCAACCAGAATTTGCACCACCATGACCTATTAATCTATATGATCCATTAGGAGTCGTATGCATCTGATACCCTAAACCATAACTATCATTTGAAGCTGCTGCTGGTTTCATCATTTCTTCAACAGTACTCTCTTTTAAAATGGTATTATATTTTTTGTTATTCTTATGAGCAAAAAGACTTGCATAGGCAAATCTTGTAAAATCTTCAATCGTAGTATGCAATCCAGCCGCGGCTTGTGCTGTAAACAATTCAAAATCTATTTGCTCTCCAAAGCCATCATGTTCTAAAGATGAATTTTTAAGTATCGTTTCGTCAATTTTATAACTGCTGCTTTTCATTCCTAAAGGATTTAAAACTGCCGTTTGTATATAATCTTCAAACTTTTGCCCTGTTACTTCCTCTATTATCAATTGTAAGATGGTATAACCACCTCCAGAATATTTCCATTTTGTTCCTGGCTCCATAATCATTTCTACTCTGCCTGGTCCATTGTTACGTCCATTCAAAGATTCTTCAATTGTAGATAAACGATCTTTAGGTGTCCATCCAGGATATCCGTGAAGTGACAATCCTGCTGTATGACTTAATAATCGTCTTATTGTTACTTTTTTAGAATCAAAGTCAGATTCTGGCAATTTCCAGCGTGTTAAATAATTTTCAGCAGGTGCATCTAAATCTATTTTACCGTCTTCAACGAGTTTCATTACTCCCCAAGCTGCAATGGTTTTAGAGATAGAACCAATATTAAATCCAGTTTTAGTTGTTGTTTTCTCACCTTTCTCAAGGTCTGAATAACCATAAGCTTTTTGTAATACCAGCTCACCATTTTCAATAATAGCAATCGCAGTACCTGGCACCATGAAATCTTTTAATAATTTGGGAATTTTTTGATCTAGCTCTTTGGTTAAACTACTAACGTCTTGAGATTTATTTTGTCCGTAAAATGCAAAAGGCATTAAAAGGAAGAGTAGTGTGATTTTTTTAAACATGTCGAATGGATTTAAATGATTAGCAAAAAGTAAGATATGCTCATAAGACGATTGTCAAGTACTTTCGTTACAGTGGCGTTATATTTAAATTTATAAAAATATGATATCTAGCAATGATGTTAACTATAAAAAAAGCGAACCAATTTGGTTCGCTTTTAATTTATTTGATAGGGTTTAATTTAAGCCTGTAATCCTGGAATATTAACCATTTCATTAGCATCTGCATCATAATCAACACCATTAACATCGAATCCAAAAAGATTAAAGAAATCGGTTTTATAACCTTTTAAATCACCAATGTTTGGTAAAGTTTCTGTAGTGGCTTCTTTCCAAAGTTCTAAAACTTTTGCTTGTATATCATCACGCATTTCCCAATCGTCAATACGGATTCTTCCAGCATCGTCTAGTTCTAAATTTTCAGTATATAGGCGTTCATTAAATAGTCGTTCTATTTGCTCTATACAACCTTCGTGAATACCTTCTTCTTTCATCACTTTATACAATAATGAAATATATAGTGGTATCACAGGTATTGCAGAACTAGCTTGGGTTACTAATGCTTTGTTTACAGAGACATAAGCCTTTCCGTTAATATCATTTAAGGTGTCAGTAATTTTAAAAGCAGTAGCTTCTAAATCGTCTTTTGCTTTGCCAATAGTTCCTTTTCTATAAACCGCTTCAGTTAATGATGGGCCAATATAAGAATAGGCAACAGTTTTAAAATCGTTAGATAAAGCTCCTTCAGATTTTAAAAGATCAATCCACATTTGCCAATCTTCACCTCCCATTACTGCAACTGTGTTTTTAATATCATCACCTGCACAAGGCTCAATAGAAATCTCTTTGACTTCACCTGTATGAAAATCAACTGTATTGTCTGTAAATGTCCCCCCAATTGGTTTTAGCACAGATTTAAAACGTTCTCCAGTATCTGGATGTGTCCTCACGGGTGATGCTAAACTATAAATTAATACATCTATTTGACCTAAATCTTCTTTAATAAGGTTCAAAGTTTGGGCTTTAATTTCGTGAGAAAACGCATCTCCATTTATACTCTTAGCATATAAACCGTCTTTGTGTGCTTGTGTTTCAAAAGCAGCACTATTATACCATCCAGGCGATGCTGTTCTGCCTTCTTTTGGTGGTTTTTCAAAAAAGACACCTATTGTTGAAGCATTAGAACCATATGCACTTGTTATACGAGATGCTAAGCCAAAGCCAGTTGAAGCTCCAATAACCAACACCTTTTTTGGTCCATCAGTAGTTGGTCTTGATTTTATATAGTCTATTTGATTTAATACATTTTGCTCGCAACCGGTTGGGTGCGCTGTTAAACAAATAAATCCTCTAGTTTTTGGTTCTATAATCATATGTGTCGAATTCTAAATGTGTAATGCTCTATCGTCAGTTGCTGCTAAAGCCGCTTCTTTAATAGCTTCAGTAAATGTTGGATGTGCGTGAGACATGCGAGATATGTCTTCCGCAGATGCTCTGTATTCCATTGCGACTACAGCTTCAGCAATCATATCTGCAGCACGAGCACCAACCATATGTACTCCTAAAATTTCGTCTGTAGTTTTATCTGCAAGTACTTTTACAAATCCATCTAAATCCATACTTGCTCGACTTCTTCCTAAAGCACGCATTGGAAACTGACCTACTTTGTAATCTACTCCTGCATCTTTTAATTGGTCTTCTGTTTTACCAACTGCAGCCACTTCTGGCCAAGTGTAAACCACACCAGGTATTAAATTGTAATCTATATGTGGTTTTTGACCAGCTAAGGTTTCAGCAACAAATACACCTTCTTCTTCAGCTTTGTGTGCTAACATAGCTCCTTTAATAACATCACCAATGGCGTATATATTTGGAGCACTAGTTTGTAAATGCTCATTCACTTCAACTTGCCCTCTATCATTTAATTTAACACCAGCAGCTTCCGCATTTAAACCATCTGTATATGGGCGACGACCAACAGATACTAAACAATAATCTCCTGTAAAAGTAACTTCTTCACCTTTTTTGTTATCAGCTTTTACGATAACTTCATCTCCTTTACGTTCAACAGATTTTACTTTGTGAGATGGATTCATTTTAAATTTTTGCTTCTTTAAAACCTTATTTAGTTCTTTAGAAACACCAGCATCCATTGTTGGTACGATTCTGTCCATATATTCAATAACAGAAACTTCTGCACCTAATCGCTTATAAACTTGTCCAAGCTCTAAACCAATAACACCACCACCAATTACAATCAGGTGCTTTGGGATTTCGGTTAACTTTAGAGCTTCAGTAGAAGTAATAACTCGTTCTTTATCAATTTCTATAAATGGAAGTGTAGATGGTTTAGATCCTGTAGCAATAATGGTGTTTTTTGCTTCAATCTCTGTAGTTTCTTTTTCAGCAATAATAATATGTGTTGCATCTTTAAAACTACCTAAACCTTCGTAAACATCAATCTTATTTTTCTTCATTAAGAAATCAATACCTCCAGTAGTTTGGTCAACAACAGATTGCTTACGCGCAATCATTTGTTTTAAATTCACCTTAATGTCACCAGGAATATCAATACCATGTTCCTCGAAATGTTTGATGGCATCTTCGTAATGGTGAGATGAATCTAAAAGTGCTTTACTTGGAATACAACCTACATTTAAACAGGTACCACCAAGTGTAGAATATTTTTCAATAATTGCAGTTTTCATGCCTAGTTGTGCGCAACGAATTGCTGCTACATATCCTCCAGGACCGGATCCTATTACTGCTACATCGTATGAATTCATATATATAGTTTTTCTAATATTAAAAAAGATGCTTCGACAAGCTCGTCATGACAAAGCAAAAACGAGTACAAAAGTACAATTTTGATTAAAGATTTACGAATGACTAGCTGCTAAATTTAGCATAAAGCTTTAGGTTGGAAAACCAAGCATCTCTCCCATACCAACTGTAAATAACCAACAGCCATAAATGGCATGTTCAATAGAGACTAATATTGTAGATTTTGTTTTCTTAAATGTTAATGCAAATAAGATTCCGCCAATAAATGTTAGAAACATAACTAATGTGTTTCTAAAAAATAAATGGGCTAAAGAAAATAGAGCTGCATTTACCAATATAAAAAGTGTTTGGTTTTTAAATAAATCGCTGTAGCGTTGAAAGAAAAATGTTCTAAAAATTAATTCTTGGGGATATACTGAGAAAACAGAATAAATAAAAAGTATTGCCATCCAAACTAAAGGTTTATTCAATGGCATAAAGAATAAATTTTTTGCATCAAAAATTTGTACATAGACAGAAGTAATGATAGCGATGCAAATGAGCTGAATAAATGTAAGTTTCCAGAAATGTTTCCAATTAAGATATTTATTAATCTTAAACGTATTGTTTTCAATTTTTAATAGTACAAATATGATATATGTAAATCCCAAAAGACCAACTCCCATCTTTAACCATATAGGAAAATCTAATGCAAAACATATAGGGGCAATAGCAAATAAGATGAATAATTCTATGAGTTTATATTGAACTGTCTTCATAATTTATAATGCAATTGCAGTAGTATGCTTTACTTCATTTATCATAAACATACTACGTGTGCTTCCAATATGATTAATTGTTGTTAATTTCTCTACCATAAAGGCTCTAAAGGCTTTCATGTCCTTAACCAAAACTTTAAGTAAATAATCATAATCACCACTCAAATGATAACATTCTAAAACTTCGTCTAATTTACGAACCTCTCGCTCAAATTTGACCACATAATCTTGTGAATGTTGACTTAACTTTATATGACAAAAGGCTACAAAATCTTTTTCAACTTTCTTCTTGTCAATTAAAGCCACATATTTACTAATAACTCCATTGTTTTCGAGTTTTTTAATCCGTTCATAAACCGCAGTGACGGACAAATTTAATTTATTAGATAATGCTTTATTGGTTTGTTTGCTATCGTCTTGGAGTAGGTGGAGTAGTTTGTTATCAATTTCGTCAAACATCATGGCAACTTTTTTTCAGTATCTCGAGTTTAAAACTTAAAATTAATGAATTTTCAACTATATATATTGCTTTAATTAGATTTTTTTTCTAATTATTTTAACATGTGTTGATTATTAATCTAATAATTATGAATTTTGATGTAATCAAAATAATCAATTATTATGAAACGAGCTAGTTCAAAATCTTATCGTCTAACGAATGATAAATAGCGAACAGCATGTGACCATAGTGAAGCAATAAAATAGAGCACATGAAATTTAAACCTGCAAATAATATTCAAGACTTACAATATTTCGGTGAATTTGGTGGAGTTAACCCTTCAATTTCAGATTCATCAACTTATACATTCCTTTCAGCGAAAACGATGTTTGATACGTTTGAAGGTAATGCAGACGGTTGTTATTTATATTCTCGTCATTCGTCTCCTTCAAACTTGTACTTAGGTGAAGCATTAGCCGCCATGGAAGGTACAGAAACAGCAACAGTTACTGCATCTGGAATGGGAGCCATTACACCAGTTTTATTACAACTTTGCGATGCTGGAGAGCATATTGTAAGTAGTAGAACTATTTATGGAGGCACGTATGCGTTTTTAAAGAACTTCACACCTCGCTTAGGTATTAACACGTCTTTTGTAGATATCACTAAGTTAGATGTTGTTGAAACTGCGATTACATCAAAAACAAAAGTATTGTATTGCGAATCAGTAAGTAATCCTTTGTTAGAAGTAGCAGATATTAAAGGTTTAGCACAATTAGCAAAAAAGCATAATCTAAAGTTAGTTGTAGATAATACATTTTCTCCTTTATCAATTTCACCTATAAAATTAGGAGCAGATATTGTAGCTCATAGTTTAACTAAGTTTATAAATGGATCTTCAGACACAGTAGGTGGTGTTGTTTGTGGTACTCAAGAGTTTATTGATGACTTGCGAAATGTAAATGATGGCGCAGCCATGCTTTTAGGTTCTACTATGGATAGTTTGCGATCTGCTTCAGTATTAAAAAACTTAAGAACATTGCATATAAGAATGCAGCAGCATAGCCATAATGCTGCTTATTTAGCAGAGAAATTTGAAAACGATGGTTTAAAAACGGTTTATCCTGGTTTAACTTCTCATCCATCACATGAATTATTCAAATCCATGATGAACGAAAAATACGGTTATGGAGGTATGTTAACTATTGACGTTGGTTCTCTAGAAAAAGCTAATGCTCTAATGGAATTAATGCAAGAACGCAACTTGGGTTATTTAGCAGTTAGTCTTGGATTTTATAAGACCTTATTTAGTGCGCCAGGAAGTTCTACGTCTTCCGAAATTCCTGAAGATGAACAAGAAGTAATGGGCTTGAGTGATGGATTAATTCGCTTTTCTATTGGATTAGATGCTGATATTAAGCGCACCTATGAAATGATGAAAGCTTGTATGGTTGAGTTAGGTATACTAAAACCTGAAATGGCTTAATTTTATATAAAATACTAGAGCGGATCATTGACGCTCTAGTATTTTCACAGCTTCTTCTACCCAATCTACATTGCTAGATAACTTTATTTGTGGCGGAATTCCATTAGCTTCAAACTGCATTTTGTAATCATTTTGAGTTGTAGAAGCCCAAAGTTTAAAGTTTCCAGAAGGAGAAACATGCTCAAAAATGTTTCCGTAACCCAAATAACCACCTGTGTTATCACCGATAGTTGTTGTTTTTTCGCTATTCATAGCAGATATAACAACATTCTCAGCAGTACTACCTGTATTTCTACCTTGAATAACAACAATTTTTTTAGGATAATCTAAAGATTTAAACTTCATTGGATATTTTTTATCGGAGGTATATACAAAAGCGTTTTTGTTATTTTTACTTAGAATCTTCAACATGCCTTTAACCCATTTAATAGTACCTTTCCCATACGTCTCTGGTTCAGCTTTAGTTTTAGCTAAAAAGTCTTCGTAAGCTTTTACTACTGCCCCAGAATTCCAGATTTGTTGACGACCACCTTCATATGGATTTGTGTACATCATATTACGCAGAAACTCAATATTAGTATCACTACCACCTCCATTATTTCTTATATCAATAATTAAATTTGGTAACGCTTTAATTTTTGGTTTAATAGCTTTATATAAAGAATCATATCTAGGTTTTAAAGTTCCATCAAACGATTGCAAATACAGATAGTTTGTTGTTTCATTGATTTGCTCAAAATGGAATAATGAATTTGGTGTTGTGTTAATCTCTTTATTCGATTTAACTGAATCTTCATTAGTATCAGCTTTAAACCAACCTTCTGACAATACACCATCTTTAAAAACCTCTTTTGGTCTGTAAACCACTGAATGATTTCTGTAATAATAAAAAGCTTCATATAGATTGTCGTTGGTTTTAATTAATTCAAATTTCACCATACCTGGCTCCCAAAGAGTCGATGTAGAATTTAAAATAACTCCTATATAACGATTATTGTCACTCTCTTTATTCATCACCACAACTTCATAAGCACCGCCATTGCTTTTATACACACCTCTTACTTCATTTTTGCCATATTTCTGATACTTTTCTCTTATCAAATCAGCATCTATAGTAATTCGTTCTGTAGATTTAAAAATATCCGAATTCTTAAATTCTTGGATACTTTCTTGTGATTCTTCATCGACTACAATTGAGTTATTACTTACTAATCGCGTATGATTATCAAAAAAGTATTCTGTATAACGTACTAAAGGAATAAAGCACTTTTTTTCTGTATTTGCTTTAGATACTTGATCTTCTATTTCTGACTTAAACGTTATGTATTTGGCTTTATTTTTATTTGTGATGTCATTTTGAAAAGCCGGCAAATTCTTTTCTATGTAGTTAGAAAGCCAAATAAAATCTTCTTGACACTTTTGATTTTGTTGCCCTATAATCAAATTACTAGTTAAGACAAAAATTATAATGGATAACAAACCTTTCATGTTTCTTATTTTTTTTGGATTAGTTATACTAATGAGAAGTAAAAAAACAAATTGTTACACTAATTACCTTTTAACCGCTCCCAAAGCAATTTAATTGCCTTACCAAAATCACCAGTATTGGGTTCAAAAGGCCTCATATTTATACGCTCTCCATCTTTAAATAGTTTTAATGCAAAGATTGGCGCTTTAGATTCTGAATCATTTAAAATTGGATACCGCAAATCATAATATTCAAAATTATTTTCATCGATTTTGAAAACATTATAAAACTCATTGCTAAACCAAGTCAAATTCTTTAAATCTTTATAATTCTTTTTTGATAAATCTCTTTTTTTCGGAATCGTTTCCCAGTCAGAAAAATGATTAGATGTATCAAATAGTGAATAAAACCCAACATGATAATTATCTTCAGTTTCTGCAATACCATACCAAAGGATATTATTTAAAATTGAAGGTTGTACACTAAATCTAGAATAATCAATTCTTTTTTTTAAAAGAGAAGATTTAAATACACTATCAATATAAATTTTATTGCCAATAGTAAATATCATATATACAGAGCTAATACCAATGCCTATTTTTAACCAAAGCTTTCGTTTATCATTTCTTCGGTTATAAAACATCAAAATAATTAGACATATTAAAAATGGTGCTGTATACATTGGGTCTGCTACAGCTATATTGTTAAATGCCACGCGGTAGTTAGAAAATGGTGCAAACAATTGTGTGCCATAAGGTGTAAAACAATCTAAAAGCGGATGTGTAAATAAGGACCAGAAGAATAATTTAGTCCAATCATTTATAGAAGTTGTATGCAATCGTTTGCCAGTGTTATATAATTTGTGAACCAACCAACCGAACAAGAAAGCACCAAATATTGAAAACAAAATAGAATGCATAAAACCACGATGAAAGAGCATTGCGTCTATTTCATTTTTATAAAATAAAGGGCCAATAAAGACATCTAAATCTGGAATTGTACCACCAATGGCACCAAACAAAAGGGCTTTGTTTCCTATTTTTTTTCCAAGCACTGCTTCACCACATGCAGCACCTAAAACAATTTGAGTTAATGAATCCATAAATTAGTTGACTAAAATAGCCAATTAAAACCTCATATCACAGAACCTATATCTCAAAAGGAAAAACGATTATACAAATCAGCAACTAATCAAATCAACGATTTAACAGATTTGCAAATGGTTCTACAAAATCGTAACATTACAGAACTAAACTAAATAAAATGCAAGACGACGATTTATCAGAAATTAAAATTGAAGACCAAAAAATTATAGACAATAAAGAGCTTAATATTTTTGAAGCACTTGTTCCTGTTGTAATTTTAATGGGGCTATTAGCTTATAATATCTTCTTTGCTGATGGAGAAATGTTTGGTGAGTATTCTAATCAATACATCTTACTTATGGGTGGTTTTGTCGCTTTTATAGGCGGCTTACTTAATAAAGTAACACCTTTAATAATGGTGCAAGAGGTGTGGGAAAACTTAAAGAGCGTCTTTATACCAATTATGATTTTATTCTTAGTTGGCGCTTTAGCTGGTACTTGGCTTATCAGTGGTGTAATTCCAGCAATGGTCTATTATGGACTACAAGTTTTAAGTCCAGAAATATTTTTGCCAGCATCTGTAATTATTGCTGCAGTAATATCTATAGCTACTGGAAGTTCTTGGACAACCTCTGCTACTGTTGGTATAGCTTTAGTTGGTATTGGTACTGCATTAGGTATTAATCCAGGAATGATTGCAGGAGCAGTAATATCCGGAGCTTATTTTGGGGATAAAATGTCACCATTAAGTGATACTACTAACTTAGCTCCGGCTATGGCAGGTACAGATTTGTTTACTCATATAAAATATATGGCTTATACTACAGTGCCAACTATTATAGTAACATTAATCGTTTTTGGAATTATTAGTGCTACAATCGAGCCAACAGGAAATGCAGATATAAGTAATTTACTGGCTTCAATAGATGATACATTTAATATTACACCATGGCTATTCCTTGTTCCAGCTGCAGTAATTGTACTCATATTATTAAAAACAAAGCCATTGGTTGCTTTAGCTTCAGGTGTTATTTTGGCTGCAGTTTTTGCTGTAGTTTTTCAGCCTGAAATATTAAAAGGCTTGTCGGATTCTAGTTTTTCTGCAATTTCAAATTCAATTCTTACGGATACAGCAATTGCAACAGATAATGAAAAATTAAACGATTTATTCGCTTCTGGTGGTATGAAAGGCATGTTATGGACAATTTTCCTAATTGTATGCGCAATGGTATTTGGTGGTATTATGGATGGTATAGGTGCCTTAGCAAGAATTACTAAAGCTTTGCTTTCTGTGGCGACTACAGTTTTTGGATTATTTGCAAGCACAGTGATCAGTTGTTTAGGTTTAAATACTATTGCTTCTGATCAGTATTTGGCGATTGTTATTCCTGGAAAAATGTTTAAAAAAGCATTTGAGGATAAGGGGCTTGCACCAGAAAATTTAAGTAGAACACTTGAAGATTCAGGTACAGTAACTTCAGTTCTTATTCCTTGGAACACTTGTGGTGCCTATCAAAGTGGTGTATTAGGTGTTGGAGTAGGTGAGTATTTTTTCTACGCAATATTCAACTGGTTAAGTCCATTTACAACGTTGCTTTTTGCTGCTTTTAGAATAAAAATCAGACAATTATCCGGTAAGTTAGCATAGCTAATATTTTAATATTTTTTTAAAACATTTATCATTGTTAAATGCTAGGTGTATATGTATCTTTGCAGCCAAATTTTAAATTTAACATAAAAAAAATATTAAAAATGGCAGTATTAGTAGGGAAAAAAGCACCTCAATTTAATGCGCAAGCAGTAGTAAATGGTAGAGAATTTGTAACGGATTATTCTTTAGATCAATTTATAGGTAAAAAACATGTGGTTTTATTCTTTTATCCTAAAGATTTCACATTTGTTTGTCCAACTGAGCTACATGCTTTTCAAGAAAAACTTGAAGAATTCAAATCTAGAAACACTGAAGTTGTTGCTGTATCTACGGATACTGAACAATCTCATTTTGGTTGGTTGCAAATGGACAAGAATCAAGGAGGTATTAAAGGGGTAACATATCCATTAGTAGCTGACACTAATAAAACCATCTCTAAGAATTATGATGTTTTAGCAGGTGATTATTTTTATGATGAAAATGATATGCTGCAAGCTGAAGGAGAATTAATCGCTTATAGAGGTTTATTCTTAATTGATAAGGAAGGTATTGTACGTCATCAAATCGTAAATGATTTACCATTAGGTAGAAATGTTGATGAAGCACTACGTATGGTTGATGCTTTACAATTTGTAGAAGAAAATGGTGAGGTTTGTCCAGCAAATTGGAACAAAGGAAAAACTGGTATGCAAGCTACACATGAAGGTGTTGCAGAATTTTTAGAAAAACATGTTAATTAACTAGTTGAGATTTAAAAATATAAAGCCACTTCATTTTTGAAGTGGCTTTTTTATCGAAGTTAAGTAATCTACTTTTTCTTATTCCTTCTGTTATAATTTTTATCACCTCTAGTTTTTGGTTTTTTATATTTTTTGGCAATTTCTCGTCGATAAGAACCGCCTAAATTTTCTTTTTGATTTTTTTCCTTTTTTTCATGAAAAGCTGGTCCTGGTGCATCTTCATCACGTCGTTTAGTGGGATTGTAATGTTCTCTAATTTGTGGACGTTCTTCTTCAATGAGTTCAGTAGAAATTTCTACACTTTCAGGAATAACAAACGTTTCAATTTGCATTTGCATTAATTCCTCAATACGTTCTCTAGCGTCCTGTTCAGCTTCAGTAGAAAATAATATGGTGCGCCCTTGTTTTTCTGCACGACCAGTCCTACCAATTCTATGCATATAATTTTCTGGATAATCCGTGGTGTCAAAATTAATAACATGTGTAATGTTATCAATATCTAAACCTCTGGCCATTACATCTGTAGCCACTAAAAGTCGATGTTCACCTGCTCTAAATTGTTCAATACTTCGTAGTCTATAGTTTTGAGTTTTGTTTGAGTGAATAACGCAAGATTGACCAGGGAAAATGTCTTCTAACTTATCAAACAAACGATCAGCCATTCGCTTATAAGCCACAAATATTAAAACCTTAGAAAATTCATTTGTATCATGAAGTAACTCCTCTAAGAGATTTACTTTGGTATAAAAATTAGGAACATCATAGCGTATTTGTTTTATGTTTTCTAATGGAGTACCAGAAACCGCAATTGATATTTTAGTAGGATTGATGAAAAAATCAGTAATTAACTCATCTACATCTTTAGTCATGGTCGCAGAAAACATAATGTTTTGACGACGAGGAGGAAGAATATCAAAAATATTCATCAATTGATGTCTAAACCCTAAATCGAGCATCACATCAACTTCATCAATCACTAACTTCTGAATCGATTTTAATTGTAAAACACGACTTACTGCTAAATCATATAAACGACCTGGAGTAGCCACAATAATATCCTGACCTTGAGCTACTGCTTGTTTTTGGGTATTTATGTTGGTGCCACCATAAACACCTAACACACGATTGTTTATGTATTTAGAAAACTTTTCAATCTCACTAACAACTTGTACAACCAATTCTCGAGTTGGTACTAAAACTAAAACTCTAGGGTTATCTTGCCGAGAATATTTTAAGTTTCTTAAAATAGGAAGCATGTAGGCTAGTGTCTTTCCAGTACCAGTTTGTGCGATACCAACAACATCTTTGCCAGAAGCTACAACATTAAAAGACTGCGCTTGTATTGGAGTAGGAGTGTCAAAGCCTAAATCGTCTAAAGCATTATATAATGGTGTATTTAGATTTAAGTCATTAAAAGTCACGGTGCGTAATTTAGTTGCAAAGCTACTATTTATAATCTACTTACACTAAATGCTTTTTCTCTATTTCAATGTTATAGCTTGCATTAAAAATTAATCCAGCATTGAGAGCAATAATCCCTTCTTTATCTTCAATTCTCTGATTTGCAGTCTCAGAATCCGCAATACCAATCCAAGGTTCTATACAAACATACGGTGCATTAGGTTTTGCCCAAATACCTAAATAAGGAAAATCATCAAATCTCATGGATAATACAGGTCCTTTATTTTTGTGCTTTAAGGTTACTTTTTTAGACTTTAAATCTTTAAAGATTAATGCATCTTCATCAAATAAATCTTCACGAAGATTAATTGTTTTAGGATTGTTAAAGGCAGGTTTGGTTTTATTGATGATAAGACCATTAGTCATATTAACTAAGTAAGACTCTGAGTTTTCAGCTTTTTCAAACTCTAAACAATAATCTGTGTACTTTTCATTAGGATTTAATGGGCAGTTAAAAGCAGGGTGTCCGCCTAAAGAAAAGTACATTGTTTTTGTATCCATATTTTTAATTGTATGATCTACATTTAAAATGTTCTCTTTAAGAGCATAAGAAATCTCAAATTCAAATTTAAAGGGATACATTTTTAGGAGCTCTTCGTTAGAGCTTAAGAGAAATGAAATGTGCGCTTCTGAAGTATCTTTAATTATGAAACTATCATTGTTTCTTACAAACCCATGTTTAGTCATAGGATACATTTTTCCGTCATATATATAACTATCATTTTTCATTGAGCCGATAACAGGAAATAAATTAGGGGCATGACCACCCCAAATGTTTGGGTCTGCATGCCATAGAAAAGCAGTGTTGTTTTTAACAGAATTTATAGCACAGAGTTCAGCACCAGTTGACTTAATGTCTATTTTTAATAAGTCGTTTTTTAGAATAGGCATAGGTAATTATATTTTGAAATTGAGTATATATATGTTTAATGACTCAATGGTGATTAAAAAAGAAGAGTATATGTTCTATTAAACAATATTAATCGAACGAAATATACAAATTTGATGTGATTAAAAAGTATTCTCTTTATTTTTACATTTATTAGATTTTGCTATTGAGAACTACAATTTATCATCAACCCAAAAGTATAGAAGATTTTAAGGGGCAACTCTTGTATTGGAGCCAGCAATTTGAAGACGTTGTATGGATTGACTCTAATAACCATGAAGATCTGTATAGTAATTATGATGCTGTTTTGGCCGTAGATGCTTTCACTTCTCTAAAGACAGATTATTTTGATGCTTTCGAACGCTTAGAGGATTATCAAGACTCTACAAGCGATTGGATTTTTGGTTACCTCACCTATGATTTAAAAAACGCAACTGAGCATTTAAAATCTCAAAATTATGATGGTCTGGATTTCCCTGATTTATACTTTTTTCAACCAAAGAAACTCTTTTTAATAAAGGATAATCAGGTTGAAATTCAATATTTAAAAATGGTAGAGAATGAGATTCTGGACGATTTAAAAAATATTGAGCATCACCTTAAGCCTAGTCGAAAGGTCTCTAATGGTATAAAAATAAAACTCAGAACCCACAAAGACGACTACTTCAAAAAAGTAAATACAATGCTTTCACATATTCATAGAGGTGATATTTATGAAGCCAATTTTTGTCAAGAATTCTTTGCTGAGGAAAGTGAAATCAATCCTTTAGAAACATTTAAAAAACTAAATGATATTTCAAAACCACCGTTTGCAACATTTTTAAAGGCAAATGACAAATACCTATTATCTGCTTCACCAGAGCGCTATATTAAAAAAGTAGAGACTAAGGTTATTTCGCAACCTATAAAAGGAACTGCAAAACGTTCAACAAATAGATTAGAAGATATAAAGCTTGCAGATGATTTATCAAAAAATGAAAAGGAGCGTAGTGAAAATATAATGATAGTAGATTTGGTACGGAACGATTTGTCACACACAGCAACAAAAGGAAGTGTAAAGGTAGAAGAACTGTGTAAGGTGTATTCCTTTTTACAAGTACATCAAATGATATCTACAATATCATCAACAGTAGATGAGGAGGCAAACCCTGTTGATATTATAAAAACAACATTTCCGATGGGAAGTATGACTGGAGCTCCTAAAATTTCAGCAATGAAAATTATTGAAGACTTAGAGGAAACAAAACGTGGTTTGTACTCCGGATCTGTAGGCTATTTTACACCTAACGGTGATTTTGATTTTAATGTAATCATTAGAAGTATTTTATATAATGAATCGAAGAAGTATATCTCTTATTCTGTTGGTGGAGCGATAACGGCAAAAAGTGATCCATTAAAAGAGTATGAGGAGTGCTTAATTAAAGCCAAAGCTATGCGTGAGGTTTTGGAGAATTAATTCTATAACTTTGAATAGTGTTAAAGACCTTTAGAAACCATATTGATAAAGACCTTCTGTTTCTCAATGAGAGTAAGCTTCTTATTGCCATTTCTGGTGGAATAGATAGTGTTGTTTTAGCACATTTATGCCATCAATTCCAATTGAATTTTACGCTGGCACATTGTAACTTCAATCTCAGAGGCGAGGAGAGCAATGCAGATGAAGATTTCGTTTTAGAATTGGCAGATCAATTAAATGTAGAAGTCTTTATTCAGAATTTTGACACTCAAACTTATGCAGATGAAAACAAACGTTCTATTCAAATGGCTGCACGAGAATTGCGTTATGATTGGTTTACTGAATTAGCAGAACAATTGAAATTTGATTACATTCTTACAGCACATCATGCTGATGATAATCTCGAGACATTTTTAATCAATTTTACAAGAGGAACTGGCTTAAATGGTTTAACAGGAATTCCTGAAATAAATGATAATATAGTAAGGCCATTACTTCAATTTTCTAGAGAGCAAATTGAAAGCTATGCCAACGAGAATGCTATTAAATGGAGGGAGGATAGTAGTAATTCCTCTCGAAAGTATTTGAGAAATAAACTGAGGCATGAGGTTGTGCCAATTCTTAAAGAAATTAATCCACAGTTGCTAGACAGCTTTATGAACACCTTAGATAATCTAAATGATACAGTAAATATTGTAGAGGAAAGTCTAAATGCAGTTACAAAGAGAACTATCACAAAGATTGATGATACAAGTATTAGTTATAAGATTTCTGAATTTAAAAAACTAAATAACCCCAAAGCGTATATCTACGAGATGTTCAAAGCTTATGGCTTTACTGAGTGGAATGATGTCGTTGATATATTAGATGCTGAAACGGGAAAGTATGTAAAGTCAAGCACACATAGACTTATTAAGCATCGTGATGTTTTAATTTTAACAGATTTATGTGATACAGAGCTTAAAGAAGAGCCTCTTTTAATTCATAAAAAAGATAAATCTACTACAACTCCATTTGGTGTTTTGCTTTTTGATGAAGCTGATGCTATTTCAAAAACTTCAACTAATATAATCTATATAGATAAAGATAAGTTGAGTTATCCTATAGAATTGCGATTATGGCAAGAGGGAGATTACTTTTATCCATATGGAATGAAAGGAAAGAAAAAGATTAGTAAATATCTAAAAGACGAAAAACTGTCTTTAGTAGAAAAAGAAAGTATATGGTTATTGACTTCAAATAATGAAGTTGTGTGGGTTGTTGGCAGAAGAGGTGATAATCGTTTTAGAGTTAACAATGAAACCAATACTATTTTAAAAATAGAACTAAAAAATTAACAGTATTGTCACTTCGAGCACTGTCGAGAAGTCTCATCTATTACTTATGAAACTAAAAGGTAACATAGTTGATATACCAAATCAAAGAATTTATAAAGGAGAAATCATCATTGAAAATGGTGAAATCAAATCCATTGAAGAAAAAGACTGTGAAGAAAATCATTTCATCTTACCTGGTTTTGTAGATGCGCATATTCATATTGAAAGCTCAATGCTAGTGCCATCGGAGTTTGCCAAAATAGTGGTAAAACATGGTACTGTAGCTACGGTTTCCGACCCTCACGAAATTGCTAATGTACTTGGTGTAAAAGGTGTTGAGTTTATGATTGAGAATGGGAAACAAACCCCATTCAAATTTAACTTTGGAGCACCAAGTTGTGTGCCAGCAACTAGTTTTGAATCTGCAGGTGCAGTTATAGACTCAAAAGATATAAAAGACTTAATGGCAAACCCAGATATTAAGTATTTGGCTGAGATGATGAATTATCCTGGAGTTATTTATGACGATGCTGAGGTTTTAAAAAAGCTAGAATGGGCAAAACATTATAAAAAACCAATTGATGGCCATGCGCCAGGATTACGAGGAGATGATTTAACCAAGTATATCTCAGCTGGTATTTCAACAGATCATGAATGTTTTACTTATGAAGAAGGTTTAGAAAAACTTCAAAAAGGCATGAAGGTTATCATCAGAGAAGGTAGTGCAGCTAAAAATTTTGATGCCTTAATCGATTTGTTAGATGAACATTACGAAAGCATGATGTTTTGTAGTGATGATAAACATCCTGATGATTTGCTACTAGGTCATATTAATCAACTTTGCACTAGGGCTGTTGCAAGAGGGATAAACGTATTTAAGGTGCTTCAATCTGCTTGTGTAAACCCAGTGAGGCATTATAATTTAGATGTTGGCTTATTAAATGTTGGTGATGTTGCAGATTGTATTGTTGTTAAAGATTTAAAAGATTTTAAAACCATTCAAACTTATATCAACGGTGAATTGGTTTTTGATAATGGTGTTTCAAAAATTGCGTCTGTCGATTTTAAAAATTTGAATAATTTCAACACATCCAAAAAAGAAGTCTCAGACTTTAAGTTTGAAGCTACTACTGAGAGAATTAGAGTCATTGAATGTTTAGATGGTGAATTAGTAACGAATCAAATTATTGAAAAAGCTACAATGAAAAATGGAAATCTAGTTTCAAATACTGAAATAGATGTTTTGAAGATGGTAGTAGTAAATCGCTATCAAAATGATAAACCAGCAATAGCTTTTATTAAAAACTTCGGACTTAAAGAAGGAGCGATTGCATCTTCAGTTGGTCATGATTCGCATAATATTATAGCCGTTGGTGTTTCAGATGAGTCTATTTGTAAAGCTGTTAATCTTCTTATTGAAAATGAAGGAGGCATCTGTGCTGTAAGTGCTACTGAAGAAAAAGTAGTTGCACTTCCTGTTGCAGGAATTATGAGTGATAAACCCGCTGAGGTTATAGGAAAACAATATTCTGAATTAGATAAGAAGGCAAAGGGTTTGGGAAGTAAACTTCATGCGCCATATATGAGTTTATCTTTTATGGCCTTGTTGGTTATTCCATCTTTAAAATTAAGTGATAAGGGTTTGTTTGATGGAAGTAATTTTAAGTTTACTTCACTTGAAATTAAGTAAAAATGCCAGTAATACAATCCAAATATAAACCACCATTCTGGGCAAAGACAAGCTTTGTGTCAACCGTATTTTCAGGATTAGCCCGAAAGGTAAGTGGAGTAAAGCAAACTAGAGAGCGTATTGCATTACCTGATAATGATTTTTTAGATTTAGATTGGAGTCACGCACCAGAAAAATCAAATAAGGTTATAGTTCTATTACATGGACTCGAAGGCAATGCACAACGCCCATATATGACAGCATCAGCAAAATTATTTAATGATAACGGAATAGATGCTTGTGCTGTAAACTTTAGAGGTTGTAGTGGTGAACCTAATCTGTTATATCGCAGTTATCATTCTGGTGCAACAGAAGACTTGGAAGCTGTAGTTAATTATATTTTATCAAAAAACAGCTATGATGAAATCTACATCAAAGGTATTAGTCTCGGCGCAAATATGGCTTTGAAATATGTTGGTGAAAGAGACGATTTAGCTAAAGAAATTAAAGTTGTTATTGCGGTTTCTGTACCTTGTGATTTAAAAGGATCTTGTGATGAGCTATTGAGTTTAAAGAATAAACACTATGCAATTCGATTTTTAAAACATCTAAAAGATAAATTAAAACCTAAATTAATTCAATTTCCTAAAAACATTAAAGTTGCAGATTTTAATTCAATCAATAGTTTAATTGATTTTGATCATATATATACTTCAAAAGCACATAATTTTAAAGACGCTTACGACTATTATGAGAAAGCTAGTTGTTTACAATTTCTACCAAATATTAAAGTGCCATCATTAATTATAAATGCACTTAACGATTCGTTTTTATCTGCAAGCTGTTACCCAGTAAAAGAAGCAAAAGAAAATCCAAATCTCTATTTAGAAATGCCACAATATGGG
Organism: Flavobacteriales bacterium ALC-1; assembly: GCA_000171875.1. Lineage (GTDB taxonomy): Bacteria > Bacteroidota > Bacteroidia > Flavobacteriales > Flavobacteriaceae > Winogradskyella. The sequence goes on along the minus strand of ABHI01000005.1, from coordinate 120,436 downwards.
GGTCATGTTGGGTTTATCGACAAACAGAATATATATTATAACGAAAGACGTGCTTTGGAGTTTATATTTAACAGATAGCTTGCCTATAATTTCCTACTTTTAAGCAAATTATATTTTGTTATGCGAACAAGACTACTTTTTTTAGTTTCAATTATAACTGTTATAAGTGCTAAGGCTCAAATTGAGTTTACTGAGACCACAGTTATGGACCATTCATTATACTTAGGATCATCATTAGGTGTATTTTCCGCCGATTTGGATGGTGATGGTGATAAAGATGTATTAGCGTCTTCATATTTTGACGACAAATTAGTTTGGTTCGAAAACTTAGATGGTGTAGCTGGAGATTTTGCACAGCATACTATTACGACTTCAATAGAAACTCCTTGGGGAGTACATGCAGCTGATATTGATGCCGATGGTGATATGGATATACTTTCTACGGCTTTATTTGGCAATCATATTATTTGGTACGAAAACACTGATGGTAATGGTGATTTTGTACTAAAACAATATATTTCTGCTTACAGGGTTAATACTGTAAGTACTGCAGATATGGATGGTGACGGTGATTTAGATGTCATTTGGTCGTCATCACAAGATGGTAAGATAAAATGGTCGAGAAATACTGATGGATTAGGAACTTTTGCGAACACTTTAAATGTTGAAAATAATACATCGAGTATTCCTGGGTTTTATGTAGTAGATGTTGATGGTGATAATGATTTAGATGTTGTATCTGCCTATTCTATACAAGGTGGAGCTCAAGGATTAACCTGGTATAGAAATGAAACCGGAACAGGAAGTTTTAGCAGTAAAATAATTATTGATAGTAACCTTAGTGGAGTAAGTTCAATGTATGCAGGTGATTTAGATGGCGATGGCGATATGGACATTGCAGCTGTAGCGGCTAGTGATGATAAAGTGGTCTGGTACGAAAATACAGATGGACTCGGTTCTTATGGTACAGAGCAAATATTAACTACTACTGCAGATTTTGCTAATCGCGTGCGTATTACAGATGTAGATGGTGATGGTGATATGGATATTATTGCCACATCTAGTGAAGATGACAAAATTATCTGGTTCGAAAATCTAGATGGTGCAGGTAATTTTAGTGGTGAAATCTTTATAGACTCGTTTATTGGCAGTATGCGCGATATACATCTTTCTGATATGGATGGAGATGGGGATATCGATTTTATAACGGCTACAGATAATGATAAAAATGTAAAAATTTACAATAATACGGATGGACAAGGAAACTTCTCGCCTTATACAATCACTAAAACTGTTTCTGGTGGAAAAATTATTCACGCTGCAGATTTAGATGGCGATGGAGATAAAGACATTCTTTCTGCTTCACATTGGGATGATAAAATTGCCTGGTTCGAAAATAAAGATGGTCAAGGAGATTTTTATAATACTCAAAAAATAATTTCTGAAACTTTAAACGGCGCAGGTTCAGTACTTGCAGTAGATGTAGATGGTGATGGTGATAATGATGTTATTGCAACATCCTCTCTAGATTACGATGTGGTGTGGTACGAAAACACAGATGGTTCAGGTAATTTTGGACCAGCTCAATTTATCGATGACGATTTGTATGATGTTAATAAGGTGTTCGCATCAGATATTGACAATGATGGTGATTTGGATGTCTTTTGTTTAGCAAGTGGAAAGGTCTATTGGTTTGAAAACATAGATGGACTTGGGACATTTGGCCTTGCTCAACAAATTGATTCAATAGGAAATAACACGCATTATTCTATGGATTTTGGAGATTTAGATGGAGATGGAGATTTAGATTTTTCTGTGGCTTCGAGTTATAGATTAATCTATTTTTTAAATTTAGATGGTCAAGGTACTTTTGGTGACAGACAACAAATAGAAGATTATTATTATGATGCCGAAGCCACTAAAATTGCAGACTTAGATGGTGATGGTGATAATGATATTCTGTTTGCAGGTGATAAAACAGACTCAAATTATGTCGGTTGGTCAGAAAATTTAGACGGAGCAGGCACATTTAGTGATATTCAGCTAATTACTACAATTATTTCTGACCCCAAGGATATTAGTGTATTTGATATAGATAATGATGGTGATTTGGATGTTGTTTCTGCCGATCGTGGAAATGGTGGAGTTATTGCATGGTACGAAAACACTGATGGATTAGGTGATTTTGAAAACACACAGCAAGTTATTTCTACAAGTTCTAATAGTTATTATGATCTTTTTGTTACAGACATTAACCAAGATAACAATTTAGATATTATATCTATTTCAAATTCTGATAGTAGAATCGTATGGTATAATAATATGGGAGCTGCGCTTAGTAACCAAATTCGTGGAACCACGCGTTTTGATCTAATAGGTGATGGTTGTACTGATGAGGATGAACTATTAAGTGGAATTATGGTAGTAAGTACAAATGGCACATCATCTCAAGCTGCTTTTACACAAGAAAACGGAGTTTTTAGAATATATACACAAGAAGAAGGCATAGTAAATACTCAGATAACAGGACAATTGCCTAATTATTATCAAGCTGCTCCAGCAACATTTCAATCAGACTTTACTGGTTTTGGAAACTCTGATAATATCAATTTCTGTATCGAACCTATAGCTGCAATAAATGATTTAAATATTAGTGCTTATCCTATATTCTTTGAGCCCAGACCTGGTTTTGATACATCATATAGATTAGTATATAAAAATTTAGGTACAACACAGTTAAGTGGTTCAGTAACTTTTGAATTCGATGGATCTAAACTAAATTTTTTAACAGCAACAGAGGCGTTGAGTTCTCAGACAGCTAATATGTTAACCTTTGATTTCACGGATTTAAATCCTTTTGAGGTAAAAACTATTGATTTAGAGTTTAATGTATTCGCTCCACCAACTACAAATATTGATGATGTTGTTCTTACAACGGTTTCAATAAATCCTATAACTGGAGATGAAACTGAAGAAGACAATACCTTAACTTTAGAGCAAACTGTTGTTGGTTCTTACGATCCAAATGATATTACAGTTCTTGAAGGCGAAGAGGTTTTTATTGACGATGCGGATAAGTATTTACATTACTTAATTCGTTTTCAAAACACAGGAACTGCAAGCGCTATTAATGTAAAAGTTGATCATGTATTAGATGCTAAACTAGATTGGACAACCATGCAGATAGACAATTTAAGTCATACAGGTCGTGTTGAAATCACTGACCAAACTGATGTAAGTTTTGTGTTTGATGATATCAATTTACCGGACAGTACTAATGACGAACCTAACTCTCATGGTTTTATAGCCTTTAAAATTAAGCCAAAATCTAATGTTGTGGTTGAGGATATTATCAGTGGAGTGGCAGATATTTATTTCGATTTTAACCCGCCAATTATTACTAATACAGTAAATACAGAATTTGTCGCCCCTTTAAGTGTTGATGATTTGGATTCTGATAAAGTAAAACTATATCCTAACCCTGCGAAGGATAAAATAGAGATTGCTTCAAGTCAAATTATAAATAAGCTGAATGTCATTGATGTTAATGGTAGAATGCTTAATGAAATTGAACCTTCAAGCTTAAATTATAGTATAGATGTTTCTGGCTTGTTAAAAGGCATCTACTTCCTAGATATTCAATCTGGTAATTCTAAAGTGACTAAAAAATTTATAAAGAATTAATCGCTTAAATAACTAAAAAGAATTCTACTACAGGTCGTTTTTTAAAAATTTAATACGAGTGTTTTAATTGTACTAATTTTTGTAAATTACAGATTATATCCCTTTGTATAGAATTAGTTCTTGTTGGCCCTCTAACTTTAATTTTATATGATAGTACTTATAGATAATGGTCATGGTGGCTTAATAAATGGAGAGTATACAACTCCAGGAAAACGAAAAGATTGGGGAGCTAACGGTATTATATACGAAGGCGAGTTTAATAGAGCTATAGTTGCTGGTATTGTAGAGCAGCTGACACTTCTAAAAATTCCCTATGTGAACATTGCTCCAGAATATCGCGATGTTAGATTAGAAACGCGAGTAAAGCGTGCTAATAAATATCCTGCTAGAAAAAGTTTTTATTTAAGTATTCATAGTAATGCTGGAGGAGGACATGGCAGTGAGGTATTTACGTCTCCAGGAAACACTAAGAGCGATAAAATAGCTACAATTTTTGGTAACGAATACGAGAATGAATTTCCTAATAAAAAACTACGTACTGATTTCTCAGATGGGGATTTAGATAAAGAGCGACGTTTTTATGTACTTACCAAAACCAAAATGCCTGCTATACTGACAGAAAATTTCTTTATGGATAATTTTGAAGAGTTTATGGAGATTCTTAACACTAGAGAAGGTAGGCAAAGAATAATCAACTATCATGTTAAAGCGATTATAAGAGTTAGAGTTGAAGTTTTTGACGTATAGTTTTTTTTATGCACTTCAATTTTTCTACATTTAAAGAAACTAATCAACTATGCTTAAGAAAGTATTCGCCAGTGCCGTTTTTGGTGTTGAAGCTTCAACAATAACCGTTGAAGTTAATGTAGATAAAGGTGTTGGGTATCACTTAGTAGGATTGCCAGATAATGCAATAAAAGAGAGCAATTACAGAATAGCTGCTGCACTTCAGAATAACAATTATAGAATTCCTGGAAAAAAGATTACTATTAATATGGCTCCTGCCGATTTACGTAAAGAAGGCTCAGCTTATGACTTAACACTTGCTATAGGAATACTTACTGCTTCAGGACAAATTAAAGCAGAAAATTTGGATGACTATTTAATAATGGGTGAACTGTCTTTAGACGGAAGTTTGCAACCTATTAAAGGCGCGTTGCCTATTGCTGTAAAAGCCAGAGAAGAAGGTTTTAAAGGTTTTATTCTGCCAATGCAAAACGCAAAAGAAGCTGCTATTGTAGATGATTTAAAAGTTTACGGGGTGGATAATATCACACAAGTCATTAACCATTTTGATAAGGATGAAACTATAGAGCAAACCATTATAAATACTAGAGAAGAATTCTATAAAAATCTTGATTTTCCTGAGTTTGATTTTGCAGATGTCAAAGGCCAAGAAAGTATAAAGCGTTGTATGGAAATTGCAGCAGCAGGTGGACATAACATTATTTTAATTGGACCTCCAGGTTCTGGTAAAACCATGTTAGCAAAACGATTGCCTAGTATTTTGCCGCCAATGACTTTACATGAAGCTTTGGAAACGACGAAAATACATTCTGTAGTTGGTCGAGTTAAAGCACATGCCGGACTCATGGCACAACGACCGTTTAGAAGTCCACATCATACAATAAGTAATGTAGCCTTAGTTGGAGGTGGAAGTTATCCGCAACCAGGTGAAATATCTCTTTCACATAACGGAGTTTTGTTTCTCGATGAATTACCAGAGTTTAAACGAGAAGTTTTAGAAGTGATGAGACAACCTCTTGAAGATAGAGAGGTAACGATTAGTAGAGCAAAATTTACAGTAACATATCCAAGTTCATTTATGTTAGTGGCAAGTATGAATCCGAGTCCAAGTGGCTATTTTAACGACCCAGACGCGCCAATAACTTCCTCACCTGCAGAAATGCAACGTTATATGGGAAAAATTTCTGGACCTTTATTAGACAGAATAGATATTCATATTGAAGTCACTCCTGTACCTTTTGAAAAATTATCTGATGACAGAAAAGGAGAGTCTTCAGTAGATATTAGAAAACGTGTCACTAAAGCTAGAGAAAAGCAAACGGAACGTTTTAAGGACTTAGAAAATGTGCATTACAATGCGCAGATGAATACCAAACAGATTAGAGAACATTGCAAACTAGATGATGCATCACTACAATTATTAAAATCAGCTATGGAGCGATTGAATCTATCTGCGAGAGCTTATGATAGAATTCTTAAAGTGTCTAGAACCATTGCAGATCTCGAAGGTTCAGAAAATGTAATAGGAGCTCATATTAGCGAAGCAATTCAATACCGTAGTTTGGACCGTGAAGGTTGGTTAGGATAATTTTTTTGCCAATCACTGCAACCTTTTGTTTTTTTTTCATCTTATTAATAAACAATGATTATGAAAAACAAAATTTCTGCCTTAGCCATAGTTGTAATAATGTGCTTGCAACTAACAAATTGTAAAAGTGATGATGATTTTAACGGACTTATAAACAGAGTAGCTGTAACTGTTCCTGTAATAAAATCTAAATCTGAATTCAGAAATTCAATTAAAATCACTTCAGCTCGATCAACTAATTCTGATGGAAAAATTTATGTCTATGACGATTTACTATTTTATATAGCACAACATTCTGGTATACATATATTTGATAATCAAAGTCCAGAAAATCCTCAAAATTTGGCATTTATAGAATTAGAAGGAGTTAATGATATTTCCGTAAAGAATGGTATTCTATATGCTGATAATTTTATGGATTTAGTGGTGTTTGATATAAGTAATGTGTCTAATATACAGCTTCTTAATGTAGAAGAAGATATGCTGTCGTATTATGCAACATTCCCTGATGATGTTTCCTATTATCAGTCAGATATATACCCTAGTAATGGTGATGAATTTATAGCAAATTATACAACGGTTAATATGTCAATTGTAGAAGTAGAAAGTAATTCTAATATATATAATTGGAATTCTATATCAATTTTTGAATTTGATGCTTTGGCAAATACTATAGGTAATAATATAGGTGTTGGTGGATCTTATGCTAAATTTCAAATTTTTAACAATGCATTATATACTATAGATGATTACATGTTATATACGTTCGATATTACTGATCACAATGACATTTCTTTAACGTCAGAGACGTGGATGGAAGGCTGGTTTGGAGGGGAACTTGAAACTACATATATTTTAAAAGAGAATTTGTTTATAGGAGCGACTAACGGTATGCATATAGTTGGTTTGGAGGATGCATTCAATCCAACTTATATATCATCATTTTCTCACGCTACAGGTTGTGATCCGGTTGTAGTTGAAGGATATACAGCATATATTACTGTAAGAGGGGAAAATTCTTGTGGAGCAATCGAAGATCAAATCAATGTGATTGATATTACAGATATTAGTACACCTATAGAATACTCTACATACTTTTTATCTAGTCCTTATGGTTTAGGAATAAGAAATCAGGTGCTTTATGTATGTAATGATAATGGTATTAATGTTTTTGATGCTCAAAATCCAAGTCAGATCGTATTAGAAAATACGTATCAATCAGATTTAAAAGATATTATTCCTTTAGAATCTCATTTAATTGCTGTTGGAGAAAACGTAATACATCAATATAATTATGCAGATGATTTTGAATTAGAGCTTATGAGTACAATTCAATTTTAAAGAGATATAATCCAAAAATAGATGCCCTTTGCGGATTTAATTATTACAGACAGCTTTTAAGGTCAATATTAAAAACAGTATTTTCAATGCATATATAGACAGTAACAGTTTGGATAAAAAACTACGGATACTCATACAAAAATGTGTTAAGAGTGATAGGGAAGGGCAGCGTGAATTATACACGTTGCTTTCTCCAGTATTGTATGGTATTTGTTTAAAGTATATGAGGAATAAAGTAGAAGCAGATGATGTTTTTCAAGATGGCTTTATTATTCTGTTTCAAAAGATAAATCAATACAATTTTAATGGAAGTTTTGAAGGATGGGCTAAACGTATTTTCGTAAATGAAGCACTAGAAGTATTACGAAAAAAACAGCGACGACTATATGTTGCGATTGATGATTCTAACCTTAATACTAGTATTGAGGATAAAACGAATGGGCTTGATCTAGCTTTGTCTCAAGATGAGTTGTTAAAACACATACAACAACTGCCAGATAATTATAAAATGGTATTTAACCTATATGTTTTTGAAGATTACAGCCATAAAGCAATAGCAGATAAGTTAAAAATAGCTGTAGGAACATCAAAATCGTTACTCAGTAGAGCCAAAAGTGTATTAAGAACAAAAATCAATGAGGAATTAAACATAAAAGTGTCATGAAGAAGGATAGAATTGAAGACATATATGGTGATTTAGGTGAGTTTTCTAAGGAACCTCCAAAAGAGTTGTGGGATAATATAGAAGCAAGGCTTCATCCTAAAAAAAAGAAAAAAAGAATCTTTTTTTTATGGGGTTCTGCTGCTGCAGTTTTACTAGTTCTAATTGGCTATATGCTTACTGATTCTTCAGTCTCTAATAGTAAGCCTATTAATGAAATAACTGACATAGAGAAATCTACAGAGGGTGATACAATTAATGGATTAGAAAAACAAAACACTAAAATAGTTAAGGGAACAAATAGTAGTGATTCCAATAATGATGGAGTAATTGAAGAATCAGACATTACTGAAGAACTCTTAAAAAATGTAGCTAGTCAAAAACAACTATCGGAAAGAAATAAAATATTGCAGAATAACAAAAAGAATAAGGCTATTGTTGAAAATATTAATAAAAAGAATAAAAACGAAAAGGAGAAAAAGTCTAAGTATAATAACAGCTATTCTCAAAATAGTGTAAAAGAAAAGAATGATAAAGTCAACAACAAGGACATGGCTGCTTTACAGAAAAAGAATAAAACAGTTAATTATGTAAAAGATAAAGTGGTTGTATATAATGATTCAATTTCTAAAGTTAAAGATGTTTCTCTGTTAGATATAAATAAAGAGCTTATGACTAAAAATGAGAATGATAGAGATAGCACAAACATTAATAAAGAAGTAAACTCAAAATGGTCTGTTGAAGTTTTAGCAGGATTAACTAATACTAGCAGCCCTCAATCGTCCATTCAAAATGCATCAGTAAATACAGTATCACAAAACGACTTTGTGTATGCTTTTAAATTGGGTTATTCTATTTCAGATAAACTTGTTGTAAAATCTGGAATAGGTAAAAATATACTGGGTCAAGAGGTGAATGGTGTTAAGTATATAAGTTCAGCAACTACTCTTAGTGCAGGTAATTCTCAAAATATTATAAGTAATCAAGATATATTATTTCTTGCATCACAAGAAGCTATTAATGACTTTTCTACTAATAATGAGATTATTAATGAAGGGACTCTGCTACAGCAGCTTGATTATATCCAAGTGCCAATAGAGTTGTCGTATAGAGTAGTAGCAGGTGAAAAATATGATGTATCTCTTGGAGTAGGCGGGAACGTTAATTTTTTAACTGATAATAGCGTTTTTCTGAATGATGAACATATAGGTGAGAACCTTGGTGTTAATACTACAGTTTTTGGAGCAACTTTAAATTCGAGTATTTCTTATAAGTTGGCAAAAAAGATGATTCTGTTTTTAGAACCAAGCTATAATTACTTTGAAAAACCAATAGACAATAACAATCAAACTTTTAATAACAACCAATTTAGAGTGTTGTTTGGGCTGCGATATAAATTATAGGATTAAAAAAAATGGAATGATAAATCTTTTTAAGACAACAATTTAGATATAGAGGGTTATTTTGACTAGTCGTCTATTAAAAAATAATTTTTCACATTATCATTATCTACAAACTCCCATTCAAAACGTAATTCATTACCAATGATATAGCTATAAGCTTTTGAAGCGAGTTTTCCAGGCGAATCTTCTACAAATTCCATTATGGTCCCTAGTCGAGTTAAATCCATATAACGATTTTCTGAGATAGGTAACAATTCTACCTTTGCCAATTCAGTATTATTATCTTTACGTTTGTAATAAAATTTATCCTCTTCAACCCAAAATTTCCTCGGACCATAATCGCCAGAGAAGCTTTTATTTTGTTGGTTTATATTGTCTTTTGATGTATTTGTTATATAATTTATATATGCCAAAGTATTAGATAAATATGCATGCTTTGGGTTGTTTTCAAGAGCGACGTTATATAATTTTTTTGCAGACTCGATATCCCCATTGTCAAAGGCCTCATGGGCTTTTTGTATAGATTCATCTTCTTTCCAATACCAATATGAATTAGTGTTTCGATAATTAAATTCTTGAAAATTGATTCCAATAACTTTATAAGTGCTATCTACTACTAAATTATGTTTGTAAGTTTCATTATTTAAAAAACCAGAGACGACACTATTCTCCCCAGCTGGAAGAAGGGCGCGCATTCTTTGGTTTTTCACATAATGTATTAGTCTATTGTTTTCAACCCAATAGGTGCTGGTTTGCTCATTAAAGCTAGAGCGATATATGCCTTCAAACTTTTTAAACTTTGAAATGTTATAATCATTCTTTTTCAAATATTGTACAGCAGAATCATAAACTTGAGCGCGGTTTTTATAATTAGGGTAAAGTGTTTTTATATCTTCTAATAATGCATCAGCTTTAGTAATTTCATTTCTAAATAATAAAGGTTGTATTTTAAAAACCTTTAGATTAGGACTTATGATTTCGTATTTTTCAATTTCATTAATTAGCATCTCATCATTACCACTTACCATCGAAGCAATAGCAAGATTTGTTCCTGTATCTGGATTTTGATCCATGTCAAATAATTTTCCAGAGGATTCAAAGAATTTGTCGGTTTGCTTGGTTTCTCCATAAATACTGAATAAAACTTGATTATAGAAAGAATTATGAGGATCTACTTCTAATTGAAGCTTCACCTGTTCAGTAGCATCATCAAAATTTTCATAGGCTAAGCTACGTTGAATATGCACTTCTAACTGTTTTTGAAGTGGTAATCTATTTCTATTATCAAATGCTTTGTCAGCCAGATCTTGCACTTCTAATTTGCCTCTACTTACCCGTAGAGATCGTTTAGCATATTCTAAATAAGCCAGGGCAAAATTCTTATCTATGGCTATAGCTTTACTATAATTACCATTTAAATATTCTTTAATGGCTTCTAATGAACTACTCATAAACTCATTGATAGGGTAATCTAAGTAACGTAATTGCCTCGTTTCAATAAATCCAGAATTTTCTGTAATAAATACTGTTATTTCATCTATTAATGGTAATATATCTTTACCAGTAAATACTTGTTCTTTGAGTATTTTTCCATTGGTAGATTTTCGTTTATATGCTTTTATAGTATATAGGTCACCATCCTTTTTATAATCACCATCTATGTAAAAATCATTAAAAAGAGAAGATTCTTCAATTTTAGTTGATGTGTCCGTGTAAAAACCAAAGTCTGGACTTAAGCTCTTGTTCTGACTTAAATCTTCTTCTAATAATCGCCCTATACCATAGCGTAACCAATCTAAAGATTTTTCTTCATCTAAATTTTTAAAACCATAAATGGGTACACCAATTCTAAATTCTTCTTTTGTAATAATTTCTCTTTTTGCCTGACCTTGTTCGTCAGTATATTGAATTTCTTTAGTTGTAGCTCCTAGGTCGCTGTTTCCAAAACCAAAGTACAATGCAATGGCAAGGAGAATAACATTAAGAGGAATGATTATTTTTTCTCTAAGTTTTAATATACGCTTGCTTAAGCGTTCTTGATGATAAAAGTAAATCAAGAGTGACGGTGTAATTCCTATAAAGAACCATAATAAAATATCTACCCAATGTGGTGAAACATTATAGCGGTTTAAAATCCAATCTATAAATTGTAAAAAGGTCCATGCTGCGACAAGGTATGCTGCTAAAAATTTTAGTGTATTGAGCCACTTTTTTTGACGTTTTTTCTCTGTCATTTAGGTGTTTATAAAAAAAATGATTGGAATAGAAATTAAAATTTATTTGAAAGATAAATAATATTGAGGAAATTTGAAGTGATGTGTGGTGAAAAAATTAAAATGTAATTATTGTATTTTTGAGAAACACGAAAAAGATAAATCAAAATGAAAAGTTATTACGTATTACTATTCGCTCTTTTAATGATGAGTTGTAATCAAACTAAAATTGAAACAAAAGAGCGTAGTATAGATGTTAAAACAGTTGATATTCCTGTTTTAAATCTAGATGAAGCTAATAAATTGGCTCAATTGCCATTGCATTGCATGAATACGGAATATCCAAACAAACTCAATCAAACCATTGGTGGTCCTTCAGATTTGCTGTCACCTAAAGCGTTGCATCCTGCGTTTTATGGTTGTTTCGATTGGCATTCTGCGGTCCATGGACATTGGAGTTTGGTGAGCTTGTTAAAACAATTTCCAGATATAAAGGGAAGAGCTGATATTGAACAAAAATTACTTCAGAATATATCAAAAGAAAACATAGAGCAAGAACTCTTGTATTTTGAAGGAAAGCATAACAAATCCTTTGAGCGTACTTATGGTTGGGCTTGGTTATTAAAACTAGCGGAAGAGTTACATACTTGGGATAGTGAAGTTGCAAGAGTATTAGAAACTAACCTTCAGCCTTTAACCGACTTAATCGTTAATAAATATTTAGAGTTTTTACCAAAATTGAATTACCCAATTAGAGTAGGTGAGCATCCAAATACCGCATTTGGTTTAAGCTTTGCTTATGACTATGCTTCTACAATAGATAATGAGCAATTAGCCATTTTAATTGAAAAGCGAGCTAGAGATTTTTATAATAATGATAAGGATTGTCCAATAGAATGGGAGCCTGGTGGATTCGATTTTTTGTCTCCTTGTTTAGAAGAAGCAGCTTTGATGAGACGTGTTTTATCTAAAGAAGCCTTTAATATTTGGGTTAATGATTTTATGCCACAATTAAAAGACAAAACCTTCAAAATTGAAACAGGTAAAGTTTCAGATAGAACAGACGGAAAACTAGTCCATCTCGATGGTGTCAACTTTTCAAGAGCGTGGAGTCTTAACTACATAGCAAAGGATTTACCTGAATACACACACCTTAAAAACATAGCGAATCAACATATCAATTATTCCTTGCCAAGCATTGTGGGTGATAGCTATGAAGGGGGGCATTGGTTAGGAAGTTTTGCTATTTATGCGTTAAATTCTATTGATAATTAATGAAGAATTTTTTTAAAAACATTGGTCCTGGACCATTAGTTGCTGCTGCTTTTATTGGACCGGGAACTGTAACAGTTTGTACCATTGCAGGAGTTAATTTTGGTTATGCTTTATTATGGGCAATGGTGCTATCAATACTAGCTACCATTGTACTCCAAGAAATGGCAGCACGTTTGGGTATTGTATCTCAAAAAGGATTGTCTGAAATCATAAGATCTGAGATTAAAAACCCCATATTTAGAGGGTTTGCTATTGTTTTAATTTTAAGTGCCATTGTAATTGGTAATGCTGCTTACGAAGCAGGAAACATTAGTGGAGGAGCATTAGGTATGCAAACCCTTTTTGGAAATCCGCTAATTGAATTAGGAAGTTTAAAGCTTAACGTAATGAGTTTAAGTATTGGTGTTGTCGCTTTTATATTGCTTTATATAGGTAATTATAAAGTGCTGGAAAGAGCATTAGTCTTTCTGGTTATACTGATGAGTTTAGCATTTCTAACAACAGCCATCATCACTAAACCAAACCTTATAGAGGTGTTAGAAAATATAGTTTTGCCTAAATCTCCAGAAGGTAGTATTTTAACTATTATAGGCTTGATAGGGACAACTGTAGTACCTTATAATTTATTTTTACACGCATCCTTAGCTAAAACCAAATGGAAGAATAAAAGTGACTTAAGCTTTGCAAAAAAGGATACCATCATAGCTGTTGTTTTAGGGGGTTTAGTGTCTATGTGTATTATCATTTCTGCATCAGCAATTACAGATCAAGAGATTTCAAATGCGTCAGATTTAGCTAAAGGCTTAGAGCCTTTGTTTGGTGCCAATGCCAAGTATTTCTTGTCAATTGGTTTATTTGCTGCCGGAATTACAAGTGCAATTACGGCTCCATTAGCTGCAGCCTTTGTCGCTAGTGGTTGTTTGGGGTGGTCTGCTGATTTAAAATCTAATAAATTCAGAGCTGTTTGGATATTTATTCTTGGATTAGGAGTTGTGTTTTCGAGTATAGGGTTTAAATCCATTGAGATTATAAAATTTGCACAAGTTGCTAATGGTTTATTATTACCAATAATTGCTGGGTTTTTGCTTTGGGTGATGAATAAATCCGCTGTATTAGGCAGTTATAAAAATTCTAAGCTTCAGAATGTATTAGGTTTTGCTATACTCTTGGTGACTATCTTTTTGGGAGCTAAAGGAATTCTAAGCGTCTTTAAATTGATTTAGATGAATGAAATTGTTCGTATAGATATTAATGCAGATGTAGGTGAAGGGGTTAATAACGAAGTTAAGTTAATGCCATATCTATCATCGTGTAATATTGCTTGTGGTGGTCATGCTGGTGATATAACGACAATGACTGAGGTTGTAAGACTAGCAAGCACACATCATGTAAAAGTTGGTGCACATCCCTCTTTTCCTGACAAAGCTAACTTCGGAAGGTTAGAAATGAAAATCTCTGCTGCAGATTTATATAATAGCTTGAAACAACAAATAGGAGATTTGCAAAAAGTACTTCTTAAAGAGAATTCGCAATTGCACCATATTAAGCCACATGGAGCATTATATAACCTTGCGGCTAGAGATGAAAAAACGGCTTTAGTTGTTATAGAAGTTGTAAAAAGTATGGCCTTGCCATTAAAATTATATGCTCCTTATAATTCAGTTATTGCTCAATTAGCAATTGAGGAACATATTGATGTGGTATATGAAGCTTTTGCGGACAGAAATTATAATGAAGACTTATCTTTAGTGTCACGAAAGAATGATGCAGCATTATTGATAGATAAGTATAAAATTTTGAATCATACATTGCTTATGATTCAGCAACAAAAAGTAAAAACTATTAATGGAGTAGAAGTGCCAATAAAAGCAGAAACATTTTGTGTGCATGGAGATACTGAAAATGCTATTGAGATTTTAGAATTTCTAAACTTGGAATTGTCAAAAAGAAAGATTGTAATTCAATAAAAATTTATGATTCCTGATCTTAAGTATTCTCAATTTAATTCCTATTCTATTTTAATAGAATGGAAGGCGATAATTGATGAAAATGTGCTCGAAGATGTATTGCGATTCAAACTTTGTATTGAAAAAGAATATATTAAAGAAAAAGTTGAAGTAATAAGCACATATAATTCAATTTTAATTGTTTATAATATTAGTATTGAAAATGTCAATACCAAAATTTCGAACCTAAAAGCGTTATATTCTAAGTTAGATAAGGTTAAGACGCTGAATACTTCTACTTGGAAAATTCCAGTATGTTATCACGATGATTTTGCAACAGATTTAGAGGGTTTTTCAAACAAAAAAAAGCTTTCAAAAGCTGAAATCATTAAGCTTCATTCTGGTACAATTTATACTGTTTTTTTTATTGGCTTTTTACCTGGCTTTTTATACTTAGGAGGACTGGATTCTAAGTTGCATTTCGATAGAAAAATAACACCGAATTTGAATGTAAAAAAAGGGTCAGTTGCCATAGGAGGAGAACAAACAGGAATTTACCCCCAAGACAGTCCAGGTGGTTGGCATATTATTGGTAATTCACCAATCGCGTTGTTTGACTCCAATTCTAATCCTCCATGTTTTATAAAAGCTGGCGATAAAATTCAATTTCATCCTGTCAGTATTTTAGAATACAGTGCTATTAAGGAAAGTGTTGAAGCATCTAAATTTAATCTAAGCTCATTGTTAGTATGATTAAGGTTATAAAATCTGGTTTTTATACTACGATTCAAGACCTAGGACGCTTTGGGTATAGACGTTATGGTGTTCCTGTGTCTGGTGCTATGGATTTATATTCTTGCGAATTTGCTAATGCGCTATTAGGAAACTCTAGGGGATGTGCAGTACTTGAGATGACAATGGTTGGGCCGACACTTCAATTTCTAAAACCTACTAGGATAGTTTTGTCTGGTGCTTTTATGAATCCAAAATTGAATGCTATACCAATTGACATGAATTCAGTAGTATCAGTAAAACGTAATGATGTTCTTAGCTTCGGAAGATTAGAGTATGGATTTAGAAGTTATTTAGCGGTAAAAGGTGGTTTTAAGTCTGAGGCGATTTTTGGCAGCAGGAGTATGTACACAGATATTACGACATCCGCACATGTAGAGAAGGATGATGCTATTAATTATTTATCAGTAGATGATGTATTTGATAATTCTAATGCTCATGTCAAGTATAATGACTATGTGTTTAATAATGAATATCTAGAAGTATTTAAAGGTCCTGAATATGACAAACTATCCAAAACCCAAAAAGATGCATTGTTAAATAGAGAATTAAAGGTTTCTAAGTATAATAACAGAATGGCATATCAATTAGAGCCATTACTAGAAAATACTTTAGAACCTATATTAACCTCACCTGTTTTGCCTGGTACAGTACAGTTAACACCTTTGGGTCAATTAATTGTGTTAATGCGTGATTGTCAGACTACAGGAGGTTATCCAAGAATTCTTCTTCTTACTGAAAATGCGATTAATACATTGAGCCAAAAATCTACTGGCAATGTCTTAAAAATCAGACTAAAAGATTAGTTGCGTAAGAAAATTTATAATAAAATTTGTAATCTGGAATTAAATTCTCTAATTTTAGATGCAATCCCTTAATTCCTATAACCCTCAATTAGTACACTTAATACTAATTATTAACTTCTAAACTAAATTAAAAATGAGCAACCCTAAAGGTTTGATTACCCCAGAACAGGCAAAAGAGTTAAACGATGCTTTTACTGAACGCTGCGAACTCATCAGCAAAGAGATTACAAAACGACCAGACAATAGATCTTCTTGGTATTCCCTTGAAGATTTAAGAACTTTTTTAGATTCAGCAGAAGCTCAGGCAAAAGAACTAGGTTATGAAATGGATGGTGTGAGAATTTATTGTGGAGCGTATCCTATTGTAAAAGGACAAGCGGGTTATTCTACATCATTTATAGTGCCAACAGCAAGTAATAAAGTAGGTGAAGAGGGTAATGGTGAAAGCAATGATATTCAATCAGCCAATGGTTTAAACATAGGTCATCAAGGTAATCCTCCAGGCGCTAACTACCCTCAATAAATTTATATACTTAACTTATAGTTATTAATTTAAATAAGATATTATGAAAAATTTAGGATTGTTGATTATGGGCATTATAATAGGTGCCTTAGCCATGTATATTTATTGCTATAATGATAGCTCAGGAATAACTGATCCACCAGAAATTATAGAACCAAAAGGCTTGATTAAGCCTAGTGAAGCTAAAGTTTTAGACCAAGCTTATAACATAAGACATAGAATTATAAGTGATTCTCTTTTTAGGCATACAAAAACTGGAGATAATAGATCGTCATGGTGGTCGATTGAGGATATTCAAAATTACATCAATTATGCTGAGAACCAAGCAGGTGAATTAGGTTACACTATGGATGGTCTTAGAATTTATTTAGGTGCCTATCCAGATGCTAGTGGTAAAACAGGTTTAACTACTATGTTCTTTATACCTACTGGCAAAAAGAATACCTCTCAAGGTAGTATGTTTCCAATTCAGCCAACAGGAGGAGATATTCCTGGGGGTAATGGTTTAAACATAGGAAGTCAAGGAAACCCACCTGGTGCTAATTATCCGCAATAGAATAAAACTTAGTTTTTTGGAAGAGTTTTTTAAAGATTATTATACATTAATTACATATTCTGTTGAATTTATAGCTGCAATAACAGGTATCATATTCTATAGAAAATATAAGAATACTTTTGCTAAGTATTTTATTTATTTTCTAGTATACGCTTTCTTTGTTGATTTACTTGGTAATTATCCAAGATACCTATATAATATGGATTTATTTCATTTAATTAAAGGAACACTTATTGAGGAAAATTATTGGTGGTTTACAATATTTTGGTGGATAGGTTTATCAAGCTTCATGGCTTTTTTAAATTATAAATTCATTGAGAAAACGATGTATAAAAGAGTTTTGAAACTCTTTTATTATATATATATTCTTCAAGCTATAATATATGGGATACTTAATTTTAAGCAATTATTCGAACCTACTGTGACATTTATAGTTATAGTAAGTGTTTGGATGATTTCTGTTACGGTCGTTTTGTATTTTCTTGAAATTTTGCAATCCAACCGTATTATAGATTTTTATAAATCTATTTATTTTTATATTAATACTTCAGTTCTGATGTGGACTATTGTAGTTACTCCTGTTGCATTTTATGAGATCTACTTTGACAGTGCAGATTGGAACTACGTAATTTTAAAGTGGCAGATTTTCCTTTCTGTCAATATAATATTTTATTTAACTTTAACACTAGCACTTATATTTTGCAAACCGGAAACCAAATAGCTAGTACAGAATCAGAACGTTATCTACTAATTTATATGTTGATAGTGTTAATAATTATTGTAACTCTTATTGTTGTGTTTTTTGTCGTCTTTCAAAGACGTAAAAATCAGTTACTATTAGATAAAATTAACCAACAAAAAGCATTTGACGAAGAGCTAGTAAAAACCCAACAAGAAATCCAAGAAGAGACTCTAAAACATGTTGGTAGAGAATTGCATGATAATGTAGGGCAAATGCTAGCAGTAGCAACAATGCAAATGAATACTGTGGCTAAAATTGTAAAGGATGAAGCTAAATCTAAAGTCGATAATGCCTCTGAAGCATTAAAAAACACCTTAGAAGAGGTAAGAGCCTTATCTAAATCCTTAAATAGCGATGTGATTTTTAATTTAGGTTTTGATGCTACAGTTAAAAACGAAATAGAGCGCTTAAACAAAACTGGGTTAATTCAATCTGGTTTAGCAATTACTGGAGAGAAAATAAATTTTGAAAACAAAAAAGATGAAATCATATTGTTTCGTATTCTTCAAGAGTTTTTTTCAAACACCTTGAAATATGCAGAGGCTGAGCGGTTAAATGTAACGTTAGATTATCAAAAAGAGCATTTAAATATTGAAGTAAATGATGATGGAAATGGGTTTGATATGGATTCAGCTGAAAGAGGTTCTGGTTTAATTAATATGGAGAAAAGAGCAGAACTCATCAATGCAGAATTTCAATTAGAATCCCAACCAGAAAAAGGCACAACACTTAAGTTGGTTTACCCTTATAGAACTATTTAATTGTTACATGCATTCCAAAGCGGATCATTTGGTAATGAAGCAGTAATTACTATATCTTCTTTTTTTATAGGATGTACAAAACGTAGTGTTTTAGCATGCAGACTAATACTAGCATCTTTGTTGCTACGATTAAATCCATATTTTAAATCCCCTTTTATTGGACAACCAATAGATGCTAGTTGTGTACGTATTTGGTGGTGTCGTCCAGTTTCTAAATCTATCTCTAGCAAATAAAAGTTGTCTAAGGTCTTAATAATTTTATAATGTAAAATCGCTTTTTTACTGCCTTCAACTTCTTTGTGATATGCTGTAGATTTATTATTCTTTGGATTCTTTTTCAGCCAGTGAGTTAATGTGTCATTTGTTTTTGGAGGCTGGTTTTTCACTAAAGCCCAATAGGTTTTTTTAGCTTTTTTTTCAGCAAATAGTTTGTTGAGTCTTGGAAGCGCTTTACTGGTTTTAGAAAATAAAACAATGCCAGTAGTGGGTCTGTCTAAGCGATGTACAACTCCTAAATAGACGTTACCAGGTTTGTTGTATTTGTCTTTAATGTATTCCTTAACAACCTCACTCAATGGTTTGTCGCCTGTCTTATCACCTTGTACAATATCACCAGCACGTTTGTTGGCTACAATAATGTGGTTGTCTTCATAAAGAACTTGAAGATTGTTTTTATTAGATAGGATTTTAGACAACTTAGATGTGTTAGATAGTTAGATTAATTAATTTAAAGTTGATTTAAATTTAGAAATCATTTTAATAATTTCGTTTAATTCTGATAGAATAGGTTTTAGCTTATCATCTGAAATAAATTTCAAATCACAAGAAATTAGTAATTCTGTTTCTATTTCGTAAGCTGAACCTATTGATATTTGTAAAAATCTTGAAAAGTCTTTTTTAGATTTTCTTGAAGAACCTTCAGCGATATTTGAAGGGATTGATACAGAGGCTCTCCTTAATTGATTTGTCAAACCAAATTTTTCAGATTCAGGAAATTTTGATGTTATGCCATAAATTTCAGAACATAATAATCTACTTCTTTTCCAAATTTGCAATTCTTTAAATTTATGAGCCATGTTCTAACAGTCTAGATATCTATAAGTCTAATAATCTAATATCTAGATTAATATTGTTCTTTATCATTAGGAAAATCACCACTTTTTACATCATCACCATATTGCGTAAATGCTTTAGTCATTTCTTCATATAGATTCATATAGCGACGTAAAAAACGTGGATTAAATTCATGTGTCATACCAACCATATCGTGTGTCACTAAAACCTGACCATCAACACCATTACCAGCGCCAATACCTATTACAGGAATTGAAACACTTTCAGCTACTTCTCTAGCCAGAGCTGCAGGTATTTTTTCTAAAACAATTCCAAAACACCCAGCTTTTTCTAACATTAATGCATCTTCTTTAAGTTGTTGTGCTTCTTGTTCTTCTTTAGCTCTAACGGTGTAAGTTCCGAATTTATATATGGATTGAGGGGTTAATCCTAGATGTCCCATTACTGGTATGCCAGCATTTAAAATTCGCTTTATAGAGTCTTTTACTTCTTTACCGCCTTCCATTTTTACAGCATGTCCTCCAGATTCTTTCATAATTCTAATGGCAGAACGTAAGGCTTCTTTAGGATCACTTTGGTAGGTTCCAAAAGGTAAATCTACAACAACCAAACAATGATCTATAGCTCTAACTACAGAAGATGCATGATAAATCATTTGGTCTAATGTAATTGGTAACGTGGTTTCGTGGCCTGCCATAACATTACTGGCAGAATCTCCAACTAGAATCACATCGATACCAGCACCATCAACGATTTTAGCCATTGTATAATCATAAGCCGTAAGCATTGATATCTTTTCACCTTTAGATTTCATATCTACTAAGGTTTTTACTGTAATTCTTTTATATTCTTTTTTGGCTACTGACATATTTGATAAATTAATGTTTGTAAAAATAATGAGTTTTGTTAAACTTTTGTTTAATCTACTAGGAGAAATACAGTTGAAGCCGTATTTTGTTTAAAATTCTTAAAAATGAAACAAGTTCTATTCATCTTCATTCTATGTTTTGGATTAAGCATAAATGCTCAAAAGTCCGAAACTGAAAATGTAAAAGCGACCATCATAGAATTCTTTGATGCGTTCCATAAACAAGATACTACTAAACTTAAAGCAATGGTAAAGGAGGGTATTAAAATGCAATCTATATCTGTAAATAAGGAAGGTGAAACTGTATTGCAAGAGAGTGATTATAATCAGTTCGTAAAAAATATTGCAAGTATCCCAAAGGATAGAAAATTTGAAGAAAAATTATTAGATTTTAGCATTCAAATTGATGGTCATATGGCAAACGCATGGACACCATATGAGTTTTGGTATAATGGTAATTTTAGTCATTGCGGAGTCAATTCTTTTCAATTGATAAAAGAAGATGATAAATGGAAAGTTATCTATTTAGTGGATACTCGTCGAAGAGAAGGCTGTCAAGATTAGACCATTAGATTTTTAGATCATTTAGATTTGTTAGACCTAATCTAATTAGCTTTTTTTCCTCTAGAAATCTAGAAATCTAGAAATCTAGAAATCTAACCTATCTAAATCAACAATCCGCCATATTCACACCAATAGCCAACCCACCTTCAGAAGTTTCTTTGTATTTGGTATTCATGTCTTTAGCTGTTTCCCACATGGTGTTAACTACTTTATCTAAAGGCACTTTTACATTTTTTGGATCTGTATCTAAAGCTAATTCGGCAGCATTAATTGCCTTAATTGCTCCCATAGAATTACGTTCTATACATGGAATTTGAACCAAACCTCCAATAGGATCACAGGTTAAACCTAAGTGATGTTCCATGGCAATTTCGGCAGCTACGAGTACTTGCTCAGGAGTACCACCTAATAATTCACATAAGGCACCAGCAGCCATTGCTGATGATACTCCTATTTCTGCTTGACAACCTCCCATTGCTGCACTAATTGTAGCCCCTTTTTTAAAGATGCTACCAATTTCACCAGCTACTAATAAGAATTTTTTAATATGCTCAAAATCTGCTTCATGATTTTCAATCACCAAGTAATACATTAATACCGATGGAATCACTCCAGCGCTTC
The DNA here is from genome assembly GCA_000171875.1 of Flavobacteriales bacterium ALC-1. Lineage (GTDB taxonomy): Bacteria > Bacteroidota > Bacteroidia > Flavobacteriales > Flavobacteriaceae > Winogradskyella. Next base: position 98,271 of record ABHI01000005.1, on the reverse strand, counting down.
CGTTAGTTGGCGCTGTAACAACTCTTCCTAATGAAGCATTTACTTCATTAACAGCCAAAGCAAAACAGCTTACCCATTTTAAGATCTGACGAAATTTCACTTCAGTCTTTCTTATAGTCTCTAACCATTCCTGTGGATTTTCATAGGTATGCTCGCCAATAAGATTCTTGTGCATATCAAAAGCACGTCGTCTCACATTTAAACCACCGGGCAAATTACCTTCTGTATGACAGCCTGTGTACATGCACTCAAGCATAGTATTCCAAATGCGTTTCAATTCAAAATCAACAGAATCAATATCTCGAATAGATTTTTCATTCTCTAAAACGACTCCAGATATAGGTAGGCTTAATTGATTACAAAATTTTAAAAGCTCTTCGCCATAAGAAACCGGATAGGGAAACGTACAATAGAAAATGATTTTATTAGCTTTAGAGACTTTTCGTTCTTCTTGCACTACAAACCCTCCGCCAATAGAATAGTAGGTAGATTTATAGTTTCGTCCATTGATTAGTGCAGAGAAAGATATTCCATTAGCATGAAATGGTAAGAACTTTCTATTGAATATAATATCTTCCTTAGTATGAAACGGAAGTGTTTTCTCATTATTAAAATTAAGTGTGTTTGAGCTTTTTATAGTTGCTATGATTTTATCAATATTGTCAACAGGCACATGTTCTGGATCTGCTCCACTCAAACCTAATAAAACGGCATAATCTGTAGCATGCCCTTTTCCTGTTAAGGATAAAGAACCATATAAATCTACTGTGATTTTTTCAACCTTTTCAAAACGATTTTTAGCTTTAAGTTCTTGTATCCAACGTTCTGCTGCTCGCCAAGGACCTAGAGTATGAGAACTCGACGGTCCTATGCCAATCTTAAGCATATCGAAAACAGAAATACATTCCATTTAGTGTGTAGTTTAGTTACCTACAAATATACATTTTGTTTGTATTGAGTATAAAAAAACAGTCTTGATTTTAATAACCAAAACTGTTTAATATGTTTATTTTTCTATGTTTAAGAGACTTACCTTTTAGGAAAATCTGTAATACCATAAAAGCTCGAAAGTGTTTCTATATTAGAGAGGTCAACACGTCCTAGGTTATCGGCAGGTACTACGACAACTCTAAAGGCTTGATTTAGTGTGTAAGAATCATCTAAGGTAGAAAAGTCTGTAGAACCATCTAAAAAGAAGCGCACATCTGTTTGTGTAAAATCATAGTTATAGGTAAGATCACCATCATCAAACTGAACAGTTTGTGGCACCAATCTCCATACATCTTGTCCATTTAAAGTTTCCCAAAGGACATAAACTAAGGTTACATCTGTTGGTAGAACTTCAAATCCATAAGGTTCAACAAATTCATAATTGTTTGCGAATGTAAAGTCTAATTCTATTTCAAAGGCTGATGACGCTATAATAGCTCCATCTAAGCCGTCTTCACCTTCACAAGAGGTAAGTAATAAAGTAAATACTGTAATAATTGATAATATTCGTTTCATAATTGATAAAGTTTTCTTTTAGTCTATCAAAACCAATACCAAAGTGTACCAATAGTGAAAATAATTTTCATAAAATAAATCTGACATCATGTCACATTTTTTGCCATGGCATAATCATTGACTTATTGTAATCGAGTTTAAAAAATAAAACGCAACAAAACATATATATTAATTATGAGTAAGATTATTGGAATTGATTTAGGTACAACCAACTCTTGTGTTTCTGTAATGGAAGGTAATGAGCCAGTTGTAATCCCAAACGCTGAAGGTAAGAGAACAACACCTTCGGTTATCGCTTTCGTTGAAGGTGGTGAAATTAAAGTTGGAGATCCAGCAAAAAGACAAGCCGTAACAAACCCAACAAAAACTGTTTATTCTATTAAACGTTTTATGGGTAATAAATATTCTGAATCTAAGAAAGAAGCAGAACGCGTACCATATAAAGTGGTAAAAGGTGATAATGATACACCACGAGTAGATATCGATGGTCGTTTATATACACCACAAGAATTATCGGCGATGGTTCTTCAAAAAATGAAGAAAACCGCTGAGGATTATTTAGGACAAGATGTGTCTGAAGCTGTAATTACAGTACCAGCATATTTTAATGATGCACAAAGACAGGCTACAAAAGAAGCTGGTGAAATTGCAGGTTTAAAGGTTAGACGTATTATCAACGAACCTACAGCTGCAGCTTTAGCTTATGGAATGGACAAAAAAGGTATTGACCAAAAAATCGTAGTATTCGATTTTGGTGGTGGTACACATGATGTGTCTATTCTTGAATTAGGTGATGGAGTATTTGAAGTATTATCAACAGATGGTGATACACACTTAGGTGGTGATGATATAGATGAAAGAATTATAGATTGGTTAGCTGAAGAATTCATTAAGGATGAGGATATGGACTTACGTAAAGACCCAATGGCTTTACAACGTCTTAAAGAAGCTTCTGAAAAAGCGAAGATTGAATTATCTTCTTCTGCACAGACAGAAATAAACTTACCTTATGTAACAGCTACAGCTAGTGGACCAAAGCACTTGGTACGTACATTAACGCGTTCTAAATTTGAGCAGTTAATTGACGATTTAATTAAGCGTACTATTGAGCCATGTGATACGGCATTAAAAGCGGCAGGTTTATCAAAATCTGATATCGATGAAGTTATTCTTGTAGGGGGTTCTACACGTATTCCTGCAGTACAAGAAGCTGTAGAGAAGTTCTTCGGAAAATCACCAAGTAAAGGTGTAAATCCTGATGAAGTTGTATCTCTAGGAGCTGGTATCCAAGGTGGTGTATTAACAGGTGATGTAAAAGACGTTCTTTTATTGGATGTGACTCCATTATCTCTTGGTATCGAAACTATGGGTAATGTAATGACAAAGTTGATTGAAGCAAATACAACGATTCCAACAAAGAAATCACAAGTATTTTCAACAGCTGCGGATAATCAGCCATCAGTAGAAATTCACGTATTACAAGGTGAGCGTCCTATGTCAGCAGATAATAAAACGATTGGTCGTTTCCATTTAGATGGAATTCCACCAGCAAGACGAGGTACACCTCAGATTGAAGTTATTTTTGATATCGATGCCAATGGTATCATCAAAGTATCTGCAGAAGATAAAGCAACTGGTAAGAAGCAAGATATCAGAATTGAAGCGTCATCTGGATTAACAGAAGAAGAAATTCAAAAGATGAAGCAAGAAGCTGAAGCAAATGCAGAAGCAGATGCTAAAGCAAAAGAAACTGCTGATAAGTTGAATCAAGCAGATGCTATGATTTTCCAAACTGAGAGTCAACTTAAAGAATTTGGTGATAAATTATCTGATGATAAGAAAAAGCCAATTGAAGATGCACTTGAAGAATTAAAAAAAGCATACGAAACAAAAGATATCGCAGTTATAGAGCCAGCGTTAGAAAAAATCAATGAAGCTTGGAAAGTAGCGAGTGAAGAAATGTACAAAGCACAAGCAGAAGCTCAAGGTGGAGCTGCAGGTCCTGATGCAGGAGCGCAAGGTCAACCAGAAGCAGAAGAAGGTGATAATGTTGAAGACGTAGATTTCGAAGAAGTGAAGTAATAAATTCCTGTGAAGGCAGGAATCTTAGATAAAAAAACGCAATCAAATTAATGATTGCGTTTTTTTATTAGCTTCAAATTATTATTTTGTCAGGAATGACAGTAAGCTTAACTTTTGTACTTTCGAAATCTAATAAATAACCATGCCTTTTTCAAACAAAATCAAACCCTATTACAGCCCAAAGCGTTTAGCCGTTAAGCTTAACGCCAAAGGTGAACAATCTGTGGTTAAAGGGCATCCATGGGTGTTTTCAAATAGTATTATAAAGATTAATGATGATGCTAAAACAAGTGATTTAGCTATTATTTTTAGTAAGAATAAAAATAAAGTGGTAGGTCTAGGCTTATACGACGCCAATTCACCAATTAGAATTAAGATTATCCATAATGCTGCTACTAGAGTAGAAATTAACGCAGCGTTTTTTCACAATAAAATTGAAATTGCTTTAGAAAAGCGTTCAGAATTGTTAGAGACTAACACTAATAGCTACCGTTTAGTTTTTGGCGAAAATGATGGTTTCCCAGGGTTAATTGCAGATGTTTATGATTCGGTTTTAGTGGTGAAGCTATATTCTGAAATATGGCTACCATATTTAGATACAATTCTAGAAAGCTTACAAGAAATTTCTAATGCTAAAACCCTAGTAATACGTCTAAGTCGTGGATTACAGAATAGTAGTAAACATAACTTAAAAGATGGTGAAGTTATTTTTGGTGATTTAGAAAATGAAGTTGTACAGTTTGTTGAACATGGAGTTAAGTTTTCTGCTAATGTTATTAAAGGTCATAAAACAGGTTATTTCTTAGATCATCGAGCTAATAGAAAGCGTGTAGGTGAGTTGAGTAAGGGAAAAACAGTTTTAGATGTGTTTTCTTATGCAGGCGGATTTTCAGTACATGCCTTAGCTAATGAAGCAATAGAGGTTACAAGTTTAGATATAAGTAAGCAGGCCTTAGATATTGCCAGAGAAAATGGAAAGTTAAATGACTATTCTGGAGTGCATAAAACTATTTCTGGAGATGCTTTTAAAGAAATGAAAGCCTTAATTGAAAAAGGAAAAACTTATGATGTTGTTGTAATAGATCCTCCAAGTTTTGCAAAACAGCAATCAGACATAGATTTGGCAAAAAAGAAGTATGGTCAATTAGCACAACTAGGTGAGAAGCTTACCTCAAAAAATGGGCTTTTAGTTTTAGCGTCATGTTCTTCTAGAGTTTTAGCACAATCTTTTTTTGATTTAAATGCTAGAGTATTAAATTCTCAATCACGACTTTTTGAAACCATAATTAAGACGAAACACGATAGTGATCATCCTGTTAGTTTTCCTGAAGGAGCGTATTTAAAATGTGGATATTATCGCTTTTTAGAATAAAAGTATTATGCATGCATAATAATATTTGTGTTATATTTGCTTCACAAATGTATAAACTATGACAACCAAACTAACTCAACTTTTAAAAATAAATTACCCAATCATTCAAGCTCCAATGTTTTTGGTGTCAAATGTAGACATGGTAACAGAGGCTATGAAAGCTGGTATTGCTGGTTGTATTCCTGCGTTAAACTATAGAACTCTAGATGAATTAAGAGCTGCTATAAAAGAGTTAAAAGCTAATAAGGTTGAAGGAGGTTCTTTCGGATTTAACTTAATTGTCAACAAATCTAATATTAAATATAAAGGGCAACTAGAAGTTATCTGTGAAGAGGGCTGTGATTTTATAATCACGTCTTTGGGAAGTCCAGAAGAGACGATTCGTCAAGCACATGCCGTTGGTATTAAAGTTTTTTGTGATGTTGTAGACTTAAAGTTTGCTAAAAAAGTTGAAGGTTTAGGTGCTGATGCTGCAATTGCAGTAAATAATGAAGCAGGTGGTCACAGAGGAGACTTAACACCAGAAGAGTTAACAAATCTATTAAGTAAAGAATTAAATATTCCTGTAATTTCTGCAGGTGGAGTAGGTTGTAAAGCAGATATTGATAGAATGTTGAGTTACGGAGCAGAAGGTGTTTCTGTGGGCAGTCCGTTTATAGCATCAACTGAAGCTGGTGTCACAGATGAATATAAACAAGCTTGTGTTGATTATGGAGCTGATGATATCATCATGACAGAACGTATTTCTGGTACACCATGCACAGTGATTAATACTCCATATGTTCAAAAAATTGGTACTAAAGCTACCTGGTTAGAGAATATGCTTAACAAAAATCGTAAGCTCAAAAAATGGGTAAAGATGGTGCGTTTTTCAATAGGTATGAAAGCTACTGAAAACGCGGCCAAAAAAGCGACCTATAAGACTGTATGGGTAGCAGGTCCAAGTATAGAGCATACTAAAGAAATACTTCCTGTTAAAGATATTGTTTCTAAACTTACAACTTAAGAGCGGCCAGTTTTTCTTTTTTCTTTTTTTTCTTGTTCTTACCAGTAAATATATTAAAGGTATAGCTTGCAGTTAAGCCGCCAAGTGAAGTTGATACCCATTCACTAGTATCAAACTTTCCACTAATGATATAACCATCATAAATTTCTTTAGAAAGACCAGCTAAGGTAGAAACACCGAAACTATACCAGAAGGCTTTCTTTTTATTTTTTGTTTTTGAATATACATATGCATAAGTTCCGCTAGAGATTGCTGCACCAGTTAAAAAATGTAAGCCATCATCACTTAAAGTAATTTGTGCAGAACTGATATTGAAAATTGCTAAAGCAATTAATGTTATAATTATTTTCATTTTTGTTAGGTTGGTTGACAGCAAAGTATATGTTTTAGATTTATCTAGTAGCTTTAATCGATTGAACTTATATTTATACGATGAAATGATAAATATGTAGCTTTCTTGTAGTTAGAAATCTCTATATTTAAACTGAAATAAATAATAATTTTAAAAAACTGTCCCCTTTTATACTTTGAGATACGTCTTAAGGGTATAAACAATTAAAATATAGAACTTATGAAAAATTTTATGATGATTTTCGTTGGAAAAGAGTACACGGATCTTGGGTTGTCACCTGAAGACATGCAAAGCAGAATGGAAAAATGGTTTGCTTGGGGAAGCAAAATGGAAAGCGCTGGTATTTTACGAGGAGGAGAAGCTTTAACACCACAGATAAGACGTATTGTTGGTGAAAATAGAACGGTTACAGATTTAACCTCTGCTGAAGTTAAAGAAATTGTTGGTGGATTTTATTTAATAGAAGCAAAAGATTTTGATGCCGTACAAGAAATTGCTCAAGATTTTCCTGATTATGATTTAGGAAATACTGTAGAGATTCGCGAAATTATGGTATTCGATAGATAATGGAGCATAAACTAGTAGACCATCTGTTTCGCCATCATAGTGGAAAGATGGTCTCTGTTTTAACTCGAATTTTCGGATTATCAAATCTAGATATTATTGAAGATGCTGTCCAAGATACGTTTATAAAAGCTAGTATATCTTGGAGAAAAGAACAACCAGAATACCCAGAAGCTTGGCTTACCAAAGCTGCTAAAAATAGAGTTCTAGATATTTTTAGAACTCTTAAGGCTCAAAAAAATAATCTTCCCGATATTACTCAAGGTACTGATGCTATTGCTATTAACGAGTTATTCTTAGATTCTGAAATTGAAGATGCACAACTCAGAATGATATTTACAGCTTGTCATCCACAATTAGACCCTAGAGACCGAATTTCATTTGCTTTAAAAACGGTTTCTGGCTTTAGTACAAAAGAAATTGCTTCAGCATTATTGACCAAAGACGAGACGATTAAAAAACGTTTAATACGTGCTCGCAAAGCCATACAAAAGTCAGCAATACAATTTAATATCCCGCAAGGAAAAGATTTGTATGCTCGCTTAGAAAGTGTTTTCGAAGTATTATACCTCATTTTTAATGAAGGGTTTCACTCTAACAATAAAGCACAATTAATTAGAGAAGATTTATGCAGCGAAGCCATGCGTTTATGTAAATTACTACTAAAACATAAACAAACCCGATTACCCGAAAGTTATGCGCTTTTTGCATTAATGTGTTTTCATTCTGCAAGATTACCTGCCAAAACAAGTGTTGATAATGAAGTATTGGATTTAAAGCAACAAGATAGAACCTTATGGCATTTTCCACTAATACAACTTGGTAACACCATGATGCATAAAGCAGTTGAAACTGAGGATTTTTCATGTTATCATTATGAAGCAGCCATAGCTGCAGAACATTTGCGTGCTCATACTTTTAAGGACACCAATTGGAATAAAATCTTGCAATGGTATGAAGCCTTGTATGCATTACAACCAATGCCATCGCATCTACTTACTATGGCAGTGATTTGTATTCAGAATAAAGATTATAAGCAAGCGGATTCTTATTTTAAACAGCTACTACCTCAAGATTTAGAGCAACGCGCCTATTTATATTATGCAGCCAAGGCAGATTACTATATGGTTATTAACGATATGGAAAATGCACTTACTTTTATTGATAAGGCTTTAGAGACAGTTACCAATAGTTTAGAAAAAGACTTTTTATTAAAAAAGAAGACAGATTGGTTGAAAAGCACTAACTCTTTTTAGATTTTAACATAAAGAAATTTTAGTTGTAACTTATAACCAATATGAGTCGTCATACAATAAACCAATCTAAAACTATATTATGAAACTAAAATCAAACCCTCATTTTTTTAAATCAAACATCATAGTTCTATTGACATTCTTGTTTTTTGTGAACCTCACTTTTGGACAGAGTAAAACAGAGCAAATCACTAAACTTATTGATACTTATACGGAGTACAAAACCTTTAATGGTTCTGTTTTGGTATCCAAAAACGGAAAAGTTATTTATAAAAAAGGCTTTGGCTATGCTAATATGGAATGGAATATTCCTAACGCACCAAATACAAAGCATAGATTGGGCTCTATTACTAAACAGTTTACGGGCATGTTAATTCTTCAATTAGCAGAAGAAGGCAAGATAGATTTACAAGCACCAATAACTAAATATCTTCCAGATTATCCTAAAGCTAGTGGAGATATAATTACAACACATCATTTATTAACACATACTTCTGGGATTCCTAATTATACATCATTTCCAGGGTTTTTTCAAAATGATAGTAGAGACCCTTCCACACCAACTGAATTTGTAAAAACATTTTCTAAAATGGAGTTAGACTTCAAGCCAGGAGAAAAATTTAGCTATAGTAATTCTGCGTATTTTTTGCTTGGTGCTATAATTGAAAAGATTTCAGGAAAAAGCTATGAGCAAATGTTGCAAGAAAAAATCTTTACACCGCTTGACATGAAGGATTCGGGATTTGATCATCATGCTACTATTTTAAAAAATAGAGCTACAGGTTACGAAAAAAGTGGAGGTGAGTTTGTGAATTCGAGGTATTTAGATATGTCTCTTCCATATGCAGCCGGATCTTTATATTCTACTGTAGAAGATTTATACTTATGGGATCAAGCACTTTATACCAATACCTTACTATCTAAAGCCTCAATGGATTTGTTTTTTGGTGAGCATGTTAAAGCATGGAATGGCCATTATGGTTATGGTTGGGGAATAGCTAGTGCTCCAATAGGAAATACAAAAGAAAGCATAGAAACCATTAGTCATGGAGGCGGTATTAATGGGTTTAATACGCTAATTACTAGAGCACCTTCAGATAAATCATTAATTGTATTATTAAATAACACAGGTGGAGCGCCTCTTAATGAGATGGCTCAAGCTATTCGTGGTATTTTGTATGATAAGCCATATGATTTTCCTAAAAAATCTGTAGCTAATGTATTGTACGAAGCTATATTAGCTAAAGGGTTAGAAGCCGCTTTGGTAAATTATAATACTATTAAATCATCTAGCGATTACCATTTAAATGAAGGTGATATGAATCGTATTGGCTATCAATTATTACAATCTAAAAAAGTAGATGAAGCAATAGCCGTTTTTAAGTTGAATGTTGAAGCCTTTCCAAAATCTTCTAATGTTTACGATAGTTATGCAGAAGCTTTGATGAATCAAGGTAATAAAGAACAGGCGATTGTAAATTATAGAAAGTCGGTAGAGCTGAACCCAAATAATCAAAATGGGATTGATTATTTAAAGAAATTGGGTGTTGGTGTCTCTGAATATGAAAAAGACGTTATAGTTCCTGATGCGATATTACAAAGCTATATTGGTAAATATGAATTGCAGCCAGAATTTATAATTGAAATAACTAAAGAGGGTAGTCAACTTAAGGCGAAGGCTACTGGCCAATCGATATTAGATATTTTTCCTAAATCTGAGAACGAATTTTACTTAAAGGTTGTTGATGCAATGTTAACTTTTAATAAAAATGCAGCTGGAGAAGTTGAAAGTGTTACGCTTTTCCAAGGAGGAAGAGAAATGACAGGAAAAAAGTTATAATATTTATCATTAAAAAATAGAAAGCCCTTGAAAAACTTCAAGGGCTTTTTTATGAATATTACTTTATAGGAATATAAAACTCTGTCTTCAGCTTTTCTTCAGAAACACGTCTGGCATCACTAATATATTTCTCTCTAGAAGGAGCATCTCTAAGCTCGTGACCAGAGTTAATTAGCCATGCGTTAAACATATGGTCATAGACGTCTGCAAAGTGCTTATAACTGCCTTGGTATAAGAATACAGCAAACTTTCCACCTTTGAGTTCTTTGACACCAACATCTCCATTGGGTTTAGCATCTTTATGGATGATCAAACAAGCGTCATAACGTATTTTGTCAGCTTCCGTAATTTTTGGATCATCGTATGGTAAGCCAATATGTTTAATGCCCTTAGTAAATAGCTTTTGTGCTTTTACTTCTCCCCAAAGTTTTTCCCAAGCTGAGCCATAATCTAATGTTTGGTAGGCTCCATGCATGGTATAGTACAAGCATTTTTGGTCTTCTAGGTCTACGATTTTTGGTTTTTTAATGTTTAATTCTTTTGTTTTCATGATGTTCTGTTTTTTAATGATGAATTCTTTTTTGTTACGATGTGCAGATGGCGAAATTCCAAAATGATTTTTAAATGCTTTAGATAGGGAAGAAGGTGTCTCAAAACCCACTTTGTAAGCTATTTGCTCTATCGAATTTTCAGAATAACGCAAGAGTTTAGCAGCAGTTTCTATACGTGCTCTTGTAATGTAAGCACCAATTGGTTCTCCTAACAGTGCTCTTGTGATACGATGAAAATGATAAGGCGAAAAATGAGACAACTCAGCCAATAAAGCAATATCAATTTTGCTATCTAAATTATTATGTATAAAATCTATTACGCGATTAAGATTTTGTTGATAGTAATTTTTAGATGTGGATTGCTCTGCCATGTGTATCGTTTCTATGAAAACAAAACTAAAGGTATCATTTGGTATTTACTTTTCCAATCTTGCTATGTTGTTTTAAATTACGTAGTTCTACGTATTGGTTTTCTAGTAGCAACAAGCTAACTTCGCTTAACATGCGATAACAAACATTGAAACGTTTTTATCTAAGCATTGTGCTTCATTTAACAAAATGACAGATTAATGAAAAAAATCTTCATATTTATAACAATAATTTGCTTTTATTATGCAAAAGCTCAGAATGATATTAACTTAACTGACATTTTAGAAAATGTTGAAAGTCAAAGTCAAATAGATAGCCTGAAATTCTTATATCCTAATCTATCCATCAAAAAACACTCTTTATCTACTGGAGATAAAAACATTAATAAAAAAGTTTTCTTACTCGAAGAAAAAGAAATTAACGCAGACAGCATTGACGCAATTAAACTATTATCCCAAAAAGACATAAAAGAATTCAAAGTAAAATACATATTCATTAATGGAAAAAACCTTAGCGAAAAGGAAATTAAGAAAATTCAAAAGAAAGCTTATAAAGAATTGAAAAAAGGCAAAACTTTTAGTGAAGTTGCCAATAAATACTCAATGGATCCTGGAAGTAAAGATGGTGATTTAGGTTGGTTTCCTGAAGGTCGCATGATTGAAAGGTTTGAAAATGCAATTAGAGAACATAAAAAAGATGAAATATTTCAAGTTTCAGACCAAAGTAGAAAATGGCATTTTATAATTTTAAAAAACCACGACGAGAGAGAAGCCAAAATATATGAATATATAACAATCACAAAATCGTAAAAATACGTTGGGTAACACCATGTATAATTCATTTCTAGAGTTTGGTAAGTTCTAATCGGAAAATTCTCCGAATTCTCCTCAGGTTCGCTCCCTTTTGCTATCTTAGTTGCTAATCGCTACTACTCATGCACGATCACGATGGAATACATTCAGCGAAAAGCTGACCAAATCAATAAAATGAAGTTATCATTTAGTGTTTTATAACTTTTCACTTAGTAATAGCTTTTTTTCTGGATGAGTTTAACTAAAAATAAAACACACTCTTTTTTAAACTAAATTTAATAAATTATTCTTTTTAATTCATTAGCATAGACATCACTTTAATAAAGTCATCTTTTTTTGACCTAGAAATACTTACTGTATCATCATTGCTCATAATAATGTATCCACCATCAGACTTAATGTATTTTTTGACTTCTTTTAAATTAATAAGAAAACTATTATGAACTCGCATAAAGTTTTGCTCAAGCAGAAGGTTTTCATATTCTTTTAAATGCTTGCTAACTAATAGTTTTTCTGAATTTTTTAAAATGAAAGTTGTATATGAACCTTCGGCTTTACAATATAATATGTCTTTAACTTCTACAAACTCAAAACCATCAGATGTTGCTAAGCATATCTTATTTAATTGTGGTTTTTGTTGTTTCAAGTTAAGCATTAAAGTTTCTAATTGCTTTTTATATACATCTTGATTTTTTATAGTTTGTGCTTTGTTAACTGCATTTTGAAGTTCTTCAATATCAATAGGTTTTAACAAATAATCTAATGAGCTAAATTTTACAGCCTTAATGGCGTACTGCTCAAAAGCCGTAGTGAAAACAACTTCAAAGTTAAGATGAGAAACTTGCTGTAAGATATCAAAACCTGTCCCAGTTTGAAGTTCTATATCTAAAAAAATAACATCAGGTTTTTTAGACTTTATAGTCTCTACAGCATCATTAACATTAGCAGCTAAGCCAACCACTTCAATATTAATACAAAACTCATGCAACAGGCTTTTTAGGCTTTCTCTGCTATGTTTCTCATCTTCGACTATTACGGCTCTTAAACTCATGTTTTATGTTTTTATGTAGGGATTTTGACAATTACAATTGTTCCTAAAGACTCACCTTTTGCATTAGTTTTATCAATAATATCTAAAGTCCCCAAATTAGATCCCAAATTGTTTCTCAATGTATTTAAGCGTTGTTTGGTAACTTCCATGCCTCTAGATTTTTTTTCTTTTTTATGAATGTGCTCTTTTTGGTCTGCAGTTTTTCTACCTATACCATTATCTTCTATTTTACAAACCACAGCATCTTCTTCTTGTTTGAAATCTATGTTTAGTATTTTGTTGCCCTTTACTTTAGGTAACAAACCATGAATGATCGCGTTCTCAACAAAAGGCTGTAATATCATAAACGGAATTTCTACTGTATCAATATTTAATTTATCATCTATAGTTATGCTATATGAAAAGGCATTATCAAAACGTAATGATTCTAGCTCTAAATAGTCTTTTAGCATTTTTATTTCTTCACTTAAAACGGCATTAGTTTCAATAGAACTTTCTAAAATATTGCGAGTTAATCTACTAAATTTAGACAAGTATATTAATGCTGAAACTCTATTGTTATTAGTTACTAAATGTTGAATAGAGCTTAAAGAATTAAATATAAAATGTGGATTTATTTGCGCGCGCAAGGCCTTATTTTTATTTAAAGTAGCTTGTTGTTGGAAGTTTAATTTGTCTATATGTTCTGTAAATATCTTATAGACTAATCCAAATGCGAAAATCACAATTTCTATTGATGTACCAATAATGAAATAAATTTTATTATTATATAATAAAGGATCAGAATCAACATTCGTATAAAAATGAATACCTGTACCGCTTATAAAAAAGAAAAAACCAAGAATAAATAAAGAAGTTATTCGGTTTTTATTATTAACAAGTAGGTAAGGAATAGAAAAAACTGCTATTAGAATACCTATAATAGGGAAAAGTTTTAGAATATAAATGTGGCCTATATTATATTTAAAAAAATAAAATAAAATATCAATAAATAGTAAAGATAAATAGATGTATATAAAAGTTTTAATAACTTTAAAAGCAAGTGGATAGTCTTTTTTTAAGTTTAGATAGAATATCATAAAAAACAGATATCCTAACGGAATGAATATTTGCAATGTGTTTAATAACCATACTTTTAGAAAAATATTATTTGGTAAAAAAAAATCAAATAATTGCCATTCATCTTTTGTCATGAAAAGGAGTAATGCTAGCGCATAAAGTGAGTAACATAGAAACTCCATTTTTTTGAAATAAAAAAAGAAAACAAACATAATTATACTCATTATGATAATAATTCCTATGTAGATATAAACAGGTAATAATGATTTTGTTTCACTGGCAGAATAGTCATTTGAAATAGCGTTTTTCGCAGAACCAAAATTCCAATTATTAAGGTTTTCTAAAAACGTAACTCGTTTTACTTTTAAGTATAAATAGCGATTTTTTAAAAGAGAATTAGTTGTAAATGAGACTTCTGAAAAATATTTTTTTGATTTAATTTTCTCACTCCAAGTTGGAAAATCATATTGCCCAATAGACTTTTTTTCTATTGTATTGTTCTTTTCATAGAATAACTCACCATAATCAATGGTGTTAAAATTTAAAAACCAAGTTCTGTTATTACTTAAAAAACCTAGCTCATTTTCGAAATCTAATCTAACCCAATAAATATCATCAGGATGTGTCTTTTCTTTAAAACTATTGGATTCTTTAAATGATATATTAGGGTTGACAATGTCATTATAACTTAAATTGCTATTTCGAGTTTTAAAAACCTTAAAAGGAATTGAATCAATAGATACTGAAGCAGTATCATTATTTTGAGCAGTAATAGAAAAGCTCAAAAATAATATTAAAATAAAGTATGTAAAAGAGTGGACCAATCTCATATTAAGCTAAATTAGGAAGTTTTATTGTTATTTGCCCACTATGCGAATCTTGATTTTTGGAAAATGTCATTTCTTTCTTTATATCATATTTCTTTATAGTATTTAATAGTTCTATTTGATCTTGCCATTTAGTAATACGCTTTCTGTATTCTGGTGTGTAAATTATTGTTGAGTCTATTACGTCATGTTTGTAATTAATTTTTAACAAAACATGGTTAATTGAAGCCTGAAAACTAACTACTAGTTTTTCATTTTGATGTTGATTAAAAATAGCGTGCTCTATAATATTTTCAAAAAGCGTTTGAATTACAAATGATGGAATTATAGCTTTAAGATTTTTTTGCTCCTTTTCAACATTCATAGTATACTCAAACTTATCTGTATAACGTAATTTCTGAAGCTTTATATACCAGTTAAGCATGTTTATTTCATCATTAAGATTAACGGTTTCAGACTCTATATGCTTTAAATAAAATCGAATGAGTTTACTAAAAATGGACAAATATTCTAATGCTGATTTTTTTTGCCCAGAAGTGATAAAATACTGAATAGCATTAAGCGAGTTAAAAACAAAATGTGGATTCATTTGTGTGCTTAACGCCTTTAATTTTAAATCAACTAACTGTTTTTCTATTTCAAAAGTTTGCTTCTGTTGTTGTATATATTTTTTATTTGTTCTAACTCCTTTTATTTTAATAGCACAAATTGAAGATATGGTAAGTAGCATGTGTAAATGATGCTCTGAAAAAAAATTCTTTTCAGGATGCTCACAATCTATAATACCTATTACTTCTCCATCAATAATTATAGGAACGCAAACTTCCGAGAACCTAAATTCATCATCCATTTTATAACGAACGTCATTAGATGTATCATTAATAAGTTCTGCATTACCAGTTTTAGCAACATGCCCAACAATGCCAAATCCAATAGGACGTTCGACAGGTTCAGATATTTCAAAGCCTTTAGGATTCTTTGGTCCGTATGCTGCTTTTTGAACCATCACATTTCTAGATTCGTCCAAGAGATATACTACACAATCTATAAACCCTAATTTTGAAATGCAATTTTTTGCTAGCATCCATAAAATTTCGTCTTCGCTGTTTATATCTAAAAGTGACTCTGAAAATTGCATTAGAACATCTGAAAACTTAAGGTCTTTGCTTTCCGGAAATAATTGTGAGTTTTGCGATATTTTAAACATGATAGAAGCAGTGATTTTAAATCATTATAGAGATGATTAATTTAAAGGTTTAGGAGTTGCTAAATAGTTAGCATTTTTTTGTTAAATAAAAAGCTCAAGACTATATTTTACCTTGAGCTTTTAATTAACGATTATTGTTGTATTAATACATCTACATCAACGTAGAACTCTCCACTTACAAATTCTACTTCTCTAATATGAATTAATCCTATTTTTCCATTATTAGTTAAAAAGCTAAATACTTTACCTGTATCTAAAGCATCAGCTTTTTCTTCGTGTGAATTAAACTCAGCTGCTTCATATAAATCACTCATTTCATAAACATCATAAATATTGTAGTCATTAAATCCACTGGTTCCTATAGCTTGTTCTTTGAATTTTGTAATCTGTCTTATATTAAATTCTGTAAGTAATTGGGTTTCTAAAGTTGTATTAGGTGCAGATATGTAAAGTCCTGAGCCATCATTATAGCTTAATACTGCAAAAATATGTTCATCTACTCCGTTATTAAAAACATTTGCAACAGTTTCAGTTTTTAAAACACCATTATTTATAGACATAAAATACGGCGTATTAACAGCTCCAACCACTGGGTTTTCAACTTTCAACAACATGTATTTACTTATTAATGGTTCTTTTACTATTGCTGAAGCAAAGCTTAAAGTTGCTGTATTTCCAGCTTCATCAATAACAATAGCTTTAAAACTAATCTCTGAATTTGCATTTCCTGAGCTTAAAACATAATTTAAATTATAAGTGTACGATGTGCTGTTAGGAACAAAACCTGGATAATCAATGTTAAAGCTCTCATGATGTGTCTCTACACCATCTACAATTTTATTGACTACTATTTCTTTAAATATTTCTGGTGTTTCTGCTTTAATAGAATAGTTTAATGTACCATTAGTTGGACTGCCAATTACACCATTATATGTTCCCTCTATGCCAGTTACTAATGCAAGTGTCGGTAAGATTGCTTCTGTTTCTATTGTGGGCGAATCATCTTTACTGCAACTCGCTAGCAAACTAAAGGCTAATACCATATAAAACATTACAGCAATCGATAATGTAAATATTCCAGCTTTTTTTACAACACCATTATTAACGGTGTTATTTTGTTTTTGATTTTTAATACTTGTTTTCATGATTTTAGATTTGATTAAAATTTTGTTTGAGCAAACTTACATTGAGAATGAAGGTTTTATTTCCGCTAATTGATAGATGGTAGTTCACACTTGATATTTGGCAAACAACCTTCTATATGCTTAGCTTTTTTAAGCAATTGCAATCTGTCAATTGAAAATTGCCATCTATCAATTCTAATATAAAACGAAATGTATTTGCAGGTAGATTTGCTTCATAAACAAAAATCAATTCAATTATGCAAACACGATTACTTATATCAATTCTATTTCTAATATCTACTACTATTGCTTTTGGGCAAGATATATCTAAGCAGGTCATTGGAAGTACGGGAACATTATTAACTAACGGAACAAATACAATAAACTTTACAGTAGGAGAATCTGTTGTTGGCTTAGTGCAAAGCAATGCAACTATTAATCAAGGGTTTTGGGCTTCAACTACTAATGAAGAAACATTGAGTGTTACTAAACCCTCTACGTTAACTAACGGAATAACATATTATCCTAACCCAGTTATAAACGACTTAACTATCAATTTTAAAGCTGATATTTCTGGAGAATTTAATATTGTATTGTATGATATTTCTGGAAGAGAAGTTTATGGTAAAACTTTAAATAGCACGTTAAAAAAGCATAAAATAAACATGTCTTCTTTATCTAATGGAGCTTATGTAATGTACATAACATCGAGCAAAATAAAATATAATAAATCAATAAAAATTATAAAAATATAAGAGTATGAAAACAAAAATATTCAATACAAAATGGTCAGTTTCATTAGTGTTATTGCTAATGACTACCTTAAGTTTTTCGCAACAAGGAATTAACTACCAGGGTGTTGCACGAGATGCTAATAATGAAATAATAATAAGCCAAGAGATCGATCTAAAACTTAATATTAATAAAACATCGGTTGATGGTGAAACGGTTTATTCGGAAACACACAATCCAACAACAGATATTAATGGCGTATTTTCTTTAGTTATTGGCCAAGGAACACCAATATTAAATGTATTTGAAGATATTAATTGGGCAGAAGATAAACACTTTTTAAATGTTTGGTTAGATGGTCAAGAAGTTGGGGCTACCGAGTTTATGGCAACGCCATATGCAAATGCTATAGGTAAATGGCAAGCATATAAAAATGGAGTAATACCAAAAGGTACCGGTGGTTCTATTTTTATTGGTGAAGAAACTGGTATTAATGATGATTTTAGCGGTAATAATAATATTGGTGTTGGGTTAAAAGCTTTAAAGGAAACAACAACAGGGAATAATAATGTTGCTCTAGGACCAAGAGCTTTAACATTAAATAGAAATGGTGATGAAAATATTGCTTTAGGTGCACTTTCGCTTTACAATAATATTTCCGGTTCTTCTAATATTGGCATAGGTTCTTATGCGTTGAGCGAGAATATTTCTGGAGATAAAAATATTGCTATTGGAGAATTATCAATGCACTTTGGCTCAGGAGGGAATAATAACATTGCTCTAGGTGAACAAACATTGTATAATAATACAATTGGAGAACATAATTTAGCCAATGGTTCTGAAGCATTGTTTAACAATAGCTCAGGTAGTTTTAATACCGCTATAGGTTATAAAACCTTGTTTTCAAATACTGAAGGAGAATATAATGTAGCAAATGGTTATGAAGCACTTTATAACAATACTACAGGTACTAATAATATAGCTTCTGGGCTTCGTGCATTATACAAAAATACTGAGGGTAACAGTAATTTGGCGTTAGGATATAGGTCATTAAGAAATAACAAAACTGGGGAATATAATATTGCATTAGGGTTTAATTCTTTATTAAATGCTGATACAGGAAACGATAATATAGCCATAGGAAGTTTTAGCATGTTCTTTAATAATACAGGAAACTTTAATGTAGCAATAGGTGAAAAAGCTGGGTATACTAGCCGTGGAGATAAAAATGTGTTTTTAGGATACAATGCAGGTTTTAATGATGAAGGAAGTAATAAACTATATATAGAAAATTCTTCATCGCTTAACCCATTAATTTATGGCGAATTTGATAATGATATTTTAGGTTTTAATGCAGAAGTTGGTATTGGTACGCATATACCACAGGCTCCTTTACATGTGCTCATCGATGATGATGTAAGCCTAGGTTTTGGCACTGGATCTGTAATTATTGGTAATGCTGCTGCTGCAAATTTGGGTATCGACAGCAACGAAATTCAAGCACGTAATGCAGGTTTAGCTTCAAATTTATATCTACAACAAAACGGAGGTGATGTGTATGTTGGCAATGCTATTGTGCATTCTTCAGATAGAAGATTAAAGCGAGACATTAAAGATATATCTTATGGTTTAGATGAAGTATTAAAATTACGTCCCACAGAGTATTTCTGGAAAGGTAAAACGCAAAATCACAAATCATTAGGCTTAATTGCTCAAGAAGTAAACGACATTATTAAGAATGTTGTGACTTATAATGAAGAGCAAGATAAATATGGTGTAAGTTATACAGAGTTAATTCCTGTGTTAATAAAAGCCATACAAGAACAAAACAAAATAATTGAAGCACAATCGCTTGACAATAATAATTTGAAAGCACAAGCTAAACGTTTTGAAGAAAGATTAAGTGCTTTAGAAGGATTGAGTAAGGCTAATAATTAGTTACAGGCAATTAAAACAACCAAAATCAATTAAAAATATAGGCAACCATTTTGTATAAATATGAGTCTAAACATTTAAAGAAATTCTTTAAATGTTTAGACCAATCAAAAAAACTAAATATGTATTCAAATCAAAAAACAGGAAGAATTACGGGCATATTATTATTATTCGTTTTCATTTCTGGAATTCTAATTTTTCAATTTTTGCAAGGCTCTGTACTTTTTTCAGATGATTTTTTAACTACCACTTCAGAGAATTCTAATAAAATTATTAGTTCAACACTTCTTGGAATTTTTAGTGGAATAACATCTATAGTTATTGCAACTTTACTTTTACCAATTTTCAAAAGACACAATTCCTATCTAGCATATTTATACTTTGCCTTTTGCATTTTAAATTTTATAGCTATCATGGTTGATAATGTTAGCGTAATATCTATGCTAGAAATGAGTAACGAATATGCTAATAATGAAAATGATAGTTCAGTTAAAATTTTAGAGACACTAGTTTATCAAAGGCACCGTTGGACTCATTACTTTTATTTATTGATTTCTTGCTTTCCTGTCTTTGTTTTGTACTTCACTTTATATGTATCTAAACTAGTTCCAAAAATTATTTCAATTTTTGGAATATTCGCGGTGTTACTTATGTTTATAGAAGAATTACTTTCAATTTTCGGACATAGTATAAGTATGGATTTGCTTTTCCCAATTGCTATAATCCAATTAACTCTTCCAATTTGGCTGATCTTTAAAGGACTGAAGCCATAAATGTCAGAACTTAAAACTACAACATGAATCGAGTAATTTTAAAAAAAAATATGAATAGAGTTCTAAGCATAATTTTGTTTATTGCATTTACAGCAAATTTATCGGCACAAAACGAAAATATGAAACAGGCAATATTGAAAAAAATTGAATTAGATAGTTTTAATAATAGAATCGGACTTGAAATGGGTTTGGCGGTTGTAAATTTAGCAAAGAAAAGAAATCAAAATATAGCAGTAAAAGTTGAAAGACTGAATCACACGATTTTTCTATTTGTGGATGATAATCTTCCTGCTGACAAACATCTTTGGTTAAAAAGAAAGGCTAACGTGACGAAACATTTTGAAGAAAGTTCTTTAAGCGTGAAAAATGATTTGATTAATGGAAAAATGACATTAGAAAAAACTTTTGCTCTTGACGAAAAAGAATATTTAGCCAAAGGTGGTTCTATTCCAATCTTCGTTAAAAACGCAGGAATGATTTCAATAATAACAGTTTCTGGATTGCACGATGAAGAAGACCATAAAATAATTATTGAAGCATTAAAGGAAAAGTACATTGAATAAAATACTACTGCCAACAAGGTATAAAAATAATAAGGGTTAAGTGCCAAATCTAAAGTTGGTACAAGTAATAAAGTCCGCCAAATTTAAAATTTGACGGTTAAAAGAAAAATAACGGTAAAATTGTAAATTTGGCTAAGTGCTAAACTGAAAAGTAAGTGCGTTTTAATCCCTTACTATTCTTATACAGAGCCGTTAAGCGTAACTTCTTTTTCCCTTCCCTTTCTTATTCCAAACATTCGGTAACTTTAGAAGTTTTGTAACTTTTTTTTGAGACATTTTTAAAGATCTTGAGTTATTATATAAACTAATCTTAACTCATTACAATGAAAAACAATCTCACCCTAATCCTTATTTTATTATTTGCATTGAATGCCTGCAAAAATAATACAGAATTTAAAAACGAAGTAGCGCTATTTACACTAGAAGCAAGTCTTACAAATGTGCCAGATAGTACACTGTTTTATCTAAAGCCGATATCTAATATTACTTTGGATAGCGCTTATGTAGTTAATGGACACTTATCTATGAAAGGGCAATTAAAATCTCAACGCCCTGAGCTATTAACTTTGTTTACTAGTAGTCCAGAATTTATTTACACACAATTGTTTGTAGAGAACGAGAATGTAACATTTGTAGCAGATAAAAAAGATTTCCCTTGGAATATTGATATGTCAGGTTCAATATATCAGGATGATACAGAGAAGTTCAATCAAATTATGTATCAAAAACAGAAATTAGAAAATGAGTTAGCCGCTATGTACAGTTCTGATGAAAAACTATTATCAAAAAAAGTAAGTGAAGTAAAGGATTCCTTAGATGGTATTACAATAGAATTAATAAAAGAAAACTTTAATAGCTATGCAGCTCTAAGAAAGTTTTTACACTATAAAACAAAATTTTCTAGTGAAGAATTGAGTCATCTTTATGATAAATTAGATGATGAGTTAAAACAAACTAAAGAAGGTATAGCAATAAAATTACAAAGCGAGTTTTCTAACCCTAAAGTTGGGGATAAGTATTATGATTACAAAGCTATAAATCAACATGGAGATAATTTTGCAATATCAGATGTAAAGAATAAATATATTCTTTTGCATTTTTCATCTTTTGCATGTTATGGAAGTCAATTGTCATTACCTGAGTTAAAAAGCATCTATGAGGATTATACCGATGATATAGAAATTGTTTCAATCTCAACAGATGTAAATGAAGAACTATGGCATAACCATGTTGTAAGAGATTCAATCCCTTGGCATTATTTATGGGATGGTAAAGGCGATTATAACGAAGCTTATGTAAAGTATTGGGAGGTTGGTACACCAAACTTTGTTTTAATATCACCAGATAAGATAATACTAGAAAGATGGTTTGGTTATGCTAAGGGGATGATTGATGAAAAACTAAGCAAGTATATGAATTAATGAAATTAGTGTCTAAGATATTATTCAATAACTTTAGTATTTAAATTAATTTTTTGTGACATTTTTTAATGTACTACGTTATTATAGAAACTAACCCATCGAAAAACTAATTTTTGGAACGTCAGGAATTAATAGAAGCATGTAAGCAGAACAATCTAAAAGCGCAAATGCAAGTGTATCAGATGTACAAGGATATGCTGTATAATGTAAGCTTTAGGGTTGTTAAAAATGAGCATGATGCTCAAGACACTGTACATGATGCCTTTATAAAAGCGTTTCAAAATATTTCTAAGTTAGAAAATGACCTTAACCTTGGGCCTTGGTTAAAACGTATTGTAGTAAACTGTTCTTTAGATGTGTTACGACAAAAAAAGAAACTAGGTTGGCTACAAGAATCGTATGAATTTACAGATTCTGAAGATGAGCAAGATACCTATGAGGATATCACGCTTAAAGTAGAGGAAGTAAAAAAAGCTATACACCATCTAAAAGACAAATACCGCATTATTATGGTCTTGTACCTTATTGAAGACTATTCGCATAAGGAAATTGCAAAGCAATTAGGATTAAAAGAAGGTACAGTGCGCAACCAATACATAAGAGGAAAACGTCTTTTAAAGCAACAATTACAAAATAGCGTAGTATTATGAGTTTAGAGAAATTTGTAAAGGAACATCAAGACGCTTTTGATGACAAAACAATGCCAGAAACGGCAAGCTTAGATTTTGAGGCAAGACTTAAAAAAGAGTTGCACCCAAAGCAAACTAAGGTAAAACGCTTAAATGTGATTAGATATCTTTCTATTGCAGCGAGTGTAGCATTACTAGTCACCTTTGGGTATTGGTACCAAAATAGGCAAGAGCGTATTGAGAAAAGAGATAATTTGGTCTTAGCTTTAGATGAAAGCGATACCAATAGTTCGCGCCTAGAAGCCATTTACGAAATTGAGGATCAGTTTGTTAATGAAAAAGAGGATGAAAAAATATTAGATGCATTCTTTAAAATTTTAAAAGCTAATTCTGATGCTAATTCTAAAATCGCAGTGATTGATGCGCTGTTAAAGTTTCCGGATAACGTAAAGGTAAGGAGTCAACTTATTGATGCCTTAGGAACTGAAACAGAGCCTTTAGTACAGTTAAAACTCATAAAATCTGTTGCTACACTAAGAGAACAACGTGCAAAAGCACCACTTAAAAAAATAATTGAGGATGAAGAGTCTTTACCATTAGTAAAAGGTAATGCTTCAGCCTTATTAGCCATGTTAAATCAATAAAAAACGAATAGAAATGAAACATATAATAACACTAATAACACTACTACTAATAGTTGGTGTTGGTAATTCACAAGAGAAAGAAAAACGTATTAAGTTTAATAAAGGAACGCTTAAAATATGTTCAAACTCACAGATGACCATAAAAGGATATGATGGTGATGAAGTTGTAATTAAGAGCCTTAACGAATCGCGTTTTTCATATTTATACAACTTTAATGATAAAGACGAGAAGTTAATAGACTCATTAGAAGAATCATCAGAAGGTGCGTTGGCAAAGAGCTATAAAATCTTATCAACTCATCATAATAATGAAGAATTAGAAAAGGGTTTAAAGCCTTTGGGGAATAAGTCTGCAAGTCCAGCAGATAATTTATACTTAGATATTACAGAAAAGCCTGGAGAATTGATTATAAAAGATTATAAGTATAGTCAATCAGGTAATAATAAGTTAATTGGCTATACGACTAAGTCTTCGAATAATACTAATAAGAAATCTGACAAGAAAGCAGTAAGCGGTTTTGCTAATTTGGCTTCAATAAATAATAGATATGAAATTTTAATTCCTAATTCTATTAAATTATCATGGAATGTAGAAGATTGCTCTAAGAAGAATTCTAATACGTTCATTATAAGAACCAACTCTAAACCATGGGAAATAAATGATTTTAAGGGAGATGTAGAGATTTCTACTTCGTATAATTCTATAAGTCTAACAAACGTTAGTGGTCCTGTAATTGCCAATACCATTGGTGGGAATATTACTGTAGTGTTTGATAAAATTAAACCAACTAAGCTATATTCTTTAGTAAGTAACGATGGCTATATAGATATAAGTTTACCTAATAATGCTGATATAAAAGTTGACGTTAATGGTAAGCGCGTACTAAGCAATGTGGATTTCACGGTTATAGATGAATCTATAGAAGATGGTATTAAGAAAATGAAACTTCAACTCAACTCTGGTAAAACAAAAATGAAGGTAGATGCAGGTTCAGGTAATGTCTATCTGCGACAACAAGAGTAAGTCTTTAAAAGTCTAGCTTAAAAAGCTAGACTTTTTATTTCCAATTATATGCTTATAAGCTACATTTTAGGTGACTTTGACATGCAATAATGTAATTTAAAAAAATCAAAAAACAACTTAAAAAATTCAATTATGCGTTTGTTATGTTTTATCATGACCCTATGCTTCATTGTTAGTTGCCAAGGTCAAAAAAATAGTAAAAATAAAGCTTTAGTAGATCGAATTTCTCGAATAGAGAATGGCTTACAATCTAATTTGCGGATTAAATATGGGGATAGTGTAAGTATTCAATACTATAATATTGAAGACCGTATGAAAGAACTGAATATTCATGGTCTTAGCATTGCTGTTTTAAATAATGGTGTTATAGAATGGGCAAGAGGTTACGGAATGGCTGATACTATCCAGAATAAAAAGGTAAGTACAAAGACATTATTTCAGGCAGGTTCAGTTAGTAAACCCATTGCTGCTACCAGAGCACTTCAACTTGTTGAGGAAGGTCGGCTCAATTTAGATAGCAATGTAAATGATTTTTTAAGAAGCTGGAAAATACCAGAGAATGAATTTACTACCAAAGAAAAAGTGACTTTGAGGCGATTATTAAATCATTCCGCAGGGCTTACTGTTCATGGTTTTCCGGGATATTCTAACAAGGATGCAGTTCCTAGTGTAATAGATGTATTGGAAGGTAAAGGAAATACGGATTCAGTGCGTGTCTTCAGAGTACCTGGCGAAAAGGTTGGCTATTCAGGTGGTGGTTATACAGTAATGCAGCTTATGGTTTCGGATTTGGAACAAAATGAATTCTCAGACATTATGCAAAAGAGAGTACTTAATCCGCTTGGAATGACCTCGAGTACATACGCAAACCCGTTGCCAAAGTCTTATCAAAATCTAGCTGCTTCTGGTTATAAGTCTGATGGCTCTCAAGTGCCAGGAAAATGGCATACATATCCAGAAATGGCAGCAGCTGGGCTTTGGACAACACCATCTCAACTTTTGCTTTGGGCAAAGGCTATTCAAGATACCTATCAAAATAAGAAAGATGGATTTTTAAAAGCAGAGACCGTGAAAGAAATGATAACAGATTACGGAAATAACCAAGGTATGGGGCCTTATGTGGTTGAGGATTTATTTGGTCATGGTGGTTTAGATGAAGGATTTGTTTCTGATCTGAGGATTTGGAAAGAATATCCTATTTCAGTGGCAATTATGGTAAATTCAAATAGTGGCGGTGATATTATACGAGAAGTTTTTTTGAGTATAGCAAAAGAATACAACCTACCAGGCATATACCATAGATTAAGGACATATAATGAGCAATCAAAAAAACAACGAGAGCGGTATGTGGGAACTTATAAATTTTCTGAAGAAGCAACGTCTAAAGTCACCATAAAGGATAATGGTTTGGAGTTTTCTGGAGGTCTTGTAGCGAACCCTATCTTTTTATTACCAGAGTCTGACACCCTATTTTTTAGCTCTAAAAGTGGCACCTATTTTGAGTTTGTTTTTGAAAATAATTTGGTCACCAATTTGAAAGTGGCTAGATATAATGGAAAAAAAACAAAAGAGTAATTGTTTTGTGAATTTATAACTGAATTACTAATAGCTTCATCTTAATATTTTTAGCGGTAGTGTAACAGTTGCTCCTTAAGCAAGCCTTTAGATTAAACCTTTTAAATCATTCTAGTTAAAGTAACAAAAATAGTTTTGTATCGTCGTTTGAATAAGTAATTTAAAAACGTTTCTTATGAAGAACAATAATTTGATGCAATTATTTGTCATCTATCTTCGATACTTAATTGGCTTTGCTTTTATTTTTGCGAGTCTTGTAAAAATTCAGGGATTACGTTTTACTACAGAAAGTGGCGCTGAAAATCCTATAAACTCAGCTTGGCACTTTTTTGAAACGTTATATGAATCTGGAATTTATTGGCGTTTTTTAGGAGTAGCACAACTTATTACTGGTGCATTGCTAATAACACAACGTTATGCAAAATTGGGAGTGGTTCTTTTTCTACCAATAATCGCTAATATTTTTGTAATTACAATTTCTTATGATTTTAATGGAACACCTATTATCACTGGGTTAATGTTATTGGCAACTTTATTTTTAGTGTATTGGGATTGGGATTCTTTAAAAGTATTAGTCAATGAAACACCAACGAATTTAAGAAGAGAAAGGCTAGAGCATAACCGTATTTGGATGTACTTAGGATTTATTTTTTTAGTGATTACTGTCTGTTCTAAATTTTTCATTAGCAATGAGCATATTATTTTCAGTTTTATAACCATGTTTGTGATTGGTATAGTAGGTCTTGTTATTGGTTATAGAAGGCGTAAGCTATATTTTGATTAAAATTTAAGTGCTTAAATCCTTGGCACACAACTTGTATGTAACAAAACAGTAAGTTTTACTACATATAAGTAAACAACATTAATATTTAAAAAGGAAAAGATATGATTCAGGTAAAAGGCGCCTTAGTTTTGGGCACATTAATAGGTGCAGCAGCTGGTGTATTATTAGCACCAGAAAAAGGCAGTGTAACAAGAGATAAACTTAAAAAAGAAGGAAAGGAGATAAAAGATCAAATAGTAGATGACTTCACTGAAGTTAAAGACGATTTATCTAAAGCTGCAGCTTCTGGAAAAGATAAGTTTAAGGAAGACTTAAAAGACTTTGCTTCTAAAACAAGTTATAAAACAGAACAAGCGATTACGTTTTTAGAAAAGCAATTAGCGATTCTAAAAGAAAAAAATAAAACGTATCAGCAAACAAGCTAAAAAGTTTTGAAAATGGTCGCTTTAATATGCGGCCATTCTTCTTTTAAAATCCCATAGCAACACGTACTGCGTTTAAAACCATCATTCATAAGAGTGTCCTTACGTAAGATACCTTCTAGTGTTGCACCCAACTTCTCAACTGCACGACGCGATTTATTATTACGCTCGTCTATTCTAAACTCTATTTTTTCAAACTCTAAGGTTTCAAAAGCGTATTGTAGCATTAGAAATTTCATGTTGGCATTTAATCCTGTACCTTGAAAACTGTGACCAATCCATGTCCATCCAATATGTAGGACTTTGTTTTTCCAATTTACTAAGCCAAAGCGTGTAGAACCAGCATAGGTTTGTTTTTCCTTATCGTAGATTAAAAAAGGGATAGTTGTTTTATGGTAATACCCATCTACAGCCGTTTGCACATAAGTTCTCAGTTTTTCTGGTGTAGAAATATCTGAAGGAGAGTAGAAGATGAGGTCTTTTTCTTGTGCAATGTCTTCTAAGTATTGATAGTTGCTTAAGTCTAGTAAGCTTAGTTTTACTCTGTTGTTTTCTAGTGTTGGTATATTCATTTAAATTCTATTTCATTACCGAATAAATGAACAACTAAATTATAATATTTCTTTTATTAAAGCATTGCTTAATTATCTTTTTTAATTCTAATTTCTAAAAAGCTATATAAGAAAAATGCTTCTAACCAGAAATGCATTGTTAATACAAAGCGCAGATGTTTTTTAGTTTTTTATAAACTTGCATTAACACTAAATAACAGTCGTTAACTAATTAGCTTATATATCAATTATATATTTGTAGTATAACTATTTATAAATGAAATTTCATCAATCAATTTGAGTTTATAATCAATCAATTATTTGAAAAGCCAATGTTCTCAACAACATTGGCTTTTTATTGTTAATTACTTTACGCCAACCATATTTCATTTTTTGTGGTATAGTCTTATATTAGCGTTCTATCAAAATTTCGTCCTAAACCTATGGCAGTACAGTCTAACTATACAGAAGATAACATACGCTCACTCGATTGGAAAGAACACATTCGAATGCGTCCTGGTATGTATATCGGAAAGTTAGGTGATGGTTCTTCACCAGATGATGGTATCTACATCTTACTTAAAGAAGTCCTTGACAATTCTATTGATGAATTTGTGATGGGCGCTGGTAAGTCTATTGAAATTTCAATTCAAGGAGAACGCGTTATTGTTAGAGATTATGGTCGCGGTATTCCATTAGGAAAAGTCGTTGATGTAGTTTCTAAGATGAATACTGGTGGAAAATACGATTCTAAGGCTTTTAAAAAATCTGTAGGATTAAATGGTGTAGGTACTAAAGCAGTTAATGCCTTGTCGTCTTATTTTAGGGTAGAATCGACTAGAGATGGGAAATCGGCTTCTGCTGAGTTTGAACTTGGAGAGCTTAAAGATCAAGAATTTTTAGAGGATACCTCTCGACGAAAAGGAACTAAAGTGAGCTTTGTTCCTGATGATAGTATTTTTAAGAATTACAAATACCGAAATGAGTATGTTGTAAAAATGCTAAAGAACTATGTATACCTCAATCCAGGATTAACTATAGTTTTTAATGGTGAAAAATATTTTAGTGAAAACGGCTTAAAGGATTTACTATCTGAAAATATTAATGAATCCGACATGCTTTATCCTATCATTCATCTAAGAGGTGATGATATTGAAGTGGCTATAACGCATAGCAAAACTCAGTATAGTGAAGAGTACCATTCTTTTGTAAATGGACAGAACACCACGCAAGGTGGAACACATTTAGCAGCTTACAGAGAATCTATAGTTAAAACCGTTAGAGAATTTTATGGTAAAAATTATGATGCTTCTGATATTAGAAAATCAGTTGTTACAGCGATTGCTATAAAAGTAATGGAACCTGTATTTGAGAGTCAGACCAAAACAAAATTAGGTTCTACTGATATGGGAGGTGGTTTACCTACTGTAAGAGCGTATATCAATGATTTTGTGAAGACTTACTTGGATAACTTTTTACATAAAAACCCGGATACGGCAGAAAAGATTCAACGAAAAATTCTTCAAGCAGAACGCGAGCGTAAAGAATTATCTGGTATTAGAAAACTAGCCAAGGATAGAGCTAAAAAGGCGAGTCTTCATAATAAAAAATTACGTGATTGCCGTGTACATTTTGGGGATACCAAAAATGAAAGAAACTTAGAAACTACCTTGTTTATTACTGAGGGAGATTCGGCTTCTGGTAGTATTACAAAATCTCGTGACGTTAATACACAGGCCGTTTTTAGCTTAAAAGGAAAGCCTTTAAATTGTTATGGTTTAAGCAAAAAAATTGTGTATGAGAATGAAGAATTTAATCTGTTGCAAGCAGCTTTAAACATAGAAGAATCTCTCGAGGACTTAAGGTATAATAATGTGGTTATTGCTACAGATGCCGATGTTGATGGTATGCATATTAGATTGTTGTTAATTACCTTCTTTTTGCAATTTTTTCCAGAAGTGATAAAAGAAGGGCATTTATATATCTTACAAACACCTTTGTTTAGAGTAAGAAATAAAAAAGAAACGATTTATTGTTATTCTGAAGAGGAACGACGAGAAGCGATCCAAAAACTAAAGCCAAAACCAGAAATCACACGATTTAAAGGTTTGGGTGAGATTTCACCTGATGAGTTTGTACATTTTATTGGTGAGGATATTCGGTTAGATCCCGTAATGTTAGATAAAGATATGTCTATAGAAGAGTTGTTG
Organism: Flavobacteriales bacterium ALC-1; assembly: GCA_000171875.1. Lineage (GTDB taxonomy): Bacteria > Bacteroidota > Bacteroidia > Flavobacteriales > Flavobacteriaceae > Winogradskyella. The sequence goes on along the minus strand of ABHI01000005.1, from coordinate 68,033 downwards.
TCATTCTATATGGGAAAAAACACACCGACACGCCAAGAGTTTATTATTGAAAACCTAAAAGTTGAACTCGATATTGTTGAAGATGCTGTATGAGAACTGATAATAGAAATGTGAAAGCGACTATTATATTCATCTATTTTTTTTTGTTGATGGGTGCTATTTTGTTGGCAACATTATTTAGTAATTATAATACATTTTCGGAAAGTTCTATATATGTATTTTTAACTTTATTTGTAATCTTAATTTTTGTCCACTTTTCGGCCAAGTATTTTGAATATAATAGTGATGGACAAAAACTTGTTCTTATCAACAAAGGCTTAATATTAACGGATTATATTAATTATAGAGAACATAAGGTAGAGTTAGTTAAACATAAGTTGTTGAGTTATAAAACGCAGAAATATTTATTTTATAAAACTTTAGTGCTTTTTATTAAGCATCGTAATGGTAAAATATCTAAAGAACGTTTTAATGTTACACTTTTAAAGCGAGCAAAATTGCGACATGTAAAGCAATCTCTAAGAAGAATTATAAAAGAAAATTTAAAGCATAGTACGAGTAAATGATAGAAGAGCATGACGATTTATTAAATGAAGATAGTGGTAACCAAGAAACGATTAAAAAGGTTACCGGCATGTATAAAGACTGGTTTTTAGATTACGCTTCTTATGTAATTCTAGAACGTGCTGTACCAGCTATTGAAGATGGTTTTAAGCCTGTACAACGACGTATAATGCATTCCATGAAAGACCTCGATGATGGTCGTTACAACAAAGTAGCAAACATTGTTGGGCACACAATGCAATACCATCCACATGGTGATGCCAGTATTGCAGATGCTATGGTGCAAATCGGTCAGAAAGATTTACTGATCGATACTCAAGGAAACTGGGGGAATATTTTAACAGGGGATCGTGCGGCAGCTTCACGTTATATAGAAGCGCGTTTATCTAAGTTTGCTTTAGACGTTGTTTACAATCCAAAAATTACTGAGTGGCAAGCCTCTTATGATGGTCGTCGTAAAGAGCCTATAAATTTACCTGTAATGTTTCCTTTGCTTTTGGCTCAAGGTGGAGAAGGAATTGCAGTAGGATTATCTACAAAGATATTACCACATAACTTTATTGAACTTATTGATGCTTCAGTTAAACATCTTAAAGGGAAGCGTTTTACGATATTACCAGATTTTCCGACAGCTGGTATTGCTGATTTTACAAATTATAATGATGGTTTACGTGGAGGAAAAGTGCGTGTAAGAGCAAAGATTGCACAGCGCGATAAGAATACACTAGCCATTACTGAAATTCCTTTTGCGACAACAACATCATCTCTTATAGATTCTATTCTTAAAGCTAATGACAAAGGGAAGATTAAGATTAAAAAGATTGAAGATAATACTGCCGCTGAGGTAGAGATACTAATTCATTTACCTTCTGGTTTATCACCAGATAAAACGATTGATGCTCTATATGCTTTTACAAATTGTGAAACATCTATATCTCCTTTAGGTTGTGTTATTGAGGATAATAAACCATTTTTTGTTGGTGTAACAGAAATGTTACGTCGTTCTACGGATAATACTGTACAGCTGTTAAAGCAAGAGTTAGAGATTAAATTAAGCGAGTTAGAAGAGCAATGGCATTTTGCTTCGCTTGAACGTATTTTTATTGAAAAGCGTATCTATCGTGATATTGAAGAAGAAGAAACATGGGAAGGTGTTATTAAAGCCATAGATAAAGGACTTGCGCCTCATGTAAAACATTTAAAGCGTAAAGTCACTGAAGATGATATTGTTAGACTTACAGAGATTAGGATTAAGCGTATTTCAAAATTTGATATCGATAAAGCACAACAAAAAATTGATGCTTTAGAAGATCAAATAGCAGAGGTAAAACATCACTTAGCCAACCTTATAGACTATGCGATAGCTTATTTTGAAAGATTAAAAAAGGATTATGGGGAAGGTAAAGAGCGTAAAACCGAAATAAGAATCTTTGAAGATGTTGATGCAACTAAGGTAGTTATTAGAAATACCAAGCTTTACGTTAATAGAGAAGAAGGATTTATTGGTACGTCATTACGACGCGACGAGTATGTTTGTGATTGTAGTGATATTGACGATATCATTGTGTTTACCAAAGAAGGTAAAATGATGGTGACTAAAGTAGGGTCTAAAACCTTTATTGGTAAAAATATTATTCATGTTGCGGTATTCAAGAAAAAAGACAAACGTACAGTATATAACATGATTTATCGTGATGGTAAAGGCGGTCCATCTTATGTAAAACGATTTGCTGTAACAAGTATGACGCGAGATCGCGAGTACGATTTAACCAATGGAAACAAAGGTTCTGTATTATGGTATTTTTCTGCAAACCCTAATGGTGAAGCAGAAGTGGTGACTGTTATGTTGCGCCAAGTAGGCAGTGTTAAGAAATTAAAATGGGATTTAGATTTTGCCGATATTCTTATTAAAGGCAGATCATCTAAAGGTAATTTGGTGACTAAATATTCTGTTAAACGTGTAGAGCTCAAGGAAAAAGGGGTATCAACATTAAAGCCACGTAAAATATGGTTTGATGATACAGTACAACGTCTTAATGTTGACGAACGCGGAGAATTGATTGGTGAGTTTAGAGGTGAGGACCGTTTGCTCATTATCACACAGTCCGGTATTGTAAAAACCATTATACCAGAATTGACTACACATTTTGATAGTGATATGATTGTGTTAGAAAAATGGGTTCCAAAAAAACCTATCTCTGTTATTTATTACGATGGTGACAAAGAACGTTATTATGTTAAACGTTTTTTAATAGAACAAGAAGGTAAGGAGGAGTCTTTTATTTCTGCGCATGCTGATTCGCAATTAGAAATTGTTTCAACTGACTGGAGGCCTATGGCTGATGTAGAGTTTACTAAAGAACGTGGTAAAGATCGTAAGCCAAATATGGAGGTGAATCTTGAAGAGTTTATTGCTGTAAAAGGTATTTCTGCGTTAGGAAACCAGTTGACTAAAGATAAAATCAATCAAGTAAATTTGTTAGACGCGTTGCCTTATGAAGCACCTGAAGAGGTGCATGCTGATGAACTGGAGGTTGTAGATGAAGTAACAGTGTCTAATACTTCTAAAACGGATGCTACTTCTGATGATAAGCCAAAGACAAAACTTTCCTCTAACGATGATTCTGATGAAGATTTAGATGCAGATGATCAAGGTCAGGTGACTTTGTTTTAACTCTTTTTCTTAGTAGTCCTGTGGTTCAAAAACTCTACAAATAAAGAGAATGCTATCGCAAAGTATAAGTAACCCTTAGGTATGGCGCCAACAGATTTACCAAAGAATTCTGTATGCGATAGGTGAGCAGCTTCAGTAATTAGCATAAAACCTATAAGTATCAAAAAGGCTAAACCTAAAATTTGCATACTAGGGTTTTTGTCTATAAACTTTCGAATTGGGTTAGCAAAACCAATCATCACTGCGATTGAAATAATTACAGCAATAATCATAAGTATAAGTGTATAATTACTGTTTGGGTGTAATCCATTAGTCATGCCAACTGCAGTCAATATTGAATCCACAGAGAAAATAAAATCAATAATTAAGATTTGTGTAATGGCTTGGGATAAGGATTTTATGACCTTGGATTTTACGTTATCTTCATCATGTGATGGAGTCTCAACTTTTTCTCTAATCTCGGATGTGCTTTTGTAAATTAAAAACAAACCACCTACAAATAAGATAATGGCTTGCCAGCTTATAGCAGCGGTTAACCAGCTCGATTTAAACGTATAAAAAGGTTCACTAAGACCCACCAAGAAAGACACAAAGAATAGTAGAATAATACGTTGCGCCATAGCGAGTAATAGCCCAATATTAGTAGCTTTTCCGCGTTGTTCTTCGGGTAATTTGTTTGCTGCAATAGATATAAATACTATGTTGTCTATACCAAGTATAATTTCTAAAAATGTCAACGTGATTAATGCCATGATTGCATCAGATGTCAGTAGAAAATCTAGCATAAGCGTTAATTAATTTTTTTAGCAACACCTTTTTCTACGCGTTGCTCTCTATTAGATTTTTTAATGGCAAGTTTATATTCAAAAGTGTAGGTGCTATCTGTTGTAGATAGTATTTTCATATGAATAGCTTCTTTTTCGGACATGCTTTTTGGATTGATTTTTTTGAGTATAAATTCACAATCATTTATCCAACGTACAGAAGACGAATCTACTTTACCTTCAAAATAATCAATATTTAGCGTTTCTGTGCGTACAAATTGTCCGGTCTTTTCAATACCGTCAATGGTATAGTTAAACTCAAAGGTACCAGTCTTGTAATCTGAGCAATTGCGCTCTATATTGTAGCAACTTGTTAGTAATAAAAGTAAAAAAAGTGATAAAAATGCCTTCATTATATGTGTTTATGCAAAGATAATGAATCGCTAAATGAATTTTAAGGCTTATAGCTCTTAAAAGTGCCATCTTTATAGAAGATAACTATTTTCTCTATTTCAGAATTAGATTCTGGTATTTGAGTTTTAGGTTTTAATTCTGTTTGTGTTAAATTAGAATTTGGAGATTCAGAAATTTTAGGTTGACTTGGAAATTCTCCTTTACCATTCATTAACCAATATAATTCTACTTCGGGATAGGAGTGAAGTACCTTCATTACAAAGTCTAAACTTGGCTTATTTCTACCAGAAAGAATATGCGAAATACTAGAACGTTGTACACCAATTTTTTCAGCAAAACCTGAAGCAGTTTCACCATAAAAATCTATGACTTTTTGAAGTCGCTCTGTAAATTTTATTGAGTTTATCATTGTAAACTATAATTCTAACCGTATAACGTTACAAAAGTAAACAATAGTATTAAATCTCAGTTCATTTATTTTAAAATCATTATTTATATTTAAATTAATCATTTGATAATGTGTTTTAAATAACTGATAATAAATATTTTAATAGTTTAAAATAATTACCATTAAATTATTTTCAATTTATTAATTATACTATAATTAAAATCATGCCTAATCTGTATAACATTGTAACAATTTCGTAAAAAACACGTGTTTACAAATGTAAATTATCAAATGATTACATTTGTAATTCAATACATTTTCTTATATGCAGCTAGAGCAGATAAATAGTTTATATTCTTTATTAAAAACACCAAAATTATTTGGTCGATATATTACCAATTCACACATAGAAAAATGTTTAAATGAATTGCCGAAATCTTTAATTTCTGTAGTTGGTTATTCTGTTGAAGAACGACCTATTTATAGTTTAAAATTTGGAAATGGGCCTATTAAAGTTTTGTTGTGGTCTCAAATGCATGGCAATGAGTCTACAACTACTAAGGCATTATTTGATTGTTTTAACTTGTTTGATACTGGAAATGACATTCCTAAAGATATTCTGGAGGCTTGTACTTTGGTTGTTATTCCGATACTAAATCCTGATGGAGCGGAGCGCTATACGCGTCTAAATGCAAATGACATTGATTTAAATAGAGATGCACAAGATCTATCGCAGCCCGAAAGTCATGTGTTGCGTAGTGTCTATGAAGATTTTAAACCTAATTATTGTTTTAACCTGCATGGACAGCGCACCATATATGGTGTTGAATCGTCTGGAGTCTCTGCAACTTTGTCTTTTTTATCACCTGCTCAAGATGAAGAACGATCTTTAACACCAAATAGAAAAGTAGCAATGTCTATTATTTCTCAACTGCATAATATGTTGCAATCTGAGTTACCTAACGGTATTGCACGTTATGATGATGGTTTTAATTTGAATTGTGTAGGTGACACATTCCAAAACTTTGATGTACCAACAGTGTTGTATGAAGCTGGTCATTATCCAAATGACTATAATAGGGAAGATGTAAGACGTTTAATGTTTATAGCTATTATAAAAGGTTTACTAGTGATTTCTAATGATGTTAATAGCTTTGGTTTTGAAGATTACCTTAAAATCCCTGAAAACTCAAAATCTTTTTATGATATTATTATAAGAGACGCAAAAATTTCAGAAGATAATAATCAACTTACTGATGTTGCAATTCAGTATAATGAGGTTTTAAAAGCAAGTAAAATAGAGTTTGTTCCTACAGTAGAAGAAATTTCTATGCTAGATGAATTTTATGGTCATAAAGAAATTAATGCCAAGGGCGGTTTGGTGAGAAATGCAGAAAATTTAGAATTGAAAGTCACTAGCGAAAACGATTTCGTGCTCATAAATAATAAGAAAATAGCATTAAAACCTTGAAATAATTCAATTTCAGTGCATATTTGTCAATAAAAATCCTGTATTTTTGCATATACAATAAAGATTTTACAATTATGGCAAAGTTTAAATTAGACGAAGTTGACCACCAAATTTTGGATATGCTTATTGATAATACGCGAATTCCGTTTACAGATATTGCAAAAAAACTACTGATTTCTGCAGGTACTGTTCATGTTCGTGTTAAGAAAATGGAAGAAGCTGGAATTATTAGGGGATCATCTTTAACATTAGACTACAAAAAATTAGGCTATTCATTTATCGCTTATGTTGGTGTATTTCTTCAAAATACATCACAAACTAAATTTGTTTTAGAGCGTATTAACCAAATACCATACGTAACTGTAGCACATATTACAACAGGGAAGTTTAATATTTTCTGTAAAATTAGAGCAAAAGACACAATGCATGCTAAAGAGATTATCTTTATGTTAGATGATATTGAAGGGGTTTATAGAACAGAGACTATGATTTCTTTAGAAGAAAGCCTTAATGACAAAAAACGATTAATGCATACTATTTTTAATGAATTAAATTAATAAGTTTTATATAAATAACACTATCAAAAGCCCTTTGTTTATTTAACTTAGGGCTTTTTTAAATTTAAACTATGATTTCTAACCAACTTAATTCCAAAGAGTACAATTCGTATTACACATCTTATATAGATAATGCCTCTGGCCTAAATATTATTGAAGGTCTAAAACAGAATTTAGAATCAGTAGTTGCGTTCTATTCAAACTTGCCACAAGAAAAGCATGATTATGCTTATGCAGAAGGGAAATGGAGTGTTAAGGATGTTTTGCTTCATATTATAGATACAGAGCGAATTTTTACTTATAGGGCATTGCGAATTGCGAGGTACGACAAAACTCCTTTAGCAGGCTACGAGCAAGATGATTATGCAATTACAGCTAAGGCGAGTTCTCGTTCTTTAGCAAGTATAATAGAGGAATATATAGCTGTAAGACAAGCTTCTATTGCATTATATACTAGTTTTGATGTAGCTGCTTTAGAAGCAATAGGAGAGGCGAGTGGCTTCCCAATTTCTGTAAGAGCTATTGGTTATATTTTAACTGGTCATGAGAACCATCATAATCAAGTGGTAAAAGAACGTTATCTATAGTGCCAAATAATAATCGAAAGCTTCAAGAATTAATTCATTACTGACTTCACAGTCTATCTTAGGCTGTCCAATGGCTTCAAGCAATACAAATTTAACGATACCATGACTATTCTTCTTATCATACTTTAATAAGTTGATAATTAGGTCTTGGTCTTGCTTATTGATGTCTACCTTAGCAAAGGTTTTTAATATACCTTCGCAAATTATATGTAATTCCTTTTCACTTAGACCACATGTTTTAGTAGAAATGTATGTTTCTAATAGCATTCCTATAGCAATAGCTTCACCATGTAGTAGTGGTGTTTTATCTGCATTTTCTAAGAAATAACTTTCAATAGCATGACCCAATGTATGTCCGAAATTGAGAATTTTTCTTAGTCCCAATTCTTTTGGGTCTTCAGTAACGACTTTATTCTTTATGACAACAGAATCATAAATTAATTTATCTAGATCTGATATGTCTAAATTCTCAAGATGTGTAAGCGTGTTCCAATAGACTTTATCATATATTAAGCCATGTTTTAGCATTTCTGCAAAACCTGACACCATTTCATTTTGAGGTAATGTATTTAGAAAAGAGGTGTCTATACCAACCATTTCTCCTTCATTGACAATACCAACTTGATTTTTTAGAGCGCCTAAATCCACTCCAGTTTTTCCACCAACAGAAGCGTCAACCATAGCCAATAAAGACGTTGGCATGTTTATATATGCTATACCACGCATATAGGTACTTGCAACAAAACCACCTAAATCTGTAACGACTCCACCACCTAAATTTATTAATAAACTTTTTCGGTCAGCGTTATACTCCGATAAGGCTTCCCATACGCCAGAGCATATGTCAATGGTTTTATGGTCTTCACCATTTGGCATTTCCATCACTTCAACAATAATGTCATTAGACTCTAATTGCTCTAAAAATTGAGGTAGGCACAAATCGTGAGTATTGGTATCTACAAGAATAAAAATCTTAGAAGGCTTAGTCGTTTTTATATAGTTGTTGAGTTCTTTGTATGCTTGAGAATTAAAGTGAACCACAGCATTTTTTGTCGAAATAGAATTCATTATTGAAATTGTCTAATTTGATGCTGTGAAAATACTTCCTTTTTTTAGAAAAAAGTAAGCCCAAGAATAAATATATTTGTGATTATATTTTTTTAACCAATGATAGACCGTTCACTCTTTGAAAACACTGGCACTGCATTTACACTAAAATCAGATTCTGAATTAGAACGTGCCTATTTTTTATTTAAAATGATTTCTTCTCAACCTTTAGTCCGCATTGGTACAGCTGCTACTAATTTTGCACTAAAGGCTAACTTACCAGTAGAAGGTTTGATACGTTCTACTGTTTTTGACCATTTCTGTGGTGGAGTTAATGAAGAAGATTGTTTATCTGTAATAGATAACTTGTTTACTGAAGGTGTAAGTTCAGTTTTAGATTATTCTGTTGAAGGTAAAGAAACTGAAGCGCAATTTGATAATGCCCTCGAAAAAATATTGAAAATTATATATTTCTGTGATGAAAAAGATGCGATGCCAATTGTGGTATTTAAACCAACAGGTTTTGGTCGTTTTCATTTATATCAGAAGAAAACTGAAGGAGTAGATTTTACAACAGATGAGCAAGAGGAATGGGATAGGGTTGTAGCACGTTTTGATGCTGTTTGTAAATTGGCTAAACAAAAAGATGTAGAAGTCTTAATTGATGGAGAAGAAAGCTGGATGCAAGATGCTGCTGACGACCTAGTTGAAGACATGATGCGGTTATATAACAAAGACAATACAATAGTATATAATACGCTTCAAACGTATCGATGGGATCGCTTAGAGTATTTAAAGCAATTGCATGGACGTGCTAAAGCTGATGGTTTTAAAGTGGGCATGAAAATAGTACGAGGTGCCTATATGGAAAAAGAACGCAATAGAGCTGAAGAAAATGGTTATGCCTCACCAATATGCGAAAATAAAAAAGCTACTGACGATAATTTTAATGCGTCAATGAGTTATATTTTAGATAACCTAAACGATATTTCTATTTTTATTGGCACCCATAACGAAGCGAGTTGTTACCTAGCCATGGAACTTATGGAAACTTATAATATTTCTAAAGAAGATAATAATGTGTGGTTTGGTCAACTGTATGGTATGAGCGACCATATTAGTTTCAATTTAGCTGCTTCTGGTTATAATGTCGCTAAGTATATACCTTTTGGACCTGTAAAAGATGTGATGCCTTATTTAATAAGAAGGGCAGAGGAGAATACATCAGTTGCTGGACAAACCAACAGAGAATTATCATTATTAAAAGCAGAAAGGAAAAGAAGAAAATTATAGTTATTTAGTAATTCTCTCTAAGATCATTAACCATAATTTTTCTGCTCTGTATATATTTTTATTTAACGTTTTTCCTTCATGAGATTTAAATAAATTTACAAGAAAGTTAGAGCGTTTTGCATAGTAATTCCCTTTAGATGTTGAAATAAAAGAAGTCATTGAAACACGCTTAATCTTCTTATAATCAGAATAGTCTTTTGCATACGGTTTATTATTAAATGAGGCCGTTGAGGCTTTGTAGCCAGCAGCTATGCACAAATCAACACTTAATTTATTATAACCTCCACCTGGCCAGCAGAAATAATCAATTGTTTTGTTAAGTTTTTCTTCTAAGATTCTCTTACTCTCAAAAATTTCATATTGATATCTCTTTTCCATATCCTCATCTGACTCATACGTTCCAGGATAAAGACTAAGTTTATCATTCAGTTTATTTATTAATGAAGCTTTATCTATTTTACCGTTATTACTAGAATATAGTTCAGTAGCATACTTTACTAATTCCTCATCTGGAAAATAACGACGTAATGCTAATGCTCTACCAAAATCAAAAATTGGTGTTCCTTTTGGAGTAAAATGATCTTGCTTTTCGGTATTATAATAGGGCTTACGATTTGGTTTTTTAATCCATGACATCCAATCGTAGTTTGGTTGCCCAGTGTATATATCTTTAATTTGATTAGACTGAAAATAAAAGTTATGACTCATACTGTGAGACTGAATATCCATCACACCAGAAGCATCCATTGCTTTTAATTCGGCCCAATTAACAAAACCCAATGGTGTTAATTGGTTTTTTTGAATTTTCTTGTCCCATACGTCATCTAAATTAGTTCTGACTTCTATAGATTCATCAATAAATTCAGGATTTACAAATATGGTTCCTTTTAAATTATACTTTTTTAATATTGGATATGCATAAACCCAATTATCCAAGTAACCATCATCAAAAGTGATAACAACTTGCTTTTTAGAAGTTGGGTTCTTTTTGTTATCAAACCATTCATCTAAAGAAACGGTTTCGTAATTATTCTTAACTAAATGTTTACAAAAATTTTCAAAATGATCTAAAGAAACAGAAAGCCAACGACGATACCAGTTCTCTTTTTCGCATCCAATACTATGGAACATTAATAAAGACATTTTTTCCAGATTAAAAGGTTAGAAATATTTTGAAAATGATTTATAGAATTTTTTTCTTCTTTTTCTTTTGAGGATTGTTACCGTATCCATATCCATAGCCATATCCACTTTTGCTTGTTTTTACACCATTTAATAGCATAGACATTTTCGGCAATCTTTTTCTTTCAAATAGCGGTTGTGCAACATGTACTAGTTGTCTCTTATCAATATTATCAGCACTAACTACATATATAAACATATCTGCATGTTTTGCTATAAGTAATGTGTCACTTACTAAGCCTACTGCAGATGTGTCGGCTATAATATAATCGTATTTATCATCAAAATAATCAAAAAGTTTTTCAACTCGATCACTCATTAATAATTCTGAGGGATTTGGTGGTATTGAACCAGACGGAATAATGTCAAGGTATCTGTTATCTTTATGTTTAACAACTATATCTTGAGGCTTAATAGTCTTATCAGCAATATAATCTGTTAAGCCTTTTTGGTTTTCTCCCGTAAGATTTAGGTAATCCATTATTTTAGGAACCCTAATATCTGTTTCAATTAGGAGTACTGATTTTTCTGAAAAAGAAATAGAGGTTGCAAGGTTTGTGCTCGTATGAGACTTACCTTCTTGTGCTCTAGTGGAGGTGATAAATAGTTTTTTGGATTTTTTTGTTATGCCAGCCAGCATAAAATCAATATTAGATCGTAAAATTCTAAAGGCTTCTGCTTTAGGAGAATAATCAGTTTTCTTTACAATCTTATACTTCTTACTAGATTTTGGTATGTCACCAATATATGGCACATCAATAATTTTAACTAAATCGTCTTTATTATGAATTTTATTATCTAAGAAACTCAATAGGTATATAGAGCCAATAGGTATTGCTAAGCCAAATAATATTGCTCCTAAAAAAGTCATCATTTTATTTGGCGATATAGGAAGAAATGAAGAATATGCTTGATCAATAATTTTTGCATTTGGTGAAAACATTCCTAGTCTAATAGCAGATTCTTCACGTTTTTCTAATAAATAAAGATATAAAGACTCTTTAATACCTTGTTGGCGTTCAATATCTCTAAACTGTTTTTGCTTTGTTGGTGCAGAATAGAGCTGTCCGCGTATTCTTGCTCCTTCTTTATTTAAACTACCCAATGTTATTTCACTTGATTTTTTTAGATTATCTAAAGAACTTTCTAGATTAGCTTTTAATGCATTAATTTGATTGTTTAAATTGATTACAACAGGGTTTTTGTCACTCGAACTTTTAAGAATTTTGTTTCGTTTAGCAACTAAATCATTATGATTTTTTGTAACTAAAGTGATATTAGGATCTGCAATAATATTTGGTGGTAAAAAGTCTGAGGTTTTGTTTTTTTGCTTTATTTCGTCCTGTAAATAGTCAATTAACTGTATAGTGTTAGATGTAGTGTTTATTTGGTTTTTTGTTGCTTTTTCACTTTCTAAGTATAATGATGCTTGGGAACTTAAAGCTGTAAGGTTATTCTTTTTTTGAAGTTGTTCTGCGGTAAAATCTACCTCTTGTAATTCTTTTGATACAACTTCAAGTCTATTGTCAATAAATTCAGATGTTACCTTTATCACAGATTCTTTATCTAAAATAACATCATTATTATACTCATTAATCACTTCATTAAGTATATCTATTGATCTTTCAGGGATATTGTCGCTTAATTCTAGTTTAATAACACTAGATCCTGTCTCTGATAAAACATTAACTCTTCTTTGATAAGTGTTAACTAACTTCCTTACTGAAACTAATGAGACTCTTAAGTTACTGCCAATAGAAGGTGCATGTTTGCCTACATTGGGAACTATTACTAAACCTCCAAAGCCAGTTTTGATTTTGTCTCCGAAGTTATAAGGTTTACCGAGAGATTCGTCTCTATCTATTAAAGATTTCCCATCATCTTTAAACATCAAGTACTTTGACGGTGAAATGATTTTAATGTAGAGTGTAGTATCTACTTTGTGTATAACTGAATCACTAGCGAAAAATTTTAATTCAATAGGTGGGTTATTGTATATTTCTTGTTCTTTAATTTGACCTTGAGTAAAATATTTAATATTTAAGTTTAACTTTTTTACAACATTAGACATTAATGATCTAGACTTTATTACCTCAATCTCGTCCATTATTTTGTTAGAGCCATTAGCAAATAAGCCTTTACTAGCAATATCTTCTATACTTGGTAACTTTTGAGACTGCTTTTCATCCTTTATTTTAATTGTTGCACTAGCATTATACTCAAAGGTCGCATATCTTAATTGTACATAGGCCAATGAAACTGCAATGATTAAACAAAGTGAAATTATTTTCCAATGAGACAGGATTAATTCCAATTGTTGCTTTAGTTCATTATTTGCAGATTTAGATTTGCTTTCCATATTGTTTTATTAAAACGATTTTTATTTTACTAAGAATATAGCTAGAATAGTTGTTAATGTACCTATAGCAGAAATTAATACTCCATTGTTTTGGTTATACGTAGAAGAACGAATTTTTGCATTATTTGGCTCTACATAAATTACATCATTTTGTTGTAAGTAATATACAGGCGAATTAATAGTATTTATAGATGTTAAATCAATTTCCGCAAACTTCTTTTTGCCATTAACGTCTCTTATTAAACGTACATTTTGTCGTTTTCCAAAAATTGTTAAATCGTTGGCAAGACCTATAGCTTCAATAATTGTAATCTGTTCATCTTTTATAGTAAATGTACCTGGGTTTGAAACTTCACCAAGAATAGTAATTGTAAAATTAGATAACCTAACATTAACAATAGGATCATTTGTATACTCCTTAATGCGTGTGGTTAACATTGACGTAAGTTCAGCACGTGTTAAACCTCCAACTTTTATAGTTCCTAAAACTGGAAACTCTATATTACCAATATAATCTACTAAATAAGGTTGAAGTTGCATACTACCTTGTAATCCATTTGGGTTGTCACTATTACTCGATGCTATAGTTAAGTTAAAAGGTGCAATAGCTTCTTGGTCAAAGGCTGAAACATTTATCGTTAGGATATCTCCTGGTTTATATATAAGTTGAGATGGTAGTGTAGATGCTTCTAAAGACTCATTAATTGGTTCATCTTGAAAATAAACAATTTTCTTACGAGAAGCACAAGAAGTAGCTATTATTAATGATAAGATTGAGATTAAAAAAAAGCGAGTTTTCATGATGTATATAGGTTATTATTAATTGGATTATTTTTTTGAATCTAAGACTTCATATGTTGAATTATTAGAAATGTATTCTGGGATTAATGATTTAATTGATGCCACAATTTCTAAAGGCTGTGTTAAAGAATTGATAGAAGTTAATTTATTAATATGCTTTTCAGTTTCATCGATATTAACACGTCTAGATTTTGCAATCATAATTTTTTCATGATAAGTCTTCTTGGTATTTTCTCCATCAGCCAGAAGCTCTTCATAAATTTTTTCACCAGGTCTTAAACCAGTAATGCTTATATCTATATCTTCAGGATAACGCAAGCCTGACAAAATAATCATGTTTTTGGCAAGGTTGAATATTTTAATAGGTTCACCCATATCAAACACAAATATTTCACCACCATTACCCATAGCAGCTGCTTCTAATACAAGTTGACAAGCTTCTGGTATGGTCATGAAATAGCGAGTAATGTCTTTGTGCGTTACGGTTAATGGACCACCTTTCTCAATTTGTTTTTTAAATAATGGAATTACAGAACCATTAGAACCGAGTACATTACCAAATCTGGTTGTAATAAATCTAGTGTGCCCTTTTCCTTTAAGGCATGATACATAAAGTTCTGCAATTCTTTTGGTAGCACCCATAACATTTGTTGGGTTAACTGCCTTATCAGTAGATATTAAAACAAACTTATCTATGCTATGCTTAACGGCTATATCTGCTACGTTTTTCGTTCCTCCAATATTTACACTTACAGCTTCAAAAGGGTTATTTTCCATTAATGGAACGTGTTTATATGCAGCGGCATGAAATACAACTTTTGGCTTATTCTGATTAAATATTTGGTCTATTCTAGTTTTATTACGTACATCTGCAACAATGGCTTCAATATTATTTAGACCTAGTTGCCTAAATTCTTGTTGCAAATCATACAGAGCAGATTCTGCATTATCAATAAGAATTAATTTTTTGTAATTGTATAAACTTACTTTTCTACAAATTTCACTTCCTATAGAACCAGCTGCACCAGTAATTAAGATTACTTTATTATCATATTGATCTTCTAAATCAGGATTTTTAATGTTAATTGGGTCTCTACCTAATAAGTCTTCGATTTTTACTTCCTTAATTTGCCCTGCACTTAAGTCACCGTCAATCCAACTTTGAACAGGTGGTACAATCTTAACTTTTAGACCAAGTGAGAAAAGATTTCCAGTTATCTGTAATAAACGAGTAGGGTCAATATTTTGTATCGAGATAATTACCTCCTCAATATTATGTTTGGCAATAAACTTCTCATTGATTTCCTCAATATTATATACTCTAAGTAAGTTTATTTTTTTTCCTTTTTTTCTTATATCATCATCAATAAACCCTACAATATTGAGGTTGCTTTTTGTATCATTACTGATAGCATCATAGGTAAGCATACCAGAATTACCGGCACCAAAAACTAAAACATTGGTTATTATCTTGATATCATTGGTAATGTAATTATACATTGATTTAATAAACAATTTGGCACCAATTAAAAATAATATATTAAGCAAAAGATGAATATATATTATTGAACCAGAAATATTAAATAGACTTTCTGCAGAGCTAACTTTTCGACTTAAAAAAGTAGAGCAAATAAGTATGGTGGCCAAAATGTTTGCGCCAATAATAATGTTTACAATATCTTTAAATCCAGTAAATCTTACTACACTTTTATATGATCCAACAGCGATAAAACTTACTATTGCTGCTACAATTACGTAAGGAATCTGTTCAATTAGTAATGAAAAATCAAACTCTATCTTAAAGTTATAGCGTATAAGATATGCTAAGAAAAACGTCGCTATAATAATGCAAATATCAAAAAGTAGCACTAACCATTTAGAGGCATACTTTTTGGATATGTTATGTAGAAATCTAATTAGCATAATGCAAAATACGTATTTATAGCAGAAACTACTCTATCTAATTCAATATCAGTTAAATTTGAACCACTAGGTAAACAGAGACCTCTATCAAATAAATCGTCTGACACACCATTTAAATAACTCGGAGAATCTCTAAAAATAGGTTGTTGATGCATTGGTTTCCATAAAGGTCTAGATTCAATGTTCTCTTTTTCTAATGCAAGCCTTAAACCTTCTCTAGTAGACTTAGAGTCTAAGAGAATACATGATAACCAACGGTTAGAAAAATACCCTTCTGGTTCATGCAAAAATGTAATTTTATCATTATCACCAAAAGCACTAAGATATAATGCATGATTAGAGCGACGTTTAGTAACATGACTATCTAAAATCGTCATTTGCCCTCGGCCTATTCCTGCAACTATATTTGACATTCTATAATTGAAA
Source organism: Flavobacteriales bacterium ALC-1 (assembly GCA_000171875.1). Lineage (GTDB taxonomy): Bacteria > Bacteroidota > Bacteroidia > Flavobacteriales > Flavobacteriaceae > Winogradskyella. Next base: position 51,583 of record ABHI01000005.1, on the reverse strand, counting down.
CCAATATGTGTATGTTGGTAATGAGGCGCATTATCTCTTGCTTGTGTTGCTAAGAAAACAGCCTTATCCTTTTGCGCTTTAGTTCTAGTAACTAATGCACCACCACCAGAAGTGGTTATAATTTTGTTACCATTAAAAGATAATATTGATAAATCACCAAAAGTCCCGCAATTTTGCCCTTTGTATAAACTACCTAATGATTCTGCACTATCTTCAACTACTGGTATATTGTATTTTGATGCTATTTTATTAACTTCATCTACTTTATATGGCATACCATATAAATGCACAGCGATAATTGCTTTTGGTGTTTTACCTTTAGAAATTCTATCCTTAATTGCTATTTCTAATTGTACTGGGCAAATATTCCATGTATCACTTTCGCTATCCACAAAAACTGGAGTAGCACCTTGGTATACAATCGGATTTGCTGAAGCTGAAAATGTTTTGCTTTGGCAGATAACCTCATCACCATGACTAACACCTAATATTATAAGACTTAAATGTAAAGCAGAAGTTCCTGATGCTAAAGCAGCAACATGTCTATTTTCATTAAGATATGATTGTAAATCGCTTTCAAAACCATTAACGTTAGGTCCTAATGGAGCGACCCAATTAGTATCGAAAGCTTCTTTTACGTAAGATTGTTCATTACCACTCATGTGTGGTGATGATAGCCATATTTTAGGTTTCATAAGCAAAAATTGTTAAGTAATTTACATTACTATTCAATTTCATGTCTATAGAGGGATCTGGGACACGATCTAAATATTGGTTAAATATGCGTCATTAATTTGAGACAGTACAAATTAAAACGATAAAAGGTAAATATTTACGTTATTAAATAATAATATCTGTTTTATTCTTAACTCCTTAGTTTTCTATTATTTTAGAGTAAAAGTACATTAAATTGCAACATTATATATATAGAAAAAATCGTACAAGTAATATAAGTTAGTAAGTTAGCTTTGTTATAACCTAATAATTAGTTAATCGACTTTTCAATTAATTATGCTTTTCAAAAAGCAATGGATATTATTAATTCAACTAAAGTGATTAATAATAATATTGGTCTTACGAATATTGAACACCTTGCTTCATAGGTATATCTTATAAAGAAATAAGCATTATCTAATTTTAAACTTAATATATATAGGTTCGTGGTCAGATAAGTTAAAATCAAAATTCTTATGGCTAAGAACCTCAATCTGTTTATCAGAAAGAAAGTAATCTAACCGAAGTGGATAACGTAATAGTGAGTAAGTAGCGCCAAATCCATTACCATTACTAACATATGAGTCATTTAATTCTTTTTTTAATATTCTGTATGGCTGACTATATGATGTAGCATTGAAATCTCCGCAAATAATAACTTTACTATTTGATTTAGAAGCATGATTTTTAACTAGTTTAGCTTGTTCTACCTGTTTAGAAATTGTGCTATTTAAGTTACTTAAATAATTATAGTCATTGTATTTGTCAGCAATTATATGTGGCGCAAAAACAAACGACTGTAGATGAGTATTGTAGATTCTTACAGTATCTTGTTTTATTTTTAAATCTGCAAAAATCGCATTATTATACGTGTCTGAAAAATCTATAAATCCCTTATTTATTATTGGGTATTTAGAATATATTGTAAGAAGCGTTTTTTGTACATCTTTTCGGTAACCTAAAAATACGTTTGAATAGCCTTTTATTCTCAATCCTTCTTTATAGGAAGACTCTTGTAGAAGTAAAATATCTGGATTTATTGAGTCTACAATTTTTTTTATTTCAGTTATTGCATTTTGTTGTGAATCACTATGAACAGGTTGTTTAAAGGACCTAACATTATACGATATAAGGCTTATAGAATCTTTAGTTTTTATATTGGTATTTAGAGAAAATTGGAAAAATAAATTATAACAAAGAAAAAAGATTATGACTCCAATTAGATAATGATATTTTTTTTTAATTAGTCCATAAATAGCTATAATAAAATTTATCACAAATATGATTGGCATTATTACACTAAAGAAAACAGATATAATACCAAAATTAAAAAAAGAACTAAGAACTCCAATGATTAAAGCCAATATAGCAATCCTTGAAATTTTGTTTATTGTAATAAATTTTGGTTTCATTTATAAAAATTAATTACTAATAAAAAGATAGTATAAGCAATCAATTATTCTTTAGTACCTGTAAATATTGGCATATCATCACTTTCAGAATTATTTACATCTTTCCTATTTATAACTTTGTCTATAGTCATAAATATTATTTTTAAATCCAATAAAAAGGATTGATTATCAACATAGTATACGTCGTACTCAAATTTTTGCTCCCAACTTATTGCATTTCTACCATTAACTTGAGCCCAACCAGTTATACCGGGAGTTACCTCATGTCTTCTATTTTGTTTTTTATTGTAAAGGGGTAAATATTTAGGCAAAAGTGGACGAGGACCAACTAAACTCATATCCCCTTTTAAAATGTTTAATAATTGAGGTATTTCATCTAAAGAGTATTTTCTACAAAAGTTTCCCATTTTAGTAATACGATGTATTACTGGTAAAAGATTGCCTTCACTATCAGTTTTGTCATTCATTGTTTTTAACTTTATAATAGTAAAAAGCTCACCATTTTTACCCGATCGAAGTTGATAGGAAAATGGCTTGCCATTATTTGATATAGCAAGAACTATAATTAATATTAGCAGTAGTGGTGAAACGATTAATAAACCGACAAGGGCTGCAAAAAAATCAAATAAGCGTTTTATTATGTTTGGATAAAGTTTCATTAGTTTAGATTATTATAGAGTTCTAGTAATTCTTTCCAAATTAACTCCCTTTTGTACTTATTTACAATGTTGGGCCTAGCATTTTCAGCTAATTCTTTAATTTTATTAGGGTTGCTGTATAAAGTTATCATTGCTTTTTTTAAAGCAATACTATCTTTTGGAGGAATTATGAGTCCGTTAAAATTGTTTGAAATTATTTCATTACATCCGTTTATATCCGTAACGATACATGGTATTTCCATGCAACTTGCTTGTAAGACGACATTTGGAAAACCCTCTCTATAACTTGGAAAGGCTAATACATCACTAATAACAACATATGGTCTTATATCTTCTACTTGACCTATTTCATGAATATTTTCGTTTTTTTCTATTAATGCTTCAGTTGATGCATCGATAGGATCTAATTCCTTTTCATATCCACCTACAATTATCAATTTTGTATTAGAGTGTGATTTTGATATAGAATCAAATGCTTCAACCAATTCATTGATTCCTTTATCTTTTACAACTCTTCCAATAAATAAAAACACAACATCTTCAGGGTTAATATTAAGGTGTTGTTTTAATGTGTTAGTACTTTCAATAGACACTTTTTTAATATCATAATGATCAGTGTCAATACCATTAGAGCTTCCATTACCAATGACTCTTAACTTTTTTTCTTTACAAAATTTTTCTTTTATAATTATATCTTGCATCGCAAAAGAATTGGGCAAAATCAGTGTAGCACCAGAATAAGTGAGTTTTTCAACCACATTTAAAATTTTTCGTTTAAATCCTGTAGCTTCAAGTAAAGGCATACCCGCAATTGTATGAATCCTGTGTGGTACTCCAGCTAATCTTGCTGCTAACATACCCAAAGTTCCAGCTTTTGGTGTATGTGTATGCACTATATGTGGTCTTTCTTTTTTGAAAACTCTATATAATTGAAATAAAGCCTTTAGATCCTTAAAAGGTGTTATAGTTCTAGTCATATTTACAGGAACTGTTTTTATACCTTCATTGCGATTCACCTTATTTAATGCTTCACCTTCACTAGAAATCCCAATGATTTCATAGTGATTGCTCATAAATTTAAGTTGACCTTTTAATAAAGTACCAAGCGACACAGGAACTGTAGTTATACGTATTATTTTCTTCATTACTATTTTAGCATTAAATAGGTGTTTAGATACCATTTTTGAAACGTATAAAAACACCAAACTTGCATACTTTTATCTTCCTTACCAGAAATATGTTTTTTAACTAAATCTGATATAAAATCCATATTAAAAAGGTTTTGAGATTCTATAAACTTTGGTTCTATATAAGATTCTAACTCAGGTTTTAGACTTCCTCTTAACCAATCACCAACAGGTACTCCAAATCCTTGCTTAGATTTATCTAAAAAGCCTGGAGAAAATTTATCTGCAAAAGCTTCTTTAAGAATATATTTTTTATTCCAGCCTTTCATTAAATAGTTTTCTGGGAGAGAGTTTGTTAAATCCCAAATGGCTTTATTTAAAAATGGAGCTCTGCACTCCAATGAGCTTAGCATACTTGTTCTATCTACCTTTACAAGCATATCTCCTTCTAGACTTACATCTTTATCAACCATTCTAAAATCCGTAAGATTTTTAGGTTTATGTTGATTGAGTCTAGACTTGAATTCTGCAAAAGTATCTTCAATTAAACTATTGTCTTTTAATAATTGCTTTTTTTCATTGTCGGTAAATGCTAGTGAAATTATATTCCAATATTGATTGCCATCATAATTAAAAGCTCTTAATAATCGATTTAGCTTAAAGCGTTTTCCTCTATTATCATCCTTTGTATTAAGTACTCCGTTAGAAAGCTTAAGTATTTGTTTGTGTAAACCCTTAGGTACAACTGAGGTATACTTATTGTTAAGTTTACCCATATAATATTTATTATAACCACCAAACACCTCGTCTCCACCATCACCAGTTAAAGCAACTTTAACATAGTCACTAGCATGCTTAGATACCAAATATGTTGGTAGGGCAGAGGAATCAGCAAAAGGTTCATCGAAATTTAAAAGAATATTGTCAATACCATTTTTGAAGTCTTCTTCCTTTACAATAAACTCATGATGATTACTATTAACAAGTTTAGCTACAATTTGAGATTTATCTGTTTCATCAAAAGTTTTCTTTTCAAAACCTATAGAAAAGGTCTCAATTTTTTCATCAGAAATTTCAGCTAAACAATGTGTTACTACCGAAGAATCTACGCCACCAGATAAGAAAGTTCCTAAGGAGACATCTGCAATAGATCTACTCTCCACACTTTCCATCACTCTGCTATAGACCTCTTTTTTTGCATCATCAAAAGAAATATCCTTTTTTTCTATAGTTTTTTGCTTTTCAATTTCATGAATTGAGAATGTGTCTGAACTTAAATCAAAATCTATAAAGTGATTACTAGGTAGCTTATGAATATCTTCGTAAATAGAATATGGCGCAGGTATATAAGTTAATCTAAAATATAGATTTATACCTTCTTTACATATATTTGGCTTGCCTGGCAAATAGTTTACAATAGACTTTAACTCGGAGCCATAAATAAAATCTGTTTTGGTCTTTGTGTAATATAAAGGCTTTTCACCAAAGAAATCTCTTGCAATAAAAACTTTGTTTTTAGTTTTATCGTGTATACTAAAAGCAAACATACCATCCAGTTCTTTAAAAGCATCAACTCCTTTTTGCTCATAGAGTTTTAGAATAACCTCTGTATCGCTCGTGGTTTTAAATGAAACCCCAGAGTTTTCTAATTGTTGTTTTAAAATTCTATAATTATAGATTTCACCATTGAAAACAATGCCTATTTGATTGTTGTCAGTGTACATTGGTTGTTTACCTGTACTTAAATCAATTATAGATAAACGACGCATAGCCATTGCAACTGAAGCTGACTCTGATGTTTCTATATAAAACCCATCCTCATCTGGACCTCGATGAAAAATGAGTTTATTCATCTTAGCCAAATGATTTTTAAGCGCTTCTTTATCCTTATTTGTGTTACTTATAATTCCGTTTATCCCACACATATTGCGTCGATTATTTTTGTAAAAATTGGTTAAAAATAGAATAAATACTATCAATTTGGTAGGCCTTAGATCTTTTTAAGCTTAATCTACCGAACTTTACTCTTTCTTCTGGATTATCTCTATAATATTCTATCGCTTTTTGTAAACCAAGATGATCATCGTTATTCACTAAGAGTCCGTATTTAGCAATATGGAACTCACCATTATTAATAACTACATCTTCATTTTCATTTAATAATTCTAATGGACCAGATAGGCAATTTGTAGAAATACAAGGAAGACCAACTGCCATTGCCTCTAATAAAGCATTAGGAAAACCTTCTGTAAAAGATGATAAAACAAAACAATTACTCTTTATAAAATAATCATTTACATTTTTCACTTTTCCTCCTAACTTTGCATAGCTTTTTATATTGAATTTCACGATTTCGTTCTCTAAATATTCGTTTAACTCACCACCTCCTAAAATAGTTAGCTTTACATTGTCCTTTAGGTCCTTTAAAGCTCTAATAATCATTATATGATTTTTCCTTTTGTTCAGTGTACCGGCAGTAATAATGTTTAGTGATTTTTCATTATCATATAAAGTTTCTGGTATAATTGTTTTTGTAGGAATCTCTATTGGGTTATAGATAACTTCCATCGGAATTTTAATTCCGAAATTATCTTTTAAATCCTTATTTATATGTGTTGAATTAGAGAATAAAGCATCACATCTATTATAAAAAATAGGGTAGAACACTTTTGAAATTAAAAGCGATATTTTACTTGTAGTATTATCTGAAGGAAAGCCACGCTCACTTATAATTGTTTTCACTTTTTTGTTAAACATTGCTATAATTCCATTTATTAGATTTGGAAAAGCAAGAAAAGAAATAGCTATATCAATATTTTTATTTTTTATAAAGCGCTTGTACTTGAATAAAAAAGTAATAAAGTCAAAAAACCTTAAATAATAGGGCCTGTTCGCTCCCTTTTCTGATAGTATGATTACATCTACTTCTTCTGGAATAGGAAAATGTATAACGTTATAAAAAAGAACTAGACTAACATTATAATCGTTTTTTAATTCTTTTAATAATAAACTAATAACTTTTTCTGCACCACCACTACCTAATGATAAGGTGAGAATGCTAATATTTTGTTTGGGGTTACTCACTCTTTATGTATTTATTTTCTTAAACTTTCCCAATTTAAACCTTTAAAACATGGGCCTTGTACCATCTCATTGAATGAGATTCCGTTATGCCCACCATTTAGCTCAATTAGTTTCACTTTGTCATTTTTATCCACTATAATATCCCAACCTATACATCTAATGTAAGGGACACGGCTATGCATTTTTTTTACTTCAGATATACAATCATTAAAAGAAGGTAAAACTTTACCAGCAAAATCAATATCGATGTCTGGTAGTTGTTTAGTAGGTTTAGTGTCTGGAAAAAAAGCGGTATCACATAATTTTCCATTTTTTATATCTATTGGTATTCTCATTTGTTTATCGTGAATAATATGTGTGTCATTTCCACGAGCAAATCTAAAATAGCCAGCTTTTACATCGAAAACACCATCATCATCACAAGTTGATGTAAGACGAATTGTAGCAACAGATGAATTGTGAAACTCAGAGAAAAATGAATGCTGTTGTATATATTTTTGAAAAACACCATTACCTAATTTTTTTATGGCATTTATATCAAAATTATTTTTGTTAAAAAAGTAAACACCTTTTCCTTGTAATGAACTTTCAATTTTAAAAACAACTTTTTCATTTTCAGAAAAAAGCGTGTTTTTTAATTTCTCTTCATTTAGAATTTCATAATTAGGATTTAAGAATAAGTGATTTATATAGTAGCAAATATCTAAAGAATCGGTCTCTTCTAAGATTTTGCTTACAATTGCATTTCTGTCGCAAATCTTACCATATTCACCTTTTAAAATTGGTACTACACGTTCACCATAAAAATTATCAGGGATCCATCCTTCTTTAAACTCTTTTGCATAGGCTCCAAAGGCATATAACCATGGTGCATATATTTTGCTCCCAAAAACATCGTTAGCGTATTCATTGCACATTTTTCGGATACTTGGATCAAGTTTGCCCTTTTCAGTTTCAGCAAGTTTCAGCATTTGATAGGCTTCCTTATTTTGCTCGTAATGGTAAACATAACTAGTACTTTTATCTATTATGCTTTTGGCTATATTTTTAATTGTTTTCATTTTTGTATCGTTTAGAAATGATTTAAAATCAGTCTAATATTTTGTAAAAGAAATTTTCGTAATCTTTAATAATTTTATCCTTATTAAATTTTTTGTAAACAGATTCTCTAACTTCTTGTGGATTCCATTCTCTTCTATCATTAAGTCTTTTAAGAAATTTGTCTTCATCTTCAACTAAAAAACCGTTAACTTGGTCTTCTACTATTTCTTTTGTACCACCTGGTGCTTTAAATGCTATTACAGGTGTTCCTACAGCACAACTTTCTAATAGCGCGTTAGGAAACCCTTCAGAAAAAGAACCTTGTAAAAACATATCGCTTTCAACTAAATGGTTTGCTACTTTATCACTATAGTTTATTAGAGTTACATTCTCCTTTATACCTAACTTATCTATTTCATCTATAATAGTATCGTAATAACTTCCTTCACCAATTATAGTGTAATGAAAAGGAAAAGTTAACCGACTTAATACTCTCAGTACTCGTACAAATCCTTTGGCTTCACTTAACCGACCAACTGTTATATATTTTTTTACTTTATTATCTGATTGGCTTGTTTTGATTATATCTATTTGTGTAACAGGGTTATTTAAAATTGTAATTTTATCTTCTTCAATGCCACGAAATTGGATTAAATTTTCTTTCATATCTGCAGATTGACATATGTAGTAATCTAATTGTTTAAAACCGTAGCTGTGATAGTCAAAAAAGAAAGTAATTAAAGATTTATTCTGTTTTCTTGGTTTATTGTAATTAACTGGTGTACCTGGTACACCCGCTTGCCGACCAACATATTTTGGCTTTGGAATAAATACTGAAATTATTCCCATCATTACGTTAAGGTGAGCAATACTACTCAATACTACTTGAGGTTTTTCCTTTTTTATTATTTTGCATACAGCAAAGAAACCGTTTAGAACCCTCGACTTATTTAAAAAGATAACTGGAATGCCAGATACATTAAATTTACTTTCGCTTTCTTTACCTATAACAATTAGTGTAACATCAAATTTTTCTTTATCTAAATTTTGAGATACAAACGACATAATGCGTTCTGCTCCACCTGCAAATAGAGTAGGGAGTATAAAAAATATTTTACTTCTCATTCTCTAATTCTTTTATCTTTAAAAGTTCTCCAAATTTATAATCCCATTCTTCTTGAATGAATTTTTGATGTCCAGAGTTGTGATGAAATGTAATTTCACCAAAGTATATTTTTCCTTTAACTAGATAAAGATCTACTCTTACATATATAAAGTCTTCAGCTAATTTCTCAACTACAGCAATCATTTCTTCAAGATTATCTGGCTTTTCTAGGTCTTTACCATAAGGTCTTCCCCAGTTACATGGAATTAAATTCCAGTCCTTATCATAAAGATTACGAGTTCTTAATTCACCAAAGCGATCAAAATCAATCATTATAAATGCTAGTTTTCCATTAAAGCAATGAAATTTATAATCTTCGGGTATACTACCGTCTTCATATGTTAGCAATTCTTCGGTAATTATGCGAGGTTCAATGTTTTTATACTGCCATTCTCTAGAACTGTAGAAATAATTTTCTTTTAGAGTTCTTTTAAATCTTTTTCTAGCTGCTTCCCAATCTACTTTAGATTTATCTCTAACAATTAAACCTCCAGAACTATTATGATTAGCTTTAATTATAAAATTACTTTCCGGAAAATTTTCGGATCTTATATCATTTGGGTCTTTTGTTTCTAGGATTAAAGGGATTAAATATTTAGAACCAACTTTTTCTTCAACATAATCTCTAACTTTATATTTGTCTGCAACAATTGTATGCAAATCTTTTCTATTGTATAGCTTTAGCCAATTCATTTTTTCATTTAAAGTTCTCGGGTTTTCTAAATCTAGATTGTAACCCATACGTGCCTTAAATTGTTTCTTTATAATGTGCTTATCAGACATAAACTTTAATATAAATTGATATATTAAGTATATAGGTCTTGCTATATAATATCCAAAGTCTGAATTTCTATATATTTCACCTACTTTATCTTGTAATTTTTTCATTTCTAAAACTTACTTAGATTAGTACTAATCTTTTAAATGCTTTATAATTTGTTTAATGTTCACGTCACCTATAACTTTGGCAGGAATCCCAGCTAAAACTGTATTTTCTTTATCAAAAGATTTATTGACAACAGCATTAGCTCCTATAGCAGTATTACTTGCAATAGTGATATTGCCATAAATTTTAGCTCCAGGTGCTATATATACATTATCTCCTAATTTTGGTGCTTCATCCTCACCGCCTGATGCACCAATATTTACACAGGCGTGGATTCTACAATTAGCACCAATTTTAGCATTACCATTTATAACTATAGTGCCATAATGTACGATTGCTAATCCAGGTCCAAAAACGTTAGGTGGTATAGAAAATCCTAGTTTTACTGATATGTTTTTGTACTTATATTTTAGGTATAAATAATATAGTTTTGATAAACCTTTGTTATTACAATTCTCATAATATTCTAGTGTTCTTAATGTTTTTTGAAATTTCCAAATTAGATTAGGAGAAATACAAGAAACTATAAACCCTAAAAAACTATGTTTTCCAACACGTAAGGCTTTTCTATCTTGGTCTAGGTAATATTTATAATCTTCTTTGCTTTTTATCATCGTAACAATGTTAATTGATTAACCATTATTCTATTTTATTAAGCTAGATTTTAGTTTATTTGATATTTGATTTGCTACTCTTTCGTGGCCATAACATGTCCAATGTGGATCATAGTCAAATGACCAACTTTTATCATTAGAAGGATTAAGTAATATCGTTTTTAACCCTAGAGATTTAAATATGTTTATAATATTTTTATCACTATTTGGTTTAAAAACAAAGATTTTATCATCTATATTATAGTTGTTTTTTATGTAATTAATAAGAATTCTAACTTTGGTTTCATTAGTTTCAAATTTGCTACTTTCAACTTTAATATTTTTAGAATCTTCTTTAGTTTCATTACCCAAATTTATAGGGAATCTATTATAAAGGTAATAGAGGAGTTTACAAGAGTATAATACTTTTTTTAAACCGGGTGATTTCATTTTGCCTTGTACTATTATTTCCTTATTAGTATTTAACTGAGTAATATCAGTTAAGCTTATAATTTCTTTTATGCTCTCATATATATCACCATCACCTGTATGGATTACTGTTAAAATTGGTTTTAATGAATCTATTTGTTTGCTTATTTCCATAGACTCAATTAAAGTTACACCAGATCTTGCTGCTTCAAAAAAGTTATAGTTTGGCATTTGCTTTTTTAAATATGAAGATTGATGGCATTCATTAGGATTCATAAAGTTTTCTATATAAGAATCGCCAATGATTGAAATAAGATTATCATAACTTTTAGGAAGTTCACCAGGCCACCCCATAGAATTTATTATCCATTTATGATCACCACCTTTCCAGTAACCTTCTTGATTTGGATAATATTTTTGAATACCATCAGCATCTATAATTCGTTGTGGGATATCAGCATTTACATGAGTAATACGGACTGCAATTTCCCCAACACAAATAGTTAGTAACAGAAATAGAGCTATTTTTTGAAAGAATTTTTTCATAATTAAAACTGAAAATATATGAATTGTTGTTCTTCACCAGTAAAACTAAACATCAAGATAATTAATGATATATAGAAAGCCCATCGTATAGGTTGTTTTATAAAGTCAATTTTTTCAATAGCATATTCTCCATTTCTCCCTAACCATTCCGTTATGATAAAAAACAGGACTAATATGAGTATAGTGCTAGGAAATATTTCAATTTTATAAAATAATGATGATGTAAATAAGTTTTGTAAATATGATATTGCATGTGAAACATTATCAGCTCTAAAAAATATCCATGCTATAAGGGTTAGAAAAAATGTTATTGACATTTGTCCAACTTCTATTAGACTTGGAAAGTATTTGCCTTTTGCCACTAAATCAGTGTTTATCCTGTTTTTATTTGTCAATAATAATGGTAAAAAATACAAGGCGTTTAGTGCTCCCCATATAATAAAGGTCCAATTTGCACCATGCCAAAAACCACTCACTACAAAAATTATAAATGTATTTCTAATTTTCATTTTTGTACCACCTCTACTACCTCCAAGAGGAATATATAGATAGTCTCTAAACCAAGTAGATAGAGAGATGTGCCATCGTCTCCAAAACTCTGCTATATCTCTTGAGAAGTAAGGAAATGCAAAATTTCGTTTTAAATTAAAACCAAATAATCTTGAAATCCCAATTGCTATGTCAGAGTAACCAGAAAAATCTCCATATATCTGAAATGCAAAGAAAAATGCACCTAATAGGAGTGTGCTACCATTATATTCGGTATGATTACTAAAAATAATATTGGCATATTTTGCACAATTATCTGCAATCACAATTTTTTTAAACAATCCCCAAAGCACTTGGCGTAAACCATCAACCGCAATAGCGTAATTAAAAGAACGCTCTTTTGAAAACTGTGGTAATAAATTTGTGGCCCTTTCTATTGGACCAGCTACTAATTGTGGAAAAAAACTAACAAAAGCCATAAAGCCAACAAAGTCTTTGGTAGGCTTTAATTTTTTGTTATAAATATCTATGGTGTAGCTTAAAGTCTGGAAGGTGTAAAAACTAATACCAACAGGTAAAACAATATTTAATGTATTGATGTTTAGATCTTTGCCAAAAAATGTAAAAGAATCAACTAAACTATCAATAAAGAAGTTGTAATATTTAAAGAACCCTAAAAAGCCTAAGTTTACACCAATGCTAATCCATAGTAGTGCCTTTCTTTTAGATAGTTTTTCTGTTTTGTCTAAGTATAGACCGATAGTATAATCAACTAAAGTGCTAAATAAAATTAAAGACAAGAATCTCCAGTCCCACCATCCATAAAATACATAGCTGGCAATAGCAATTAAGAGGTTCTGTTCTTTAATGCGTTTACTACCAATAAGCCAATATAGTCCGAACACAATCGGAAGAAATACAAAGAAATCTATGGAGTTAAAAAACATATTAGGTCAACAATTTGGGTCCAGGTTTTAATTTCTTAAAACTTCGAGCGGTAAATATGTTATATCTAATTGTAATAATCAAAATTATTCTATGAATTGTAATATTATAACCTCAACTAACATAATAAATTAACTTCTTTTTTTGAAACCGTCTGATAATCATTATGATAACAATTTAATGTAAATAAATATATTTTTAATTATCAGTAAATAAAGACTCATATGTAGCGGTTTATTTTTATTCTTCAGAATAACATATGTGCAATAATAGAATATTTATTTTTGATTAAAGCTAGCCATTATTCTTTTCTTGTAAACAACTTATTTTCTGTGGTGTAGATATAATTTTTGTATAAGGCGTCTTTGTTATTAGGTCTAGATGGGTTTTTAAAGATAAACTCCCTCAATTTATTATTAAAAGAATAGTCTTTTAGCTTATAAGACTTATTATTTATATTTTTTTCTATTTGTAAAGATATTTTTTGATTGGACTTATCACCAATAATAGTCCAACCTATAGTTTTATTTGCAATTTTAAAATCTGACTTTTCTATTGGTAATATTTCCTCTTGAGTTTTAAACAATGGAATATATTTATCTACATAGAATGCCACAATTAAAGATCGCAATGACCATAAGCAGCTACCAGCACCACTATAACCGTCTAAAAGTCTTAGGTCATCATTATAATAACCTTGTGTTAGTTTTCCTTTTTGCAAAGCGTCATTTTTAATAAAATGAGACCATGTTAAGTCTAGGGTTCTTAATGCAGTTCCAGCTGAAATTTCTTCAGGTGCAATTAAAGCAGAAGTAACTATAGGGGCAGGTGCAGCTAACCTATAACAAACACTTCTTCCCATAATAGGAAATCCATTCTGACTAAATAGATACTTATAGAATTTTACAAATTCTGTATGGCTTTGTCTTATAAAATCTCTGTCGAATGTTGGGTCTATCTGATCTAGCCAAAAGAGACTGTAGTGTATAGACCAGGCGTTATAATAGTCAATCCCTTTAGGAGGATCATCAAACCAGCCTTCACCTAAGTAATGTTTGTTTTTGTATTTTTTATATAGATTATTAATATAACTAATATTGGTTTTATCTGAATATCCTAAAGCCTCTAAAGCTTTTACTATAGTAATAGGAAAGAGGTTCCAATTATTATCAACAATTTTTCTATTAACACTTTGGTTTAGCCATTTAACTATTCTATTTTTTTCTGATGTTGTAAAAGTATTCCATATATTATCTTTAGATATCCATAGTGCTAAAGCTATATCTGCAGCTTCTACAATACGTTGATTTTTATCTTTAACATCTCCCCAATATTCAATATGTTTAGGATTTGTACCATTTAATAAGCCTCTTTTTATTGTTTTAGTGATACTGTAAGTTTCATTATTTAAGACTATGGTTTCAGAATTATTAGAGAAAAGCCATGATGCTGCTAAAGGGAAAAATCTCGCGAATCCTTCTATACCATTTATAGTTCTTCCTCTAGAGCTAATTTCTCCTGGATAATAGATAAAAGCACCTTCAGGAGATTGGTATTTTAAATTACCATAAGCAAAATATTTAAATAATTGTTCATAACGATTTGACGCTGTATAAGCATCCTTTTCTAAAAAAAAATCTTTTATGGCAAGATCAATTTTTTTTGAATTTTCATAAACACTTACTTTATCAGACCAACCATCTGCAGCTATAGTAGAGACCTTGTATTTGTAAACTACAAACAAAGTAAAAAGTGTAATAATACATAGTATTAGTATCTTCTTTCTGTTATTTTTTAAAAAAAGGATTAGCTTTTTCATAATCTATTCATCTGGTTTTTTGAAAAAATCTAAATGACCTTCATTCACTCTATTATTATCTATCATATATGCGATGAAAACAAATAATACTATTAAATAAGGCTGATTGATTACACTTTGTAAGCTTACCATAAAAATGTAAAGTACAATTAAAATAGCCATAGCAAAAAACCTGAGATGCTTTTCTAAAGTGAATGTTTTAAAGAAATAATAAAATAAAATAAACAGAAATAATATAAATGTAAAAATCCCCGCATCTACCCAAATACCTACATAAGTGTTATGACCTCTCATGTAACCTGAAAATTCAACACCATTACCCAAAATTGGATTTTCATAAATATATTGAATTACATTTTGTACTAAATCGCCTCTTCCAGAATTATCAACCTTATCCAAATTTAATGTTAATACATTGATAATATTATCAATCTTTACAATCTGAGCCTTTGATAGATCTAAGTTTTTAGTCTCAGATTTGAGTGCAAAAATCCCTGCATAAAAGAGCGCAATTAGTACACCAAATAATATAAGTCTTATACCAGTAAAGAACTTATAATTTGTAATGAAAAAGACTATAGTAAAAACAAATAAACCAGTTGTAGAAAACGTTAAAAATACACTATAGAATAGTATTAGTAAGATTAAAATTTTAGAAGCTTTAGTAATAAAATTCCAAGGCTTAAAAAATTTATCAAATAATAGGTAGGCAATAATACTAGCTAATGCCGCATTATTTGCATCACCATATAACCCTTCTGCACGATCTAATTCACGAGCATAAACACCACCAGACCCTAGACTATAGTTAAGTTTAATTAGAATAACTGTAATAATGGCAGATACAACAAATGAAAATGTAATTACTTTAAAAAACATTTCAAATTGCTCTTTATTACTTAATAAAAAATAAAAACCAACAAAATATATGATAGGTATTAATGATGCTGCAAGAGAAGGTTGAAATCCACTGAGGCCTGTGGCAAGGATTCCAAAACAATAATACATAATATAAAAGACAAACCATAATCTGCTAGTGGTAGAGGTTGTCTCTATGTTTTTTCTAAACAAAAATAGGCCAGCGACTATGAGTCCAAGGTTAGCATATGCGAAAAGTTGCGACATTGTTTCACCTCCAACTTTATACACAACACCTTGAAGCTGTAAGCAGCTACTAAATAGTGGCCAATAAAAGCATATGAAAACTATAAGTTTATTCATTTTGTATTTACTACGCGATTAAACAAAGCTTCGTAACGCTTTGTGATTTCTGAAATATGGTATTTATCTAATGACTTAATTCCTTCATTAGAAAGTCTATTTCTTAAATCCTCACTTTCTATAAGCCTTCTCAAACCATTTTGCATTTGAGGCATATTTTGATCTTCTATGAGTAAACCATTTACATTATCTTCAATAATATCAGAAGGCCCTGTTTTACAATTGTAAGAAATACATGCCATTCCTTGTGACATTGCTTCCAGCAAAACCATTGGTAATCCCTCAAAACGAGATGATAATATAAAAATAGAAGATTCATTCATTACTTCGGCAATATTATTAATAAAGCCAGTAAAAATAACTTTATCCTCAATTTCATTGTCAACAGCCAGTTTCTTTAAATATTTTAATCCTTCATCACCAGCTCCAGCAATTTTTAATTTCCAATCAGGATATGCTTTAACTATAGGAGTTATAAGTTCTATTAAATTGTCAAAACCTTTGTGATTGTAACGGTTTAAATGCCCTGCGGCTAAAATGATCTTTTCTCTTTCGTGAGAATTTGTTTCAATAGCTTTAAAACTACAAGGGTTAGGCATAACATACACTTTAGAACCGTAATTTTCGTAATATTCTATATCAAAAGAAGTTAATACTGTTATAATATCTGCTTTTTTATAAATATATTTTTTGGTGAAATTGGTAATCCGTTTTCGACCTTGCATAAATCTTAGATGAGAATTATGTTCTTGGGCAATAATTTTTATTGAAAATAGTTTAGCAACAATTATAGCTATTAGGTTAGTTAAAGTTACAAAGGACACAATAACATCTGGTCTGTTGTTTTTGTTTTTGTAATGCCTACTTAAGTTAATAATACTTCTAATAGTATGGCTAGGAATATACTTAGTTTGTTTTAATTTGGTTGTTTTGACATTTGGGTCTAATTCGTAACCTCCTTTTCCTTCAAAAAAATAAATAACTGATATCTCATTTTTTGGATTTTTAGCCAAACTATTTACCATAAGTGCTAAAACACGTTCTGCTCCGCCACCACCTATAGATGATATAATAAAATCTACTTTCATTTTTTTAATTTTATTAGTTTTAATAACCTTTTAGATACATTCCTAAAACCAATACTTGTAAAATAGATTATAGGTGTATAAATTATAACAACAAGTACTAAAATTTTAAAAGAGTATAGTACTAAGTTAAGAAGATTAACATCCCCCAAGTCAATATATTTATGCAATTCATAGCAAATATAATATGGTAAAATAAACGATACTATTAAAATAAAAAAGCCTTTCCAATAATCCCATAAACTAGACTTAAAGCCATGTTTATATAGATAGTATGGTCTCCACATTAATATAACAATTGAAAATGCTATTGTAGTACCCATTAATATTCCAGCTAAATCAAAATAATGTAATAAAATCAAAGACGCACCAAGATTAATTACACTTTGTACAACAGGTGCCCATACATCTTGATAAAGCCCATATGCATCTTTAAAATGATCTACAGGTATCCTAATCTGCATTATAAACATATTTAAAAGAAATAATAAAAGAACATATTTGCTTAACACATATTTATCACCCAGCCAGACTAAAATAAATGGTTCAGTGACAAAATATAACACAATTACAGAGACGCCTCCTATATAAAAACGTAATGCCATCATCTCCCAAAATACTTTGTGTGTGTTTTCTTTGTTACCTTCTGCAACAAGATTACCTATGCCTGCGGCTGTTCCTGCAAATGCAGTATTAACAAATTGTAATAATCTACTAAATAGCATTTCGTAATTAGCAAAAAACGCAACACTTTCAACACTTATAAAACTGAAAATTAATATTTTATCAGTACTACCAGTAACAAATGCACCTAATTTATGAAATGAAATTTGTTTAACTTTCTTAATAATTTCAGGATTGGTCTTTAGTATAGAATTTGTAGTTTTTTTATTAAGATGCAACCATGGATAAATTTGCTTTATTTTTTTTCTTAGTATATAGCTATTAACAACATAATAAAGTAACTCTAATGTAATCCAACCATAGATACTTTGAAAGTAAAAGACAATCACACACTGTATAAGAATCTTTACAAGATTGATAGATTGTGAGTTTGAAGTTATCACATAATCCTTTTGGTCTGCTTGTAGTAGTATGATATGAAAATTAAAAAAAAAGTTTAAGCACATCCCAAATAGAAATGTGTAATAGGTATAATAGACAACTGTAAGTGGAGCAGAAAGCGTATCAAAAATTATTGGAAAAAATGCAGAAATTATAAGACCACCTATTAAAATAAATAGACCAATTTTCTTATAAAGATGCCCAAACAAACTAATCAACTCATTGATGCGTCCATGGTCTTTATTAAATATTGGTTTGTATAAACTAAAGCCAACTGCAGCTCCTATTCCTAATTCTGCTAAATTTAGAAAACTTAAAAAACTCCTTAGCGTACCAGAAAGTCCCATAAATTCATCACCTAAATTATCTAAAAATAATTTTCTGGAAACAAATTGTAGAACCAAAAATATGAGATAAAAGAACATGCTAAATTTCATATTCTTTATTGCATGGCTAACTCTAGACATTTTTATATGTTTGAGAGATTTTAGACTGAATTTTAATCCTCTTTTTATTGATAAAAAGGAATATTTTATAGAGCACTGGAGGAAGAATGACTATTGCGTAGCTATAAAAATTAAAGTTTTTTCGACTATGATATTTTTTTATAGTATTTCTTATGTTTTTACGATGTACACCGTCTTTATCTAAATTTTGATTAAAATATAGTGCGTCATAGTGATGTGTTAAAAACTCAAACATATACTGTTTAGCTAAATCTTGTATATCGTTACTATATTGAGTTGTATTATCAACAACATACTTTCCAGCATTTATAGAATTTAATTTTTTGATTGAATAATCACTTCTGATAACACTTGTTGGATTTTGAACGTTATAAACATAGTGCTGATTTTCAAAATAACCAATTTGAGAAACTTCATTTATAATATCTAAAGTATAATAAACATCTTGATGTAAAATCCCTTCAATAAAGTATCTGTCTTGTAAGATAGAACGTTGATATATTCGCCTCCATACTGCAAAACGCTTGTTTTTAATAATTCTTTTTAATGCTGTGTTTTTATCTTCAATTTTAGCCGTAATAATATTATTTTTAACTGTACCTTCTTTAACTAAATGAGAATGTACAGAACTAGTTTCAATGACTTTTAAATTATTTTTAATTGCGAAGCTAATCAGTTGCTCAAACATTTCGGGTTTTACCCAATCATCACTATCTACAAATCCAATATAATCACCTTTACTTTTCTTTAAACCATAATTTCTAGCAATACTTGAGCCTCCATTTTCAATATGGTAAACTTTAATACGATCATCATTTAATGCATATCTATCACAAATAGCACCACTGCTATCCTTGGAACCATCATTAACTAGTATTATTTCAAGGTTTTTGTAGGTTTGATTAATAAGAGATTCAATGCAACGATCTAAGTAGTCCTCAACATTATAAACTGGAATAATAATTGAAATTAAAATGTTCATTTTCTCAATTTGGGTTAAGATAGCTTTAAAATTTAGTATTTACATTATTGATGTTTACACTATTGTGCAAATTTATACTAATGGTTTTTTAGATATTATATGCACGTTACTATCAATTTTAGCAAATATTAATATTTTTTTTAATGATTAATAATAATCGTGGCAAATAAAGGTTTTTTACGATTAAATTCATGCTTAGTACTAATTAATTCTAAAAGTATCGACGAAATGCAGTTTAATTATTCACTTTATTTTTCCAAAATCATCAAAACATTAAATCTTTAATTATTTAGTGTCGAATTGTTTACATTTTTGATATAAACACTGTAGTATTTTACTTTAATAAGTTAAAAATATATTTAGATAATCCAATTTATAGTTTTATCCGTAATTAATTGTAATTGTCTGTTTATCTAAGTTTTTAGTAGTTTGTAGATAACTTTTTTTTGATTTTTTCAAACTATTTGCATTTTTATATATTTTTACAGTATATAGCAACAAAAGTAATTTCTTACAAAAACTAACAATTAGTCGAATAATAATGGTTTTAAACTTGTGTTTATAAATATATTTTTAGATTTAAGCCCCAAATTATAATAGAGTCATCCCTAAGTAGCTCGTAATTTTACCCTTTTTATGAAAAACATTAAAAAACCTACACATGCTTTTAATAAAATATTATTTTTCTGTCTACTATTCTTACCTCTACAATTCTTATCAGCTCAACAATTAGCTTTTCCTACAGCTAAAGGTGCAGGAGCATACGCATCTGGTGGAAGAGGAGGAGTAGTATTACATGTTACAACTCTTGCTGATAGTGGACCTGGTTCTTTAAGATGGGCATTAACAGACAGAGATCATAGGTCTCTCGATAGAACAATTGTGTTTGATGTCAGTGGTGTGATAAAACTTTCAACAGTTATTCGCATGGGTAGTGAATTTACTGGAGGTATAACTATAAATGGATTTACAGCCCCTGAAGGAGGTATTACTATTATTGGTCAAATGTTTAGAATGACAGATGCAAATAATGTTATAATTAGGGGTATGAGATTTAGAGGTGGGTATAACTATACAGACCCTAATAATCAATATAGTAAATCAGCCTTTTTAATGGGCAATACTAAAGGGTTTATAGTTGATAGGTGTTCATCTGGATTTAGTTTAGAACAATCAATAGGAGGAAATGGCGGTCATGCTAATGACCCTTTAAGCGGAGCTACTTTTCAAAATAATTTAGTAGGAAATACTTCTAGAGTGGGTATTATAGGTCAGGGTATAACGAGTGATCAATCTCTTAGAAATATGCCTACTAAGGTTAGTTATCACAGAAATGTAATGGTAGATTGTGGCTGGAGAACACCTAATGTAGCAGGTAATGTTAGAGCAGATGTAATTAATAACTTTGTACACAATTGGCAAAATAGAACATCTAGCTTTACAGGAACTGCTTATAATGGACAGCCAAGTACACAAAAAACCCGATCAAATATTATCGGTAATTATTATCAAGCAGGCACCAATAGTAGAACTAGTGGGTCTAATGTTCTTTATAAAATAAATGATAATAATAACAACCCAGAGTTTCATTTTATAGATAATTTTATTACATCAGATGTTCTTAAAGGAAAGGCAATAGGGTATGATTACACAGATCCTAGTACAGCACATAATGCTTTTACAAATTATCCTGATGGTTCGTCACAACCTATACAACCAAGTTGGTTTACATATCCACAATTTCCTTTACTTGGTGAAGCTGTTCCTATTTTGTCTTCACAAGATTTAAAAGATGAGTTGTTTGATACTGTAGGCGCTTGTCATTATATAGATAATAATGGTAATATTCAGTTTTATAGAGATGCTATAGATACTGAATTAATTTTGCGTGCGACTACTAATTCTACTCAAATTAATCCTGGCGATTATTTGGCAAGAGCAGAAGCATTGCTTCCAGGCGGAAGTAACCCAATGCCAAGTGAAACAAGACCTAATGATTTTTATCAAAGTAACCCACACATACCAGAAGCGTGGCTTATCACTAAAGGATTAATAGGGACACCTACAATACATAATGATATAGCACCAAGCGGTTATACATGGTTAGAAGAATATATTAATCAAATTGATAATACTGTAATTGGAACAAACATTCCACAAATTGCAAGAACAGACTCTAACCCAACTATAATAGAGGTAGGTGGTGTATATAATGCTTTATCTGGTGCTTGGACAGATGTAGAAGATGGTAGTGGTACAGCAACAGTAGGTGGTGATATTGTAGATGTAAATACTATAGGAACTTATAATGTCACTTTAGAGCATACAGATACAGATGGTAATAGAGGATTTTTAAGTGTACCTGTTAATATTGTTGCCGAAATTGTAAATGCTACAAGTGTATCGGTTACACCAGCAGCAGTTACTTTAGCAGAAGATGCTAGTGTTCAATTAAGTGTTGAATTTATGCCTTTGGATACTACTGATCAGACAGGTGTATGGACGAGTAATAATACTAATGCAACTGTAGATGCAAATGGATTAGTAACCGCAGTTTTACCTGGTACTTCTATAATAACATTTACAAGTAATGATGGTAGTTTTACAGACACTAGTACAATAACAATTAATGGAAGTATTGTACCTACAAATATTACTTTTGTAGGAGGTATGACTGGTAATCTAAATTGGATAGAATTTGATGAAAATACAGTTAATCCAACCGCTACACTTATTACAACTGATCCTGATGTAAATGCTACGCATACGTACAGTATTCCAACAAACAATGTTGATGATTATCAGCGTTTTAGTATTTCTGGAGATCAACTGACATTAAATTTAACACCTGATTATGAGAACCCTCTTGATACTGCTGATAATAATATTTATGCTTTATATGTAAGATCAGAAAATAGTAATGGAGGGATATATGACGGATTTGTTTTGT
The DNA here is from genome assembly GCA_000171875.1 of Flavobacteriales bacterium ALC-1. Taxonomy (GTDB): domain Bacteria; phylum Bacteroidota; class Bacteroidia; order Flavobacteriales; family Flavobacteriaceae; genus Winogradskyella. The sequence goes on along the minus strand of ABHI01000005.1, from coordinate 28,904 downwards.
TTTGGATTAAAGATGTGGTTGATGAAACTCTTGTTTCAGTAACTGGTGTAGATGTATTTCCTAACACAGCAGAAATACAAATACCAGAAACAATTACCCTAACCACAACATTTGCACCTATAGATGCAACAAATCAATCAGGAACATGGAGTTCTAGTGATGAATTTATAGCAACTGTAGGTCCTAATGGTGAAGTAACACCAGTTTCAGAAGGAGTTGTAACTATTACTTTTACGTCGGATGATGGTGGATTTACTGATACTTCCGAAATAACGGTTTTTCCTGAAGCGCTTCAAGCAAGCGCTGGTACTGACCAACAAATTTGCGAAGGTGAAAGCATTACGCTTACAGCAAGTGGTGGGACGTATTATGCATGGAGTACTGGAGAAACAACCGAAACTATTGAAGTAACACCGGATATAACAACAACTTATACTGTTACTGTTTCTGATGATTTTGGTCAAACGGATGATGCCAGTGTTACTGTTACTGTAAATACAATACCAGTTGCTGATGCTGGTGAAGATCAAACAATCTGTGAAGGTGAGTCAATTATATTGACAGCTACTGGTGGAACATCATATCTATGGAGTAATGGTGAAACTACAGAGTCAATTGAAGTAAGCCCTATTTTAGAATCCACCTATAGCGTAGAAGTTTTTTCTAATAATTGTTCTAGTACAGATAGTATTACTGTCTTTGTTAATGAAGCTCCTGATATTTCTGTTACTGAGGATAGTGTAATAGTTGATGGTGAATCCATTACGCTTATAGCAAATGGTGGGGATAATTACGAATGGAATACAGGAGAAACCACTCAATCTATAAGTGTTACACCTACAGTTACTTCGACATATACAGTTACTTCTCTTGGCATTAATGGTTGTTCAGCCTCTATTGAAGTCACTATTACTGTTATACCAGAAATAGTAGCTGAAGCAGGTGAAGATGTTACCATCTGTAGTGGTGAGTCTGTCACTTTAAGTGCATCAGGGGGTGTAACATATATATGGAATACTGGGGATTCGGGGTCTGAACTTACAGTTAGCCCGACAGAAACAACAACATATACTGTTACTGCAGAAGATGATTATGGGTATACTGATACAGACACTGTTACAATTTTTGTTAATGAAATACCAGATATTATAGTAGATGAAAATGTCTATGTAATGATTGGTAATTCAGTGACACTTAATGCTAGCGGCGGAAACACTTATTCTTGGAGTACTGGGGAAACTACGGCTTCTATATCTGTAAGTCCAGATGTAACAACAACATATACGGTAACAGGTTTCTCTATAAACGGATGTCAAAGTACAGTTGAAATATTAGTAACTGTAGTAGAAGAATTAAATGCTAATGCTGGTGATGATGTTTCTATCTGTATAGGTGAAAGCATTACTTTAAACGCCTCTGGAGGCATAACTTTTACTTGGAATACAGGTGATATAATTGCTACACCAACTGTTAGCCCAACAGAAACAACAACTTATACAGTAACAGTTACTGACGGATTTGGTAATTCTGATTCAGATGATGTTATCGTAACTGTAAATCCATTACCAACTGCTTACGCTGGCGAGAATCAAACTGTTTGTGAAGGATCACCTGCGATTTTAACTGCAGAAGGCGGGGATTCATACCTATGGAGTACAGGCGAAACCTCTGCTACAATTACAGTTAGTCCAAATACAGATACAACATATACTGTCGAGGTATTTTCAAATAATTGCTCAGATAGTGATGATATTACTGTATTTACCATAGAAGTGCCGGAAATTACCGTAAGTGAAGATATTACTATTGTTGAAGGTGATAGTGTCAATTTAATTGCTAATGGATCATCTAATGGATATATCTGGAATACAGGGGAGACGTTGAGTACAATTACAGTAACCCCAACAGAAACAACAACATATACCGTTACTGGTTTTTCAGCGAATGGTTGCCAGAGTTCTGCACAAGTTATTGTTACAGTAGAGGAATTATTTGAAGCTTCAGCCGGTACAGACGAGCGTGTATGTGATAATTATACTTATGAGGTGATTTTAACAGCTAATCAAGGAGATAGTTATCTATGGAGTACAGGTGAAACAACACAGAGTATAATTGTTAGTCCATTATCTACAACTAATTATTCTGTAACAGTAACAAAGGGGATACAGGAAGATACTGATAATGTAACTGTTTATGTGGACCCTAGCCCTAATGTAGTTATTGCGAATGGTGATAATGTAGATATTATGGATGGTGATTTTGTTACTTTATCTGCGAGTGGTGCAAATACATACGAATGGAATAATGGGGCAACGCAACCCAATATCGCGGTTAGTCCTTCTGTAACTACAACATACGCAGTAAAGGGATATGTAGGTAATTGTTATGATGAAAAACAAGTTACTGTAAATGTCATACCAGAAGTTATTGCTGATGCTGGCGATGACGTTGAGATATGTTTAGGGGATGTAGCCACCTTAACTGCAGCTGGAGGTAATGATTATGATTATGTTTGGAGTACAGGTGATACTACGCAATCAATTCAGGTGTCTCCAACAGAAACAACAGTATATACTGTTACGGTATTTAATGCTTTAGACTTTGATGAAGATACGGTTGTAGTAGAAGTGGATACAGATTGTGAGGAAAATTCTGGTGAAATACCTGGAGATGAAGATTCTCTAGACTTTGTTTTTGAAGTATTTCCAAATCCAGCTTCCGATATCATAAATGTAAAAATTTCTGGGTCAGATATTCTAACTAATATCTATTTATATGATATCACAGGAAAGTTAATACACCAAACTAGAATAGTAAATGATGGACTAAGTAACTCATCAACCACACAGATTGATATCAGTTCATTACAACCAGGAATGTATTATGTTAAATTATTTGATGTTTACAGAGAACGATCTAAAAAAATTATTGTGAACTAAGTTCATAATCTTTAATAAAGAAATAAGGGTACTACTAAAAATAGTAGTGCCCTTTTATATAAATTATGTGTTCTAAATTACTTTCCTATAGATGAGTATTCAAAACCAATTTTTGTCATCTCATCCTTGTCAAGTATATTTCTACCATCAAAAATGAACGCAGGTTTTTTCATTTTACTATAAATTTTCTCCCAATCGTAAGTTTTAAACTCATCCCATTCTGTCATTATGGCAATAGCATGAGCATCGTCAATAGCTTCATAAGGATCATCAAAAGACTTTACTAATTCTAAATTCTCTTCTTCGGATCTTGTGTTTAGATAATTAAGATCAGCCTGAGTTTTCTTTCCTGATACTTTAGGGTCATAAACAGCTATATGTGCTTGTTCGCTCAATAAATGATCTGCTACATAAATAGCAGCTGACTCTCTAGTGTCATTAGTATCCTTTTTAAAAGCCCAACCTAACATTGCTATCTTTTTACCGGAAACGGTATTGTATAGAGTGCTTATTAAATTATCTGAAAAACGTCTTTTTTGATGATCATTTAATATAATTACTTGCTCCCAATAGTCGGCAACAGCATTTAAGCCGTAACTTCTTGCAATATAAACAAGGTTTAAAATATCTTTTTGAAAACATGAGCCTCCAAAGCCTATAGAGGCATTTAAGAACTTTGACCCAATTCTAGAATCCATTCCAATAGCTCTAGCAACTTCACTAACATTAGCTTCTGTATGCTCACATAATTCTGAAATGGCATTAATAGAAGATATACGTTGTGCTAAAAATGCATTTGCAGTTAATTTAGATAGCTCAGATGACCAAACATTAGTTCTTAATATTCTATCTTGAGACACCCAACTTCCATATATATTTGCTAAACTTTCTATAGCATCTTCAGATTCACCACCGATTAAAACACGATCTGGATTTAATAAATCCTGAATTGCTGTTCCTTCAGCTAAAAATTCCGGGTTAGATAAAATATCGAAGTTAACGTCGCTACCCGTATTGTGCAAAATACTTTTTATAGCTTGAGCTGTTCTTACAGGTAAAGTAGATTTTTCAACAACTATTTTATCTGTTTTTGCAACTTCAGCAATATTTCTGGCACATAACTCAACATATTTTAAATCTGCAGCCATACCTTTACCCTTACCATAGGTTTTGGTTGGTGTGTTTACAGAGATAAAAATCATTTCAGATTCATCAATAGCTTTATCAATCTCAGTTGAGAAAAATAAGTTCTTTCCTCTAGTTTCTTTAACTATTTCTGCCAAACCAGGTTCGTAGATTGGTAATTTAGAGACATCATTATCATTCCATGCAGCTATACGCTCAGCATTGATATCTACTATAGTAACTTGAATATTTGGATTTTTCTTTGCAATCACTGCCATTGTTGGTCCACCAACATATCCAGCACCAATACAACAAATCTTTGTTATTTTCATAGTTTTAAGTTTATTTGACTTGGGTTAATTTATTTAAACTTTCTCTAATTTGCTAAAATATGCTTTTGAAGCTAATTTTCATTTAACTCAAAAACCTATAATTTTCGTTTAAACATATATGTTCAAATGAATTTGCCGACAAATTTGTACGAAAAAATCTAATTCTTCTAAAATTTTATATCAACGTCGTGTTTTTACGATAAACGTCATGCTTTAGCCAAAAAGCAACCAAATCTAACGCAAAAATACTTCTAATTTATATGTAATAGGCTTTAAACCAATCTATAAATGACTTAACACCGTGTTTTATAGAGGTATTAGGTCTATAATCGTAATCTTTAATTAATTCATCAACATCTGCCCAAGTACGTTCTACATCACCTGGCTGAATTGGGAGCATATCTTTTGTAGCTACTTTATCTAAATTGACTTCGATTTCTTTTATAAAATCTAATAATTTTACAGAGTTATTATTACCAATATTATAGACTTTATAATAGTTGTTAGCCTCTATTCGTTGTTGAGGTGATTTTTCTATAATTCTTACAACTCCTTCGACAATATCGTCTATATATGTAAAATCACGTTCCATTTTTCCATGGTTAAACACCTTGATAGGTCTGTCATTTACAATAGCATCAGTAAATAAAAACATAGCCATATCTGGTCGTCCCCAAGGTCCATAAACTGTAAAGAACCTCAAACCTGTAGTAGGAACTTTAAATAAATGACTGTATGTATGCGCCATTAACTCATTACTCTTTTTGGTAGCAGCATAGAGGCTAATTGGATGGTCTACATTATCATCTGTTGAAAATGGAATTTTTTCATTAAGTCCATATACACTAGAGCTACTAGCATAAACCAAATGCTTTATATCATTATGTCTACAACATTCTAATATATTAAGAAAACCAACTAAATTAGAATCTATATAAGTTTCTGGGTTTTCTAAACTATACCTTACACCAGCTTGTGCGGCAAGATTACATACAATATCAAATTGCTCGTTTTTAAATAATTTTGGAAGCGCTTCTCGGTCTTCAAGATTCATTCTTACAAATGAAAAATTGTCGTTTTCACTTTTACATATTGTATTGAATACTTCAGCATCATTTCTGGAAACTCCAAGTTCATTTAATCTCGAAAACTTCAAATTAACATCGTAGTAATCATTGATGTTATCTAAACCAATGACTTGGTGTCCTTTAGCTAATAAGACTTTAGATGTGTAAAAGCCTATAAAACCTGCGGCTCCAGTTACTAATACTTTCATGAGCTTGTTTTTATTGTTTTTAATATCGCATATAATATCCATTTAATCATTTCCTGAATTTGGAAGATGTAGTTATGGATATTTCATAATGTAGTTAAATATTGGCATCAAAGATGAAGATTTAGAACGAAACTTCTAAATTTTAAATGAAACAATTTCAACAAATTAGTTGTTTGTATAATTAATATCGAGGAGTGTCGCTAAAGAATCACAGTTCTCTACTTTTAACGTTAAATCACGCTCTTTGTAGCTATTTTCTATATGATACACTTTACAAGAATCCTTTTTAGTCTCACTTTTAGAAAAATTGACACTACCAAATTTTATCAGATTACTGATAGTTAAAGAATCTAAACTATTATTATCTAAAAAAGCATTTGCTCTGGTGGAATAGGATAAAGGCTTCGAACTAATATTTTTTATAGTTCTAGCATTAGGGCCATAATCACAAGAAGCGTCTTTACCATTTAAAAAAAACATGAGTATAATAAGACCAATGGCAAAACCACCAAGGTAATAGCCTAAGCGATGAATAAACTTCATTTATTTACTTGAAATTTAAAAGATTAATAGATTGGCATCATTATAATCTAAACCAAACCATTCGGCTACAGATTTATTAGTTAAAATGCCGTGGTAAAAATACAACCCATTTTTTAATCCTTTATCAAAACGAAGCGCATTTTCTATACCACCATATTCACCAATTTCTAAAAGGTAAGGGGTAAAGATATTACTTATTGATACTGAGGCAGATCTAGAATAGCGTGCTGGAATATTAGGTACACAATAATGAATAACACCATTATGCTCAAAAGTGGGATGATCGTGTGTGGTGACTTCACTGGTTTCAAAACAACCCCCCATATCAATACTAACATCTATAATTACAGAACCATTTTTCATATGACCTACCATACTATCTGTAACAACAATAGGCGACCTGTTGGTTCCTCTTACCGCTCCAATGGCAACATCGCAACGTTTTAATGCTTTTAAAAGATTTTTGGGTTGCATTGTCGACGTATAAATTGTACGTCCTAAGTTATTTTGTATACGACGCAATTTGGTAATAGAGCTATCAAAGACTTTAACATTAGCACCTAATCCTATTGCTGAACGTGCAGCAAACTCTCCAACAGTACCTGCACCTAAAATAATGACCTCAGTTGGTGGTACACCACTAATATTGCCCATCATTAAGCCATTTCCTCCATTAACGTTAGAGAGTAGTTCTGAAGCAATTAAAATTGACGCTGTACCAGCTATTTCGCTCAATGAGCGTACTGCAGGGTAGGCTCCATCTTCGTCTTTTATATATTCGAAAGCTAAAGCCGTAATACGTTTTTTTGCCAAAGCTTCAAAATAGGCCTTGCTTTGTGTTTTAATCTGTAATGCAGATATTAAAATGGTTTGCGGGTTAATAAGTGAGATTTCATCTAAAGATGGTGGCTCTACTTTAAGAATTATAGGGCAGGAGTACACCTTGGCTGTATCTTTGGTCACTTCTGCACCAGCTTCACTATAATCTTTATCTTTAAAGTTGGCTCCTTCACCAGCACCAGATTCAAATAGCACACGATGCCCATTGGCTGTCAATGCAGAAACGGCATCTGGGGTTAAACAAACACGTTTTTCTTGAAAGTGGGTTTCTTTAGGGATTCCAATAAAAAGCTCCCCTTTTTGCTTAAAAACTTCTAAAGTTTCTTCTTGTGGTAATAATTGGGCTTTGGTAAATGGTGATAAAGATTTACTCATTTAAGTTAGTGAATTGATATAGTAACTGCAAGATAGTAAATCACTACAAGAGTTACTAAATTAATCTAACTTCAAATTACGAATAATTTTTGATTGCTTAATAAATAGTTTTATATATTTGGTGTAGATAATTTTCTATGTTCTATCTATTGGAAACTTTCAAAAATTTAAAAATATCAGATTTTGTCATTGTTTTTGTAATTATTGTTATTCAATTAGTTCATCAGTTTAATGCTCTTATTGTTCCTGAGGGATTAACAGAAATACGCTTGTTTTCTTTCAATATTGGGCATTTTGGTTTTGAAGATATGAATTCACTTTTTTGGATTTTGATGACAAAATTATTGGTTATTATTCCAAGTATTCTCTGGTTTTTAACTTCAAAAAAATGGTGGCGTTATGCCATTCTTATTATTATTGCAATTGAATTCATTAAACTTATTGGCTTGTTTAATACAAAAACAGATAGTTATGATGAAATAGAATTTTTCACTAGTTTACCGATTACTTTGCCTATTATAATAATTCTTATTTTAATATCTAAGCTTATTAACAGACATAATAAAATTTTAAGGTTAAATCAGAAAATTACTAATGAGATAGACGAAACATTCAGACTAATTAAAGGCAATGATATGTCTGATTTACTTATTATGAAGAAAGAATATTTAACTCTACAGAAAGAAAAGTTTAGAATTAATAAAAAAGAATATTTATTGAAATTAATTGAAATCAGAGAAAAAATCTATAAATTTTAGTTATGTGGATAAACTAATTTTAAACAGCAAAATATTTAAATCTGAAGTAATATTATGTACAATTATTATTGCTTTACCTTTTTTATTCTTTATCTATAATTTTGCGCCTAAGGATTCATTAATATGGGACTTATATTTGTTTCAAATTAATGCTGGTGTATTTGAGTATGTTAACTATTTTACATGGATAATAAGCTACAAGTTATTAATAATCTCAGTAAACTCATTATGGTTTATAACTTCCAGATATTCTTGGCGTTATATTTTATTTATTCCTATTGGAATTGAAATTTATCGACTGGTAAATTTAATATCATATAGTTTTGAAAACAATACTGATTATCAAATTCTACTTCCCATATTTTTATCTATAACTTATTTCTATATAATAATATTTTTCTCTAAAAAATTCAATTTTTACAGATCACATAAAGATGTAATACATGTGTTAAATTCTGATATAATGACCATTTCTCAATCACTATCAAAATTTAACACAAAAGATTATAAAGCTATAAAAAAAGAGATGGGTTATTTAATAAAAGAAAAAGAAACTATGTCCAAAAAAGAATATCTAGCTAAACTCATTGCTTTAAGAGACCAGTTAAGTGTTGATTAATTCATATTTTCCAAATCTTCAATTTCATTTAAAATTTCATCCAAAAAAGCCTTTTTCTCTTTAGATAATTTTAAGTTTAAACGCTTATTGATATAATCCTCAATTTCTGCTTTGGTTCGCAAAGGCTTCTTTTTTTGTTGCGACACAAACATATCTCCCTTACCAGTAATTAACCATACTAAATTTACTTGAGGATATACTTTTACAATACGTTCAATAACATCACTGCCAACTGAGGCGTTGTTTTTTTGCATACGTAAGATATAACCATTTGCACTACCAATAGATATATCAAATTGCCTAGCACTTAAGTGTAACGCATCTAATAATTGCATAATACGATTTATAGTTTTGCTCATAGGGTTTAAGGGAACTCTAAAGGTTAATAAAAATAAATATATAGCAAAAGTAATTTTTTTTTATGAATCATCATATTGTGTAGAAAATATTCTATATTTGTAATGTGCTTTTGTAAATAAGTAATAACAAAGTCGCTTTTTTAGATAGCACAATTTGGATTAATCCTTAACCTGATCAGGTTTTTAATTTTAGACTTTGTAAAGACTTTGTAAAAATTTTAGGCTTTGTAATTAAATATTATTAATTAACCATTTTATGGTTTATAAAGTCGAATAAAATGAATTACTTAAAATCAAATTATGTTATAAAATTGATGATTATAACACTTATACTAACTTCATTGTATGGATGTGAAAAAGAATCCGTAAATGAGAATATAAAAACAGGTGATAATGACGCTGTTTCTAATTTATACGAAAATGATAATTTAGTTATCCAAAGTTCTGGATATTCTAATTTTCAAAGTAATTCTAGTTTTCAGAATTTAGTTAGCAATTTAAATTTAGAAAGTAGTTTTGAAAATTATGATTCAAATATTAGTAAAGATGGTATTGATATATATGGTTTTGTAGTGGATACTTCAAATGTAAAACAAATAATAAATGAAGATTATTTATCTTATACTTTTAGAATAAATAGAACAGAAGGTAGAGTAGGTCTTTATGAAGATTTACTAATTGAAGTAAAAGATAATGAAGAAAAAGCCTATATTGTATCTTATATACCAGACCAACAATGGCTATCTGATATTATGAATGGAGTAGAAACAGAGTTTAATGGTAAAGTAAGATTACAAGAGATTACATCTAACAAATCAAATTTTGTTAATAATAAATCTGGAGATTGTGGCTCATATTATGTTTATGTAGATACTAAGTGTTCTTGTGCTGGTCATTGGCCTGGGCAAGCTTGTAGTTGTTCAAATCAACCAAGTTCTGTTAGATATACTTTTGATTATCCATGCCCAGATGAAGGAGGTGATTATTCTGAAGGACCTATTGGTCCACGAGGCGGAGGCGGAGGTACTGCTGCGCCTAATCCAACACCAGATGATACTGTAACATCACCAACTGGAATATCAAATTCTGATGGTAGTAATTCAGAATTAACAGATTTAATTAATGACCTTAGTACTATTATGAATGAAGGTGATTCATTTGTTTTAGATTACACGCTTACAGATGATGAAACTTTGGATTTTGACTCAGTACAAGAAGTTGATGATTTTTTTGAAAGTTTGCTTGACTCTGAATTTTCTGAATCTGAGTATATAGATGAAATAGGTTCAATAAGACGTGATACACATTCTATGCCGCTAAGTAGTTTTCCACAAGCATCTCTTGTAGCATCAATAAAAGTTATGGTTCCCGATGACAATAATGATTTAGAATGCTTAGAAATATTAAATGCTACTACTGAGCTAGAAGGAAATAATACTTTTTTTAATTGGGTGCAATTGGATGAATCGGATCCAAATAATCCTAATGGTCCAGTCGTTACTATTAATGAAGGGCTTGATTCTATTAAAATCAGTATTCAAGGTGTGTTAAAAGTGGGGTTAAATATTGATGGTTATCCAGTAAGAACAACTAAATTATTGACTGTGATCATTACATATGATTATTCTACAGGTGTATTAAATCAGGATTTTAGCTATTGGCGTAATACTATAATTAATAATGACTAAGTTGAAAATAAAAAAAATTATATTTATAATATCACTTATTTTAATCGGTTGTAAATCATACCAGCCTTTTAATAATATGAATGAAAAAAGAAATTCTTTAAGAATCTTAAAAAAGGAATTAAAATTATCTACTAAAGAATTTAAACTAATAAAAGGTAAAGATTCTGTATTATTTGAGATTTCTAATTCAATAAAAAATAAAGTAAAAAGTACTCTTATAAAACGAAGAGTAGATTCTTTTTTATTAGGAAATTATTCTAAACAAGAGCTTTTGTTATGTTTGAAACTAGATAGAATTAGTAATGGCTGGAGTTTTGAGTTTGATAGAAGTGGAAAAGCATTGAATTACCCAAATTTTAATAACACTAAAGAAGTTGATGCTTTCTTAAAAAAGTTAGAAAGAAGTTTGTCTATTATGAATAGTGTAAAAGTAGATTCAACAAGGAATTAATAATGTGATCCCTTTTAAATAAAAAAATAGCAGATAATCTTATCTGCTATTTTTTATATGTATGTAATGTTGTTATTTCTCTAAAAATACTGTTTAACCTTTCCCCAAATACCTTTAGGCTTTATCATAAACTCTTCTTCGAGTTCTTCCATGGTTTTATTTGCGTCATTTATTTTATTAAACATTTTGGCTCTAAGTAAATAAATGGATGGAATAACAATGGCCATTACTGGAACAAGATATAGTTTTTGCTCATTAGTGTCAGCAAATACATTGTCATCATTAACAATAATAATTAATTGATATATATACATAGCCATAGGAACTAATAATGCATGATACCACCAATGACGATTGGTTAAAAACCAAAGAGTAAGAAATATAAGAGGGATTAATTTTGTAGTTATGGTCCAAGCGAATACTTGAACATTTTCATAATAAGGGCTGTCATATGTAAACCAAGAAGTGCTCCAAGTTCTAACACTTGGAACACTTTCATAAAGTGTAAAAAGAAAAGGAGAAAATGCTAAAAAAGTAGCAATTATACTCCCTAAAATCAAAGATTTTTTATTTATTACTTCCTTGTCCAGGAATTTTGATTTTTCTTTTGTCAATTTGTGTTGTAGTCTGTCCATCTAAGTCAATAATGTTAGTTGCCTGTACAGTAAATAACATTCCTCCGAAGATAGCGATCGCTAGTACTAGTTTTTTAGCTTTCATAATTTAAGGGATTTTAATTAATTAATAGTACAAATGTATAATGCATATCGCATCTGTAAAAATCAACTAGTGTTAAAGTCCAAGAAATTTTGAAGCTTCCATTACGGTTTTCCCGCAATTGGCCTACTATCTTGTAAGAATTGTTATAAAATTTTATCTAAAATTTCGGTGCTGTCATGGCTGTATTTTCGGTTAAATGATTTGTGTTTATAGTTAATTTGAGGGATCGTTTATTGTCTTGTATGTTAGTAATAGTAATGGTTTGCGTATCATCTGGCAGTAACTCTTCAATACGCTCTGGCCATTCCATAAATAACCAATGGTTACTATTTAAATAATCTTCTATACCAAAATTATAAGCTTCATCTATAGATTCTACTCTATAAAAGTCAAAATGGTAGACTTTATCATTAGGTATGGTATATTCATTTACAATAGAAAAGGTTGGGCTAGTGGCAACATCATTACTTTGCATCGCTCTTAGCAGCGCATTTATAAATGTGGTCTTTCCAGCTCCCATAGCCCCGTTAAAGAGTATGGTTTTAGATTCTAAATACTCTAAAACATTAGCGGCAATGGCATCAATATCTTTTAAATGATATGTTAACTCTATAGTTTTCAATGTATTCTATTGCAAATTATGGGCTACAATGTTAGCAATAAATATTGGTATATCCAAGAGAAAAGTGTATTTCGTCGATATTTTTCGCGCTTTACGGATTTATTGCGTCGTTTTGTATTCTATTTTGGATCCAAAACCACAAAAGGAATAATCATTTCCTCTAAAGACACTCCACCATGCTGATATGTATTTCTATAATAACTTACATAATGATTAAAATTGTTTGGGTAAGCCAAGAACAAATCACCTTTAGCAAATATAAATGAGCTACTCATAGATAATGATGGTAAATGCACAGACTTTGGATCTTTAATCGCTAAGACATCTTTGTCTTGATAGGTAAGGCTACGACCGGTCTTATAACGCAAGTTTAAACTCGTGTCTCTATCTCCAATAACTTTAGATGGTGAAGTTACATTTATAGTACCATGATCTGTGGTTAAAATGAGTTTAAAACCTAACTGCTGTGATAACTGAATCATTTCTAGTAAAGGCGAATTTTTAAACCAACTAACTGTTAGAGAACGATAAGCCTTATCATTAGAAGCTAATTCTTTTACAACCTCCATTTCTGTTTTGGAGTGGGATAGCATATCTACAAAATTATAAACCACAACATTTAGGTCATTGTCTTTTAGAGATCTAAAGTTTTCTACTAGCTTTTTGCCTGCTTTAAGATTTGTAATCTTTTGGTATTCATGCTTTACATGGTTTAATCCTAAACGCTTTAATTGTTCTCTTAAAAAATCCCCTTCATGCATATTTTTACCACCTTCATCAGTGTCGTTTTTCCAGTACTGCGGAAATAATTTTTCCATATCAGCTGGCATTAAACCTGAAAAAATGGCATTACGCGCATATTGTGTTGCAGTTGGTAGAATACTATAAAAAGAGAGTTCAGAAGCTTTTTTGTAATAATTATTTACAATAGGCTCAAAGGCTTTCCATTGATCGTATCTTAGATTATCTATAACGATTAATAATGTGGGTTGTTTGTCACTCAATTCAGGTACTACTTTGTCTTTAAAAAGTGTATGAGACATTATAGGCGCATCCGTATTGGGTTGAAACCAGTCTTCATAATTTTTTTCAATAAATTTTCCGAATTGAAGATTAGCTTCGGTTTTTTGAGATTCTAAAATTTGGGTCATACCAACATCTTCAATATTTTCGAGTTGTAGCTCCCAATAAATTAACTTCTGATATAAATCTATCCATTCTTCATAAGAATTTACCATAGATAAATCCATTGCTATCTTTCTAAATTCTTGCTGATAATTTGATGTTGTTTTTTCAGAGATTAAACGCGAATGGTCTAAGTTCTTTTTTAGGCTCAATAAGATCTGATTAGGATTTACGGGTTTAATCAAGTAATCAGCAATCTTATTACCAATTGCTTCTTCCATAATATACTCTTCTTCACTTTTAGTAATCATTACTACTGGAAGATTTGCACGACGCTCTTTAATTTCATTTAAAGTTTCAAGACCAGTTAAACCTGGCATATTTTCATCTAAGAAGACAATATCAAAATTAGTGTCATTTATTATTTCTAGAGCTTCAGTACCACTTTGGCAAGTGGTAACCTCATATTGTTTTTGCTCTAAAAAGATAATATGTGGTTTTAATAAATCGATTTCATCGTCAACCCAAAGAATATTTATCATGTTGGTGTATATTTGTTTTAGAATTGGTTTAAACTTTTTTGATTGAAGCGAAAAATAATGGTTTTTTGCTCAATTAAAGACTTTTTTGAACTGCATAGCATCGCTAAGGAGTAATAAAAAGGCAAATAGTGAGTAAAAAATAAAATTTTGCAGCCAATTGAAAAAGTTTAAATCAATTCTTTAATTAATATTTACATTTTGCCTACAAATAATAAGCTTAAAATATTTAACGATCCAATTTACGGATTTATTACTATTCCTAATTCGTTAATTTTCGATCTTATTCAGCATAAGTATTTTCAAAGATTACGTCGTATAAGTCAAATGGGATTATCATATTTGGTGTATCCAGGTGCTCATCATACGCGTTTTCATCACGCACTTGGTAGTATGCATTTAATGCAAAAAGCCATCAATGTACTTCGTTTTAAGGGAGTTGTAATTTCTGAAGATGAAGAAAATGGATTACTAATTGCTATTTTATTACACGATATTGGTCATGGTCCATTTTCGCATGCTATGGAGCATAGCATTGTAAATGATATATCTCATGAGGAAATTTCGCTTCGTTTTATGGAAGAGCTCAATACAGAGTTTAACGGAAGTTTAACGTTGGCTATTTCAATTTTCAAAGGTAAATACGATCGTAAGTTTATGTGCGAGCTTATATCTAGCCAATTAGACATGGATAGAGCTGATTACTTAAAACGCGATAGTTTTTATACAGGAGTTGCAGAGGGTAATATTAATAGCGAACGTTTAATTACCATGCTTAATGTGGTTAACGATCAATTAGTTATAGAAGAAAAAGGAATATATAGTGTTGAAAAGTTTTTAGTAGCAAGACGCTTTATGTACTGGCAGGTGTATTTGCATAAAACGGGTTTGGTAGCAGAGCAATTACTAACCCGAATTTTAAAGCGCGCTAAAGAACTGGTCAATTTGGGAGCGGAATTAAATTGTAGTGAAGCGTTATTTTTTTTCTTAAATACCGAAAGAGGTGGCGACCGTTTTAATAATGAAACCTTAGCTATTTTCGCAAAGCTTGATGATTATGATATTGTTTCTGCAATGAAAGATTGGCAAAGTCATGATGATTTTGTGCTGAGTAACCTTTGTGAAATGATCATTAATAGAGACTTATTAAAAATTAAGCTGAAAAATAAACCAATTAAATCATCCGAATTAATTGCACATTCAAACTTAATAATGGATAAATACAATATTTCTAAAGCTGAAGCTGATTATTTTGTGTTTCAAGGAGAGATAACAAACCAAGCATATCAGAATAAAAAACAAAACATAAATATTATGTTGAAGTCTGGTAAAATTAAGGATATTGTTAAAGTCTCCGATCAATTAAACTTAAAAGCCCTAAGTAAACCTGTAACTAAATATTATATGTGCTATCCTAAAAAGAAAATGTAATCCTTTTTTTCTATTTTTGCGGAAACCATCAATGACATTAAAATCAATTAATTGAAACATTCATATCAAAACTTAATGTTAAAACGAATGAATATTTGGAATGTTCCATGTGACCTTTGCAAAATAATAGAGATATAAGCACATGAAATTTACAGCAGAACAAATCGCAGGTATTTTAGAAGGCACTGTCATTGGCGACCCAAATATTGAGGTTTTTAAGTTGTCTAAAATTGAAGAAGGGGCTAAGGGTTCACTATCGTTTTTGTCAAACGATAAATACACTCCATATATATATACGACTGAGGCTTCTATTACTATTGTAAACTCAGATTTTGAACCAGAAAAACCTATTTCTACTACGCTTATAAAAGTAGAAGACGCTTATGAAGGGTTTTCAAAACTATTAGAATATTACAATCAAATTAAGTTGAATAAAACTGGGATAGAACAGCCTTGTTTTATTTCTGAAACTTCTAAAACGCCAGACAGTATATATATAGGTGCATTTGCCTACATAGGTAACAATGTTGAAATTGGAGACAACGTAAAAATTTTTCCAAATGCCTATATCGGTGATAATGTAAAGCTTGGGGATAATACTATAATTTTTGCAGGAGGTAAAGTATATGCCGATTGTATTATTGGTAAGAATTGTGTTGTTAATTCTGGCGCTATAATTGGAGCAGATGGTTTTGGGTTTGCACCTAGTAAAGAAGGTGAATATTCTAAAATACCACAGATTGGAAATGTTATTTTAGAAGATTATGTTGATGTTGGTGCAGGTACAACTATTGATAGAGCTACAATGGGTTCTACAATAATACGATCTGGTGTAAAACTAGATAACCAAATACAGATAGCTCATAATGTTGAGATAGGAAAAAATACAGTAATTGCTGCTCAGACAGGAGTTGCTGGTTCTACCAAAATTGGAGATGGCTGCCTTATTGGGGGTCAAGTTGGTATTGCTGGTCATTTGGTTATTGGAAATAATGTTAGAGTGCAAGCGCAATCTGGTATAGGTAGAAATGTAAAAGATAATGAAATCTTACAGGGATCGCCATCTTTTGGGTATTCTGACTGGAGTAAATCTTATGTGCATTTTAAAAATTTACCAAAGCTTGTTAAAACTATAGATGAATTAGAAAAAAAAGTAGATGGCAATAATTAAAACGGAAGCAAAACAAAAAACCATTGAAAAAGAAGTCACGCTAAAAGGTGTTGGACTTCATACAGGTGCTGATGTAACGTTAGTATTTAAACCTGGTGCAGAAAATTCAGGTTTTCTTTTTGAACGTGTTGATTTAGAAGGTAACCCAAAAATAGAAGCTGATGCAAATTATGTTACCAATACACAACGCGGTACTTGTTTAGAAAGAAATGGGGTTACTATACAAACTTGCGAACATGTATTAGCTGCTTTAGTAGGTTTAGATATTGACAATGCAGTTATAGAACTTAATGCGTCTGAGCCGCCAATAATGGATGGTTCTTCAAAATTCTTTGTGGAAGCTATAGAAAAAGCTGGTGTTATTGAGCAAGATGCATTTAGAGAAGAATATGTAGTGACTGAAGTCGTTTCTTATTCTGATGAGGAAACAGGCAGTGAAATTATTTTAATGCCTTCAAATTCTTATCAGGTAACTACCATGGTAGATTTTGGTACTAAAGTATTAGGAACTCAAAATGCAACTATGACTAAAGTATCAGATTTTAAAACTGAAATTGCTGATGCTAGAACATTTAGTTTTTTACACGAAATAGAAATGCTTCTTGAAAATGGATTGATAAAAGGAGGAGACTTAAACAACGCTATTGTATATGTAGATAAAGAGCTGTCTCCCGAAACTATGAAAAAGCTTAGTATTGCTTTTGATAAAGATAAAATAGCTGTAAAACCTAATGGTATTTTAGACAATCTTACTTTACACCATCCAAATGAAGCTGCACGTCATAAATTGTTAGATGTTGTAGGTGATTTAGCCTTAGTCGGTACACGAATTAGAGGTAAGGTTATAGCTAATAAACCTGGACATTTTGTAAACACTCAGTTTGCAAAAAAGATGTCAAAAATTATAAAAAACGAAAGACGTAATAATGTGCCACATGTAGATTTGAATTCAGAACCATTAATGGACGTGAATCAAATTATGAACATGCTACCACATAGGCAACCCTTTTTATTACTAGATAAGGTTTTTGAATTAACAGATAACCAAGTTATAGGAATGAAAAATGTTACCATGAACGAAGAGTTCTTTAAAGGACATTTTCCAGGGCAACCAGTAATGCCAGGTGTTTTAATAGTTGAAGCTATGGCACAAACCGGGGGTATTTTAGTATTAAGTACAGTTCCAGATCCAGAAAACTATTTAACATTTTTCATGAAAATGGATAATGTTAAGTTTAAACAAAAAGTAGTTCCTGGTGATACATTAATTTTTAAATGCTCATTAATAACTCCGATTAGACGTGGTATTTGTCATATGCAAGGTTATGCATATGCCAATGGAAAATTATGTGCAGAGGCTGAATTAATGGCCCAAATTTCAAAAGTAAAATAATAGAAAAATGAACCAACCTTTAGCATACGTGCATCCAGGTGCAAAAATTGCAAAAAATGTGGTAATAGAGCCTTTTACAACCATTCATAATAATGTGAAGATTGGAGAAGGGACTTGGATCGGAAGTAACGTTACGATAATGGAAGGTGCTCGCATCGGAAAGAATTGTAATATTTTCCCGGGATCAGTTATTTCTGCTGTACCACAAGATTTAAAGTATAATGATGAGGATACGACAGTAGAAATAGGTAATAATGTTACCATTAGAGAATGCGTTACCATTAATAGAGGTACTACTGACCGTATGAAAACGGTTGTTGGTGATAATTGCCTAATAATGGCGTATTGTCATATTGCACATGACTGCATTGTAGGTAATAATTGCATTTTTTCGAACAATAGTACGCTTGCTGGTCATATAACAGTTGGTGATTATGTTATTTTAGCGGGTATGACAGCAGTTCATCAATTTTGTTCTATAGGAAATCATGCCTTTGTTACTGGAGGTTCTTTAGTCCGTAAGGATGTACCACCTTATGTAAAAGCGGCTCGTGAGCCATTATCTTATGTTGGCATCAATTCTGTTGGGCTGCGACGAAGAGGATACACTTCAGAAAAAATTAGAGAGATACAAGATATATATAGAATGTTATATCAAAAGAATTATAATAATACACAAGCTTCAGATTTAATTGAAGCTGAGATGGAAGCCACGCCTGAACGTGATGAAATACTTCAATTTATTAAGAATTCACACAGAGGAATAATGAAAGGCTACTTTAAATCAAATTAATCTTAATCTTCCAAAACTTTAGTGAAGGAGGAAACAAATCAATAACTTAACAGCAATATGGCAAATACTTCAGATATTAGAAACGGATTATGTATTAAATACAATCACGATATATTTAAAATCATTGAATTTTTACATGTGAAACCTGGTAAAGGTCCAGCATTTGTAAGAACAAAAATGAAAAGTGTAACTACAGGAAAAGTGATTGATAACACATTTTCAGCAGGACATAAAATTGAGGATGTTCGTGTAGAAACTCACAAATTTCAATTTTTATATCATGATGGTGAATTTTACCATTTCATGAATACTGAAGATTATTCGCAAATTAGATTATTAGAAGCTGCTTTAGATAATCCAGGTTTAATGAAAGAAGGGCAAGTTGTTACTATTTTGATTAACACTGAAGACGATATGCCATTATCAGTAGATATGCCAGCAACTGTAATTTTAGAAGTTACAGCTACTGAGCCTGGTGTTAAAGGAAATACGGCTACTAATGCCACTAAACCAGCAACTGTAGAAACTGGTGCTACAGTAAATGTACCTTTATTTATTAATGAAGGAGACAAGATTAAAGTTGAAACTGAAAAAGGGACTTATAAAGAGCGTATAAAGGAGTAAAATAAATGAAGAAAGCTAGTATTAGTATTTTAGTTATTTGCTTAATGTCTCTAACTAGTTGTTTAGAAATGATAGATAAAGCTGCAAAAAATGCTGCAGATCAAAATTCAGAATCTTTATCTGAAAAAAATTATCAGACCATTACTGTTGATACCTTATACAGATTAGATGTACCAAATTATATGAAAGAGATGAAGAGTCTTCATCCTGAAGCTTCTCTTGAGTATGCCAATATATATAAAGAGGCTTATTCAGTAGTAATACATGAAAATAAGCAAGAATTTATTTCGGTTTTCACAGAACTTGAAGAATACGATGCTGACCTTTCGCCTATAGAAAACTATACTATAGTCCAAAAAAAAATGTTTAAGGAGACAATAGATGATTTTAAGTTTCGAGACTATGGACTTATTGATATTAATGGTTATCCTGCCAAACAAATAAAAATGTCTGGTAATATAGATGGTATAGATTTCAGATATGTAGTTGCTTTTGTAGAAGGTCAGAAAAACATTTATATGATAATGAATTGGACTGACAGTAGTCGTATTAATAAATTGGAGAATACATTTGAATATATTAATGGGACTTTTAAATTAATTTAGTAAGTGAAATTTAGTAGAACATATCAACTTAAAGAAATAGCATCGCTTATTTCTTCTAAATATATAGGACCTGATGATTTTCCAGTATTTGGTATGAATGAAATTCATGTCGTCAAATCAGGAGATATTGTGTTTGTTGACCATCCAAAATATTACGATAAAGCTTTAGAGTCCGCTGCAACTATTGTACTAATTAATAAAGAAGTTGAATGCCCAGAAGGCAAAGCACTTTTAATTTCAGATGACCCATTTAGAGACTTCAATAAATTAACTAATTATTTTAAGCCATTTAAATCATCTAATTCTGCAATAGCAAACGATGCAATTATTGGAGAAGGTACTATAATTCAGCCTAATTGTTTTATTGGTAACAATGTAACTATTGGCAAAAATTGTGTTATACATTCTAATGTTAGTATTTATGATGATGCTATAATTGGTGATAATGTTACCATTCATGCTGGTACAGTTTTAGGTGCAAGTGCATTTTATTACAAAAATAGACCAGAGGGTTATGACCAGCTAAAATCTGGTGGTCGTGTTATTATTGAAGACAATGTGGATATTGGTGCGTTATGCACTATAGATCGTGGTGTTACTGGTGATACTACAATTGGCAAAGGCTCTAAGTTAGATAACCAAATTCAGATTGGGCACGATACTGTAATTGGTAAAAAGTGCTTAATTGCATCTCAAACCGGTATTGCAGGTTGTGTTGTTGTAGAAGATAATGTTACCATTTGGGGGCAAGTAGGTATTAAAAGTGATGTAACCATTACTAGTGGTACAGTTATATATGCTCAAGCAGGTATAAACAAAACTACGATAGGTGGAAAGACATATTTCGGTTCTCCAGCACAAGAAGCCAGGGCTTTTTTCAAGGAAATGGCTTATGTAAAAAAGATCCCTGAAATATTAGAAATATTAAAAAATAAATAATGTCAGCAAAGCAATTAGTTAAAGCCTTTTACGACTCTGATTTAGCAAATGACGTAGCTGTTGTTTCTAACTTTTTTCATAAAGATTGTGAATTGCATTGGAGTAGCAGTCAAGGTTTTACAATTTTAAAATACAATGATATTGTAACTTTTTTTGAAGGTGTTAGAAAATCGTATAACAGTCTACGTTTTGAATTTACACATTTAATTGAAGCTGATAATACGGTTGTAACAAGACATACTTTACTTGCAAGGACTATAGAACATCCAGATTCTGAAATAGTTTTAGCACGTTATTCGGCAATTTGGGAAGTAGAAGACAATAAACTATATCGAGGCTACGAAATAAGCCAATTAGCAGATGAAACTCATGCGAAAGCTATGGATTCTTACGCTGAAAGAAAAATATAAAAGGTCTCGTAAATACGTTGTAAAACTCTTATTTTTGCACAACGAAATTTATACAAAAAATAAAACAACAATATCAAATGAGCGTTTTAGTTAATAAAAATTCAAATATAATAGTTCAAGGATTTACTGGTAGTGAAGGTACTTTTCATGCTGGACAAATGATTGAATACGGTACTAATGTAGTAGGTGGTGTTACACCTGGAAAAGGAGGTCAAACTCATTTAGATAGACCTGTTTTTAATACAGTTTCAGAAGCTGTAGAAAAAGTAAATGCTGATACAACTATCATTTTTGTGCCACCAGCTTTTGCTGCAGATGCTATTATGGAAGCTGCAGATGCTGGAATTAAAGTTATTATTACTATTACTGAAGGTATTCCTGTAGCTGATATGATTAAAGCTGCTGATTATATTAAAGATAGAGATTGTCGTTTAGTTGGCCCTAACTGTCCTGGAGTTATTACACCTGGTGAAGCTAAAGTTGGTATTATGCCAGGTTTCGTTTTTAAATCAGGTAGAGTAGGTATTGTTTCTAAATCTGGAACATTAACTTATGAAGCTGCCGACCAAGTTGTAAAACAAGGCTTAGGAATTACAACTGCTATTGGTATTGGAGGTGATCCAATTATTGGTACGACAACTAAAGAAGCTGTAGAATTATTAATTAATGATCCAGAAACTGAGGCTGTAGTTATGATTGGTGAAATTGGTGGGCAATTAGAAGCTGATGCTGCAAATTGGTACAAGGAAAGTGGTAGTAAAAAACCTGTTGTAGGATTTATTGCTGGTGAAACTGCTCCTGCTGGTCGTACAATGGGACATGCTGGCGCCATTGTAGGAGGTAGTGATGATACTGCACAAGCTAAAAAGAAAATTATGAGAGCATGTGGAATTCATGTGGTGGATTCTCCTGCTGAAATTGGAAAGAAAGTAGCGGAGGTTTTAGGATAAACTTCTGTTAAAATAAATGTAAATACTTCGCGTTATTAATCCATTGGCTATATTTTAGTCAATGGATTTTTTATTTAATCAACTAAAATCAAAAAATGAAAAACATTAAAACACTTTTACTTCTTTCTATTCTTGTAGTAGTTTTTTGCTGTAAGAATGAAAGTAATGACAAAAAAATGGCATATGCCATCGAAACCAATCAAGATGCAAATGGGTTTAATTACGAAACTGTAGCGAATGACCCAACAGGTTTGCGTCTTTACACTTTAGACAATGGACTAAAGGTCTATTTAGGAAAAAATGATGAAGAGCCAAAAGTTCAAACACTTATTGCTGTTAGAGCTGGTTCTACTTATGATCCTGCAGATAATACTGGACTAGCACATTATTTAGAACACATGGTTTTTAAAGGTACTGATAAAATAGGTACCACAAACTATGATGAAGAATCGAAGCTAATTAAGCAAATTTCAGATTTATACGAAGAGCATAAAGCAGAGAAAGATCCAGAAAAGAAAAAGGCTATTTATAAAAAAATAGATGAAATTTCATTAGAGGCTTCAAAAATATCTATTGCAAATGAATATGATAAAATGGTTAATGCTTTAGGAGCTGAAGGTACAAATGCTTTTACATCGAATGAGCAAACCGTATATGTGAATAAAATACCTTCAAACGAAGTTGATAAATGGTTAAAGATAGAAAGTGAGCGTTTTAGTAAATTAGTATTGCGTTTATTTCATACAGAATTAGAGGCTGTTTATGAGGAATTCAATAGAGGACAAGATAGTGATGGACGTAAGCAATATTTTGCTACCCTTCAAGGTTTATATCCAACACACCCTTACGGTACACAATCAACCATTGGTGTTTCGGAACATTTAAAAAACCCTTCAATGGAAGCTATTAATAATTATTTTGACAAGTATTATGTTCCAAATAATATGGCGGTAATTATGGTTGGTGATTTAGATTTTGATGCTACCATTAAAAAAGTGAATGATGCTTTTGGAAGTTATGAGAAAAAGGAAGTGTCTCACCCAGAGTTTCCAGAATTAGAGCCTATTACAGCTCCTGTTAAAAAAGAAATTTTAGGACCAACATCTGAATCAATTTATGTGGCATTTAGATCTAAAGGAAAAGGTTCTGATCAAGAAGTGATGCTAACATTAGTTGATTATATGTTAGCTAATTCACAAGCTGGTTTAATCGATTTAAACCTTAATCAGAAACAAATGGTTCAGAATGCATCTTCTTTTACAAATTTTGATAATGATTATGGGTTTCATTTGCTTTATGGAACACCAAAAGCTGACCAGACTCTAGACGAAGTAAGAAGTCTTTTGCTTGCTCAAATAGAAAAGATCAAAAAAGGAGAGTTTGAAGATTGGCTTTTAGATGCTGTTATAAACGATTTACGTTTATCTCAAATACGTCAATATGAAAATGGTTCTTCAACGGCCTATGCTTATTTAGATGCGTTTATTGGTGAGCAATCTTGGACTGATCGTTTAAAGATGTTAGACCAAATGAAGGAGATAACTAAACAAGAGGTTGTAGATTTTGCAAATTCATTTTATGGAAACAATTATGTAGAAGTTCATAAGAAAAAAGGTGAAGATACTTCAATTGTTAAAGTAGAAAACCCAGGTATTACTCCAATAGAATTAAATAGAGGTAAAGAATCTGAGTTTTTAAAATCTTTAAAAGAGATGGTTTCACCAGATTTAAAGCCTCAATTTATTGATTACAAAACGGCAATAAAAGAAACAAGTACAGACAATGGACTTAAAGTATCTTATGTTGAAAATCCAAATAATGATATTTTTAACCTTAATATCATCTTTGATATGGGGCAAGATAATGACCGCATGGTGTCTCTAGCAGCTCGATATTTAGATTATTTAGGAACTGATAAATACACGCCAGAACAATTAAAACAAGAATTTTACAAGATAGGTATAAGCTATAATGTGTTTTCTTCTAGTGATAAAACGTATGTTGGCATTTCTGGACTTAAAGAAAACTTAGATGCAGGTTTAGCACTCTTAGAGCATTTATGGAATAATGCAGAGCCAAACCAAGAAACGTACGATAAATATGTTGAGAGTATTTTAAAGGGAAGAGAAGATGGTAAAACCCAAAAAGGAAATATCTTTTGGAATGGCTTAATGAATTATGGGCAATATGGTGAAAACTCTAGACTTAGAAATATTTATTCTCAAAAAGAATTAAAAGCTATGAACCCTACTGCTCTTGTAAATAAGGTAAAAGAAATGCGAGCTTACAAACAACGCATCTTTTATTATGGTAATGCATTAGAAGAAGCAAAAACAGCTTTAAACACACATCATACTGTGCCAGAAACTTTATTGGACTATCCGGAAAAAATTGAATATACCAACTTAGAAACAGGTGGTAATGTATATTTCGTGGATTATGATATGGTACAGAGTGAAATTTTATTATTGGCTAAAGGAGAAGAGTTTAGTCCAAATAAAATGGCAGCTTCTCAATTATTCAACACTTATTTTGGTAGTGGACTATCGTCAATAGTATTCCAAGAAATTAGAGAATCTAAATCTTTGGCGTATTCTGCGTTTTCTAGCTATAGTACTGCTAGTGAAGTTGGAAAGCCAGATTATACAATGGCTTATGTTGGTACTCAGGCAAATAAATTAGAACAAGCTGTTGGTGCAATGATGGAGTTAATGACTAATATGCCAGAAGCTGAAGATCAATTTAATCAGGCTAAAGAAGCAACTTTAAAAAAGATTGCAGCAAGACGTATTACGAAATCTAATATATTCTGGACCTACGAAGGCTTAAAGAAAAGAGGTATCACTGATGATAATCGTAAAGAAATTTACGATGCTATTAAAAACATGACCATGGATGACCTAAAAACATTCTTTAACAATAACATAAAAGGAGAAAACTATAATGTTATGGTGATTGGAAATAAAAAGGATATGGATTTTGATGCTCTAAGTAAATTAGGTACAATTAAAGAGATGGATATAGATTATCTATTTAATTATAATCAAACTGAAGAATTAAAGCAGTAAGATTCTAAATAAACCTTAAAAAATGAAACCTCATATTTAAGTTAAAATATGAGGTTTTTTTATTCCATACAATTAGTAATTGGTATATTTGAATAGGCCATTTGTGTCTCTAAAATAAAACTAACCAACCGAAATTTTTATACATGAAATTATTAGAAGGAAAAACAGCAATTATAACAGGTGCCAGTCGAGGCATTGGGAAAGGTATAGCCGAAGTTTTTGCCCAACATGGAGCTAATGTAGCATTTACTTATAGCTCATCTGTAGAAGCTGCTAATGCATTAGAAAAAGAGTTAAATGCTCAAGGTGTGAAAGCAAAAGGCTATCAGAGTAATGCTGCAAGTTTTGACGATGCACAAAAGCTAGCGGAAGATGTATTAGCGGAATTTGGTGCTATAGATATTCTTATAAATAATGCAGGTATTACAAAAGACAACCTCTTAATGAGAATGGGAGAAGAAGATTTTGACAAAGTGATAGAAGTAAATCTTAAATCAGTTTTTAATATGACTAAAGCAGTTCAACGTACTATGTTGAAGCAACGCAAAGGTTCTATTATTAATATGAGCTCTGTTGTAGGTGTAAAAGGTAATGCAGGGCAAACCAATTATGCAGCTTCTAAAGCTGGAATTATTGGTTTTTCTAAATCAGTGGCTTTAGAATTAGGGTCGAGAAATATTAGAAGTAACGTCATCGCCCCAGGTTTTATAGAAACCGAAATGACTGCTAAATTAGATGAAGAAACCGTAAAAGGCTGGAGAGCTGCAATTCCTCTTAAACGTGGAGGTTCACCTGAAGATATAGCTAATGCTTGTGTGTTTTTAGCAAGTGATTTAAGCGCTTATGTTACTGGACAGACTTTGAATGTTGATGGAGGTATGTTGACTTAATTTTAATGCAAACAGAAACAATAGTATATATTATTATAGCTGGAGTAGCAGCGCTTTTATTAGCGCTGTTTCAGTATATATATAAATCGAAAATAAAATCGGATTTAAAATACTTGCTTACTGTATTAAGGACAATTTCAGTTTTCGGAATTTTGCTATTACTGATTAATCCAAAGTTTGAATCCTTTACTTACTTTGACGAAAAACCAACCTTAGTTGTGGCTGTTGACAATTCTGAGTCAATTTCTTATTTAAAACAAGATGAAAGTGCTAGTAATGTTATAAAAACGTTAGAATCTCAAAAAGAATTAAACGAACGTTTTAACCTCCAAGCTTATAGTTTTGGCAAATCTGTAAACGAATTAGATAGTTTAAATTTTGATGCTAGACAATCTAACATATCACAAGCCTTAAAGCAGTTTGGTGAAGTGTATGATAATGAAACTGCACCAATTGTATTGCTAACCGATGGCAATCAAACTTATGGTTCGGATTATAGTTATGTTGCTAAAGGTGTAAAGCAATCTATATATCCTATTATTCTTGGTGATTCTACAGTGTATTCAGATTTAAGTTTAAAACAACTTAATGTGAATCGCTATGTGTTTTTAAAAAATAAATTTCCTGTTGAAATTATTACAAACTATAATGGGACTGAGTCGATAACAACAGAGCTAAAGATTTGGTCTGGTAATTCAGTTGTGTTTAGAAAAACACTTCAGTTTGATGAATCTAAAACTTCACAAATTATTTCTACGACACTAAATGCAACTAGTGTTGGAGTAAAAACCTATCGTGTGGATCTAGTGCCTTTAGCTAATGAAAAAAACAGAGTCAATAACTCTAAGAATTTTGGGGTAGAAATTATAGATCAGAAGACAAATATTGCTATAGTTGCAGAGCGTTTACATCCAGATTTGGGCGCTCTAAAAAAAGCTATTGAGAGTAACGAGCAACGCAGCGTTTCAATCTTAAAGCCAAAAGAATATGAATCTAAAATAAATGATTTTCAATTAGTTGTATTATATCAACCAGATAATAACTTTAATTCAATTTTAAAAGAAATTAAAGATCAAAATTTAAATACATTTACGATTTCTGGCACATCAACTAGTTGGAGTCTTTTAAACAATTCACAAGCTTATTACAAGCAAACGATAACTAATCAAACAGAAGATTTTCAGCCATCTCTTAATAGAAACTATAATACTTTTATTGTAGACAATTTAGATTTTAATAGCTATCCACCTTTAAAATCAGAATTTGGAGCTTTAGAATTTTTAGAGCCAAGTGATATTATTCTTTATAAATCAGTGAATGGTATTAATACAGACCAACCAATGCTTTCAACATTCGAAATTAATAACACCAAACATGCACTTTTAAATGGTGAAGGTATTTGGAGATGGAGAGCACAAGCCTATCTAGATACTGAAAGTTTTATAGATTTTGATAATTTTATAGGTAAACTAGTTCAGTATTTAAGCTCTAACAAAAAGCGTAAGCGTATTAATGTAGATTATAAGTCTTTTTATAATGGCAATGATGATGTTATCATTTCTGCCCAATATTTCAATAAGAATTACGAATTTGATGCAGAAGCCTCATTGAGCATTGTTATAAAAAATGCAGATGACGATTCCATTAGAGAAGTTCCACTTTTACTAAACAAAGGTAATTACTCAGTTGATTTAAGCGGTATAACTGCAGGTAATTACACTTTTACTGTAAAGCATAATTCAGAAGCGGTTGCTACTTCTGGGAGTTTTCAAGTTTTAGAATATAATGTAGAACAACAATTCTTAAATGCAGACATTGATAAGCTAAAATCTTTAGCAAACAATAGTGAAGGTGAAGCTTATTTCAGTTCAGAATCTAGCAATCTTATTGAAAATCTACTTGCCGATAACAGATATGTAACCATACAAAAAAGCACTAAAAATATTGTACCTTTGATTGATTGGAAATATCTACTCGGTTTAATAGCCTTGAGCCTTTTTGCAGAGTGGTTTATTCGAAAATATAACGGATTAATTTAAAAACAAAAGAATGGAAAAGTTGCCAAAGATTGGATTACCAATTTTAGTAGGAATTATTATTTTAATAGTTGTTATTGCTAAATCAGCAGTAACAATAGGATCAGGTGAAGCAGGTGTATTGTATAAAACATTTGGTGGTGGTGTGGTAACAGATGAGCCTCCTCTAGGTGAAGGCTTTCATATTGTTGCACCATGGAACAAAGTATATGTTTACGAAGTACGTCAGCAAGAATTATTTGAAAAAATGAAAGTATTATCTTCTAATGGTTTAGAGATCAGA
>ABHI01000006.1 GCA_000171875.1 Flavobacteriales bacterium ALC-1 | reverse complement strand
TTCTAACGAAATATAAAGCAAGTTGTCAAATCCTAAAACTGCTTGTAACATTACAAGCATTAATAATGTGAAAATAATTTCAGCCATAATTTATTTGTAGTTAGTGTTTTAGTTTAATGAATATTCTTTCTATCTAATAGTGATAGCATGATGTATAATGCAACAATTAATGGTATTGCAGCAAAATGCAATACAATAAGCATTATAACACTTAAAATTAAAAATATATAACGTATAGCATTTGTCTTAAAACTCCAATCTTTAAATTTTAATGCAAATAACTTTATATTGGAATTTAGCAAATAACAACTTAAAAGTGTTAAACCAATTAAAAACCATTTATTGATAATTATAGAATTCATTAAGTCATTATTCTGGTATTCTAAAATCAATGGTAATGATAATATAACTAAAGTATTAGCCGGCACTGGCAAACCTTTAAAATAAGTTTGCTGGTCTTCATCTAAATTGAACTTTGCCAAGCGATAAGCGGATGCTAATGGAATAAGTAATCCAATAAGTGGTAAAACAGATAACTTAAAACCTTGCCAATGGAAAATAGAATTCCAACTATCACTATAGGTTGAGTAATCTGGTGCGTCCACAGTCAATGAAATAAGTTTAAACATTATAATTCCTGGCACTACTCCACTAGTTACAAGATCTGCAAGAGAATCTAACTGAATACCTAAAGGACTTTGCACATTGAGTTTGCGTGCTAATAAGCCATCAAAAAAATCAAAAAATATACCTAAAAACACAAACAATGCAGCTAAAACAAAATTTCCATAAACAGCAAATATTAATGCAATACAACCTGAAAATAAGTTGAGAAGGGTTACAAAATTAGGAATGTGTCTTTTTATACTCATAAACTTAATTTCTGTAAAAATATAAAAGTATTTGAGTCTAACTCTTATTATTTTTCAAATTGCCAAAAAAGAAAACAATAAGAACCCATTTTTACAGTTAAATAGACAGAAGTTGTTTAAACAATTTCCAAAAAATATTGTGCATCTTTGTAAAAAAATTGTTGTTGAAAAATTACGCTGTAATTCTCTTAACGCTTACTACGCTTTTAGCTTCGGCTCAAACTACAAGAAAATATTCTAATGAGTTTATGAATATCGGTGTAGATGCTGCTGCTTTAGGCATGAGTAATGCTGTTGTGTCGCAAACTGCTGACGTAAATTCTGGATATTGGAATCCGGCTGGACTAGTACATCTCGAAGACAACCAAATCGCTTTAATGCATAGTAGTTACTTTGCTAATATTGCCAATTACAATTATATAGCTTACGGAATGCCTTTAGATGATAGAAGCGCTGTAGGTATTTCTATTATACGATTTGGTGTAGATGATATTTTAGACACAACCCAATTAATTGACGACCAAGGCAATATTAACTATGATAGAATTAGCACTTTTTCTACTGCAGATTATGGTTTAACATTTTCTTATGCCAGGAAATTACCTTTAGATGGTTTAAATTTTGGGGTTAATGCAAAAATCATAAGAAGAATTATTGGTGATTTTGCGTCATCTTGGGGTTTTGGATTGGATGCAGGCATTCAGTTTGAAAGTAAAACTAATTGGAAGTTTGGTATAATGGCAAGAGACATTACTACCACTTACAATGCTTGGTCTATTGATGAAGATAAGTTTGAAGATATAAGTGGTGCCATAGACGGCGAGAACCAAGAGCTGCCTGAAACTACAGAAATAACTATCCCAAAACTACAATTAGGGTTATCTAAAAAATGGATTTTTAACTATGACTATTCACTTTTAGCTGCAGCAAATTTAAATGTTCGCTTTGCTGAAAATAATGATATTATTTCAACCTCTTTTGCGAGTATCAATCCGGCTTTAGGCTTTGAATTTGGTTATACAGACTTAGTTTTTTTACGAGGAGGAGTTGGTAATTTTCAAAATGAAATACAGATTGATGGTTCTGAACAAACTTCTTTTCAACCCAATTTTGGTGTTGGTTTTAAATACAAAGGCATACATATCGATTATGCATTTACTGATATTGGAGACCAGAGTGCTGCATTATATTCTAATGTATTTTCATTAAAAATAGATTTTAGTATTTTTAGATAGTAATACTGCGTATGAAACTAAAATTATCCTCTTTTGTTTTTCTCTTTATTTTCTTTTCGTCTTTTGGGCAGCAATTTCAATTGTCATCTGAAGCAAAAATATCCGTTCTTACTATTGGACCTGGTGAATCTTTAAACGATGCGTTTGGGCATAATGCTTTTAGGGTAAAAGATATCCCTCTAGGAATTGATGTAACTTATGGTTATGGTGGATATGATTTTGAAGCCCCAAATTTCTATTTAAAATTTGCTCAAGGAAAGTTAAATTATCTTATTAGCAGAGATAAATTTTCTGATTTCTACAATCACTATGTCAGATATAATCGTACGATAAAAGAGCAGGTTTTAAATCTTTCAACAAACGAAAAACAAAAATTATTTAACTACTTAGAAAACAACTATAAGCCTGAAAATAAGCGGTATTTATATGATTTTTTCTATGATAACTGTGCCACACGCATAAGAGATGTTGCTGAAGTTGCCGCAAAAAATAATATAGAATTCACTCAACCTCTTAATTTAGAATCTAAAACATTTAGAGAACTCATTCACGAACATGTTGGATTAAACACTTGGGGAAGTTTTGGGATTGATATTGCATTGGGCTCTGTAATTGATAAAAAAGCTTCTACAAATGAGTATATGTTTTTGCCAAAATATATCCATTCATTTTTTGAAAAGGCAAAAATAAATAGCTCTGAAAATTTAGTAGAGAACTCTTCCATAATTTTTCAGAAAAGAGAGACTAAATCATCTTCAAGTTTTCTTTTCACTCCATTAATAGTGATGGGGATTTTGACGTTTATAATTTTATTCATCACCTATAAAGATTACAAAAACAAAGCAAGAAGTAAATGGTTAGATATTATATTATTTGCTACTACAGGGATTGTTGGTATCGTTATTTTATTACTATGGTTTGCCACAGACCATACAGCTACTGCGCAAAATTACAACCTATTATGGGCCTTTCCTATCAATATAATTGTAATAGCACAACTATTAAAAAAACAAATAAAAAACTGGTTTAAGAGTTATCTTAAGTTTTTAGTTATTATGCTTTGTCTTCTGACCTTACATTGGGTTATTGGTGTACAAGTATTTGCAATTGGTTTAATTCCTTTATTAATTGCCTTATTGATGAGATACTTATACCTTTTAAAATATTACAGTAAAAACTAAAACTACTGCCCTCTGTAGAACAAAATAGTACTGAAAGTTTTAATAAAAATATTAAAGTCTAAGAATATACTCCTATGCTTTATATAATATAAATCATATTGAAGCTTAGTTAAACTATCATCTATCGATGATCCATATCTAGTCTTAACTTGAGCCCATCCAGTTAGTCCAGGTTTAATAATATGGCGTGTTTCATAAAATGGAATAATACGAGATAATTCATTAACAAAAAAAGGGCGTTCAGGTCTAGGACCAATAACACTCATATCACCATTTAGCACATTATAAAACTGTGGAATTTCATCTAAACGAGAACGCCTTAAAAATTTTCCAAAAGCTGTAATTCGTTTATCATTTTTCTTTGCCCATTTCGCACCATCTTTTTCTGCATTTACAATCATAGTTCTCAGCTTCAATATGCTAAAAGACTTCCCATTTTTGCCCACACGTTCTTGAGAATAGAATAAAGGCCCTTTGTTACCCATTAAATTTCCTAATAATATAAATGGTAATAAAAATGAACCAAATATTAGACCAATTAAAGCAAAAATTATATCTGAGGTACGCTGAAAAAATATATATAATTTATTTTCATTACTTCGGCTAAAAGGGAAATACTTATAAAAATCCTTTCCTACAAATTGAATAGGCACTTTATGTAACATTTCCTCATATACTTGAGAATAATCCCTTATTTTAAAACCATGCTCTAAAAGCAACATTAAATTATGATAGACTTCAACCATTATAGCATCGCTATTAAAACTTGCTACTAAAACTTCAGATATTCTTTCTTTTTCAATCGTTTCTAAGAAATATTTTGCATCAAACTCCTTAAGGCCTTTAAATTTTACTGACTCAATAGATGATGATTCACTATTAATAAAACCAACAATTTTATAATTAGAATCAAAATTACTCAGCGCATTAACCAACCCATCTATATTTGAAACTTCGCCCACTAAAAGAATACGTTTATAAAAACGTGGTGACTCAATAAGGTTAATATAAACAACTCTCCAAAATAATAGAGGAATAATAATTGTTAAGTAGAAATATATAATTTGAGTTCGTTCTTCAGGTAAATAAGGAGACAATATTGGTGTAAAAAGATAAAATAATACAACTATTGATGTTGTTATCACTAAATTTCTAAAAGTTGAATCAAACTTACTTGCTTTTTGAAGGTCATATATTTCAAATACAGTTCCAAAAATGGTAATATAGAATGCTAAAAGAATAAGCGCAACACTATTTTCATAATCGAACTTGATATAATCGAAATCAAAGAAAAGACTGACGCAATAAATTCCTAAAAACACAACGACTAAATCTACAATTCTAAGTAGAATTTTACGTTCTGAAACCTCGAAATGAATTCCTTTTTTATTCTTCACTCTTAAGGGGAATGGATATTGGTAAAGATAACAAGTTCAAACGATTTTCAACTTTTATTTAAGATAAAAGCGTTGTCCATTTTCGTTTAACTACGTTCCAATCAAAATTTTCAACTTTTAGTCTTGCATTATTAACTAAACTTAGTCTCAGGTCTTCATTAGTTTTTAACTTAATTATTTCATCTACCATAGCATCAATATCGTTTGGTGGCACCAAAATACCTTCCTCACCATCAGAAATCAAAAATGGCATCCCACCAACATTTGTAGATACTATTGGTAATCCTAAGGCCATTGCCTCGATGATACTTACAGGTGTATTATCAAAGTTAGTTGTATTAATAAAAACATTAGAATCTTTAGAAAGATGTATCCATTCTAATTTAGATAATTTACCTGTAAATTTTACATTTAATTTCTTGACTTTCACTAAGTTTTTCGCCTTTTTCAAGGAACCATCAACCTCAGGACCTACCATTGTTAAGCTAGTATTATAATTCAATTTCAATAACTTTTCGAGCACTAATAAAGCCAATTCAGGATTGTATATTGAAGAAAAAGATCTTACCCATAATAATTCTATGGTGTCTATCTTTCTTTCTTTGAATTCATAATTTTCTATCGTTATACTATTAGGTATAAACAAAACCTCATTATAGCCATACCTCTCAAAAACGGATTTTAAAAAATTAGAAGGAGCCACTAGTTTATATGCATTTGAAAACATTAAATGGCTCAATTTTGAATTATGTTTTAATCGTTTTTCTAAATTTCCTCCATGTAATATAGGAACATATTTTAGGTTCAAAAAACGACACAATTGACTAATTATTAATGCATAATAAAAATTAAATGTACTGTAAGTATCTATAAAAACGATATCCGTTTTGAACACATTCATCAATACCAACCTCATCATATCTAGCAACCTAAGTAATTTATTTGACTTCTTAGATGCAATCTTAATTGAGCAGATATCTTTAAGAAGCTCACTTAATGTATCTATTGTTGTACTTGTCTTTCCCTTATTTGACAAGGCGTTTCCTATGTAAAGGACGTTTTTCATATTTTAGATCTAAAAGTGCAAGTGCATAAATAAAACTAGGTGCCGCTATTCGCATAGCTGAATGGTTTATTGTAGCAAACCAAAACATTAAAAATGCAAAAAAGAAATAATTATTTCTATTATTCGAACGAATATCTAAAGGCTTAAAAATTAGTATTAACAGCATAACAATTCCTAGAATGCCATGCTCAGACAGTAACCTACTCAATTCATTATGAGTAGCTATCCCCCTTCCCAAAGTTTCTAGTCTTAACTCCTTCATTCCACTAGCTCCTACACCTAAAAAAGGGTTACTTACAAACCCTTCTAACTCACCGAGAAATAAATTAACTCTACCTGCAGATACATCTTCTTTTACTTTTCCTTTTTTATCTTGATTAGAATAACGTTTATCAATTAGTCCTTTTGTTTGGTTTGAACTCACAGCCCAAATCACGGATGACGCCAATATCAATAAAAAAAATGAAGTAATAATAATATTTTTTTGTCTCTTACTTGATTTAAAATAGGCGAAAATCAAAAATGCAAAAATCATTATTATAGCTGTTAACACCCCACCCCTACTAAATGTTACAATACCACGAAAGGCTATTAAACTAAATAGACTAATATTTATGATCTTAATTAATGTAGATTTAGAATTAAGAAAGAAATTAACACTAAATACAAACATTCCCAATCCGAGAACTGTAGCTACTTGGTTAGGGCCAAACCCCCCGGAAGTTGCAAAATTAGATTGTGTTCCTGAGAGCACATCTCTTATACTTGGTGTATATAAAAAAAGATATGTGGTTAATGTAACTATCGGTAACGCTAAGTATAGTAATATATCTAATATTTCTTCTTTTCTAACTTTCTTATCATAACAAAACAAAGCTGATATTCCTAAACAAACAGGCCCGCTTAAAACAAATGCTACATTAGTTCTTAAGTTTGAATCTACACCAATACTCATTGAGGCGACTACAATGGATGGTACCATTAGAATAAGGAATATAAAGTATGGGTATGCTTTTTTAGATATACCTTCGCTAAAAATGCCAAATAAAATAAACAAAATTATGAAGTACTTTGAAGATTCATAGAAAAGACCTGCACTAGTCATTCTAAAAATCACCTCTGCTCCTACCAAATACGCACATGATTTTAAAACAATAATTGATTTTTCTTCTTTAGTAGCAAAAATGATTTTAACTAAAAAAAAGACTATAACAGCATAAAAAAATAGGTTTGGAAAAACATCAATGTAAAAACATAGTCCACCTATAATAATATGAAATAATAATTTATATAAATACTTTATATCCATCAAGCTTTTTACATTTTTTCACTAACTAACTCATAGTCATTAATTAGTGTATTCAAAATCTTTTCTTTAGAGAACTCACTAATAATCATTCTATTAAAATTCTGTGTACATTCATTTCTGTAATCAACATTAGTTATATATAACTCTAAACCAGAATGTAACGCATCCTTATCATTACTTTTTACTAATATACCATAAGAATTATCCAATATTAAATTCTTACAATAACCTACATCTGTAGCTATTACTGGTAGTCCTCCTAATCCATATTCTAACAGTGCCATTGGCAAGCCTTCATAAACTGAACTCAACACACCTATAGTCGATTGGGATATTATATATGATACATCCTCTTTAGCTCCGTATAAAAACACATGACGCTCTAACTCATTTTGTTCAATAAAATTTTCAAGGTTTTTTGAATATTCATCACCATAAATACTTCCTACACAATGTAAGGACCAGTCTGGATATTTCTCTTTCAATTCTAAAAAAACTGTAAATAATAATAGATGGTTTTTTGGTGCTCTCAAATTAGCCACACATACTATTCGTTTGCCTTCTATTCCTTTTAATTTCGTTTCCGTTTTGAGGTTTTCCGTTGGGAAATTTAAAATAAACTTAACCTTTTTACAATAAAGGTTTTTTATTGCCCAATCTCGTAGCTCATTGTTTACACAATAAATAATATCAAAACTAAGGGAGCAAAATTTTAATATCATTAGTCGAAATAAATTAGTGTCTCGGACTCTATTACCAAAATGGTCGTGCCAAGCAAGATGGATATTTCTAACAAAAAACTTAACCAATACTGCAATAAAAAAAGAAGTTCCGTGCGCATGGATCACGTTAATTTTATTCTTTTTTACATAAGAAATTAATCTAATTATAGCCTTTAGATCTAATGCTGATTTCTTTCTTAGAGATAGGCATGAAACTCCTCTATTTATTGCCCCTTTAAGTTTTCCTTCTTCTCTAGTTGCACAGATATGAGATTCAATATCAAATTCAGTTAAGCCATTAGCAATATTAACAGCCATTCGCTCTGCACCACCAATCCGCAAAGTATCAACAATTTGTATTACTCGGATCATTTTACAAGCATTTTACTAATTTCTTCATCAAATTTTTCAAGTGTATATATCTGAGACCATTCCATTGCCGATTTGGCCATACCATTTAAATAATCATCATCTTTATCGATATACTCTAAAATTACTTTTACAGCACTATTTAAATCTTTTTCAATTAAGATGCCCCGTTGTCCTTCATCTAACATCCAGGGGAGACATGA
The DNA here is from genome assembly GCA_000171875.1 of Flavobacteriales bacterium ALC-1. Lineage (GTDB taxonomy): Bacteria > Bacteroidota > Bacteroidia > Flavobacteriales > Flavobacteriaceae > Winogradskyella. The sequence continues at coordinate 96,278 of ABHI01000006.1, read as the reverse complement.
AATTTTGGTTGCTATAGGAATTGCACCAAAAAACATTCCTTCAGCAATAGCTTTAGGCCATCCCTCACTCTTGGAAGGTAAAATCGAAAAATGAGTATCTTTTAAGCAATCCTTTATAACTTCTCTGCTCTGATTCCCTTTCAAAAATATAAACTTTGATAAATCATTTTCTTCAATATAAGATGTTGCTTCACTCATTAATGGACCATCACCAAACATATGAATTTCAGCATCGATATTATAGTATCTCAATTTTTCTATAATATTAATCGTAAGTAATGGTCTTTTACCACTCACAAAATTTCCTATAAAAACAAATTTTAGTTTTTTAGAATAATCTCGTATAGAAAAAGGAACTCTTTCGTTATTGCTATATGTCGCTGCCATAAATGGCTTCATATTAGCAGTAGCATTTTTCCACTCTCCAAAAACTAATAGTTTAATATTCTTTGATAAATACGTGTTCTTCAAAATATTTTGCTGCATTCTATATGCCCATGGCTGCTTGCTCTCATAATCCCAATTGCCTGCATACTTTACTGATTTTGGTTTGGATGGAAACAATAGTTGTACAAAAGCTCCAAGTAAACTCATATTACATGGACACCTCATATGAATATGATCCGAACTTTTCATTACTTTAAAAATCTTATAAGAGATGAATGGGGATAATACTAAAGTTCTTAATATATTAGATATTGAAGTAATATTAAAAGCCTTAACCTCTACATAATCAATGGCCTTATTATAAACTAATGTCATTTCATCGCTATCATTATTTGTATCACGTGGAGCAATTACAATAATCTTATTAGCATACTTAGTCCAAACATTAATTTGTCTTATGTACGGCGCATAAGAATAATAACTACCATCAATAACTTTATGAGGAGCTGATGTTATAATTGCTAATGTATTTATACTTTTCTTCAATAGTTATTTTGAGTTTAACAGCATATTGTAAAAATCTATATTGTCTTTTGTAATGGCATTTATTTCAAAATTTGCTAGAACATAGTCTCGTCCATTATCTGCAATAAGTTTACACTGGTCTTTATGGTTTAAAGTCCAATTAATTTTATTGGCAATATCGTCACTATCATAAGGATCACACAATAAGCCCGTTTCTCCATGCTTTATGGTTTCTGGTCCAGGCCCACATTTAGAAAATACAACTATTTTTCCAGTAGCCATAGCCTCTGGCGCAACCAAACCTTGTGTCTCCATTAACGAAGGGAATACACATACTTCAGCTTCTGCATATTTATCTGCTAAAGTCTTAAACGGTATAGCTCCCATAAAATGAACATGTTCAGCCACTCTACCTAATTTAGGTAAAACAATAGTCCTTAAATGCTCTATATAAGATCTACCGTCTGGAAAAAACCAATCACGGCCATATATAAATAAATCTACTCTATTCTTATTCTCAATTACTTTTGGCATTGCTTTAAGCAATTGACTAACCCCTTTTTTTTCGCAAACAGTACCAGCAAACAAAATAGAATTTTCCTTTACTTTGATTTCAGGTTTTGGTTTAAAAACATTGAGATTAATTGGAATCTTAATGATCTCAATAGGTTTATTATGATAACTTAAATACTTGGCTGTATGGGATTTTACATATTTAGAGACTGCAATAAAAGCATCTGCTTTTTTAAATGAACGCTTTTCTTGAAACCCTTTCCATTGCGATATTTTTCTATTCTCTGCTTCAGCAAAAAAATGATGACCTCCATGCAAACGGATCACATATTTGATCGGTTTTATCTTTTTTATAAATGACAAACCTAACTCTGAAGTTTCAATAATATCAATTGGTTCTTTAGAATGAAGTTCAATTAGTTTCCTATTAATTAATTTATTATTTAAATACCAAACTAAGCCCTTTAATTTTGAAGGTTTTAACCTGTAAACAGAAACATCTTCATCGTTCTCTTCTTCATATATATTTGTATAATTATTAATTCCAATAATTGAAACACTATGTCCTTTTTTACTTAATGCATGACTAATTGTATGCACAAAAGTACCAACACCTCCATGCGGAAAATCTAATTTAGGGTATTCATTAGTAATAAAACAAATATGCATTATAACAATACTTTGGCTATATTAATTGAATTTTCATCTATCGGATGAAGCACTAGTGTTTTCATCCATTCTTTTCGGTCTAAAGCAATAGTTTCTGACGATTCAATTGCTGATAAAACAAGGGATTTCACTTCTTCTCTATGATTAATCCAACCAACAGCATTAAAACCTTTCATACTTCTAAAATGCTGAAAATTATAAATAATTTCTGTACTCCAAGAAAGATCTACTGCTGGGTTATAATTGAAATATAAACAAGGCTTGTTTAAGACAGCAAAATCTAATGCCATAGTAGATCCTAAATTAGTAACCATATCACAGTGATGTGCCAAATTAACTTGCATATCTATATCTTCATATTTTGGAAAATAACCAACCCAACCTGTTTTTGACTCTACATTCCATAAAGGATCTATTGAAACAACAAAGGCTTTATACTCATTTAAAACGTCATCATATCGTGAAGAAAAATCTACAGGGCATCGTCTAAATATAATTTGCACATTTTCCTTTTCTGACACTAGTGATTCTGCCAAATCTCTTAAGAACAATTGATCATAAGGAGATGTTGTAATATCATCACCACTAAAACATATCCATTTTTTATCACTATCTAATCCATATGTTTTTGCAAATTCTTGTCGACTAATTATCCTATCCTTATCTAAATAAAATTCGAACTGAGGCGTACCAGTCAATAGCACGCTTTCTTCAGAAATTTCTGGGTAATAGGCCTTCATTTCATCTTTCATCCATTGTGACCAAACTAAATAATAATCAGTTTTAACTGCCAAACGTGCTTTAGGAAGGTTATCCCATGAAAAAATTGCAGTAGTCGTTCTTATATTTAAACTATTAGCTGCCATACATATGGGCATCAATCCAGGGACACGTTGATGTGTTATAAATATAGACGTGGGCTTAAGGTCATCTAACGCTTTTCTGTAATAAGCAATAGATTTTTTATCAACCTTGCTTTGCCCTTTTTTTTCATGTTTTAAAATTCTGCTATATGTTTTTGTCCATTTTCTACCTAAAAATTCTGCACATCTGTAAAGTATTTTTACCTTAAAACTATAATTTGGTCGTCTCCAATTTGTTAGTATTGTTTCATTCTGCTTTAATCTACTATTATGCAATAATCTCGCATAAGTTGTAGCCTCTCTATACAATCTGGTTAGACTATTTTCAGGATGCAGTTTTATTTGTTTATAGTCAAAATCAATGTTATGAATTCGACTTACATCACTAAAAGCTTCTATAGGCAAAGGTGACCAAATCGTTAGATCAGCTTCTTTCTTTAAATGAGTGATTACATCTGAATACAAATAGTTTCTTATACCAACACCATCTGGTAAAAGAATAAGAATATGCTTTTTATTAAGCATCTTTAAATTGTTTTTGGTGGTTAATTTCCCAAATAGCATTCGACTTTAGACTATTCAAAAATAATAAAGCGCTGTTACCTTTTCCGTAAGAGTTAGTTTTTTCCATTCTATTTGGTAGAATAGAATCTATAGCCAGTTGTATTTCTATTTTTTGATTTGAAATATTTATAATCTTAGAAGAACTCGCTCTATTGAGTTGCCTATTTCCAATATTAATGGTAGGCACTCCATAATATGGCGCTTCTCTTACGCCAGCACTACTGTTTCCTATAATAAAATTAGCCTTTTTAAGAAGCGTCAAAAAGTACTCAAATCTTAATGAAGGAAAGACTTTAAATCTAGAATTATCTTTAAATTTTTTATAAGCCTCTAGAATGTGTTTACTACCAAGATCATTATTAGGATATATGACTACATAATTTTTTTCGCTAGCAATAAGTCCTTCTACAAATTGATTAGCCTTATCAGAAATTGTGTCAATCTCTGTTGTCACTGGATGAAACATAGCAATAGCATAAGTATCTAAATCAATCTGATAATACTTTTTTACTTCTTCTAAAGTGGGCAAGTTTTCTGAAAACATGATATCCACATCTGGTGACCCAATTGTAAAAATAGTAGCCTCAAGTTCACCCATTTGTATTAAGCGCTTTTTAGCCTCTTCATTAGAAGTATAGTGAATATGACTCAATTTGGATACGGAATGTCTTATTAATTCATCAATAGTACCTGAGAGTTCACCTCCTTCAATATGCGCCACCAAAATATTATTTAGACTACCCACAATAGCTCCAGCCAAAGCTTCTACTCTATCACCATGAATAACGATTAAATCTGGTTTAACTTCTTTTATATATTCTGAAAAACCATTAATAGTTTTTGCTAATGTTAAATCCATTGTGGCCTCATCTGTATGGTTATGAAACGTAGAGATATTATTAAATCCACAACGTTCTACTTCAATTAATGTATAACCATATTCATGCAATAAATGCATTCCTGTAACAAAAATATAGGGATCAAAACCTATATCATCTTCAACACTTTGAATTAGTGATTTTATTTTACCAAAATCTGCTCGTGTACCTGTGAGAAAGACTATTTTACGCATTATTCAAAATCTTTATAATCTAAATGTTCGCCTTCCGCTATATCTCTTACAGCTGTTTTACCTAAAACACTATTATAATTTTCTGCAAATATTTTACCTGTACCAGGACGCTTTACCCAAATGTTAGTTTCGGTAAGTAAATCTCCTTTATTAATATTAGCAATGGTACAAACAGTGGCAAAAGCAAAGTCAATCGTGACTTTTTCTTCCTTTGCTGGTTCTTTTGTACCACCTCGCATGGACCATATTTCTGAACTTCCAGTGATTAAGTCTGCACACACTTTTTCATCCATACTGCAAACGATGTCTGGGCCTGTTCGCTGCATATGATCTGTAAAATGACGCTCTAAAATAGATCCTCCTAAAGCCACAGCTCCTAAACAAGCGTTATTATTTAAAGTATGATCACTAAGTCCAAAAACAGTATTCGGAAAAGCGTTATGCAATTCTAACATGGCTCCAAAGCGAACTAAATGCGATGGTGTAGGATATAAATTTGTGGTATGTAATAATGCTAGTGGAACATTTTTAGCTTCAAAAATAGCTACGGCTTTTGAGACACTTTCTATGGTGTTCATACCAGTACTTAATATTACCGGCTTACCAAATTTAGCTATGTGTTCTAGCAATGGATAGTTATTACATTCACCAGAACCAATTTTATAAGCCGTAACACCGAAACGATTTAAACGCTCTGCTGCTGCTCGAGAAAAAGTGTAGATATAAAAATCATGCCCTTACTTTCTACATAATTCTTCAATTCTAACTCTTCATCTTCATCCAATGCACAACGCTCCATTATTTCATAAATAGAGACATCTGCATTACCAGGTATAACTTTCTTGGGCAGCTTTACTCATTTTCATCTTCTACAATATGAGTTTGATGCTTTTACAACTTCCACGCCCTGATCTGTATGCAGCATCCACCATTTCTTTGGCTATTTTTTAATGAACCTTCATGGTTAATTCCAATTTTCTGCAATTACTAAAGGAGGAAAATCTCTTCCAACCTTTCTACCTGATATCTCTATAAATGGATTAGTCTTCATTATAATTATTTAATACAAAAGATGCAAAATTAAAATCGTCTTGTGTGTCAATATCTATTTCAGCAAATTTATGGTTGATTACAAACGGAATAGACGCTTCATTGAATATTAAACCCTTATTTATCAATGATGAGTTTGTAATATACAATAACCCATTTTCGTAAAATAAAGGCTCTAAATCCTGACTTCTTTGGCCTATTTTATAATTAAACGGTGTATATATATTATTATTTATTTTACCGAGTTTCTTATGATCTCTGCTTACTGTAAACAAACTATCAAAATCATTATTACAATAAATTTCATAAGCTTCTTTTAGCATAGATGTTGGCCTTAATGGATTAGTGGGCTGTAATAAAACAACTGTTTCAACATTATTTAAAACAGTTAACGCATGTTTTAAAGCTGTTACTGTTGGTTCTAAATCTCCACTTAATTCTTCAGGTCTATCAATTACTTTAGCCCCATAATTTAAGGCTACTTTTTTTATTGTCTCGTTATCCGTTGTCACATAAACCTCATCAATAACTGCTGAATTGGCTCTAGCATAATTTATAGAATGCGCAATAAGTGGAATACCATTAAGCATCTTAATATTTTTATTAGGAAGCCTTTTTGAACCACCCCTTGCTGGTATAATAGCTACAGTTCTCATTGTATAGATTTTATAAACTTAGTTTCCCAATCCTCATAATCCCAGATTGTAGATGCCGCTTTAACACTTAACCTTTTGTGATTTACAGTTGATTTAATCATGATATCATTTAAACACTTAACCCAGTTATTAATAACATTCGGGTCTTCTATAAGAAATGTATTGGTTAATCCATGTAATACTTCTGGTATAGCACCCAATTTAGAGGCTAGAACAGTATTACCACATTTATAGGCTTCTACCATTGATAAGCCAAAACCTTCTTCATACAAAGTTGTAAACATATAATAGTCCCCTAATTGAAGGTAAGCTGCTATTTCATTATTTGGCAACCTACCTACAGTTTCTACATTAATATGATTTATAGTTTGAGTGGTACCGATAATTAAAATTTTTAAATTTTTATTTTGAGTTAATAATTTTTCAGCAACAGCTTTAAATATATGAAACCCTTTTCTAGGGCGATCATTCGCCATCCATATTAAAACTTTATCTGTTTCAGAAAAACCTTTTTCCTGACGCTTCTTTTCAAACTGTTCATCATCTAATGGATAAAAAATATTAGAATTAATAGCATTACCAATAATAATTCCTTTCGGAAAAAATTTATGACTCTTCTTACTAAATTCATATCCAGTCTTAGATAAAAAAAGTATTTTATTTATAGATGATAACAACTTTTGATCTAAAGATAAATTAAACCCATGAAAAGATAACACCAATTCTAGTTCACATTTTATACCCTTTTTTATCTGACTTATCGCTTCAAGTAAATGAAGATCATCCATAACCACAACAGTAATTTTATCGTAGTTTTTAGAAATTTTCTTTATTTCTTTTAAATAATCTAGCGCCACCCAATTGACAAGTTGAAATTTTCTAAAACGCTTTTTCCAAGTAATAAATGAGCGCTTTTTACAATACCTTGAAGTCACTAAACTCTTATTTGGTGATAAAACGTAATTAAAAAAATCTGGATTTCGAGTCACAAAATTAGTCATTCTAGTCGTCCAACTACCTACTTTATCTGATGGCAAAGCTCTATTGGATACTAAAATTTTAATTGAATCCATCAATATTTAATCTTAATTCCTTTTGTTCTAAAATACTGCGCTTTAAATCTTTTAAAGAGTAAAATACGTAACACTTTACCTATAAGGTATTGTAATTTTGATATTGGCCTTCCATTTGATAATTCCTCTAAAAACTCGTTATCCTTTGGTTGCGATACTATGCCTTGCAGCATAATTGCCATCCAAGATTCAAATACATTACCTAAGTGGTAGGCATAATTATCTTTTGTTGCTAATCTTAAAAAACCAGCTTTATCATTAGGTATATCAAAATATGTATTTTCACTACCACCAACAATTTTGTGCTGACAAACTTCTGAAGGGGCGGCTTTAAAAATATCTGCTCGTAAGGTTGCTACAAAATGTCCGCAACCGACCACCGCAGAGTTTTTAGAGTTTGAGACCGTAATATATTTTTCTAAATGAATCGCATCATACATTTCTCTACCAATACTTTCTTGAAATTTTTTAAGTCCTTCTGGATTAATAACATTATTAAATTTTATTTTTCCTTTGAAGATGCCATAAAAGACCGTACTATTAATAAATTTACTTCTATACCCTAAGCTGCTTGGTACCGGAGAAACCATTCCGCTTTCTGGAAAATCTCTTAAAATCCCTTCAACATTACTTTGCCAATTTGGTAAAAACATAACATCGGCATCAGATATTGTAATTAAAGGTTCGAGATTACTTTTTACTGCAGAATATATGGCATTAACTTTACCTAAGTTGATTTTTGAATTTAATAGTTGATCTATTTCATCATAAGAATCATATAGTTCTTTTAAATAGTCTTGAACAATTTTACAGCACCCATTATCAATTAAAGATATTCTTGTTTTACTGTGAATAGTATGCAGTAATGATTTAATACATAGCTGAAAAATCTTTAGGCCGTCTTTAAAGTAATCTTCCTCGAGATTAGGAATATAAACTGGTATCACTACGCGATGGTATGATTCTAAAGATAATTTATTATTCTCTTTTTCAGGATTTATACCTATACGCATATACCTTTAATTAATGACTTAAATAAAACTTCTTCAATTCATCTAACCCATTTTCTAAAGAAACCAACTCTCTCTGAAGTAAGCTTCTCATTTTAGAATTATCAGGGCATCTTCTAGCCATATCACCTTCCTTTAAAGCTGGCAAGTGTACTATTTCAGATCTAGAATTTGTAAATTTAATTATTTGTTGAGCTAATTCTAGAATAGTCATTTCTATATCACTCCCAACATTTAATACCTCATTAACATGTTCAATACTATACATAGCTTTTATGCAAGTATCAACGTTATCATCAACATAACAAAATGATCTTGTTTGTTGACCATCACCATATATATAAAGGTTTTCGTCTGCCATCGCCGCTCTTAAAAAACGAGGCACTACAAAATCATCACTTTGATTTGGCCCATAAGTATTGAAAAATCTAAATATGGTATATTCTAAGCCATATTCCTTATAAAAAGATCTAAAAAAAGCCTCACCTACATTTTTAACTATTGCATAAGGTAATCTTGAATTTAAAGGTGTAGTTTGTTCATTTTGAGGGATTTCAAAAGGTTCTCCATAAACCTCTGATGAACTCGAATAAAATACACGCTTTACTCCTGTATTCTTCGATATACTAAGAATATTTTTAATGCCTTCAATATCTTCTAGTACAGACATAGGATTTTCAAGGGTCCGTTTTACACCTACTAAAGCAGCATAATGAAAAACATATTCAAAATTGTAGCGTCCAAAAACCGGTACGATATCCTGGTAATTATTGACATCTGCTTTTATAAAAATTACATTATCTAGTTTTGGAACTTTATCTATACTACCTGTCGATAAATTATCAATAATTACAACAATGTTGCTTTTATTTTTAGCTAATGCATTTGCTAAAGCGCTTCCAACATTTCCGGCTCCACCAGTAATAAGAATTGTAGTATTTGTCATTTTATGATTCGTTTTATTATCACCTTTATTACGCGAAAGTTAATCATCCAAAATGGATTAATCTTAAACAAATTTACGAATGTTTTCAACGGATATTTGTTTATATTTTTTGCTTGAGATAAATTAACATTAAGTAAGAGTTCTGAATGTTCTTTTTTGGTTATTCTTTTGCCTAATAATTGATGCTTTAAAACATTCTTTAAATAAACAGGAAGATCAGCATAGTTCTTGTTTGAAGCAGAAATATTACTCGAATGGATACGATAATTAGCCAAAGGTAGATCTAAATAATAAAACTTAGTAAAAAAACTACATCGTGTCCAGAACTCAACGTCTTCTAATGCTGATGGTATATTAACATTAAAAAGACCTACTTCATTTATTAAAGAATACCTTAAAAGAGGAGTTGGCATCATTAGCGTCCAATTACCAATCATTTTCAATTTTACATCACCATGCTTAACACTTCTATCATTTGGTCTTCCAACTGAATACCCTTTTATATTACCATCCTCATCAATAACATCACAAAAAGAATGGACCAAACCAAATTCTTTATTTTCGTCAAGAATCTTTACTTGTTGTTCAATTTTCGTTGGTAACCATATATCATCATCATCTAAAAAAGCTACATATTCACCAGATACATTTTCTATACCTACATTACGTGGTTGTGCTGGCCCCCCGCTATTTTTAATTTTAATATACCTAACGTTTTGATAACTATTACAAAGCGTTTCTGCTTTTGTGTTTTTAGAACCATCATCGATAACGATAATCTCTAAATTATCATAAGTCTGATTTACAACACTATCCAAAGTCAGTTTTAAATACGCTGCACGATTGTAAGTTGTTATTATTACTGAAACCTTTTTCAAATTGTCATTTGTTTAATAGGCGACTTAAATAGCCTTTAAATATTAATTTAAACTTAGTACTAAAAGTAATGTGTTTATTTTTTTTAAAAGGGCCCATGTTAAAATAACCCATCGATTTTCTGTTAGGTATTAAATAACGTTTTATATAGTCATATAAGATAGTTTCTAACTTTTTGCTATCGAGCTCAAAATAATTGATATAAGCTAAATACTCTTCATACAACTCAATCTTCTTCTTTCCATAATTTTGTGCTGTGGTTGAAGCATCATGCTGCCTAAAGCTATTTAATGGACTATTAATACAAATGAACGGCTTATCCTTTAAAAGATAAGTCCAAAAAAACAGATCAGATAATTGCTTATTTTTAAATATTTTTTCTGGCATTGGTACTCCAGGTCTTCTAAATAAAACACAACTTGCATTAGTAATCATAGGATCTAAAGGTAAATCATCAAGAATAAGGCCTGAACTAAACACCTCCGATTGACCTTCTCTTAAATTAAGTTTTGCTAATCGTTTATTGGTATTATACAAAAATTTACCTTGGCTATTTACATAATTACTCGCTGTAAATGCCAATACAGCATCTGGATTAGATTCTAACGACGCAAACGTACGTTCTAAAAATTTTGAATCGCTAAAATCATCTGTTTCTGCAATCCAAATAAATTCTGTTTCGGCAAATGTTATTCCCTTTTGCCATGATTTATAGCCACTACCCGAATTTTCTTTATTCTTAATAAATTTTTTGACTATAAATTCTGGGTGATCTTTTAAATATGAACTTATTATATTTAAACTATTATCATTAGACGCATCATCTATAATTATAGCCTCCCAATCTTTGTTGGTTTGATTCAAAATAGTATCTAAACGCTGCTTGATATAATCCTGATGGTTATAATTTGGTATAATGATAGTGATTCTAGCCAAAATAAATTAATGATTTAGTATAGCACTCCATGCTTCTAGAATACTTTGTTTTTCTTTATCCATGCTATAATTACTCAGAATAAACTCCGAAGCTTGCTTTGACTTTTTTATAAAGGACTCATTATTATCTTCATATAATTTTAATACCACTTCTAATGCCTTCACATAATCTTGTACATCTCTATCTTTTACCGGATATGAAAATTCAGAATTAAAAATTTCTTTACCTCCATGTCCGGGATAGCCTACCACTATGCAACCACAAGCCATAGCTTCTGCTGGTGGCATTCCAAAACCTTCATTAATATTAAAACTTAAAAAAAAAGCACTCTCTTTCATACAATTAGCAACTTGCTGCTCATTCATATTTTCGATAGGTTGAATATCCCAATTATCTAAAACTCCCTTAAATTTTAAAATATTAATTACTTGTACAATATCTGACCTCAACCTTCTCGGCATAAAACAGATTTGTCTTTTTTTGGAGGGATCGATTGAGAAGTTCTTACTATCAAAACCATACTTTACGCGATGTACATTCAGTTTTGGGAAAGCCAAATTCATATATTCCTTTGCATCCTCAGAATTTACTATAACACTAATTACATCGTCATGGAGATATGGTGTATGCTTGTTTTTTAGATTTAAGTCATAACCAAAAAACGTCTGATACGCCCCTTGATTATAAATAACTTTTTTAATACCAGGTCTAACTTGAGCTAGTTTTGGTCCATAAATTTCAGGAAACACTAAAATATCATTAGCGCTAATTTTAATTTCATTGCCAACAGACTTAGTGTTTCTTATAGATTTCAATACCGTTTTTAGACTTGATTTTAATCTTTGTTTGGGAGTCCGTTTATTTTCAAATTTTAATTCCCTTAGTTCTTTAAATACTGTAATATTATAAACTACTGGAGTCTTATTATTAAACCAAGTACATCTAAAACCTCTATTTTCATGAAGTATAAAGGCGTTATAGCCGCTATCACTCAAAATATTTACTTGTCTGTAAATCTGTTTAATGCCACCTGATGGTTTATTTATATCTGGGCAAACAAATAATAACCTATTATTCATTCCTTCCATTAATTTCCGTATTAAAATCCATTAAAATTTTTGATTCCTGAATAGGTATATGTCTACCATTATTATAGAAATTTCCATCCATAACATCAAAGGATATAACATTCTGTAAAAAATCTGATCTTACTTTATCAACATATAAATCTATTGTTATAAAATACGATCCTTGATTTAAGTTTAATCTAGGCACTGAAAATGTCACATTCTTAATCTCTTCAACTCTATCGATATCTGACAAATAGTTACTCAACCAAGCTACTCTTTGACCTAAATAATCATTAATTTTGAGATCTAATCGTAGTTGCGCTGAGTTAATCTTTTGTGTATTTAATAAATCAATATCTATTTTAAATGACTGGTTATTTTCGGGTGGTAATTTTTTTGTCTTACCATAAATAGAGATATCAGAAACTTGAACGATGCCATTTCCAGATCTGTTTTTAGGATTAAACGTATTTCTTACTGTATTTTTATCTAAGTACTTTTCTATAATAGTATCAACATCGCTTATAGCACTTATTTCCCCATTTTCTATTAACATACCTCTTGTGCATAGACTACGAACTGCTGCCATGTTATGGCTTACAAATAGAACTGTACGACCATCACTATTAGAAATATCTTGCATTTTCCCAATGGCTTTCTTTTGAAACTCTGCATCACCAACTGCTAAGACTTCATCTACTACAAGAATATCTGGCTCCAAGAAAGCGGCCACTGCAAAGGCCAACCTTACTTTCATTCCTGAACTATATCTCTTAACTGGGGTGTCTACATATCTTAAACACCCCGAAAATTCAATAATTTCATCAATTTTACTATTTATTTCAGACTTTGTCATACCTAGAATAGCACCATTCAAATAGATATTCTCTTTACCTGTCATCTCAGGATGAAAACCTGTCCCTACTTCTAATAAAGAAGCAATTCGACCTTTAGTTTTTATATTACCTATAGTTGGTGAAGTAACTCTTGATAAAATTTTTAATAATGTAGATTTACCGGCCCCATTTTTCCCGATAATGCCAAGTACTTCTCCTCTTTTTACTTCAAAATTTATGTTTCTAATTGCCCAGACATAATCAGAGTTTCCTTTTTCGCTTCTGTTATTAGATTCTCCAACTTTTAAATAAGGATCATGCTTTCCTCTGATTTTATTCCACCATCGATTTAAATCGTGACTAATTGTACCTGTACCTACAAGCCCCAATCGATATTGCTTACCTAAATTTTCTACTTTTAAAATTATATTAGAACCCATTATATAGTATCGATAAAGCTTTTTTCAGTTTTATTAAAAACAACTAATCCTATCAAAAAAATCAAGCAACTCATTACGGCAGTATATATTAACTTATTGCTATCTAAATCCCCAACCCCAAAAACCATAGTTCTAAATGACTCCACTATAATAGCTATTGGGTTCCATTCAATAAGCCAATAATAGTTGGGCAATTTATCCTTAAAATACACCATTGGATACATCACTGCAGAACCATACATTAATAACTGAACACCAAACTGAACTAAAAAAGTTAAATCTCTATACTTAGTGGTCATTGAAGAAATTATCATTCCAAAACCCAAACCTAATAACGCCATAAAAACGACTAAAACCGGAAAAAGAATTAAATTAAACTGAGGTAAAATAGTATATCTAGGTTCTGCAAAACCTACATAGTAAATATAAAAACTCAATAACACTAAAAGCTGTATTCCAAATTTTAATAGATTTGATACGACTACAGACATTGGCATTATAACTCTCGGAAAATAGACTTTACCAAAAATGTTTTCATTCTTTTTAAATGTATCACTAGTGCCAATTAAGCATTCTTTAAAATAATTCCATGCCGTAATTCCTGCAAGATTAAACAGAAAATTAGGCACACCTTCATTTACAGGTATATCTGCTAGGTTATTAAATATTAATGTGAAAATTAAAGAGGTAAATAAAGGCTGAATTAAATACCATAACGGTCCAAGAATTGTTTGTTTATAAAGCGTTATAATATCTCGTTTTACAAACAAAAACAGAAGATCTTTATATCTCCAAATTTCTTTAAAGTTAAAATCTATTAGCTTTTTCCTAGGGGATATCACATAAAGCCAATTATCTTCTGTAATCTTCAATTTTTTCTAATTTATTGAAGCTAATATAATAAATGATCAACAGGAAAATGACTTATTACTAATGCTTTTATTCAATTGATTTAAACAATTAACTACGAGAACTAAAAATCAACTAAACATTTTATAAAACAAGAAAACCACTTCAAAAAAGTGGTCTTCATTATTATGGTTTGTGTAAATTATTAATTAAAATAATCCCAAGTTATCTTTAATCCTTCTCTTACTGTATACTTTGGCTTATAACCTAAAAGCTTTTCAGCCTTAGAAATATTAGCTAAAGAATCTCTTACATCACCTTGTCTTGGTGGCCCATAGATGGCTTTTAATTCTGATTTTGCAGCTATACGCAAAGATTCCCATAAATAATTTATAGTAATACGTTCACCGCATGCTACATTAAAGACTTCATTCTTTGCATCCTCAGAAGCGAAAAAGCCTTTTACATTAGCTTGCACCACATTATCTATGAATGTAAAATCTCTAGTTTGCTCACCATCACCATTAATCTTAGATGGTTCATTATCATTTAAAGCTTGCATAAATAATGGAATTACAGCAGCATAGGCCCCATCGGGACTTTGTTTAGGTCCAAATACATTGAAGTATCTCAAACCTATAACATCTGTATTATAAGTAGTCCCAAAGACATCAGCATATAATTCGTTAACAAACTTAGTAACAGCATAAGGAGATAATGGTTTTCCAATAGTATCCTCTACTTTTGGTAAAGCTTTACTATCTCCATAAGTAGAACTAGATGCTGCATACACCATTCGTTTTACCGTTGTGCTATCTTTAAGAGCAATCATCATATTTAAAAACCCAGAAATATTCACCTCGTTAGTTGTTGCTGGATCATTTATTGAACGCGGTACAGAACCTAAAGCCGCTTGGTGAGAGACATAATCAATCCCTTCCATTGCTTTTTTACAGGTTTCTAAATCTCTAATATCACCTTCTATTAATTCGAAAGCTGGATTCTCATGAAATTCAGCTAAATTCTTTCGATGACCATTAGAAAAATTATCTAAAACTCTTACTTTTTTCGCGTTGTATTTTAATAAATATTCTGCAAGATTAGAGCCAATAAAGCCTCCGCCTCCAGTAATTAAAAAACTTAACTTAGAAAGATCTTCTGTATGATGTGGATTTGAGTACATAATCTAGTAGGATAATTTGGTTTATAAACGAGCGTCTACAGTATTTTGTGGCAATAAAGACTTCACGTCAAATACTACACACTTATCAGATTTTAAATTATCTAGTGATATTTCTAAAAACTCATTATGAGAAACAGCCAAAACTATTGCATCATAAGCAGGTTTCAACTCAGACATTGAAGATTTTAAATCTATATCATATTCGTGCTTTACCTCTTCTTTTGAAGCCCATGGATCATAAACATCTACATTAACATGATAAGACTGGAATTCTTCAATTATATCAATCACTCTTGAGTTTCTAATATCCGGGCAGTTTTCCTTAAAAGTCATACCCAACACTAAAGCATTAGACCCTTTTATCGTTGCGCCTTTATTGATCATCATTTTAACAGTCTCAGTAGCTACATAACTACCCATACTATCATTCATTTTACGACCAGCTAATATAATTTCTGGATTGTACCCAGATTCTATAGCTTTTTGTGCTAAGTAATAAGGATCTACACCTATACAGTGACCACCAACTAATCCTGGTGAAAATTTAAGAAAATTCCATTTGGTACCTGCTGCTTCTAATACCGCTTTAGTATCTATGTCTAAAAGTCTAAAAATCTTAGATAATTCGTTAACAAATGCAATATTAATATCCCTTTGAGAATTTTCAATCACTTTTGCCGCTTCAGCAACTTTTATTGATGGCGCCAAATGTGTACCAGCGGTAATAACCGTTTTATATAAATCGTCTATTTTCTTAGCCATCTCTGGAGTAGAACCCGAAGTAACCTTTAATATTTTAGTAACCGTATGATGCTTATCACCTGGATTAATTCGCTCAGGAGAATAACCAGCATAAAAATCTTTATTAAATGTTAAGCCAGAAGCTTTTTCAACAACTGGTATACAAATATCTTCAGTAGCACCTGGATACACTGTAGATTCATATACAACAATATCTCCTTTGCTCATGGCTTTACCAACAGCTTCACTCGCTTTAATAAGTGGTGTGAATACAGGTTTGTTTAAAGCATCCGTTGGAGTTGGCACTGTAATTATATATACGTTAGCTACAGATAAAGCATCAAAATTATCTGTTATGTACAATCCTTTTTCTGCTTCTAAATCCGTTGTTAAAACAGATTTAAGATTATCATCATCAACCTCTAGTGTTTTATCTAAACCAGAATTTAACTCGTTGATTCGCTGTTTATTGATATCAAAACCAACAACGAAGAATTTTTTTGCAAATTCTACGGCAAGGGGCAAACCGACATAACCTAATCCTATGATTGCAATTTTGTCTTCTGAATGTGTCATTTGTTTAAAGTAGATTTTAAAATGAATGCCAAATCTAAGTAAAAACTGTAATTCTGTACATACTTTTTATTGATTTTCACTTTATCTACCCAAATAATCGTTCTATTGTAGTGTTCTGGGTCTTTTTGTCGTTCTAATACACGTTCTTCATTCTTATATTTCAAGGTAGCTGGACCAGTTATTCCCGGTTTTACAATCAAAATTATGCGATCATCACCTACTAATTCATCTGCAAACCCCTGTAAATCAGGTCTTGGACCAACAAAACTCATATCTCCAATTAGTACATTAAATAATTGAGGTAATTCGTCTAATTTAGTATGTCTTAAGTATTTACCTAATGGTGTAGCGCTTTTTTCTAAATGACCAAGCTTATGTACACCTTCTCTTAAGGTTCTTATTTTATATATTTTAAAAAGTTTGCCTGATTGCCCTACACGTAACTGAGAAAATACACCGTACTTTTTGGTATCTAACGTTGCAAAGATTATCAACAGGATGATTGGTATAATGAATATAGGTAAAAGCACCAAAACCAGAATAACGTCAAATGTACGTTTTAGCTTAAGTTGAGTTTTTGTTATCAATTTAAATGATTAAAGTCTATTATTTTCTTTTTAGGAAAATCTTAATTCTATCCAACAAACTAACCTGTTCTTTTTCATGATACGCATTACCATAGACTCCGTAGCCATAACCATAACCGTAGCCATAGCCATAATTATGATCTCTTTTATGCTTATAAAAGTTAAGAACAAAACTGATGTTTTTTAGTTCCCCAGATCTGTACTTCGCATTAACAAGTTGAAGCATACCCTTTTTTGTATAATCTAATCTCACCATAAAAATAGTTGCATCAGCATATTCTGCAAGTTCCAATGCATCAGCAACTAATCCCAAAGGTGGCGTATCTAAAATAATGATATCATACTCTTGTTTAAGTATACTTATCATTTTTTTAAGTTTTTCACCCATTAACAATTCTGAAGGGTTTGGAGGTATAGGTCCAGAAGTAATTAGATCTAAGTTTTCAATATGAGTATGTATGGTAATCTCATCTAAAGTGCTTTCTTCAATAAGATAATTGACCACACCTTTCTCATTTCTAATATTAAAATCACCAAAGATTTTTGGTTTTCTTAAATCCAATCCTAATAAAATTGTTCTTTTTCCAGAAAGTGCATAAACTGTAGCTATATTAATAGAGGTAAATGTTTTCCCTTCACCACTAACTGAAGATGTTATCATTATAGTTCTAGCTCCTGAGTCATTAGTTTTATTTTTAAAAATAAACTGTAAGCTGGACCTAATTGCTCTAAAAGATTCTGCAACGGCTGATTTAGGTTTTTCATAGGCCACCAAATTATTTTTATGATTTAGTCTACCTATTAAACCTAAAATAGGGATGTTAGACATTCTTTCAACCTCCTCGGACCCATGAATTGTATTATCTAAAAGATACAAAACAAATATCAAAAACATCGGTGAGAAGAACCCAATCATTAAGCCCATCATATAATTTAGAGACTTATTTGGACCAATAGGAGGATCACCAATATCTTTTGCTTCATCAATAACAGTTATATCTGATACATTAGCAGCTTTTACAATAGCCGCTTCACCTCTTTTAACCTGATAAACTTCGTAGGCCTCTCTACTTAAATCTAGTTTACGTTGAATTCTCAAGTATTCTTGCTGATCCTTAGGTAGACCAATTAATTCAGATTCTAAACTGGATATCTTCCTATTAATAGAATTAAGTTGTACGCCAATAGTTTTTTTAGTACCCCTAATAGTCTCAAGTAGAACATTCTTTTCTGTATCTATTTGGCGATCTATATCATTGAATAATATAGATCCTTCTTTAGTTGAATATTCTAAATTACGTCTTTCTACGGATAAAGCAATTATTTTACTTACACTAGATAATATATTTATCTCTTCAATACCAACAGATGTTGGAGCAGCAATATTTGAATAATCAGTCTTTGTAATTAGATAACTTTCTAAACTATTTAAATAATTTAACTTTGATTCCTCAATTAATTTTTCTTGATCATAATTCTTTAGTTGCTCTGACTTTTGAATCATCTCTTCTTCAACATTAAAAACTTTATTAACCTTTCTGAAGTCATTCATTTCATCGGTAACAGCTTTTAAATCATTATTTACAGCACCCAAACTACTATCGATAAACTTAATCGTATTTGTGGCATAAAGATTCTTTCGTTCTAATTCTGTCCTGCTTAGTATAGCAGATGTCGCATTAAGAAAATCTACAATCTTAGATTTATTTTTCCCTATTAATGACAATTTTAACACTGATGTAGATTCATTAGAATTCGGTATAATTTGAATGTTGTTTTTATACTGATTCACCACACTGTCAAAATTCAAATACTTTATGAAATAGGTATCATTTTTTATTATTAACGCATCAGATTTTATATTAACGACTCCATTAAAAAAAGAAGTTTTAATAGGTTCACCAAATTTATATACTTTAGAAAACAAACCCGGATTAAGATGAACACTTATTTTTTTCTTTGAATCATATATCTGACCTAATCCTTTCTGCGTTTCAAACTCATAAAACAACTCAAAAGATTTATTGTTAATTAATTTTATTCCTATCGCTTTTCCTAATAATTGAGGTTTAGATTTATCCGTCTCAATTTCAAAAGGCGCCCCATTATAGACATCTATTAAATGATATTTTCCTTGCTTAAGATATTGCTTATAAAATTCAAGAGAGTCAACTACAAGCTCATTATGCGTCCTCGTTTTTATCTCAGTTAAAATACTACCTACCTTTTCTGAAACACCGCCCCAATTAAAAGAGATACTTGTATTAGCAGTGAAAAATGGACTTTGGTCATTATCTATGGTGATTAAAGAATTTAATCGATATATGTTTTCCTTCCTAACATTAACAAAATAGGCAACAAGCAATGCAGCTCCAATACATAATAAAACAAACTTCCACAGATTAAGTGCTTTAAACAAATAACCTTTAAAATCGAAGCTTACACGTTGTGAATCTATCTCATCTATATCATCGTAACCTCTATTATTCATGTATTATAGTCGTGTGAAAATTAAAATTGAAGACGTCAATAAAGAAACAATTGTAGCTATAGTTGTTAAACTTGAAACAGCTGTCTCGCCTGTACCTATAGATTTCTGTTTTAAAGGTTTAACATAAATAATATCATTAGGTTGGATATAATAATATGGAGACTTCATAACATTAATATCCGTTAAATCTAAATGATGTATTTTTTGACCTTGAGGATATTGCCTAATAATTAAAACATCTTTTTTATTACCTGTTATTAGTATTTCACCAACATTTGCAATGGCTTCAAAAATATTTACACGATCTGTAAATAACACATTACTGCCAGGGGAACCAACTTCACCATTTGCTGTGTAGCGTAACCCTGCAAGTTTAACGGTAACAAAAATATTAGCAGTTTCTTTAAACTGCTCATCAAGTAGTTTCTTTTCAATTATTTTTTCAATCTCTTCAGTTGTAAATCCTAAAACGTTAAGATACCCCAAAGTTGGTATTCTAATATTACCATGAACATCTACTGTAAAACCATCAAAATATGCACGTTCAGCACTATCCGCATTCAAATTAGCATCACCAGTAGGATTAAGAATTTCTACAGCTTTTTGATCTATCGACTTAACTCTTACATTCAGTATATCATTGATTTGAATCCTATATGGTTTTTGAACCTCACTTAAATTATTTTGTATTGTATCAAAAGTTGAGTTCTCTTTATTTTGAAGATAGACTGTATCTTTGTGAGGAATACAAGAAGAAACAATGATACAACTCAGTAAAATAATTAAAAGCTTTATACGCTTCATATGTGCAATGGATGTTTACAGACAAATATAATGTATCAATATCAATATCAAAACTATTAGGTTTCTTTTTGGTTTATTTAGTTCTTTGTAAAAATTTTTAATTTGAATTACCTCAACGCAGAAAATATATCTAAATCTTATGGAGAACTTGTTCTTTTTAAAGATTTATCTTTTAGCATTCATAAAGATCAGAAAATTGCATTTGTTGCAAAAAATGGTAGTGGAAAAACATCAATTCTAAATATCCTATCAGGAAAAGATACTCCAGACGAAGGGCAAATTGTCATCAGAAAAGGACTCCGTTTAGCCTTTTTAGATCAAGAGCCCTATTTAGATACTAAACTTACAGTTGAAGAAACCATTTTTGCTTCTGACATTCCTATTTTAAAAACAATAGAAGCCTACGAAAATGCATTAAAAAATCCTGAGGACACAGAAGCTTATCAATTAGCTTTCGAAGCTATGGATAGAAATAATGCTTGGGAGTTTGAAACACAATATCAACAAACCTTATCACAATTAAAATTAGGTGATTTATCAATTAAAGTGAGTACACTTTCTGGTGGACAGAAAAAACGATTGGCCTTAGCACAAGCTTTATTGAGTAAACCAGATATTTTAATTTTAGATGAACCAACAAATCATCTCGATTTAGAAATGATAGAATGGTTAGAAGCCTACTTTGCTAAAACACAGCAAACACTTTTTATGGTGACTCACGACCGTTATTTTCTAGAACGTGTTTGTAATGAAATTATAGAATTAGACCATGGACAACTCTACACCTACAAAGGCAACTATTCTTATTATTTAGAAAAGAAAGAAGCACGAATAGAAAATGAAGCTACCGAAGTAGGCAAAGCAAAACAACTCTTTAAAAAAGAACTCGATTGGATGCGTCGTCAACCAAAAGCACGAACTACTAAGTCTAAAAGTAGAATTGACGATTTCTTCGAAATAAAATCTAAAGCACATAAACGTCGTAAAGACCACCAAGTGCAATTAGAAATAAATATGGAACGTTTAGGAAGTAAAATTATAGAGTTCCATAATGTCTCAAAAGCTTTTAAGGATAAAACGATTTTAAATGGGTTTGATTACACTTTTAAAAAAGGTGAACGTATTGGCATCATTGGCAAAAACGGCACAGGAAAATCTACATTTCTAAATCTTTTGACACAAAGTTTACAACCAGATGGAGGTAAAATAGTTGTTGGAGAAACTGTAAAAATTGGCTACTATACACAAGGGGGAATTAAAGCCAAGCCTAACCAAAAAGTCATTGATGTTATAAAAGAATTTGGTGATTATATCCCTTTGGCTAAAGGCAGACAAATTAGCGCACAACAATTATTAGAACGCTTTTTATTCGACCGAAAAAAGCAATGGGATTTTGTAGAAAAGCTAAGTGGTGGAGAACAAAAAAGATTATATCTATGTACCGTTTTAATTCAGAATCCTAATGTTTTAATCTTAGATGAGCCTACCAACGATTTAGATATTGTAACCTTAAATGTCCTAGAAAACTTTTTAATGGATTTTCCTGGAGTACTTCTTGTTGTGTCTCACGATCGTTATTTTATGGATAAGATTGTAGATCACATGTTTGTGTTTAGAGGAGAAGGTATTATCGATGATTTCCCAGGTAATTATTCAGATTTTAGAGTATATGACAGTAGTCAACCTAAACAATTAGAGGTTACTACTAAAACGGATAATACCAAAGCTGTAAAACAAAATGAGGCCAATAAATTATCTTATAACGAGCAAAAGGAATACAAAAATTTAGAATCCAAAATCCGCTCTTTAGAGCTTGATAAAAAAGCGGTAGAAATTAAATTTAGCAACCCAGAATTATCGCAAGACGAAATTTCAAAACTATCTGAGGAGCTTCAAGTTGTCATTGACACTATTGAAGAAAAAGAAATGCGATGGTTTGAATTGTCTGAAAAACTAGAAAGTTAAATGTATCAGATTTTAGCATACATAAAATTTCTATTCAACTCTACCAATCAACATGGTGTACACTCACCATTTATATACAATTTTGTCACGAAATGTCTTTACGATAAAAAGAAATACCCTAAATATGATGAGTTAAATAATTATCGGAAAATATTAAAAGATTCAAACATAGCATTAGAGATAACCGATTTAGGGGAAGGCTCAAAAGTTCTTAGTTCAAATCAACGAAGAGTAAGTGATATGGTAAAGACTTCAAGCAGCTCAAAAAAGGAATCTAAATTATTATTTAGAATTGCTCAATATTTCAATTTTAACAATGTCTTAGAGTTAGGCACATCTTTAGGGATGGGCACTTATGCATTTGCATTAGCAAATACAGATTCAAAAATCACAACTATTGAAGGCTGCCCCAACACGTCAGACTATACCAAATCACAATTCATAAAAAATATAACATTTCTTAAAGGAGATTTTACAACTGTAATTCCTACATTAATAGAAGATAAATTCGATTGTATCTATTTCGACGGTCATCACAACAAAAAAGCTACTATTGAATATTTTGAAACGCTTTTACCAAAAGCACATAATGAAACTATTTTTATTTTTGATGATATATACTGGTCCAAAGGCATGACAGAAGCTTGGAACCATATAAAGTCTCATAGATCAGTAACTGTAACTGTAGATAGTTTTCATTTAGGCTTCGTTTTTTTTAGAAAAGAACAGGTTAAAGAGCATTTTAAAATTAGAGTGTAACAACCTCTTAATTTTAACGTCTTATTAACTGTAAAATCCTGTATCTTGCAGGAAGATTTTAAACCAACTGTTTATTTTGCTATGAGTGACAACGTCATTGAGATTAGAAACATCATTAGAGATTTTAAATTAGGACAAGAAATTGTTCATGTTTTAAAAGGCATAGATTTAGATATTAAACGCGGCGAATATGTTGCTATTATGGGACCTTCTGGTTCAGGAAAATCTACCCTTATGAATTTACTAGGTTGTTTAGACACGCCAACTGGAGGTAATTACAACCTTAATGGTAAAGATGTAAGCCAAATGTCTGATGACGAGTTAGCAGATATAAGAAATACTGAAATAGGTTTTGTATTTCAGACCTTTAACCTTTTACCTAGAACTACAGCCTTAGATAATGTAGCATTACCTATGGTATATGCTGGTGCATCAAAAAAACAACGAAACGAAAGAGCTTCAGAAGTATTAACTGATGTTGGTTTAGCTGATCGTATGGATCACAAACCTAATCAACTTTCTGGCGGACAACGACAACGTGTTGCAGTAGGAAGAGCTCTTGTAAACAAACCATCTATCATTTTAGCTGATGAGCCAACTGGTAACCTGGATTCTAAAACAGGTACTGAAATCATGGGGCTTTTCGATGAAATCCATGCTGCAGGAAATACCGTGATTATGGTAACTCACGAAGAAGAAATTGCAGCACATGCTAAACGTGTTATTCGTTTACGTGATGGTATTATTGAGAGTGATACTTTTAATAGTTAAATTAGAATTGTATACACTTTTTAATAATTCACTCTTTCTATAGAGAAATAAATAAGATGAACTTTGATATTATTGAAAATAACTACTTGAGAAACCACAAGTACTGGTTTATATATAAGTGGATTCTATTTGTTCTTATAGGAATATTCATTTTAAAATCTTTTGGGAAATTTGATTATTTATCAGAGGATAATCTAGTATGGGATATTACATTTTTATCCCTAATGGTTTTATCTTTATTTAATACATTTTATTACACAAGAGTTGGTAAATTTAAAATAGCAAATGGTAATATCGAAATCAAATACAATGAAAAAGCTCGATATTTTAAATACTACAAGTCAGAAAAAATTCTTATTGATTTAAAAAAAATCAAAACAGCTAAACTTTGGTCTGTATCAAATAATCAATTTATTTTAAAACTTGATAATAATATTCAAACTACTATTTCCGCAAATAAAACTCAAATTGAAATAATTAAAGCCCATTTAATTAAATCAAACATATTAATATATAAGACGGATTTTATAAGTTCAGTTAAAAGGTGGCTTAAATAATTAATAAATTAAACAGATTGCCATACTTCGCTCGCAAAGGCATTTCTATTCTAACTTTTAACTTGTAACTTTGTTTACATGAAAATATATACAAAAACAGGAGATAAAGGTACTACTGCTTTATTTGGCGGCACAAGAGTTCCCAAACATCATATTAGAATAGAAAGTTACGGAACAATTGATGAGCTTAACTCATACATTGGACTTATTAGAGATCAAGATATCAACCAGTTGTATAAAAATACATTGATGGGTATTCAAGATCGTTTATTTACCGTTGGAGCTATTTTAGCCACTGATCCAGAGAAAGCAACATTAAAAAATGGTAAAGCACGATTAAATATTCCTAAGATATCAAAAGAAGATATAGAACGTCTAGAAAAAGAAATGGATCTCATGGAAGATAGTTTACCACCAATGACGCACTTTGTTTTACCCGGAGGTCATCAAACGGTGTCATTCTGTCACATAGCACGCACAGTATGCCGTAGAGCTGAGCGTTTAGCCTCACATCTTAATGACTTAGAACCGTTTCAACCAGAAACTTTAATGTATATCAATAGACTTTCTGACTACCTTTTTGTATTGGCACGGAAGTTGTCACATGATTTACAAGCTGAAGAAATAAAGTGGATTCCTAATAAAGAATAATAATCTCTTTTTTCATTGTCAGAATAGGGTTAATAATTGCAAAATTTAATCCAAAACAAAAGTTGAAGATTACACGTTCTTAATATTAATGATTAATTAATTTAGTTTTTTCTTGAATTATTCAACTAAAAAATTATTTTTGCAAAAAACTAAATTACACACGCAAATGTATTGGACATTAGAATTAGCATCGTATTTAAGTGATGCGCCTTGGCCAGCAACAAAAGATGAGCTTATTGACTACGCAATTAGAACAGGAGCTCCTTTAGAAGTTGTTGAAAATTTACAAGCAATAGAAGATGAAGGAGATTCTTATGACTCTATTGAAGAAATTTGGCCAGACTATCCAACCGACGAAGATTACCTCTGGAACGAGGATGAATATTAATATATAATATTATCACAAATAAAGTCTCTTGCGTTATCATAACTGAGAGACTTTTTTTATTTTCGAATTCTCGTAATTCGACATAGTTTCTAGCTCTTAAAAGCTAGCATTTTTACTGAAATTAAAACACAGTTTGACACCAATCAACCTGACCAAAATATAAAACATGGGCATATTAGATAAAGTACTTAAAGTATTTGTTGGAGATAAATCCAAACAAGACGTAAGTGCTATAACACCAATTGTAGATAAAATAAAGACGTTTGAAGCAGCTTTAGAAGCTTTGTCTCACGACGAGCTTAGAGCGAAAACAGATGAATTTAAAGCTAATATTGCGGAAGCAAGAAAACCACTTCTCGAAAAGAAAGAAGAGCTTTTAGCTAAAGCCAAAGTTACAGAAGATATTGACGAGCGTGAAGACATCTATATCGAAGCCGATAAGATTGAAGACGATATATACGAAGTTACAGAAGGTGTCTTAAACGATATTCTACCTGAAGCCTTTGCAGTAGTTAAAGAAACAGCGAAACGTTTTGTAAATAACACTGAGATTCCTGTAACTGCGAATGCTTTTGACAGAGAAGTTTCTGGAGATAATGATTATGTAACTTTAGATGGAGACCAAGCTATTTGGGCTAATTCGTGGGATGCTGCAGGTAAGCCAATTACTTGGGACATGATTCACTACGATGTGCAGTTAATTGGTGGTATTGCGATGCACCAAGGTAAGATTGCGGAGATGCAAACAGGTGAAGGTAAAACCTTAGTTGCTACACTTCCTGTATATTTAAATGCACTTGCTGGTAAGGGTGTTCACTTGGTAACTGTAAACGATTACTTGGCAAAACGTGATAGTGCTTGGATGGCACCAATATTTCAGTTTCATGGTATGAGTATCGATTGTATCGATTACCACACACCAAACTCAGATGCACGTCGCAAAGCATACAATGCAGATATCACTTACGGAACTAACAACGAATTTGGTTTTGATTACTTACGTGATAACATGGCACATTCACCCGACGATTTAGTACAACGTCGCCATCATTATGCGATTGTAGATGAGGTGGATTCTGTATTAGTAGATGATGCACGTACACCATTAATTATTTCTGGCCCTATTCCAAAAGGAGATGAGCACGAGTTTGATGCATTAAAACCAAAAGTGCAACAAATAGAAGATGTACAACGTAAGTATTTAGTTGGTGTATTAGCAGAAGCTAAAAAACTCATTGCAGCTGGTGATACTAAAGAAGGTGGTTTCCAATTATTAAGAGCCTTTAGAGGTATTCCAAAGAATAAAGCATTAATTAAGTTTTTATCTGAAGAAGGAATTAAGCAATTACTTCAAAAAACAGAAAACTTCTACATGCAAGATAACAACAGAGAGATGCCTAAGGTAGATGCTGAACTCTATTATGTTATTGATGAAAAAAATAATCAGGTAGAGCTATCTGATAAAGGCGTAGAATTCTTGTCTGGTGAGGACGACCCTAACTTCTTCGTGATGCCAGAAATGGGTATGGAGATTGCTAAAATTGAAAACAAAGGTCTATCATCTGAAGAAGAAGCAAATCTTAAAGAAGATTTATTTAGAGACTTTAATGTGAAGTCCGAACGTATTCATACCCTCAACCAATTATTAAAAGCTTACGCCTTGTTTGAAAAAGACGTACAGTATGTTGTAATGGACAACAAAGTAATGATTGTAGATGAGCAAACTGGCCGTATTATGGATGGTCGTCGTTATTCTGACGGCTTACATCAAGCGATTGAAGCTAAGGAGAATGTAAAGATTGAAGCCGCTACGCAAACATTTGCAACGGTAACACTTCAAAATTACTTTAGAATGTATCGCAAGTTGTCTGGTATGACAGGTACTGCGGTAACAGAAGCAGGTGAATTTTGGGAAATCTACAAATTAGATGTTGTGGAGATTCCAACCAATAGACCAATTGCTAGAGATGATAGAGACGATTTAGTATATAAAACAAAGCGCGAAAAATATAACGCTGTTATCGATGAAGTTACAGAATTATCTAAAGCAGGAAGACCTGTGCTTATTGGTACAACCAATGTAGAAATTTCTGAACTTTTAGGTAAACTATTGAGCGTTCGTAAGATTCCTCATAATGTTTTAAATGCTAAGCAGCATAAAAAAGAAGCAGATATTGTAGCGCAAGCTGGTAACGCTGGGCAAGTAACTATAGCTACAAATATGGCAGGTCGTGGTACAGATATTAAGTTAAGTGACGAGGTAAAAGCTGCAGGCGGCTTAGCCATTGTAGGTACTGAGCGTCATGATTCGCGTCGTGTTGATAGACAGTTGCGTGGTAGAGCTGGTCGTCAAGGAGATCCTGGAAGTTCACAGTTCTATGTATCTTTAGAAGATAACCTTATGCGTTTATTTGGTTCTGAGCGTATCGCTAAGATGATGGACAGAATGGGACTTAAAGAAGGTGAAGTGATACAACATGGTATGATTTCTAAGTCTATTGAGCGTGCACAGAAAAAAGTAGAAGAAAATAACTTTGGTGTCCGTAAGCGTTTATTAGAGTATGATGATGTAATGAATGCACAGCGTGAGGTGGTATACAAACGTCGTCGTAATGCTTTACATGGTGAACGTCTTAGAGTTGATTTAGCCAATATGATTTTTGATACCTCTGAAGGTATTGCCATGAACAATAAAGAAGCTAACGATTTTAAAAACTTTGAGTTTGAATTGATTCGCTATTTCTCCATGGCCTCACCTATTTCTGAAGCAGAATTTGCTAAAATGGGAGAACAAGAGATTGCAGGTGTCATATATAAAGAAGCATTTAAGCACTATCGTGAAAAAATGCAACGTGCTGCAGATTTAGCATTCCCAGTAATTGAAAATGTTTATAATACACAACGCGATCGTTTTAAACGTATCGTAGTACCATTTACTGATGGTGTTAAGAATCTACAAGTTGTTACCGATTTAGAGAAAGCATACGAAACTAAAGGTACACAGCTTATTAATGATTTTGAAAAGAATATTACACTTGCTATTGTTGATGATGCTTGGAAAACGCATTTACGCAAAATGGATGAATTAAAACAGTCGGTGCAATTAGCTGTACACGAGCAAAAGGACCCATTATTAATTTACAAGTTTGAGTCTTTTGAGTTGTTTAAAGCGATGATAGACCAAGTGAATAAAGATGTTATTTCATTTTTATTTAAAGGGGAGATCCCTCAAGAAACTACTAATAACATCCAAGAAGCTAGAGCAAGAAAGCAGGAAAAGCTTGAAACACAGAAGGATGAAATTCCTAACATGGATGAACGTGCAGCACAAAACAGAGCTGCGGGGGAAGGTGCTTCTCGCCAACAACAAGTGGTAGAAACTATTGTTAGAGAGCAACCAAAAATTGGTCGTAACGATAGAGTTACTATTAAACATGTAATGAGTGGTGAAAGTAAAGTCGTAAAATATAAGCAAGCTATTCCTTTAATTGATAAAGGTGAATGGGTGTTGGTGAATGACTAAATAAAAACAGTAATGTCACTTCGAGTAAAATTCCCTTTAGGAATTTTGTATCGAGAAGTTTTTGAAAAATCTAAAAATCCTGATGTAATCCATCAGGATTTTTTGTCACCACCTGTTATGACGAATAAAGTGAAACAATCTGCCCAATGTTAAAAACATTAGTAGAACTGCATATCTATAAGTGCATAGATTTCAGTAACTTTAGAAATGATAAAAACAGTATACATCATGAAACATATCATCACAGCCTTAGTTTTTACAGGAATTTTAGTGTCTTGTAATTCATCAGACAAAACAAAAACAACAATAGAAGATTCCACTGAAATGGAAACTGAAGCAAAAAGCACAACAGCTGACAATAATATACAATTAAAGGCTATTGACACTGATGATGCTTTAATTGCTACTGCGTTAATGGCCGCTCCTGAAGCAAGTAGATCAGGGTGTAAAGTTATTGGCTATAATATGGCAGGCGAGTTTGTGACACTAAGAGAAGGTAATAATGAATTTATTGTGCTTGCAGATGACCCAAATAAAGATGGATTTAGTGCCGCATGTTATCATAAAGATCTTGACCCATTTATGGCAAGAGGAAGAGCATTAAAAGCTGAAGGAAAGAAACATCAAGAAATATTTGATATCCGTGAAGCAGAAGTAAAATCTGGTGAGCTAAAACTACCCTCAGGATTAACTTTACATATTTATTTCGGTCCAAAAACTAAGTATAACCCTGAAACTTCAAAAGTTGATGAAGCTCGACTTCGCTATGTCGTATATATGCCTTGGGCAACATCAGAATCTACTGGTTTACCAGAAGCACCGGCAGCTTCAAATCATCCTTGGATTATGAATCCTGGAACGCATAGAGCACATATTATGATTTCACCTTTGCCAGAAAACAAAAAGTAATTTTCCGTTTTTTGCACTAATCTAGAACTATGAGATATCAAAAACCTTTGATTCAATTTGTTTCTGCATGTTTTCTAATAATAGTTATGTCTTGCGCTGGTAAGAACAAATCTAGAACCGCAACTCAAGAACCTGAGAACTTAATAGCAATTTTGGATACTATTTGGCAAAAAGAACAAACACCAATTCGACTAAGAGATTCTTTAATTAGAATTTATGGCGCAGAGTCTAAAGAAGCTGATGTATACCAAAAAGAATACAGAAAAAATCACGCCATTAATATTATAAAGATTAAAGAAATTCTTGACACACAAAATTGGCCAGACACAACAATAATAGGAGAACAAGGCAACTTAACCATTTGTAATGTTTTACAACATGCTGATTTAGAGACCAGAGAGCATTATATTCCTTTAATGAAACAAGCTGTACTAGAAAAAAAATTAGAACCACGATTCTTAGTACGTGCCGAAGATAGAATTGCTACAGATAAAGGCGAGTTACAAATCTATGGTGGGCAAATGAAGTACTATCCTGAAACTAAAAGCTTTAATGTATGGCCAGTTTTCGACCCGGTAAACATCGATAAAAGACGAAAAGAAATTGGTCTAGAACCTATTGCAGTATTCCTGAAAAACAGATTTGACTTTGATTGGGATCTAGAGGAACAGTTAAAACGATCTGAAAAATTTGAACGACTTAGATTACAAAAAAACAGCATTATATGCTCCGAGAAAAACTGCGAAGGCACTTACCAAGGCAAGGAATTTATAAACGGAGACGATATAGCACATCAATTCTCTAATACTATGTCTACAAAAGTTGGTAACCAACTAAAAGCATTCTACAAGTCAGGTAAGTATAGTAAAGTCGATTTTATCAATATAGAAATGACTACCGAAGCTATGGACTCTGGTAGAGTAAAGTATTATTTAAAAATTCCTTTTATCAAAGTTGAACAAAAATGTGAAGCATATACCTCTTTTGACCATGTTGGCGGCTGGAACCACACACCTGCTCTACAGGAACGTAAAGATCAGCTTAAGGGTGCTCTTATGCAAGGGCATCAACTCAACATAAGCGATCTCAAAACCACTAAAGAAGGCTTACAAGAGTATTGGATACAATGGAAAAACAAAGTCACTCAGGCTGAGTGTGAGTGAGTCATACTAAAACGACTAAAAACTAACAACTTAAAAGTAAATTTTAATTTTTTCAGGAGATATAAAAGTTCTGTTGTTCCATAATAAAGAACTTAAAACTCAATAACTATGAAAAGATTAACACTTGTTTTAGCACTAGCACTTTCATTTGTAAGCTGCGAAAAAGACGAATCAAATCTAACCGAGCAAGACACTTTAGGGCAAAAAGTATTAGGGACATGGGAGATGTATAGAGACGAAAATTTGGTGTCAACATTAGATGAATGGACTGGTACAGAATGGACCACTATTGACCAATGGTTTCAGAATACAAGAGAAGATTCAGATATTATTTTAGAATTTAACAGTGATAATACTTTTAAAAATTTATATGCTACTGTAGAAGTTGCTAATGGAACTTGGGGATTAACCAACGATGGACGTGTATTTTTTGATTATATACAAAATGATATCGTCAATGAAAATCTATTAGGCAGACGCTACTTGAGTTTACATTGTGACAACACTTACTCTATTGAGGTTGAAGGTAATGATAGAGCAGTTTATTATTATAGAAAAATAGGCACTACAGAATGCTCCGAGCTCATTAATTACAACGTTGATTAAAGCATATAAAACAGCAATAGCATATTTGCTTAGATCCTGTATTTGTTTAATTCTCTTATAATAAAATCCCAAGAACATGAAAAAGATATATATATTATTCTTACTCCCTTTACTCGTTGCAACAACATGTGAAGATGACGATGTTAACTCAGGTTTCGAAAGTCATTATATTATTCAAAATGATTCGAGTACTGATCTCATTCTATTTACTGAAGGTGGTGGACAATTATCTGTTGTGAGCCAAACTGAATTGTTTGTTGCTAGTGATTTCAATAATACTACAGATCCCATATCACCAAGTGAATCTGCAATTTTTAACAATATAAAGCTCTATAAAGTGGTGGGTGAAAATTTTATATTAGTCTATAACCAAAGCCCCATTGATGATTCTCTTTGGGTATTTAATGAACCTTCGGGTAACCGATTTGAATATAGATTGGTTATTACAGACGAGTTAGTTGATTAAATTTAGTTTATTCTTAGTTAATTCGAAAATGCGAAGTACTATGTTTTTCATAATATTGAAGTCATAATCGAACCAAAATTAAGATTTAAAAATAACACTATATCAAATCGCAGACAAAAGGCTAATAGAGTCATAAAATATTTTTAGTAACTTAAACCCACTAACTAACTCTATTATTATGAAAAATGTATTAGCCACTATCATCGGAATTGTCATTGCTGGATTTACGGTACACCTCTTTGAATCTATTTTAGGTCATAATTTATTTCCACTTCCCGAAGGTGCAGATCCATCAAATATGGAATGGATAAAAAATAACATGGATAAAATACCTACAGGTGCAAAAGCCTTTGTCGTAATAGCTCATTTTTTAGGCATTATTGTTGGTATGTTTGTCGCTGCTAAAATATCAAAAGTAAGCATGATACCGTCTTATATTGCTGGTGGATTAATGCTTATAGCTACTTTTGTTACTATATTTATGTTACCTAAAGAACTATGGTTTTCACTTTCTGATGGTATTTTAGCAATTGCCGGATTCTTTATCGGAAAATATTTGGCTGCAAAGCAAATTACAAACGATTAAAGATTCAATATGAAAAATATACTTTTAATTTTATTCCTTCTTACAAATTGCTTTCTTTTTGCTCAAAAAAAAGAGACTGATGAAATTTTAGAAGAAGGCAAACTCCTATATCGTTTAGAAAAAGGTTCTTGGAATGGAACTGATCACTTTTTGGCTAACTTTGAAAATAAAAAGGATTCAATTGGAGGCTATTTATCTTATGAGACAGAAAACCATAAAATAAATACCGTCTTTTTTAATAGATTTAATGAGGATAAAGTATTGATTCGTTATCAATTTGATAGCCTTCCCAAAACAGCACCCATAAAATTAGACACTATTAATACTAAAGTTAAGACTATTGAAAATAGCTTAAGAACTATGTTGAATGATGCCAGAACACAGGCTCAGAAAAATACTGATGAATTCTTTTCATTTTACAACAATACGTCTCTAAACTTTATTCCTTTAATTAATAAAAAAGAACGAAAAGTGTTAGTGTTAACCGGCCCTAAAATTAGCGGAGTTGTTCTCATTGGTAATGATTATCAATTGAATTACAATAAGAAAAATGAATTAAAAGATAAATTCAAAATTCATAATACAATTCTTCAATTTCCATATAAATCTAAGGATAAAGAAAACCCTACAGTATCAACTGTCCATTCACATATCAATTCAGAATTTATTTCGTCAACAGATATTTGCACGCTATTACTTTATAAAGATTATGTAGAATGGAATCAGCATATTGTTGTAAGCGACACATATGTTTCATTATTTGATTTAAAGAAAGAAACACTTGTTAGTCTTACAAAAGAAGCTTGGGAGAAAATAAATAATCACAAAAATGATTAATCCATAAAAATGAAAAAGGCAATTTACTCAATTATAGTTTTCTTATTTATTTCCATTAGCCCAGTTAATGCGCAAAGCTCAGAAAACTTAAAAGCCATAAACACTGTTTGGGCTAAATTCTATAAAGCTTTTGAAACTTTAGATTATACGCTAATGGCAGAAATCCATGATAAGGATTTAGTACGTGTTTCTGGAGGTAGAAACATTTTAGATTACGATACTTATATCAATAATTATAAAGCAGGTTTTCAACGTGATAAGGAAGCTAAACAAACCAGTATGATCTCACTGCGCTTTTTTGAACGCATTAATAATGACTCTACTGCTAGTGAACGTGGAGTGTACAAATTAATCAGAAATAAAGGAAAAGATAATGAGCAGGCTTATTATGGTCAGTTTCATGTACTCTTCAAAAAGATTGATGGTCTATGGAAAATTACAATGGATTACGACTCTAATGAATCTAATACCATCGGAGAAGACGATTATAACAAAGCTTATGCTATTGATGATTTTGAGAAGTTCTCAGAATAAATCTAATAACAAATTAGGGTCAGGACAATTATGTCTATAAAACTCTAAATCGAGTTGGTTGCTTACGCCAGGATAATCACCATTATAATCTTGAATATCTTTTATAATTTGGAAATGTAAATGCGGTGGATAATCACCATTAACCTCAGCCGTTCCTAGTGTGGCAATTTGTTCTCCTTGCTTTATTGCTGCTCCAACTTTTAAATTCTCTATTGACGTAATACTCAAATGTCCATAAAGTGTATAAAATTCAGCCTCTTCTATCTTATGCTTTAAAATTAGTGTTGGTCCATAATCACCATGATTGGTATTATTTTTATAACTATGAATAATTCCAACTAAAGGAGCATAAATTGGTGTGTTGGCTTCAATCCAAATATCTAAGCCTAAATGAATATTACGCTCTTCTTCAGGATTCACTTGGTTAAAATATTCGCTTCGAGCATATATGCCACGTTGTTCAAAATAACCTCCATAAGCCACTTCTGCATTTTTAGTTTTCATATAATCCCAAATAAAATGCTCTAGATTATCAGAGGATAATATATTAACTGTTTTTAATTCGGTATTATGAATAGATAAATCTATAGACACATAAGCGCTCAATGGAATGGAAGCATCAATTAATGGATGTGCTTCTAGTGACTTTAAAAAGACTTCGAAAGAAGAAAGGGACATAAAAACAAAATTTCCATAAAAATAAGAATCTATTTTATGGAAAACAGGAAAGTAAAAAACAAACACTTTAAATTATAGAATCTATTTAAAGTGTTTTAATTGATAATAACATTACTATACTTAGCATTAACCATAATATTACGGTTAGAGCTTTGTCCTTCAGGATAATTACGAATTGTTTTTTGCGTGGTAGGTTTATTATTGTACTTAGAACGATTGCCTTTAAAGTACATGCTATAATCTATATCCTTTGGCAAGTTTACTAAAGCATCACTATTCTCTAAGACTAAATTAAGATTCTTAAATGTCTCTGTAAGGTTAGAAATAGTTAAGTCCCCAAAACTACCATCTATAATACCGGTATCTGTTAAACGCTCTATATTAATATTAGATGATTTAGAATTAAGTACTAAATTCTTTGCATTTTTTATCTGAGCCTTATCCACAAAATTAAGGTTAAGTGTTCCTAAATTCCATGTATTTACAATCACTGGAGAATAAGACACATTGATGGAAGTCTCACTTCCATCAATATTATCTGCTACTAAAAATGAGTGCGATATATCTCCTCTCATGTTATAAATAACTGAAGACAACTTTAACTCACCATGTCTTATATTAGTCTTTAGCTTAGCATCTTTAGGGATTTTAATTTTAATCACCTTCTTTACTTTACTATTACTACCAGCTTCATAACGTCTCGTTAAAACAGATTCTCTTCTGCTATGCATATCTTCACGTCTTTCTTCCATACGTTCTGCTCGTTCTTCTAAACGTTTTGCCATTTCTTCAGAACGCTTTTCTAACCTTTCACCTCGTCTCTCCATCTGTTCCCCAAAACGTTCTCCCCATGCTTCCATTTTCTCTTCCCATTCTTTCCCAAACTTTTCACCAAACTCTTCTCCCCATTTTTCCATATCCTTACCAAACTTCTCGCCAAACTTCTCGCCCCATTTTTCCATATCTTTTGCCCATTCACCATCGAAACGATTACCAAATTCTTCTCCCCATTTAGCCATTTTCTCTTGGTAACCTGATTCTCCAAACTTTCTAGCCCATTCTTTCATCCGTTTCTGAAGTTCTTTGCCTCCTTTACGCTCATATTTTTTGCTCCATTCTGTTAAATACTTTTCTCCTTCTTTTTGGTATCTATCGTAATCAAAAGATATTGACTTTACACCTTCTGGTAATTCTGGTAACTCAGGCATCTCTGGCATCTCTGGCATATCTGGCATATCTGGCATCTCAGCCATTTCTGGTAATAATGGCATTGCTGGCATCTCAGGCATTGCTGGCATTTCTGCCAAATGAAATTCTAAATCTTTCAATAACCCAGAATAATCATCTCCAGGAAATAGACTAGAACTTCTTCCACCTGTAGAAGAAATAATAACCTTATCCCCAGAACCTTCTACTTTAAGATTCCAAGCTTTTAAAGCACGTTCTAACTCTTCTTGAGATAGTTTTGAACTTTCAATATAAGCCTCTACCTCAACGATATCCTTATTCCATGTTTCTAATTCTATTTCTACATAACTCGTACTTAAATCAACAACCACATTTTTATTGGCATTTATGGATTTAGATACTTTTGTTAACTTCTTTTGCGCATAACCAAATGTGGTTATAAAACACAATACTAAAATTTTAATTGTCTTCATTTTTTTTGATTTTACTGTTCGTTTTTTGATTTATTGATTGTAATTATATATTTACCTCTTTAAATGAATCGTCATTAAACTCTTTAAGTTTTTCTTTAAGACGCATTACAAGGTTTAGTCTAAACTTTAAATTATCTATTAAAGCATCTAAGGTTTCTTCATTTGGACCATTAGCATTTAACTCTATGGTTAATTTATCGTATTCGTCATTTAATTCTTTTAGACGTAATACGTACCCATCGAACAATTCCTTATTTTCTGGTGTTAGCTGCACTTTAGACAATTCTAAATTGATACTCGCCAAATAGTAGTCTTCAACTTTTTTTAAGTCTGGCACAACTTCCCCCATGCTTTTTATATCATTTTTAGTCTGCACAACTTCTATAGGTTCTACTACATCATCGGGTGTCCCAAAAAATTGAACAGCTCCAAAAGTAAGTCCTAATAAGACGACAACACTTGCTGCAATATTCAAGAAACTAAAACGATGAGATGATTTTTTCTTTGGTAACTCTTCTTCTAACTTTTTAAGAAAACGCGCGTCATGACCTTCAGACATTTTTACATGCTGATCTTTAGGGTCTTCATTAAATAAGTTTCTAAGATCTTGTGCCATTTTTTTCTAATTTTAATTTATGCTGTAACTTTTGTTTGCCTCTCGATAATTGAGTTCTTGAGGCGACTTCAGAAATATTCAAAATCTCTGAAATTTCTTGATGATCATAACCTTCTATTAAATACAGCATTACAACATATCTGTACTTTTCTGGCAATTGTTCAATTGCAATTTTCACCTCATCAATCGTTATTTCGTCATCAACTAACCATTCATTTTCGTAATCAGCATCTACAACATTAAGATGATGCTCTTCTAATTCAATTAAACGTTGACGTTTAGATTTTAAAACATCAATACATCTATTAATTACAATACGTTTTAACCATGCCCCAAAACTTACCTCAGCCTTGTATTGCTCTAATTTTGAAAACGCTTTAATAAACGCTTCTTGCACAATATCTTCAGCTTCCATTGTATCTTTTACAAATCGAAGCGCAACGATAAGCATACCATTACAATACTGATTATACAATTGCATTTGCGCTTGTCTATCATTCTGCTTGCATTTTTCAACTATATGAATTTGAAACGTGCTGATTTTGGTTTTGGTTTTTGATTGGTTACACATTAAAGACGATGCAAAATTTTAAGTGTTGCAAAAAGTTTTAATTTTTTTCAATTTTATAAGATTTACTTAAAATTCAACGTTTGTATTCTATAAATTTAGGGAATTGAATTATCTTTAAATTCTAAAATTTCTTATTAAGATTAATTGCTATGCTAAAACGCCTCCTAATTGTCTTGTCTATATTGGCACTAGGCTTATTATTATATTCTGTATTTGTAGAAAATATTTTCTCATCTCGCCTAAGTCCAAAGGATACTGCTAAAATTACACTTAACGATTTAAAATTAAAAGTAGAATACAATAGACCTTCTAAACGTGAGCGTGAAATTTTTGGTGCCCTAGTCCCTTTTGATAAAGTTTGGAGAACAGGTGCAAATGAAGCTACAACTTTCGAGACCAACAAAGATTTACTTGTAAATGGTATGCTCCTAAAAAAAGGAAAGTATACTATCTGGAGTGTACCTATGGCGAATACTTGGAAAGTAATGTTTAACTCTAAACAATATGAATGGGGAGTTAACGAAAAAATGGAACCTCTGTGGGATCCTAACTATGATGCAGTTGAACTTGAAGCTCCAACTCAAAAATTAGATACTACAGTAGAAAAATTCACAATAGCTTTTGATAATACTACTGGGAATTTAAAACTGACCATGGCATGGGATAACACTAAGATTGAAATGCCAATTAAAGAACATTCATCTGAAAATCTATAATTAAGTTGAGGTGACTAAAAAAGAAACCAAATATAAATCTGCTTTACACGAAAAAGATGGTATTGAGTCACCTAAATCACTAAATTCTGATTCTGCAAAATCTATAAAATCTAAACGCCAAAAACAACCTTCTGTAGAAGATTTAGTTTCTGGAATAACCTCTGGAAATATTACTGATTTAAGTAGGGCGATTACTTTAGTTGAAAGCACCAACCAAAAACACACTGCAAAAGCAACTAAAATAATTACAGCGTGTTTACCATATGCCAATAATGCAACTCGTATTGGTATTACGGGTGTTCCTGGCGTAGGCAAAAGTACATTTATTGAAGCCTTTGGAAGTCATCTAACAAATATTGGTAAAAAAGTAACCGTCCTTGCTGTTGACCCAAGTAGTAGTTTAAGTAGAGGAAGTATTTTGGGAGATAAAACTCGAATGGAAGATTTGGTGAAAGATAAGAATGCTTTTATTAGACCTTCTCCTTCAGGAGATTCTTTAGGTGGGGTGGCTAGAAAAACTCGTGAAACTATTATACTATGTGAAGCTGCAGGGTTTGATACTATTATTATAGAAACAGTTGGTGTGGGACAGAGTGAAACTGCTGTACACAGCATGGTCGATTTCTTTTTACTGTTGAAATTGGCTGGAGCTGGTGATGAATTACAAGGTATTAAACGCGGTATTATAGAAATGGCTGATGCTATTG
Source organism: Flavobacteriales bacterium ALC-1 (assembly GCA_000171875.1). Lineage (GTDB taxonomy): Bacteria > Bacteroidota > Bacteroidia > Flavobacteriales > Flavobacteriaceae > Winogradskyella. The sequence goes on along the minus strand of ABHI01000006.1, from coordinate 56,896 downwards.
TAATTAATAAAGCTGATGGAGATAATTTAAAGGCCGCTAAATCGGCTAAAGTAGAATTTAATAGAGCTCTACATTTATATCCTTCAAAAGCATCGAATTGGTCTCCAAAAGTATCACTTTGTAGTGCTTTAAAGCATGAAGGTATTTCTGAAGTTTGGCAAATGATTGAAGATTATATTACAACGACATCATCAAACAATTATTTTGAAACCAATCGAAACAATCAAAATAAGTTTTGGCTATTACAAACTATAGAAGAACGCCTAAAATCTAACTTCTATAACTCATCTAAAATTAAGTTAGAATTACAAAAGCAAATTGATTTAGTTGAGGCTGGAAAAACGACACCTTTTGCAGCGGCAGAATATCTACTATCGTTGTGATAAAAAAACAATACTTTTGCAGAGATTAAGCTATCAAACGAATGACATATAAGTTCACCATTGTAGTACCTGTTTATAATGAAGAGGAAAATTTAGAACGTGTAGAAACAGAACTTTCAAACTATCTTAAAATTGCATCTGTACCAACATCTGTTTTGTTTGTTAATGATGGTTCAAAAGACAATAGTCAAGCTTTAATTGAAGCTATTTGCCAAAGTAATGATGCGTTTGAATATATTTCATTTAAAGAAAATAGAGGCTTAAGTGCTGCTATAAAAGCTGGCTTTGATTATGTTGATTCTGAACTTGTTGGCTATATTGATTCTGATTTACAAACTGCTCCAGAAGATTTTAATATTCTCTTAGAATATACTGACACTCACGAATTGGTTACTGGTGTACGCTCTAATCGAAAAGATTCTTTTGTAAAGAATATGTCATCTAAAATAGCCAATGGCATTAGACGTGCTTTTACTCACGATGGCATGGATGATACCGGTTGTCCACTCAAGGTGATTAAAACAGATTATGCCAAACGTATCCCAATGTTTAGAGGTTTACATCGCTTTTTACCCGCGATGATAATGCTTCAAAATGGTAGAGTAACTCAAGTTACAGTTCAGCATTTTCCTAGAATAGCTGGTACAGCAAAATTTGGACTTTGGAACCGATTACTTGGTCCTCTGATGGATTGCTTCGCTTACCTTTGGATGAAGAAAAAATACATTAATTACGACGTTGCAAAATCCAGCAAATGAAGGATTGGATAATTTACAGCATCGGATTTTTAGCTCAGATTTTATTTTCTTCTCGGCTATTAATTCAATGGATTACCTCAGAAAAGCAGCGTAAGGTCATAACACCAAGTACGTTTTGGACCTTAAGCTTAATTGCTTCGTTCTTACTATTTATATATGGTTATTTACGTTTAGATTTTGCTATTATGCTTGGTCAGAGTTTAACTTACTTTATCTACATACGTAATTTACAACTCCAAGGGCAATGGAAAAAATTTCCTAAGCCAGTTCGATACTTATTATTCGTTGCACCTATTTTAATTGTTGTTTTTTATTACAACAATAATAAAATAGATATAGAATTATTATTTAAAAATGCTGACATTCCTACCTGGTTATTAATATTAGGAATTGTAGCACAAGTTATTTTTACGTTACGTTTTGTATATCAGTGGATTCATTCTGAACGTCATAAAGAATCTACATTACCAATGGGGTTTTGGGTGTTAAGTTTAATTGGCGCTGGTCTCATATTAACGTATGCAATCATTAGAAAAGATCCTGTGCTATTTGTTGGTCATTTATTCGGATTAATAATTTATGCACGTAATGCCTACTTAATTAGACAAACCAATGATTAAGCTCATAGAGAAATATCCGATAGCTTGTCTATTACTTTTCGTCATTCTTATGTTAGGTTTTACGATTGATGCTATTCCTGTAACCATTATGGAAGCACGTAATTTTATTTCTGCTCGAGAAATGCTTACAGATGACAATTGGATTTTAACCACAATGAATGGAGAAGCACGTTACCAAAAACCACCTTTACCAACTTGGATAACTGCTTTTTTTGGAATGCTATTTGGAATGAAGTCTGTTTTAACACTGCGTTGGCCCGCTTTACTTTTTATGGCTAGTATAGGTGTTTCAACTTATCTCCTATCAAAAAAATTAGAGCTTAGTAAATCGCATAGTCTTATTAATGGGTTTATTGTTTTAAGCTCTTTCTATGTTATAGGCATTACCATTGAAGCACCTTGGGATATTTACACACATGGTTTTATGCTTATGGCTTTATATCAGCTGTTCCTGATGTTTCAGAATAAGAAGACAACTGTATTAAGGAGTTTGTTATTTGTATTGTTTTTAGCGGGCTCAGTATTATCCAAAGGCCCTGTTTCTCTTTATGTTCTATTCTTACCATTTGTTATTGCTTATGGTATTTCTTATCGATTTAAAGGCGGAACATTACATTTTTTAAAACTGATTAGTCTTTTAGTCTTCGGAATTGTTTTAGGTGGTTGGTGGTACTTTCATGTTAGAGTTGTTGACCCCGAAACTTTTGCAAGAATTGCTGAACGCGAAACCTCTAACTGGAGTAGTTATAATGTAAGACCATTTTATTATTACTGGAGTTTCTTTGTACAAAGTGGCCTATGGACCATCCCTGCCTTTATTAGCTTATTATATCCCTATTTAAAATCTCGAGTCTCAAATTTAAAAGCCTATCGTTTTAGTTTATTTTGGACGATTATTGCTGTGATTCTCTTATCTATTATTCCTGAAAAGAAATCACGTTACCTTATGCCTGTTCTAATTCCTTTAGCTATAAATATTGGGTTTTATATAGAATATTTAATTCGTGAATTCAAAAACATAAAGGATAAAAGAGAAACGATTCCTGTTTATTTTTCATTTGGACTTATTGGCACTATAGCTATCCTCTTTTGGATTGTATGGTTTTTCTCAAATGATATTTTAACTGGCTTAGTATTGGCCCGATTTATAGTTACTGCCCTTATTCTATTGATTATTGGTTTCTATATCTTCAAATTTTTAAGAATAAAAAACATTAAAGTTGTTTTCTATTTAATTATTGGCTTTATGCTAACCATAGGTTTAGTTGCATTACCAATTGCTCAAACTCATGTTCAAGCAGATTATAAGCCTGTATCAGAATTAAGTGAAGCACCTATTCCTTTGTATAGTATAAGCAATGTATCACCAGAAGCGATTTATAATTATGGTAATAAAATTCCGAAGTTAAAATCGAAAGAAGGTCTAATACTTCCTACTGAAAAAGAGTTTAATTTATTAACAGGAAAAGAAGATCCTGAAGAATTTGAAGAACTTTCAAAATTGTATAACATTGAATTTGTCACTACTTACGATTTGAATACTTCAAACAAAGATGCAAAAGCTCATAAATCGCGATTGGTTAATCAGTTGTATAGGCTTACTCGACGATAAACCGTTTTAGTAGATATTTATTCAACTTATAGAATCCAAATCCTGCTAGTGCTCCAAAGGTCATTCCACATACAATATCAATTGGATAATGCACACCAACATAAATTCTACTATAAGCAACTATAAAACTCCAAAATAAGAGTAAAAAAATTAAATTTTTAAAATATGGTCGTAAGACTAAACCTCCAAAAACTGCTGCTGCCATAGAATTTGAAGAGTGCCCAGAAAAGAAACCATATTTACCACAACGTTCTGCAATGTAACGCATGCCTTCATCTATAAGTTCATCTAAACGACAAGGTCTCGGTCTCATAAAACCATCCTTAAAAAGATTAGTTATTTGGTCTGTAAAAGTTATCATAGCTGCAATTACTAGAACCATAATAAGTAATGGTTTGGCACCGCATTTTTTATAAATAAGAAATAATAGAATAGCGTATAATGGCACAAATGTATACTCATCTGTAATGACTAACCACATGGTATCCCAAGTGGATGACCCTAATTTGTTAAGGTAAAGGAAAAGCTCTGTATCTAATTCTAAAAGTTTATCTAACATTAATCATCGTATCTAGCGACTTCTCTATCGTAAAATTCAGTAGCTAATTTAATGTAGTTCTCAGTTTCAGTTTCGAGTTCTTTTTGGTCATGCTGGTCAAATTCTTCAAACCACTCTACCTCATCATTTTCTAAATTAATAATGAATCTCGGAAACTCAGTATGAACAATAAATATTGCATCTGGATGGTCTGTATTGTCGCCAAGTATGAATTTAGGTAATTCCATTTTTTAGTCAAAAAGTGTTTATTGTTACAAATATAGTTGTTTTGTCTGTTCGAGCGCTGTTGAGAACTTATTGGTTCGCTGTACTTATAAATTATTCTTTTTTAAGAATGAGTTTCTTGGTTAAATAGTTAAACCTTACAAAAAGTAAAATTGCAGCTACTGTTAATCCAGCGAGAAGTCCAAGCCATATACCTAAGCTGCCATAAGCGTCTTCTTTACCTAAAAAATAACTAATTGGAAAACCAACCACCCAATATGAAATAAAGGTAATTATAGTCGGAATCTTAACATCCTGAAGTCCACGTAAAGCTCCAAGTGCAATCACTTGCAAACTATCACTAATCTGAAACACAGCTGCGGCTAACAATAAGGTGGATGCAATTTTAACCACCTCAGCAGTATCTAAAGCATTAGTCGGATCATCTAAATCCACATATAAATCTGGCAGTGCCGTATGGAAAATCACAAAGAACAAGGCGAACACAACAGCAAAAACAAACCCAACTAAAAAGATAGACTCTGCAATACGTTTTAAAGCCTTGAAATCTTTTAAACCTTTTTGATTACCAACACGTATCATTGCAGCAACACTTAAACCCATAGCCACCATAAACGTCATAGACGATAAATTTAAAGCAATCTGATTAGCCGCTTGCGCATTAGCTCCTAAGGTGCCACTTAACCAAATGGCTGCTGTAAATATACCAACTTCAAAAAACATTTGCATAGCACTTGGCAAACCTAAACTGGTAAGCTTTTTAAGCGGTTGCTTATTGAGCTTAAAGAATTTTATATTAGTAACAAAAGCCTTAGATTTTTCTTTTTTTGCTAAAAGCCACCACAGATAAAATAGCATCACAAAACGAGAGACTAAAGTACCAACTGCAGCACCAACAATACCCATTTCTGGAAAACCAAACTTTCCAAAAATTAAAACATAATTAATAGCAACATTAAGAATATTAGCTACAATCGTAGCATACATTGGATATTTAGTTAATGATAAACCATCACTAAATTGCTTAAATGCTTGAAATACAATCAAAGGTACTAAAGAAAAAGCTACCAAATCTAAATACGGAATTGCCAGTTCTACTACTTCCTTTGGCTGGTCCATAACATACATTAGTGGTTTTGCCAATAACAACATTAAAAAGAGTAAAATGCCTAAAATAGTACAGAGAAAAAAGCCATGTTTAAATACAGACTTGCCTTTAGTAAAGTTTTCTTCTGAATCTGCTTCTGCAGTTAAAGGAGTAATAGCTGTAGAAAAACCAATACCTATAGACATGGCAATAAAAATAAAGCTATTACCTAAAGACACGGCCGCTAATTCTGCAGCACCTAATTGCCCAACCATTACATTATCTACAAAGCTGACAAAGGTGTGCCCAAGCATACCTAAAATCACTGGTGAAGCTAGTTTAAGGTTATATTTAAATTCTTTAGTATAGTTGCTTAAAACCATAGCGCAAAAATAGTGCTTAGGTTTTAGTAATTTTAATAAATAGAGTTAGAAGTTTTATAGAGATTAATAGAAATGTATAATAACTTAGTTTTAATAGATAGTATGAGATATAGTTATTTTATATGCCTCATAACATTTTTAGTTATTCTGTCGCATTTAGAGAAACCAAATTCAAAAATATTTTTATCATTTGCTACTTCGTAAAGCTTTTCTTTAAGCATTTCTTTAGAACGATGTAGCCTTATTTTAACATTAGAAATCGTTAATTCTAAAACAGCAGCTATTTCTTTTAAACTCATTTCTTCCACTTCTTTCATTACATAAACGGCTCTATATTTTATATCTAAATGATCAATAGCATTTTCTAATAATTGCTTTGCTTCATTCTGTATCATTTTGTCTTGCGGATTTAACTGTTTATTATCTGGAATTTCTAAAATAGAATTAGGTTTTAAATCGCTTGTTTGCTCATTTAAATGATGAAGTTTTCCCTTTTCTTTCAATCGCGTTAAGGACTCATTAATTCCTATCCGAATTAACCAAGTAGAAAATGAAGACTCTAGTTTAAATTGATATAATTTAGTAAATGCTTTTAGATAGCTATTCTGCATTATATCTTCAATTTCTGCCTGGTCTTTTAAATAACTACGAATTATTCGATATAATTTCTGATTATTTCTACGCACCAAAATTTCATAAAGCTCTTTTTCACCATTAAGTATACGTTTTACAACTTCGGTTTCTTTTATTTTATGATTATTAAAATCATTAATACTTATAGCTTCCATATTGTTATGCCTTTTATTTTAGATAATAAAACATGAAAAAAGTTACAAAATTTTGTATCCTTTTTTTAAATCAGCTATCAAAAGGATGTAACAAATTTATAAATAATCAAAAAGTAAAATTATGGATTCAAACGTTCAATTAGTAAAAAACGTATTAAAGTATACTTTTAGTCTTGTACCAATTGTTGCAGGATTAGACAAATTCACTAACCTTCTCACCAACTGGAGTCAATACATTTCTGAAGGCTTTGCCAATATACTTCCTTTTGAACCTAGCACATTTATGATGATCGTTGGTGTAATCGAAATTATTGCTGGTATACTTGTTTTAACAAAAACAAAAATAGGTGCTTATGTTGTATCAGGTTGGTTAGTAGCTATTGCTTTAACTTTAATTTTTAGTTGGAGCTATGTAGATGTTGCTGTAAGAGATCTGGTAATGGCTATTGCTGCTTTTTCGTTAGCTAAATTATCTAAAAATAGTCATAGCAAAGCCAAAAACTAAACTTTATAACTGCTTTACATTTTCAATAATCACGTAGTGTAAAATCATTACGTGATTATATAAATCTAATCAACTATTAATCGTTTGATTACATTAACTGAATTATTCTTTTGCTTTATACTAACTAAGTAAATACCTGACACAAGGTTTCCAACATAAAGCTGTTCTTCATTTTCTTTGTAGGTTATTAAACGATTTCCTACAATATCGTATATAGTTATAGATTCAACAGGTGTTTTTGAATAAACTCTAAAAGATTTTTTAGCTGGATTTGGGTAAATTGATATTGATTTTTGATAATCTTCTATACCTAATGAACTGTCTAAAAGTCCATTAATAACCATTGAAAAATCTTGGGAACCGTTAATTAAATTTCCTTTATGAGTGACAGTAACAGTATAAATTCCTGATGTTAAATTACTAACATCAATTCGTTCAACATTATCTCTAAAATTATCTCCTTTTGTTGCTGCATCAGTAAAGTTATTAGTACTATTATTAGGAGTCATAACCCAAGGAGAATATACAGTTGCATTTTTAGTGATTCTAACATCTAAATCGTTTATTAGCATAGGTGTTTGATCATCTGTTGTTGCGAATATTAGAGGATTACCAGATGGATCAGTCCAAACTATAGTTAATGCTAATGGAAGCGTACCATCTACTTCAAAAGTAGTTGTATATGTGGTACCATTAGATAATGATAGCTCATTAATTCTTGAAGTTGATCCATTATTTGAAATTACCTCTGCAGCTCGTTCAGCATTTAACAAACCCCAACCATTTTGAAAATCTGGACCATCATTAGCTCCAGCTTCGTCTGTAGTTCCTAATAATAATGCTTTAACTGTCGCTGCCTTCATATAAACTCCATTTTCATTGTGATAATGTTGTTGTAATAGTGCAATGGCTCCAGTTACTGATGGTGTAGACATTGATGTACCAGATTTAGTTGTATAATCTGTGTCACTATCATCATCAGCAGAATAGACAGATACTCCATTTGCTATAATATCTGGCTTTATCCTCCAATCATCAGTTGGTCCCCAATTGCTAAATGCAGATTGAGTAATAGATTGAGGCCCACTATATGCACTCACATCATTAACCGCTCCTACGGTTATTAAGTTTTTAGATGTTGAAACTGTATAAATAAGATCATACCCATTATCTACTGTATTCTCCCCATCATTTCGGTCATTTCCTGCTGACTTACAGAGTGTCAAATATGGGGCATTATACAATATTTCATCCCATTCTTTCGAATTATTAGTATATACACCATAAACAGGTATGTCCCCATTTGGGTTTCCAGTACTATATGAATGATTTGATAATATACCGCCTGCTGCACCAAAATTTGCAATTTCAGATTCATCATTATTACTTCTGCGAGAAACAATCGTCGCACTAGATGCCATTCCTCGGGCGTCATTATCAACACCAGTTCCTATCAAAGTACATGCAGTATGAGTTGCATGACTAGTAACTAATTCAAATTCAGCATGAGTAACTCTACCATTAAATTCTTGATGAGTTGTTAATGCTAAACCACCGGCTTCCCAGTGCCCTATTTGTATTCCATCACCATTTAAATTCAATCCACTAGATCCACCATTCCATATTCGGTCTACACGACTAGTTATTGCTACATTTACATTATCATCAAAGTCATAAATAGGATTTCCATTAATATCAAACCCAGATAAGTAGCCCTTTATATTCCTACTATTACTTACCTCCATATTAACACCTTTTTTGACTGTTTCTTTCAAAAAATTAATGTAGTGTTCATTTGCCTTTTTTGAGATACTATCGAGAAGCTTAATATTTGTTTGTTTTAAAATTAAAGCTCTATCATTCTCATTCTGAGCTATTAAATTTGATTGGGTTAGTATTAGAATAACTATTAATGATAATATCTTTTTCATTTTAATTGCTGTTGTGATTTGCAGATAAATTATTAGTGACATAATTATATTTCTATTATTATGCTTTGAACGAATTTAGTATTTTACTATTAAAAATTAATAGCATAGCATTTTTATTTATTAATAAATACATTACAATGATCCAATATTTTGTTTCTCCTTCTCAAACTCAGCAATTATATCTGTAACAATCTCGGCAACTGATTTCACATCATGGATTAAGCCTGCAATTTGCCCAATCTCAAGTTCACCATCGTCTAAATCACCTTCAAACATACCACGTTTAGCTCTAGCGCGCCCTAAGAGTTCTTTAAGTTGCTCTGGTGTTGGTGCGGTTTTATAGAGTTCCTGCAACTCATTATAAAACTTGTTTTTTATAAGACGAACTGGTGCTAGCTCTTTTAGAGTCAATTGTGTATCACCTTCTTTAGCATCTACAACCACTTGTTTAAAGGCGTGGTGTGCAGAAGATTCTTCGCTCGCTACAAAACGACTACCTACTTGTACTCCATCTGCACCTAAAACCATACAAGCCAACATAGCTTTTCCTGTGGCAATACCACCTGCAGCAATCAATGGAATTTGCAGTTGCTCTTTTACCATAGGAATTAGCGTTAAAGTTGTGGTTTCATCACGTCCATTATGACCTCCTGCTTCAAAACCTTCTGCCACAATAGCATCAACCCCTGCATCTTGTGCTTTTAGAGCAAACTTTACACTACTTACTACATGCACCACAGTAATACCTTTGTCTTGCAACCATTTGGTCCAAGTTTTTGGGTTTCCGGCAGAGGTGAATACAATTTTTACTCCTTCGGCAACAATAATATCCATAATCTCTTCAATATTTGGATATAGCATCGGCACATTAACCCCAAAAGGTTTGTCTGTTGCTGCTTTACATTTTTGAATATGCTCTCGCAATACATCAGGATACATTGAACCTGCGCCTATTAAACCTAAAATTCCTGAGTTGCTTGCTGCTGAAGCTAATCTCCAACCGCTATTCCAAATCATACCTGCTTGTATGATTGGATATTTAATATTAAAAAGTGAGGTGATTCTGTTTCTCATTTATTCCTTTACAAATTTAAAAGTTTGTGAATTAGATTCCGATGATAGTTTCATTACATAAATTCCAGCCGATAATTTAGAAACATCAATTGTAGTTAACACTTCATCTATAATAGATTGGTAAATTTCTTGACCTAATTGACTGTAAATAGACAACTTTATAGTTCTTATTACCGATGGTAATCTTAAGTTTATTTCGTTTTTTACAGGATTAGGGTAAAAGCTATAACTATTAATTGATTCTTCATCTAATCCCAAACTTCTAGCTAAAGCCAAATCAGGAATACCATAACCCAAAAAATCATCTGGTGAATTATACTGTGAAGCTGATTGCCTTACATAATCCATCACTTCAGTTGGTAAAGCATCAGGAATCGCTTGCCATAAAGACGCAATACCTCCACACATAATAGGACCACTAAAAGAAGTTCCATTGTTTTGAGTGATATTATTACTTTGGTCAATAACAAAAGCTGATCCTGCTCTAGCTACAACATCTGGCTTTTGATAACCTATTTGTGCAGTTCCCCCTTGCGAACTAAACGATACATAATTACCATTAGCATCTACTCCACCAATGGATAAAACATTTGGTGAATCTGCTGGCGCCCCTACGGTTTGCCATGTAGTGGCTCCAGCATTACCAGCACTGACAACTACTAAAATGCCTTTTTCGGCAGCAATGGAAGCGCCTTTTGTAATAAAAGCTACTTGCCCATTCATATCTGCAGGTGTGTAATCGTAATTAGCATTATCAAATACACGATAACCTAATGAGGTATTAATCATATCCACTCCTAAACTATCAGAGCGCTCTGCTGCTTCAACCCAATAACTTTCCTCAAGAGGAGTTTCACTCGACGAATCTTCAGTTCTAAATAAATAATAAGATGCATCTGGTGCAGTACCAACAAACTGGTCTTGTACAAAACCTGCCATAGTACTCAAAACTCGTGTACCGTGTGAGCTTGCTGTACTCGCATAAACATCTGATGTTCTATCCACAAAATCGTACCCATCTAACAAATCATTATTATCTCTTAAGCGTTGAAAAGCTCCCATAGTATTTACACTAGGAAACCCTGAATCCATAACTGCAATCGTAATGCCTTCACCTGTAAAGTCAGCAACATGCAAATCATCAACATTTATCATTTCTACTTGATTCAGTGTATTACCATAAGTGAAATTAATAGTTTCATCTTCAATATTTGTTTTACCTATAACAGCATTAGAACGAGACGCTGTATTTAAACTTTTATTCGCAAAATCAATTGTATCTACATAAGTTAAGACACTTAATGCATTTATATCTGCTTCAGTGCCTCTTACATGTACAGCATTAAACCATTTTGATTTGGCTAAAACCGTAATTCCTGCTTTAGTCTTTAAGTCTGAAATATAAGCTTCATCTACTGGTACATCACGTTCATCAATAGCAATATTGTGATTCTGTTTTCTATCGATTGCCTTTTGAGTAAGTATAGAAATAGGATTGGCAAGAGCAGATGATACATTAGGTTTATCTATAAGATAAATCCAAGCATCTTCTTGGGAATAGCTTGATATTGTTATAAGAAACAATAAAAGCATGGTTAATTTTCTAATCATTGCGTTTTTACTTGCAATTTAAGAAATTACTCCTGAACCTAATAATTCGTCATTTAAGTACCAAGCTACAAATTGACCTTCAGTAATTGCTGATTGCTGATTTTCAAATTCAACATATAAACCTGAAGCTACCTTATGTAATGTAGCATTTTCTAAAGCTTGTCTATAACGAATTCTTGCCATGACTTGCATTGTATCACCCTCAGCAAGTGCTAAATCTTCTCTAACCCAATGCAATTCATCATTTTTAACAAACAATACATTACGTAATAAGCCAGGATGATTTTTACCTTGACCTGTAAATATGATATTCTCTTTTACATCTGTATCGATAACAAAAAGTGGTTCTATTGTGCCACCAACTCCCAAACCTTTACGTTGCCCTTTTGTAAAATAATGTGCACCTTGATGCTTACCAACAACTTTTCCGTCAGTGATGGCATACTCTGGTTTTTTAGAAAAGAATTCTAATTCATTTTCTTTTGACTTAAAATCTGGAATGCTTTGACTAAAGATTTCAAATGCACTATCAACCTCAACAATTACACCTTCTTTAGGTTTTAATTGTTGTTGTAGAAATTCTGGAAGCCTTACTTTGCCAATAAAACAAAGTCCTTGAGAATCTTTCTTTTCGGCTGTAATTAAACCTTGTGCCTTAGCAATTTCTCTAACTTCTGGTTTGGTTAATTCACCTATTGGAAATAAAGCTTTTGCTAATTGTGCTTGAGATAGCTGACATAAAAAATAGGACTGATCTTTATTGTTATCCGCTCCAGAAAGTAATTGATGAATCACTTTACCATCTTTTTCAATAGTACTTTTTCTACAATAATGACCAGTAGCTACATAATCCGCTCCTAACTCTAAAGCGATATCCATAAAGACATCAAACTTTATTTCACGATTACAAAGTACATCTGGATTAGGTGTACGTCCTTTTTCGTATTCGTTAAACATATAGTCCACAATACGTTCTTTGTATTGTACACTTAAATCTACTGTTTGAAAAGGAATACCCAATTTATCAGCCACCAACATCGCATCATTACTATCTTCTAGCCAAGGGCATTCATCAGAGATAGTTACAGAATCATCATGCCAGTTTTTCATAAACAGACCTATAACCTCGTAGCCTTGTTCTTTTAAAAGATAGGCAGCAACGCTTGAATCTACTCCTCCAGAAAGTCCTACTATGACACGTTTCATATTTATTTCCTGCGAAATCAGGAATCTTTGTTTAATTAATATTACCCATCTCAAACCCTTCCAAGGAAAGGAACTCTAATAGTTTAGGTTTGTTCGAAAAACCACGGCAAAATTACAAAATAAAAAAGGCAATCGTATTAAGATTGCCATTTCTAAATTCTATTGAATAGATAGCTAAAAACTATTCATTTTTCTTGATAACCGTATTATTGGTATGATCTATTTCTTTGGTTAATTTATCACCTTTATAATATCTCCAAATTCCTTTTTTCATATCCTCTTCATAACTACCCTCCGAAGTTACTTTACCATCTGCATCATAATTAATTGTTTTACCGTTCAATCTATCTGCTTTGTATTTAGATGATCGCAATAGCGTGTTTTTTTCTGAAAACCATTTTGCTTCACCATCAAGCATACCATTTTTATAAAATGCCTTTTCAGCAAATGAACCATCTTTATAATAAACATGACGCTCACCATTTAAATTTCCTTCTTCATTATAATTCTCTACAATCATTTTAGCCTTAGAATTTTTATGATAAAAAACCCATTGCCCAATAAAACGCTTGCCATCCATTTTACCTTCGCTAATTACTTTTTTGTTAGATGCTAAGAATGTAACATCCGCTAAGCTATCTTTTTCGTTAAACACTTTTACAGCACTCAAAACACTTTTTCCTTTAGATAGTGTATAGAATTTAAATGAGTCTATCTCTTTACCATGCTTAAAAACACCTTCGTATCGCTTTTGATCGGTCTGATGGTAATTTTTCGTCCATAAACCGTGACGTTTACCGTCTTTATCGAACTTATTAATTGAATTTTGGGCATAACCAAACGTTAAAATTAGTGTTAAAATGAAAGTTGAAAATAGTTTTTGTTTAATCATTTTCTATTTTTGTTAAACAAACTAATTAAAGTTTGATAAATGTTGAACAATTTAAAACTCAAAAAAATGAAAATTATTTCAAAAACTTTCAAATTACTCACAGTATTTTTATTGGTTATAGGTTTAACTAGCTGTAGTGATGATGATGACAATGGCGGACCTACAGACCCACAAACAAACACAATTGTTGATCTAGCTGTAGCTACAAACGATTTAAGTTCCCTAGTTGCTGCTTTGCAACGTGCAGATGGTAATTTAGTATCTGTCTTACAAGGTGATGGGCCTTTTACAGTATTAGCACCAACTAATGCTGCATTTGGTACATTTTTAAGTGAAAATGGTTTTTCTTCTTTAGAAGAAGTACCAACTGATATTTTATCTCAAATCTTATTAAACCATGTTATTGCAGGTGAAGTCACTTCTACCATGTTGGTCAATATGGGATCAGGTTATACAAGTACTAGTGCCACTGGCGCAGGAGGAAATAACTTAAGCTTGCTATTTGATACTTCAAATGGTGTGACTTTCAATAATGGTGCTTCTGTTGTTAACGGATTAGCTGACATAGATGCAGACAATGGAATTGTACATGTTATAGATGCTGTAATTGGCTTACCTGATGTAGTTGATCATGCATTAAATAATAGTAATTTCACATCACTTACTGGTGCTCTAACTTCAGAAGATTTAGTGACAACGCTTCAAAGTGATGGACCTTTTACCGTATTAGCACCAACAAATAATGCTTTTGCTGGTTTTACAAATCCTAATAGTAACGATTTATCAAGTATACTCTTAAACCATGTATTAGGTGGCGTTATTTTATCAACTGATTTAGTATCATCTGGTTCTGGTTATGCTTATACATCTGCAACTGGACCTAATAACACTGACTTAAGTATCTACTTTGATACATCTAATGGTGTAGTCTTTAATGGATTATCTACAGTTAGTTCAGCAGACATTGTAGGCACAAATGGTATAATACATGTTGTAGATGAAGTTATTGATTTACCTACGATTGCTACCTTTGCAACTTCAAATCCTGCTTTATCTAGTTTAGTAGCAGCTTTACAATTAGCTGATACTGGCACACCAACTGTACCATATATCACAACTGTTTCTGATGCTACAGCTGGACCTTTCACAGTATTTGCACCAACTAATGATGCTTTTGCAGATTTATTATTAGAGTTAGACCCTTCTGGAGCTACTGCTTTAGGTGATTTAGATCCTGCTACAGTTGACGCAGTATTAACATATCACATTGTAGGTGCTAATGTACAATCATCAGGCCTTCCTAATGGAACTGTTGCTACACTAGGTGGAGATATTACAGCAGATAATACAGCATTTACATTAACAGATCCAAATGGTCGTGTAAGTAATATTGTAACTTCTTTAGTAGATATACAATCTATAAATGGTGTTGTACATGTTATTGACAAAGTCTTATTACCACAACAATAAATGAAAAAGAAAAATTGAGGCTGATTACCTCGTTTTATATTGATTGATTTAGTTAGTAAAAAAGCCCTTTGAAATTTCAAAGGGCTTTTGTTATATATTATTTTTTTCTTTTTTGCTGTGCCTGCTTTTGTTTCTCAGCTTGCTCCATCATATCTGCCATTCGCTTCTGAAACTTGTTCTGTTTCTTAGGCTTCGTTTTACTGACTTCAATCTTAGCTAGAACTTTTTCTTCGTCAATAATATAGTTCTTAATCACTAGCATAATACCAATACTAATTAAGTTAGAAACGAAGTAATATAAACTCAATCCTGATGCATAGTTATTAAAGAACACCAACATTAAAAGTGGTGAGAAATAAATCATATACTTCATCATCTTACCCATATCAGGCATACCTTCTTGTGTTGGTTGTGTTGCCATTTGTTGACCTGTTGTCATTTTCATGTAAAAGAAAATCGCAATGGCAGCTAATATTGGAAATAAACTTACGTGATCTCCATAAAACGGGATATTAAATGGTAAGTCTAATACTGAATCAAATGAACTTAAATCGTCTGCCCAAAGGAAACTTTTTTGTCTTAACTCAAACGCTGTTGGGAAAAACATAAATAAAGCATAAAACACAGGAATCTGCATTAAACCAGGTAAACAACCACTCAATGGACTTGCACCAGCTTTACTCTGCAATGCCATAGTTTCTTGTTGCGCTTTCATTTTATTGTCTTTGTGCTTTGCTCTAATAGCATCTAACTCTGGTTTCAATATTTTCATCTTAGCCTGAGATAAGAACTGCTTATACTGCACAAAAGACAACATAATCTTTACTAAAATTGTCATTACAATAATAGCAATACCATAAGGTAAGAACCCACTTAAGAATCCAAATAGTGGAATAAAAACAGCTTTATTAATCCATCCAAAAATTCCCCAACCAAATGGGATACTTTCCTCTAAACCTTTCTCATAAGTCTTTAATGTTTTGGCATCTGTTGGCCCATAATACAAACCAAAGTTTTTACTTACTTCTCCTCCATTATATGCAAGAGGAAATTTAGTTGTGTATAATTTTGTAAATAATGTATCAACTTCTTCGTCTTCAACTAAGTCTTTAGACGTCATCGCTACATTTTTTAGCGCACCATCATTAGAGGCTAAAATTGAACTGAAGAAATGCTGTCTGTAAGAGAGCCACTCAACATCATCAACCGTTTCTTCATCATCACCCATTTGAGGTAACTTATCTATCTTATCACCATCATGTCTATAAGTTAATCGTGTATATCTGTTTTCGTAGCTTATACTTTTAGCATGACGAATACTTTTTTGTTTCCAATCTAAAATGATAGGCTGTGAAGTATTAAACTCTCCACTTAAACCCTGTGATTTGATTGAAAAATCAATCATATAATCATTTGGTTTTAACTCGTAACGGTATTCTAAAAATGCAGATTCAGAAACTTTAAGCTTCATAGACACAACTGTATTCTCTCCACTTTTAGTGACACTAGGTTGGAACGGGAAATCTTGAGTATTTAAAGTTCTATTATCTGAAGTTCCAAAACTGATATTAAATGCACTGTTATTATCTTTCACCAAGTAAATTGGTACAGAATCATAATCTACAAAGTTTTTTAATCTAACTTCTGCTAAATGACCTCCTTTTCTACTAAACTTAAGTTCAAAAACATCAGTTTCTACTGTAGTGATATCTTCTCCTGGTAAGTTTAAAGCATTAGCAAAAGAACCTACTTTACTTTGAAGCGCAACTTGCTCAGTAGAATCTAAGGCTTTTACATTAGTATAATCCTCTGCGCTAGTTACTAAAGTTTCTTCTTGTTTACTTACCTTCTTTTCTGTTTCAACTTGTTCTTCTTGTGCTTTTTTCTGAGCAGCAATTTCTTCGTCAGTTGGTTTACTTTGATAAAAATACCAAAGCATTATTCCGAAAATAAGTACAAAGCCTATAATTGAGTTAATGTCAAATTTCTTTTCTTCCATATGTATTTGCCGTCAATGCGGTAATCTTGATTAGTCATTTTGATAACCCAAAAAGTTATCCAAAATCTATGTTTACGCCAAAGTGGCATATTTTATATTACTTTTTCTTTTTGTATTTTAATGCTGCAGCTACAAATGCCACAAATAATGGATGCGGATTTTTCACAGTACTCTTGTATTCTGGGTGGTATTGCACACCAACAAACCAATTATGATCCGGTATTTCAATAATCTCAACTAAGCCAGTTTCAGGGTTTAAACCCGTAGCTTTCATACCTGCCGCTTCAAGTTGTGTTTTATATGCGTTATTTAATTCAAAACGATGTCTGTGTCGTTCTTTAATCGTTTCAGAATTATAAACTTTATAAGCAATACTGTCTTTTTCTAATTGACAATCCCAAGCACCTAAACGCATCGTCCCTCCTTTATTCACTACATCTTTTTGCGATGCCATTAAATTAATGACAGGGTTTTTAGTGTCATTATCCATTTCAATAGAATTGGCATCTCTTAAGTTTAGTACATTTCTGGCATATTCTATCACAGCCATTTGCATGCCCAAACAAATACCTAAAAACGGAATATTATGTTCACGAACATATTTAACAGCATCTATCTTACCTTCAATACCTCGTTCCCCAAAACCCGGTGCAACTAACACACCATCAAGATGACTGAGTTTAAATTCTATATTATCTTCATTCAAATATTCTGAATGAATAGATTCAACTTTTACCTTAACTTCATTTTCGGCACCTGCGTGTATAAAAGCTTCTAATATCGATTTATAAGAATCTTGAAGCTCAACATATTTACCTATTAAACCTATAGTAACAGTGCTTTTAGGGTTTTTATGTCGGTTTAAAAATTCGTTCCAACGTGTTAAATCTGGTATATCGCTCTTTAAATTCAATTTATCTAAAACCACTTTATCCAGACCTTCTTCTAGCATCAAATTAGGCACATCATAAATAGTTGATGCGTCAATAGATTGAATAACAGCTTCCTGCTTTACATTACAAAAACGTGCTAGTTTAGCTTTTAAACCATCACTTAGTTCGTGCTCAGTTCTACATACTAAAATATCTGCATGTACTCCACTTTCCATCAAAGTTTTTACACTATGTTGAGTTGGCTTAGTTTTTAATTCGCCAGCTGCAGATAAATAAGGTACTAGAGTTAAATGAATCACCAAAGCGTTGTCATCACCTAATTCCCATTGCAATTGACGTACTGCTTCTACATAAGGTAAGGATTCAATATCACCAACGGTTCCTCCAATTTCTGTAATGACAATATCATAATCTCCAGAGTTACCAAGAATTTGGATTCTACGTTTAATTTCGTCTGTTATATGTGGAATAACCTGAACCGTCTTTCCTAAAAACTCACCACGACGTTCTTTATCTATAACGCTTTGGTAAATTCTACCTGTTGTTACGTTATTAGCCTGCGAGGTTGGTACATTTAAAAAACGTTCATAGTGTCCTAAATCTAAATCGGTTTCAGCACCATCATCTGTAACATAGCATTCGCCATGCTCATAAGGATTTAATGTGCCTGGATCTATATTAATGTATGGATCTAATTTCTGAATGGTGGTTCTGTAACCTTGTGCTTGTAGTAATTTAGCTAGAGAAGCTGCTATAATGCCTTTTCCGAGAGAAGAAGACACTCCGCCTGTTACAAAAATATACTTAGGGTTTGTGGTCATGTTGCGCTGTTAAACGCAGGCAAATTTACAAAATAAAACGAGTTATTCCCTAATTGTTTATGGTTTGTTGATATGTTCTATTTTAAGCCAATTATCCAATTAAATAACGTATGTTTGCAAGCTGAAACTCAGAACATCGAGTTTATAGATTCCTCAGGGTGAGGATGTGTTACCTAGAAGTTTAAGTGTTAAGTATGTCGATTCGCTTCTTTTGTAACACCAAAAGTACATAATCGAATACATAACTCAACAATGAGCACATTCCAAGAACTAGGTCTTAATGAAGACCTTCTCAACGCTATTACGGATTTAGGTTTTGAAAAACCGAGTGAAGTCCAAGAAAAAGCAATTCCACTTTTATTAGAAGAAGACAAAGACTTAGTGGCTTTGGCGCAAACTGGTACAGGTAAAACAGCAGCTTTCGGATTTCCTATGCTGCAAAAAATTGATATAGATAGTAGAACTACACAAGGTTTAATCTTATCTCCTACTCGTGAGCTTTGTTTACAAATCACAAACGAACTTAAACAATACGGTAAATATTGTAAAGGCTTAAATGTTACTGCCATTTATGGTGGAGCAAGTATTACAGACCAAGCAAGATCTGTAAAGCGTGGAGCACAAATTATTGTGGCGACACCTGGTCGTATGAAAGATATGATTAGTAGAAAATTGGTAGATATTTCTAAAATACAATACAGTGTTTTAGATGAAGCTGATGAAATGCTAAACATGGGCTTTTACGAAGATATTACAGATATCTTATCACATACTCCAGATGATAAAAGTACATGGTTGTTCTCTGCGACGATGCCTAAAGAGGTATCTACAATTGCAAAGAAATTTATGTACGATCCTACAGAAATTACTGTAGGAAATAGAAATGAAAGTACAAATAACGTTTCTCACGAATATTATTTAGTAAATGCTAGAGATCGTTATCAAGCGCTAAAACGTTTGTCTGATGCTAATCCAGATATATTCTCTGTTATTTTTTGTAGAACCAAAAGAGATACTCAAAAGGTAGCCGAAAACTTAATTGAAGATGGTTACTCTGCTGGAGCGTTGCATGGGGATTTAAGCCAAAATCAACGTGATATCGTAATGAAATCGTTTAGAAACAAGCAAATACAAATGTTGGTTGCAACAGACGTTGCTGCTCGTGGAATTGATGTCGATGATATTACACACGTCATCAATTACCAATTACCAGACGAAATAGAAACCTACACACATAGGTCTGGCCGTACTGGTCGTGCTGGTAAATCTGGTATTTCTATGGTAATTGTTTCTAAAAGCGAAACACGTAAAATAAAAAGTATAGAACGCATTATTAAAAAGCAGTTTGAACAAAAAGAAATTCCTTCTGGTATGGAAATTTGCGAAGTGCAATTAATGTCTCTAGCTAACAAAATACATAATACTGAGGCAAACGACGAAATTGATAAATATATCGCAAGCATCAACGAATTATTTGTAGATACTGATAAAGATGAATTAATCAAGAAGTTCTTCTCTGTTGAGTTTTCACGTTTCTTTAATTACTATCAAAAATCAAAAGATTTAACGGTTTCAGATTCTAGAGGATCAGATAGAGATGGTGGACGCGACTACGGGAAATCTTCTAACGACACTCGTTATTTCATTAATGTTGGTCGTAAAGATGGTTTTGATTGGATGAAATTGAAAGATTTCTTAAAAGAACAATTAGAATTAGGGCGTGATGATGTCTTTAAGGTCGATGTAAAAGAAAGTTTTTCATTTTTTAACACAGAAAATGAAATTAAAGAAAAAGTACTTGCCTTTTTCACAGACTTTAAACACGAAGGTCGTTTTGTAAATGTAGAAGTTAGCGAAAACAGAGGTCGAAGTGGTGGTGGAAGACGTGATAGAGGTCGTGGTCGTGGAAGAGACGATAGACGTTCTGGAGGCGGAAGAAATCGCAGACGCGATGATAAACCAAGAGGTGACAGACGATCTAGTGACAGAGGTGAAAGAAGATCTAGTGACTCTAGAGGAGATAGACGCTCATCTGGCTCTGGAAACAGAAGTGATAGACGTTCTAACGACAGAGGTGAAAGACGCTATGATGATTCTAGAAATGATAGACGTTCAGAATCTAGTAGTTCTGGATCTGATAGACCAAGACGTTCACGAAGAAGAGACTAAAACAAATACGAAAGCCTCTTAACTGAGGCTTTTTTAGGCATAAAAGTTGTTAATATTAAGTCAAATCTGTAATAGCAATATGCTAAATGCTATTAGTTTATTATTTTTACAACGTAATACATGCGAATGCGATATATATTCATTTTACTTTTATCTCTTGCTACTGTTAACAGTTATAGCCAAGACAGTACTGCTACCAAATTACCAACAAAGGTTAAAGGAACTATTATAAGTTCTTCTACTGATGCGCCTTTGAGTGATGTAAATATTGTAAATATTAATCAGGTAAAAGGTGTTGCTACTGATGACAATGGAGAGTTTGAAATTTCTGCAAAAGCCAATGACACCTTACACTTATCTTATGTTGGGTATAAATCCATAAAAGTTAGAGTGACTAATGATTGGTTGAAATTTGGAAATACTGAAATTGCTATGACCGAAACGGCTTTAGCATTGGAAGAAGTTACCGTAAAGCAATTAAAATTAACGGGGTATTTAGAAGTGGATCTAAAGCAAATTCCTATTCAAACTAATAACCAATATCGTATTTCTGGTTTACCAGGAAAAGCCTACGAAGGTGGAAAAACCAATATAGCTACCAAAATACTTGGTGCTATTTTTAATCCTGCAGATTTCTTATATAAAATGTTTGGTAAAAAGCCAAATGAGATGCACAAGCTTAAGAAAATGAAAGAGGATGATGAAATTAGAAATCAACTTGCTAAGCGTTTTGATAGAGAAATGCTACTCGTTTTACTACAAGTTAATAAGTTTGATTTAGACGAAATTGTTAACCAATGTAACTACTCCAAAAACTTTATAAATACAGCCAATGATCTTCAAATCTTAGATGCCATTAGCGAATGTTATGAAGAATACAAAGTGATTAAACGAAGTAAAGAAAGAAAAAAAGGTAAGAAAAAAGATAAGGCCTAATTTTTTCTATACTTTAGAATGCAACGCAACTCTATTGCCTTCAGAATCTATAAACACTCCCATACAACCATGCTCGTCTGAGATTTTGGTTTTTTCCTGATATATTTTTCCTCCGGCAACTTCTACTCTATTTAATTCAACCTGAACATCTTCAGACATAAAATACACCAATGTGCCTTCTTTACTTGGAATGTAAGATTCTTGTTGTATTAATGTACCTGTAGATCCATAAGCTCCATTATTATCAGGGAACCACCCCATTTTTAATCCGCCAAAATCAACTTCTCTAATGTCAACTTTAAAAACTGTTTCATAGAACTTTTTTGCACGTTCCATATCATTTACTGGGATTTCGAACCAACCTACCATAATCTAAATTTATTTTTATTACGAATTAGCTTCATTACTAGGAGCACTCACCATCCATTGTACACCAAACTTGTCTATAACACTTCCAAACTTTCCTCCCCAAAACACATCATTAAAAGGCATTGTTGATTGACCACCTTCTAATAAACCATAATATATCGCACTTCCTTGTTCTTCATCATCTGCTGCTATACTTACATGAAAATTACTACCTTTTATAACAGGCATATGGAAATCGTCAGATGCTTTTAATTCACATCCATTTCCAAAAGTCATGGTAGTATGCATTACTTTATTTTCAATTTCTGGTTGACTATATTCTGGTGGTCCATCTTTATAACGCATCACTATCGGAATTTCACCATCAAAAATATCTTTATAAAAGTTCATTGCTTCCTCGCAATTACCATCAAAGGAAAGATAGACATCACATTTCATATGCATCGGTTTTTAAGTTAGAATTCTAAATTTACAAAATTTAAGTTTTTGATTTGTAATGTTCTACAATAGCATCGTAGTCTTTAATGGTTTTTTTAATCCAGTCAAAACGTTTTTCAATAGCCTCTTCTTCCGTTAGCTTCCATTTAATTTCAGATTTTCTTAATTCAGCCGTAACATGTTGCAAAATAATTGCTGCGGAAACTGAAATATTCAAACTTTCTGTAAATCCAACCATTGGTATTTTAAGAAAACAATCCGCTTCGTCAATAACCTGCTGAGATAAACCTTCTGTTTCTCTACCAAAGAAAAAACACGACTTCTTTGTGATATCAAAATCTATTAAATCGCAATCTTCAGCATGTGGTGTTGTTGCAACAATTTGATAACCTTTTGTTTTTAGATGGTCTATACAAGACTTTGTGGAATGAAAGCGATTTAAATCTACCCATTTCTGTGCTCCCATAGCAATTTCTCTATCTATACTTTTAGAGTTGACTTCTTCAACAATATTCAATTCTTGTATACCAAATACATCACAAGATCGCATTACAGCACTTGCATTGTGTAATTGATATACATCTTCAGTAGCGACAGTAAAATGCTTGGTACGTTGCGCTAATACTTTTTTAAAACGTGTTCTTCTATTATCAGTAAGATAAGAATCTAAATACTCTAAAAGTTTTAAT
Source organism: Flavobacteriales bacterium ALC-1 (assembly GCA_000171875.1). GTDB lineage: Bacteria > Bacteroidota > Bacteroidia > Flavobacteriales > Flavobacteriaceae > Winogradskyella. Next base: position 33,478 of record ABHI01000006.1, on the reverse strand, counting down.
TCATCCATAAAATATTATATTTAAGGAACAATAAGATACTACTATGAAATTAAATTTGCACTACGTTATTTTGATTTTTTATTTTTTTGCTTTTCAATTTAGTGAAGCTCAACAAGAAAACAAAAAATGCTTATGCGAGTTACTCGAACAATCTGAAGCCAATGACAAAAAGGTTATTGAATTAGCAACGGAAATAGAAGAGTCTTTTCATAATTTAAGTCAAGAGGGGTTTCAAAAACATTTTGATTCACAATCCTTTATGGAGTCTATCCTAAGTGGTACTGGTGCAGATACAAATGACAGTTTTACCAGAGGATTTATTGAAGGTGTTGGAGACACTAGTAAAAAACTAGGATTGAAAATATTAAACGAAATAAATAATGGTGCTTATTATAATTTAGTCAATTACCATTACGATGTTCCAGAAAAAGCTTACTATTTTTCATTTAGACTGTATTCTGAAGAAACTGGCATTAACTATCATGATTATAAAGTTTGCTCAGATGGAGAGAATATAAATGTAAACGACATATACATTTATTTATCAGGAGAACATATATCTGAAACCATAAAACGAATATTTAAAATTTCTCTGAGTGAGAAAGACAATGATTCCATTGATCCTGAAGATAGTACTATTAATGGTGTTTTTCAAGTATTAAATGCTAGAAAATTGGCTGAAAGTGGAAAACCTAAAGAAGCCTTTGAAAAACTGAATAAAATTAAAGGGCCTCTAGTTGAAGAAAAGTATTTTTTATTAATAAAAATATTATTTGCTGCTTCAGTAAATGATGAAATTTATGAAGATACTATTGCTGAGTTTGCTAAATTATATCCTGAAGACCCTACACTTTATATAAAACTTATTGATTATTACATTCTAAAAGAGAACTATAAATTAGTGCAAGAAAATCTAGATAAACTGATTTTTGAAACAGAAGATGATTTCCTTAATCTAATAAAAGCACATATTTATTTAATTCAAGAAGATTATGTTAATGCTGAAAAGTATTTCAATTACATAAAAGAAAATTACCCTGAGATTTTTGACGCCTATATCGGCGAAATGGTAAGTCTTACCTATCAGGAAAAATTTAAAAAAGCAATAGAAATTGCACAAGTTCTAGTAGATGAAGGTTATGACAAACAGGAGCTTATGAAATTTTTTGAAGAAAAAGAACCAGATGGTACAAATCAATTAGAAGCTCTTATAACTTCTGATGAATATAAAAAATGGGAGAAAAAATCTTGATAAATCGTTTGCTAAAATGAAACACATCGTTGTATTAACTGGAGCTGGTATGAGTGCCGAAAGTGGTGTAAAAACATTTAGAGACCACGATGGACTTTGGGAAGGCCATGATGTTATGAAAGTAGCATCCCCAAAAGGTTTTGCAAATAATCCTGAGTTGGTTTTAGACTTCTATAACCAAAGACGTAGACAACTTAAAACCGTTGAGCCCAATCAAGCACATAAAGATTTAGCAGCATTAGAGGTTGATTATAAAGTAACTATTGTAACCCAAAATGTTGATGATTTGCATGAACGCGCAGGTAGTAGTGATGTGGTACATCTGCATGGCGAATTACTAAAAATTAGAAGCACAGGGAATTATAACGATATACAAGTTTGGACAGAAGATATTAATCTTGGTGATACTTGTAAAAAAGGCTATCAATTACGTCCTCATATTGTTTGGTTTGGTGAGGATGTTCCTATGATTGAAACTGCAGTAAAAATCTGTTATGCAGCCGATATTCTCATCATCATAGGCACAAGTATGCAGGTGTATCCAGCTGCAAGTTTAATTAACTATGTACAACCAGATACTACTATTTTTTACATCGATCCTAAGCCAGCGATTTCTAATGCTGGTAAAGTAAATGTAATTGCTAAATCTGCAACTGAAGGCATGAAAGAGCTCATATCTATTTTAAAAACTTCTTGATATGAAACCATTTAAACTAGTCGTAATTATTTGCTTTTGCTTATTTATTGCTTGTAATAATTCTAATAAAACACCACAAGAGCAACCTATTATAAACCTAAAACAACAAAGAGACTGTGTAACATCTATTCTTAAGCAAGATGATTCCCTTGGAACAGTTAGAAATCATAATTGTGAAACGATCTCATTGAGTAAAACTATTGCTCAGTATGTAAATTCAGTTAATAATTTGAATTATGAAAACTGCACAGAAGAGTTTGAAATAGCATTTAAAAATCATATGATAGCTTGGACAGAAATACAGCAAGTTACGGACAAGTATTCTAATTTAAGAGGTGAAATGCACGATCTTTTTGATAGCATAGAAAAACGCAAAGACAGTTCAGTTTTTAAAGCTTTACTAAAAAATATTTGGAATACTTGGGAAGACGTTGAAACAGCAAAATCTAATGCAGAAAACCTCTAACTTAATAAACAATTTATTAAAAGTTGAACAAGAATAATAACTAGACTAATCATTTATACTCAGTTTAAAAAATTCATTTACAGGTTTATTAAATACTTCAGATAGTTTTAAAGCTAAAACCGTTGAAGGCACATAACGATTAGCTTCAATAGAGTTAATAGTCTGGCGAGACACACCTATTTTTTTAGCTAAGTCATCTTGTGTTAAGCTTAAAATAGCACGTTCTACTTTTATAGTGTTTTTCATTACCTATAGCGTTTTAAGGTGTGGTAACACATCAACTGGACCATAAGCATAAAAAGAAGTACTTGAAAATCGCCTAAATCTTTATAAGTTTCACCACCCGAATGTACTACATTAGATACTCCAAACTCTACATAAGGCATAACTAAAGCATACACTACCCCAACTATAAAAGCCCAACCATATGACTGCATTCTTAATTTTATAGTTAACTCATCCTCTTCCTTATCTCTAGACACAGACATCAATAGCATACCAACAAGTAATGCTTTTTGCAATAATAGTTTTAACCATTCTGTATCACCCCCCATAGCAAAGGCACGTACAAACATCATTATAATAGATAATGCTGCAACAGTAAGTCCAACTGTCATAAATTTATGTGGTAATCTAAAATTGGTTATTTTTTCTAAGCGGTTGCGCTCGCAATCTATAATCTTTTCTTTATCCATAATTGGCAAATATATTTTCTATTAAGTAAAATTATCTTTACTATATGACAAATATACTTTACATTTTAATAATAAACAAATATTACTAGAAATTTGAGTTTATGAAAATTTTCAATTATCTTAGCTTATATGTGTTATAAAATATTTCTATAATCTAATTTATATAAAACACATAATGGAACTTCCCCTAATATTGAAACTATAAAAATATAGTATCTATATGTCCCCATTTATTTATTAACATACAAGTTAAATTAAAGAGACATGAGGAAATTAGTTATTAAGCTTTTGAAGAAGTTTAACCCTGGTACGATCAAAATTCGGCATCATTTAACGAAAAAGCCCTTTTACCTTGATGCGTTTTTGCATAAAGGATTTTGGTACTACGGAACAAGGAGAGAAAAAGATACCATCCATTTATTTAGTAAAATTGTTCCCGATTGTAATTTTGTAATAGATATTGGTGCGAATATTGGGTATTTCAGCCAGTATTTTTGCCATTTAATGAAAGACTCCAAGAAATTAATAGTTTTTGAACCTGAGCCTAAAAATTTGACCTATTTAAAAAGAAATATTAATTGTTACCAAAGTATTCGATTAATTAAAAAAGCTGTTTCTAATGAAAATGGGAAAGCAAATTTTTATGTTGAAAATTTATCTGGACAAAATAATTCGTTATTAAGTGACTACAAAGTTTTTGACGAAGTTTTAGAAAACTCTGGAATTAATAACGCTACAAAAGAAGTAATTGAAGTAGAAACCATAACTATAGATAGCTTCATGGAACAGGAATATCCAGATGAAAAACCTGACTTTATTAAAATAGATATAGAAGGTGCTGAATTATTTGCCCTTCAAGGTATGAGAAAAACTCTTGAATTACATTCACCAACTTTAATGGTTGAGATTTCTGAAAATATACTCGAAGTAGTAAAGATATTACGTGATTTCGGTTATATACTAATAAATCCTCAAAAAAATATATTAACTGATAATTTTGGAAATAATTTTAATGTATTTTGTATTCATAAATCTAAACATGAAATATTGAAAAAACTAAAAATTAGATTAAACTAATTAGAAATTTAAGAATCTTAAACCTTATCAAGCTACTTAATAATTAACGACAAATATATAATAAGAGATTAAACACATTTAATGAAAGTTAGTATTACTTACCTTAACAATATGTAGCTGCTATTAAATAAATTATTCAAACAAAAAAGCCCAAACAATTAAATCGTCTGGGCCTTCTCAACTATTAACCTACTTAACTAATACGATTACAAACTTTCATTTATAATTGCTATTACTTAAAACTTATCTCATTACTATAGACGTAAAAACTTCTGTTTTATTTCAAACCTTAACAGATTTAACGTCTATTTAACAAAAACCCTGACAACATGCTGTTCTCAGGGCTTTTTATTTAATAACTAAACATTAACACTAACCATCAACTATTTATGTAAGCTATTAAATGTATTGTTAGTTTCTATACTAAAGACTGTCCACAAAGTATTTTGTGACACTTTAATATGTTAAAATATTCCTCCACCTTCTTTTTCGTCATTATCACGACGCTTACGAGATTTAGCTCTATATTTTCCTCCACCAAAACGGTAAGATAATCGACCTGAAATCTGTTGACTCTCCCAGTTAAACTGTCCACGTTGTAAGAATGGTCTTTGCCCATCAAATCGAGCATACATAGTATCAAAAATGTCATTATAGCTCAAACTAAAGCTAGCTCTATTGCCTTCAAGAAAACTATAACGCATACCTAAGTTAACCATAAGCATGTCTCCCATTTCAAACTGAATATTTTTATTTTTCCCTCTATACATTCCAAAAGCAGAGAAGCTTAAGCTTTTACTTACCTTAAAGTTGTTAAAAGCTCTTACATTATAGGCAATGTTATCTACTTCTACAGTATTTAATTGAATATCCCCATTAGTATCAAATGATTCAGCTATACTTTTTTGAGTTTGAGAGAATAAATCGAAACTAGCATTAATACTCCACCATTTTGTTGGACGGTAACTAGATGACAATTCTACACCATAAGCTGTTGTATTATCAAAGTTTAAATTGGTAAGAATTAGACGGTTTGTATCCGCTCGATCTATTAAAATAGCTTGCTGTATCTCGTCTTCAATAATTCTGTAAAATACACCGGCTGTTACGCTTCCTTTCTTAAGCTGTCTTGTGTAATTAACCTCCATAGAGTTTGTAAACTGTGGTCGTAATTCTTGGTTTCCGAATTGAGAAATTAAAGCCGTATTAAATTCTGGTAATGGATTAACTTGCCCAATTCCAGGACGATCAATTCTTCTGCTGTAACTTAATTGATATGAATTCTTTTCTGATGGAGAATACGTAAAGAAAGCTGAAGGATACAATTCAAAATAATCATTTTCAAAAGGAATCGTTAATTCTTCATTAGCTGCTAAATCTCTTCTAAATGCTTCAGAATCTACATTCACCGTTTCTGCTCTTAAACCAACTTGATAGCTCCACTTCTCCATTTTTTTACCATAAGTTGCATAAGCAGAGTATATGTCTCTAGTATAATCGAAACGTGTGGTAGTAGGGATATAATCTCCTGCTTCGTTCTGAGCACGTCCATCAGATTCGTAAAAAATGCTATTTTCAAATAAACGCGCTTGCAAACCTAATTCTAACTTTACAGTTTCAGATAATGGGTTAACATAATCTAAATTTATAGTAGTTCTGTTTCTGTCTGTATTTGTATCTTCTATAAAGTTTGGACGCTGTGCACTAAAAAATGTATTATTTGTACCCCCAAAACCTTCAAATATATTATGATCTACTTCTAACTCTATATTATGGCCTTCTTCATCAAAATCATGCTTATAATTAAAGTTATATTGCTGAGAATCATTTTCATTTTCACCTCTAATAGCTTGTGATTGATCTAACGAAGGATCTGTTAGATAATTAATCCTAGTGTTTACATTAGTCCAGCCATCAAATATATTCTGATTTGTAAATACAGAAATCGTGTTTTTTTCATCTAAATAATAATCTAATCCAACTTTAAATAAGTGAGATTTATTATTATTTAAAATATTAAACTTTTGATCTACCTGTTGTTCTACTCTATTAATTTTACCATAGTTATAATTATCTGCTATACTATTACTATAAGAACCATAAAGATTAAACTTTCCGTTTCTATAATTAGCATCAATAGAACTATTAAATTTTGGCTCAATATCATAAGCTAATCCAACATTAATGTTTCCATTAAAACCTATCATTGTATTCTTATGAAGTACAATATTAATGATACCACTCATACCTTCAGGATTATACTTTGCTGAAGGATTGGTAATCAACTCAATACTTTTAATAGAAGTTGAAGGAATTTGTTTAAGTAATTGTTCTGCAGGAATATTAGATAATTTCCCATCTACCATAACACGTACATTCTGGTTACCACGCAAGCTAATAGCCCCTGTTTGTTGGTCTACGCTTACTGAAGGTAAATTATTCATAATCTCACTAGCTGTTGCTCCAGCTGTTTGTAAATCCTTACCTATAGTAATAACTTTTCGATCTACTTTTTGTTGAATTGTAGACACATCTGCAACTACGGTGACTTCATCTAAATTTGCAGCGTCCTCTTCTAGAAGGACATCTCCAACATTTATTTTATATCCGTTTTTACCAATATTAACTTCCTTTAGGATCGTTTTATATCCAATAAAAGATATTTCTACCTTTACAAGGCCTTCAGGAATTTTGTCTATTTTAAAAGTTCCATCATCACTGGTAATTCCACCTGTAATGATTTTGTTTACGGCATCTTTTATAACAACATTAACATAAGGAAGTGGCTCATTAAGCTTTGCATCCATAACACGTCCTGAAATAGAACCGTTTTTAATATCTGAATTTGAATTGGGTTGTGCGCTTAAAATGGTAGATGTAACCATGATAAGCATTACGAAGAAATGCTTCATTTTTTTGATTGTTTTTTGATTGATTTGATAGTTTCTTACAGTGTAGACGACTACTTTTGTAAGATGTTACTTTATTTAACATTACTTAACATCTTTTTAACATTTTGAAGAAAAAAACATTAGTCTTAGGAGCATCGTTAAAGCCACAACGCTATTCAAATATTGCTATTAATAGATTGGTAAATTATAACCATGAGGTAAAAGCGTTTGGATTAAGAGTTGGAGAGTTAAATGGGGTTACTATAGACACGGAATTAACAAATTATAAAGCTATAAATACGGTAACACTCTACCTAAATCCAAAGCGACAAGAAGCGTATTACGATTATATTATAAAACTAAATCCAGAGCGTGTTATTTTTAATCCAGGCACAGAAAATCCTGAGTTTTATAATTTATTAAAACAAAATAATATAGATTTTGAAATCGCTTGTACCCTGGTATTATTGAGTACTGGACAGTATTAAAATGCTATTTGAAAAAAGAAACTTTAGAATTCACTAAAGTCCCAACTCCAATACCTTGATCCACACCAACCTCAACTGCTGCTTTGTAATGAATACCACCATAAAGACGACTTACTGCAGCTTCTTGAGCAGCGAGTCTAAACGATTTAAAACTTCGCATAGGTAAACCATAAGGGAGTTCTGTAGTATCATCAAACTCAAAATTATCACCAAAAATTTCTGTTAGGACTTCAGAAGATGCTCCTGAAACTACAGAGTGACCACTTGTATATTCTGGAAAAGGAGGTGTTTGTAATATTGGAGCCCATTCTAAATCAATGTACTTATTAATTAAGGTTTCTGGTCTAATTAAATTACTCCTATACTTTTCATCCCAACAACTAATAAAGGCATCAGCAATCGCTAAAGATGTTTTGGTATAAGCATAGACTGTTTTTTCATAATCTGAATTGGTTTGTTTACAGGCTATTTTACAGATACCAATCCAATGTGCACCTGGTGTTATCTTTTTCTCAGCGAACATAAAGTGTCCTTTGTTTACAGATACAAAAGGGTTACAATCCCAAAAACGTGCAATTTCTATTTCTTCACTGTCATCGCCTTTTTCTCTAATCTCATTATTTAGATTAAACACATCCATTAACTCATTGTGAAATACCGTGCCTTTCTCTAAAGAAAATTCAGGATGAGTTACAGGTTTAAATTGAGCGGCAGAATCTAAAACAAATGGTCTTAGTTTATTCCAATGTGGCTCAATCCCTTTCATGTAACTAGGCGGCGTTGGCTCCCAACGCGATGGGTCATCTGTATAGATGTTATAATCTGGCATAGTGCGTGTTTCAACATATTGATCCGCATTCATCCATGTGATAATTTGATCTGAAATTTTTATACCATAACCTTTTGCACTTTTAAATTCTTCAGCGTTTAGAGTTTCCCAATTAGTATATAGACTATCTCTGTAGGTTGTTATTCGTTCTTTAGAAAACACCAATTCTTTTGCCACATTAATGTAAGCAATTACAGATGCTAATTTTAGATTAATGGAAACGTCTTTTTTTTCTGATTTGATAGCTGTAAGTCCATTAAGTTGGTTTACTAAAGACTTATACGTCGCATTATCTTGGTTCAAGGTTTCGTAAGCTGCAATATTAGGATACACATAAATTCTACTCGCCACAGGTGGTGAAAAAATATCGTGTATCATAACTTCAGTTAACTTATCTACAGTGTTATGATAATCATCTGTAGAAATACTTATGGGCTTTTGCTCATCTTTACATGAAATGCATAATAAAAAAACAAAAACTGAGATTATAGAAGAGCTGTACTTCATAATTTAATTCTGATAAGAATAGAGTTTTATTTCATTGTTATTAGAAAGTATAATAACGAGATTCTTATCCTTCATTTTTAGGGTTTCAATTTGTTTTATTTGTTGGTTGAAAGGATCTATGCCTAAGTTTGAAACAGGCTGATAATTAGATTCATCTTTAACCAACAATCCTTTGAGTGCACTATACGACCCATGATATGTATTCACCTTATATGAATTACCACCAATTAATAATTGATTTTCATTATTAACTTTTACTTCAGAAAAGGTAGTTATTGGCGCCAACTGAAAAGCATGTGCAAACTCAACAAAGTCTTTAAATTCGCCATTATTATTTCTTAAATAGCCAGAAGCTAATGTATGTGCCTCAAATTTTTCTGCTTTATTAATTGAGCCTTTAGTAATAGCTTCTTCAATAGTTTTACCAGCGAAGCTTTTATGATCTACATATATTTTATTAATCACATTCATTTGAGCAGCAAGCTCATCTTTAGAATTAAGAGGATAATACTTTCCATCTTTATTGTAAGCAATAAGGGTCTCTTTTTTTCCATTCTCATCAAAATCTGAATGATACATAACTAATGGCCCATCAAAATTGAGATTAAACTTACTATTAAGCCCCCAATTTCCTAGTAAAATATCTTGGTCTCCATCATTATCTATATCGAAAGTTGAAACAGATTGCCAAAGCCCATTCATATTGTCTGGCAAGTCCATTAATTCTAAATTTCCTTTTTTGTTGATATAAATTTTTGGAGCATCCCATTCAGTAGAAATGAGTAAGTCATTAATATTGTCTCCATTTACATCTTCCCATTTTGCAGATGTTACTTTAGAAGTTAATTCAAAATTTGAATCTATCGAAAAGTTTCCCTTTCCATCATTAACCAGCATACTAGATTTTACAGGTTTTCCAAAATCTTTAGCATCGACAAGGTTACCAACAAATAAGTCTGTATCTCCATCATTATCGTAATCATAGGCATTAACAGTTGTCGTAACTAATGTGTTTGTCGGAATCTGATTTTGAGATCTAATAAACTGACCTTTTTCATTAATATATAAGCGATTGTTTTGATTGCTTTCAATTTTAGATTCGTTAATACCTGAAGCAACATATAAATCTAAATCCCCATCATTATCAGCATCAAAAAATGTTGCATCATTATCTTCGAATGCTTTATCATTTTCAAAAACAGATTGCTTTGATAGTGAAAATCCAGAACCTGAATTCATAAATAATTGTGCTGGTTTACCTGATGCATTTCCAATAAAAACATCTTCAAAACCATTACCATCAATATCTGCTTTTGCCAATGCTGGTCCTAAGGTTGAAACTTTATAAGGAATTAATTTCTCTTCAACAAAATCATTATAATTATCTTCTTTGTGGGTGTAATTAATAAAGCTTTCTTTTTTGAAGGTCGAAGTTGTATCTAAACTCGTATCATAATTATATGCTCTATTTCCTTCTAAATAACTTATTGTTAAGTTCTGGTTAATTTTAGGGTTTATAATTGTCTGTATTTCATCATTTGGCCAGATAATCTGAATAGAATCAATTGTTGTTGCTTCATCTATACCAAAGTGCAATTTATTATCTAAAGATGATAAGAAGCCTCTCGATTTAAACAATTGCTTTAATTGGTGCTTGCCATTATTATAAACTATTGCTTTTGCACCAATAGCATCTTTGTTTGCTCCTTTGTATTCAAAGTTTAAAGTGACATAATTTTTAGAACCATCAGTAGTATTTTCATAAAGACCTGCTGTTTCACCAAAGTTATTAGTTACCAAATCTAAATCACCATCTAAATCTAAATCTATATAAATGGCTCCATTAGATAGGTTTGGTATGTTTTCAATCCATTCACCAGTTTTATTATTGAATTTTTTTGAATTACCTTCAAAAATCTCATTGGCTACTTTTCCACTGGTCATTTCGTTTATAGAGTTAAACAACCATTCTAGGCCATCCTTTTCTGAGCGCCCTTTAAACGCACTAGACACATACTTTTTAAAATCGAGCCCGTTTGGCCGTCTTAAAATTCCGTTTGAGATAAATAAATCTTGATGGCCATCATTATTAAAATCTGCAAATAAAGGTGCCCAACTCCAATCTGTATCTGCTACCTTATTATACAATGCGGTTTCTTGAAAGTAATTTCCAGAGTTGTTAACCTGAAGCATGTTTCGAGAATACTGATCTTTATAGCCTAATTTTTTTAGATGCACTTGCATATTAAACATGGCATCATCTCCTTCGGTCTCTTTTAATATACGTTCGCTTTTTGGAAGCATATCTAAAGTCATAATATCTTGGTAACCATCACCATTTATATCTGCAGCATCACTTCCCATTGAAAACCTACTTATGGTTGTAAAAGCATCTGCAAGACTTTCTGTAAACGTACCATCATGATTATTGAGGTAGTAATAGTCATCTTCATGAAAATCATTACACACATAAATATCATCCCAACCATCATTATTAAAATCAGCCACAGAAGCACTTAATCCATAACCATTGACTCCTCCAAAAATATTTGCTGCTTCGCTAACGTCAGTAAATTTTCCATTATCATTATTTAGTAAAACATCACCTACTAATTCTGCGCGTTTATGTCGCAATTCAGCTCTACCATGAGAAAGTGTTGTATGTACAGCATGATTTACAATATAGACATCCAAATCGTCATCTTTATCATAATCGAAAAAGTAAGCTTGTGTAGAATAGCCTTTAAAGTCTAAACCATAGTCTTTTGCTTTTTCAGTAAACGTACCGTCACCATTATTTATAAAAAGTTCATTGTGACCTTCAAAATCTAAAAGTCCAGACACTGCACAAACATAGATATCTAATAAACCATCATTATTAATATCTACCATAGCAACACCAGTATTCCAACTTGCTTTCCCAGCTATATTGGCTTCTTTAGAGACATCTTCAAACTTTAAATCCCCTTTGTTTACATATAATTTATTATCTCCCGTATTAGATACGAAGTATAAATCTGAAAGTCCATCATTATTAATATCTCCAGCTGCAACTCCACCTCCATTATAATAATAGATATAGTTTATAATACTATGTTGTGCATCTTCTGGTACTAGATTCGTGAAATTAATACCAGTATCTTTTTCCGATAGTTGGTTAAGGAGGTATGCTGGTGTATTAGTATTTTGTTCTGCGTCATTAGAACAGGTTAGCAGCATAAATGCAGCTACCAAAATGAGGGTTATTTTTTTCATTAAGGAAATCAATGATTAGTGAGCTTAACAAAAATAACATTTTTTAACAAATACTTAACATCTAGTAGTGTAGAATATTATTATTAACATCATTCAATAACGCTTTGCCTCTTTTTAATAAGTAGTAAACCTAAAAATGTTAATAGGCCATTAAGTGGAAGAATTTCCCAATGAAATTTATAAGACCCAATTACAGTTTCTGGTAAAGAGGTTATTGCAAAGCTTATAATAATTGATAGTAACGCTACAATCCAAGCATATTTATCCTTTATTTGATGCTTGGTTAAAATTCCAAAAGCAAATAATCCTAGCAAAGGTCCATAGGTAAATGTCGCAAACTTAAAAAGGTTACTTACTACGTTTCCTTCGAGCATATTAAATAGTATTACAACAAGTATCAACAAAACTGAAACACCTATGTGTACTTTTTTTCGTAAAGGCTTTTGTTGGTCTTTAGGTCGGTTTTCTATATTCAAAAAATCTACACTAAAAGATGTTGTTAAAGAGGTTAGAGCAGAATCAGCACTAGAATATGCTGCAGCTATTAATCCAATAATAAAAGTAATGGCTAATGCTGACCCTAATTCTTGATTCATTGCAATCTCAGGAAATAGTAAATCTGTTCTTGTTTTTCCATCTAAAACTGGAATACTGACATTAAACTTCTCAGAGTAAATAAATAATAAAGCACCTAGAGATAGAAATACAAAGTTTACAAAGATTAGTAGCGTTGCCATACTAAAGATATTTTTCTTAGCCTCCATTTGATTTTTACAGGTTAAGTTTTTTTGCATCATATCTTGATCTAAACCTGTCATAGCAATAGCTATAAAAATACCGCCAATGAAATATTTCCAGAAATAGGTTTTAGCATTTGGATCATCAAAAAAGAAAATTTGCCCTTTTGCTTTAAACTCTGATGAACCTAAAAACTCAAAATAGGTCCAATCTAATTTTTCATTTATTAAATAAATTGCAACACCAACAGAAACTAACATTGCTAGAGTTTGTAAAGTATCTGTCCAAACAATCGTTTTAATTCCACCTCTATTAGTATATAACCATATTAATAAAATTGAAATGACTACTGTTAACCAAAACGGAACACCTATTTGTTTAAAAACAATATACTGCATAGCAAGAGCTACTAAAAACAATCTAAATGATGCTCCTGTGACTCTAGATAACAAAAAGAAAAAAGCGCCTGTTTTATAACTCACATAACCAAAACGCTGTTCTAAATATTGGTATATGGAAGTGACATTAAGTTTGTAATATATTGGAATTAAAACAGTTAAAATGAATACATAGCCAATAAAAAAACCAAAAACACCTTGCATGTAGGCAAATTGCTCACCTCCAATCATTCCTGGAACCGAAATAAAAGTAACACCAGAAAGTGATGCGCCAATCATACCAAAAGCTACAATGTACCAAGGTGATTGCCTTTTCGCCTTAAAAAATACATCATTACTATCTTCCTTTCCTGTAAAATAAGAGATTAAAACAAGTAGACCAAAATAGCATGCTATTAGAATTAGTATAGAAGTAGGTGTCATAATTAGATTACTTTATTTAACATAAAATTAAGAAGACTAGTAATTTTGAGTAAATTAGCTAAAAAAAAAGAATTATTATGAAAAAGGTTACACTAGTCTTTTTGCTAGTCGGTTTTGTGCTCCAGCTCTCCGCACAAGATTTTAGAAAATTAATAGCAGAAGGTACACATACCGTAGAGCATATTGTTGAAGTTGCAGAACAACATTTCAATTCAGTAGGTAGAGAACGAGGAACTGGTTATAAACCATTTAGACGTTGGCAATATTTTGCAGAACGTACAATGGATGAAACAGGAAAACTTAAATCACCTGTATATTACTATAACGAATTACAAGATTATAATTCAAAAATAAATAATGAAGGGCTAGCTGCTAAAACTACAGTAGGTACTTGGGAAGAAATGGGGCCTACGTATTGGGATGCAACATCTGGTTATAATCCTGGTGTAGGTCGTATTACTTCAATAGCCATAGACAAAACCGATCAAAATCATATCATAGTTGGTAGCCAAACTGGTGGGGTATGGAAAAGCACAAATGGTGGTACATCATGGTCAGTACTTACAGACAACTTAGCTAATACAGATGTTTACTCTCTTGCTATAGACCCTTCAAACAGTTCTACCTATTTTTGGGGCTCAGCAAATGGTACAATTTTTAAATCTACAGATGGTGGATCTACATGGTTCTACCACAGTAGCTTACCTAGTGGCTGGGTTAATAAAATACTCATACACCCAACAGATTCATCAAAAATGTATTGTAGTGCTCAAAGTGGCGGTTTGTTTAAATCAGTAAACGGAGGTTTATCTTGGAGTTCAATTTATTTTGCTGGTGTTACTACGGGTTACGATGTTGAGTTTAAACCAGGTAATCCAAATGTGGTGTATGCTTCTGGGAATGATTTTTATGTCTCTGTAAACGATGGTGGTAATTTCACAAAAATAAATGGTGTTGGTACTAATCAATTTGGTTCAAGGCCAAAAATGATAGGTGTTTCACCTAATGATCCTTCGATAGTATATGTGATTGAATCATCTGGAGGAGCTTTTGGTGGTTTATATAAATCTACAGACAGTGGCTCTATTTTTGTTAAGCTAAACCATACAAACAAAAATTATTTTGGTTACTCTTCAGATCCTGAAGACCCGAATGATGTTGGTGTTGGACAAGCGCCAAGAGATATGGATATTGCCATAAACCCTAATGATGTTGATGATGTCCATATTGCTGGAATAAATACACGAAGATCTACAGATGGTGGTCTTACATTTAGCATGACTTCACAATGGACACCAAATGGGGCTACATCTGAAAATATAGGTTACTGTCATGCAGATGTTGATATATTAAAATTTGTAGGCACAGGAACTAACACTAAGCTATTTGTAGGTACAGATGGAGGTATATATAAAGCAGAAAACCCAACAGTAGTAAACACTAATTATTACACAGATTTAACACCTGGCTTGGGAATTCGTCAGTTCTATAAAATTGGTGTAAGTCAAACTAATCCAGTAATTGTTACAGGAGGTTCACAAGATAATGGATCTTCAGTTCTTGGAGCAGATGGTAATTGGACAGATTGGTGGGGAGCAGATGGTATGGAAGGTTTTGTAGATAAAACAAATCCACTAATAATGTATGGCACCTCACAATTTGGTGGGTTTGTTAAAACTTTTGATGGAGGAAATAATATTAACGGGGTTAATCAACCTGACGGCAAAGGGTATGAAAGCAATTGGAATTGGATTGTGCCCTTTGAACAAGACCCTATAGTACAAGATGTAATCTACTGTGCTTTTGATGAAGTTTATAAATCAATTAATGGTGGTGTTACATGGGCATCTATTTCTCAAAATTTTGGCGCAAATATTGATCATTTAAAAATAGCACCTACTAACAGTAACACTATGTATTTAGCTATTAATGGAAACTTTTGGTACACTACCAACGGTGGTATGCTTTGGCAGCAATCTACTTTAAACCTCGGTGTTAATAGAATAATTAATTCTATTGCTGTACATCCAACAGATCCATCTAAAATTGCAATAGCAACAACAGACAGTCAAAGAGTATATATAAGTACAAATAATGGTACATCTTTTACACCTATACTTTGGGACTTACCTGGATTTTCTGCTCAAGCTGTAGTTTGGCAAAATAATGGTAAAGACGGATTATATGTTGGTATGAATTATGGAGTGTATTATACTGATACTGATTTAGGAAATACGTGGACTGCTTTTAACAATGGATTACCAAATATGCTTATTAATGAATTAGAAATTAATACAGCTGATAATAAAATCTATGCAGCAACATACGGTAGAGGGCTTTGGAGATCTAATCTTTATGACGGAACTTTGAGTGTTGAAAACTTTGAGTTCGAAGATGTATCCATGTATCCAAATCCAGCAAATAACGACGTAAATTTAAAGTGGAATAACTCGGAAGATGTTAGTATTAGAGTTTATAACACACTAGGTAAATTAATGTACTATGGCAAAAAAGTAAATTTATCTAATGGCTTTAAAATTGACGTTACATCTTATAATTCTGGCGTTTATTTTGTAAAACTGAATAGTACTAAAGGAGAAATCACTAAAAAATTGATTCTAAAATAATAGCCAATCAAAATACTTTAAAGTCCAATTGTAAAACTTTACAGTTGGGCTTTTTTGTTTTTAAAAATCAGTACCTTCGTCCATATGGAATTTTCATCAAAACTCTTAGAAAATGCGGTTAACGAAATGGCTCAATTACCAGGGATTGGTAAACGTACTGCCTTACGTTTGGTACTGCATTTATTAAGGCAACCTGAAAATCAAACGTTTCAATTATCAGAAGCTTTATCTAAAGTAAGAGGAGAAATTAATTTTTGTAAATCTTGTCATAATATTAGCGACAAACCGCTTTGTGAAATTTGCGAGAACCCAAACCGAAACACGCAATTAATTTGTGTGGTTGAAGATATAAGAGATGTTATGGCTGTTGAAAACACGAGTTCTTTTAAAGGCTTATACCATGTTTTGGGAGGAAAAATATCTCCAATGGATGGTATTGGTCCTCAAGATTTAAATATTATGTCTTTAGTAGAGAAAGTAAAAACAGGGCAAGTAAAAGAATTGATTTTTGCAATGAGCCCAACAATGGAAGGTGACACTACTAACTTTTATATTTTTAGACAAATCCAAGATTATAATGTAGCAACCTCAACCATTGCTAGAGGCGTTGCCGCAGGTAACGAATTGGAATACACAGACGAAATTACTTTAGGTCGTAGTATTATTGATCGTGTACCTTTTGAAGCCTCTTTAAAATCATAATGCATTTTGAAGCTATCTGTCATCATACTTAATTACAATGTGCGCTATTTTTTAGAATTGTGTCTAAAAAGTGTAGAGATTGCAATTGAGACTATTGATGCAGAAATTATAGTCATAGACAACAACTCACCTGATGATAGTTGTAATATGGTTTCAGAATTATTCCCATCTGTAAAATTGATAGAAAATAATGAGAACTCTGGCTTTTCAAAAGGAAATAATATAGGCGTCACAGAAGCTAAAGGTGAGTATTTATGTATTCTAAATCCTGATACTGTTGTAGCAGAAGATACATTTTCTAAACTCATAGAATTTGCAGATTCAAAAGAAAACCTAGGGATTATAGGATGCCAACTTATTGATGGTAAAGGGAAATTTCTTCCTGAAAGCAAGCGAAACATTCCAACTCCAAAAGTATCACTAAAGAAAATGCTTGGTAATAATAATGACTACTATGCTAATCATTTAGAAGTAAATGCTACAGGTAAAGTTGAAATATTGGTAGGAGCATTTATGTTTTTGAAAAAGGCCGTTTACGAATCCGTTGGTGGTTTTGATGAAGACTATTTTATGTATGGTGAAGACATCGATTTATCCTATAAAGTTTTAAAAGCCAACTACGATAATTTCTATTTTGGTGAAACCTCAATTATACATTTTAAAGGAGAAAGCACCTTAAAAGATTCAAGCTATGCAAAACGTTTCTATGGAGCCATGCAAACCTTTTACAAAAAGCATTTTAAAAGTAATTTCATATTCAACACAATAGTTTCTATAGGCATTAAGCTAGCATATAGTTTAAGAAGACCTGAAAAGTCTTCGAAATTACCAATAGAAAACACCATAATATTTTCTGATGAAATAGACTCATCCTTAAAACATAAATTACCCCAACCCATAGCTCAAAGTAGAGAAGTCACTAGTGAAATAGCAAATAATTGTATGGTTATATATGACCTTAACATGCTAAAAACCAAAGCTATTATCGAGGATATGAAGAAAAAGTCGAAACAAAAAAACATAGCCTTTAGATTATTACCGAAAAACAGTAAATTTATCCTCGGAAGTGATAGCGCTATTAACAGAGGTGAAATAATACACTTCTAAAACAGTTATAGTTGAATAAAAATCAATAAAATATCTGTTTTTTTATTAATTTTGCATTCAAATCGCAAATAAAGACCTTCAAATTATAGATATGGCAAAGTTTGAACTTAAGTTACCTAAAATGGGAGAGAGTGTTGCTGAAGCAACCATAACCTCATGGCTTAAAGACATAGGAGATACTATTGAAGCTGATGAAGCCGTTTTAGAAATCGCTACTGATAAAGTTGATAGTGAAGTACCAAGTGAAGTTGACGGAGTTTTAGTTGAAAAACTATTCAATGTTGATGATGTCGTACAAGTTGGACAAACTATTGCAGTGATAGAAACCGAAGGAGGAGATACTGTTGAAGTTAAAGCTCCAGCTACAGAACCTGTTGCTGAGCCAGAAGCTCCTAAAGCTGTTGCTGAAGTGGCGCAAACTGTTGTGGCTGCAAAAGCGAACGTAGAGCCTGTAATATCATCTGGTGAGCGTTTTTATTCTCCTTTAGTTAAAAACATAGCGAAGCAAGAAGGTATTTCTCAAAACGAACTCGATGCTATTCCTGGTACCGGAAAAGATAATCGCGTTACCAAAAATGATATTAAAAACTATTTAGCATCACGTGGTTCTACTCCAGCACCAGTTGCAGCACCTAAAGCTGAGCCTGTTGTTGAACAAAAAGTAAATACGCCAGTTACTGCGACTAAAACTCCTGAAAAACCAGCAGAAAAGAAGTCAGTTGAACAACCCGTATTAGCTTCTGGAGATGATGAAATTATTGAAATGAGCCGAATGGGCAAACTCATTTCTAAGTACATGGTAGAATCGGTACATACCTCTGCACATGTGCAGTCTTTTATTGAAGCCGATGTCACTACCATTTGGAACTGGAGAAAGAAAGTTAAAAACGATTTTATGGAGCGCGAAGGTGAAAACTTAACCTTCACACCTATTTTTATGGAAGCAGTTACTAAAGCTTTAAAAGAATTTCCAATGATGAATATTTCTGTTCAAGGAGATGCTATCATTAAAAAGAAAGCTATTAATGTCGGTATGGCAGCTGCTTTACCAGATGGTAATTTAATTGTACCTGTAATTAAAAATGCTGATCAATTAAACTTGTTCGGTATGGTAAAACGTGTTAACGATTTAGCTAATAGAGCACGTTTAGGACAATTAAGTCCAGACGATATACAAGGAGGAACCTATACAGTAACCAATGTTGGTACATTTGGTAGCATTATGGGCACACCAATTATTAACCAACCACAAGTTGGTATTTTAGCACTTGGTGCGATTAGAAAAATGCCAGCTGTTATAGAAGGCCCTGAAGGTGATTATATTGGTATCCGTTACAAAATGTTCTTATCACATTCTTACGACCATCGCGTAGTTAATGGAGCACTTGGTGGACAGTTTGTTAAGTATGTAAAAGATTATTTAGAGTCTTGGGATTTTAATCGCGAGATTTAACTAATTCCTTTGAAAAAAAGCAAAAAGCACAGTTTTAAAACTGTGCTTTTTTTATTAGACTTTTTTAACGTGTTTGTGTATGATTTCGTTGCGTGTTAAGGTACTAAATTTAGCAAATACACAGATAGAAAGTCCGCGAGGACTTTCGTAAGTAGGCTAGAACAAGCAATAAATTATATACGGTGTTGGCCGTAGTTTTTATTTTTCATCCTCATTTTCCATAATACCTATTTATTATTTGTCAAAGTTTACTTAACACAAGTAAAAGACTTACTACTTACTTTTTAGACAATCATATTCAGTACTCCAATATTAGTTATCATAACTATCTATCAAAGTTACAATTTTAAAGGACTGTATAAGTGATTCTAGTTCATCTGATTCGTCTTTTTTTATAGTTAAATATTTTTTACTCGAGGGAAGCATGTCAAAGTAATTATCAGAAAAATTATAAGCAGAATCTACTGATAAAAATACATTTTTAGCCAATTTATCCGTTTGTAATTCAACAATAAACTGAGTTTTGTTTTCATGTAAGGAATAGGTGATTTTTGGCTTAGTAAGTTCCAATTCTTTATTAGGCACAAAATACATTATGTTTTCTGACAAGACTTTTTTATTAGATACTAATTCTGAGTAAATAAGAATTTTATTGGCTATGGCTGTATTTAAAAAATCAGATTTAATTAATTTTAAGTGACTTTCGCTACTGTTTGCTGTAATGGAAACAGTTTTATTCCACTGCTTTAATTCATTTCCTTCAAAATCAATTAAACGAACGTTAAGCTGTGCATTTGTATTATTAATGGAATCTGAAACTACAAATACATTTATGCTTTCTTCATCCTGTTCATAGCTCACTAAAAAATTTCGAAAAGATTTTTTTGCCTTGTAATGAAGCGCTTTCCATTTTCCAAAATAATCGATACTTGACCATGACGCTACTGGCCAACAATCATTAAGTTGCCAATATAGGCTCCCCATACATATATCTTTATTTCTTCTGTGTGCTTCAAAGCCAACATTAACACCATCTGCTTGAAGTAATTGACTCACATATAAAAAATTTTCAAAATCTTTTGGTTTTTTATAATATCGTAACATATATTCTTCAATTGTAATATTACCGATACTTGATCTTTGGTGAGATTTCATCACTTCTGAATATACATCATAGTCTTCTGGATTCGTGTATTTTTTTACTGAAGAAAATTCCGGAAATGACTGAAATCCAAATTCTGACATAAAACGTGGGATAGCTGTGTTATAATTCTCGAATGGTTTTTTCCCCCACCAAACATCCCAATAATGATAATCTCCTTCAGTAAAGGATATCTTTTTACCACGCGCACTGCTTGGTGATGATGACCAAAAAGCACGATTACCGTCATATTGCTTTACTACTTCAGGAAGAATTTTATGAAATAAATCATCATATGATTTCCACATCATATCAGCCACTTCCTGAGATTGTTCTTTAGCTACTTCCTCTTTCCATCCCCAATTTTGCCAAGCCCATTGATTTTCATTATTTCCACACCACAGAGCAATTGATGTATGATTCCTTAATCGTTTTACGTTATCTATAGCTTCTTGCTTTACATTTTTAAGGAAAGCTTCATCGCCAGGATACATGGCACAAGCAAACATAAAATCTTGCCAAACCAATAACCCTTTTTCATCACATAAATCATAAAACTCATCATTTTCATAGATACCGCCTCCCCAAACACGAATCATATTCATATTGGCCTCTTTTGCCGAATTTAGAATGAACTCATAATTTGACTTTTTGACTCGAGATGGAAATGGGTCTTGTGGAATATAATTTGCACCTTTCATAAATACTGCATGCCCATTAACTTTAAAATAAAATGCAGAGCCTATAGAGTCTGCTTCCGTAATTAATTCTATGGTACGTAGGCCAACTCTATGTGATTTAGAATCTGTGTATGAATTTGAATTGATTTTTACTTCTACATCATATAAAACCTGTTTTCCCATGCCATTAGGCCACCATAATTTAGGGTTTTCTATTTCAAATGGAATTTCTAGTGTGTTTTTCCCATTCATTAATTCAACATCAACTATCTTAATTGATTTTTTATTTACGAATACCTCAACATTATTTTTTTTTGTTTCTCCTTTTACATCTACTTCAATCATAGCAGTTAAGCTAGCGATACTATCTAAACGGTTTTGTTTAATAAATAAATCTTTAATTTTATGATGAGACCATCCTCTCATTTTTACAGGTTTCCAAAGACCAGAAGTAACCAATCGAGGGCCCCAATCCCAGCCGAAATGATATCCTGCCTTTCTTGTAAAAATACTTACCTTTTTAGCACCTTTAACTTTCCCTATTTCAGCTAAATCATTGCCAGATTCAGGAAATTTATATTCTATTCGATCATGCTTTTGAACACCTGTATTAATAGGCGATTCAAATACTACCTGTAATGTGTTTTTTCCTTTTTTCAAGAGGGGTTTACAATCAATAACATAGTTTCTAAACATATTGTTAGTTTGCAAGACTAATGAGTCGTTCAAAAAGATTTTGCTGTAGGTGTCTAAACCAAAAAAATCTAATTCTATATTTTGTTTTGACAACTCATTTTCTGAAATATCGAAATTTGTTTTGTACTGCCAATCTTCTTTATCAATCCATTGCAACTTATGCTCGTTTAATCTAAAAAAAGGATCTTTTATTTTTTTATTGTTTAACAAATCTAAATGGACTGAACCAGGTACCGTAGCATTTAGCCATAGTGAATCACCCACTTTTTGAAAACTCCAGTTATTTTTTAATTCAATTTCATATACAGAAGGAATGTTTTTTTTACATCCACAAAAGGAAATCACAGCTATAGTTAAAACCAATAGTCGTTGGAGGTTAAGAATATTCTTCATTTTACAACTTCTTGTTTTTTATGACTCAAATTCAACTTATACAATTGTCTTAGTGATTGCGTTATTTGGTATTACTGCCAACGTGTTCGTGTATGGTTCAGTTGCGTGTTTCAGCAACTAAATTAGTAAACAAAAACGAACCAGAGGAAATTCCGAAGGATTTTGCTAGCGCCAGTTCGCTACGCTCGTGTCCGAGTAATCATTGCACAAGCAATAAATTATACACGTTGTTGTGGTGCGTATTTTTTAAATTTCATCTTTTGGCCTTGGTGGTGGACTAAAGTATTTTTTATCAACTAAAAGTATTTTCAAATCCGTTTTATTTGTAATTCGGTAATAGGTTTCTGTAAGTTGCTTTAAGGTGTTGGGTAGATTCTCAAAATCATTTTTATCATCATACTGAATACATATCATTAGCTTTTCTGGGCTTTCACTCAGCTCTAGGTTTTCTCCGTTATTTTCAATATTTTTCCTTAGAACATTTTCTAAACTATCCAAAGGAATACCAGATTCTTTATTTTTACTAATCTTATTATTATAGATTGAAATTACATTTTTAGTTTTAATAATTCTAAAGGAATCTTCTTTTGAACAAGTGTTTCTGAAATAAATGGTTTTAATTTCGCTATCTGTTGTAGAAGTTATTTTTGGGATACTATCATTACAGACTATTTTTTCTGCCCGATTAATTAATTCAAGCCAGTTTTCGAAATTATTGACATCTAATTCAACGCCTAGACTGTCATTTTGATTATTCCACTTTCCAAATTCCATTTGAACCAATGCTGTTTCTTTTTGCTCTGATACATTTTCTTTTTTGTTAATGTTTTGACATCCAATTATTGTTAAAATCAGAATAACAGTGAAAGATATTTTAAATTTATTTTCCATTTCGTTTTGTTTATATGCACCACAACGGTCTTGTGTATGAGTAGTAGCGGATTTTTAGCACTACTTTTCAGAAGGTAATTTACAAAATTAAAAGTAACAGCGACAGGAATTAGAACTTAAACCGCTATTACTTATACACGTTGTTGGCAATAGTTATTATTTCATACCAATAATGTGTCTACGTTATTAAAACTTTTGTTTTACCATTGGTTTTACACTGAAATTATTTGAGAGGCAAGAAAGTTAAGGATAGGAATAGGGTGTTAGTTGCCATATGGATTAACAAAGGATATTTAAATCCAAAAGCGACTCTTGTGTATCCTGTAATGGTGGCGCTAAATAATTGTGGAAGCGTCAATATAGGTAGTAATAATAGATTGGCAACATTTAATTCGAAATTAAAAATGTGTAACCAAGCAAAACTGATACACGATAAATAATAAATCCACTTAAACTGTGTTTTCCAAAACTGTTGTAAAACTTGTCTTATAGGTCTCCTACTAGATATCATATATACTATTAACATTGTCATAACTCCTACTAGCACTCTATACCAAAAGGTGTCATCCACCATAGATAGCCGGCTTTTAAAAACAGCTTTAGTCATGATGTAATAGGTAAATGTTCCTGAAGTTAATGCCAGATAAAGAGGCTTAAATTTTAGTGATAATCTAAAAGTAATTTCTTCAAATATGGGTAAAATGATTCCTCCCACTAAAAGCAAGGCTAATGGTCCAAATCTTTCGGACATACTAACTGATGTCTGATTTTCGGGCTCATACACCAACTGTAATAGTGAGGCAACCGTAATGCTAAAAACAAGCTTTATAAGAAAGAGACCTATGGTATCGTAAATTTTATGTCTAGTGCTTTTCTCAATGGATGGCTCATTTTTCGGACGCCTTATAAAATTCACTAATTCTATCAATAGCGACTTATAATATTTAGGTTTTATCAACGGATAAGAAACTATCATCATGTTCTTATTTAAATTATTGAGGCTCTAATTCACTTAAAGTGCTATGTAGAGCCTCAGTTAAAGATTTAGTAAGATTCCACTATTTCTGAATTCCAAATTCCAGTTTTTGCGGTTTCTTCGGCATAAGCTGAAAAGGGCTTTGCTTTTCTGCCCAAAACTCGTTCCACATCATTAACCACCAACTGATTGTTAGGGTTGGTTAACACATGGCTAAACAAATACTCTATTAACCACACCACGTCACCAGGTATTTGTTGTTGTTTCATACCTTCAACATACTGCTGCAGTGTGATATCATGAAAGTTTAGACTTCTGTTACTGGCTTTCGAAATCATAGTAACAACATCTTTAAAGTTGATTAATTCTGGACCTGTCACTTCAACGATATCTCCGTTATAAGTGTCATCAAGCAAGACTGTTGCAGCGACTTCTGCAATGTCATTAGCATCAACAAATGGAATTAGAACGTCCGATAATGGTAATGCTACTTCTCCGGACAATATTGGGTCTAAAAAGAAGCTTTCACTCCAATTTTGGTTAAACCAAGAGGCTCTTACAATAGTATAATCTATACCAGAATCCATGACTATTTTTTCGCAGGCCTCAGCTTCGGTTTCCCCTTTTCCGGAAAGCAAAACAATTTTTTTAACTCCTGAAATTTTAGCCAATTGGGTTAATTCTTGTATCGCTTCTTTGGCACCAGGAACGGCCAAATCTGGATAATAAGTTACATACATACGTTCTACACCATTTAAGGCATTTACCCAAGTGCTTTTGTCATCCCAATCGAAGCTAGGCGATGCACTTCTTGAACCAATTCGAGGTTCTATACCTTTGTTTTGTAATTGTTTTACTACTCGGCGACCTGTTTTTCCTGTTCCCCCGATAACTAAAATGTTACTGTTCATAATTTTATTTTTTTATTTGATTTATACTTCACTTCAGAAATCTGAAGCCTTTTTTGTTCGTTTTTTGATTACTATTTATAATGTTCTATTTGGAATATATAAGTCCAACTAGCAAGAGGGCAAATGCTGTAAACGATGTTATGGTACGCTGAATATGCCAACGGTTCCATGGTTGTTCAAATTTTGCTCTCAACTCATTAAGCTCTAATGCTGATAAGTTTTCCAATACCGTCTTGTCCAACATCTCATTGAGCGGAACATTTTTAAAAACCGTAATAAGACCTATACCAACGACGTATAAAATGGCTGCTATTAAAAAAGACTTAAACGTGACTGGATTTGCATTACGATGTAAAATGGCATTTGCAAAAAGCAGCGGCACAGGCCCTAAAAAGACAATGAGAAAACTAGCATTAAGAATCGAACGATTCATGGCTTGAAAAGCTTGTAAAAAACCTAAATCGTCTAATCTCCCTATGCCAGGCGTAATGGCATTGGACCAAGTAAAACATAAACCTGCTGAAAGTCCTGTAAATAGTATACTTAGCATTAATACGATGAGTCTAATTTTAATTTCCATTTTTAATTGTTTTTAAATGTTGGTACAAAGCTAAAGTGGTTATGAGCCAATCATTTATTCCAAAGGACTTATGATTTGTTCGAAAAGTTGAACCTTTTGAATTAGCGATTCCTTTAGGTCTAAATTTGAAATACCATTCTCTGAGAAATTGTCAAAAAAACTAGGTAAGGAAAAGTCTGCCACGACATTAGCTCCTAAAAAAGGAAAATAGTTTACTGTAGCCTCTAAAACAGTGGCTCCACCGCGACCTCCAGGTGAGGTTGCCATTAAGAGTGTAGGTTTATCTCGCCATACTTTCATATTCGCGCGAGACAACCAGTCTAATGTATTTTTAAATACTGCTGTATAAGTTCCGTTGTGTTCTGCCAATGCAATTATAAATCCATCAGCGGTGTCAAATACTTCATTGAGTCTTTTAACGGCTGTTGGAATTCCATTTTCATCTTCAAAATCAACCCCGTAAATCGGCAGAACATAATCATTTAAGTCGATAGAAATTAGTTCTATATTTTCCAATAAACTAGAAGTATAGGATAACAACCTTTTGTTAATAGATTTCTGACTGTTAGTTCCTGCAATTGTGATTACTTTTTTCATTTTATTTGTTTTTTGATATTAAACCATCTATAGACCATTTTCCGCTGCCGTTAACCGTAACACTTAAGGCAAGTCCTATAACTAAAAGTGAATATTCGTAGCCTTCTCCTTCTTGATTACCAAACCAGTTCATAAAAAAGCCATGCTCAAGTTGTGTAGTGATAATGATTCCTGTGAACATACCTACTAGTGCAATTGTCCAAAACCTAGAGAAGAATCCTAGTACTAATGAAATAGAGCCAAAAAACTCAATCATAATTACTGAGAAGGCCACAATACTTGGTAAACCCATTTGTGTGGTTAGAAAGTCCATCGTTCCAGAATACCCATAGCCACCAAAGAGTCCTAATAGTTTTTGTGCGCCATGAGGAAATATGACGAGGCCAAGCGTTAAGCGTGCAATACTCAATCCAGTATTTGGATTGGTTTTTAAAAGTTGTAGTACTAAATTTTTCATAATGTTTAAGAGTTAAAATTGTTTATATAGTTAATCGATAATACAATCCGAAAGAAATCTTGTTTATAGGCTTTAACCCATATTGGTCCATATCTAAACCAAAACCTACCTGAACGTCATCAAAAGACACACCTGCACGCCACTGTTGATAGCTTCTTGAGTGTGTTTTAAACTTATCCCAAATGCTTAAGAACTGACCATTTAACCAGAGTGACATATGGTCATTTATAGGTTTGTTATATTGAATTTGCACAAATACTTCCGCATAACTAGCATCAGTTTGTTCTGAGTGCGCAACTGTTGGGATTAATACAAATGCTAGACGTGAATTTTTGAGCGAATACTTGGCAGATAATCTTTCAGAATAGCCAGCAAAGCTGTTATAGTATATGGAAGTACCTAGAGAAATATTTTTGGTAATATTCCAAAACAAGGTGGGTTGTACACCAATCTCATCAAACTCTTCGTTTTCTTGTTTATACTTTTGAAAGAAAGCTAGTGTATTTAGACTTAGTGTTTGGCTTTTATTTATAGGATAGCTTGAGAATAAGGTAAAATCAGTTTTATCAAATCCTGCGAACAACTCTACTTGCGTAAACTGTGCATGTAAAGGATTTAAAAATCCAATAATTAAAAGTGAACTGATGAGTGTTATTCTTTTCATGCTTCAAAATTCCGATAGGAACGCATGAAAAAAAATGAACTAGTTTAAGATTTTTACCTCCTGTTGACTTTTGTAATGATTTTACTCATAAATTCTGGCGTAATTCCAATGTAACCAGCCAAATCTTTCTGAGTAATTCTATTAACAATGTTTGGGTATTTGGTTTTGAATTCTATATAACGTTCCTCTGCGGTTAGTGAAATACCATGATTAGATCTACGTATATAACTTATTAAGGACTTATGATAAAGTATGCGATAGAAACGTTCAAACTTGGGTATCTCTTGAAATAGCAGTTCGTAATTAGCCCTTGAAATACCTAATAATTCAGAATCTTCAGTAGCCTTAATGAAGTAGCTCGTCGGTTCTTTAGTCATAAAGCTCGCCATATCACCTGTCCAATAATCTTCTACTGCAAACATAGAAATATGTGGTGCGCCATCATCATCTAGAGTATATACTTTTAAACAGCCTTTAGTGATAAAATACTCGTAGGATGCTATGTCACCAGCTTGCATTAAAAAAGCCTTTCGCTTTACACTGATTTCGGTAAGCAAAGAGAGATACTTCTGCTTTTCAAGTTCCGTTAAATCAATGAATCTTGAAACATTATTTAGTATTAAGATATGTGATTTTTTATAATGCAAGTTTCGTTTTATTAATTATTGCCAACGTGTTTGTGTATGATTTCGTTGCGTGTTTCAGCAACTAATTTAGCAAATACAAACCTAATAGAAAATCTGCGAGGATTTTCGTAAGTAAGCGAGTACTAGCAATGAATTATACACGTTGTTAGCCACTGTGTTATTTCTTTACTTCATCAAAAGCTTCTTTATATAAGTTGACCATTAGTTCTTCTTGTCCAGTTAATTCCCAAAACCTTAATTGAAATTGCACAAGAATTTGGTCAATATCTTCCATATTGTGGGCATCTGTATCAAAATAATAATCCAATATTTTAGTAATTGTTCTTTCTGTCAGAACTTCTTGCATGGAATAAACGTGAGTCAGTTTTTGAGTTGTTTCAAAATTAAATTCTGATATAATTCCAGTTGTTTTAGCAGATTCCCAGGCAGTATTTGTTAATATATCATCTATTAAGCTTTGATTATTTGTGAGCACTCCAAGGTTCAAGAAATCATACTTTAATAATTCGGTTTTCAAGCTGTCATTTTTTCCTTCAACAATTTGCGTGATCCTATTTCTTATTTTTATATGTTTTTCTTTCCAATTAGCAATTATTTCTGAATTTTTATATAATTCCTTTTGAATACTTTCGATAGCAATTGTCTTTTTTACATTGGTTTTATAGTCATCAAATAATTTATTGATAAACAATGCGAATAAAACACTAAAGACTATTAATATTCCTTCAGCTATATATTTTTTAATGTTCTTCATTTTTACATTGTGGCTAACGTGTTTGTGTATGGTTAGTTGCGTGGTTTAGCAACTAAGTTAACAAACTAATCACAGATAGAAAATTCCAGCGGAATTTTCGTAAGTCGGCAGTGACCAAGCAATTAATTATACACGGTGTTAGCAAACGGTTTTTATTCTCTTCTATCTCTAAAATTCCCATACGAAACTTTTCCTTTTTTATTTGTTCTAAAAAAAATTCCGATATCACATTGTTGGTAATACAATCCTTGAAAGCAACTAAAGTTATCAGCCTCTTCAAATCCAACATTAAAATAAATTCGGTTAGAGCGAATATTTTCATACCCAATTTCACTTAAGGTTATAACTTTATAATCATTATTATCAATACTGTCTTTAAAAATTTCTTTCGTTAATTTTTTCTGCAATATTGTGTCTTTATTTTTTGTAAGTAGAATTTCTGCTACAGAATTATGATAAACTCCTTTAAAATCTGGATTTTCAATAACAATAGAACTGTCATTTGAGCTATAAAGTTTTAATTCAAGATTATGAGTTGTGTTTTCTATTTTTAAATCTTGATTATATTTCACAGTATCTAATTTTATTCTTGAGTAAAAAACGTTTAATTCGTTCAAGTTTTCTAATAATTCTTTCTCGGTATTTAATTCAGATTTCGTACTCGTTACTGAATCATTTTTATTCGAATTGTCTTGTTTACAATTGAATATTGTCAAGAATAATAATATCAAAATTCTGTGCATTGTGTTTCTCAAACTGTTTGCTAACGTATTCGTGTATGGTTAGTTGCGTTGGCAAGAGTTAAGTTAGTAAAAGAAACCGAACCAGAGGAAAATTCGCAGGATTTTCCGAGTACACACAGACTAGCAATTGACTATACATGTTGTTGTAAACTGTTATTTTAGAATTATCAGTTTTTCTATTTGTTCAAATGAATTAGTAATTTTTTCAATTTCACCATTTTTATTTAACAGAACATACGTAGGAAAATCTGAAACCCCTAAATCTTTAGTAAGCATTTGAACAGTATCAATTTCTCTGAAATTTCTCCAGTTATAGTTCTTATTTTCAAGATATTGATGCCATTTAGAATAGCTTTTATCAATTGAAATACCAATTAATTCGACATTTTTATTATTTAATAAATCTAATCTTTGCGAAATAATTTTATGATCTCTTATACAAGGTGCGCACTCAACAAACCAAAAATCTAAAAGTATTACTTTGTTCTCATACGCAGTGATTTCTGAAATTTGATTTTTTTTATTGTATAACTTGTATTCTGATAGATTTATCTTTTTTATTTTAAGTTTTTTTTTCAAATCACTATGAACAGTTATAAAACCATGATTTTTTATTAAGCTGTTTTGGTTTTTTATTAATTCATTAAGCTTTTTAAGCTTATCTTTTTGGTTAATATTTCTACGAATATAATTGTCAGCTACTTGTAATGAGAAAGGACTATCATAATTTTCTTCTATAGATTTTAAAATATAATTATCTATTTTATTGCTATCAGCCTTTTGATTAAATAACTCTTTATAGTTTTTTCTGAATCGTTTGGAATTATAATATATATCAGAATTAATCACTGTATCAATTAATAATTGATTTTCTATTCTCCCTTGAATGATAATTTTTTCACCTTTCAACCAAATTTGATTGGACATGGGACTAGAAACTATTTTTCCATTTTTTATGAAATTGATAAGATACAAATCATTAATGCTATCCTTCAAGTTGATTTTTAATGTATCTCCAAAGGGCAACTTTAAATTCTCACGTTGTTGACCAATATCCATTATCCAAACACTATCTATTTTTTCGTTAGTTTGAAGTATAAGATTTAAGTCAGCGAAATCAATATCTTTTTGTTTTATATCAGATTTACACCCAAAAATAAAAACACAAATTAGAAGTACGATTGTTTGTTTCATAATTGTTTACAACGTGTTTGTGTATGGTTAGTTGCGTGGTTAAGCAACTAATTTAACAAATAAATCACAGATAGAATATTCCGTAGGAATGTTCGTAAGTCGGCAGTGAACAAGCAATTAATTATACACGGTGTTAGCAACTGTTTAATTATGTAAAATTACCTGTACACATATATGATTTCTGTTCCGCTTAAGAATTTCTTTACATTTTAAGCTCCATTTTTTTAAAGAATTTCTGTTTTCATCACTTGGTTCGTGAATCATTTTCCAACCAAAGTCCTGTAAATCAATCCAATTTTCTTCTAAATCTATTATTCCTGAAGTAGTGTAATCTTTAGGTAGGTTTTTTATATAAGAAGTATTCGATAAGATTTCTTTATCCAATTCTGTGAATTTTTTCTCTATTTCAACATCATTAAATTCAGATTCTTGTGGTAAAAACCAATAATCCCAATGGTGACTTTTAAGATATTTTAGACTATTCTCATCAAGTCGATGTAATTCAAGACTCGATTTTAAATCCGATAAAATATTAGTAGAGGTGTTTTTTAATATTACAGTTATATGGGATTTCATAATTGTTGCTAACGGTTTTGTGTATGGCTCGTTGCGGAAAATCAGCTATGATTTTCCGCCGTAACCGAAAGATAGCAAATTGCAATGAATTCCGATTAGGAATTCAGCCGCAATGAGCTATACACGTTGTTGTACACAGTTTTTATTTATTATTTTAATGGAATTCCATATGCTCCGTTTTTCGAAATTCCTTTTGAATAGGACATTTTGGTTTCCAAATCCATTTTTAAATATTCAGTTCCTTTTATCAAAATTCGGACAATGTTATCTTTCCAGTCAATTTTTATATCGCTTTCAACAAGGTCGTTTATAATTGAATACTCATTTTTATAATCACTTAATAATGGTGGCGCATAACCTTGGTCGTGATTTATATAATCCTCAATTTCGTTACTATCATCAACTAAAGTTCCACGAGAACATATAAATCCGTCGAATTCTATTTCATCTCTATTGTCAGTTATGTCAATCACATATGCCCAAACAGAATGAATGTCGCCTTGAACGAGAACACATTTATTCATTTGGTAATTATATTCCGATTGTAACAATGCTTCATTCATAATTATATGATTTGAAAGATTATAATAGCAATTAAGATTAGGAAAAAATAGAACAGAACTCCTGCAATTTGTGCAGTTTCGGCTTGTTCCATTTTTTTTTCAAAACCAAACTTTTTGAATCGGTCGTATTCAATTTGATTCGCACTTTTTGAATTCAGTCGTGAATTTGGATTTACAGGAAAAATGAAAAAACTAAACCATTCCTCTTTTGTAAGTGGTATGGTTTTTCTCTTTTCTTTATTTAATTCTTCCTTGTTCAGACGTTTCTCTTAAATTGTGTACAACGGTCTTGTGTATGGTTAGTTGCGTGGTTAAGCAACTAAATTAGCAAACTTTTACGAACCTGTGAATATTCCGCAGGAATATTCGCAAGTAGGCAAGAACCTAGCAATTAATTATACACGGTGTTGTGCATAGTTTTTATTTCAGTTCAAATGGGATTAATATATATTGCCTATTTCTGTTTCCGATTTTTAACGTGTCGTCTGATATTTTACTAATTAAGTTTTCATATCCATTTAACAGGATTTTATGGTTTGTCAAAATTTCGAAAGTATTGCTGTAAACTTTATCTCCAGTTTCGTATTCAGTTAATGAATTGTTTTTTAGAACGTATTTATTGTAATTATTATTTATTTGAAATTCCCATATAACTTTCGGATTTTTTATAGTTCTACCATTAATGGAAATCACTTGCCAAAATTTATTCCGATTATGAGTCAAGAAGAAGTTAGTGTTTTTTATTATTAGATCTTCATATTTATTCAATTCAAGTTTTAGACTATCATTTTCTTTTTTCAAAATAGATAACTGTTTATCATAATCCGACTGTTGTTCCGACACAACTTTTTCGTTACAACTAAATGCACTTACCAAAATAAATAAAGCAATAAATCTTTTCATAAATCTTGTATTCAAACACGTTCGCTCAAATTATGCACAACGGTCTTGTGTATGAAACGTAGCGTATAAAAAGACACTAACTTTTCGGATTAACACAGAGCCGAATTTTTATATTTTGTTTTAATTTTCTCTTTTTAAAAACCAAATTAAAAATTTGGCGGACTTTTTAAATATACACAAACCTTTCGGTTAAGCATTTATTAGCTATGTTTTATACACCGTGTTAGCAAACGTTGTTTATTCGAATTAGGTTTTTTCACTATTCATTAGTTTTTCAATTTTCCAATCAGAAACTTTCCGAATTCTCTTAATTCTTTCCGATAATTCCAGATTGTATTCACAACGGCTTTTTTCAAATCCAATCCAGTCAGGGAAATACTTTTTGGCTAATTTATAAGTTCGTTTTCCAATGCTATATGAGTTTCCCTTTTTAATTTCATAGTTCTTTTCAACAATCAAATTCGTTCGATAATTAAGGGCATATCTTAATGCATTTTCCAATTCAGG
>ABHI01000007.1 GCA_000171875.1 Flavobacteriales bacterium ALC-1 | reverse complement strand
CTCTAATGCATGCTTACTGTCATTTACAACCGCTTTATAGTCTTTAATATCTAATTGAAGTAGTAGAACGTCTTTTATTAGTTTAAAATCGTTAGGGTCTTGTTTTAGAGCTTCTTTGAAATTTGAAAGTGCTTTTACCTTATCTCCAGCTTTTAAATAGTACTGCCCTAAATCGTTATGCGTTTGTGCATTTTTATTTTCATCAACTAAAGTTGTGACATCAACTAAGTCAGATTCGTATTGTGGATTTTTAGACACAAACCCAACAAAATCTTTAAGAACTTTTGCTTTAGCGTCTGCATTTATTTGTGGACTTGCTAAAGCTACCTTTACAGAATTAATAGCATCTTCCACCTTCCCATCTTGAAGATAAAATTTATACAACGCTAAATGCACAAACTTAGAATCTGGCTTTACTTTTAATAAATTTTTTGCCGCTTTGTATGCGTTTTTTCTATCACCTGTTTGGCTATATCTATAAATAAGCTTTAAATGATTATCTTCATTATTAGGGTTATTAGCAATCCGTTGCTCTAAGTTTTCAATTCTGTCATCTGCATTGCCAGTAATACTATAAATATCATTACGCATGGCATCTCTAGATTCACTTAATCCAAATTCTTCGTCGAGTTCATCTAAAATATCTAAAGCCTGTTTATATTTTTCTTCTCTTACGTAGAGTGCTGCTAAGTCTTCTTTGTAATCTGGATGATACTTCACCAATTGCTTAATCGTTTTTAAAGCATTTTTTATGTCATCTTGCTGAAAATAGACATCGTAAAGCTCATCTAGAAACCAAACATTGTCTGGTTGCATATCAATCGCTTTCTTTAGATTGTCTTCTGCAGCACCAAAATTTTTGAGTTTGTTATAGTTTTTACCAAGTTCAAAATAGATTACAGGAAGTTTACTATTGAGGTTTAAACATTTATGAAGTGCTTCAACTGCTCTATCATAATTTTCAATCCCTTTTTGTTTTATCGCTTCGAAAAAATATTCTTGAAATTCGTCTTCTACATTTCCTAAGTCATCGTCTGGTTTTTTATTGAAATTAACTTGGGCTATAGCAAAGCATGGTACTATTAGAAGTACCATTAAAACTCTTGCTATTTTTATATTTAATTTCATTTGAGATTCTTCGCTATCACTCTGAATGACATTATACTTTCAAAAGTTATTCCAAAATTGAATAGTCACCAATACTAATTTTAGCAAAGTTACCATCATACTTTACATGATTTCCAATCATGGCTTCGTCTAAATTAGCGTTTTTGATAGTGGTTTGGTTTTGAATTAAGCTATTTTTAACGCTTGTGTTATCAATAACACAATCTTTGCCAATAGAAACGTTTGGTCCAACAGATGTATTTCGCAACACTGTTCCTGCACCAATAAAGCATGGCTCAATTATATTTGAATTTTCTAATACTACTGAATCATGCACCAATTGTTCTTCATTATCTGCTTTTAAAAAGCCTAGCATTTTAGAGTTAGTTTCTAATGTAATGGTTTTATTTCCACAATCCATCCATTCATCTACAGCTCCAGTTTTAAATATTCTACCATCTGCCATCATACGCTTAATACCATCGTTTATTTGGTATTCTCCTCCATGCATCACGTTTTCATCTAGTACTTCTTGAAGTTTTTCTTTTAAAACAGCAACGTCTTTAAAATAATAAATGCCTATTACAGCTTGGTCACTTACAAAACTTTCTGGCTTTTCAACGAGTTCAACTATGCTATCATTTCCATCTAATTTAACGACACCATAAGCTTCTGGATTGGCAACATGTTTTGTCCAAATCACAGCATCTGCAGATGGATCTAAATCAAATTCTGCTCTTATCAATGTATCTGCATATGCAATTACTGCAGGACCTGATAATGAAGGTTTAGCGCTCATTATCGCGTGACCAGTTCCTAAAGGTTGATCTTGTCTGTAAATAGATGCCTTTGCACCTAAACCTTCGGCTAGCTCTGTTAAACTCTCTACGACCTCATCTCCAAAAAAAGCTGGATCACCTAAAACAAAGGCAATTTCTTCAATAGGTTGCTTTAAAACTTTAGCAATATCTTTTACTAGACGATGCACTATAGGTTGTCCTGCAACCGGTATTAATGGTTTTGGTACTGTTAAACTATGTGGTCTAAGACGAGATCCTCGTCCTGCCATTGGTACTATTATTTTCATTGTATAAGTTTATTCGTTGATTTGTTTAATCATTTATTTGGTCCCTGTGCTTCCAAAACCACCTTCACCTCGATCAGTATCAGATAATATTTCAACCTGTTCCCATTCAGCACGTTCGTGCTTTGCAATGACTAACTGTGCAATACGTTCACCATTATTAATAGTGAAATCTTCGTTGGAAAGATTTACTAAAATTACACCTATCTCGCCTCTATAATCTGCATCTATTGTTCCAGGTGCGTTTAATACTGTGATTCCCTTTTTAGCCGCTAATCCGCTTCTTGGTCTTACTTGTGCTTCTGTACCAATTGGTAATTCTATAAATAAGCCTGTACCAACAATGGTGCGTTCTAAAGGTTTTAGAATTCTTGCTTCAGTTAAACTAGCCCGTAAATCCATACCAGCTGAGGCTATGGTTTCATAATGAGGTAAATCGTGTCTGGATTTGTTTATTATTTTTATTTTCATGTTCATTTCCCTTGAAAGCGGGAATCTTTTTTAATTATTATCTTCTTTTTAAAAGTAGTTTTAATTCTTTTTGCTCTAAAATATATACCATCAAGGCAAACACAATCAGCATGGATATTCCAACTACATAATTCTCTCTAAATTTATAAAACGAAAATAACGAGAATACAACAGATATAGTTAGGTATAACCCAATTTTCTTTAAGTTATAAGGTATTGGATAATATTTTCTTCCGTAGAAATATGATAATAGTACCATACTGCCATAAGCTGCTAATGTTGCTATTGCTGACCCTTTATAGCCAATAACTGGTATGAGCCAAAAATTTAATGCCAGTGTTACAATGGCGCCAAACACCGAAATGTAAGCTCCAAACTTAGTGCGATCTGTAATTTTATACCATACAGACAAATTATGATAAATACCCAAACAAAAGCTTGCAATTAAAATTATTGGAACTATCCACATTGCCTCCCAAAAGGCTTCATCTCTTATAATAAGTACTTTTATAAGGTCAGCAAATACAACCACAACTAAAAGGATTATAGAACCAAAAGCTATGAAGTATTCTAAAATTTTTGCATAGTTTTTTTGAGGATTATTGCTTTTTGCATGGCTAAAAAAATAAGGCTCAATCCCTAATCGAAACGCTGTAGCAAATAAAGTCATAAATAAGGCTAACTTATAACATGCGGAAAACATTCCCACTTCGCGTTCTGGGTTATCTGCTGTAGACAAACTACTGTCTAGTAATATTCTATTAAAGGTTTCATTAATTGTAAATGCAATACCTGCCACTAAAACAGGGAAAGCATATTTAAGCATCTGTTTCCAAAGTTTAGAGTCAAATTTATAATGGACTTTACTGTAAAATGGAATCATTAATAACAATGTAATTCCGCTTGCAATTAAGGTTGAAATTAGAATATAATTAATCTCAAAATTTGGTTGATAAATTGATTCTAAAAAAGAACCTGATGTTGCTAGATTTTTTAACCACAATAAGAAAAAGAGATTTAAACCAATATTAACTGCGACATTAATAATTTTAATAATAGCATAACGCATTGGTTTTTCATTGGCACGCAGCCATGCAAAAGGAATAATTACCAGAGCATCTAACAACAAAATCCATATCACAAAATTGATATGCTCAACCTTAATGTCTACTATCGTTGATATCTGTTCTCTAAATAAAAATGCTAAAGCAAAAATACCTATTGATGTAAAAATAATAGATAATGATGATGTGCTAACTACGGCATCTTTATCCTCCTCTTTATTAAAGAATCTAAAGAATGCTGTTTCCATACCATAAGCCAAAATCACATTAAAAATAGCGAACCAAGAAAAGATAATAGATACTTTTCCATAAACTCCAACAGCTAAAACCTCTGTATAAAGTGGCACCAATAAAAAGGTTAGCATACGTGGTAAAACCGTTGCTAAACCATAAATAAATGTTTGTTTAAAAAGAGATTTAAATCCGCTCAATCTATATAATTAAAGTGTCAACCAAAAGTATTAAATATATATCGGTCTTTGGGCTAGATGAAATAAAAAAAGCCTCACTTTTCAGTAAGGCTCAATAAAATTATTTGTTTAAATTCTAGTTGTCACTCTCCTCCTCGTCTAACGACGCCATTCCATCAGTACTATTTTTATTATATATTGTTGGGTGTCCGTTTTCATAATACGTACCAGCATATTCATTAAGTGATTTGATTTTATAATACTTAATTTTTCCATTTTCAGTATAACTTAATACACATTCGTTATCTGTAAGTGTAAATGGATAATCAGCTGGTTTTTCAGGTTTTTGAAACGTATAATTAGTTGAAGGGTTTTTTAAAACTGCCATGTATTTACCTTCTTTCTTAATAAGTTTACCTTTTAAGTTTCTGAAATAAACATCTTTAAAAGTAACACCTTCTTTAACGTCAGAAATTGGAACAAAAACATTGATGCCAGTTCCTCCGACTTTAATTCCTGCATACCATTCTTGAAAAGAAACAGGTTTTACGTTAAATGACGTTGATTGTTCAAAAGTAGTTGTAGCTACTTGTTTTGGACTTGCACACTGAAAAGTCGTTGCAATAATACCAGTAAAAACTATGGCATAACATGCCTTCTTTAGTAGATTCATTGTAATATAGGTTAAGTTTTGGAGGGGCAATATAGGTAAAAAAATTAAATGTATCGTTAAAAAGTATATTTTATCGATAAAATGCAATTTTGCAAAAAGATATTCTTTAGTTATTTGGAGGCGAACTTGGGTAATTTAAAACGGCTTTTTCTTTAAGGTCAGGTATCTTAAAATAAAAAATTTCATGATTAGATTTGTAGCTTATAACGCAGTCATTATTAGCTAAATCAAAAGGAATTTCTGTTTTTATATCATTAGATTTATATCTACCAACGTATAAACCCTCATTTTCTGAGCTTATATTAAGTTTACTTACTCTATCTCTAAAGTAGATACTATCTAATTGAATTGATTTATCATTGAGCTTAATGAAGACATTGATCCCTGAACCTCCTTCTTTTATACCTGCATTCCATTTTTGGAAATACGCATTCTCAAACTCGCTTGGTATTACTTTCTGAAGTTCTGGAGTACTAGCACATTTGTACAAACTCATCATTAGAATTAGTATTGAAATAAAAACTAATATGTGTTTTAAAGTCTTCATACTATAAATATAAGTTTTCAAAATTAATCCATAAAAAAACCTAACTCGCTAAAGTTAGGTTTTATAATATATTAGATACTGAAATAAATTCAGTATAACAATTTTTAGTTATTCAACGCTTCTGCACCACCAACAATCTCAAGAATTTCGTTAGTAATAGCCGCTTGTCTTGCTTTGTTATACGTTAACTTTAATTGATCTCTCAATTCTGTTGCATTATCCGTTGCTTTATGCATTGCAGTCATACGAGCTCCATGCTCAGAAGCAAAAGAATCTCTAATGCCTTTAAATAATTGTGTTTTTAAAGACTTAGGAATTAAAGTTTCAACAATCTCTTGTTTAGATGGCTCGAAAATATAATCTGAATTAGCAGAAGCTTCATCGCCTTCAACAGGTACAATAGGTAAAAACTGCTCAGTCATTACAATTTGTGTAGCTGCATTCTTAAAGCTGTTATAAATCAATTCTACTTTATCGTATTCACCTTCAACAAACTTATCCATCACCATTTCAGCAATTTCAGCAACGTTATCGAACGTTAAATCATCAAATACTTCGCTTTTATTAGCTATAACTCTGTCTTGCTTTGCAAAAGCATCATTAGATTTCTTACCAATAGCTAAAACAGAAACGTTTTTACCAGCATAAACATCATTAATTAAAGCATTCGTTTGCTTAATGATGTTAGAGTTAAAAGCACCACACAAACCTCTATTAGACGTTATAGCAATAACTAAAACGTTTTTAACTTCTCTTTGAACTGAGTACTTACTTCCAGAATCTGCATCTAAAGTTGCACTTAAACTTTGAAGCAATTCAGTTAACTTATTAGAGTAAGGACGCATTGCAGTAATAGCATCTTGTGCTTTCTTTAATTTAGCAGCAGATACCATTTTCATGGCACTGGTAATCTGCATCGTAGAAGACACTGACGATATTCTGTTACGTATTTCTTTTAGATTAGCCATTCTTTATATTATAAAGACTCTTCGATTGCTCTTAGAGTGACATTAGTTAAATTATTAAGCTCTAAACTTTCCTGAAAGGTCTTTGGCTACACTTGTTAATGTATCAATTACCTCATCAGTTAATTTACCAGACTTCAACGTATCTAAAACACCTCTATGCTTAGCGTTTAAGAATTCAATGAAATCTCTTTCAAATTCTTTTACTTTATTTACAGGAACATCTCTTAACAAGTTCTTAGAACCTGCATAAATGATTGCTACCTGATCTTCTACAGTAAATGGATCGTTTTGAGCTTGTTTTAAGATCTCAACGTTACGCTTACCTTTTTCAATTACGTTTAAAGTAGATGCATCTAAATCTGAACCAAACTTAGCAAACGCTTCTAATTCACGAAACTGAGCCTGATCTAATTTTAATGTACCAGATACTTTCTTCATAGATTTAATCTGAGCGTTACCACCAACACGAGATACAGAAATACCTACGTTAATTGCTGGACGTACACCAGAGTTAAATAAATCACCGTCTAAGAAAATCTGACCATCTGTAATAGAAATCACATTGGTTGGGATATATGCTGATACGTCACCTGCTTGCGTTTCAATGATTGGTAAAGCAGTTAAAGAACCTCCACCTTTTACTAATGGCTTAAGAGAATCTGGTAAATCATTCATCTCTTTAGCAATATTATCATCATTAATAACCTTTGCAGAACGCTCTAATAATCTTGAGTGTAAATAAAATACATCACCAGGATATGCCTCACGTCCTGGAGGACGACGTAATAATAAAGATACCTCACGATAAGCTACCGCTTGTTTAGATAAATCATCATAAATGATTAATGCTGGACGACCAGTATCTCTAAAATACTCTCCAATAGAAGCTCCTGTCATAGGTGCGTATACTTGCATCGCTGCTGGATCTGATGCGTTAGCTGCTACAATAGTTGTATAAGCTAAAGCTCCTCTTTCTTCTAATGTTTTTGCAATGTTTGCAACTGTTGATGCTTTTTGCCCAACTGCTACATATATACAATATACAGGATTACCTGCATCGTAAAATTCTTTTTGATTTAAGATGGTATCAATACAAACCGTTGTCTTACCTGTTTGTCTATCTCCAATTACCAACTCACGTTGCCCTCTACCTACTGGAATCATAGCATCAATCGCCTTAATACCTGTTTGTAGTGGCTCAGTTACTGGCTCTCTGTAGATAACACCTGGCGCTTTACGCTCTACTGGCATTTCGTAAGTTTCACCCTCAATTGGTCCTTTACCATCAATTGGGTTACCTAAAGTATCTACAACACGTCCTACAATACCTTCACCTACTTTTACAGATGCGATACGAGATGTACGTTTTACTGTAGATCCTTCTTTCACTCCTACTGAAGTACCTAAAAGTACAATACCTACGTTATCTTCTTCAAGGTTAAGTACAATACCTTCTGCACCACCATCGAATTCTACTAATTCACCATATTGTGCGTTAGCTAATCCGTAAGCACGTACAATACCATCACCTACAGTTAATACTGTTCCTACTTCGTCTAATGAAGCTCCTGCTTCAAAACCTGAAAGTTGTTGTTTTAAGATTGCTGATATTTCAGCTGGTTTTACTTCTGCCATCTTTGTTTATATTAGATAGATATTATCTTAATTTAATGTAAATTCTCTTTTTAACTTATCTAGTTTGTTTGCAATACTCGCATTATACTGAATATCACCAACACGTAAAATGAAACCACCTAAAATGCTTTCATCTATAATATTTTCTACTTCTGCTTCCATTCCAGTAAGTTCTTTAACTTTAGCTAGAACTTTAGTTTCTAAATCCTTTGTTAGAGCCACTGCAGTTGTAACCGTTGCTACTTGAATGTTTTGCGACTTTTCAAATAACTCAACATATTTTACAGCAACATCTCCTAGAATACTTACTCTTTTGTTTTTTACTAATAGGTCTATTAGTTTTGAAAACATTGGATTAGCTCCAGAAAATACTTGTAATAAGATATTTTTCTTATCACTTGATTTAATCACTGCACTTTGAAGCATTTCTTTTAAATCGTTATTATCATTAACAGATTTAGCAACCAACATCATATCCTCATTTACAGCTTGAGCTGTATTTTGGTTTTGTGCTAAGTCTAAAAGCGCTTTTGCATAACGTATTGCTGCTCTACTTCCTGCCATAGTATTAGTTTAATGTTGCTTCACTTAACATAGACTCAACTAATTTTAGTTGCTTGTCTTTGTTAGATAATTCTTCGCGCACTACTTTTTCTGCAATATCAACAGATAAGTTTGCAACCTGACTTTTAAGGTCAGCTATTGCAGCCTGTTTTTCACTTGCTATTGCAGCTTGTGCTTGCTCGATTATTTTACTTGCTTGAATAGACGCTTCTCCTTTTGCGTCTTCAATCATCTTGTTCTTAAGATCTCTTGCTTCTTTAAGCATAGCCTCACGTTCTAAACGTGCATCTTGAAGTAACTTTTGATTGTCTGCCTGAAGGTTTTCCATTTCCTTCTTGGCATTTTCAGCTGATTCTAAAGCGTTTTTAATACCTTCTTCTCTTTCATTTACCGCGCCTAAAATTGGTTTCCATGCATATTTCTTTAAAAGAAATAAAAGCAATAAAAACAAAGCTGTTTGAAAAATGAATAGTCCCAAAGAAA
The DNA here is from genome assembly GCA_000171875.1 of Flavobacteriales bacterium ALC-1. GTDB lineage: Bacteria > Bacteroidota > Bacteroidia > Flavobacteriales > Flavobacteriaceae > Winogradskyella. The sequence continues at coordinate 83,271 of ABHI01000007.1, read as the reverse complement.
ATTCTCCTAATAACTTTTCCATAATTATATATAGTTGTTGTCTTGTAAATTTTTAAATTAAAGCAACCTTGCAACCAACCGTTACAAGGTTACTTTTAGGTTGTTTTAGCTTACTGCAAATAAAGCAGCAAAACCAATACCTTCAATTAATGCAGCTGCGATAAGCATAGCTGTTTGGATTTTTCCGTAAGATTCTGGCTGACGAGCGATCGCTTCCATAGCAGAACCACCAATTTTACCAATACCAATACCAACTCCGATTACAACTAAACCTGCACCTACCATTACTGGGATTTCCATAATAAATATATTTAAAAATTAAACATTCAAAATTAACCCTTCAACTACGCTCAGGGCAAGTACTCAAATTAATGAGCGTGAGCCTCTTCATGATGATCGTGCTCTTCTGCAGCAAAACCAAAATAAAGTGCTGATAACATTGTAAAAATATATGCTTGTAACAATGCTACTAATATTTCAATAAGTGAAATGGCGAAAGCCAAACCAAATGACATCGCTCCACCCATCCATGTTCTGAACAAGAATATCAATCCTATTAAACTCATTAATACAATATGCCCTGCTTGCATATTTGCATACAAACGTATTAGTAATGAGAAGGGTTTGATAAAAACCCCTAAAACTTCAATAGGAATAAGTATAGGGTATAATATTAACTTACCATACCAAGGCAAACTACTTCCTAAAGGATCAAAAATATGCATCCAGTAATCTTTAGTACCTGTAAAGTTTGTCAATAAAAATGTCAATAATGCTAATGAAGCAGTTACAGCAATATTACCTGTAACATTTACTCCCAATGGAGTTAATCCAAAAATATTTAAGAACCAAATAAAGAAGAACACTGTTAATAAAAATGGCATGTACTTCATGTATTTCTTCTCTCCAATATTAGGAATTGCTATATCATCTCTAACATATAATATGATTGGCTCAAAGAAACGACCAACACCTTTGGCAATACCTCCATTTTTAGCGTATGATCTTGCTAAACCTCTGAATAATAGAAACATTAGCAATCCAGTAATGATTATCATCACCACTCCCTTAGTAACTGAAAAGTCTAAAGGTTTTACATTGGTTGCATGATGCGTTTCGTCATAACTAATTGTTCCGGTCGCATCAGTTTTGTAGATTTTTCCGTGATCTAATTTGTAAAAGCTATCCCCAACCTCAGCAACAGTTTCTCCATGGTGAAATTTAGAAGATGAAAATACTTTTAAACCATCGTCCCAAAGAATAACTGGTAATGGAAAACCTATATGAGCTTTTTCTCCATTATCTTTTTCGTAAGAAAATAAGTTGAAGTCATAAGAGTCTTGTAAGTGATGTTGTATATAGGCTTTTCGCTCTGCTTTTTTTGCAGCTATAGTAGCATCATCTTCTTTCTCTAGATTACAAGAAAAAAGACTTAACGTTAATATAAATAAAGTGGTTAGTTTTATAATTCTATTTCTTTGCATATCACTTCTTATAATAGTGGCTTAAAAATCGGTGCAAAGGTAGGGTTTTATATCAAATTCAAAAACTATTTTAGACTTTATTTCTTAGTGTAAATTTCTAGGGTTAAAATGTGGGTTTTAATCGAGTTTATTTAACCATTTAGCTAAGCTCAACGTTTCAATTATTAGACATAAAATATAAGGTGTAAAAAAAGCCGCAAACTCTAGCTTTGATATAGAGCCATCAGCTTTATACGATTCATAAAAGAATATAAAAAAAGCTACAAACTTTAACAGGCTTCCCCCAATAAATAAAAAACCTAGTTGTTCTTTGTATTTTTCCTTCATTTTATGAAGAAAAGCAAAGATTAAAATTGCCAAAAGAGCATTTACTATATATGCTAATACAATTTTATGCTCAAAAAGCGGAAGCTCTAAAGCATATAGAGCCGCTATATGAAGACCAAACACAATGGTGAGAACTAAAATAAGTTTTGAAGAAAACTTTAGCGCGGATTGATTCATTTATGAATTCTATTAAGTTGTTTAACAACAATAAACAGTGATGCGGCTACTCCAAAAAGTGTACAAAGTATAATGTAGAGTTTGTCTCCATCATTATAGGTTGCATCTAGCCACTTCCCAAGCATAACAAATCCGTAGATAATGGCTCCCATTTCGAAGCCAATACCTATTAGAATTGCGGTATTTTTAAGCTGTCTGTCCTTTTTCTGAGGTTGGTCGCTGTGGTCTTTGGGCTGTTTGTTGTGTTGGCTCATTGGTTAATGATTTAACAGATCCTTTCATACTACAAGTAGCATTAAATGTAGCTCCTGGCTCTACAGCTAATTTACTTATGTGTACTTCTCCTTCAATGAGTGCAGAAGATTTTAGCGATAGCGTACCAGATAAAATAAGTTTACCTGAAAACTTACCCTCAAAATCAGCATTTTCGCCTTGTAGTGTTCCTTTTATAAACCCGGATTTACCAACGACCACTTTACCTGAAGTTTTAACATTACCTTCAACGGTTCCGTCAATTCTAAAAGGGCCTTGACTAGCGATATCGCCTACAATTTTTGTGCCTTGTGCTATTATATTCTGCTGAGTACTTGTTTCCATAGTTGTTTGTTTAGGTTTTTTGTTGTCTGAAGAAAACATGATTTGTTTGATTTTTTTTTAAATTACTGTAATTTTAAATACGCATTTAAGTTTTTATGTCGTTGAATAATAGCATAGTTTGGTGACGAAATCGCAAAGTATTCTTTCGTGATTTTTGGTTTTACTGGCCTTCCTTTATTATCCTTTTCATCCGTTTGAAGTAATTGTGCAAAACCACTTGCTCCCTCAATACTTTTTAGGCCATGTACAACTACAAAGGTAGTGTTTTCATCATAAAGATCTTTTGAAGTTTTAAGATCAAAATATCTAATTTTAGCAACTTCTTCGTCTAAAATCTTAATAAATGCATCTATATCCTCTCCAGAATTGTTGTCAAATCTGTAAATCACATTAAATTTCTTCGCTTTATCATCTGCTACAAATTCTTTTTTTGCTAAAACCGGAATTGCGTTTTTTAATAAGTCTTGTGCTTTTTTACCTTCTTCAGTATTAGGATAGGTTAAAGCAATATAGTCTATACTTTCCTTATAGGCGTCAAAACCAAACAGTCGCCCTTTGGCTGATGCTTTCAGTATTTCGAATTTAGGGGCAAAGTCATCACCTTCTAATCGCTTAATTTGAGTTTCTGCTTCTGTTATGACTTCAGCATAATTCTCGTTTTCAAATTGCCTATATAGCCTTGTGTAAATGACTTCAGGACTATTTTCGTCTTTAGACAATTCTGCCTGAGGGTTTAATAGAATTTCTGCGTAACGAGAATCTGAATAATTTTTAATAATGTCACTTTTAATGGTTTCAGCTTTTCTATTTAATCCTAATTCTACATAAATTCTGTAGAGATTATATTTTGAAGGTAAGATTAAACGATCTTCAGGATTACTCTCTAAAAGCGCTTCTAGTTTTGTCTTTGCTAATTGAAACTCTTTAAATTTCTCCTTATAGATTATGCCTAATTGGTAATAGGCAAAGTTTCTTTCTTTAAAAATACTATCAATTGCACTTTGCTTTGTTGGAAGCAATGCCATATAGGTCTCGGGATTGAAAAGCTCATTCTTAGCTGTTGTATTTGACGCTATATCATCTTTAGTGGTGTTTTGTATACTTGTGCGCTGGTCTAAAAGCCTCCAATTGTCTTGAAGTTTACGGTCTCCCCAAAGTTTTAAAAATTCATTTTTACCATAAGCAACTGTTGTAGGGTTGTAAAAGTAAAAGCTACTATTTCCTCTGTTTCCTGCATCACTTTTATCGTCTCTAGATAAATCAGGCGGACTACCTAAACTTCTTTGAGTCCCTTGTGTTCTTTGATCAAAGGTCTTTGCTGACGTTGTCTGGTTGTTTTGTCTCTCTAAAGCGGCTTCTCTTTCTTGTTCTTCCTCTAAAGCTTTTTGCTTTAAGTTTTCTGTATATTCAGTGTAAATAGCTAGTTGTTGTTCTTTAGGAAGCTTAATTATATTTAAAATACTATCGTTGGTTTGAGCAATGCCTTCGTAATAAATGACATCGTCTAGGTTTTCGCGCTTTCTTTTTAGGATTCTATAAGGCTTAGTGTTTTGTACCATTACTGTCATAGTACTATCATAGTAAGCTCCTGCTGTTTTATAGACATTTCGATCAAAATACATATTCCCTAAAGTCTCATAATTAAGGGATTTTAAGTATTTATCAGAAGTGATTTTTCTAAGTGACTTGTTATAATAGGCTTCCGATAAACTATCTGAAGTATTTGTGCGATGAAATTCAGCAATACGATAATAGATTTTATCTAAAAAAGGTCTATTTTCTCTGTTTTCTTCTAAATCGGTAAGATAGTCTTGAAACTCAATTAAGTTACCGTTATCAACATCAAAATTGTTTGATTTTTGAATATGAGCATTAATGTAAAATGACCTTGGAATTTGGCGATGCATATCTATTATAGCATCAAATTCTATATTTGCACTGTCTTTCTTGTCAAACTCATTATACAATTGACCTCTTATAAAGTGATAGCGTGCTTTTTCGTTTTTTAGTTTTGTATGCTCAGCTGCAAAACCTAATTCTACTAATGCACTATCTTTACTTTTTAGGTTAATATAGGCTTGTGCTAAAGCGGCTTTAGCATCTGCCAAATCTTGACCATCTAATTCTTCCTCATCAAGAAGGCGTTTTAGTTTTTTTAAAGCCCCTTCGTTATTATCTAAACGAATACTAGCCTTTTCTCTCCAAATTTTTACTTGATTTATTTTGTCACTTGTTGGGTATTTATTGAGAATGTTATTAAACGCTGCTAGAGCTGGCACAAAGCGCTGGTCGAAGTAACGCGCCTGTCCTAAGAGTAAATACGCTTCATCAATCTGAGGGTTTTTCTCCTTACCATCGATATTCATTCCATGAACCTGAATGGCTTTTATTGCTTTTTCTTCAGCACGATCAAAATCTTCGTTTTTAGTTTGTCCGGGAAGAAAAATATCCTCTTGTAGTTTCATACGTTCAACAGGCAGAAGCTCCCAAAAATTTTCGGTGTACTCATCATTAATACCTTCTTTACCACGTTCTAAAGCTAAATTTCCATTATAAAGCACATTATATTTTGTACCTAAAGCATGGAAATTTCTATTAATAAACGTGTCTTTTTTACGTGAGCAGCCTTGGGCCATAAATGCCACGCAGAAAAGAGATAGTATGATTTTGTAATAGGTCTTCAACGTTGATTCTATTTGGTTAATAGATAACTAAAATGTTGGGCGTTTAGTGTGTTAAGTGGTAAAAATAAACATCTTTTTGAATTTTCGATGTTATTTCAAGGTTTTTCGAGGTAATACAATACATCAAAGCATAAAAAAGCTCGTAACAAAAACAATTACGAGCTTTAAAAATATAACTGAGTGATTGTTATTCTTCTTCTTGAGTAGCCATTGTGCCACTTGCAAAATGTGCTTCCAGTTCTTTTAAGGTTGCTGGGTTTGTTTCTAAATCTTTAATAACATTTCCTTTCTCTAAAACAACAATACGCTCACAAACATCTGTAACATGCATTAAATCATGACTAGATACTAAAACCGTTACTCCTTGCTTTTCTGCCAGGTCTTTAAGGATTTGCTTTAAGCGAATTTGTGTGGTTGGATCTAAATTTGCAAAAGGTTCGTCTAAAATGATAACTTCAGGGTTTCCAATTAAAGCTGCGACTATGCCTGCTTTTTTCTGGTTACCCTTACTTAAATCTCTAAGATATTTTTTCTTTCCGATGATTTCTCCGTTGAAAAAATCTTCGAACTTAGACGTTAGGGCATCAACATCTGCTTTATTTTGTCCACGTAAGTCTCCAATGAAATAGAAATATTCTTCTGGTGTTAGATAACCAATTAAAAAACTTTCGTCAATAAAAGATGATGTAAATGGTTTCCAATCCTCACTTTCATCGACAACAACGCTATTGTTTGTTATGTTTCCTGTTGAAGGTTTTATTAAATCGAGTAATAAGCTGAAGTATGTTGTTTTACCAGCACCATTGTTTCCCACCAAACCAAAACTTTGGCCCTTAGGAATACTTAATTCTTCAACGTTAAGAACCGTAGTTCCGTTATACGATTTTGAAAGGTCTTTTGTATATATCATGGTTGTAATCTTATATGTTATTAATTGTCTTGACCAAAGGCGTCAATCATTTTGTATTTAGAATCGAGATATTTTTGTGTAATGAATCTCATTAATTTTTTATGAAGTACAATACCTACAATACCAAGAACCATTAGTAATGCAATCGCCGCTTCAAAACCAACGAGCCAATTGGTTAGTCCAAATAGTCCCATTGGTAAAACCATAAGTGGAATACCAATTAACCACTGTACAGCACCAGTACCTTGATAATTAAAAGCTGCTTTTTTATCTAAATCAATCTTCTTTCTATTAAATGAGCCTCCAAATAATATAACATGAGAGTTAACACCGATGTTATATATTGCTGCGGCAAAATGTGCTATTAAAATTTTCCACCCGAAATACACATAAGGAATTCCTAAAACAAAAAGTATAACTACACTCATAATCATGAGTATAAATTTTGAACGTAAGTATTGTTCGTATTTAATATTTTGACTCATTAACATTTTGTAATAACCACTATCCCAAGCCGGAATAAATTGACCAAAATTGATAAGAAAAAAACCTGTAGAAAAAACACCAATAAAAGCAAACATAAACTCCATGTCTCTATACATTGGTTGAGGGTAAAAGAACAATCCATAAAGTAGGCCTATAACTAAAAGCATAGCCATAGATTTTGTCCGCTTATTTCTCCATATTAATTTTAAATCTAATTGCATAAATGGTGCTATATCACCAAAGCGTTTAGTCCACGATAAGTCTGATGCATTTACCTCTGTAACTTTAGATTTTAATGAACTATCTAAAAAGAGCTTACTCTTAAGTATTTTGTAATTATACCCATAAAACAATAACAGAATAGCAATTGGGATTAAGATTAAGATAGGGTTACTGGCTACACTCATTAGACTCTCACCAATAATTGATTTCATTGGAAATATATTAAAATAATCTAATCCATATAATGCTCCTGCTACAACAATTATAGGTAAAAACGACAATTCTCTTTCTGCAGAAAATGCCTCAATTATAAAGTTTAGAAAATTAATAATAAGGACAATAATTATCATTGTAAACATCCACGTTAATACCGTAGATGTATCATAACCATTCGATAACAAAGAAATGCTAAATGGTATAATCGCGAACAAGGGTAAAAAGTTAAAGAATGATAATGCCGACTTTCCGAGCACGTAATTTACTACTGTAGACCGCTTAATGGGTTGCGTTAGAAGAGGTTTAACGCTCATAACTGGCAATTTCTGTAAAAAGAAACGCATTAATAAATCCCCTATAAACCAATAGAAAATATAGCTGTTTACGACCACAAAAGGATCTTGGTCTGGGACTAATTTTCCTAATATTTTAAAAAGAAATGCTCCGAGAAAAAGAAACATACCCACAAAGTACAAGGCAAAAAACACCATTAAGATGTTTATAACAATACTTTTTTGCCAATAAGATGAACGGAAATATTGTTTCCATTCGAGATTAATGAAATGTTTTATCATTGTATTTTGGTTAGTTTTTCATATTAGTAAACATAATCGTTAATTTGTTACAAACAAAGTTAACTTTAATGTTAGCTTCCCTATTTTTGCAAAAAATTATTCTTAATGTCACAATTTCATTCCCTAAATATAAAATCAGTATCTAAAGTTACTGAGCAATCTGTTGCTATTTCTTTTGAGATTCCCGAAAACTTAAAAGAAGACTATAACTTTAATGCTGGGCAATACGTAACACTTAAAGCTACGATTAACGGAGAAGACGTTAGAAGAGATTATTCTATATGTTCATCTCAAAATAGTGGAGACCTTACGGTAGCTGTTAAAGCAGTAGAAAATGGAACTTTTTCTGTATATGCAAACTCTGAGCTCAAGACTGGAGATACAATAGACGTATCTACACCAAATGGTCGTTTTGTATTTGAGGCCAATGACGCTAAAACTAGAACTATTGCGGCATTCGCTGCTGGTAGTGGTATTACTCCAATTTTGAGTATTGCTAAAACTCTTTTAGAAGACGAGCCATTCAGTAATTTTGTTCTAGTATATGGAAATAAGTCTTCTGTTGACGTCATGTTTTTTAAAGAGCTTGTAGAATTACAGACGCTTTATGGTAATCGCTTCCATGTACATTTTATTTATAGCCAAGCAAGAGTAGATGATTCTCTATTTGGAAGAATTGAAAAAAGTACAGTCAACCTTATTGTAAAGAACAAATATAAAGACGTTACTATTGAACAATTCTACCTCTGTGGTCCAGAACAGATGATACACACCGTTAAAAATGTGTTGATTGAAAATGGTGTCAAAGAAAAGTCTATTTTCTTTGAATTGTTTACTGCGCCTATAGAAGCTAATACTGATGTTGCCGCTGATTTACCATCAGGACAAACTAAGATCAAGGTTTTAGTGGATGATGAAGAGTTTGAGTTTGAAATGTCTAAAGAAACAACCATTCTTGAGGCGGCTTTAAAACAAGATATTGATGCTCCATATTCTTGTCAAGGTGGCATTTGTAGCAGTTGTATTGCTAAGCTTACGGAAGGCGAAGCGACAATGCGCCAAAACAATATACTTACTGATGATGAAGTTGCTGAAGGTTTGGTGTTAACCTGCCAAGCGCATCCTACTTCTAATACTATCGTGGTAGATTATGATGATGTTTAATTTTAGACTAGTTAGATTCTTAGATTTTTTAGAACTATAGATTTCTGCCTAAATAGAAGCGACAGAGCTAACTTTAGATACGATTTCCTTAACAGAAATACTTCCTGCGGCATATTCATAACCTTCGGGAAACTTATTTCCATAAATTGACGTTGGTATTAGTGGATATTCCTCCCTATCAGTTAAAATAGTATAATCATCGGGCTGATTGAACGGCGCAAAACCAGTAAAAGGATGCGTAACTCCCCAAATAGTAATCACTTTTTTACCAAGCATTGCTGCAATATGGGCATTGCCAGAGTCCATAGACAACATTAAGTCCAGATTAGAGATTAAGATAAGCTCTTCCTCTAAATCTAATTTTCCTGCAACTGAAGAAACATTGGTGTATTCTGTTTCTATTTTATTTAAGACCTCAACTTCTTTTTTGCCCCCACCAAACAAAACAATATTATAGTTTTTTGAAAGTTCTGCAATCACTTCTTCCATTTGTTCTAATGGATACATTTTGCTTTGATGTGCAGCAAAAGGTGCTATTCCAATAGTTTTTCGTTCTTTATTCGAAATAAATTGCTGTAGGTTTTCCGTTAAAGATTTTGGGTTAAGAAACGTTGGGTTTGATAATTTCACTGAAAAACCAAGCGTTTTAAAAACATCTGCATAACGTTGATGCGTTGTTTTTAATTGTTGAAATAGTTGACCTGTAATCAACGCCTTTTTTTCTACTCTACCCTTATCAATCTGAATTACTTTTTTACCAAAGAAAAAGAATTTTAAAATTTTACTACGTAATACATTATGCAAATCCGCAACAGCATCAAATTGTAAGGCCTTTAATTCTCTAGATAGTTTATATAATCCCAAAACACCTTTGTGTTTGTCTTTTAAGTCTGCTGAAAAGACTTCAACATTTTTTAAATCTTGAAAGAAAGGTTTGAAAAACTCTCTTGTAACAACAGTAATTTTTAAGTTGGGATATTGCTCTGTTAAAGTTCTTAAAACAGGAACCGTCATGGCGACATCTCCCATGGCAGAAAACCTAATAGCTAATATGTGTTTTGGGTTTGGCACCTCAACTTTAAAATGAAATTCCAGTCTTTTCGGGAATTTTATTTCTGACCTCTTAATACGGGATTAAGCTCATTGTCATTATACATTTTCATCTGCTTATACACTTTCATGTACTTATCACCATTAGAAATATCATTCAACAAATCATCAATTGCAGTGCTTAAATCTATACGTTGCTCTAATAAAACATTGAGCTTTTTTTGGCAAGCTGCTTTATGAGCATCACTTGCATCTTCTCTTATTGTTTCAACATGCATATGATAAATTTTTAATGCTAAAATGGATAATCTATCTATTGCCCAAGCTGGACTCTCGGAATTAATTTTAGCGTCAGGCTTTACAGCAACTGATTTGTACTTATCTAAAAAATAACTGTCAACAAACTCAACGGTATCTGTTCTGTCTTCGTTTGAGGCATCAATCATACGCTTTAGTTTTAAAGCCGCAACGGGATCAATGTTTGGATCTCTAATAATGTCTTCATAAGCCCACTGAACCGTATCTATCCAACATTTTCTATATAATAAATGAGCAATTAAATCTTCATTTTTGTTATACTTATTGGTAAATGGTTGATCAACAGTATTTAAACCCTTGTAGGTTTTAATTACATCTTGAAATATAGCATTTGCTTTTTCTGAAAACATAAATCAATATAATTTTGAATATGCAAATATAGTTTGAATTATTAACTTAGCACTGAACAAAATACCATTGTATGCATATTCATAATCTATCTAAAACACCTTCAATTTTAAACACATTTATATCTGAAATTAGAGATAAAACTATTCAAAAAGACAGTATGCGTTTTAGACGAAATATAGAACGTATAGGTGAAGTTTTGGGTTATGAGTTGAGTAAATCACTTCGTTTTGAAGCACATAATATTGAAACTCCTTTAGGTATTTCTAAAACAGAATTACATAAAAATGATATTGTATTATGTTCTATCTTAAGAGCTGGTGTGCCTCTTCATAATGGCTTGCTAAATTATTTTGATGCTGCCGAAAATGCTTTTATTTCTGCCTATAGACAACACAAACATAATCCTGAAAGTTTTGAAATTGTAGTTGAGTATTTAGCCTGCCCTAGTTTAGAAGACAAAACTTTAATTTTAGCTGATCCTATGTTAGCGACAGGTCAATCTATGGTGGCAACTTTTGAGGCTTTAAAACCCTTTGGCACACCAAAAGAAGTGCATTTAGTTAGTGTTATTGGTGCACAAAAAGGTGTTGACTTTGTTGCTCAATCTTTTGAATCCAAAACACATCTTTGGATTGCAGCTATTGATAATACATTAAATGAAAAAGGTTATATAATTCCTGGCTTAGGTGATGCTGGTGATTTAGCTTTTGGAAACAAACTACAGCAATAGTGACACAATTGGCGTTATAATAATCAGTCCTACAAATACTTCTTTAAACCAACGCTCAGAGATCACTTCTATATAATTTGCCATGATTATTGAAAACGGAGCAAACAAAAATAAAAATTCGCTTCCGTTTTTTATTGGTGCAATAATAGCGACCAAAACCGCAATAATAGAAGCCCAAGCAATAATAAAATAAGAAGGTTTCAACTTTTTGTTCTTATCCGATACGGTTTTAAAAAAGTAAATTAGTATCCAAATAAACAATGCGCATAGAACCGTGAGTTTGAGTATACTTTCATTACTGTTATATGAAGTAAAATCTACACTTGCATACCGTTCAAAATCAGTTGGTCTAATGAAAACATCGTGTATTATAATATTATAAATTATTAACAAAACCATTACTGTTGCTAGACCAGTAAGTGGAATAAGAACATTTTTTATATCATTTTGAGAATAATAAATTAATGCTACAATTACTAATGCGAAAAATAGAATTGACCAGAAATAAAATAATGTTGCTAATGCAATCCAAAAGGCGGCATCAAATAGCTTCTTTTTAATACTTAATTTAGAGTGTAAACTTATTAAACGTCGTAGTGCAAAAAACACAAATAAATTTGAGAATAATAAATCTGAATATTTCATAGATTGAGGAAACATACCAAACAGCAACCCAAAAGTCATTACAGCGTAACTATTTCTTTGGGTTAAGTTGTTTTTGGAAACTATAAAATCTAATAGAAAAACTAAAAATAATGTGACTCCTAATCTAGAAGTAGCTACTAGAGCACTATTAAAATCATTAAAAAGTTGAGTGTAGTTTGTAATTACAAAAAGTAAAACGACAAAAACCACAACTATAATAATATTTATGGGCTTAGATTTACTAAAAATGCTTGTAATCATTAACTCTTTTTGTATTTTTGTGCTGTAAATTTATAAAGTTATGAAAGATTTCTTTTACGGAATAGAAGATTTATTTGTTAATGTTCTTTTTGCACCATTTGATGCACTTAGAGCTTTAGAGTTAGAAAGTTGGTTTTCTGCGAATTTTATATCATGGATTTTTATGGCTATTGGCTTTGTTGCATTTACATATTGGATGCTTCAGCTTAAAAAATATAACGATAATAACGAAGAGGATAAAAGCGTTACTTCGCACTCTTACCTATAGATCAAAACCAATGTCCTTACGATAATACATCTTATCAAAATGTAGATTCTCTATACTTTGATAAGATTTTTTTATGGCCTCTTGGTGTGTTTTACCATAAGAAGTGATTGCCATTACACGACCACCAGAAGTTACCACTTTACCATCATCTTCTATAGCTCCTGCATGAAACACAATAGAATCTTTAATTGTTTCTACTCCTGTAATTGTCTTACCTTTCTCATAAGCTTCAGGATAACCACCAGAAACTAACATTATAGTTGTTGCAGCACGCTCATCAATTTCTATAGTAACATTGGATAAAGTTTGGTTTGCCATCGCTTCAAAAACTTCAACCAAATCGGTTTTTAACCTTGGTAGAACCACTTCAGTTTCTGGATCCCCCATTCTAACATTATACTCAATCACTTTTGGGTCGTCACCTACTTTGATTAATCCAATAAAAATAAACCCAACGTAAGGTAAATTATCTTTCTTTAGGCCTTCAACAGTAGGTTTTACTATTTGGTTTTCAATTTTATCTAAAAATTCTTTAGTTGCAAATGGCACTGGAGACACAGCTCCCATGCCGCCCGTATTTAAACCCGTATCGCCTTCACCAATACGCTTGTAATCCTTTGCTGTTGGCAAAACTTTATAATCTTTACCATCAGTTAATACAAAACAACTTAATTCTATCCCATCTAAAAACTCCTCTATAACCACTTTAGTACTCGCTTCACCAAATTTAGAATCCACAAGCATGCTTTTTAGTTCACCTTTAGCTTCGTTTAAATCATTAAGAATCAAAACTCCTTTTCCTGCTGCTAAACCATCCGCTTTTAAAACATAAGGTGGCATTAAGGTTTCTAAAAAACGATAACCTTCTTCAACATTATCTTTTGTGAAACTCTCATAGGCGGCGGTTGGTATATTATGACGCATCATAAACTCTTTAGCGAATTCCTTGCTGCCTTCTAGTTCTGCTGCTGCTGCTTGAGGCCCAATAACCGAAACATCTTTTAATTCTTCATCTCGCAAAAAGAAATCATGGACACCTTGTACTAATGGATCTTCTGGACCAACAACTACTAAATCAATGTTGTTTTGAACAACTGCATTTTTTATAGCCTCAAAATCTGTTACTCCAATTTTTAGATTCGTTGCTATAGTTGCTGTTCCTGAATTTCCTGGAGCAACAAAAAGGTTTTTACAACGGCTACTTTGAGCTATTTTCCAAGCAAATGTATGCTCTCTTCCTCCAGAGCCAAGTACTAAAATATTCATGTGAAAAATTGTTTGGGCAAAAATAATTGGTTTTGAGTGGAAAAAACAATTAATTTACGGAAACCTTAGCGGTAAAAAATATCTTGAGATTATTTGATTTTTCTTTAAAAATAAATGGCTTTGATATAAACAAGGCGAAATCTACTTTGGCAAAAATTCAAGCTAAAAAGGATTCAGAATTTAAAGTCTATGTTGAAAATCAGAAAAAAGATATTGTTTCTTATCATTTAGAGCACAATTCATTTTATAGAGCTTATGGGAAAACAATAAATATTGAAGATTGGAATTCTGTGCCAATTATTACCAAACGTCACTTACAACAACCTATTGAACAACGTCTTTCTGATGGATATACACCAAATAATGTGTATTTGAATAAGACATCTGGGAGTTCTGGAGATCCTTTTATTTTTGCTAAAGATAAATGGTGCCACGCCATGACTTGGGCAGAAATTATAAATCGCTTTTCTTGGTATGGAATTGACTTTAACACATCAAAGCAAGCACGTTTTTATGGTATTCCCTTGGATAAAAAAGGCTATTATAAAGAACGTTTAAAAGATTGGTTTAGTAATCGTTTTCGATTTTCGGTTTTTGATTTGAGTGATGCTGTATTTGAAAAGGCTTTGAAGAAATTTAAAACTACTCGTTTTGAATTTATCAATGGTTATACAAGCCCAATTGTACAATTTGCCAAGTTTTTGAAACAAAAAAATATTGTTTTAACTACTATATGTCCTAGCCTTAAAGTTTGTATTGTTACTTCTGAAATGCTTTTTAAAGATGACAAAGCTTTAATGGAAACACAGTTTGGAGTACCAATAGTTAATGAATATGGCGCTTCAGAACTAGACTTAATTGCTTTTGAAAACACCAATGATGAATGGCAGGTAAATAGCGAAACTCTTTATGTTGAAGTTTTAGATGAGAATAACAAAGTTCTCCCAATTGGTGAAGAAGGAAGAATAGTTATAACATCACTATACAACAAGGCCCATCCATTTATTCGCTATGACATTGGAGACATTGGCTCTCTGTCTACAGAAAGCACTTATAGAAAACCCATTTTACAGCAATTAACCGGAAGAACTAACGATATTGCCATTTTACCAAGCGGGAAAAAAGCTGCGGGTTTAACCTTTTATTACATTACCAAGAGTGTAATTGAAAATGATGGTAATGTTTCAGAATTTATAATTGAACAATTAACTTTAGATTATTTCAAGATTCGTTTTGTGAGTCGCAAAGCGATTTCTAAAGATAAAAAAGGACTCATTACTCAAGAAATGGAGCGTTATCTTGAACCTGGAATAAAAGTAGACTTTGAACGGGTAAACAAATTAAAACGCACAAAAGCAGGGAAATTAAAGCAATTTGTTTCTAGCTTATAGCTTTAATTAAGCTCGACTTTACAAATAGGTGTTCGTAGAGAAACTTTAGTAAGTAAATTGAAGACTTTATAAAAGAAAAACCCAAACCTTTACGATACACATTAAAATTGTGCTTAATTAAACTCGTTTTGTTTGAGGATAGAGAATCTTTAGATATTCGGTAGTAAGCTATGGTTTCAGTAATCCCTATTGCAGGTTTTTTACTGCGCTTTAGAGCTTCTAACCATAGCAACCAATCTTGTCGTTTCTTTAGGTCTTTAGTATATATTTTACCTAGTTTTTCACAATTATATACTCCTGTTAAATTGCCTATATAATTAGCTTTTAATAGCTTACTGTATGTCAATTGCTCTAAGATATCTACTTTTTTGTTTAATGGCTTGCTTTCTAAATCTATCCATTCGTAACTTCCAAAACTAACATCTGTGACGTCATTAATAAGTTGGTTAACCTGAAGCTCTAACTTACTTTCTTTCCAAAGATCATCAGCATCTAAAAAGGCTATATAATTTCCTTTTGCCATTTTAGTTCCCAAGTTTCTAGCTTCTGCTGCTCCCTTATTTTTTGAATGCTCAAATAATTTAATTCTTGAATCAGTATCTATAATTTCTTTTACAGTGTTTATGGTTTGGTCTGATGAGGCATCATCAATCAGTAACATTTCCCAACTAATATAAGTCTGGTTAAGTACACTAATAATGGTTTCTGAAATAACATCTTCATTATTATACATTGGTGTTATGATAGAAACTAATGGCTTCATAATGTTTTTAGTAAGCTTTTTCGTCACCTTTTACAGCATTTACAAATGTCTGAAAAATGATTTTCATGTCTAAAAGTAATGACCAGTTCTCTATATAGAAGATGTCATATTTTACTCTACCAATAATATCCTTGTCAGTTTCCACCTCACCTCTAAACCCACTAATTTGTGCAAGTCCAGTAATTCCTGGTTTAACAAAATGTCTCACCATAAATTTATCAATTTTTTTAGCATACATAGTTGTGTGGCTTACCATATGAGGTCTTGGGCCTACAACAGACATATCACCAAAGAGCACATTAAAAAATTGAGGGAGTTCATCAATACTTGTTTTTCTAAGAAATCGACCAACTTTAGTCACGCGCTCATCGTCTCTTGTGGCTTGGTATAAGTGGGCATCTTTATTAGGTGTCATAGACCTAAATTTATAACAGTCAAACTCTTTGTAATTAAATCCATTTCTAGACTGTTTAAAAAACACAGGACCTTTTGATTCAAGTTTTATAAGAATTGCAATCAAAGGCGTTAACCAAGATAAAATAAACACAATAACGATGCTAGCAAATAAAATATCAAAACCACGTTTTATAATCGTATTTACTGAATCCTCTAGTGGTATTGTCCTTAAGGTAAGTATTGGAATATAATCGTAATATTCATATCGTAATCTTTTTGAATAGATTTCTTTACTATCTGGAATAAACTTTAAGATTTTAAGATTGTTGTCTGCAAAATCTACAATGTCTGCAATTTGTGAATTTGTTAGTTCTGAAATTGAGCAATAAATCTCGTCTATTCGTTCACTAAGAATATAATCAAAACAATTTTTTAATGATTCATCTTTGTTTTTAAAATTGAATGTCTTTTTGTGGAGGTATCCATACTCTGGGGTTATGTTAAAAAATTTTTCAAGAGCAATAGTTTTCTTATTTATTCCTAAAATTACTGTGGTTCTATAATTTCCTCCAAATGATGTTCTATATTTCTGTAGTAAATAGTAGATGGTAAATTTAAAAAGTGTAATAAATAAAAAGCACAAAAGTGTGTACTTTACAATTGGTCTTGGATAAATATCTAATTCGTGATAAAGACCAGAAAATGCGAATACCAGCAATAAATATAAAATGGATTGCTTTACTATAAGTGATAAAATATTAATTGGTCTTGTGTATCTATAAACCTCATAAAATTGTGAGTAAACGGATAGTAATACCCAACCCAATGACATAAATAAGGAAAAAATGACAGGGTCTTTTCCGTTTACTAAATAAAACACTGCAATTGCATTAATAACTGACAAATCAATTATATATGAAATAGGTCTTAAATATCCTGAATATCTTCCGTGTTTAAATAAACTCAAATCTATATTTTATGCATAAAGAGCTAACAATAATCGAATATAATACTCTAAAATCAAAATTCACACAAAAATGAGTGACTTGTCAAAAACTATATGAAATTATGTGCAAGAAACTGTATAATAGTTTAATGTGCTTAGGCGCGAAAACGCTCTTTTAAAACCAAAAAAATGAATTTAGTATTACCAATTAAGTATCGTTTCCACATACGCTTAGGTTCTTGTAGAAATCTATAAAACCACTCCAAGCCAGATTTTTGCATCCATTTTGGTGCACGTTTAACTTTTCCTGCAGCTACATCAAAACTACCACCAACTCCCATAATAAAATTAACCCCTTTCAAAAGTGTTTTATTATTATAAATGAAGTTTTCTTTGGTTGGAGAAGATATAGCTACAAATAAAATATTTGCCCCACTATGGGATATTTCTTTTGCAATCTGAGGCTCATCATTTAAATTAAAATAACCATTTCTGTATCCCGCAATGATTTGTGGAGAATATTGAGAAGAATACTTTTTCACAACAGCTTTAACAATAGCTTCTTTGGCGCCCAAAAAGAAAATTTTATATTTTTTTTTATGCGCCAATTCAATCAGGTTTTCCATCAAATCAATTCCTGCAACTCTTTCTTTTAAGGGTTTTTTTAAAATTTTTGAAGCCCATACAACAGCTTGGCCGTCTGCATTAATTAGGTCACTTTCATTAACACTTTGTCGTAACTGCAAATCGCTCTGCATTAACACTATCTTTCCTGCATTAACAACAACATGATGTATTTGTTTATTATTATCGATAGCATTTTTAATGAGACCCAAAGTTTCATCCATTGAAAAATTATCAACTTGTGTATTTAAAAATTTCAGTCTATTCATCTTCTAAATTGTAGTAGCTTAATGCATAAAACATCCAGCCTTGAGCCCAACGAATATATGGAATTCTAGAAGAGATCATTCTCCTCTTTTGATAAATAAAATACCCTTTTTTTGTTTGCATATTACTGATTGTCCAACTCAATACCTTATCAACTAGTGCTTTGTTTGATTTTAGATTTTTGTTCTTATGTAAAGTAGCAATAAGTTGAGCTGGTGCGTGAACATCTATAGGGTAAGTTTTGTTGTTATAATATTTAGACATTCCCTCTTTAGTAAAGAAAGTGTTCAAATAGTAATCTATTCCTTTATTGATATTAGAGCTAAAATCAAAATTACCTGATGCGTCTTGATAAGTTTTTATACACTCTAAATTATAGCCTGTGTGAAAATTATCAACCCATTGATGAAACGGCAATGTACCATATGCCCAAGACCCATCCTCATTTTGTTTCTTACAAACATATGATACAACAGATTTAGCAGAATTTATAAGGTTTTCGTCTTTTGTATATTTATATACTAAACTCAAAAGTTTAGCTCCTAATAAACCAGCATTATAAACTTGCGTGTTGTCTATGGGTGAGTAAGAAAATGTAAAATCTCCGTCATCATCATAAGATTTATTTAAGTCATTTAATACAAATCTAGATGCACTGATTACAATGTTTAAATAATCATCGTTTTTTGTTATTTCATAGGCCTCTATTAAAGCATCCGCAATAAATGTTGTAGCCACAACCGTGGGCGTATATTTGGGTTGAAAAAATGCCCTTGCTTGCCAATCAAAATTATAGCCCCAGCACGATTCTTTATAACCTTCTGTTTGTAAGCTAGTTATTTTTTTTGCTAAAAAATTTATCTTTTCTAAGTAAGTTGGTTTAGGGTCTTTTTTATATAAATTACAATAAGCTGAGAGGAAAAGACCAAGTCCTTTAGGATTATAATCCTTTTTTATTCCAAATACATATCTGAGGTTAATTGGGTTCCTTTTAAATATTTGAATCCAAACTAATCTTATAAAACGTGATTTACCCAATATTGTCTTTTGAATTAACCAACTGTTTAAACCATCATAAGGGTCCCAACCTTTAAACTCTTGTTTTTCACAATAATTTTTTAGTGCTTCTAAACTTTCATTAAATTTTTCTCGACTCACCCTGCTCATGATTATAGAAATAAAAACACAATAATAAGAACAAAATAGGGATATTTGCTTCTAAAATGAAAGCGTCTGCGAAAAAAACAATAACAATTAACGATATTAAAAAGAACCAATAAAAACTATGAGAAAATTTGAACTGAAAAAGTATTCTATAAAAGTATAAATAGATTAAAAACCCAATTAGACCAAAAAACAAAAATAAGTCTACAAAACCCATCTCTGTTCTTAAAATCCTAAAGTCTAAACCACCAAATAAGAAATTCAAGAAAGTCCAGTCATTTACAATTGTAGTTGTATATATCTCTGTAAGCAAATCACTTCTATAAGATGTTAAACTTGACAAAAACCCTTTAGTGTCATAAATTGAATATAATACATCAAAAGTTCGTTGTATGTCTCTTTTAATTAATAGAAATAATAAAAATGTGCCTGCGAATATTGGGATACCAAATTGATATGTGATTTTCTTTTTATATCCTCCTAAAAAAAACAAATAATATATAATCAGAATTGGTACAAATAAATATATACGCTTAGTGCCTATTAAGAACGAACCAAAAATTACTATAACCAATTTAAGAAAAACAATACGATCATATTTTTTTAATATTAAATTATGTGAATAGTATAAAGCCATTAAGATGAAATAAATACTGGTTTGTCCAGACATTGAATAAATCCCTTTATAACCAAAACGTTTACCACTATCGTATGCTTGAAACACATCAACATTAAAAACATAACCAACTAAGATTGCTCCTAGATTAATAAAAAACAGAACTTCAAAAAGCTTTATAAGCCTTTCAATTGCTATTCCATCGTTTCTTAAGTCTATGAATAAAATTAATAGGTAGGGAAGAAAGAAATATTTAGCTAAGAATTCAAAATTTTCATATAGAACAGAGAGAGAATTATTACTATTAAAATGCCCAATAACATAAATTAAAGACAGGCATAACATTAATTTAATTATGTTAACTTTTAATTTATCTTTTAAAGTAAATTTTCGATAAAAGAAAACTAAACAAAAAAAAGAAACTGAAATAAAGATAATTTTAGATAAGGTGGTATATCTAGTAAAACTAAAATTTGAATACATTGCGAGGCGCCTAAATATGTCCCCAATAAAAGCAATTACTATTAAAAAAAAATATAATTTAAATTGCGTTTTTATTATTACTTTGTTCATTGACCGATTCTGTTAAATCACTTTAATTAATAAATTTAATCAACATATGCTTGCATCCATAATTCAATAGTTAATAATTGATAAATTTGGTAAGCATTATCCTCTTTACCTAATCTATCCCGCTCAATAAGCTTTGCAACAAACTCATAATTGAAAATTCCTCTTTTATTCATTCGCTCTTTGGATAACAAATCATCAACCATAGGTTTTAATTCATTAGAAATCCATGATCTAATAGGAGCGCCAAATGAAGCTTTTTTTCTGTAAATAATATCTTTATCAAGATGTTTTTCCGCTGCTTTCTTTAAAATGTATTTAGTTTGGTTTTTATTAAACTTATATTTTGCTGGTATAGACATAGCATATTCCACCACCTTTTTGTCTATAAAAGGCACTCGAACCTCTACTGAAGCAGCCATAGAAGCCCTATCGGTATAGGTTAAATTTAAGCCATTCATAAACATTTGTATATCTGTATTACATACTTGATTTACAATATCATCTTTAAATTTTTCATTAAAAGTAACTTTATGGTGTTTAAATATGTAATCAATATCTATATTGTCCACATCTTTTAGCAATTCTTTTAATTCTCCTTTGTTATAATAAGAGTAACTCCTCATGTATGCTTCATCTATAGGTAATGAAGCGAAATTTAAAAATCTTTTAGCCCACCTAGTCAATATTATTCCTTTGCCAAAAATTTTTACAGGCAAGAGGTTAACTGCTTTTTTTATTATAAATTTTAATAGTTGAGGTAATTGGTTGTATCTTTTTGCATACAACAAAGCCTTATGTCTTTGATATCCAAAAAAGATTTCGTCAGCTCCCATACCAGATAATAATACCTTAACCCCTTTTTCTCGAGCTTTCTTACAAATAAGGTAAGTGTTGATGGCAGCTGGATCTCCTATTGGTTCATCAAGTGTTTTTACAATTTCTGGTAAAATTTTTACAACATCTGGAGATATCTCAATTTCATTATAATCAAACTTATGGCGATTTGCTAATAGTCTAGCATATTTCTGATCGTCTGGCATCTGTTCAACTTTCTTATCTTTTTGATTAGTTGTAATCGTATACGTAGATAGTTTTTCTATATGCTTTGAGGCAATAATAGATATTAGAGAGGAATCAATACCTCCACTTAAAAAAGTACTTACAGGTACGTCTGAAATCATATGTCTTGCTATGCTTTCCTCGATAACATTTTGTAATCCTTCTACAGCCTCATCTTCATTAAGGTTGTTATTAATACTATCAGCCAAATTCCAATACTTCTTAATGCTTATTTTCTTATAATCAGAAATTATCATATAGTGGGCAGGTGGTAATTTATGAGTTCCCATAAAAATTGATTCATTGCCCGGAATCCATAAGTAATTTAAAGATGCAACCAAAGCCCTTTTATTTATGTTTTTGTCAAACCCTTCTACGTCTGTTAAAGATTTTAATTCCGAAGCAAAACATATATTTTCACCAATAATCGAGTAAAAAAGCGGTTTAATTCCAAAGCAATCTCTTGCTATAAAAGTTTCTTTGGTGGTCTTGTTATAAATTGCAAAAGAGAACATGCCTTCAAATTTTTCTAGGCACTTTTCTTTTTCGTTAATATAATATTCTAAGACCACTTCGGTATCGGATTCAGTTGAAAACTTAGAATCGTAAGTGATTTTTAAATATTCTTTTAAAATTTTATAATTATAGAGCTCTCCATTATAAATAATAACAAAATTCTCTTTATGTAGTGGTTGGTTAGCTCTTTCGTTTAAGTCAATTATTGAGAGTCGTTGATGAGCAAGTGAAATATGCTCATCACACCAAAAATCTTGAGAGTCTGGCCCTCTATGTTTTTGCTCATTATTAGCATTAATTGCCAGTTCTTTTAAGTTATCGAACCCTATGAATCCCACTATTCCACACATATTTATTTTCTACTATTTTACTTAAAAATAATTCAACGAAGATTTGTTAAAATCTTATTTATAATTTTAATAAAATTCTCTTCAAACTTTTCTTGAGTATATTTCTGAATAAATTTATTATAATTATTTAGTCCATATTCTTTGGCTAGAAATGGGTTATTAATATAATTAATCATGGCTTTACTTACTGTTGTTTTATTGTTTTCTGATAAAATTTGACCATTAATACCATTTTCAATTATTTCTGGTATAGCACCAATGGGTGTTGAAATTACAGATAATTTCATTTGCATTGCTTCAATAATTGATAGCGGAAAACAATCATTTAGAGTAGGGAAAACTAATACGTCTGACATCGCCAACTGAGCAAACTTATCATTCCCATATTGTGGGCCTAATATCTCAACAACGCTATTTAAATCATTGGCAGTTACATATTTTTTTAAATCCTCAATAGAAAAATCTTGGCTTGAATTTCCAATTATTTTAGCCTTAAATCTAAAACCATTTTTATGAGTCGTATTTATTGCATCTAAGAAAATTTTTATTCCTTTAGATTTGTTTAGATTTGATAAAAAAACAAATGTTGTTAATTCTGAGTTAATTTGCTCTTCAATATCCACTCTCTTAATACCATTATTAAGAATATACGGCTTTGGGCGGTAAACTGTTTCAATGTCTAGACTTAGAACCTTTGACAGGGTTATAACACTTGTGTTTTTAAACATCCATTTGTACAGGAAATTATTCGCTTTAGACTTTTCGGCATTTTCTCTAATGCCTTTTCCGTGTAAGTGATATACTAATCTTTTTCTAAAAGTTTTTAAAATAAAGACGAAAATAATATCCCTATAAAAAGCGAAACCTGTAGGTGATATAGTAAAATATACCAAATCAACTTTTTTACTTATAAGAATCTTAATAAGGCTAAATATTGTAAGAAGTAGATACCAAATTTTAAGCAGAGATGGCCTCCCTATATCTTTAATATTTTTTACAAAAACTAATGGTAATGATTCAATTTTAAATTGAGAACTCACCAAATCACTTTCTAAAAGACTTTTATTGACAACAGATACTCCATGAACAGGTGGTGGTAATTGAACTAGGAATAAGATTTTTGATTTTTTGTTCATAGTAATAAATCAATCTTTTGCAGCTATAGAAATAAAGAAAGTGAAAAACACAATGCCTTTATTAACTATTAAGAAATTATCCGTTAAACTTGATATAGATAATAGTATTAAAATCGTGTACAAAAAGTAATTTTTCTTCTTAATGCTATTAAAAATTCCATACAGCAACAATAATAAAAATAATGAAAAAGTAATAATGCCGCTCTCTAATAGATAATGCAGGTATTGGTTGTGTGTTGAAAATTTTTTATCCAAGCCAACTTGAAACCCTAATTCTTTATACTTTTCATTGAGTGTGCTTTGCGCGCAACCAACACCTGTGCCAAGAGGGAATGTTTCATTAATAACACTAAGTGTGCACTCCCATTTGGCTAACCTGATATTTAATGAATTCCAGTTTTTATTGTGAACATCATCTGTTAAGTTATATTTAAAAATATCTTTATCGATTCCTTTTGCTTTATCACTAAAAAACAACAATGATAGAGCTATGGGAATCAAAAAAAACAAATAATACTTAGCCTTAGTTTTCACATAAAACACAGTAGATAAAAATATTATTCCTAAGGCTAAATATGCCGAAAAAGAGTTCATTACGGCAATTACTAATACTAAAAAGATCATTAACAAAATACCTTTTGAACGATGTGCTAATACTCTCTTGATAAAAAAAGCTTCAAACAAAATAGAAATAGATAAAACTAAGTATAAAGCAAAAACAGTGGCGCTAATGTTGGCGTTCCCCATAAGTCTATGATAAGTAAATCTGTTTTCTAAAACTAAGTTTTCTGAATTAAATACTGTTGTAGTTCCTGAGTCTAAATAATTATAGCACGCCACAAGTAGCGCATAGAAAAAAACGAGTACAACAGAAAAAACAAAGGTGTATTTAACCGCTTGTGTTTTTCTGTTATCAATATTAGAAAATTGTAACAATATGGGAAATATTATAAACGACAAATATTTTTCGATTACTTTAAATCCAGAGCCCAAGTCACAGGAGTAAATAATAGTGATTACACTAGATAAAAAAATAAGTATTAATAGCACTCTTATGCTATTTATTTTGAACCGACATTTAGTTTTAATGGCATTAATTATAATAATAAAAAGCATCAAAAAAATCGCAATGTTGTTCACCAACATTGGAAAAGGCAGTGTAAATGCAACTAATATAATTGAGTAATACTTTAGACTATCTATACTATACCTCTTCATTTTTATATCTTAGAATGTCCATGTACATAAATATTTCAAAAAAGACAATTACTGTAAAATACTCAAACCAATAATCTAGAATAAAATAGGCTAGCAGCAAAAACAACAACAAACGGCCATATGTAAGTTTTTTATAGCCTCTTAATGGATAGAATAGATAAAATAAAATAAAAATAATGAAACCTATCAATCCATATTCTCCAATCATTTTATTGTAAAATGAAAAAGGCTGATTAGCCGTTCCATCCTTATAGGGTCTGCTTAATATTTTCTCATTCCACAACTCAAAATGATTATTATTAAACTCTTCTGATGCGTATATTAAACTTTCAGGATACCAGCTTACATATTCACCTGCTGTCATAAAAGCGGTTCGGGATGAAAATTTCCCCGCACCTGCACCAAAAATAAAATTTGAGGCGTCAACAAGCGAGTAATCTATTGTTTGCTCAAAAGAAACTATTTTTCTTGCCTGATCTCTCTTTGCAAATAATTTTTTTGTAAGATTGGATTTGACATATTCTATGTTTTTGGGGCTAATAATACTAAATACTAAAAAACCCACAATTGTACCTAAAGCTATCCTTGTCTTAAATTTAATGGGGAGATAGAAAAAAGCAAATAACAATACTGTGCCTATATATAAAACGATACCACTCATGTATGTAGTAAAGCTTATACATAATAAGGCAACAATTGCTAGACGCATTTTTTTTGTATAGAAAAAATAAACTGAAAAAAATGATAGTATTATCATATTAACTGAAGAGTTTGTAAAAACTCCTTTGATAAAGTCTCCAGCTCCCATTGATGACAAGAAAGGAATTAAAGAGACGTGCTTAATGGACAGGCCTATATATTGAATAATGATAAAGAGTACATTTATTTTAAAAAAAATAATTAAAATTTCGTCAATATCGCTCATAGACATTGTGCTAATTAACCTAACAATTACTATAGAACACATGAGCATTAAAGCCCATAAAAATGTTGTGATTAAAGAGTTAATAACATAGTTTAAGGAATAGTCTTCATTGAAAAAAAACAAAATTTGGATAAAAGAAATTAAAATCATCAAGACGTAAAAAACATCCTTTATAGGGAAAAAAATCTTATTACTTTTTATAAAAAACAGTCCAATTAAACCAAGAAAAACTATTGAAGCAAATTGAAGGATAACATTTCCTATGGATACACCAAAAAGAAATATAAAGAAGAAAAGTTTATATAATTTCACTTTATTATATCGCATAATCTTTTTCTAAATTAAATCTTTCTGGCATCGACTATTTGTTTATTTAAGAATTCTTTAAGCTACATGCGGATCTTAAAATATTTTCAATAGAATTACTTTTTTTTAAAATTCCTAAATGCTTCATTATTATTTTATAATGATCAAAAAATAGTTGCTCAAAATCCATAATCTCCTCAGCATCTTTTGGTAAATTTAACCCATTAGGGCGGTTTAAATAATACAATTTATTAAGCTTAGCTTTATTTAAAGTATTTTTGTTTTTAAGCGGTAAGTAATGAACAGGCCGCCATGGCGGTGTAATATACTTTTTAACATCAAGTCTATGTTTTGATCTATAGCTCTTATCAATTAGTGGTAAATTATATGAATAAAGCCTAATAGGTCTAAGGTATGGATAAACAAATCCATCTGCGTCAATTATAGATAAATCATCAGACCATATTTCTTTAGTGTTTAATTCTTTAAGAATAGCGTTTGTCTTACCTGTACCTCTCCAGCCCATTAGTACATCTACTTTATCATTATAAAATATACTTGATGCGTGCACAAATGTTGCATTAGACTCTAATAATAAAATTTGTATAAAAGGCTCTATTAATTCATCCGTAATATGTCTGCCAGAAGTAATTCTTTTAAATGGTATTCTTCCTCTCTTTACTTTTGTAGGCACTCCTAAATTATATCCTTTATCCGTTTTAGTAATAAAATGGCCTGTGTTAAACACTATGGTTTTGTCATTAGCAATACAGTCTTTTCCTAATGAAGTGGTATTTTCTATCTTAGGCGTTTTGTTAGTAATTACGACATTTAAAACAGACTTTGGCTCTTTTAAGGGCTTATCAAAATTCTTATATATTAGGGTTATAAAGTTGAAACAGCTTTTTGATAAAAGTCCTGAAATATTTACATTCACTCTATTGGCAAGTGAAAATTGATAATTACTCATTTAAATGTTTTTAATCAAATTAATTGAAGATTCAATATTATCTATGCCTTCAGCAACCTCTAATTCTTTGAGAATGTATTTACCCCTAAAGTTTATGTCACAATTTTTAACACTAATTGAATCACTTTTATTAAGATAAAACACACCTTCTCTTTCTGTGTTGTTCGTTTGATTTACAAACAAATTTAAGTCTTTAAAGTCTAGATTTGTCAATTGATTTTTATTTCCTCGTTTCATTAGAATAAAATAGTCTATTTCTCCTTCAAAACTATCTGGATATCCATTTATAGTCCTGCCATAAAAACTTATTTTATATTTCGAGGCTTCACCACCTCTGATTGGCTCCTCTATTGTCCTGACCATATTATCTTTAATAAAACAATAGTTGTCTGATAAGACATTACAATTAACTTCATTTCTCAATTTTGAAACTAGTGTAGATTTTCCCACTTTACTACCCGCTGAAACAATAAAGATTTGGTTCTCTAGTTTAAACACAGTAGCATGTATAAGCCTCCAGCCATTAGTATAATTTATATATTCAATAGGTTCAACTATCGATTTTCTAATAATTGACATATATAACTCGGAAAGACCAACCACGCTGGCGTTTTTATCAAAAAACTTATAAAAACTTCTAATCGCTGCTCTGAAAAGATCTATTTTGTTGATTGATGTAGTAATAATTTTATCATTATTATCTCTACTATAATTAAAAAGTGAAAATTTCACTTTTTGCTCAGATAATTCTTCTTTAAGATAAACCGTCACCTTATATTTAGAACCTTTAAGCTCTAAAAGCGCCCATTTTTTAAAAAATAGTTTAATGTAAAAAGACATCAAAAAACCTCCGTTAACTTCAATGTCTATGTTATCTGAACTCCATGAAGTTGAAAAAAGAACTCTACGTTTTAAGCTCATAGAAATTTTAGTTTTTTGGTGTAAATAAATGTTAAAATGCTAAAACTTGCTAAGCTCCCAAATAATGACAGTAGGGTTTGCCCAAAAATAAAGCTAAAAACAAAAAACAACGCCCCAAAAAGTATAACAACATATACCGTTGATAATCTGTCTTTTAAATAGTTTTTTTCTTTTAGTGCTATTGAGTTCATAATTGATACTATTACCTCACCCAATAATACTGAAATAGCAATTAAAATCGGTTTGTTTCCAAAAAATATCCATAAAAAAGCACTAGAAATTATAACAATCGAAGCAGATATTATAATATTAATACTGTATTGCTTATCTTCTTTTTTAAGCAGTAGTCTCGTCCCAGAACTTGTTGTAAACGAAGATATAAACCCCGCAGCACCTAAGACAATAAAAACTAAATTATACTCAATAAATTTATTGTCAAAAAGCATAGGTATTATTACTTTGGGATAAAAAACTATTACAGCAAAAAACAGCAGTCCAGCAATAACTCCAAAATAATCTACCTTAACAGATATTGACAACTCCTGAAGTTCTTTAAAAAAAGATTGTACAATTATTCTTCTAACACCTTTAAAGATCATGTATAATTTCAAAGCTATATAAATAATAGCTATTGAGTCATCGTTATATAAATAGGACGCAACATTTACGATTCCAATGCCTAGAAACATATAAGCAAAAGTTGCAATCCCAATGTTTAAGTTTTTATAATATTCTAATAGGCTAGATAATTTAGGTTTAATAAAATATCTAACACTTAAAATCCTAGTGACTATAACTCCAGCAATAAAGTATGCAACAGCTGTGCTAATTACAAAAAGAATTACTATTAAATCTGGAAAATAGATTGAGGCAAAAACCAATGTTAAAGAGGGTATTAGAATTCTTACCAAAGCCACAAATGCTCCCGCAATTGGTTTTCCCCTGCCATATAGTGCGAAATCAGCATTTAAAGCCAATATTGGGGATAAGAAAAACAAATAGTTTTCAGTATAAAAAAAACCAGATATACCAAATATGAATAGAAATAAAGAAAGTGTCAAACGCGCTGATTGGGTTAAGTAGTATTCTTTTTTCCAATCTTCAAGTATTGCCATATTCCTAGTAGCGGATAATTGCAACCCAAAGGCAATGATCGAGATTAATAACAGTGTTAGAGAATCAACATTTCCGATAAAAGCAATTGTCTTACTGTTTACATATGTTGATATATACTTTAATGAAAGTAATGTTACAATATGCCCTAACCCAGTTAATAAAATTATTATTACTAACCTCTTAATCATGCTCTAATTCTACAAAAACCACGTTCTATTTAGGTTCTCGATTGGTTTAATATTAAAAAACCCTTATGGGTTAATAAAAATAAATTATTATCTCCTCTATTTAAATCAAGTTCTGCATTATTCATTTCACTCACAGCTCTAATCTTCAAAACCTTAGAATTAACGTTTGGAACATAACCATATTCATTACTTTGAGTAAGTCTCTGCCCTATATGCAAATTATAGTATAAGAAGTAATAATACAAAAATACTATTATTAATATAAATCTAGTGAAATAGTAAACCTATTTAGGATTGCACATCTTATTTAGACGTGAGATGGCTATTGCTAAGCTGTCTTCCCATTTAAGAGGTGTAACCCCAAGTGTTTGTTCAATTTTTGAAGTGTCTAAAACACTATATTTCGGTCTGGCTGCTAAAGTGGGATAATCTTTAGTTTTTACTTTATTTAGTTTAACTCCCTTTTGACTTAAACTAAAGATCTCTTTTGCAAAATTATACCACGTTGTTGATCCACGATTACAGTAATGAAATATTCCATAGTTTTTATATTCTTTTTCAATGAAACATAAAATAACTTTAGCTAAATCTCTAGCATATGTTGGGCTACCTATTTGATCGCTAACAACATTTATCTCGTTCCTTTCGGTGGCAAGTTTTAACATTGTTTTTAAGAAATTATTACCAAACTCCGAAAACATCCATGAAGTTCTAAATATGAAATGTTTTTTTATTGTCTCCGCAATTACTTTTTCTCCTTTTAGCTTTGTTTCACCATAAACACTTAGTGGACCTGTGTTACTGTCTTCAGAATAAGGTTGTGGTACAGGTACTGTACCATTAAAAACAAAATCAGTAGAAATATGAACTAAAGTTACTTCATATTCGTAACAAGCTTCTGCTAAATTTTTTGAACCCAAGACATTAACACTATAAGCGTTTATTGTATCTTCCTCAGCTTTATCAACAGCAGTATAAGCAGCACAATTAATACAATAATCTAAATCTTTTATTGAGTTAAACACCGATTGAACATGAGTTTTTTTGGTTATATCTAGATCAGAAGACGATTTAAAAATAAAATTAACTTTGGGGTGGTTTTTAGATATACTTTCAATACACCTTGCCAATTGACTATCTTTTGCAGTAACTAGTACTGTTATCATATCTTAGCATCTTTAAACTTTGGGAGTATTTTGTCTTTATTAGAAATAATAAGTTCCTTTTTTGATAATTCCCAATTAATATTCAAGTCTTTATCATTATAAATTATACCCGCTTCAGATGTTTTATTATAAAAATTATCGCATTTATAACTAAAAATAGTTTGGTTTTCAAGGACTAAAAAACCATGTGCAAAACCTCTTGGCACAAAAAGATGAGTCATATTTTTTTCTGATAGTTCAATGGTTAAATGCTCACCAAAAGTAGAGGATTTGGGCCTCAAATCCACTACAACATCCAAGACTTTTCCTTTTATAACTCTCACGAGCTTAGCTTGAGCGTATTTTCCTAGTTGATAATGTAATCCTCTGAGAACACCTTTGGTCGAAAGCGATTCGTTGTCTTGAACGAAGTTTATCTCTATTCCTAGAGCTTCATTAAAAGTCTTTTGATTATAGTTCTCTATAAAATAGCCACGTTTGTCTTTAATAACTTGTGGCTTTATTATAAAACACCCTTTTAATTTTGTCTCTTTTATAACCATTCTATTCCGACAATAAGCTTAATAAGCGCATACCATAACCACTTTTTGTTAAGGGTTTAACGACTTTTTTAAATTGTTTTTCATCAATAAACCCCATTCTGTATGCGGCCTCTTCTATGGCTCCAATTTTTAAACCTTGTCGCTCCTCTATTACATGAACAAATTGTGAGGCTTGCATTAAAGATTTAAATGTACCTGTATCTAACCATGCTGTACCTTTATCTAATACACTTACCTTTAATTTGCCTTCGTCTAAATATGTTTTATTAATATCAGTTATTTCTAATTCACCTCGTTTACTCGGTTTTATGTTTTTTGCAATTTCTACTACTGAATTATCATAAAAATAAATACCAGGAACTGCATAATTAGATTTAGGTTTTTTAGGTTTTTCCTCAATAGAAACGGCAACATCATTTTCATCAAATTCTACAACACCATACCGCTCCGGGTCATTAACATGGTAAGCGTATATAATACCCCCTTCTGGGTTGTTATTTTTTTGTAATAGATCTGCCAAACCTGTGCCATAAAAAATATTATCGCCTAGAATCAACGCCACTTTATCTTCACCAATAAAGTCTTCGCCAATAATAAAGGCTTCTGCTAAACCATTTGGTGTTTTTTGTACTGCATATTCGAAGTTGCAACCGTATTTTTTACCATCACCTAAAAGTTTTTTAAATAATGGTAAATCTTGAGGTGTAGATATAATTAAAATATCTTTAATTCCCGACCACATTAACGTAGAAATAGGGTAGTAAATCATTGGCTTGTCATAAATAGGCATCAACTGTTTACTTACCGCTAAAGTTAATGGATGTAGTCTTGTGCCAGAACCTCCTGCTAATACAATTCCCTTCATTGTTTTTTATATTTTCTCAAATACCATTCAATAGTTTTCACAATCCCAGTTTCAAAATTTTCATTGGCATACCAACCTAAATTATTTTCAATTTTAGACGCATCAATAGCGTATCTGAAATCATGACCTGGTCTATCCTTAACAAATGTTATTTGTTTAGAATACGATATGTCTTTGGGTCTTAATTCGTCTAATATATCACAAATTTTTTGTGCTATATACAAATTATCTCGTTCATTTTTTCCTCCAATATTATAGGTTTCTCCTAATTTTCCTTTGTGAAAAACTAAATTAATACCCCTACAATGATCCTCAACATAGAGCCAATCTCTAATATTCTTACCATCTCCATAGATCGGAATAGCTTCATTATTTAAAGCCTTTCTAATAATGGTTGGTATTAGTTTTTCATTATGCTGCTTTGGCCCATAATTATTACTACAATTAGTAGTAACTACACTCATCCCATAAGTATGAAAATAACTTCTAACGATAAAGTCTGAAGATGCTTTTGAAGCACTATATGGACTATTGGGCGCGTATGGTGTCTCTTCTGTAAATAGCCCTGTTTCACCAAGAGAACCATAAACCTCATCTGTTGAAATATGATGAAATCTATTATTTTCACAACCTTCTTTAAATGAGAATGGTGCTTCCATCCAATAATTTTTGGCTGTATTTAATAAGTTAAACGTTCCATTAACATTTGTGGTTATAAAAGCATCTGGTTTTTTTATAGAATTATCGACATGGGATTCAGCAGCAAAATGAATAACTCCAGTGAACTTATATTTATTAAAAAGCTCATTTACAAGTTCGGAGTCACAAATGTCACCTTTAATGAACGTGTAGTTTTTATTATTCTCCTGTTCTTTTAAATTAGAAAGCTCACCTGCGTAGGTAAGCTTATCTAAATTTACAACTTCTGTTTCTTTATTATGTTTTAAAAAATGAAGTATAAAATTAGAACCTATAAAACCAGCACCACCTGTAATTAATATAGATTGTTTTTTACTCATAAATTTTAATGAATTTAAAAGCTTTAACAACTAAAAAACCTAAAACGAAAAGAATTATGGTTAAAATCGGAAATAAAATTGAGTAACGTTGTCTAATACTATTCTCTTTAATCCCTGTTTTATCGAAACTAGATAAAACATCAACATAAGTATTCTCTTCTGCTATAGTTTGGTTTAATTTATTTAGAGCTCTTCTAATTTCTTGTTCCTTTAAGAATAGCTCGTATTCTTTTGTTACAGTCTTTTCCTCTTGAAGTGGTAAAACACCTTCGATACCAATAGTTAATTTTCTGTTTTCAGACTCGTTCTTTATCACTTCTAAATAGGTCTTTTGAATGCTATCTAAGCGGTTTAATTGTTTTGTTAACGTCTCTCGTTCAATAAAAGCCATAGTATCTCGTACTTTCTTTTGATACTTAGAAAAATCATTCTCAAATGTCTTACTAAATCCTTCTTCAAGTAATAAGAAAATATTGTCTTTTTTCGACCTTGCCTTAATTTCAAATAATCTACCAGATAATAGGTCTCTATTTTTTACAAATTCAGTATAACTTAATTCATCTACTAAAGATGTATCAACTGACATAACGTATTCATCATATTCAATAAATAAATCATTTTGAGTTTCTGGACCAGCTTCCAAATTAAAGCCTACTAACTCTTTAGCATTTGAAGAATCTATTTCAAAAATATTTGATAATTCAGCAATGTTACCTGAGCTAATCAATGAATTAAAATAGTCAATATTGCTCGATAACTCATATTTAGAGTCAAAGTGAGGCTTCACAATCATCTTAGAATAATAAACTGGGTCTTTAATTCCCTCATAAACATAACCTAATAATGCCATAATTATTACAACAGAAAGAACCAACTTAAAATTATCAACTAGCGGTTTTATTGTATAAATAATTGCAGAAAAAATGCCTTTGAAAATACTTGCTATAAAATTGAATAATCTTTCAAACAATTTGCCAATTGCATTAAATAATTGTCCTAAATCAACCTCTTCATTTTGTGGCTGTTGTGGTAATTTATCACTCATATATTTATGAATTAAATATTTGTTCTAGTATTTTTTTGGTTATGACGTATGTGGGTTTAACACCAGATGTTCCTAAGCCTCCTGAGGCTAATGTACTGCCTGTTTCTAATGGATTATCACTCGCATAATATGCGTATCTCACTGTTACATCATCATTAATACTTCCCCTAACTTTAGAAGCAGCTTGTATGGCTTTTTGATAGTGTGCCCCTTCCATTTCTAAACCTATCACATTCCATGTTGAGTTTTTAAAGAATTTTAAAATCTCTTTATTTTGTAGTGATGTGCCCAAAACTGTAACCATAGTGCCTTCAAAAACATCGACTCCACAATCTAATAAATCATTTTTACTCAATTCGTTCTTAAATGGATAATTATCAGCTGTACCTTCAAAAATATGTGCTGACGGAATCATAACATCGCCTTTCCCGCCTTGTAATATACCTGCTTTTCCCATTATGGAAATAGATTTAACATCTAAATGAACTTGTTTATCATTAACTTTTATAGGTTTCAAAAATTCATCCAAGGTTTCATAAGCCTGTTCTCCAAAGGCATAATCCATAACAAAAATAACCGCTTTCTTAGATTTATCATCTTCTAAATATTTGAATTCAGTTTTAGAAAAATCTATTTTATCAGTGTCAAAAATCTGAACGTCTATGTTGGTTCCAGAAGTGTCCTTAATGTATAGCATTCCGTTTTGCAACGCAGATTTTTCCACTTTATTGCGTAGCGCTTTATTTTTTGAATCACTTAAGATTTCATAGGTGTCAAAAATATCCTTTTTTGCCCCTGAAGCTTTGAGGGTTCCTTTTGCAAACAAAGAATTCATAACACTATGCATATTAGCACTAATAATATGAATTGGTCGTTCTAATAGATTATTCTTATGAAGAACAGATTTTATATTGTCTGCCCATATTTCGCCATGAATATGATGTCCTAATCGCTCTCTTAAAACTGGACTAAATGTTATTGTTCTTTTATTATTATTAATTGTTTCTTCAATAGCAAGTTTCCCTAACCAATAAACAATATGAAGCAATCGTTCTGGTTGATCTTCAGTAGCAAATTTTGGATAAGCTTCAGTTAGCTCATTAAACGTTCTACCCAATATGTTCGCTGTATGTGTGATAGCTATTTCGCGCTCTTTCTGTGTAAGCTTTTTTCCAGAACTAACTGCGTTTTCTAATTTTTGCCAATCTCTTACTGTTGCACCATCTTCATCTATAATAACACGTTTGCTTATTTTGTGTGATTCAACAAATAAAAATGTAAGGTGTGTTAATATATCGTAAATTTCAGAACGACCTCTTGTAATCTCAATATTCATTTGTTCGTTATCTATTCGATAACAATTACGTCTTCTTTTTGGTGGAATTATAGGTTTAAAATGCGAATTAGCATACCCTTCGTCACTTGTGAGATTAATAAAGGTGCATTCTTCTATACCTTGTGGTAAACGGTCAACTACATACAACAACCCTTCAAGTTCCGCTTTCTCTTCACCAATAGATCCATAAATTTCGGGACGTAATAAAAGCAATGCTTCTCTTAAAGTTTCTCCAGAAACTCCCATGGGCTTATAAAACCCCCGATTAAACAAGTGTCGCATTGTAATATACATGCGCTCTATGGCACTTGAACTTTCTTGAGCTCTAGTTCTCTCGTGTTTTTTCTTAGTTGTACTCATACTTTATTTTAACCTGCTAATATAACGTTATTTCGTTAAATTTTGCTTTAGTAAAGCATCTGCAATTTTTCTGTCGTTAGACAATCTAGGTATTTTATTTTGCCCGCCTAACTTTCCAATAGACTTCATATACATTTGAAATCCATCTTTTTTAATTTTTGTGATTTTTAAAGGTTGTAATACTTTGCCCTCAATCAAATCAAAATAGTAGCTGTTTTGCAGCTGTAGCGATTGCTCTAAGTTTTTAATAAAATCTTGCTCGTTTTCGGGTTCGTTTTCAAACTCAATTAACCACTCATGATATGGCAATCCTTCATCTGGGTTTATCTGAGGTGCAACCGTGAACTCATTCACGGAAATTGTAGTGTTTTCTATAGCTTCTTTTAACGCTTGCTCTACTTCTTTTCCTATAACGTGTTCTCCAAAAGCAGAAATAAAGTGCTTTATTCTTCCGCTCACAATAACTCTGTAGGGTTTAAGTGAAGTAAACTCTATGGTGTCACCAATATTATAAGCCCAAAGACCTGCAGTTGTAGATATAATCATAACATAATTAACGCCTAATTCTACCTCTGCAATTGTAATACGTTCGGGGTTTTCTTTAAAAAAATCATCAGCTTTTACAAACTCATAAAAAATACCCGAATTAAGTTGAAGCAACATCCCTTTCTCCTTTTGCTTATCTTGAAATGCAAAAAACCCTTCACTTGCTGGGTATAGTTCTATACTATCTACTTTTCTACCTATTAAATTTTCGAATTTAGCACGATAAGGTTCATAGTTTACACCTCCAAAAATAAAAAGGTTGAAGTTTTTAAAAATATCACCAACTTTTTTGTTTTTCCTTTCAATAAGTTTTTCAAAATACATCTGCACCCAAGACGGAATTCCAGAAATGATACTCATATCCTCGTTTATGGTTTCATCAACAATGGTTTCAACCTTAGTTTCCCAATCCTCAATACAATTAGTTTCTAAACTTGGCATTCTATTTTTTTGGAGATATTTAGGAACATAATGCGCTACAATTCCTGATAATCGTCCAAGTTTTATACCGTTTTGCTCTTCAAGTATAGGGCTGCCTTGAAGAAAGATCATTTTACCGTTTACAAATTTTGAGTTTCCAGTCTCATGAATGTACATTAAAATCGCGTTTCTTGCCGCTTCAACATGTGTTGGCATACTTTCCTTAGTGATCGGAATATATTTTGCTCCAGATGTAGTTCCTGATGTTTTGGCAAAATAAATTGGCTTCCCTTTCCAAAGTATATTTTCTTCACCAGCAACAATACGTTCAACATAGGGTTTCAATTCTTCATAATCTCTTATAGGAACTTTGGACTTAAAATCTTGGTGAGTTATAATTGTGCTGAAGTCGTGATCTTTTCCAAAAGCAGTATGCTTAGCTTTAGTTATAAGGTCTTTAAATACTTTTTGTTGAGTTTCAACAGGCTTAGATGCCCATTTATTGATACGCTTAGCAATAAATTTTGCAAACGGTTTTGATAGTGCTGCTTTAACTGATGGCATTATTGAAAATCGATGAAATTAGTTGGGTTTACCGGATAGCCTTTGCTCCATAGCTCAAAATGCAGATGTGGTCCTGTGCTTAATTCACCTGTATTGCCAGACATAGCAATGACCTCACCCGCCTTTACTAAATCCCCTTGCGCTTTAGTGATTTCTGAATTGTGTTTATAAACAGAAATCAACTCTTGATTGTGTTCTATGATTACAACATAACCTGTTTCTACCGTCCATTCTGCAAAAATAACTGTTCCGTCAGCGGTAGCCTTAACAGGGGTATTAGCTGCAACAACTACATCCACTGCAAAATGTTTTTCTTCTAAATTATAACTCTCTGAAATCGTTCCGTTTACTGGTGGAAAAAGCACATAGTTAGATTGATCACCTGAAGACTCAAATAAATTGTATTTATCTTCTTTGTCTACTTTTTCTCTTAACAAAGAGTCCTCTTTGTTTGTGGGAACTCGCAAAATATCGATATCATTTTTTGCGGCTTTTAAAATAGAGTCTCTATTAAATTCTAATGCCGCTACATCTCCTGTTAATACCTTTCTTATAGAAGCGTAATAACGCTTGTTCAATTCTAACTCGTTAACAAGAGAATCTGTTTTGTAATTTAATATGGTTGCTTGCTTCTTTAGTTTTGCTGAAGAATAACCAGGTATATATTCTCTCAATGGAGTAAAGGCAATGAGTAAAATAGTAAAGAAAACTAGAGATATAGCTGAAAGAGATGTGAGAATAAAAACGTTAAGACGTGTAAGCTTAATAGCAAATCGCTCTTCAAAAGTATCCTCATTTAGAATAACCAAACGGTACTTATGAAGTAGTTTTTTAGTGAATTTTTTCTCTTTTATTTTCTTTTTTGCCATTAAAAACAAAATTACTTAAAATAGTGAAATAGCACCATGATAAAGTCTTAAAGTTGATTAAACAACGTTATTATTAAACTATAATTACTAACTTTGTCATCTAAATTTCATATTATGATATCGAACAGTATATTTTTAGCATTTGGCCCAATGCAGATTGTTTTAATTGTTGTTGTTGTTTTATTGCTTTTCGGAGGTAAAAAGATTCCAGAATTAATGAGAGGACTAGGTAGCGGAATTAAAGAATTTAAAGATGCTAGCAAAGAGGAGCCGACAGATGGTAAGGAAAAAGAATAAACCTTATAAAAAAGATATAAAAAAAGCCAACTTTAAAAGTTGGCTTTTTTGTTATTTAATGGTTATCGATTTAATCATAGATTCTAGTTCAAAAACCAAGTCTCGTTTATCTAAAGATGGTGCATAAACATATCCGTCTCCAACTAAATAACGATTATTTATTTTGTCTTCAATTACATATGTTATAAATGGGCCTCCCATAGTGTAACCTTCCATTTTCCACAAACCTCTTACTTCATAAGCAGGCTTATTGTCAATTATGGTATTAAATAAAGCTGGTGCATAAGCATCTTCAACCGCCATATATATATCATCCTCTCCAGGTACTTTTGTTTTAGTAATAATGTTTCGCATTTTTACAATGTCTACAATAGTACTGTCTCCTTTAGAAATAGTTTCAATAGGTACTTCGTAAAGCATTAAATCTATCGTTTTAGAATTGTTAAAGTTCTTTCTTAACCAGAAGAAATCATCATCTGCTTTACTTATTTTATAAGCCCAAGGAATATCAATTGTAATTCCTAATTTGTTTTCCATAGCTTCGTCAGCTAGTAAAGATTTGTTAATAAGCCTTAGCTTTTCTTTTACTTCTTCCTTATTAAAGGCGTCAACAATCTTGGCTTTGTTCTCCTGTAGTTGTGCAATAATCTCTTGGTTTGTTTTACCAGAAACCACAACTAAAGTTTGGGGCTTCGCAAAAACTTCGTTTACAATCTTAGTAGAAGCTTCTGTGTCTTCTTTTTCGATTTTTAGCACAATTCTATTTCGAGCCGCAAAACCATCAAATACTTGAGGTGGAATCTGTTTCATGTTAAACATAGGTTCATTTGTCGGTAGGCCATTCAGCGGAGTCGCAAAAATGTTTCTGATGTTTTCTCCAACACTATCTTCCCATAAAATATTATCAACTACCACAGAAATAGTGTTTAATTTACCACTTGATTCTGGTAAATATATTTTACCATCGCTTTTTTGGTCGCCACAGGCTAATAACAACACACAAAATAATACAGTATATAATGCTCTCATAAATTTAGATTTTTGTTGGTTTAACTATTTAGAAACAACTAACGTCATTCCTATTTTGAGTTTGTTACCACTAATATCGTTCCAATCTTTAATATTTTGAACAGAAACTCCAGAAAATTTTTGGGCAATGGTCCAAAGTGAATCTCCAGACTTAACTTTATAGGTTTGTTTTCCTTCAGAGTTTACAACCTTTTTTGTTGGCATTGAAGAAGAAGAGGAACTTAGTTTTCTAGGATAAATTGTAAGTCGTTGCCCTATTTTTAAGTTATTACTTCTTAACCCATTCCAGCGTTTAATTTGGCTTACTCTTACTCCATATTTTCTAGCAATTTTCCCTAGGTAATCCCCATTTCTTACACGGTATCTAATTTTAGTATCGTTTTTAAATAACTGTGGTAATGGTTTTTCTCTTTGGTTAAATTCAGCATTTGCAAAAGCATAAATCTTTTCTTCGTTCGCTGTAAAAATTCCAATAGCTTCTCTAGGTAATCTTAATGTGTATATTTTGCCCTCTATTTTTGGAATGATATCTAATTTATATGCTGGGTTTAAGAACTGTAATTCTTCAATTTTTACACCTGTAGCTTCAGAAACATGATCTAAAGAAATCATTTGTTTTACATGTACAGTATCTGTTTGTATATTCTGAAAAACTGGTCGTTCTGGTTTAAAGCCATGTTCTTTTGCATATTCAAAAATATACATCGTAGCTAAAAATGCCGGTACATAGCCTGCGGTTTCTCTAGGAAGATTTTGTCTAATATTCCAATAGTTCTTGTAACCACCAGAACGTCTAATCGCTTTGTTTACATTTCCAGGACCAGAATTATATGCCGCTAAAGCCAGATCCCAATCACCAAATATGCGATACAACCTTCCTAAGTATTGAGCTGCTGCAGTAGTTGATTTTATAGGGTCACTACGATCATCAACATAACTACTTACTTGTAAATCGTGCTCTTTTCCGGTTCCATACATAAATTGCCATAAGCCTGTTGCTCCTACGCGAGAACGCGCCCTTGGTTTTAAAGCTGATTCTACAATAGCAAGATATTTCATCTCTAGAGGAATATTGTGGTTGTCAAATTCTTGCTCAAACATTGGAAAATAAAAATGACTTAATCCCATTAAACGTTCTAAGGACGTGCGTCTGTGTTTTAAGTAACGTTTTATAACACTTTCTAAAGACGGATTGTATTCTACATTAAAAGGTGTTCTCGCATTAAGACGTTTTAACCTTGCTTTTAAAGTATCAGTTGGTAATTCAGGGTAGTAAACCGGCTCATACTTGAGCTCTGTCACTGATTTATATATGGTATCGAAAAGCGAATTGCTATAAAGCTCTTCTAGCCATTTTTGATCTAGTTCTGCCGCTTCAGGTAAATCTTTAAGTTTTTTAACACCTAGTGAATCTACTACGGGTGGAATGCTTTTTTTAGAATTAAATAGCTTGCCATCAATAACCGAGTCCTTATTAATTACAACAACAGGTTGCTTAGTAATACTATCTTTTTTAGTTTGGGAAAACCCAATAAACATAAATAAGCATAGGTGGGCCGATAAAAATGTTCTTAAGGTCATGGTTTGCAAAAATTCATTTAATAAATAACAACGTTAATTGAAACGCTGGAATCGCTAAAAATAGTATTTTTTTGTTAATACCATTTCTACTTTGAAATTGTGATAAAATAAAATGATGATTTTTTTCTTTATACGAACTAGAAAAATATAGCATAGCCTTAGCTACGGTTTCTTTTTATATTGAAGTAAAAAGGGAAAAAGCGTGTTTTATTATTGCTGTTTTGAAGCGGAAATGGTATCTAACCTAATATTGCGGCAATTCCGGGTAATGTTTTTCCTTCTAAGCTTTCTAGCATTGCGCCACCACCAGTGCTTACGTAACTCACTTTGTTTTCAAAACCAAACTGCTTTACTGCGGCAACAGAATCACCACCACCAACTAAAGAAAATGCACCGTTTTTTGTAGAATCTGCTATAGAGTTTCCTAATTCAATCGTTCCTTTTGAAAAACTTTCTAATTCAAAAACACCTAAAGGACCGTTCCAAAGGATAGTTTTACATTGATTAACAGTAGTATCAAAATTTTCTATTGATTGAGGTCCAGCATCCAAGCCTTGCCAGCTATGAGGAATTTTATCTACATCACAAATCTGTGTGTTTGCATCATTACTAAAAGCGTCAGCAGCAATAACATCCACTGGTAAATGAATTTTTACCCCTTTTGCCTCAGCTTGTTTCATAATATCTAAAGCCAATTCCATTTTATCATCTTCACAGATAGAATCCCCTATGTTTCCCCCTTGTGCTTTAATGAAAGTAAATGTCATTCCCCCTCCTATTATTAAATGATCAACCTTGTCTAAAATATTTTCAATAATCGTAATTTTTGAAGATACTTTAGCTCCGCCAAGAATAGCTAAAACGGGTTTTTCTCCATCTTCCATTACTTTTTTGATACTTTCTATTTCTTTAGCTAATAAGCTTCCAAAACATTTTTGGTCTTGGAAAAACTCAGCAACAATCGTCGTAGAAGCATGTGCCCTGTGGGCAGTACCAAAAGCATCGTTAACATAAATGTCTCCTAGTTTAGATAATTGCTCAGCAAAAGCCTTATCTCCTTGTTTTTCTTCGTCATGAAAACGTAAATTTTCAAGTAATAAAATTTCTCCAGGTTGTAAAGCATTAGCTTTTTCTTCAGCTTCTTCACCAACACAGTCGCTAGCAAACTTTACCTCAACGCCTAATACATCTTCTATTTTATCTACAATATGCTTTAACGAAAATTCATCTTGAACACCTTTTGGTCTTCCTAAGTGTGACATTAATATGCAGCTTCCACCATCTTCTAATACTTTAATAATTGTAGGCTTTGCTGATATAATTCTGGTAGCATCTGTAACTTCAAAATTATCATTTAAAGGCACGTTAAAATCTACACGTATTAAAGCTTTTTTATTATCGAAATTAAAATCGTTAAGTGTTGTCATTTTTAAAATTTTGAAAGACAAATATAAGTCCATAATAGGCATTTGACAAATAGAGGTTGCCTGTTTTATAACAACAAAAAAACTTAGTGCTAATACATAAATACTTTACTGATTATTTTTGAATAATATTAATGTCTTCATGGTAAAAAAACATATGATAAACATCTATCATAGATAAAATTTTAAAAAGGTAAAATATTACATAGTTTTGCTGTATGCTATTTTCTGAAGTTTTAGGGCAAAAACATATAAAGAATCACCTTACTGCAAGTGTTGATAAAGGAAGGATTGCGCATGCGCAATTATTTGTAGGTCCTGAAGGTTCTGGCACGTTACCTATGGCATTAGCTTATGCGCAATACATCTTGTGTAATAATACAAATGGAGAAAACACTGGTGGAAACGACTCTTGTAATTTAAAATTCAAAAATATTTCACATCCAGATTTACATTTTGCTTTTCCTGTTACAACTAGTGACAAAATAAAGAGCAAACCTGTTTCTAATTATTATCTCGAAGAATGGAGACAACTTGTAGAGCAACAGCCTTATGGTAATTTATTTGACTGGTATAAACTTTTGGGTGTTGATAATAAACAAGGACAAATTGGTGTTGATGAAGCTCTAGAAATAGTGAAATCACTTTCGCTTAAATCGTACGAAGGTGGATATAAAGTAATGCTTATTTGGATGGCTGAAAAAATGAATACGCCATCAGCCAATAAGCTTCTAAAGCTTATTGAAGAGCCACCAGAAAAAACCATTTTTATTCTCATTGCTGAAGACGAAGAACAAATTATAAATACAATTCGTTCGCGTTGTCAAACCTTACACTTTCCTCCTTTAGCTGAAGACACAATTGCTAAAGCTCTTGTTGCAAAATATCATATCGAAAAATCTGTTGCTTCAAAAATTGCACATCAAGCCAATGGTAATTTTAATAAAGCATGTGATTTAATTTATCAGGATAGTGAAGATATTCAGTTTGAAAAATGGTTTG
Organism: Flavobacteriales bacterium ALC-1; assembly: GCA_000171875.1. Taxonomy (GTDB): domain Bacteria; phylum Bacteroidota; class Bacteroidia; order Flavobacteriales; family Flavobacteriaceae; genus Winogradskyella. The sequence continues at coordinate 40,030 of ABHI01000007.1, read as the reverse complement.
TGCTATGGGTGCGCTCAGCCTTTAAGGCCAGAGGAAATAAAGCAGCTATTCACGATTTAATTTCTTGGTCTGAAGAAATTGCAAAAACTGGTCGTGAGACTCAAAAGAAGTTTTTGGCGTTTTGTTTAAATTATTTTAGACAAGCTTTATTGCTAAACTATAAAGCGAACGACTTGGTTTATCTAGAAACAAAGTCAGAAAGTTTTAAGCTCGAAAAATTTGCGCCTTTTGTACATGATTCAAATATTCTTGAAATTTCTAATGAGTTACAAGATGCTATTTATCATATTGAACGCAACGGAAATTCTAAGATTATTCTAACAGATTTATCCATTAAGTTAACGCGTCTTCTCCATAAAAAATCATCTGAGGTTTAAAAGAAAACTCTAAACACAAAATTTGGTGTAATGCCTAGTGAAAGCTTATCAACCTCCTGAAGTTTATATACTAATTCATTAGCTGAATTTATATTAGGTCGAAGTAAATATGTTCTATTCAAAACATTTTTTTTATTTAGAATATTAGCTAATGACAACCCAAGCTTTCCCTTCCACTTTTTGTTTCTAGAAAAGTTAAAGTTATAAACTACAGAGGTGTTTAATCTACTATAATTAGATAACCTTTCTTGATTTACCCTATCCATTTCAATAAATATGCTTTCTGGTGTTTCTTCTATACCAATTGCTTTAGTGTACGGTACCCCTGTTCTATAAATCCACCCTAGAGAGCATTCAAAATTATTAATTTTATACGTATGAGACCAAGAAAGCATATGTGTTATATCGTGGTTCGCTGGGAAAAATTCGTTTTCTAAATCTATAAATTTAAATTGATTCTTAGTATAAGAATAACCCACCCAAGTTCTGTAATTATTTATGGTTTTATTTATTAAAACATCGACACCGAATACAGTTCCTTTACCATTAGAAAAATTTTGACTCTGATCATTATACCCTCTAGTAAGTGAGGTCATTCCTTTTATCCACTTATGATAAGCTTCTATATCAATTTTCCAATTACTTTTATTATACAATACACCAACTGTTGCTTGATTGCTTTTCTGTATTGGAATATCGTCTTTGTTAGCTAAAGCCCAAACCTGATTTTCTAACCCAAATCCTAAACTAGATGTTTGAAACTCTACAATCTGACTAATAGATTGGTTTTTCCGCTCCATGGACCCCTTAAGTCTAAGGTTCTTATTAATTTTATACTCACTATAGATTCTTGGTTCTATAAAATAATCATCAGTTATAGAAAAATAATTTACTCTTATACCTGCATTAATTTGTAATTTATTAGAGTGATGTTCATATTCAGAAAACACACTATGTATATTATTATTACCATCATCTGTGGTAATCGTCGTCTGGTTTAGAATATTGGTATAACCTAATTGATATGAAATTTTATTAGAAGCAAACTGATAACCAAAAAGTAAATTTTTATTCTCTTTAAAACTATATTTTAAATGGGCTGAAAAACCCACATCATCTATACGATTACGCTTAGTTGATTTATCTGTATAGTTTTCTATAAAAAAACCATCTCCTATATAATCAAAGTTATAATTTGAGTAATAACTTGTTATTTGATGGGATAGCCTCGAATCCCATTTTTTATTCCACAGAAAACTCAAACCTACGTTTTTAATTTCTAAATCATCAATGAGATTATATTCTATTTCTGGTACATCAAAATCATAGTTTAGCTTGTTTTTTGTAAATAGAGTACTTAAAATAAGCTTATCATTTTTAGATGGCTCAGCAATAATTTTAGCTGTATAATCGGTAAAATAAAAATCGCTTTCTACCTCAGAACTATAGTTGTTATCTTTAACCCCAGTCTCCTCTGCAATTTTTATGTTTTGAAAAACACGATCAGATAATTTATTGAACGTTGGTGATTGGTAAATATCGGTGAATGATCTTCTTGCCGAAAATAAAAATCCTACTTTTTCACTGATAGGTGTTTGTAAGAAAACATCTGCGTGTGTCATATTAAAACCAAAACCTCCTTTGGTTTTGTCTGCGATTTTATTTTTTGAAGACATATCAATAACACCGGAGATTCGATTTCCATACCTAGCTTCTGTTCCACTTTTAAAGAGCTTTACTTCATCAACAATATAAGGGTTGAATGCAGATAGTGTTCCGAAAAAATGACCCGAATAGTATATTTTTATTCCATCCCAAAGCACCAGGTTTTGATCTGGTGTACCTCCTCTTATATATAAACCTGAAGCTGTTTCATTAGGACTTTGTACGCCCGGAATAAGCTGTAAACTCTCAAAAACATCTGGTTCTGTTAATCCAGGTAGGATCCCTAATTTATCTGGAAGTATAGAAATAGAACCGTCTTTAGCCTTATCAATTCCTTTAATTAAATAACTTTTTACAATTACCGGAGAAAGTGATTGTGTTGAGGGGCTTTCATTGAACTCTTGTTTAACAATGGTGTAATAACGTTCTGATATTTTATTAAACTGAATAAAGAATTCTATTTCAATTTTAAAAAGTAAATCCTCTAAACTTATCTCTTTAAAACTAGTAGTAATTTGTTGTCCTTCAATAATTTCAGAATTAAAAGAAAACTTAACTTTAAAGTGTTTTTCAACATCTTTTAACACCTCAGTTAAAGGAGATTCTTCATATGACCTACTCATTGTTTCTTGCGGGAAAACAACTTGAGATAGCAAGAGTGCAAAAACAACAATTAATTTCATATGCTAGTAATTATTGCTTTTAAAAGTCACATGGAACACCTAGAATGCTTTTTGCCTTGAATCTAAAACTTGTGTGTGGTGTTTCACTTATTTTTTTAGCAATTGAATACGATTATCTTCGGCAAGATATGAAATTTCCATAGGTGTAAAAATGGATTGAAGTGCTAAATTAATATCCGAGTGCGTAAAACTTCCTGTGTAACGTTGATTTAGGTCTACTTTACTAGCATCAACCTTAACATTATATTGGTGTTCAAGAGCTTTAATCACTTGCTCAAGTGGAGCAACTTCAAAAGTACTTTCATTTGTTGTCCAAGTCGGTATTTCGAGTGTAAGATCCCAATTTTCAATTTTATTATTTAATTCTCTAATAGCCTTACCTTTCGTAAGAATAGTTTCATTATTATTACTTGTAACCACTTTAACACTTCCTTTAAAACATTGTATTTCAAAGTAATTTACACCTGTATTAACATTAAACTCTGTGCCTAAAACCGTCACATTTCCTTTTTCTGTTTTAACAATAAAATCACTGCCTTCTTCTACTTTAAAATACGCTTCACCACTTAATTGTAGGGTTCTGCCCTCATCCCATTTGTTTTTGTCATAAGATATTGAGGACTTTGAGTTTAAAATTACTTGCGAATTATCTGGTAATGTAATTGCTAGTTGTTCACCAAAATCAGTATCGAAAGATTCTGTAGTATTAAAAAATAAAAAATATCCTAATAATAAAATCACTGAAGCTGCCATTCCATATAATAAATACGGCTTAAGTCTTCTAGTTTTTGAAACTGCTTTGTGTGTTGAATCTATTTGCTTTTCAAGATTTTTAAACGCTTCTGCTTTTTTAAATTGAGGGGTGCTTAGTTTTTGAGAGACATTATTAATTTTCACAAACTCCTCATAATCAGATGATGCCTTAAATTCTTTTAGCTCTTCGGAAGTTAAATCCCCCGAAATCCATCGTGCTAAAAATGATTCATCTGAATAATGCTTTTCCATGTTTTAAAGTTTGGCTTTAGAGTTTAAACAGTTTAGTTTCATTTTACCCTAATTAAATATTTCCTATTTGCTTTCTTAATGCAATTAAAGCCTGACTCATTCGCTTTTCCACACCTTTTACTGATATGCCAATTATTTCCGCTATTTCTGTATATTTCTTTTTATCTATTCTACTTAATAAGAAAACTTCTCGTTGTTTTACGGGTAGATCCGCAATTGCTTTTTTTAATTTTTCAGAAAACTCTTGCTCTTCTAATAAAAATTCTGGTGTTTCATTAGAGCTTCTATTGGTTATATTTTTTTGATAATTTAACACTACTTTTTTATGTGCTACATCGTTTAAAAAAGCATTGTTTGCAACGGTAAATAAATAGGATTTTGCTTTGTCAAAAACAACCTTAGCGCAATTCATCCAGAGTTTGATAAAAGTGTCTTGTACTATATCTTCAGCTTGTTGAATATCGCCACACTTGTAATAAACAAAGTTTCTTAACGACTCTGAGTGCAAGCTAAATACTAATTCAAATGTTGTTGGTTCACAAACCGATTCGTTATTATTAGACATTATAAAAAATGGGCGCTTTAATTACTTCAAAACTAATAAAAATTAAAAAGTAAGGTGAATTTCTTTTCACCTATTTTAAAAACTAAACAGCGATAAGTCCAAACATATAAATTATGAAGACACGAAAAAATAACATTTATCCGCTTACTAAATTTAATTATAAATAATTGTCATTAAACATACATAAACAAAAAAAGCCAAGCATAAGCTCGGCTTCTTTATATATTATTAGGTTTTTAAGAACTATTCTTTTGCTTCAGCAGATTCCTCTTTATTAGTTTCCGAATCTTTATTGCCATAATCAGCATTGATCGCCTCAGTAACAACTTCAGTAATATCTTTGGTCTCGACACCATACATTACGCTACCAGCTCTATTTTTACCAAAAATAAAAGTGTAGCCATTCTTTTTTCCGTAACCTTCAACAAAATCACCTACTTTAACTACAACAGAGTCCATTTCCTTATTAAAATCTTGCTCCATGAGTTGTTGCTGATACTGCATTTGTTGCTGTATAGGTTGCCACTTTTGTTGAAATTTTTGTGATTCCTCTTCCTGTTTTCTGGCAGACATACTACTCAGTTGCAATTGAATAGTTTGTACTTCCATTTGATATACACGCCCAACACTATCTCTACGCTTTGCGAATGCAGCATTTTTATTTTCGTATTTCTTCTCAATATCAATTTTCATTTGATAATCGTCAATGACTTTACTATTATCAACAAATGCTATTTTCTCTTGTTCTTGGCAAGATGCAAATGCCACTAAAACTGCTAATGCTATAATTACTTTCTTCATGATTGTATTCTAATTTAATTTTTGCAAATGTATAAAAGTTAGGTTGTGATTTATCTATTTTTTTAAGTATTGATAATTTCTATAGAAAAGCCGTTCTGTTATTTTTAAAATCTATAAAAAACAAGCTCAAATAAAGCGTTTTAAGCAGCTTTCTTTTTTAGTGCCTGTATTTGATTGTTTTACGGTTTAATACTAAAACAGTGTTTTCTATATTAAGAATTCTCGCTTTTAAGGATGTAAATGTGAGATGAATATTCTTTTGAACGTCTCGCTTTTAAATTTGAACGTAAGCCAATCCAAAATGCTTTAAATGGATTCATAAATCCTGACTTGTATTTTTCAGAAAGTAAACTCACATAATAAGCATCAAAAATCATTGGCAAAGTATTTACCAATTTTAGATTCTCTTTTTTAAATAGCTCTGATATTGACGTTTTAGAAAAATGCCAAAGGTGTCTAGGCACATCATAAGCTGCCCAGAAATTTTTGTAATGTTTAGCGTCATAACTTTTAAAGTTAGGAATAGCAATTACTAAAGTTCCATTCGGTTTTAAAAGACGCTTAAACAACGCTGTGTGCATTTCTAAATTTGGCAAATGTTCTAACACATGCCAAAGCGTAATCACATCAAAACTGTCAGGTTCTAATTTATTTAAGTGCTTTATTTCAAAAACTGAATTGTTGGTTTTAGAATTGGCAATTTCTCTTGCCTTATCGTTAGGCTCTATTCCTAAGATTTGCCAATTTGCTTTTAAAGCTGTTTCTAAAAAGTCCCCTGTTCCACACCCAATATCTAAAAGCTGTTTTGATTCTGAATTAAAAGAATTGATCAGTTTTAGTTTTCGCTTAAGTGATACATTCCTGATTAAATGATATACTTTTTCTAAAAGATTCCGCTTAGTATCTGTGTGCGAAATATAGTCTTCACTTTTGTAATAGTCAGTTAGTTTTTCTACTTCTGGTTGTGGAAATGTTTCCAACATATCTAATTCCATATTATACAATAATTGGAATTCTTCTCCTGAAACAGAATGGTCTTTTAGCGTGAGGCGTGTTGGTTTATTATTCATATCAATGGGCTCTGAACCAAGTTGAGAATGACAAAAAGTAAATAAATTTTATTGATTGTTTCACGTGGAACATTGTAATTATCTCCCTAAATAAACTAATAAAACAGAAATATCATTCGGTGACACACCACTAATTCGAGATGCTTGAGATATGGTTACAGGTTGAATTTCGGTTAACTTTTGCCTTGCCTCCATGCTCATTGATTTGAGTTTATTATAATCAAAATCAACTGGAATTTTCAAATTCTCTAACCTATTTAGTTTATCAGCATTGTTCTTTTCCTTCTCTATATAACCGGCATATTTTACCTGAATTTCTGTTTGCTCGATCACCTCTGTATCCAAGTTATTGTCTTGAATATATCTTTCTACAGCATTAAACTTTCTAACATCTTGAGTTGTAATGTTTGGCCTAGCAAACAACTTAAACATTTTGTCTTGTTGTTTTACAGGTGATGAGTTTTTAGCTTCTAAAACCGGATTTGCCTCTTCTGGTTTTACACTTGTGTCTTTAAAGAATTGTACAAAAGCATCAGATTTAGACTGCTTTTCTTCCATTCGGCTTAAGCGTCTTTTAGTCGCTAAACCTATCTCATACCCTTTAGGTGTTAATCTAAAATCTGCGTTATCTTGTCTCAACAGTGTTCTGTATTCAGCTCTAGATGTAAACATTCGATAAGGCTCTTCCGTCCCTTTGGTAATTAAGTCATCTATTAAAACACCTATGTAAGCTTCGTCTCGCTTAAGGGTAAACACTTCCCTTTCTTGAACTTTTAAACTCGCATTAATTCCGGCCATTAATCCTTGAGAAGCAGCCTCTTCATATCCGGTTGTTCCATTGATTTGTCCAGCAAAATATAAACCATCAACAAGCTTAGTTTCAAGTGTATGTTTTAGTTGTGTTGGCGGAAAATAATCATATTCAATCGCATAACCTGGTCTAAAGAATTTTACATTTTCAAAACCAACAACTGAACGCAGAGCTTTAAATTGAACATCTTCGGGTAGTGATGTTGAAAAACCATTGACATAAACTTCACAAGTATTCCATCCTTCAGGTTCCACAAATAATTGGTGTCTGTCTTTATCAGCAAAGCGGTTGATTTTGTCTTCTATAGATGGGCAATATCTTGGTCCGACACTTTTAATTCTTCCATTAAACATTGGCGAGCGATCAAAGCCTTCTCGCAGCAAATCATGGACCTGTTCACTGGTATATGTCATATGACAAGAACGTTGTTCTTGAAGTGGTTTTGTAATATCTAAATAAGAGAATTTTTCTGGGTTTTCATCACCAGGTTGTTCAATCATTTTAGAATAGTCTAATGATCTCCCATCCACTCTAGGTGGTGTTCCAGTTTTCATTCTCCCAGAATCAAAACCTAGATTTACTAACTGTTCTGTAATTCCAGTAGCGGCTCTTTCTCCGGCTCTTCCTCCACCAAAATTTTTGTCACCAATATGAATAAGCCCATTTAAAAATGTTCCATTAGTTAATACAACAGTCTTAGCTTTTACTTCAATACCAAGTGATGTTTTTACACCAACTACTTTATGGTTTTCTACAATTAACCCAGAAACCATTTCTTGATAAAAATCAAGGTTAGGTGTTCCCTCTAAAAGCAATCTCCAGTCTTCTGCAAAGCGCATTCTGTCAGACTGAACCCTTGGACTCCACATCGCTGGTCCTTTAGATTTATTAAGCATCTTGAATTGAATCGCCGAGGTATCAGACACAATTCCGCTGTAACCACCAAGCGCATCAATCTCTCTTACAATTTGCCCTTTTGCTATACCTCCCATTGCTGGATTACAAGACATCTGGGCAATGTTCTGGAGGTTCATTGTAATTAACAATGTCTTACTTCCCATATTTGCAGAAGCTGCCGCTGCCTCACTACCAGCATGACCAGCACCAACAACTATTACATCATAAACATCATTAAACATAGTCTTATACTCTTATGTTCCACGTGGAACAATTGTGTTTTTTAAAATTCAGCCCGCAAATATACGCTGAAATAGTGATAATTACGAACGCTTGTTTAAGTAGTAATCTTCTTTTAAGCGCATCAACATTTCGTCCTCTTCGGATTTATCTTTATAACCACAGTAATGCAATACCCCGTGAATTATAACTCTAGATATTTCGTCTTCAAAAGCTGTTTTAAATTCAAAGGCATTTTCTTTTACCCTATCAACAGAAATATAAACATCTCCATGTAGTTCTTTTCCTACTGAATAATCAAAGCTAATAATATCGGTTAATGTGTCGTGGTTCAAAAAATCGACATTCAACCTATGCAGATATTCATCAGAACAGAAGATATAATTTATCTCCCCTTCTTTACAATTCTCTTCCGAAATGGTTTTTGAAATCCATTTAGAAATCTGTTCAGAATTGTCTAATTTAAAATTGGTTTCGTAATTAAAACTAATCATTTGTGCTTTTAAAATACTCTTGAATCTTTTTCTTAAAATGATTCTGCAAAGGTAGTGCTTGGCGATTTAATATTTCTGTAGTATTAAAATATTGTTTTGCCGTTGGTATTTGACTAGCATTGGTTTGATTGAATTCTTTTTTATTCGTCTCAGATTTACGCTTAGTGTCTTGCCCTTGCATAAATGTCGCATTCTCTAATTTAAGCAATTGATGTTGTAAATCCATCATTTTTTGAAGCGTTTGGTTTGTGAAACCAGAGTTTAATAAATCTAACTCAATATCTTCCATCTGCTTAATTAATTGTCCTGCTGATTCTATTTTGCCTTCTTTAACTAATCTATCTTCTAAAGCTTGGCGCAATTGCTGTTGTTGTTGGTATATTTTGAATAGCTCACCATTTTGTTCTTCACTACCCCCTTCACCATAACCGTCATTCTTTTCACCTTCTCCATCAGTTCCGTCTCCGCCATTTTTGCCATCTTTTCCATTCTTACCCCCTTTACCATTTTCACCTTGCTGTCCATTTTGGTTGCCTTCACCATTCTGACTTCCGCTTTCACCTTGTTGGCCACCTTCACCGCTTTTTCCTTCTTGCTCTCCGCTTTTACCATTCTCTCCTTTCTGACCGCTTTGCCCTTCTTGCCCAGACTGTCCTTGTTCACCTGGTTTGTTACCATCACCTTCTTTTCCGCTTTCTCCATCTTCTCCCGGTTTCTCTCCCTCTCCTGGCTTTTCACCTTCCTTACCTTCTCCTCCCTCTTTTCCTTGCTCGCTCTTCTTAACACCTTCTTCCATTTGCTTATTAAGCTCTTCCTGACTCATGATAATATCTGGTAACTGCTGACCACCTTCACCACCTTGACCTGGAGATGGATTCATAGACATCTCCATATCATCTAACACATCACTTAAAAAACTCGCTAACTCATTACTTGCTGTAATAGCATATTGCTGAGATGCTACACCTTGATATAATCTATTTTCAGTCAATTGCCCAAGAGATTTGTCAATGTTAAAATACACATCTGTGATTTGTGAATTTACTTTTTCGGAAAGTTTTGGTTGCCTTAGTGACAATGCAAACAAACTATCATCTATATGCTCAAAGTGCTCTCTAAGATTGCTTTGCTCAATAATATACTTTCCGTACTTATTATTATTGATATCAATAGACTGAAATGTATTCATAAGCCCCTCTTGATCAAATGAATAGAGCAATAGGTTTTCTAGAATTTGTCGTAAAGTATCAATGTCTTCAGATGTTTGCTCACCACTTCCACCTCCGCCAGACATAGCCTGCTTCATCATTTCGCTAATTTGCTTCATCTTCTTAGCAGCTTTCTTTTGCTTTTGTTTTGCTTTTTGCTGACGTTCTTGCGCTTCTTGTGGTTTCTGGTCTTCGTTGCTTTTTTCTTTCTCCTCTAGCGCTTCCTTTGCTTCTTTTTGATCGAACTTTATTTCATTCTCTAAAAATTCGTCCCTTGGAACTTTAGTTGGCTTTCTTAGCTGCCTGTCTTCACGCTTTAAATCATCAATATCTTTTTGAAGTTTCTCAAACTCTTTATTTAGCTTTTCTTGAGCCTCCTTAGTGTTTTCCCTATCCTTTTCTGATAGTTTTTCTTGCTCTTCAGACAAATCATCCAATTGCTTTGAGATTTTTTCAGCCTTTTTCATCACATAAAAACGCTTCGTCAACTCTAAAAGTTGTTGCATGCTACGCTTCTTGTTTTTGTTTTGCTTGGCTAATTCTTCAAGTTTTTGAGTAAACTCTTCTTTGTTGATTTTGTCTTTTAACTGCTCAAGCTCTTCAAGTAGTTTTTCATCCTGTTTTAACTGCTCTTCATTTTCCTTTAAACGTTCTTTTAAATCCTCTTTAAACTGATCGTCTTTCTTTTCGTCTTTTTGAAACTCTTCTAGATTATCCTGAAGCTTTTTATTGAAGTTTTTCATCAACTGCTCCTGATTCTTCTGGCGTTTCAGAAAATCTTCGAACTTCTTTTATCATTAAAATTAAGTTGCTCTTTTCTTTTGTGTTTTAGAAAATTCTTCTAGCTTTTTATCTTGCTCTTGAAGCTTATCAAAAGTTTTGCTAATGTCTTTTATTGTTTCATTTTGCTCATTGAGTTGTTTTTGCTCTTCCTCTTCTTTGGTGCGCTTTCGGTAATTAAAAACCGAGCTTTTAGTACGCTTGTAATTGTGAAGCGCATCGTTATCAAACACCTCAAAATACAATTGGTAGCTTACACCTTCTTCTAAATTCAATTGATTAGGAAAAGCACTGATAAATTCACTGAAATTAGATTTAGAAATTGCTATAGGCTCTATTTGCTTTTTAGATTCGTCTTCCGAAGGATAATAAACCAATTGCAACTTGCTCAATCCATAATCATCACTAGCTTGTCCATAGAAATACAAACTTTGTTGATCAACAGAATCCTTTTGAACTTTAATGCTTAACTCCGGATAAATATCTCTAACCACATTAATATTGTAGGCTAAATTTTCATAATCTGTTAAACTCTTATTGCTTGTAGTGATGCTATAATTATAATTTTTATACAAGCGTTTGGTCGTTTCAAAATCACCATTGTCATTCTCTATAAAACGTAATGTGTCTTCAGCATAAATATTAACTTCAGTGGTCGATTTTGTTTTCGCTTTCCATGTTACTTTAGTGCCTTCTGGAATTACAGCCGAACCTGTGCTTTTTAAAGTTTCGTCTTGTTTTCTGGTATGTGATGGGTAGTCTAAAACCATTTCAAAATTCACCAAATTTGGTGTATTGACTATGCTTAGAAGGTAAGGTTTTGAAATCACGTCATTAGCGGATAATGTAAACTCAACGGCTTCTTTTGGAAGGCTAAACGTGTATTGAAATTCACCAGGCACTAGTTGCTGTAAAAAGTAAGATTGGCCGTTATATTTAATCTGAGCATTATCAGGAATCACATCTCCAACCGTAGAAATCTTTAACTTAAAGTCTTTGTTTTCAATAGCCTGAAGCGACTCGTTGATTACAAAAAATTGAAATGGTGCTGGCGGCTCATAAGCCGTTTGGTAGTTTACCACACGCTCATAACTATCGCTAAACCAGTTTATTTTTCCTGTTACTAAAGACAATAATAGAATTGTAATAGGAATTGCCGCATACTTTAAGTACTTGGTATTCGATTTAAAATTTATGGCCGATTTAAATGGAATGGGCTTTAGCTCTAAAGACTTCTGCTCTATACTAGCAATTAGTAAATCGGATTGTGCTGGATTTTGATTTAACTGAAGCACATTAAGCAACTTATCATTAACTTCAGGAAAATGATTGCCAATTAATGTAGAAGCTGTTTCGTAATTAATGCCTTTTCGTAATTTGAATAAATGCGCTAACGGAATGGCAATAAATTTGATAAATAAGCTTAATTCCACCGCAATAAACACCCAAAATAGAATAGTTCTAGCCGTTGGGTTTAACCAAAGCATATATTCTACAAACAATGTTATAATCAGATACAGTAAACCAATGGCAAAAAATAAGATAGCACCTTTTAACAGTTCGTTGGTGTAATACCTTTTAATGAACTGCTCAAGTTTGTTTTTTATGGTTTCGAAATTGCTCATACACTATTCTAACTGACTAATCTACAATTTTATTTTAATAGCTATTTCGTAAAATGTGGTAAGATTCTGTTAATTTAGGGGTTTTGAGTGTTAAATTGAGCTCAAATTACATAAGATTCCTGTTTTCATAGGAACGAAAAAGATTTTTTCGATGAAAGACCTCAAATATTTAGCTGCATTTTCAATTCCTTTAGTCTGTTTTCTGGGTTTATTTTTCAAAGGTTATTGGGCTTGGTTAACACCTGTTTTTAGCTTTGTTTGTATTCCTATTTTAGAACTTATCTTCCCTGTGGATACTAACAATCTAAAACCTGACGAATCGGATACTAAATTGAAGCAAAAACTATTTGATTGGTTATTATATTTAAACTTACCAATTGTTTTCGGGCTCTTATTATACGGTTTAAACATAGTTTCTAACCAAACATTACAAACGCATGAATTTGTTGGGCTAATTTTTTCAATTGGAATTGTTTTGGGAGTCAACGGTATTAATGTTGCACACGAACTTGGTCACAGACAAACTACTAATGAACGCTTTTTAGGAAAAGCTTTACTTCTGCCTTCATTTTATATGCACTTTTATATTGAACATAATTTTGGGCATCATCTTCATGCTGCTACACCTGAAGATCCTGCCACAGCAAGGTATAATCAAAGCGTATATTCATTTTGGTTTACCTCAACAATTAGACAGTATTTTAAAGCTTGGAAGATTCAGAAAAATCTTTTAAGTAATAACAATCTGTCTTTTTTCTCTGTAAAAAATGACATGTTTTGGTTTGTCTTTTTTCAAATGGCTTATTTGACCGTGGTTGCATTACTATTTGGAACTACGGCCTTAATCTTTGCTAGTTTAACGGGAGTTGTAGGTTTTATTCTACTCGAAACTGTTAACTATATTGAACACTATGGTTTATTACGCTTAAAGACCAAATCTGGCCGCTATGAGCGTGTTAAGGAAATACATTCTTGGAACTCTAACCATGTGATAGGGAGAATTGTGCTTTATGAATTAACTAGACATAGTGACCATCATTATAAATCGTCAAAAAAATACCAGGTTTTAGATTGCCATGATGAAAGTCCGCAAATGCCTTATGGATATCCGACTTCAATGGTTTTGGCTATGATTCCTCCTTTATGGTTTAGGATAATGAACAAGCGTGTTCCAAAGCAAATGATTACATCTTAAGGTTTCATTTTCTTTGTTCTCAAATCTTATAAAAGTATCTTTGCGCTTTATTTTACAATTATGTCTAAAAACGTACGCGTGCGCTTTGCGCCAAGTCCAACAGGACCTTTACATATTGGTGGTGTTAGAACTGCTTTGTTCAACTATTTGTTTGCTAAAAAGCATGGTGGTGACTTTGTGCTCAGAATCGAAGACACAGACCAAAACCGTTATGTAGAAGGTGCGGAAGACTATATTGTTGAATCACTGAGTTGGTGTGGAATTCCATTTGATGAAGGTCCAGGGAAAAACGAAAAGTTTGGTCCATACAGACAAAGTGAACGCAAGCATTTATATAAGCAATATGCAGATCAGTTAATCTCATCTGGTAAAGCCTACTACGCATTTGATACTTCAGAACAATTGGACGCTCACAGAAAAGGGCACGAAGCTGAGGGCAAAACCTTCATCTATAACTGGCATAATCGTGAAAAAGGACGTTTGGTCAACTCTTTAGTTCTTACTGAAGCTGAAACTCAAGCAAAAATTGAAGGGGGTGAGCATTATGTGGTGCGTTTTAAGTCTCCTCAAGATGAAACATTACTCCTAAAAGACATCATTCGTGGTGACATCTCAATTGACACTAATGTTTTAGATGATAAAATATTATTTAAAAGCGATGGAATGCCAACTTATCATTTGGCAAATATTGTAGATGACCATTTAATGGAAATCACACATGTGATTCGTGGTGAGGAATGGTTGCCCTCTTTAGCGTTACATCAATTACTATATGATGCTTTTGGCTGGGAAACACCAGAGTTTGCGCATTTACCTTTAATCTTAAAACCAACAGGGAAAGGAAAATTAAGCAAGCGTGATGGTGATAAATTAGGGTTTCCTGTATTTCCATTAGAATATACTGCACCAGACGGAACCGTTTCTAGAGGCTATAAGGAAGATGGCTATTTTTCTGATGCTGTGGTTAACTTCTTAGCATTTTAGGCTGGAACCCAGGAACTGAACAAGAAATATTCAGTCTAGAAGAATTAGTCAAAGATTTTGATTTAAAAAGAGTTAATAAAGCTGGCGCACGATTTGATCCTGATAAAACAAAGTGGTTTAACCACCATTATATGCAGCAGCAATTAGATCTTGATTTAGCCGAACAGTTTAAAACTATTCAACCTGAATTAGCAGATATTGATGTTAATTACATTGCTTTGGTCGTAGGTTTGGTTAAAGAACGTGCTACTTTTATTGTTGATTTCTGGAATTTGAGCCATTTCTTTTTTGCTTCACCAACATCTTATGATGAAAAAGCATCGAAAAAAGCTTTAAAAGAAGATACTGCTGATATTCTAAATAAAGTTATTGAACTTGTTAATACAACTGAAGATTTCAAGGTCGAGAACCTTCAAGCTAATATTAAAGGTTGGATTACTGATAGCGACATTGGTTTTGGTAAAGTAATGATGCCATTACGATTGGCTTTAGTTGGCGCATTACAGGGACCGGACGTGTTTGATATTATGTTTTTGATTGGTAAAGAGGAAACCGTAAAACGTATTAGGGCTTTGGTTAAAAGTATAAATTAAGGTTTATTAAAATGTAATAATAGCAGTTAACGCTAATAACGTTTGGTTGCCCTTAAATTTATCATTATTACCAATATCTAAATCTTTGTCGTTTAACTTTCCAAGGATATTTGTAAAGCCATAAATGTATTGTGCCCTTAACTTCAGCCTTCTTACACCCAATGATAAACCAATAGCTCCATTAACATTAAAGTTAGATATTTCTCTTATGTCCTCAGTAAGTAAGTTATCATATCCTGTAATTATATAGCCTTCTTTAGTGTTGTCTTTAAGCTCTAATTCACTGTTATATTGTAGCATCGGACCAGCATCTAGTGTGAAATTATTTCCTATTAATTTAATATGAAACAAAAAAGAAACATTGGCTGTAAACATTTTATATTCAATATATTCTTGTGTTGCTGATGCGGGAGTTTCTCCTAAAATATCAACATGGTTTTGAGACAATTGAATATTATAACTTACATTATACCATCTGTGAGGAATATCTACAGAAGCAGCCATTCCCCCAATAAAACCTGAGTTGCTTTTGGTTTCAAAATTATCAGTAAGAATATCAAACTGAGTAATACCGCCTTGTAGGCCTATACCGTTTTTTATCTTGTAATTTCTACTTTGCGCATAGCTAATTGTAACAAAGCCGATACAAATAACTACTAATAGGAAGTGTTTAGTGTTTTTCATGCGATTTGGGAGCTGATTACAACAAACCTAAGAAAATAATTTAATATTACTTACTTTTAGTCTTTCATATTATCTAACCTTTAAAAAACGTGTTATGGATTTTCCTTTTTATTTGATTCCAATTGTATTTTTTGGATTAATCATTATAATTTCAGCATTCTTTGTGGTAAAACAACAAACAGCTGCAGTTATAGAACGCTTTGGTAAGTTTCAAAGTATTAGACATTCGGGATTACAGCTAAAAATTCCTTTAGTAGATAGAATTGCTGGGAAACTAAGCCTTAAAATTCAGCAATTAGATGTTATTATAGAAACCAAAACTCTAGATGATGTTTTTGTTCGTCTAAAGGTTTCTGTACAATACAAGGTAATTCGTGATAAAGTATATGATGCGTTTTATAAACTAGACTATCCACATGATCAAATTACATCGTATGTATTTGATGTGGTACGTGCTGAAGTACCTAAAATGAAATTAGACGATGTATTTGTTCGTAAAGATGATATTGCGATAGCTGTAAAATCTGAATTAAATGACGCTATGATAGAATATGGTTATGACATCATCAAAACATTAGTAACAGATATTGATCATGATGCGCAAGTTAAAGAGGCTATGAATAGAATTAATGCTTCTGAGCGTGAAAAAATAGCGGCTCAATTTGAGGGTGATGCTGCTCGTATTCTTATTGTTGAAAAAGCAAAAGCCGAAGCGGAGAGTAAGCGTTTACAAGGGCAAGGTATTGCAGACCAACGACGTGAAATTGCTCGTGGTTTAGAGGAGTCTGTCGAAGTTTTAAATAAAGTTGGTATTAACTCTCAAGAAGCTTCTGCGCTTATCGTTGTTACACAACATTATGACACTTTACAATCTATTGGGCAAGAAACTAATAGTAACTTAATTTTATTACCTAATTCCCCTCAAGCAGGAAGCCAGATGCTAAATGATATGGTTGCTAGTTTTACAGCTAGTAATCAAATTGGTGAAGCGATGAAAAATGCTAAAAACAATAAGAAAAATGATGAATAAATTTAAAACAATAGTGCTCGTATTAATTATGACGCTGAGCGTTGGTATGTTTTCTCAAACAAAAGAAGACGCATTAAAAGATGCTAAAACAACATCTAAAGCCACTTTAGAATTGGATTTTAAAACCGTTTTAAAGCACACACTCCCTAGTGTAATAGATATGATGGGGGGAGAAGACGCTGCACTTACATTATTAAAAACCACATTTGATGGCATGAAAACTCAAGGTTTTGTGTTTGAAAAAGCAGACATTATTAGTGTATCTGAGATGTAGAAGAACAAGGGCAGCAACGCTGTATTATTGAAGGTTTTAATCAAATGAAAATGGGCGCGCAACGCATTAAATCTAAAAGTTACCTCTTAGGGATTTACAATGAAACTGATGGATATTGGTGGTTTATAGAGGCAAAACAATTAAAGAATAAAGCTATAATGGATAAGGTTTTACCAAACTTTGAAACCAGCCTTGAAATACCAGATGACGATATGCAGATGGAGCAAATTGAAGATTAAAAAATAAAGCCTGAGTAAATTAAACTCAGGCTTTATTTTTAAGGTTATTACTTTTTAAACCCAACCACAAACGATTGCGTTCATTATTACTAGAGTAACTGTCCAGTATCCAACATTGATGAAAATGTGTTTCCATGATTTACGCTCAAATAATCCATTAGTCGCCATTATAGGGAATACTATTGTAAGACCCATTATTAAACCGTGCAAAGCACCATGCTTAAAAGATCTAAAGGCGGTTCCATAATCATCCATAAAAGCCTGAAATGAAGGCAAAATACCCTCAACTGTTGGGTCGCCACCAATCATTTGTACAGCACCAAACTGATGAATTGAAAAAAATTGTGTGAAAAAGGCTAATACAATTGAGAGTAAAAATGAGACTCCAAAAATAACACCCATATTACCACTCTTCATTTTTTCTTCGGTCATACCAGATTCTCGCATCCAAGCATTGCCAAAAAGTGCAGGATTATACCATAAAAATCCTAAAACCATAGGCACAACTGCAGCAACTAAAATTGCTAAAAAATTAAATTCCATTTTATTTTGATTTTATAGTTAGTATGATTTAAAAGTACAAAAAAACCCATAAAGTAGTGTTCTTATGGGTTTGTGCCTTGGTATTTAAAGATTATGCTTTTTTCTTTTTAAGACTTGATTTTGGTTTCTTTACGGTTTCTTTATCAGTACTTGTTCCTGCTGGAAAGGTTAAAGCTGTACTGGTAAATGTACTTCCAAAATTAACATTTGCTTTATATACTTGACTTAGGGCGTCTCTAACCTGATCCTCGGATAGTTCTTTTAAAGGGTGTGTATAAACTGACCATAAAACACCATTTGTAATTGCGTACTTTACATCAAGTGCTGTATGGAAATTAGCAACCATTGCGGCTTTTAACAAGTCATCAGTAATGTCTTTAGACTCTGCTATTGGTGAAATAATGCGCATTCTATTATGCTGGGTATCTGTTAAAGAAATCAGTGTTACATCTTTAACCTGAAACTGCCAAGCTCCAAGCTTTCCCTGAATTGAATCACCTACTGAGGCATAAATTTCTTGCAACTTCTCATTATTCATGTTTTGAGAAAAACTGAATGATGACACTAATACGATAAACAGAACAAATACATTTTTCATATCTATTTGGTCGTAAAGTCTTAAAAAATTTACAAATAGAGGTTTTAAATTGTTTTAGCCTCGTTAACTAAAAGTTCATTTTTGTCTTCTAATGCCTTATTGATAAATTCAGTAATTGTATTGTTTTGCTCTAAGCCACTTTTAAGCATCTCTTTTAGTGTAATCATTACAGCGATACGTGTACCTGCTTTTTTAACTGCTGTACCAAATAAAGGCTCTAATTCATCATAAGCAACACCTTTTGCTAACTCTTGTATTTCGTTTTTAACCTTTAGCTGCTTTTCTTCTGATAGGTTGGTGTATTTTTTTCCTAACTGTTTAATAACGCTTATAGCTGGCCTCTTTTGTTGTTGTGGTTTAGATTGATTTTGGTTGTTCTGAGGCTTCGGCTTTTGTTTTGCCCAACTGTCTCTTAAGCCAACTGTTTTATTAAATACCAATTGATTTGGTGTAGAGTCATCATCTATATTAAAATAACCTAAGCGTTGGAACTGAAAACACTCACCTATCTTGGCGTCAGCTAAACTAGGTTCTAAATAAGCTGTGCTAACTTTTAAAGAATTAGGATTAATAAATTCCATAAAGTCTTTGTCTGGGTGACTGTCTGGCGCTTCATCACTAAATAAACGGTCATAAACTCTAATTTCTGCCGTAATAGCATGTTTTACTGATACCCAATGCAAAGTGCCTTTCACTTTTTTAGAGGTATCTGTATCATAACTACAATGTATTTCTTTTACTTCGCCATTATCTCCTTTAATAACACTATTGGCTTTGATGATATAGGCATTTTTAAGCCGAACTTCACCCCCTAATTTCAGTCTAAAGAATTTATTCCCAGCCTCTTCTTTAAAATCCTCTTTTTCTATATAAATTTCTTTTGAAAATGGTACTTTTCTATAACCAGCTGATGCATCTTCTTGATTATTTTCTGCCTCTAGCCATTCTTCTTTGTCGTCAGGATAGTTTGTTATAATAACTTTTACAGGGTTTAAAACCGCCATAACTCTATTGGTGGTTTTGTTTAAATCCTCACGAATACAAAACTCTAAAAGCGAAACATCTATTACGTTCTCACGCTTAGCAACGCCAACCTTTTCAATAAACTTACGAATCGAATTTGGTGTATAACCTCGACGGCGTAAACCAGAAATTGTAGGCATACGTGGATCATCCCAACCAGTCACAATTCCCTTTTCTACCAAACGCAATAACTTACGCTTACTCATAATAGTGTAACTAAGGTTTAAACGTGCAAATTCGCGTTGTTTTGGTGGTAATGGAAGTATTTCTTTGCTGTACTCGTAAACATGCTCTCTAAACCAATTATAAAGCTTTCTATGTGGTTTAAATTCTAAAGAGCAAAGCGAATGTGAAATCTGCTCAATATAATCGCTTTCACCGTGTGTCCAATCATACATTGGATAAATACACCAATCGTCTCCGGTTCTATGGTGGTGTGCATAGAGAATGCGATACATTATTGGGTCGCGCATTAGCATATTAGGGTCTTCCATATCTATTTTAGCACGAAGAATGTGCTTACCCGCTTCAAACTCGCCAGCTTTCATGCGTTGAAATAAATCTAAGTTTTCTTCAACACTTCTATTTCTATAAGGGCTATTCGTTCCTACTTGCGTTGGCGTTCCTTTTTGCTCTGCCATAGCTTCAGAAGATTGGCTGTCTACATAAGCCCTTCCATCTTTTATCATTTGAACCGCCCAATCATATAGCTTCTGAAAGTAATCAGATGAATAGAGTTCGTTTTCCCATTTATAGCCCAACCATTCTATGTCGCGCTTTATAGCATCAACGTATTCTTGCTCTTCTTTTGCAGGATTGGTATCATCAAACCTTAAATTAACAGGGGCCTTGTACTTCTCTCCTAGCCCAAAACTTATACCTATGGCTTTGGTGTGACCAATATGTAAATAACCATTTGGTTCTGGTGGGAAACGAAAACGCAGCTTATCTTTTGATAAGCCATTTGCTAAATCTTCTTCTATGATGTGCTCAATAAAATTGAGTGATTTTGATTCTCCAGACATTGCGAATTATTAAAGCACAAATTTATAGAAATAATGCGAAGTTTGTATACAAAAAAGACCCTTTAGAATCTTACATCTAAAAGGTCTTTGTTACAATATTATGTGGTCTTATTATTTAATAATTAGCTTATAGGAAAAATTTGTCGTTTCGTTTGTTACATTGGCAATGTATAGCCCTGATTTAAATTTAGAAATATCAATTTTCAATGCTCTATTTTGTATTTCAGAACTATATACTTGTCTACTGTATATCAATAATGCTAATCGAAGTGAAATTGGTAATACTTAAATTTTATGTTTAATTGATTTTTGCTGGATTTGGAAATATTTTAAATGGTAGTTTGGTAAACGAATCTTTGATTGACAATAAAGTCGAATTTTCTGCATTAAACGTTACTGCTATGTTTTGAAAATCCCCTGTTCCGTTTGGGAATCTAGACATGCTTGTGTTTTTTGCTATTTCTGTATCCCACTCTACAGCGTCTATTAATGAACCATCTAAATGTGTTAAAAACAACTTTCCTTCGTCTTTATCTAGTTTAAATTGTGGATGAAGTCCCACTTGGTGTACATCTTTATCTGGCCATATAATTAAATAACTATTTGCTTGAATAATGGTGTTTTCAGGAAACTCCCATTTATGTAAAAAACTATTATCATTACTTAAAAAATAGTTGGTAAGGTTAATATCAAAATTTGTATTGTTATATAATTCAATCCAGTCTTCATTTTCATTATCTTGATCTACCCACTGACTCCCATCATCATTAGATGTCATGAATTCATTTATGACAACGTCTTTTACATTAATTGACTGAATAATAGGGTTGCATGTATGGTTTTGAGCTGTAATATTAGTTTGTACAACCTCAGCTCTATCTGTTATAAATTTCTTTAGTCCTTGGTATGTCTTCTCTTGAAAAGTATTGTCTGTCCAAGTGTTTCCATTTATAGCATTATCTATATCGGTAACTGTAAAAAAATTATTTGTAGAGCCCCAATCATCATCAATCAAATCTAACAGCGCATCTAACTCTGGATCTAATCTTTCGCGAATCATGTTTATCTGTAATATTTCACACATATAATTTAGATACTTACCCTTCCACTCTGGTACAGCTAGAACTCGATCTATAAGAATTTTTTCGTTTTCAGAATTTAAAATATCAAAATCATTATCTCCATCCTCACCTCTATTAAATGTTAGGTTATAGTCCCATGGTAACCAATGAATCTTATTAGATTTTGGTTCGTGATATAAATACCAATTTCTTCCGCGTTCTAAATAAGAATCTGAATTATTGATTAATAAATCAATGGCCAAAATTCTTAAATACTCATCAACATGAAAAACATTCTCTAAATCATTCTTAAAGTCCGCATCACTTGAGTTATTAATAACATTTACAAACTCAATAAACTTTGACCAATTATTTTCCTCCTCATTTGTTTGTAATTCAAAAGGGTAATTGTTTATATCTGTTCCTTGCCACGACAAATCATTATTTCCTTTGTTTTTCCATAAATTGCCATTATCAGTAGCAAAATTTCGTTTTAAATAACGCTTATCAATTTGCTCAATCAAGGCATAAGTTCCCCAATATTGCCCCTGAATATAAACTTTAGCATGTGACACTCTTGGTGACGGAATACCATGATATCTAAGCATATTATACGCTAACTTATCTTTTATTATAGCCGGGTCACCAACTCCATTACCAAGATTTATTTTTTTTACTCCATCGTATTTTTGTCCGTCTACAAATTTTCCAAAATTGAGTTTTAATGGTTTCTTTGTAGTTGATACAGTTGTATTAGATGACACCCCTTTTTGTCTTATTCCAACAGAACTCATTATAAACCCGTCTATTTCAATAGTAACAGATCGATAAGGAATATTGTCGCTTGCTATTCCATTGTTATAATCATCTGTTAAGTTTTGCCAAAGATTAGAATCTGTTGATGAAATTTTTATTTCATGAATTATTGTATTATCAAACAAAGATATTTGAGCTTGGATGTTACAAACAATAGTCAATAAAAATATTACAAATAATGGGTGGTTTTTCATGCTGTTTTTATAAAGAGTTAATAACTTATAGTTCGCTTTTAGATTAAACAGCTGTCCTAAACAAAACCCTAAAAGATTTAGTAACTCTTTATAAAAACAATAAAAATAATCCCTTGTAATTTTTGATTAAATATTAATAAACTGTAACATTAATGTATAAACTACCACTTATCATATGAACCAAAAAAATAAATTAAAATGAGCTATAAATGCCCAAAATGTGATAATACAACATATCAAATTGGAGAAATGAGAGCAACAGGAGGTACTTTATCTAAAATATTTGACGTACAGAATAAAAAATTCACCTCTGTAACTTGTGATAATTGTTCTTATACTGAATTCTTTAAGGCAAAAACAAGTGCTATGAGTAACATATTTGATTTATTTACTAACTAAAGAGTTAAGCTGACACTTTTATTACCTTCTTTAAGGTATAACCCTCAGTATTGTTTCCTGTAACTTCATCTGCTAAATTTCCCACTCCTACAATACCATCATTAGAGTTGTTAGTATCAGCATTTCCATTGTATTGTGTTGTTGTGTATACCGTGCTTGAAATGTTTTCGGGAAAAGAGACTTGAGTAATTAAAAGCGAGGATCCTGTGCTGCTTTTTATCTCAACATGAAGGTGTGATGTGCGACCAGGATACCAACCTGGATAAATACTTATAAAAGAAGCATTCCCATTTATGTCTGTTGTTTGTCTACCTCTTAAGAAATCTGCGTTCGTAAAATCACCATCTAACTGTCCCGAATATTCAGAATAATTACCTTTTGCATCACAATGCCATATATCCACCAAAGCGCCTTGTAAAGAGGTACAATTACTATTCGTATTTTTAATTGTAAACTGAATTAATAAAGGAATACCTGAACGATCTCCAATTATGTTTTCTCTTACTAAATCTACAGGTGTCATTATAGGAAATGGGCCTGCCGTTTCTGCTGGTGAAGTTTCACAAGCGTTTGGATTGTTATCATTATTACCGTCATCATCACTACTACATGATGCCAATAGTGTGGGAATCGCAACAATGGTTCCCATTCCTACCAATCCTTTTTTTAAAAATTTCTTTCTGTCCATGGTTTTAGTTATTTATAATTATATAACCGACAAATATTTATTTACCCTAAAATTATCTTTTAAACAGCATTAAGGGTAAGTTCTTTTTTAAATAACTTTGCACCATATAAAACTATTACATGGGAATAATAAAAGTTGAAAACATTAGAGTCTTTGCTCATCATGGATGTTTAAAAGAGGAAACAGCTATTGGTAGTGATTACAGAGTAGATGTAGAAGTTATAGCAAATCTCGATAAGTCAGCAAAATCTGATAACCTCAACCATACCGTTGATTATGTGTTTTTAAATAATGTAGTAAGAGAAGAAATGGCTAAACCCTCAAAACTCCTTGAAACGGTTGCGCAACGCATTTTAGATCGTATTTTTTCTGAAGATGAAATGGTAACAAAAGCTGCGGTTTCTGTTAGCAAAATCAACCCACCAATTGGTGGTGATGTTGAGATGGTAACCATAAAATTATCTCAGAAGCGAAAAAAGTAAGCCTATATAGCGTAAAAGGTATATAATTTATATATTTGCCCTCGCAAAAGGGTGTCGTGGCCGAGTGGCTAGGCAGTGGTCTGCAACACCATCTACAGCGGTTCGAATCCGCTCGACACCTCAAAAAACTCTCAACACATGTTGAGGGTTTTTTTAGTCATTTATTACAACAGATTTTACGATTGAATCATGTATCGCTTGGCTTTTTTCACTTCCTGTTATCGTTAATAATGATAGCCAGCCTAATAAAGATTTAATAATAAACCTAATTAAAGCTAAAGGAAAAGAAATCTTTTTTCCGTTGTTCTTTTCTTGTCTTACCTTGATATCGGAATAATAATGACCAAGAGTATTACCAAAAACAGAAACTAAAAGAGGTTCGTATAAAACAAAGTAGAGGATAAATAAATACATCCTTACTGAAGGATTTACATTTTCAATAGAGTTTAATAACTCTGATGTACAATACATCAGCGCCATTAATATTATAACATCTATTACAGCTGCTTTGATTCTAGATTGTAACCTTGCATAATCATTATCCATAATTACAATTAATCTAATGGATTCACCTTTTCAATCTGCTCTTTACTCTTTTCATAAAGCTCAGGAAATAAACCTTGAGTCAATAGCAAAACACCAAAGCCTAAAATAACCAAGGCCACAATCTTTTTTGTTTTAAAAATTAGTCTTGGTGTTAATTTACTCTTTAGACGTTTAGCCATGGCAATCTTAAAAAGGTCTGTTAAAAAATATGCTGTAAGCATTGTTGCAATGAAAATAAACACTCCATTTTTAGATGTTGTTATTGATGTGCCAATAACAATGAAACCTAACCAGCCTAAAAGCACACCAATATTAATAAATGAGTAAAAACCCTTTATAAAGAGTTTACGTATCCTTTTGGGAATTTCAATTCTATGGTGTCTCTAACTATAGAGCGAAATGATTAGAGGTTTTTATAAAGCTTATAAGACCATAAATAATAAGTAAAACGCCTCCAAAAACTAATAATTTAGGATCATCTTTTATTTTATCTAAAAGTGTGTCTGTGCTTTTAAAAATTAAGAGAATAAACACAATATCTGCTAGTATTACTCCTAAATCAAATATTAAAGCGCTTGTAAACCCTTTTGTTGCACTTGTTTCCAATAGTACAAAAAAAACAGGACCAATAGTAAAGGCTAAGATAATACCAAAAGGAATGGCGGTTAGAATATCATCAATCATGTAAATCTTGTGGTTTACACAAATGTAAGAAATCTAACAGGAATTTACATACGTTTTATCCTGCCTCCAAGAACACGGTTTTCATCAACTTGTTTCGGGTCACCATAAATAAAGACGTCACCTCCAGCTTTAATTCTAACATCAACATATTCTGTTGCATTAATATAAGCTTCTCCAGCCGCATTGATACTTACCTCAGTATGTTCTGTAATTAAATCTTCACCATTAAAAACACCTCCTGTATAGATAGAAATATCTTGATTTTTAGAGTTTCCTGTAACATTAATTACTCCGCCTGTAACGGCTCTAAAATTAGCATATGTTGTTTTTAATTCTGCTGTAATTTCTGCTCCTTCTTGTGTCTTTAAATCAATTTCGTATTGTTCTATTGGCTCATTTAAAATCACTTTAGCCCCTTCATTAGCATCAATAACATCTACAGAAGTATAATATAATGTCACAATGGTATCATTGCCGTCGTAACTTTCTTCGAGATTCATTCTTATCTTAAGCTTGCCATTTTTATTTACAACCTCAATATCCTTTCTGTTCTTTCCCGAAACCTCTATTTTATTTTCGTTAGATTTAATCATCTTTAGATTAATTAAATCATAAACTTTTACGGTAGAAAACTCTCCAATTGTTTTTTCTAATGTTTCTTGTGCTTTTGCATTAAAAGCTAACATTAAAAAGAGAATAAAAACGATTTTCTTCATGCTTCTATTTTAAAATAATTACTTTTTTACTGAATAACCATTTTAATTGTATTTGGTCTCCAGATTGCTTTCTTACAATTCGTCTTTGAGGTGATAATACCACAGTTATAGCTGCTGATATTGCTGAAAGTAGATATGTATTTATATCACTAAATAGCATTTGAATACCAAACCTAACGATTAGATAGGTAACGAGAAAAATTAAGAAAACGTATATGCTTGCTTTTGTTCTTGTTTTCATGTGTCTTTTTTATTTTTATTTAATGTCACATGCAGTTCGCTATTAAAAATTCGGTCAATCGAAAAAATTATTAATATGCTCGTGTCATAGTTAAATAGCAACTTTTACTGCGGTTCCCGTGACTGAAACTATTGGATAATTGCTCGTAGTAAACTCTACCTCTACTTTAATGCCAACAACAGCATTCGCTTTTAGTTTTGAAGCGTTGTCTTGTAAATTTTGGAAAGCCTCTTCTTTAATAGTTTCTATGCTAGATTGTATTTTATTATAATATTTAGACACACTAAACCCCATTGCTAAAGTTTCTTTATTAATAGCAACACCAGTTACTATACCTAAGTAATCTATTATTTTATAACCTTCTATTGAATTTGTTGTAGTTAAAACCATTTATTTAAATTTAATTATTTGTATTAAAAGTATATAAATTGTTACGCTTCTGGCTTACCAATCATATAGAAATCTAAATGTTTTTTTACTAAATCTGTATTTTTCACTTTTACAATAACCTCATCTCCTAGTTGATATGTTGTTTCTGTTTTTCTACCAACCATAGCATACTGATCTTGATCAAATTCGTAATGGTCGTCTTTCATGTCTCTAACACTTACCATACCTTCACATTTATTAGAAATAATTTCTACATAAATTCCCCAATCGGTAACACCAGAAATTACACCCAAAAACTCTTCGTCTTGATGGTCTTGCATAAAACGAATCTGCATATATTTAATAGAATCTCTTTCTGCTTTAGTTGCTAGATATTCCATATTACTAGAGTGTTGGCATTTCTCCTCATAAACATCTTCGTTAGCTGATTTTTCACCATCTAAATACTGTTGTAATAAACGATGTGCCATCACATCTGGATAACGACGAATTGGTGATGTGAAATGACTGTAATAGTTAAAGGCTAAACCATAATGTCCGATATTGTGTGTTGTATATTCGGCTTTAGACATGGTGCGAATCGTCAACGTATCTACTAAATTCTGTTCTTTTTTACCCACAACATCTTTTAGTAAATTATTTAAAGATGAAGCAATACTACCTTTGTCTCTAAAATTAAGTTTATGTCCAAAACGACTTACAACTGTTTGTAATTGTGCTAATTTAGATTCGTCTGGTTCATCATGTACACGATACACAAACGTCTTTTTAGGGTTTTGCTTTCCAATAAAT
Organism: Flavobacteriales bacterium ALC-1; assembly: GCA_000171875.1. GTDB lineage: Bacteria > Bacteroidota > Bacteroidia > Flavobacteriales > Flavobacteriaceae > Winogradskyella. The sequence continues at coordinate 12,612 of ABHI01000007.1, read as the reverse complement.
TCTGATACTTTTCTGTTGGCTAATAACATAAATTCTTCAATCAACTTATTAGCATCTTTACTGGTTTTAAAGAAGACACCAACCGGATTTGCTTGGTCATCTAAATTGAATTTTACCTCAACCTTATCAAAAGAAATTGCTCCTTCTCGCATACGTTGCGAACGCATTTTTTTAGCCAACTCGTCCATTTTCAGAATGGCATCTGCAATAGCTTGATCTGTTTTATAAGTTTTTCCTGTTAAAGAAACATCTTGTGGAATTTCATTAGTTTTAGATTCTATTACAGCTTGTGCCTCTTCATATGCAAAACGTGCATCAGAATAAGTTACTGTTCTACCAAACCATTCATTCTTAATTTCGCATTTATTATTCATTTGAAACACCGCGGAAAAGGTGTATTTTTCTTCATGTGGTCGTAGTGAACACGCTCCGTTAGATAAACGCTCTGGTAACATTGGTACTACACGATCTACTAAATAAATAGAAGTGGCACGCTCATAAGCTTCATCATCTAAAACCGTTCCTGGTTGAACGTAGTGCGATACATCTGCAATATGGATTCCGACTTCATACAAGCCATTTTCTAAAACAGTAAAGGATAAGGCATCATCAAAATCTTTTGCGTCTTTAGGATCAATGGTAAAGGTTAAGTCTTTACGCATATCACGACGTTTCGCAATTTCTTCTGGTTTTATTGAAATATCTAGGTTATTAGCATACGTTTCAACGTCGTGAGGAAATTCTAGAGGTAAACCATATTCAGCCATAATAGAGTTAATCTCTGTATTATGCTCTCCTGGTTTTCCAAGTACTTCTATTACTTTTCCGTAAGGAGAATCTGCTTTTTCTGGCCAATCTTCTAGTGATACCAAAACCTTATCACCATCTTCTGCTTTTTTGATTTTATTAATAGGTACGAAAATGTCTTTATACATCTTTACACTATCTGCAACTACAAAAGCAAAGTTCTTTTTATCATGAATTTGAATAGTACCAACATATTCCGTTTTAACACGCTTTATGATGTTGGTGATTTCTCCTTCAGATTTTCCTCTGTGGCGTCTTCTATAGACGTAGAATTCTACTTCATCACCATTAAGCGCTTTGTTTATATTATTTGAAGCGATAAATACATCCTCTTCAAAATCATCTGAAATAATATATCCATTTCCTTTAGAGGATAGGTCTAAAATACCTGTGTGGTATTCTGTATTTACAATCGCTTTAAACTTACCACGATCCACTTCTTCAATTTCTTGTTTTGCTTTGAGTTGTTGTAGTTTTTTAATAATCTGGTTGCGGCTACTAGCGTCGTTAACGCCTAGTTTAGCGGCAATTTGTTTATAGTTTAAGGCTTGGTTTCTTTCTTTTTTTAAAATACTTAAGATTGTATTTGTAAGGTTAGAAATCTTGTTCTTTTTAGATTTCCTTTTTTTCTTTCTTGTCATTTAATTTGTAATCATATTCTTTTCCTAAAAGTGTTAGGAATTCTTTATTTTAAACTCAATAATAGGTGGAAGTGAAGATATTAAGTTTGGTGCAAAGCTACGGTTTAATTATTTAATAGTGTTTAGCTTAGGTTAAATAAATGTAAAAGCACTGTAAAATTTACAGTGCTTTTACATTTATAAACCTTTTATTATTTACTCTATTATCAACTTTTTTGAACCTTTTCCTTTATTCGTTTCTATCTCTACAACATATAATCCTGAAGCTAATTTTGAAGAATTTACTGTTGCTTTTTTACATGTTAAAATTAATTGGCCTAAATTATTGTAGATGTTTACATTTTTTAATTCTGTAGTCTTATCTAATTGAATTGTGAATTGAGCTTTTGTTGGGTTTGGGTATAATTTAAAGCTTAAACTATAATTATCAGTAACTCCTAAAGTAGCATTTACTTGATCTATAATAGTTTGTATCTCTAGAGCTGTTGGGTTATTTTCATCTACAAAAGTGCCGTTATCTAATGCTGTACTATAATTTACGCCGTCTATAGCACTAGAGACTCCATTTATACTATTTAATTGGGCTGCTGTCACATTAATTCCATTACTATTACCTGCTATATCTTCTACTACTTCTAATATTGCTAATTCTGAGGCTATACTAAAAATTTGAACATACCCTCCTAGTGGGTTTGAGCCTCCAGTAAAAGAAGCAACGGCTATATTTGTGCCATTAGAAGATAAACTTACACTATTACCAAATTGATGTGATGGTAATCCATATAATGTTAAACCCACTTGATTCCATGTATTACCATTATATTTATATACTCTTGCTTGACCTGTAGTAGGAGAACTTTCTCCACCATCTGGTCCACCAATTAGTAATACTGTACCATCTGATGATATATCTAATCCCTGGCTAAAATTTAAATTAGTAGTATCTCCATAAATAGTATCACCTAATTGAGTCCATGTATTATTAATTAATTTATAAACTCTTGCAGCTCCATTTCTATATAAAGATCCATTAGATAATCTTGGTGCTCCAATAGCTAGAATCATACCATTTGAAGATAAGGAAATATTAGCACCAGATATTTCTAATATTGATGAACCATTAATATCTTGACCTATTTGAGTCCATACTCCTCCTATGTTCTCAAAAACTCTAACTTGACCAGCGTCTGGACTTACTTCATCATTTCCTGGTCCTCCTATGGCAACTATTAAACCATCTGATGATAAACTTACACTAGTACCTGAATAGTCACCATCATTTTCGCCATCAATATCTTGACCTATTTGAGTCCATACTCCTCCTATGTTCTCAAAAATCCTGACATGACCAGAACTAATAATATTCTCTGAATTTAATGGTGAACCTATAGCAATAATATTTCCATCTGATGATAAACTTACACTAGTACCTGAACTATCTCCTTCATTCTCACCATCAATATCTTGACCAATTTGAGTCCATACTCCTCCTATATTCTTAAAAATTCTTACATGACCTATACTATTATTACCATTAAATCTTGAACCAATAGCAACAATATTTCCATTTGATGACATACTTATACTTTCTCCTGAATAATCATCTGATCCCTCACCATCAATATCTTGACCAATTTGAATCCATACTCCTCCTATGTTCTCAAAAATCCTGACATGACCTGACGATGATCCATTCCCAGAATTTTGAGGTCCACTAATAGCAATAATATTTCCATTTGATGATATATTAATATCATATCCAAAAAAATCAAACTGATTTTCACCATAAATATTTTGACCTATTTGTACTTGGCCTAAACCTATAAAAGGAATTAAAAAAATTAAGAGTAATAGTTGTTTCATAATAGCTAATTGTAAAGATTGTCTTACAAGTATAAACTATTACCTATGTATTTATAAGTTTTTAATGTTAAATAAAAACACTTATCAACATATATATACATATTATCATTTTTCTTTTAAAATCTAAAAAATAAAATAATGGTTATTATAGTCTGTTAATAGTTAGTATAACTTTTTAGGGTTTTGTTTTGAGAAGTGACTTATCATATTTACTTCATAATTAATTAACATTAGTTTTATAGATAACTGATTCATTTTTAAGCCTATTTATAATTCTATACACAGTTGTTAATAACAGTTGTTAATAGAATTATATGATATGTTTTTAGTAAAATAGTGTTCACTTCGTCTCATTCTACTATTAATAACTTCCTCGAAAAAAATAACTAAGTAATTAGGTTTTTAAAATCCTATTTTGGTTTGGAAAAATAATTAGATAATCCTAATTTTTGTTTTTAAGACTTGTGAACAGTTATTAACAAGTACTCATCATTTTTACCTGTACTTATAAACAGTGATTATAAATGCTCATAAAAAGATAAATTGTTAAACTTAAAATTTATGAATAAGTAAGCGCTTATAAGTTATGCTTACTTATAAGCAATTATTAACTTTGTGCTATACTAAATAATTAAAGAGATTGCCGCGCTTCGCTCGCAATGACACTAAAATTGAAATGATGAAAATATCTATAGGTAACGATCACGCAGGTCCAGATTATAAACAAGCAGTTGTAAAGCATTTAGAAACTAAAGGATATACTATAACTAATTATGGTACCGATACTTTAGATAGCGTAGATTATCCAGATTTTGTACATCCTGTTGCTAAAGATGTTAATGATGGTAACGCAGATTTAGGTATCTTAATTTGTGGTAGCGCTAATGGTGTAGCTATGACAGCAAATAAATACCAAAATGTTAGAGCTGGTGTGTGTTGGACTAGTGAAATTACAGAATTGACACGTTTACATAATAATGCGAACATTATTTGTATTCCTGCGCGTTTTACATCAATTCCTCAAGCTATTAAAATGGTGGATACATTTTTAAATACTGCGTTTGAAGGTGGTCGTCATCAAACCGTGTAGATAAGATCCATTATCATGTTAGATGGGTCATTCTCACTCGCATAATCACTCACATTCTCATAACGATCTTAATGGTCGTAATCTTTAATTTCTATAGTTTAAATATTGCTATTACAGCTGCACAAGTTGTAGGTGGTTTAATTTCTGGTAGTTTAGCTTTATTGAGTGATGCCCTCCATAATTTTAGTGATGTTATTTCACTAATTATAAGCTATATAGCTAATAAACTAGTTAAACGTAAAGCTTCTATAAAACGTACCTTTGGATATAAACGTGCTGAAATTTTAGCAGCTTTTATTAATGCTTCCACTTTAATTATTGTTGCTATACTTTTAATTTTTGAAGCTGTTGAGCGTTTCCAAAATCCACAAGAAATAGAATCTAATTTAGTAATATGGCTTTCTATTGTAGCTATTTTAGGTAATGGATTTAGTGTTCTGTTATTAAAGCGAAATGCAGAAGATAATATGAATATGAAAAGTGCTTACTTACATCTATTAACGGATATGATGGCTAGTGTAGCAGTTTTAGTTGGTGGTTTATTAATGCAATTTTATCAAATTTGGTGGATAGATAGTGTACTTACATTCGCTATTGCATTATATCTTATTTGGATGGGATTTGATTTACTAAAAGCATCCACTAAAGTCCTAATGTTGTTTACACCAGAAGACATACCTGTTGATGAAATAATTAAAGAAATAAACGCTTTTGAATCTATAAAAAATGTGCACCATATCCATGTTTGGCAGTTAAACGAAGATGAGACCCATTTTGAAGCACATGTAGATTTTGAATCTAACATTACACTTTCAGAATTTGATATAATTTTACATCAAATAGAAGAATTACTATTTCATAAATTTGAAATTAACCATATTAATATTCAACCAGAGTTTGGTAAATGTGATAGTAAGGATGTCATTGTACAAGATTAAATAGATATGTTAGATATAAAAACCAAAACCTTTAAAGAGTTAACTACAAGAGAACTCTATGACTTACTTCAATTAAGAAGTGAGGTTTTTGTTGTAGAACAAGATTGTGTGTATCAGGACGTAGATGGTAAGGATCAAAAAGCACTCCATGTTTTAGGTTATAAGAATGATGATTTAGTAGCGTATACACGTGTATTTAAACCAGGCTATTATTTTGAAAACGCTAGTATTGGTAGAGTAGTAGTTAAGGAAGAAGAACGACAATATAAATACGGTTATGATATTATGAATGCTTCAATTGAAGCTGTAAAACGTTATTACAACGAGACCACAATTAAAATTTCTGCCCAAACGTATTTAAAGCGTTTTTATAATAATTTAGAATTTATAGAAATAGGTGAGGAGTACCTTGAAGATGGTATCCCACATATTAGAATGATTAAAAATTAATCAGAATCCTTTTTATAAATTTTTGTAACCAATATTTCTACACGCTATCAAATCTGCTCACCACCAAGAGGCTCTTTCTACGCATACCAACAAACTTCATTCGATAAGGTCTTACACCTTTTTAACAAGGTAGTCGTAAATATATTTTGCACGCGCTACAGATAGATTTCTTTTCTTGGTTTTACGATCAATTGCATCTCTTTCTCCTTGAGTGCAACACACGTGGCCTTCAATGGTAAAGTAAACATTTGTACGTTCTGCTAATATTACAGCAATCTTATCGAGTACTGGTTTAGACTCTTTTGTTAAGTAGCTATATCCTGTTCTAAATAATAAATTATCTAATAAAATTTTATCTCCTTCCTTTAACTCTCCTTTTAATAAAGTTTCAGTATTATCTTCTTTAACCTCTTTAGGTTTAGGAGGATAAACAGGTTTTACTATAATTTCAACTTTACGGTTTAAACCTCTTATTTTACTAAGATTTTCCTCGTGTACAATGTTTAGTAAAATCTCTCCTTTCCCATCAACATTTGTAATTACAGATTCATCAAATTCGTTATTAGAAAATACAGTTTTAATAGCATCTGCGCGTTGTTGAGAAAGTACTAAGTTATAGTTATCACTTCCTCTATCGTCGCAAAAACCATAAATGGAAATTTTTTCAATATCCATCTCCTCTACTTTAGACAAAAAGAGTAATAACCTACTGTGTTCAGTTTCAGGAATATTGTATTTATCAGTATCAAAATACACTTCGTGTTTCAGTTCTTGCTGAGAAAAAGCAAGCTGAAAACTAAGAGTTAAAAATATAAGTAGGGCCTTCATTTTATTTTAATTTTCTTACAATTCGAAAATTTATATAATGTTAAATATAAAAAAAATTAAGTTTTCACCTCAAAATGCTCGCATATTGCGATGGGTTGTTAAGAATACTTAATGCTTTTTTTATTTCTAAATTATTAGCTGTATAGTAGGTATATAAGCCTTCACTATAGAAATAACGTTTAATAATTTCGTCTGTAATTAATGATTTTAATTGTGTTTTATTACCTTCAATCGCACTAGATTTATAGCGTTGTAACGCTGTAGTTAAGTCTTTATATTCTGAATTAATTACACCATCTAATTCCTCTTCTTTTGCAATTGTTATAGCATCTTGTAATGCTTGTTCTGTTTTGGTTTCAAAATTAAAACCACTTGCTTTTATGAAGTTTTTAAACTTTTTAAATTCTGAATCAGAAAACCTAAAACTTTTTAAATCTTCAACCTTATGATCATAATAATAATTGGTTGCAAAGTTGAAAACCAAGTTTTCATTTAATATCGCTTTAGTTATTGGTGTTTGTTTTGCGAATTCTACCTCAATATCTGGTTGCACACCACCACCATCAAACACGTCGCGACCATTCTTGGTTTTAAATGCATTATAGTTTTCTTTTTTAGTTCTAGTGGCTTTACCGTTTTCATCTCTATTCCAATAATCTAAAGCTTGTATACAACGACCAGAAGGTGTATAATATCTAGAAATTGTAATTTTCATTTGTGTACCATAAGTTAAAGGTTTTGGTCTCTGCACCAGTCCTTTTCCAAAACTACGTGTACCAACCACCACAGCGCGGTCCATATCTTGCAATGCACCAGACACAATCTCACTTGCAGAAGCACTGCTACCATCTACCAGTACCACTAATGGAATTTCAGTATCTACAGCTTCTCGCTTAGTATAATAGGTTTTATTGTATTTTTTTACTTTAGATTTTGTGGTAACTACTAATTGATCTTTAGGAACAAAAATATTAGTCACATTTACGGCTTCATGTAAAAGACCACCCGGATTTCCTCTAAGGTCTAATATTAATTGTGTAGCTCCTTGATTTTTTAAAGCTTTTAGAGCACTAAAAGTTTCTGAAGAAGCTTTATCATTAAATCTTCTCAGAACAATATAACCGGTTTTTTCATCTACCATAGAATAGTGAGGGACAGCTTTAATTTCTAAAGATTCTCTTATAATTTTAACCGTATTGGTTTTTCCTTGTCTTTTGTAGGTTACGTTTACTTCCGTACCAGCTGCTCCTTGTAATAAATTTGCGGCATCATCTTTAAAATCAGCAACAGTTACTTTATCTACTTTTATAATTTCGTCTCCAGCTTTAAGACCAGCCTTATCTGCCGCATAACCTTTATAAGGCTCAACAATAAGTAATTTATCTTTTAAGGTTAAGACTCTAGCACCAATACCAGTATAATCTCCAGCATTGTTTATTCTAGCAGATTCTACATCCTGTTCGTTATAAAATTGTGTGTAAGGATCTAAATCATCTAACATGCTTTTAATCGCTGTGTCCATTAAATCTCCTGGATTGGTATCATCCACATAATTCATGTTGATTTCCTTAAAAAGCGTGGTAAATATTTCAATCTGCTTCGCAATTTCAAAGAAATCATTTTTGAAAGCAGTAGTACTGAGAAAAATAACAACAGCCAACACAGGAAGCATTATTTTTTTATGTAGTAGTTTTTTCATGTTTCAGAAGTTTTGTCGATAAATTTATCAAACAACAATTTCATACTCTTGTTTAGTTTATCAAAAGTTGTTCCATCTTTGCTAAGGTATAAAATCATAAACGCATAAGATGTTGAACTATTGTTAAAATATATGGGCTTATTAAGCCTATAAGCTTCTCTTAAAAGACGTTTTATACGATTTCTAGCCACTGCAGTCTTATGGAGACGCTTACTTACTGAAACTCCTGTTTTAAGAGTACTATTGTCTTCAAATTCGGTTTTAAGATAAATTAAACGTAGTGGATAAGCTGTAATTGCTTTCCCTTCAGTAAAAAGCTGTTCTATGAGTTTTTTACTTTTAAGCTTATCTTTTTTTGAATATTTAAAGGACATTAACACTAAGATCTAGTTAGGTTTTCTTTTTAGAGATAAAAAGTATATTAATTTAAACTTTTACGCTGTAACACACCTTCTAAATCTACAACTTTACTTTCTAGTTCGTGTAAACGGTCATAAATATCAACAGGTTCTGGCATTTGCTTAGAGGCATACATAGTTACGTACCACACCTCAACAATATCTTCAGCGTTAATGGTGTAAGTTGGATAGTTGCCATCCTTATTATCACTTTTTAAAATAAGCTTTCGGCGCTCAGCAATTCTATTAATGACACGTTTTAATACTAATACCATCATTTTTACTCACTATAACATATATACGACCATCTTTAATATCATTAAGATCTTCAACATATTTACCAAAGACCAAATCACCGTCAAAAAATGTACGCACCATGGAATTCCCTTTAACCTCAAAACAACGATAAGTACCGTTTGTAAGATGTGGCATATTAAAAGACGGAAGGGTTTCAATATATTCAGGGTCACCATAACCATCTAAATAACCTGCCCTAGCTTTTACTGGTACATAAACCACATTTTCATCTCCAGTTTGGTTAACAGCAATAACTTGAGGCATTCCAGAATATGTTTGACCCTTTACAACATCAGATTTTAGCATTATTGTGCTTTTACTAAACAGAAAGTCTGGATTGACATTAAAAGTATCGATAATAGCGTTTAAGACATCGTAGCCAGGTTTTGTTTTTTTACGAGAACCATCAGCTTGTGGCCTTCCGTTAACAATACTATCTACAGTAGTTCCTGTAACTCCAATGCGTTTAGAAAATGAAAAATTATTAAGATGAAAATGATTAATAATTGCTGATATTTTTTCGTCGATACCCTCCATAAGCAATAAATTTTAATTTCAAACTTTTTACAAAAAAATTAAAATTATGTTAGTTTTATTCTGTAAAATGTTTTATATTTGTGCTCTAAATAATTGCTAATATACAAAAAACACTTTAAAATTAAACATTTGTTGTGTTTTTGAAGCAAAATTTTTAGAATTTACAATCATTTTTACATTTAGAAGACGATTTGAAGGTTACATATTCCAACATTATACGGAATATGAGGAAAGTTTATGTCTTAAGTATTAAGACTTTGTATTAGGGTAAACTGTTAGAAAAGCGAAAAACATAACAGTTCCTAAAAGGAGCTTAATAATTAGTATAAACTTTAAAAAAATTAAAATGAGTCAAAATATTAAAAACAACCTATTTAGGTTTGTGACTTTACGTAGTCCACAACTAATAGATGAGAAAGAAGACCACCCTGGTTTTGTATATCATCCAGAAGAGCCAAATAGGTTTCTATCAGTAGTTGAAAACCAACAAGAATCTGATAAAAAGGTATTATTACAGCAAGAAGCAGATGCTTTTACGGGTTCTTTAAAAACTATTGCCGATGTAAAACAATTGAACCCTGCATTATATCTATTTTCTTCTTGGTTAATGCGAAACAAGAACGCGCTTAGTTATGATGAGATTAAGGCAAATTCTGAAGGTGCTTCTTTGTTAACAACATCAGAAATTGTGGTTTGGGAAAACCTAATTTATCAAACCATTAGCAAAGCATCTGTTCATGTAAGAGAGGCTTTAATAAGACTTTTAGTGGCTAATCAATTTCTAGATGCCTTTAATGATTTAAGTGAAAACACAATCTTTACAGAAGAGCAAGATAAAGAGTTTACAAGACGAGCCAACGCAAGTGTGGTAATGCCTAAAGCTCTTTTTTCTAAAATTACCACAGAAATAACTAAGCTAGGCCCTAAACTATCTGACTTACAAAGAAAAGCCATAAATAATGAGGCAGATATTGCCTTGGCTAAAGACAGGATATCTGACTATAAATTATTGATTAAAGAGCTGGATAAAGAAGAGGTGATCTTCAATAAGGCAAACCAAAAAGCTTATGACACTGCTTTAAATCAATATAATAAAGATGTAGAAACGTTAATAGAAAATGCAACTCCCGTAATTGTTCAACAAACGGATTCTGATACAGGTGAAATAGTAGATGTAAAAACGTACCCTGATTTAGTTTTCCCTAAGTTTTCTTACACGCCTGAAGAAACAATTACCAAAACGTATTTAGCAACTAAACTATCTGATAACGCATACAATGTTTTTGATAATGAAGGTTTAGAAATGTATGATACATTTACGGAAGCTAAAAACGCTCTAAAGTCAAAAATTAAAAAAGAAAACAAGGCTGTATTTTCTAAAGCAAAAAAGTCATCAGGAAAAGTAAATGTTGGAGGTACATATATACGCACCAACCGAAGTTCGCGACTGCCCTCTACTCCATATTGCTTTTTAGTAAGAAAGGATAGAGCGCCAAAGAATAAGTCTAATATTTATATGTATTTAGCAACCCCTCAAAACACGCAGATTTTGAGTGCTACATATAGTTTAGAGCTTAATTCAGACAGTAGTGTTTCTTACAGTAGTAATGAAATAAGACGAGTACATGGCGGAGGTGTTTCAACACACTTGGGTTTAATTTTGTTTGAATCTGGCTTAGATTTAATACATGGCATTTATACTCTAACAGGACAATACACATTATCTAATGGAAAGACAATTGATTTTAATATAGACAATTTTAATATCAGCAAACTAACAGAAAGTGTAACGGGTTGTGCAACTATTGTTGGTGAAAACGCCGAAACAGAACTAAATAGTTTAGAGTCTGTTTATGGTATTACCAATTTAGGTGTCGCAGATTTTAGACGTGTGGAGCAAGAAGTATGTTGTTACGTTCCTGGAGAAGTTTCTCATATTGAAAATGTAATGGCACGTGAGTATAAAGAACGTTCTACGCGTAGTTTAACAAGTGCAGAAACAACCATAGAAGAGAGTAGAGAAAGCGAAATTGAAAACTTAACAGACTCAACCACCACTGAGCGCAACGAAATGCAAAGTGAGGTGGCCTCTGTTTTAAACGAAGACGAATCTCAATCTTATGGAGCAAATGCCTCAGTGAGAGGTGGAGGTAAAAATTGGGGCTTTACAGCTGGAGCTTCTTTTAATTCCGCATCTGCAAGCGCATCTTCTAACTCTAATACACAAGCGCAAACTTATGCACAGGAGGTTACAGAACGTGCTATGGAACGTGTGGTGCAGAAAATAAGTTCTAAACGTACATCTCGAATCCTTAGAGAGTTTGAAGAAAATAATTCACATGGTTTTGATAACAGAAAGGGAGAAACTCATGTTACAGGTGTTTATCGTTGGGTGGATAAAATCTACAAAAACAAGCTTATTAATTACGGCAAACGTTTAATGTATGAATTTGCAATACCAGAGCCCTCTAAGTTTTTTAAAGAAGCGATTTGGAAAAAAATTGAAAACGATGAGATTGATAAGGATTTAATTTTTCCCGATAAGCCAACACACCCAAGTTTGTTAGAGGGAGAATTGGCAATGAGTTCCGCATTAGATATAAATGAAACTAATTACCAACAAATTGCTTCAGAATATAATGCCGAGGTGTCTTCTGCACCACAAGAGATGATTACTTTAAGTAAATCATTTAAGTTAGACTATAATGCTCAAGCCAATGATGAGGCAAGTTCATTAAATGATAATATTGATATTACTGAAGGTTATGAAGCAAAAAGTGCAACTGTAAACGGAAGAATATTCTCAGATTCAGGTAATGGTAATAACGGAAGAATTAATATTTCTGTAGGTTACGACAATCATGATGACATGACTGTTCTTGGGCACAGACAGTTTGAATACGACTACACCTTTATGGATGGTATTAGACAAGAGTTAGCGGTTTCCGCATCAGCGTTTGATATGGCAGCCTCTAGCTTTAATGTATCTGTATCTTGTAGTATAACTACAGAAGCATTAGAACAATGGCAAATGAAACCTATAATGCTATTATGGAAGCTTACC
>ABHI01000008.1 GCA_000171875.1 Flavobacteriales bacterium ALC-1 | reverse complement strand
CTAAAACGTGGTAATCCATTTTTGTGTTTCAGAAACGGATTTGGTTGGAAGACTGTTTTTGTACTTTTTAAAAACTCTCCTCATTAATAATTCCTGTGTAATCCGTTCAACTATTTTGCGCATCGTTATTGTTTACGGCACATAAACCATTTTAATATCAAATAGATATTCAGAGTTATTTTTCCTTACTTCTGCGTTAAGTACTAAATCACTCAATCCTTCTCCTTCTGTATATAAGTCAATCAGCACATTCCAATAGTTCCCATAGCATATATAAACAGATGTGTTCCAAGTTTCGTCTGGTAGTTCAATTAACACTTCTCTATAATCCTTAATATATTCCTTTATTTGTTCAGCTGTATTTTCTAAAACTGGGTTTACATTATTTATTCCAGAACTAAGTTCATAGTCTTTTTGAACAAAGGCATTCACAATTGTTTTAAAAGTCGGTCTCCATAAATGCGGTATAGGAAGTTCTTCTTCTTCGTTTTTTTCAACTTCTATTTTGTTCATTCTTGTTTTTAATGTTTGCTAACGGTCTAGTGTATGATTTCGTTGCGTGTTTAAGCATTAAATTTAGCAAATAAATCACAGATAGAAAGTCCGCGAGGACTTTCGTAAGTAGTCTCTAACTAGCAATGAATTATACACATTGTTGCCAGTAGTTTTTATTTGTCATCTTCTGGTAATAGCAATACGAAAAAGTCAATTACTAATGAAGTTACTTCTCCGTTTTCATCAATTCCCCAAAATGCTGGATACATTCCGTCTCCATAACCTGAATGGAACATTGTTATATTCAATTCCGATTTAGGTAGTTTGTAGTTTATCCAATCTCCATAATCATTTGGGTCATTTTGGTCTTTCGCATTTTTCTTAAATTCCACAGCAAATAAGTCGTCATAGATATTTCCATTCGGATTGGCTTTCATAAAGTCATCTTGGAATTTCAGATATTCAATTCCTGCTTTTATGTCAAAAAAACCACCAAGTCCAGCGTCAACTGGAAATCCAAAAAAATCTCCTTTTTCAGTTAATTCATTCACATCTTCGCCATCTCTAACAGCTAAAATCCATTTTACAGCTCTATTTTTATTAAATTCCAATTTGGCAATTGCATATCTATCTCCAGAGTTTTCAGTTTTAGCTACGTAAATTTTTATTGGATATTCGCCAGTTTTGACTTCTCTTTTTAAAGGTTTCATATCTGGTGTAACGAGTGGGTCACAGACAACAATTTTTCCAGTTGGGACTTTTAGATTTCCAATTTCGAGTAATTCAACAGGAATTCCCTCAACGGTTTTATTGTCAAAAATCAGATTGTAATCAGCGTGAGAAAGTATTTCGGTTTTCTTTTCAGTTTTTTTCTTAAATAGTCCAAACATTTCTTTGTCTTTTTGAGATTTTTTGTCCGATAAATTACAAGACAAACAGGTTAAAAATATTCCGAATATTAATAGTTTTCTCAATGTCTCTTAAATTACTGGCAACGTGTTTGTGTATGGTTAGTTGCGTGGTTAAGCAACTAATTTAATAAACAAATACTAGCCAGAGAAAATTCCGAAGGAATTTTCCAAGTAGGCGAGAACCTAGCAATTAAATATACACGTTGTTGGCAATAGTTTTTTATTCATATTCTCCATACCAATTCAGTTCGTCTTTCCAATCAGTTTTTTCGTAGTCAACTTGGTCATTAGTATAAACTCTAAATATTCTACTATAACCTGTTGATTTTAAAATATCTTTAATTGAGTCTGTTTTTGGTTTATTTATACTTTTATCAATCAATAAGTTGAATTGAAAATTCGTTGAATCCAATTTAGTTTCTTGCGAAGCTATAAAAGCATAAGTCTCATATTTAATTTCGTCTAGTCCACGAGTTTTGTCACTATCAGTTTTTGCAATTAATTTTCCATTTCTAAATCCGACGTAAACGTCCAATCCAATTCCTTTTTCGGTACTTGAAATCAAATTAGATTTAGAAGGCAAATCAATTGTCAATTGTAATCGTTTCAGATAATAATCGTATGCGTTTTCAATTCTCAAGATTGGTGGTCCAAAAACGCTGTCTGTTATTCTTTTAATAAAAAGAGTATCGAGATTTTTACTCATTTTATAATCAAATTCTTTAGTTTTTATTCCGAAACTGTCAAGTCCTTTAATCGTTTCAAGATACAGTTTTGATTCGTCAACGTTCCATTCGTTTATGTATGACATTCCGAATTCATTAACAATTAGTGAGTCTTTGTAAAATTCAAATTCATTCATTCCATACAAAACACTCCAATTCCCAATTAGCTTATCTTTTTCAGGATTTGAAGAGCAAGAATGTAAAATTGAAACTAAAATTATTATTCTAAAAATGGTTTTCATCAAATTATTGCCAACGTATTCGTGTATGGTTAGTTGCGTTGGCAAGAGTTAAGTTAGTAAAAGAAACCGAACCAGAGGAAAATTCGCAGGATTTTCCGAGTACACACAGACTAGCAATTGACTATACATGTTGTTGTAAACTGTTATTTTAGAATTATCAGTTTTTCTATTTGTTCAAATGAATTAGTAATTTTTTCAATTTCACCATTTTTATTTAACAGAACATACGTAGGAAAATCTGAAACCCCTAAATCTTTAGTAAGCATTTGAACAGTATCAATTTCTCTGAAATTTCTCCAGTTATAGTTCTTATTTTCAAGATATTGATGCCATTTAGAATAGCTTTTATCAATTGAAATACCAATTAATTCGACATTTTTATTATTTAATAAATCTAATCTTTGCGAAATAATTTTATGATCTCTTATACAAGGTGCGCACTCAACAAACCAAAAATCTAAAAGTATTACTTTGTTCTCATACGCAGTGATTTCTGAAATTTGATTTTTTTTATTGTATAACTTGTATTCTGATAGATTTATCTTTTTTATTTTAAGTTTTTTTTTCAAATCACTATGAACAGTTATAAAACCATGATTTTTTATTAAGCTGTTTTGGTTTTTTATTAATTCATTAAGCTTTTTAAGCTTATCTTTTTGGTTAATATTTCTACGAATATAATTGTCAGCTACTTGTAATGAGAAAGGACTATCATAATTTTCTTCTATAGATTTTAAAATATAATTATCTATTTTATTGCTATCAGCCTTTTGATTAAATAACTCTTTATAGTTTTTTCTGAATCGTTTGGAATTATAATATATATCAGAATTAATCACTGTATCAATTAATAATTGATTTTCTATTCTCCCTTGAATGATAATTTTTTCACCTTTCAACCAAATTTGATTGGACATGGGACTAGAAACTATTTTTCCATTTTTTATGAAATTGATAAGATACAAATCATTAATGCTATCCTTCAAGTTGATTTTTAATGTATCTCCAAAGGGCAACTTTAAATTCTCACGTTGTTGACCAATATCCATTATCCAAACACTATCTATTTTTTCGTTAGTTTGAAGTATAAGATTTAAGTCAGCGAAATCAATATCTTTTTGTTTTATATCAGATTTACACCCAAAAATAAAAACACAAATTAGAAGTACGATTGTTTGTTTCATAATTGTTTACAACGTGTTCGTGTATGGCTTGTTGCGGTGGCGAGAACTAAGTTAACAAAAGAAAACGAACCAGAGGAAAATCCGTAGGATTTTCCGAGTACACACAAACTAGCAATTGACTATACACGTTGTTGTGTGTTCGTTTTTTAATCCCACCACAACCAGAAGTATTTATTTTCTTTATAATCCGAAATCATCTCTTCCATTGAACTATATCCTTGGTCAATTACATCTGGACAAAACTCATAAACTTCTGAAGAAAACTTCTTAAGATCATTCGGAAGACTATTCATATAAGCATGAATTCTTGAAACATCGATAACAACAAATTTAAAATTCACTTGCTCATTCCATTCTTTTAGTTTTTTAATAATATCAGGATTATAAACGTCATAATTCACTCCATTTGTTCCTATTCGTTCAATTAACTTTAAAGGATCTGAGCCATTGATTATTATGATGTCATAGTAAGTATTATACGATTCGTCAAAATCCATATTAGTTAGAAATATGTAATTATCTCCTTTGACAACTTTATCATGATATTTATTGAAAATTGAATGTGCCTTTTGTTCATTCACAAATTTGAAGGTTAAACCTTTATTCAAAAAATAGTGTTCTTCATTTCCTTCTTTATCATAATTCCAGACTTCTCTATTTAATTTAATAGGCTCTTTTTTGATATCGTTCTTTATGTCAGAAAGAAGCTTTGAATCAATGTTTAATCCATTTTTATCTATATAATTTGAAGCAACATCCGATTTTGATTCATTTTTATTCAAACATGAAACAGTAACAATTAATAATAAGATGCAAATTATTTTTTTCATAAGGTCTGGTAAATGACACACAACGGCTCAGTGTATGGAACGTAGCGTGTAAAAAGACACTACATTTTGATTTTAGCACAGAGCCAATTTTTTATATTTTGATTTAACTTCTCAGTTTAAAAGCCAAATTAAAAACTTGGCGGTCTTAGCAAATAAAACACAAATATTTCGATTAAGCACTTAATTAGCTATGTTTTATACACCGTGTTGCCAACAGTTACTTTTATTTGTTCAATACTCTTATTAAGTTCAGCATTTTGATTAAATTCCAGACGGTCTATTACTATTCCACACTTTCCTTTTTCTATTTCAGTATCTACAATTCGTTCCAAATATTTAATTTCGTTGGCGCTTACTCCGTAATAATCAAATATCAGAATATCATACTTTTCAAAGTCACATTTGATAGCTAATGCCTTTCTTTTTCCGATTGTTATTTTATTTACTTTTTCCTTAGAATCCAACTCTAGAAAGTCAGCTATTTTTTTTGCTTTACTTCTGTTTGCTTTTAGTTCTTTAATTATGTAACCTTCAACAGTTATTGATTTCATTAACCTCTGAAATAGACTTCCAGAATATTCTCTTGACCATTTTATTTTAGGAATTGTTATCTCAAAGTGATTTAATAATTCATTTTTGAAATTTTGCACTAAACTATTTCCTTTCGAATCAAAATTAGGTAAACATAATCTTATAAGTTTTCCAGATTCTACATCAAACTCAGGTATAGGAATTCCTTTAAATTCAAATATAGGGCTATGAAAAATTGTGTTAGTCATAATTGTTGGCAACGGCTCCGTATATGAAAAGTAGCGCTGAAAATAAGCGGTTACTTTTCGGATAAACACAAGCCGAATTTTTAAATTTTACTATTTATCTTTTTTATTGGAAATCGTCAAATTTAAAAATTTGGCGACTTTCCAAAAATGCCCAAACCATATTGTTAGCAATGACTTGCGCTATTTTTTATATACAATGTTAGCACACGTTTTTATGCTCAATGATTTTTATTTCTCCGATATTTTCCCTGATTGCATTAGTAATATCTAATTTATCTTCTTCAGTCATATCTTTTCCTAAAATGACAGTATTAAATGCCTCTTTCGGAATTTTAATATTTCTATCATCTATTGTCGCACCATCAAACCAAAACTTTTGTGTTCTATATTCTTGTTCAAATTCCCATTTTCTTTCCTTAAAATAGACTTGTTTATATCGAATTTCCTCTCGGTTCATTATTGGGTCAGGCAATAAAATTGGTATTTCGTCAAAATATTCAACTTTTGCGCCACCTCCTAAATGTTCAAAAAGTATTCTTGAATTGTATCCAACACAAAAGCCTTTATTGTCATTCGCATATTTTTTCCACATTTCATCCAGACAAGGTTCAGCTGTTAAACTTAATATGCCAATTCTTTGGAAATATTGGTCAAAATAGAATTTTTGGTACTGTTCGTTTTTTAATTCGTTTTTATATTCTTTAGCATTTATTCTATCTCTGATTTCCTTGCGTCTTTGTTGTCGAGATAAATTCGGTTGAGCGAGTCGAGATAAGCGGTCATAAAACTGTTCCGCTTGATTTTCAGTCATCATTTCATAACTGACAGGTATTTTGCAATCCAACTTATCCTCAAATTGACTTGGTGAAGCCATATAAACTTCTCTTTCTGTGATAAATTTTTTGTTCCAGTCATTATTCCAATCTCGGTATTTATATACTATTTCTGGAAACTCAATATCATCTAAAGTTCCGTGGTTTATTGTGACTTCCATTGTTTTTTTCAAATGTGTGCTAACGGTCTCGGCTATGAGTAGTTGCGTGGTTTAACACTTAACTTTTCAAGTACACACCAAACTGAAAATCCTCGCGGATTTTCAGAAGTAGGCGAGAACAAGCAATTACTTATAGCCATTGTTAGCTGTAGCTCTTTTTTATTCGTTATTTATTAAATTTCTCAAATGTTTCACCATTGAATTTGTATGCCCCGTTTTCGTGAGTCCCAATCCAAAGCTTTCCATTATTGTCTTTGTAAATGCTGAACAAAGCAATCTGTTTGGATTTTTCTTGAATTGGATAATGTGTGATTCTCGTTCCATCATATTTCCAAACACCATCAAGATAGGTTACAAACCATAAATTACCATTATCGTCTATTGCACTTGATAGATACTCATCCAAATTGCTATCCTTTTCCCCGTCTAAACCACCTATGCTTTCGTATCTTGTGTATAATTTATTACTATTCAATGTCGCATTGTCGTAAACACTATAACGATATTCTGTATTGAACCAAAAGTCGCCATTTTTATCTTCCGTAATTGAACGCACTCCGTTTGCACCTTCGTTGCGGAATTCTGTCACATCTTCTTCAGTAATCCATTCAAATAATTTTCCATCATATCGGCAGACTCCTACAGGGTTGGTTCCAAACCAAATATTCTCTTCTTTGTCTTTGTAAATACTGTAAACAGCAAAAGGGTTTGAGAGGTTTGGCGGATTTGGCAACTGCAATTCAAATAAAGTACTACCATCATAACGATATACTTTACCTGTATTTCCATAAGAGTATTTAAACCACAGATCTGTGGGTTCAAGCTTCCAATTTTCACTTGGCATTGCTTTCAATGTTTCGAATGTCTTTCCGTTAAACTTTGATATTTCCGAAGTTGCGTTGGCGCTGGAAAAATAAATGTTACCAAATTTATCTTCTTTTATTTCATCAATCCTGTTGTTTAGCAAACCGTGTTCTGTTGTGTAATTAACGATTGTTTTTCCATCGTATTTATATACTCCTGTTTTCCAACTGCCAAACCAATAATCTTTATTGCTGTCTTGAAAGATTACCATTACGCTATTACCAAGTACTGACACATTATTTCCATTAATAATATTTTCAGTCTTAACTTGTTTATTTGAGGTCTGTCCATTACAAGATGTCAATAAAATCAATGCGTTAAAAAATAGTAGTATGTATATTTTTATTGTCATCTGTTTAAATGTGTTCGGCTGTTTTTGAGTTACAGCTAACAATAGTATATATAACATATGTTATATATATCTTTTATATGAGCACTAAGATAATAAATCTTTAATCTCTTTAAATATCTAACAATAGTATAAGATTAAGCGGTTTTAATTGCTTACAAATAAGTACAAACGTTTATAAGCATTTGTACACGATTACCACTTAATAACACAACTTCCCCAAGTAAAGCCACTACCAAAGGCAGCTAAGACAACAGTATCTCCTTCTTTTATTTTACCTTCTTCCCATGCTTCAGTTAAAGCAATTGGAATTGAGGCAGCTGTGGTATTTCCGTATTTCTGTATATTATTAAAAACCTGGTCGTCATTAAGCTTAAACTTACGTTGTATAAACTGTGCGATACGTAAATTTGCTTGGTGAGGAATCAACATATCAATATCATCAACCTGTAGTTGGTTTTTCATTAGACCTTCCATAATCACTTCACTAAAACGCACAACAGCATTTTTAAATACAAACTGGCCGTTCATATGCGGATAGTAGCTTTCATCATTCGGGTCGTTATCTTCTATAATGTCATTTACCCAGCGCTGTCCCATTCCTGGTGCAATCAACACTAATTCTTCTGCATGCTCCCCTTGTGAGTGTAAATGCGTTGACAAAACCCCTTTAGACGTATCTTCTTCTCGTGTTAAAATTGCTGCTCCTGCTCCATCCCCAAAAATTACAGAAACACCTCTTCCACGAGTCGTTTTATCTAAACCAAAAGAATGTAATTCACTACCAATAACCAAAATGTTTTTATACATCCCTGTTTTAATAAAATTGTCTGCCACTGACACAGCATATACAAAACCAGAGCACTGATTACGTACATCTAGAGCACCAACAGTTTTTATATCTAAAGCATGTTGCACTTGCACTCCTGGACCTGGAAAATACATATCTGGACTTAGTGTCGCAAAGATTATAAAATCGATATCATCTTTATCTATACCAGCACGTTCAATCGCTATTTTAGAAGCTTTTACTCCCATAGTAGCCGTTGTGTCTCCACTCCCCTTTTCTACCCAACGTCGTTCTTTAATACCTGTACGTTCTTGTATCCATTCATCATTCGTATCCATCATTTTAGACAAATCGTCATTAGTAACTACATTATCTGGCACATACTTTCCTAAGCCTATTATTTTTGAATTGTACATAAAAAACTTGTTTTTTATTCCCATGACAATGGGAACCTTATTTAAATTAAATATACTGCTAATTTACTATTTTAATTTATTTACTCAATTCGTAACGCTAGTGCCCTAATTTTAACAACTTTATCACAATTACAGGCTTCATTTTTTAGTATCTTCATGGCACTAATCAATTTTTAACAAATCATGAAAACCTTCATCCGATTATTTGCATTTTTAATGCTCGTTAATAGTTATGCGCAGCAAAGCTTAAAATACCAACAACCCTCCGAAGAAATTCTAGAATTAGCAGATGTAGAATTAGCGCCTGGTGTTCAAATTGACAGTAAAGGAGAAAACATGGTATTACTTTACCGTAACCAATACAAATCTATTGCTGAGCTTTCTGAAACCGAATTGAGATTGGCAGGACTCAGAATTAATCCGGTAACTAATATTGGAAGTAGAACAAATTACTATACCAACCTAAAAGTAAAAGGCACAAAGGAAAAAGATGCAAAACAAGTAACAGGTTTGCCAGAAAATCCAAGGTTATCAGGTTTTAGATGGTCACCAGATGAATCTATGATAGCTTGTCTAAATACGACTAGAACTGGTGTAGAAGTTTGGGTGTTAAACATTACTGAAGCCAAAGTCACTAAAATTACTGATGCTACTGTTAATGCTAATATGGGAAGCACCATTAATTGGTTTAAAGACAACAAACACTTATTGGTAAAAATGCTTCCAACTGACAGAAAACCATTAATTAATACGGCAACTGCTGTACCGACAGGTCCAACAATTTCGGTTAGTGATGGTGCGAAAGCACAAAACAGAACCTATCAAGATTTATTAAAAACTCCGAATGATGAATTAAATTTTGAGCAACTCGCACGTGCAGAAATTAAAAAAGTATCTATCAATGGTGATGTTCAAAAATTCTTAGGAGCAGAGATGTATCGTGGTATTAGCTTTTCCCCAGATGGAAACTTCATTATGGTGACTAAAATTAA
This sequence comes from Flavobacteriales bacterium ALC-1, assembly GCA_000171875.1. GTDB lineage: Bacteria > Bacteroidota > Bacteroidia > Flavobacteriales > Flavobacteriaceae > Winogradskyella. The sequence goes on along the minus strand of ABHI01000008.1, from coordinate 44,884 downwards.
GCGTCCTTTTTCATATTTGGTAACTTATACAAGATTTCCAAGTGAAAGTATGATGTACGATGCTAACGGCAAAAAAATTAGAACTGTAAATGAAGTGCCTTTAGATGAAGTAAGAGCAAAAGGATTTATGTCCACTAGAATGGGTAAACGTAACATGACTTGGAGAGGAGATAAACCTTCAACGCTGGTTTGGGCTGAAGCTTTAGACAATGGAGACCCTGCTGTTGAGGTGGATTATAGAGATGCTGTCTATCAAGTTGACGCACCATTTAATAGCAAACCAAAGTTAATTTTAAAAACCAAGCAACGCTTTTCTGGTATTCAATGGGGAAATGATAATACTGCTGTGGCATACGATTATTGGTGGAACTCAAGAAACACCAAAACCTATATGTTCAATCCATCTAATGCTAAGGCTAAAGTAATATCAGACCGTAACTACCAAGATGTTTATAGTAATCCAGGTAATTTTATGAGCTCTAAAAACGAGTTAGGTCGTTATACATTAGACATGAATAAAGATAAATTATATCTCATGGGAGATGGCTACAGTAAAGAAGGACAATTCCCTTTTATTGATGAATACAATATAAAAACAGGAAAAACAAAACGACTCTACCAATCTGAATATACAGATAAACTAGAAACCTTGAATTCTGGCATAGATATGAAAAAAGGGGAAGTCCTTGTTCGTATTGAATCGCAAAAAGAATATCCGAATTACTATATCAGAAACATTAAAAAGAAAAATGATTTAACGGCGATCACAGATTTTGAAAACCCTTTTAAAAGTATAGAAGACGTTAATAAGCGTGTTATCAATTACAAGCGCGATGATGGATTAGGCTTAGATGGTACTTTATATTTACCCTTAGATTATAAAGAAGGGGAAAAATACCCTATGATTTTATGGGCTTATCCTCGTGAATATAAAGATAAAGCAAGTGCCTCTCAAAGCACAGCAAATCCAAATGAGTTTGTATATCCATATTATGGGTCACCAATTTATTGGGTCACTAAAGGCTATGTAGTTTTAGATGGTGCAGCATTTCCTATTGTTGGCGAAGGTAGTGAAGAACCAAACGATTCATTTAGAACACAGTTAGTCGCTAACGGAAAAGCAGCTATTGATGCTGTTGATGCGCTTGGCTATATCAATCGTAAAAAAGTAGCTGTTGGTGGACATAGCTATGGAGCATTTATGACGGCTAACTTATTATCGCATTCTAATTTGTTTGCTGCAGGTATTGCAAGAAGTGGCGCATACAACAGAACGTTGACTCCTTTTGGATTTCAGAGTGAAGAACGTAGTTATTGGGAAGCACCAGAAATCTATTATAACATGTCACCTTTTATGCATGCAGATAAAATGAAAACCCCTTTACTTTTAATTCATGGTGTAGCAGATAACAACTCAGGAACTTATCCCTTACAAAGTGAGCGCTATTTTAATGCATTAAAAGGGCTCGGAGCACCAGTAAGATTAGTTATGTTACCAAAAGAAAGTCATGGTTATAGAGCTAAGGAGTCTATTATGCATATGCTTTGGGAGCAAGACCAATGGTTAGAAAAGCATGTAAAAAATAAAGAAGAGAAAGAAGAGAAAATTGAAAATACAGCGACTATAAAGAATTAAATCTTCACATCTTGATTAATTAAAACCACTCTGTAAATGAGTGGTTTTTTTATGCCATCTTGTCACAAATTCTGTCTTGGTATTTTATTTGAATAGTAGAGAAGTATATTAAAAACAATTAATAATGAGATTCCTGCCTACGTAGGAATGACAAAAACTACATAAAATGACAAAAGGAAGTATTAATGTATCGGTAGAAAATATCTTTCCGTTAATTAAAAAGTTCTTATACTCTGATCACGAAATATTTTTACGTGAGCTGATTAGTAACGGTACAGATGCCACACTAAAACTTAAACACCTTACCAGTATTGGTGAATCTAAATCTGAATACGGCAATCCACAGATTGAAGTAAAGATTGATAAAGACCAAAAGAAACTTCACATCATTGATCAAGGTTTAGGGATGACAGCCGAAGAGGTTGAAAAATACATAAACCAAGTGGCTTTTTCTGGTGCTGAAGAGTTCTTAGACAAGTATAAAGATTCTGCACAAGATTCAGGGATTATTGGTCACTTTGGTCTTGGGTTCTACTCTGCTTTTATGGTTGCAGAAAAAGTAGAGATTCTTACAAAATCTCATAAAGATGAGCCAGCTGCTCATTGGACATGTGATGGTTCTCCAGAATTTACATTGGTTGAAGCAGACAAAGAAGATAGAGGAACAGAAATTGTGCTTCACATTGCTGAAGATTCTACTGAGTTCCTAGAAGAAGCTCGTATCCGTGAGTTATTAAATAAGTACAACAAGTTTATGCCTATTCCGATTAAATTCGGAACTAAGGAAGTAAACGATCCAGAATTTACACCTCAAACAACTACTGATGCTGAAGGTAAAGAAACAACTGAGCCTCACAAACAGATAACAGTAGATGATATTATCAATAATCCAAATCCAGCTTGGACAAAACAACCAGCAGATTTAAAGGATGAAGACTATAGTGGTTTCTACAGAGAATTGTATCCAATGCAATTTGAAGAACCTTTATTCAACATTCATTTAAATGTAGATTATCCATTCAACTTAACAGGAATCTTATATTTCCCTAAGATGACGAATGATTTAAACATTCAGAAGGATAAAATTCAACTCTACCAAAACCAGGTTTTTGTAACGGATAATGTAGAAGGTATTGTACCAGAATTTTTAACGATGTTAAGAGGTGTAATTGATTCACCAGATATTCCATTAAATGTATCTCGTTCGTATTTACAAGCAGATGGAAATGTAAAAAAGATTTCATCTTATATTACACGTAAAGTAGCTGATAAGTTAAAATCGTTATTCAATAATAGTCGTGAAGATTTTGAAAAGAAATGGGACGATATTAAAATCGTTATTGAATATGGAATGCTTTCTGAAGAGAAATTCTTCGAAAAAGCTGATGCTTTTGCTTTATACCCAACTGTAGATGGTAAATACTATACGTTCGAAGAATTAACTAATGCTATAAAAGCTAAGCAAACTGATAAGGATGACAAAATGGTGATTCTTTATGCATCTAATAAAGATGAACAACATAGTTACATCGAGTCTGCTAAAGCTAAAGGCTATGAAGTTTTAATGCTAGATTCACCTATCGTTTCGCATTTAATTCAGAAGTTAGAGACGACTAAAGAGAATATATCTTTTGCTCGAGTAGACGGTGACCATATTGATAATCTAATCAAGAAAGATGAGACTGCAATCTCTAAACTTACAGACGAAGAAAAAACGAAGTTAGACGAAGTCTTAAAAGCTGTAGTCCCTTCTGAGAAATTTATGGTCCAATTAGAAGCTATGGATAGTGATGCGTCACCATTTATTATTACACAACCCGAGTTTATGCGTCGTATGAAAGAGATGCAGCAAACTGGTGGTGGAGGCGGCATGTTTGGAATGGGCAACATGCCAGAAATGTATAACCTCATCGTGAATACAAATTCTGAGTTAGTTGGAGAGATTCTAAACACCAAAACCAAAAAGAAACAAGAACGTTTAATCAATCAAAGTTTAGATTTAGCACGTTTATCTCAAGGCCTTTTAAAGGGTGAAGAGTTGACGAACTTTATTAAACGTAGTTATGATATGATTAAGTAATATAGAATTGTCATTGCGAGGACGCAGGGCATAGCAATCTCATAAATAGTAAAAAAACCACTTTGTTAACTCAAGGTGGTTTTGTTTTTGAGTTTATAAATGATTCAATTATCTTAGATTTTTAATCATTAGGCATTAATGCGAAAACTACCTCTTAACACCTCTTATAAACATCACGCCATAGCTGCTTTGGTAATTAGTTTATGGTTAACACTATTCCTTGTCTTTATTGCACCATTTGATGCTTCTGACTTGGATTTTAATGCACGTATTATAATTCTACCTATTTATGGAGTTATTAGTTTTGTTACTTATTTACTTTTAATTCCTTTGCAAAATTGGATCTTCCTATATTTTAAAAAATGGACAATCACATTAGAAGTACTTTTTATAATTGTTTTCAATTTTATTCAAATCATTGCTTCATTTATATATTATAAAACTGATATTGTTAATGGTGACTATAATTTTCAAACATTCTCACTTTATGTCTACTTACCAATAAGTTTTATTCTTTTATCCATTATAGTATTCTCTAGATGGTTTTTAAATAAAAAAATACCCTCAAAAGTTGAAAACACCATCATTCTAAAAGGCGATAATAAATTAGATATTTTAAAAATAGTACCTGAAGATTTAATCTGCATATCTAGTGCTGATAATTATGTTGAAGTGAGTTATTTAATTAAGGGAAAACTTCAGAAAAAATTACTTCGCAATACGTTAAAGGGTATTCAACATGATGTTCCAAATTTACTTAAAGTACATCGTTCGCATTTAATTAACCCAACCCATTTTAAAGAATGGAATGGTTCTAGCAGTATTATATTATCGGAAATGGAAATTCCGGTTTCTAAAAATTATAAAGCACATCTATTAGAAGTGATTTAGTCGTCCCAAAAAACGAATAGTTTATCCCAAACGCAATAAATATAGTAATTAACAGAAGGTTGTTTTTTAATTTTGACTCAAATCATTTTAAATACATCATCATGAAAAAGACATTTTTTACAGCAATCATTTTAGTATTTCTTACGTTTTTTATATCCGCTCAAGAGCGCATTGAAACCTCTAATGCTTTATTAGAATCTTTAGTTAAAGATGAATCTGTCGTTGGAGCTTCAGCTAGCTATTCCGTAAATGGGAAAGTGACTTGGGAAGCTGCAACTGGCTATGCTGATAAAGACAAAAAAGGAGAGTTTACTTTAAATACAGAAGTAAGAATAGCTTCTATTGTAAAGTCTATGACTGCCATTGCTGTAATGCAGTTGGTAGAGCAAGATTTATTAGATATAGACCTTCCTATTGATACTTACATTCCAGAATTTGTACAAAAGGGAAATACAAAAATCACAACTAAGCATATCTTATCACACACTTCTGGTATAAGCGCATATAAAAACAAAAAAGAAGGTGAAAATACAGTCATTTATATGTCGCTTTTAGATGTCTATGATGTTTTCAAAGATCGTAAACTACGTTTTGAGCCTGGCACAGCATATTATTATACCAGTTACGGTTATGTTGTTTTAGGCATACTTATAGAAAAAGTATCGGGATTAACTTATGAAGCTTATATGCAAAAACACATTTGGGATAAAGCAGAAATGACTCATACTGGTGTAGAAAAGCCAGGTATAAAACGAGAAAATGCAACAACATTATATCAGAGAGATCGTAAAGGGAAGATCAAAGAAGCAAAAACTAACAACCTAACAAATAGGGTTCCTGCTGGTGGACTTTATTCTACAGCGAATGACATTATAAAATTTGGAAATGCTATAATCAATCATACATTAATAAATGAAGAAACATATGAACTTATGGTACAGCACCATAGTTTAGAAAAGGTAAATAATGGTTACGGTTTTGGGTTCTTTCTCTATGGAGGAAAAGAGAATGAAAGCAATATTATTGGACATAGTGGATCGCAAAGTGGCTCATCAACACAATTTTTTGTAATACCAAGTCTTAAAACTGTCATTGTAGTAATGGCAAATACCTCTGGTGCTAGTAGAGAGGTAAGTACTGTTGCAGGAAAACTGATTGATATCTCTCAACGGAAATAGTGATATTATAATTCTACTCTAAAACCACTTTGCAAAAACAAAGTGGTTTTTTCTTATAGAAGCAAACCGTTAAACCAATTTTAATTTACCGTAACGAATTTAACATGAGTATTTAAAAGTTTTTTATTATTTTTAGAATAGTTAATCAATTCATTTTTAGTGCGTTCCGATAACTCTAAGATCAAATATATTTTGAAGGACTTGATTTTTCAGAAGAAGAAATTAAGATCATAGAATCTGTTTTTTTTAAAATGAAAATAAAAAAAGGATCTATTCTTCTGAATCCGGGTGATATAGTAGATACACAATATTACATACTAAGCGGTTGTTTAAGAACATTCCATACGGATACTTTCGGAAAAGAATATACTGTTCAATTTGGTATAAAAGATTGGTGGATAAGTGATTTTACTGCTTTTTTCTCTTCTGAAAAAGCAATTATGACTATTGAAGCCCTACAAGATTCTGTACTTTATAAAATATCAAAAAAGGATAAAGAATATCTCTATAACAAAATCCCCAAAATTGATCGTTTTTTTAGAATAAAACTTGAACGTGCATTTGCAGCTTTTCAAAAAAGAATATTAGCAGATATAGCTAAAACGGCTAAAGAGCGTTATCTTCAATTTGTTACAGCATATCCAGATATAGAAAAGAGTATAAAAAATTATCATATTGCTTCTTATCTAGGCATTACTACAGAAAGTTTAAGCCGAATTAGAAAAGAATTATAAATCTATTAGATTTATTAACATACATCAATTTTTTGATGAATAAATAGTTTTAATTTTGTACCACTAACAAATTGGATTAAATTCTTTAACCCTAAGTATTAATAGCCGAAAAGCGCAAGTTTACAAACTTGCGCTTTTTTTATAACTTTAGATTCTAAAACTCATCCAGATGAAAAAGTTGAACTCTAGAAGAACCTTTATAAAAAAAGGAGCATTAGCAAGTATTGCTATTCCTCTATTAGGTAGTAATTTAATTAGCTGTAAATCTGAAACTCAAAAAGAGCCTAACGAAGCTAAAACCGAATCAAAAAAACTAAGCATCTTAATTCTTGGAGGTACCAGTTTTTTAGGACCACACCAAGTAGCCTATGCGATTTCACGTGGTCATAAAGTTTCTACATTTACAAGAGGTAAAACAAAACCTACGGTACATGCTGAAATATTCGATCAAGTAGAACAGCTGATTGGTGATAGAGAAAATAATCTTAAAGCATTAGAGAATAGAAAATGGGATGTGGTTATAGATAACTCTGGTCGCAAAGTAGAATGGACAAAAGCTACAGCTAATTTATTAAAAGATAATGTTGGTATGTATATGTATACCTCATCAACAGGAGTGTATTATCCTTATTTAACGGATAACATCTCAGAAGAGACCAAACTCGTTCTAAGTATGCCTGAAGGACTTACGGAAGATGAGCAATACGAACAAGAATATGGAGTAATGAAAGGCAACTCAGAGCTTGAAGCTATTAAAGCTTTTGGAAAAGAGCGTACTATCGTTGTAAGACCAACATATATGATTGGTCCAGCTGACAAAACAGATCGTTTTATTCATTGGCCAATACGATTAGCAAAAGGAGGTGAAATCCTAGTGCCAAGTAAAAAAGAGGATCCAGTACAATATGTTGATGTTAGAGATATAGCGGAATGGTTTATTCGACTAGCAGAAAATCAACAGCATGGCACTTATAATGGAGTTGGTCCTAAAGATGCTCAAACTATGCAAGAGTTTGTTAAGCAAGCGGCTCAATCTTTTGATGTAAAATCGTCATTTGTAATGGTCGATGATTATGATTTTTTAATAAAAAACAAAGTTTATTATTCTGTCCCTTGGATTATGCCTCACGAAAAAAATTATGGTTCTGCTAGAATTTCTAACTCTAAATCCATTGCAGCAGGATTAACATTTAGACCATTAAAAGAAACTGTAAATGACACCTACAATTGGTGGATATCTGATGCTATTACTGAAGAACGTAGGCAAAAATTCGAAGCTAATCCTAATACATTATTAGCAAAGGAAAAAGATATTCTTGAGAGTTGGAAAACTCTAAAATCATAATATGTGAAAGTTATTTCAACCAACATAGCTCAACCGACAACCTTTATTTGGCAAGGCAAAGAAGTGACAACTGGTATTTATAAAAAACCTACTGATGTTTCAATATTTTTAGGTAAAGAAGAAGTGCTTGGAGATGAAGTGTCAGATAGACGTGTACATGGCGGTGAATATAAAGCCTGTTATCTATTTTCTGCAAACCACTACCCCTACTGGCGAAACATGTATCCAAACCTCCACTGGACTTATGGCATGTTAGGAGAAAACCTAACCGTTGAAGATTTGGATGAAAAACAGCTTTATATTGGGGATATTTATAGACTAGGAAAAGCTATAGTGCAAATTACAATACCTAGAGAACCTTGTTTTAAGTTTGCTCACAAATTCGGATCTGAAGACGTTTTACAACAATTTATTGACCATGGCTATTCTGGCACTTATGTGAGAGTCATCGAAAAAGGCGAAGTGAAAGTTGGAGATACTTTTGAGATTATACTCAAAGCAAAGCATACTATCTCTATTTTTCAGCTTTTTGAATTATTATTTGCTGAACATAAAGATAGAACACATCTTAAATTATTACTTAACAGCGAGTATATTCCTGAGCGTTTAAAAAAACGCCTTAAATTCTACATGCGTTAAGTTACATAGTTATCACTTCTGTTAGAACATCGGTTTTTTTTGAAAAAACTTTCAAGTTATAGCAATTAATCTACCTTACATCTATTATTTAACCACCTAAAAGGCAGCACATTAATAAATAATGTAAATTTCACGAAAACGTTGTAGTACGTTTTTTTATTTTTACCAAAACACCAAATCTAAGCTGTAATGAGCGATAAATTAATATCCAAAAAAAAACCTGCTTATCCGATAAGTAATTGTTTATCTAATTACTTAACCGAACAAGGACGAAATATAAAAATTCCTATTTTTTATGATGACTTGTTACGCTTTCAAGGTGCAATAGAAATTTTTGATGATGATGGTAAGGACACTCTTTGGATTAGTTGCTACTATGCCGAATACGAACGTGACGAAATAGAACACAGTTTAAAGCAAATGTATTCTATCTTACATTCCGATGGTAGTGATAATATTATTCCATACTTAAATATAGATAGCATCGACTTTTGCACCTTCGGAAACACTAAACCCTTTCGTGTAAAGGTTAGAAATATATTAAATGACAACTACATTTTCTTATACATTAAAAAAGCAGATGCCTCGCGAATCTATGGATTAGAATTAGAACATTTATTATCACCAAACCATATTAATTTTTTAGTACATAAAGACACACTTATCGAGGAACATATTTTAGGAATTCCTGGAGATACCTTTGTTAATAATCATTTAGAAACACTTTCAGAACAAGACAAGCGAGCACTTGCTAAAGAATTTGTTAAATTCAATGAGCGTTGTTTTGTTAGACTCTTGGCAGATATGAGATCGTATAACTACGTTATTGTTATTACTCAAGACTTTGATAGAGTTCAATATCGCATTAGAGCCATAGATTTTGACCAACAAAGCTATGAAGGTAATCCAAAAGTATATAAACCTCAGTTTCTAAAGGAGAATAATGCTTACGTAAATATGAGTCTTAAGGTATTAGCAAAAGCATCCATAGAGCAATATGAAAAAGAAGAGCGCTCTTTATTAGCCAAAAGAGCTACTAGTGAACATGAACGCTTAAATGACCTCTTAAGTTGTATGAGAACAGATAGTATATCAACACCAGAAAAAATAAATGAACTACGTGCAGGGCTTTTTAAATTGACAAAAGATGTCAATTTTAAAAAATCTAAAAATATGGGAGAACTTCTTAGCAATGGCTTAGATTTTATTACCCGAAATTATGTAAATGAAAACCCTTATATCATTAAATAAACTTACCATCAGACAATGAAACGAGCATGCTTAAAATTTTATCGTCAAAGAGATTGATTAAAAGCGAACAGCATGTGACCATTGAAAAACAATAAAAAATACACATGAAAATCAAAAAAATTCTAATTGCAAATAGAAGTGAAATTGCTATACGTGTTCTAAGAGCCTGTACAGAACTTAATATCACTACAGTTGCTATATACACGTATGAAGACCGTTATTCTCAACATCGCTATAAAGCCGATGAATCCTATCAGATTGGAGAAGATAACGAACCTTTAAAGCCGTATTTAAATATTAAAGAAATTGTTGCTCTAGCAAAATCTAAAAATGTGGATGCTATTCATCCAGGTTATGGCTTTTTATCTGAGAATTCAGAATTCGCAAGACACTGCGCAGAAAACGATATCATATTTATTGGTCCAGATCCAGAGGTTATGGACGAGCTTGGAGATAAAATTACAGCTAAGAAAATTGCTGTAAAATGTAATGTCCCAATTATAGAAAGTAACAAAGGGGATTTAAACTCACTAGACACTGCCATTTCTGAAGCTAACAGAATAGGTTACCCTGTAATGCTTAAAGCTGCTTCTGGTGGTGGTGGTCGAGGAATGCGTGTCATTAGAACTGATGAAGATTTAGAAACTAACTTTAGTTCAGCGAGCAACGAAGCACTAAATGCGTTTGGTGATGGCACTATGTTTTTAGAAAAATATGTGGAGAATCCTAAGCATATAGAAGTACAGATTGTTGCAGATAGACACGGCAATATTCGTCATTTATTTGAACGTGATTGTTCCGTACAACGCCGCCATCAAAAAGTAGTTGAAGTTGCTCCTTCTTTTAACGTCTCACAAGGTGTAAAAGATGCCTTGTACAAATATGCAGTCGCTATTACATCCGAAGTTAATTATAACAATATTGGTACCGTTGAGTTTTTGGTTGACCAAGAAGATAAAATTTACTTTATAGAAGTTAATCCAAGAATTCAGGTAGAGCATACAGTAACCGAAATGGTCACTGGGATTGATTTGGTAAAAACTCAGATTTTTATTGCTGGAGGTTATAAACTCTCAGACAAACAAATAAAAATTTATGAGCAAGAAAGCCTTGCTACATATGGTTTTGCACTGCAATGTCGTTTAACCACTGAAGACCCAGAAAATAACTTCACGCCAGATTACGGAGCTATTACAACATACCGTAGTGCTTCTGGTATGGGAATTCGATTGGATGCTGGTAGTATTTATCAGAGTTATAATGTCAGTCCATTTTTCGATTCTATGTTAGTTAAAGTATCTGCTCATGGCAGAACTTTAGATGGAGCCATCAGAAAAATGACACGTGCTTTAAAAGAATTTAGAATCAGAGGTGTAAAAACGAATATTCACTTTTTACAAAATGTTATTCAACACGATACCTTTAGAAGTGGTAAGGTGTCGGTTAATTTTATTCAAAACACTCCAGAGTTATTTGATATAAAACTGCCTCAAGACCGAACCTCAAAAGCCATAAATTTCCTTGCTGAGGTAATTGTTAATGGTAACTCAGATGTAAAGTTTATTGACGAGTACAAAGTATTTAGAGATGCTAAAGTCCCTAAATTTAGTAGTAATGATCCTTTTCCTAAAGGCACAAAAGATCTATTAACTGAACTTGGTCCTGAAAAATTTTGTCAATGGTTAAAAGACGATAAGAAAATACATTACACAGATACGACCATGCGTGATGCTCACCAGTCCTTATTAGCAACACGTATGCGAAGTTACGATATGTTAAAAGTGGCTGAAAGTTTTGCGAAGAATCATCCCAACACTTTTAGCATGGAAGTTTGGGGGGGAGCAACCTTTGATGTCTGTTTGCGCTTCTTGCACGAAAGTCCATGGACACGTTTGAAGCAATTAAGAGAAGCGGTTCCAAATATATTATTTCAAATGTTACTTCGTGGTTCTAACGGAGTTGGTTATAAAGCGTATCCTGATAATTTAATTGAAAAATTTGTAGAAAAATCTTGGGAAAATGGCGTTGATATTTTTAGAATATTTGATTCATTGAATTGGGTTAAAGCCATGGAACCAAGCATTAACTATGTTCGTAAAACCGGAGGTATTGCAGAAGCAGCTTTAAGTTATACTGGTGATATTTTAGACACCACACAAACCAAATACAATCTTAAATATTACACGCAGCTCGCCAAAGATTTAGAAAATGCAGGAGCGCATATGATTGCCATAAAAGATATGGCTGGTTTATTAAAACCTTATGCAGCAACTGAGTTGGTAGGCGCTTTAAAAGACACGGTAGATTTACCAATCCATTTACATACGCACGATACTTCATCTTTACAAACGGCTACCTATTTAAAAGCAATTGAAGCTGGAGTTGATGTGGTTGATGTGGCATTAGGTGGTTTATCTGGTTTAACATCACAACCCAACTTTAATGCGACTGTAGAAATGATGAAGCATCATGAACGTTCGCATGAGTTTAATATGGAAAAACTAAATCAGTTTTCAAACTATTGGGAAGATACACGAGATATGTACTATCCTTTTGAGTCTGGTTTAAAAGCTGGTACTGCAGAAGTTTTTCAGCATGAAATTCCTGGAGGGCAATACTCAAATCTTAGACCACAAGCTGAAGCTTTAGGTTTAGGTGATCGTTTTGATGAGGTTAAGAAAATGTATGCTGAAGTGAATAAAATGTTTGGAAACTTGGTAAAAGTAACGCCAAGTTCTAAGGTTGTTGGTGATATGGCGATTTTTATGGTGACTAACAATTTAACACCAGAAGACGTTATGACACGTGGTGAGGAAATTTCGTTTCCAGAATCGGTAATTAATTTCTTTAAAGGTGATTTAGGACAGCCTACTGGTGGTTTCCCAAAAGAACTTCAAAAAATAATTTTGAAGAACAAAACACCATATACAGACAGACCTAATGCACATCTTAAACCTATAGATTTCACCAAAGAGTATGCAGATTTTAAAAAGAAGTTTCAAGTAGGTTTTACTAGAGCGATAGAAATTGAAGATTTTTTATCTTATACCTTATACCCTAAAGTTTTTGAAGCTGCCCATGAGAATTATAAGAATTATGGTAACGTAGCACTTATCCCAACAAAAAATTTCTTCTATGGTATGAAACTACGTGAAGAAACTTTAATTACACTTGAACCTGGCAAAACTGTTATTGTAAAACTCCTATCTGTTGGTATTCCGAATGATGAAGGAAAACGTATCGTTTTCTTTAAAGTAAATGGTGAGAATCGCTATGTTGAAATATTAGACAAATCTCTTAATATTAAAAAACAGGAAAATGTAAAAATTGATACTGAAGACAGTAACCAAATTGGAGCACCATTACAAGGCTCATTGTATAAAGTGCTGGTTAAAAAAGGTGATATTATAAAAGAAAATGATCCTTTATTTGTTATTGAAGCCATGAAAATGGAAACTACAGTAACCGCTCATAAAGCAGGAAAAATTAAGTCGATTGCTTTAGAAGAAGCTAGTATGGTAAAACAAGATGATTTAGTTGTTACCTTTGAGTAATAATTAAATCTATGTCTACCAAATACAACAAAATAGGAATCAATTACAATCAAACACGTAAAGCTGATTCCTATTTGACTGAGCAGTTATTAAAGCATCTCAATCCAAATAAAAATGGTTTGTATTTAGATATTGGTTGTGGTACTGGTAATTACACATCTGATTTACAAAAAAAAGGATTTCAGTTTATTGGTATAGACCCTTCTATAGAAATGCTTCAAAAAGCAAAAGCTCAAAATGAAGCTGTAGAATGGAAAATTGGTTCTGCTGAAAAAACCAATTTACCAAAGGAAAGTATTGATGGTATCGTTGGAACATTAACTATTCATCATTGGAGTAATTTAACTCGAGCGTTATCTGAATTAAATTATGTATTAAAACCCAATGGCAAGATCGTACTCTTCACCTCTACTCCACAACAAATGAAAGGCTATTGGCTCAATCATTATTTCCCAAAAATGTTAGAAGATTCTATGAAACAAATGCCAACATTTGAAGCAGTTGAAGGAGCTATGAGCAATTCAGATTTTAAAATCACAACAACAGAAACCTACAATATAAAACCAGATTTACAAGACCAGTTTTTGTATTGTGGTAAGCAAAATCCAGAATTATATTTTGATGAGAATATAAGGCATGGCATTTCGTCTTTTAGTGCTTTGGCAAATAAAGTTGAAGTTGAAAACGGTTTAACACAGTTGCGAAAGGATATTGATAATGGAAAAATTAATGGCATCATAAAGTCTTACGTCCATAATTATGGTGATTATTTGTATATTATTGGTGAAAAAGTATAGAAAACGCTAAGACCAATCCATATGACAGATAAACAATTTAGCTTTTGGCAAAAATGGCTAACTTATGCTAATTTACTTACTATTATAGTAGGAGTATTCGTTGCTTTTGCTGGAAACTCTATGGTATTTGAATTGCATAACGATTACACTAAAGATGTGTTTTTTAATTCAAATGAGTTTACGCCAAGTGTTTTAGAATTAAAAAAATGGCTCTTCGGAATTATTGGCGGTACTATTATTGGGTTTCATGTTTTAATGGTCATGATTTCTGAAAATGCATTTAAAATGAAAGAACCCTGGGCTTATAAAGCGATGTGTTACGGTTTAATATCTTGGTTTATAGTAGATAGTGGTATTTCATTCTACTATGGTGCTATTCATAATATTGTGCTTATTAATCTTGTGGCTTTAGTACTTATTGGGTTGCCTCTTGTTATGACAAGAAAAGCATTTATCTAAGCTATTCTTTTACATTACCTTTGCCTACTGAAAACAAAATTTTGCAAAAGAAAAAAGAACATCCCAAAGTAAAATCTCAACTTCATCCGAGAAGTCAGCATAGAGAACGTTATAATTTTGATACCCTTATAAAAAGTTCACCAGAATTAGCTGATTTTGTTGCACCGAATAAATATGGAGATGACTCTGTAGATTTTTTTAATCCTATGGCGGTATTGGCTTTAAATAAGGCGCTTTTAAAACATCATTATGCGGTTGAGTTCTGGGAAATTCCAGAGCATTATTTGTGCCCACCAATTCCAGGTCGTGCAGATTACATTCATAATATTGCTGATTTATTAAAAGGCAATGGTTCTGAAATCCCAAAAGGTAATCACATCAAAGGTTTAGATATAGGTGTTGGTGCAAGCTGTATCTATCCTATTATTGGCAATCACGAATATGGCTGGTCTTTTATTGGAAGTGACACAAATGAGACTGCGATTACCTCAGCAAAAGCTATAGAACAAGGTAATTCTAAACTAAAATCTAGTGTTGAAATTAGACGCCAAGAACAATCTAATGCCTTTTTTAGAGGTATTCTTAAGCCTGAAGAAAAAGTAGATTTCACGATGTGTAATCCCCCGTTTCATGCATCTTTAGAAGACGCTCAAAAAGCAAGTCTTAAAAAATTAAAAAACCTAAAAGGCAGACGACCTAGCAAAGCGGTTCTTAATTTTGGCGGACAACAAAATGAACTTTGGACCAAAGGAGGAGAAGCTCGTTTTGTCAAAGATATGATTTATGAAAGTCGAAATTTTGGCAAGCAATGCTTTTGGTTTACGAGTTTAATCTCAAAAGAAACAACACTAAAACCAACTTACAAAATTCTCCAAAAAGTAAAAGCTACTGACGTAAAAACTATTGAAATGGGGCAAGGTCAAAAAGTAAGTCGATTTATTGCCTGGACTTTTTTATCTAAGCAAGAGCAAAATGAATGGGTGAATAGATTAAGGTCTTAAAGCCTTTGCTATATTTGCAATTAAAATAGCTTTGATGCAAGTTTATAATAACCTAGGTACTTTTAAAATTCTTTATTTAGTTAAAGGAATTTTAACCTTATGTTTTTCATTGTTCTTTATGCTATATGCAGGAATGGGATTCTTTTTTGGTGCTGCAATGGAGTTAGACCCAACAAATGATGCCCCTTTTAATCCTGGTATAATATTTATAATAATTGGTGTTATAGGAATTATATTCTGTGTTACACTTGGTGTCTTAACCTTATTAGTGTCAAAATATATTAAAGAAAGAAGAAACTATAATTTTATTTTTGCAATGGCTATTGTTAATTGCCTAACGGGAGTTTTAGGCATCTTGCTAGGTGTTTTTACGCTTATCGAATTAAATAAAATTGAAGTAAAGCAACTTTTTAGAAAAACTCAATCTATAGAATAATTACATGTCATTTAAAGATTTAGGACTAATAAAACCATTACAAAAAGCGATTGAAGCCTCTGGCTATGTTGAACCTACTTTGGTACAGCAACGAGCAATTCCTCCCATATTAGACAAAAAAGATGTTATTGTTTCTGCCCAAACAGGAACAGGAAAAACAGCAGCTTTCGCTTTACCAATTTTACAGCAGCTTTTTGACCAACAAGATGCGCCAAAACGTGGTAAAAAAATTAAAGCGTTGATTATAAGTCCCACTAGAGAATTGGCAGTACAAATTCAACAGAATTTTAAAACTTATGCGCAGTTCACTAACTTAAGATCTTTAGTCATTTTTGGTGGTACTTCTATAGAACCACAGATAGACGTTTTAAAAAAAGGTATTGATATTTTAGTAGCTACTCCTGGTCGCCTGCTCGATTTACATAAACAAGATTATGTGAATCTAGATCATATAGAAACCTTTGTTTTAGATGAAGCGGATTTAATGCTAGCTATGGGTTTTATTGATGATGTCAAAAAGATAGAACGTCTTTGTCCAGAAAACAAACAAACACTCTTATTCTCTGCAACTATTCCTTATAAAATAGAACAGTTAGCAAGTGGTATTCTTAAAGATCCTGAACGTATTGATGTAACTCCAACGCGTTCTGTAGCCAAGGACGTCAGTCAAATTTTATATTATGTACCAAAACGTAATAAAATAGAATTGTGCTTGCATTTAATGCGAAACACTATAAAAGGCAATGTTCTTATTTTTAGACGTACCAAATTTGGTGTCAATAAACTAGAACAGACACTTTTAAAAAACGGTTATACAGTAGATAGCATTCACGGTGATAAAAATCAAAGCGATAGACAAACTGCTTTAAACAAATTTAAGAATGGGTATGTTAAAGTACTCATAGCAACAGATGTTGCTGCTCGAGGTATAGACATTGACGAACTCGATAACGTCTTTAATTTTGATATGCCAAACCAAGCAGAAACCTATGTGCACCGAATTGGCAGAACTGGTCGTGCTGGAAATATTGGTAAAGCATATGCCATGTGCTCTGCGGACGAAAAAAGTTATGTAAAAATTATTGAACAGTATATCAATGTTCAAATCCCAATTGAAACAGAACATCCTTACCCTTTAGACCCTAAAGCAAAACCTATTGTTCATAAAAAGAAAGGGAGTAAGTATAAAAAGGGACGTAAAAGTGTAGCCTCTAAGAAAAAGAAAAAGCGTTGGTATTAGATTAGACATTTAGATCGTTAGAAACTTAGATTATTAGATAAAAAAAGCCAAAAGCAAATGCTAATGGCTAATGGCTAATGGCTAATGGCAATCTATTCAAATTTCATCTCAAAAAGCAAGTAGTGTTTTATTCCAAATTTAGTACCCCATTTTTCAATATCATCACCAGAAGTACCAACTTCGCACCATGATTTTGAACCATCTTCTCTTTCATATGGTAAAATATAAGCTAACAAATAGAACTCTTTATTGTAACCAATTTTTAAATTACTCTCATCTGCCAAATTTCTTAAGCTATAATCATCAGATTTTATAGCATCATATTTTTTAGTCACACTAAATCTTGGAAATTGAAAGGTCATTTTCAGTTGATTATCACTCGTTAATTTAGAAATAACCTTCATATTAAGTACAGAGTCTTTTAATGTTTCAAACTGCTTTATACCTAAATTTTTGCTATCTAGTACTATAGTTTCAGATTTTACCTCACCGTTCCAAATCTCTTTTACACTTAACTTATAACTTTTACCTTTTAATTCATTGTCTGAAAATTTTATTTTCAAATAATCAATACCTTCAAAACTTAGAATATCTCGTATTTCAGAATTGTCTGACGAATACTCTGTTTCCATTTTCAACCCTTTAGGGTTATCAAAATCTACTTGATTTTCTTGTGCTGTTAGTGCTCCGAAGCAACTTAATGCAACGGCCATAATTTTAAGTGTTTTCATAATTTAATCTTTATTAATTGTTTTGATAGAATCGTTGTGCGAGTATATGATACCATTAATGATATCAAAAAAGATATGACCAGATACTTCTTCTCCTGGTTTCGATGGTTTAGACATCAATAAATTCCGTTCTTTACTTTTGGGTTGCATAGTTACTTCGAATTCATCATTTCCAAGTAAGTTTCTAGTATTGTACCCAATGACCTCTAAGCTATGGTTTAAGTCAGGATACCAAAAATGAATTTTTGAGTACTCGGATGATAATTCGAATCGTTTAAAATCATTTGCCCAGTTATAAAAGAAATATTCACTATTAAAGTCTATAATTTTATTTCCTATTCCTATTTCACCTATTCCTATTTTAGTAAATTCAGTATTTAATAGCGAATTACTTAAACGACCTATTCTTACTTCTTTTACATTAGCAAAACTATAATTGCCACTTGAAACTACTTCAGCATTAAAGTACCCATTATCAAAATCAATGATGTTAAGTGTATTTCCTAGTGATTTAAATCTTAGTTTAGAGTTTCTAACATTCATCGTAGATCTATTAAAAAAATCATCCATAAACACTAAATTAGAATCCTCTATAGTTGCTCTAACATGAATTTTTTTGGGGATTTTTATAACCATTCTAGAGATTATAAGGTTATTAACGCTCCGATTCCTCCTCTCTGTTTGACGTGGCGTTATTTTTAATGCACCACGTATTTTATTTCTAAATAATAATTCTGAATTGGTAATCTCGTTTATAACAGAATCTAAAGATTTTCTAATAGTAGGTTTTGGCAATGAATCTTTTAATAAATTCTTTTTTTCAAAACGATCAATCAATAATTCATCAAAATTATAAACACTATGGCTTATGGTATTTCTGGTTTTTGATGAATATGTAATTTTATTGCCTTCCTTTTTACCTGAAACTAATAAATGTTTTAGCTGCCTTTCTTTAAGTTTTTTTCTTGTGTTTTTAAATTCTATCGTGTACTCAATATACACGTTACCATCTGGCGACTCTAATACTTGGGCAGACGTATTTTTTAAATTCAATACTAATGTTGTATTATCATTTGTGGTAAAACTCTCTTTATAAATAGTATGCTTTTCATCCATTTCAATTTTTGGACGTGTTTGTGCTATAGCAACTTGTAATGTGATGACTAATACAAGTGAAATCTTAAATAGTGTTTTCATGTTGTTCGTTATTTTGATTTAATATTCTGATGTGTTCCTGTATGTCTTTTAATATTTGAAGTCTTGTTTGTAAATTATCGACTAAAGCTTCTATAACTAGAATATTATTAGCGTCATTTTTAAACTGAGTAGAAATTTCTTTGTAATCATTATCTAATTCTTCTAGTTTTTTTCTAAAACGCTCTACTAAAACATCATCTTCAGCAATAGCTACAAAACTCTCCCACTCTTTTTCTATATCTTCAAGATATTCGGCTTCAACAGCTTCTATTTGTGCTATTATTGGTGATAAGTTTTCTTCTTCTGATTGGTTATAAAAAACACTAAAGCCTACAGTTAGAGCAATTAAAATAACAACTGCAATCTTTAGCCAAGGAAAGGATGATTTTTCTTTTGGCTGTTGTTTTAATTTTTCTAAAAACTCAGCTCTATGGCTTTCTGGAAGTGTTTTTAAATCGTCTTCTTCTGTAAATAAATCTCTAATATCTCGCTTCATTGTACTTTGTTTTTAATAGTTCCTTTAATTTTAGTTTTCCACGCCTTAATTGCGTTCGGGACGTTTTTATTGGAATTTCTAATATTTTAGAAATCTCTTCGTGATCATAACCTTCAATTAAATAAAGTTTAACTACTATTTTATGTTTTTCATTTAACTGCTCCACAGCGTTTAAAATGTCTTGTTTGGTTATGCTGCTATCAAAATCCCAATTATTATCTTCTACAATTTGCAAACTTTCCACCTCATCACTACTAAATTCAAGCTTTTGCTTCTTTAAAACATCTAAACATTGGTTAATTATAATTCGCTTTAACCAAGCACCAAAGGTTGCTTCTGGTTTGTAACTATCAATATTTATAAATGCTTTTAAAAACCCTTCTTGCATTGCATCTTTTGCATCTTCTTCATTTTTTAGGTAACGACATGCAACTGTAAACATCGCTTGACAATAGTTGTCATAGACTTGCATTTGTGCAATTTGATTTCCTTTTTTACAAAGTTTAATAAGCTTGGTTTCTAATTTGTGCATTTGATTGGTTAGGTGTTCTATTTCTAAAAACGATAAAAAATAAAAAGGGTTTCAAATTATTTCAAAAATGATTGAATTTAATTGAATATGACTAAATTTAGGGTAAATTAATTCAACCTAACAATGAGTCAAGATTATAATAATCCTGCATTTAAAAAACTACTGCAAAAACTACAAGAGGAAAGCTGGCAACTCGAATTGCTTATTTCTGGTTTTGCCATTTTTGGTTTATTTACAGCATTTCCTCATATAAAGATAGCCGCTACTGCAGCACAAAATGATGAAAAAATCTACTCTTGGATTGTATTAACGGTTGTTATGGTCTCTTGTGCCATTCTTATTTTTAACTTATTACTGCACGTTATTTTAAGAGGGCTTTGGATTGGCGCATTAGGGTTACGATACGTTTCTGGTGATATTGATTATGAAGAGCTTAATTATAGTCAAAAATTCACAAAATATCTTAAAAAGAAAGTGGGTTCATTTGACAAATATATTGGTCGATTAGAAGATTATTGTAGTATTATTTTTGCCATATCCTTCTTATTGATTTTCTATGTTCTTGCTTTTACGTTTAGTATTATATCTATTGTAATAATTGTTAGATTAACCTTAGACAATGATACTATTAGTGATTCATATGGCCCTTGGGTTGGTATTCCTTTACTTGTCTTTTTTGTAATCGGAATGCTTTTAACTTTTATTGACTTTTTAACTCTAGGATGGCTCAAAAAAAAGAAATGGTTAAGTCGTATTTACTTTCCTATATATTGGGTCTTTAGTAAAATTACATTGGCGTTTTTATATCGTCCATTAGTCTATAACTTCTTAGATAATAAATTTGGAAGAAGAGTGAGTTTGGCCCTTGTTCCTATTTATATAATAATAGTATTTGCTTCAACTTTTGGTTATAGAGCTTCAAGCTATTTCAGTAATGATATGGACTCAAATAGTATTATAGCAGATAGTCGTAATTATGAAGATGCACTTACAGATGAAACTTTTATTGAGGATGTCGCTATAGAGTCTAAAGTCGTTACAGATAGTTACGTAAAAGTTTTTATGATCATGGACGGTGACTTTGATGATTATATCTTTGATTTTAACCCAACTCTAAAACCAGAAGATGATCTTAGAGGGTTAAAATCTAGAATGATTACCAATTCTACTGTATCATGGTCTAAACGCGATAGTTTGCGACGCGCTTACATGAAAACATTAAACGAAGTTTTTACTATAGAAATTGATTCTACAGATTATAAAAGTGAATTTATAATTGGAGAAAGTTCAAATGGTCAAAAAGGCTTTGAAACTTATGTTGGTATTAAAGACTTACCAGAGGGTAAACATTTACTAAAAGTACTTAGAGAACGTATCTGGAGAAAAGACACACAACAAGTCTATTACTCAAGAATTCCGTTTTGGTACTACCCCAACTAAAACGACATTCGTTTATCAAAATAATGCTTTAATAATGGTACTTGGATACTAAACATTATAGCTAATAATAGCATCGCATATACTAGAACGTTAGAAAACTCAAATGAAACACCTTCTAACAGATTAAATTCTGGTAAATTAAATTTATCTAATAAACCATCACTATTACCTGTTGGCTGCTTAAATAATATGTACCCAATTATTGCTATAAAACTTATACCAACTAACCACAATATGTATTTAGGAATTAAAGGTTTATAGATAGTTGCTTTAGAATTAGATAAAGTCTCTATTTTCGCCATTACATTATCAGTAAAATTAATAGGAGCTTGTTCTAAGCTATCAGCAGTCATTAACTTATTGACTAAATCTTCTATTCTTTTATCGTCCTGTTTCATAATTCAATCTGTTTTGTGGTTGCAAATACTGTTCTAAAATAACAGCCAGTTTTTTTCGAGCCCTAAAAAGCTTCACTTTAACCGTATTAGCTTCGACATTAATAATCTTAGATATCTCATCTAAAGATAATTCTTCAAAATAAAACAGCGTTAATAAAGCACTACTATCTTCTGGTAATTTATTAATGCAATTTTTAATTAAAACACTTTTCTCTTCCTTAATAATATTATCTAAAGCATTATCTATTGTATCTAATTTATTAAATGTAAACTCATCTATAGCGACATCATTTAAATACTTCTTATTCTTTTTTATGCGATCTAAGCATGTATTATAAGTCACTTTATAAATCCATGTTGAAAATTTAGAATCCCCTTTAAACTTATTTAACGATTTAAAAACCTTAATAAATGTATCCTGTGCCACCTCTTCTGCCTCCTCTCTATGTTTTAGCATACGTAATGCTAATGTATAGACCAAGTCCTTATAACGATCCACTAATTGCGCATATGCTTTAGTGTCGCCATTTTCAATAGATTCTATTAATATGTTATCGTCGTTGGTGGTCATTTTTATTTAAGACGATTGCTTTATATATAAGGTTACACAAATTGATAAAAATATTTTTTTTGAAAAAATTGTAACCTCAACTAAAAACTTGTCGTCATAAGCTATGAACAAATTAAAAATAATCAATTAAAAACAAACAACTATGGAACCAGGAGCAGTAATTATACCAATAGCATTTTTCGGAGTAATATTTGGCATATTCTATTTATACATCTCATCTCGAAACAAAGAACGATTAGCACTTATTGAAAAAGGAGCTGACGCTAGTATTTTTAACATAGGTAAACGAGGATCGTCTTGGAAAGTTATCGTTTTAAACCTAGCATTTCTTTTAATGGGTATTGGATTAGGTGTATTCATTGCTAACATCTTAGATACTTATACAGGGTTAGAAGACGACGCTGTGTATCCTTCGATGATATTCTTAATGGCTGGTGCTGGCTTATATGTAGGCTATACTCAAACAAGAAAAGCATTAGAAAATTAATAAATCCTCATCAATCAAATAGAAAAACGCCTCAGAAATGAGGCGTTTTTTTATGGCATAAAAAATGTATATTTAAAATCTATAAGCTTAACCATGTATAAGATTTTATATATTTTATTATTTATTGGTCATTTATCTTTTGCACAAATAACCATTAAAGATAGTATTACAAAGTATCCAGTGAGTTATGCCACTATATCTTTTGGTAATGGCAATGGTATTTTTGCTGATGACGAAGGTAAATTCTATTTCACAAAAAAACTCTATCCAGATATCGATTCACTTTTTATCTCAGCATTAGGTTTTAAGGATCTTAATATTGCCACAGAAAACCTTTCTAATGAATTATTTCTTCAGCCTCAAGCGGACGAATTAGATGAAGTTGTAGTAGGTATTAAACTCGATAGAAAATTTAAAAAAGAAACACTAAAACCATATTTAGACGATGATTATTATAACTGTTGGTTACCAACTATAGAGTCTGAAATTGCTGTTTATTTTCCTAAAGCAACTACTAAAGATCAAAAATTGTCTAGTGTTCAATTTCCAATTGCTTTAGAATCTAAAGATTGGAAAAAACGGAATCGTAAAAACAGTGAAAAGAAGAAATTTTCTACCTTATTTAAAGTGAAATTCTATGCTAATAATAATGGAGCACCAGGCAAAGTATTAACCTACAAAACAATAGTCTTTAGAGCTACTGAAAAAAATGGTGACGCATACCAATTAAATGTAGATGACTATGATATTTACATTCCTGAAAATGGTTTTTTTGTATCACTTCAAGTCTTAGGCTACACCAATAAAGCAGGGAAATTATTACCAAACAAAAAATACAAGGAAATAAAAGGAAAAGATGGAGGCATCGTTAAAATCCCAACAAACTTTAGACCATTACTTCCGTTTACTGACGATATTGAAACTAAAAAAACCTATATAAAGCGTGTTTTTATTAGTGGTAATAATTGGGTGAAATTTGAAAAAGGAAATGGAATTGAATCTAGTTTACTAAAAAGAGATTTATACAATTATGGCATTGGTGTAACGTATAAGACTTTTAAGGATGAATGAGTCCAGTACTCTTAATATTTCAATTACCAAACACTGCCAGCTTTGTGACCATCAGGAAGTAGATTTTAAAACAGGAACATATTGTCGCATAACTAATAAAAAACCTGAGTTTTACAGAAAATGTGTTAATGCTAAATTAGACAGTAAGCTAGAGTTTGAAATTAATACTATCAATATAGAATATGAAGGTATACTAAAAATCAAATGGCGTACTTATATTAACTGCATAGCATTTTACATTCTTGGTACCCTATTAATTATAGCAGGTTGTTATGTTGGTTTATTTTTATTTAAAAATTGGAATTATGGCCACAATTATGATAGATATCTAGGCTATGCTGCTGTGATATTAATATTGGGAAGTATATTATTTATATTTCCTATTGCGACCAAATACCTCTCCTATTATATCAATAACTATAAACTAACTAAAACAAAAAAAGAAAACCTTGATAAAGTTTTAAGTCTTTATAACATTAAGTATGATATTGATATTACCTTTCCGAAAAAAAACAGTGATGATGATTATATAGATGTTGATTTAAAAATTAAGAAATAATATCATCTTGAAAATAAAATCATGTCTAAATCAATTAAATGGATACTACCAATCATCATTTTTTCTCAATTTTGTTGCACCTCACTTTGGTTTGCTGGCAATTCTATTATTGAAGATTTAATTTCTACATTTAATATAAGCTCACAATCATTAGGCTACATAAGTTCTTCAGTACAATTTGGTTTTATTATCGGAACATTAGTATTTGCTATACTTACTTTAAGTGACCGTTTTTCGCCTTCCAAAATATTTTTTATTTGTGCTGTACTAGGTGCTGGCTTTAATCTTGGTATACTTTATTCTGACAATACGATTACAACCTTATTATATTTTCGATTTTTAACGGGTTTTAGTTTAGCTGGAATCTATCCTGTAGGAATGAAAATCGCAGCAGATCATTTTAAAAAAGGTCTAGGAAAATCATTGAGCTTTTTAGTTGCTGCATTGGTTTTAGGAACCGCATTTCCACATCTAATAAAATCTTTTGGATTAAGTCTTAAATGGCAAACTGTTATTTGGATCACTTCTATCCTAGCGCTGTTTGGAGGATTACTAATGTTACTATTTGTGCCAAATGGTCCATATCAAAAATTAGCATCTAGATTTGATGTTTCAAAAATCTACAATGTTTTTAAGAATGAGTCTTTTCGATCTGCAGCCTTTGGTTATTTTGGGCATATGTGGGAACTTTATGCCTTTTGGACGTTTGTTCCCATACTTCTTATAACGCATTCAGAACTTCATAATACTCAACCCAACATTCATTTATTTTCGTTTATTATTATTGCTGCTGGAACTGTAGCTTGTATTCTAGGTGGTTATATTTCTAGTAGATATGGAGTTAAAAAAACAGCCTTTTTATCATTAAGTATATCTGGCTTGTGTTGCCTGTTTTCACCATTATTTTTTATAACAAATTCTAGTATCATTTTTATTGTCTTTCTTATTTTTTGGGGAATGGTTGTTATTGCCGACTCACCTTTATTTTCAACTATGGTCGCTCAAAACAGTGATTCAGAATCAAAAGGTACAGCTCTAACTATTGTGAATTGTATTGGTTTTGCTATTACTATTGTGAGTATTCAGTTACTTAATTTTTTGATTGCTAATTATGGCTATACACAGTTTGTATTTTTAATTTTGGCAGTAGGTCCAGCTGTAGGATTATTTTATTTGAAGAAATCCTAATCTAT
Source organism: Flavobacteriales bacterium ALC-1 (assembly GCA_000171875.1). Classification (GTDB taxonomy): domain Bacteria; phylum Bacteroidota; class Bacteroidia; order Flavobacteriales; family Flavobacteriaceae; genus Winogradskyella. Next base: position 18,968 of record ABHI01000008.1, on the reverse strand, counting down.
TCTACCTCAAAATCAAAATAAGTCTTAGGAAATGGTTCCCAGCGTAAGGTAAAGTGCCACCATTCTTTAGAGTAATTTCTAAAATTGTGCTTTAGCATTACAGTTTGCAGTAATTGCCTATTCTTTCTCTGTTCTTCTGTAATATCTTTATAATTTACCCAAGATTGCTCACCAAAAAAATCATACGGACTTCCCATATCTAAAGGCTCACCAGTTTCACCATTAGTTATTGTTAAATCAATTGTACTACCTCTACTATGACCAGAGCGTGATGCAATATAACCAGCCTTAAATAAGTTACGTTTATTAACCTCTGGATAAAATTGTTGTTTGTTAATCGTATCATTCAAGTCTCTTGCCCAACGGATAAAATGATTTACAGCACGTTGTGGCCTATAACCATCATATACTTTTAAGCATAGATTTTGCAGATGTAGTTCTTCTTGTACTAATTTTAACTTTTCAGCAGTACCTTTTGTAATAATTAGTTTATTGGACTTGTAACCATCAATAGTGTCACCAACAAAGTTATTTGAAGTATAATATCGCAATTCTATATCTAAATCTGGAATTATAGTCTTAGCGTACACAAATCCTTCAGGTAAGGACTGTTTATCTTGAAACCCAAGTACAAATAGAGTAAAGCAAGCTAAATATATTAATGTTTTGTATTTCATCTGTAATATTCATCTTTTTTTTAATGGTTACATGCAGTTCTTCTTCAATCATTTTATCTAAATAACAAAGTCATGAACACGTATGTTTCATAAGTATGCACTAATTTAGTTAAAAAATATACCATGAACTTGTTTTCTCAAGAGAAACAACATTTTAAGCTTCCTAATGCAGAGCTTATTTATATTCCAAATTTCTTCAAAAAACAAGAAGCAGATATGTTTTTTAAAACTATAGAGGTTGAAACCAATTGGAAACACGATGATATTAAAGTCTTTGGAAAAACTTACAAACAACCAAGATTAACGGCACTTTTTGGTGACTCGAATCAACCTTATGGTTATTCGAATATTGTAATGCATCCAGAGCCTTTCACACAAACATTGCAGTCCATAAAGTCTAAAGTTGAAAATTTCACTAACTACAAATTCAATACACTTCTGCTCAACCTCTACAGGGATGGCAGTGATGGTAATGGTTGGCATGCAGATAATGAAAAAGAACTGGGAAGTAATCCTGTAATAGCTTCAGTGAGTTATGGAGAAGCTAGACCTTTTCATTTTAAGCATAGAACCCTAAAGGACCAACGTTATAAATTAATATTAGAACATGGAAGTTTACTACTTATGAAAGGAGAAATGCAACATCACTGGTTACATCAAATAGCTAAAACAAAAAAGCTAGTAAAACCAAGGATTAACCTCACATTTAGAAGACTATTAAATATATAAAAACAAAAAACCGAGATCCCTCAATCTCGGTTTTTCTAAAATTTGCTTTTTTATTACGTAAGTAGATTTAGGGTCTCTAAGTCAACATAACATAATGCAAATATTAATTAATTAATCCATTGAACTAAAAACTAAATTTTAGTACACTTCAAATATATAATGTGTTTTTAATTACAACGTCTAAAAACATATTTAATCGTTGAAATACATTTAATTTTAACATTTAAAGATGAAATTATGCATTTCACCGATGAAATACACTTAAGATTATACTAAAATTACAATTCTATTTACAATAAAATGACATAAAATTAGTTTCAAAGTTTAAATATCAATTAACTTTATAGGCATCAAAAAACATAAAATGAAGCGTTATTTCTTTCCTGTTCTATTTTTAGTTTCTTTAAATATCTATTCTCAAGACAAATTGTTTTCTGAAGAGGAACTTACTATAACTAAGCATATAGATGGTACATTATTAATGCCCTTAGATTTAGATTCAAGAAAACCAAACTTAGCAATTATTATTGCAGGTTCTGGACCAACTAATAGAGATGGCAATCAAAATTTCTTAAAAAACAACTCTCTAAAAAAATTGGCAGAAGGCATCTCGAATAATAGTATTGCCACTTTTAGATATGATAAACGTATTGTAAAGCAAATCCGCCAAGGTAAAGTAGATAAAGATATAATGTTTGATGATTTTGTCTCTGATGCCTCTGACGTTATAGATTATTTTAAAGCAAAAGAAATTTATAATAAAATCTACGTCATAGGCCATAGCCAAGGAAGTTTGATCGGCATGGTTGCTGCTAAAGGTAAAGCTGATGGTTTTATTTCGATCGCTGGTGCAGGACAAAATATTGGAGATGTACTAATTGAACAGATAACTAAAATGGCACCAAAACTTGGTGAAGAAGCTCAAAAAGTTGTAAATAAACTAAAGGATGGAAAAGCAACTACAGATTATCCAACAACTTTAGCTTCAGTATTTAATTCAGATATTCAACCTTTTATGATCAATTGGATGCAATACAATCCTACAGAAATCATTGAAGAATTAGAAATACCAGCTCTCATAATTAATGGTACCAAGGATCTTCAGGTATCTGAAAGTGAAGCAAAATTATTAAAAGAAGCCAACGAAAAAGCAACGCTTACCATTATAGAAAATATGAATCATGTCTTATTTGAAATAGAAGGTGGTGATTTAGAAAATTCAAAATCTTATAATGAATCGTTTAGAGTAATTTCTCCACAACTTATTACCAGTATTACTGAGTTTATTAAATCTTAACTCTATTCAATAAAGCTTGTAAAATGAAAAAGCATCCCAACCACGAGATGCTTTTTTCTAACTAACCAACCAAATGTAATGTTACGATTTTGTAGTGTGTTACGCTTGGTAACTATCGTAATAATTCATTACGCTTAGTATATTACAAATGGCGTGCCAAACTTTATTTTTTATTTTTTTTATAAAAATTGTAACAAAAATATCCTTTCATATACTTATATGTTATATCTTTATGATATCATTTTAATATCATATTGATTTTCAATGATTATTAACCAATTAAATTTTAGATTATGAAAGAAGAGAAAATCATCGTTCCAGCAAATGGCTACTTTATGCTACTTGTTTTTTTAGTATTATTTTTTGGCAGCATTGCTACAATGATAGCCTTAGAAACACCTTGGCCTGGAATTACATTATTTTTATCAATAATAATGGCATTTGGATTTTTAATGGTACAACCTAATGGTTCTAGAGTACTACTATTATTCGGAAAGTATGTGGGCACTGTAAAGAAAAACGGTTTCTACTGGGTAAACCCATTTTATACCAAAAAGAAAATTTCTTTAAGAGCAAGTAACTTTGATAGTGAGCGCTTAAAAGTAAACGACAAACTTGGTAACCCTGTGATGATTAGTACCATATTAGTATGGCGTGTACAAAATACTTACAAGGCCGCTTTTGATGTCGATAACTACGAGAACTTTGTACGTGTTCAAACTGATGCTGCCGTTCGTAAACTAGCAAGTATGTATCCTTACGATAATTTTGCAGACGAAGGTGTTGATGAAGATATCACACTTCGCTCAAGTGTTAACGAAGTAAGTAATGCCTTAGAAAAAGAAATAGACGAACGTTTATCTATAGCTGGTATTGAAGTCTTAGAAGCTAGAATCGGTTACTTGGCTTATGCTCAGGAGATTGCAAATGCCATGTTAAAACGTCAACAAGCAACTGCTATCGTAGCAGCAAGACACAAAATTGTTGAAGGTGCAGTGAGTATGGTAGAAATGGCTATTGAAGCACTCAATAAAAAAGATGTGGTTGATTTAGATGAAGAGCGCAAAGCAGCTATGGTCAGTAATCTTATGGTAGTACTTTGTGGAGATAAAGATGCATCTCCTGTATTAAACACAGGTACTTTAAGTCATTAAAATGAATAGAAATCAAATTCTTAGTATTGGTGTTGGTAGTGCATTAGGCACTAGCATTGGTACAACTATAGGTGCAGTAACAGGAGATATAGCTATGAGTACGGTTTATGGTTCATTGATTGGGATTATAATTGGTGTCGTATTAGCATTAGTTGTATTTAAAGAAGATAAAACAGAAGAGTAGTATATGAAGCATCTATAAAAGTGTCTTTAGTAGAGATTAACTTTTAATAGATGTTCCATATCACATTATTAAACAATAAAATAAACACATGAAAGAATATAAAGTAGTGCATCCTAAACTAGGTTTTAAAAATCGATTACAGAAATATGAAGATTTTTTAAATCAATATGCCAGAGAGGGCTGGGAAGTAAAACACATCGGGCAAAATTCTGCTATGGTAATTTTTGAACGTGATAAAAACAGATAATGCGCATTTTAAAAGAAGAACAACGTTTTAATCAAACCTGGCTTATTATACTGATTTTAGTCAGTATGATAATGCCTCTTGGTATTATATTAGGGACTTACATTAAAGATACTAGTTCGTTTTCTATACAAGAATTAGTATTGATTATTGGTAGCATATTATTATTTTCAGGTCTAATATTTATATTCAAGCTCAAGTCTAGAATAGATGAAATAGGTATTCATTATAAGTTTTTTCCTTTTCATTTTAGTTCTAAAGTTATCCCTTGGCATGAAATAAATAAAGCCTATATCAGAAAATATGATGCCATAAGCGAATATGGAGGTTGGGGATTAAAAGGTGGATTATTCTTTAAAAAAAACAATGGGAAAGCAATAAGCGTATCTGGTGACATAGGAATTCAGTTAGAATTAAAAAATGGTAAGAAACTTTTAATAGGTACACAAAAACAAGAAGACGTTAAGAACATTCTAAACACTTATAAAACAAAAATTAAAAATAATGTCTAAAAAGAAAGCATTCGCACTACGAATTAATGAAGAGATGCTGAAAGCCGTTGAAAAATGGGCTTCGGATGAGTTTCGTAGTACCAATGGACAAATAGAGTGGATGTTAATGCAGTACCTTAAAGAACATAATAGAGAGCCTAAAAAATCTAAGGACAAACCTAAATCTGATTAAAATTCATTGAGTTATTAATAATTCTGCTATTTTTGATTAACACCAACCAAAATTAATTGAAAAAATTACTCGTCTTAATAGCATTATGTACGACCAGCTTTGTATTATCTCAAACAAAAACCGTACATGTAAAATATATTTCTGAAACTATAACCTTAGATGGTAACTTAAATGAAAACTCATGGAATGAGGTAGAACCTGCAACTGACTTTTGGAATTATTTCCCAAACGACTCTCTACAAGCCAAACAACAACCAGAAATAAAAATGCTGTTTGATGATGCAAATCTTTATGTTGGTATTAAAGTAAATGCTCCAGGAAATGATTTTATAGTTCCTTCATTACGCCGCGATTTTAGAGCTGGTGGAAGTGATAACATTACTTTATTATTTGACACCTTTAATGACGGCACTAACGCCTTTATATTTGGTACAAATCCCGAAGGTGTGCAACGCGAAATGCTTTTATCTGGAGGTGGAAAAGAACTCAGAGGCTTTACGATGGCTTGGGATACTAAATGGAAAAGTGAAACCGTAATACATGATAATCATTATATAGTAGAATGGATTATACCATTATCAGCATTTAAATATCGAGAAGGTGAAACCAAATGGCGCTTTAACAGTTATCATTTTGACACTCAAGACAATGAAAATAACACTTGGGTAAATATTCCTCAGAATCAATTTATTTTCAATTTGGCATTTATGGGAGATATGATTTTTGAAAAACCTTTAGGTCAATCAAAATCACCCATATCAATAATTCCCTATATAAATGGTCTTGTAGCAAAAGATTATGAGACTGATGAATCTTCTTCAGATTTCAAATATGGCGGTGATGCAAAAATGACCATAAACAATAGCCTAAATTTAGATTTAACCATAAACCCAGATTTTTCTCAAGTCGAAGTAGATCAACAAGTCACTAACTTAACACGTTTTGAGGTGTCATTACCAGAAAGACGTCAATTCTTTATTGAAAATAGTGATTTATTTAATGATTTTGGTAACTCTAGAGACTCAAACCCTTTCTTCTCTAGACGAATAGGCATTGCTAACGACTTAGATGATAATAATATTGAAAATGATATTATAGCTGGTGTAAGGCTAAGTGGAAAAGTAAATAATGATTTACGTATTGGATTATTAAGTATGCAGACGGCAGAAGATAAAGCTAATGAAATTGCTACTACAAATAATGCTTTAATTACAGCCCAATATAAGTTGTTTAAAAGGTCTAACATTAGTTTTATGTTTATAAATAAACAAGCAACAAAAGATTATGATTTTTTAGCAGATGAAGACAGTTATAATCGTGTTTTTGGTATAGATTATCGTTTGGCTTCAGCAGATAATACATGGAATGGTAAATATTACGTTCACAAGTCCTTTTCACCAAATGTTAAAAGTAAAGATATTTCTGCAGGTGCTTCTACAGAATACAATTCTAGAAACTACAATGTAAGGTTAAGTGGTGTTTATATAGGAGATAATTTTCGATCAGATTTAGGGTTTATAAGACGAACAGATATTGTAAAAGTAAACCCAAAATTTCAACGTAATTTTTGGCCAAAAAAAGGACAAATACAAAAACATAATCTATCCGTAACTCCTGTTTTTATTTGGAAACCAGATCTTGATTTCGAAAATTCTGATTATGCTATAATTAGTAGATGGGAGGCTTCTCTAAAAAACACATCTAGTTTAAATTTTGAAATGTTTAATAGATATACACGTCTCTATGATGAGTTTGAGCCTACAGGTGCAGATGATGCGATATCACTACCAATAGGTAATTATTATTATTCTACTATTGGAGCTAGCTATAGATCCGATAGACGAAAATTATTTTCATATTCTGTAAACCCATCTTTTGGTAGTTTTTTTAACGGAGATATATTCTCATTAAATGCGAGTATTAATTATAGAATTCAGCCTCATTTTTCAACATCTATCCAACTCAATTATAACAATATTAATTTGCCTGCTCCATATTCTGATGCCAAACTATGGCTTATTGGCCCTCGTGTAGATGTAACATTTAATAAAAATCTATTCTGGGCAACATTTGTTCAGTATAATAATCAGCGTGATAATTTTAGTGTAAACACAAGGTTACAATGGAGATTTGCTCCACTATCAGATTTATTTATAGTATATAATGACAATTACTTTACTGATACTGTATTTGCACCTCGTGTACGTTCTCTTAACCTAAAACTCACATACTGGCTTAATATCTAAATGCAAAAAAGTGATGCTTTTTTATGCGCTTATAATTTGGTATTTTGCAAACACTAAAAAATCTAACTATGGACACTACTCCAATTATTACTGACGATACTATTGTTTTTGGGCTTTTAATGCTAGCACTTGGTTTTGTCTTTTTAACAGAATCTATAAAAACAGGTTTTTGGCCAAAGTTTTATAAAATTGTACCTGGCTTATTTATGGCTTATATGTTACCCGCTGTTTTAACTACTACAGGTTTAATTTCACCAGAGTGGACTTCAGTCTCAGAAACTGGAGTTGAAACTGAAAATAGCTCAAGTCTATACTATATGGCAAGCCGTTATTTATTACCAGCAGCTTTAGTTTTAATGACGTTAAGTATAGATTTAAAAGCTGTTTTTAATTTAGGATGGAAAGCACTTGTAATGTTCTTCACTGGAACTATAGGAATTATTATAGGAGGTCCAATTGCTATTTTAGTAGTAGCATTAATATATCCAGATGCCGTTGGAGGAGCTGGTGCTGATGCTGTATGGAGAGGACTTTCAACACTCGCTGGAAGTTGGATTGGCGGAGGAGCAAATCAAACAGCCATGCTAGAGATTTATGAGTATAATCAAGCTAGATATGGAGCTATGGTATTTGTAGATATTGTTGTTGCAAATTTATGGATGGCAATTATTCTAATAGGTATTGGAAAAAGAAATCGTATTAATAAATGGCTAAAAGCTGATACGTCATCTATTGAAGAGTTAAAAGAGAAAGTATCAACATTTTCAGAAAAAGTTAAACGTAACCCATCACTTACTGATATTATGATAATATGTGCTATTGCTTTTGGTACTGTAAGTATTGCGCATTTAAGCTCCAACTTCTTAGCTCCCTTTTTTGAAGATTTAGTTGCAGGTATTGAGTCTCCAACTACACGGAATATGTTCACCTTCTTAGGTTCAAAATTCTTCTGGATGATAAGTATTGCTACTATAATTGCTATACTGCTATCTAATACCAAAGCTAAAAATTATGAAGGTGCTGGTGCAAGTAAATTTGGAAGTGTTTTTATCTATATTCTTGTTGCTACCATAGGAATGAAGATGGACTTAACACTCATTTTTGATAACTGGCAATTAATTATAATTGGTATTATATGGATGAGTATTCACGCTTTACTTTTAATAGGTGTTGCTAAATTAATTAAAGCTCCTTATTTCTTTTTAGCTGTAGGTAGCCAAGCCAACGTAGGAGGTGCTGCGTCTGCTCCTATTGTAGCTTCTGCATTTCATCCTTCATTAGCAACTGTAGGTGTGCTACTTGCTGTTTTTGGGTATGCTGTCGGAACAATTGCAGCCATAGGTTGTACAATTTTAATGGAATTAGCAGCCGTTAGTTAGCAATTCTAAAACAATTATAAGATATTTGCGCACTTAAATATTTCTGCAAATCATGACAAAATTAAATAAAGCTTTAAGTCTCATCATTTTAGTATTAATCGCTGTGTCTTGTAAAAAAGACAGAGATACCAATTTTACTCTAAATGGTCATATAAAAGGTATAAAAAAAGGTGTTGTTTATCTTCAAAAAAATGGTGACTCTAGTGATATAGTAGATTTAGATTCAGTACAAATTCAAGGAGAGCCTAATTTTAGCTTACACACAAATATTGATGAACCCATCTTAATGTATTTAAAGCTATTTAAAAATGATGGTGAGGAACATTACATCCCGTTTTTTGCAGATAAAGGCATTACAGAAATCAATACGACATTAAAAAATTTCAATTTTGATGCTAAAATAAAAGGGGCGAAACAGCAAGATTTATTGAATGAATATACTGATATGATAACAAAATTCAATAATCAAAACTTAGATTTAATGCAAGCTAATTTTATAGCTCAAAAGGATAATGACACTATAGCTTTAGATTCTATAATTAGAAGATCTAACAACTTAATTAAAAGGAAGTATGCTTTTATTATTCAATTTGCTATGAATAATAAAAACAGTGCAATTGCACCATATATAGCACTATATGAAATGCCGAATGCAAATCCAAAATATATAGATTCAGTGTATTATGCTTTAAACGATACTATAAAAAACTCGTTTTACGGAAAGAAGTTAAATGATATAATATCAAATAGAAACTCAGCAGCCGAATAAAAACTATTTCAAAATCAATAAAAACAAAAAAACCAATCTTAATTAAGATTGGTTTTTTTGTTTAGAGTCTATGTCTCAATTATTTTAACTTGTTAATTCTATCTATTAAAGCTCTTCCTTTAGATTCTAAATCACTATTAATAGCTTTAAAGTGAGCTTTGGTATCCTCTACACTTCTATTATTTACACGAGCAATTAACTCATCAAATCCAGCAAAGGCTTCATCAATAATAGCTTCACTTTCTTTAGTTGGCTTTTGTGTGTTTTCTAATTCCCAATAATAAACAGCATCTAATATATCACCGAAAACATAGTTTATATCTTTTTTTAAATCTCTTTTATTTGCCATAATTCATATATTTTATAAAAGCAAAAATAATAAATACTTAGGTTAAAACTTTTGAAAATAATTCTAAGTTTTAAACATAAACTTCGAGAAGCTTGGCGCACTTAGTTTTTAAATTATATTTTTCAAATGCCGCAGGAATCAATACAGTTTCTCCTTTAGAAACCTTGACAGTAGAATCTTCAGTAATAATCTCTACTTCCCCATCGACACACATATATATTATGAAAGAATCGTAAGTGTTGTGCTTCTCTAATTCTGAATCTAACTCAATAAAATTAGTGGTAAAGAATGGGCAAGTTACCATTTCATTTGAAATGTTCTTTTGCTTCTTATAATTTACTCTAAAATCATCCTTCATGTTAAAATCAAAAGCGTCTATCGCAATATCATTGTGTAACTCTCTCTCATTTCCTTCAGCATCTACGCGATCCCAATCATAAACACGATAAGTAACATCACTTGTTTGCTGAATTTCCGCTAATAAAACTCCAGCACCAATAGCATGGACTCTTCCAGCTTCAATAAAATACGTATCCCCTTCTTTTACTTTATCAAAATTTAAAATCTTAGTTAGTGTTCTATCTTCTAAATGCTTAAGGTAAGTTTCTTTATCCATATCTTGATTAAATCCAACGATAAGATTAGCATTTTCATCAGCTTGCATCACATACCACATCTCAGTCTTTCCAAAAGAATTATGGCGCTTCTTAGCCAACTCATCATCTGGATGCAACTGAATACTTAAATCTTGTTTTGCATCTATAAACTTTATGAGTAGTGGAAATTCGTTTCCGAAGCGTTCATAATTCATATCTCCTATCAAAAACCTCTGATACACTTCAAGTAAAGATTGCAAAGATTCCCCTTTTAACCTTCCATTTGAAACTATTGATATATCCCCTGATACAGTACTTATTTCCCAACTCTCCCCTAATTCTTTAGAATTAGAATCTTTACTAAAATATTGATTCAATTTTTCGCCTCCCCAAATTTTATCTTTTAAGATAGGCTCAAATTTTAATGGATAAAGAAGATTTTCCATAGGTTACTCGCCAGAATAAGTTACAAAATTACGTGGTGTTTCGTAAAGTGTTATTTCTAAATGAAACTTAGGATCTAATTTTGCTTTCACTTTATCATAAATCACAACTGCTATGTTTTCAGCCGTTGGATTTAAGTCTTTAAACTCTTCTACTTCAACATTCAAATTCTTATGATCAAAGGCATCTTCAACTTCAGATTTAATAATACCTTTTAAAATTTTAACATCAATAACATAGCCTGTTTCTGGATCAATTTCTCCAGTTACACTGGCAATTAATTCGTAATTATGTCCATGAAAGTTTGGGTTATTGCATAAACCAAAAACAGCATCATTTTCCTCAAAACTCCAATCTTTTCTATAGAGTCTATGCGCTGCATTAAAATGGGCTTTTCTATGTACAGTTACTCTCATTTGTTTACATTTATAAATTCGTAAAACTTTTCAAAGATAATTTTAAACCACGCTGTATAATCTTCTGGGTGCAAAGCCATATCAACTTTTACATCTTCTAAAGGCTTCCATTTCCAATCTGAAACTTCGTCTTTATTAATGTTTGGTTCATCATTAAAATAACCAATCATTATGTGGTCGTACTCATGCTCTGTTAAACCATTATCAAAAGCTGCTTTATAGATAAAAGATGTTGATTCTTTTAAATCGGTTACAAACCCCATTTCTTCTTGCAATCGTCGTTTACCTGCTTGCAAATTAGTTTCTCCATTACGTTGGTGACTACAACATGTATTAGTCCACAAACCTGGCGAGTGATACTTATGCATGGCACGCTGCTGAAGCATTAATTCATTATCATCATTAAATATAAATACTGAAAATGCACGATGCAAAACCGCTTTTTCATGCGCTTCCATTTTAGCCATTAAGCCAATCTGATTATCATTTTCATCTACTAAGATGACCTGTTCTTCTGTCATAATGCTAAATTAATACCTAAAGCTGAAATAAAAGTAAATGATTTCATAAAAAATAGCCGCTTAAAAAACTAAACGGCTATTTCTATATTTTATTTAGATTAACAGCTATTCTTTATCTTCATCACAAGTTTTACCATTAATACTCGTAATGATAAACTCACTACGTCTGTTTAATTGGTGTTCTTCTTGAGAACAGCTAGACTCATTTGTTGGCTCACAACCACAATCGTTAACCAATCTAGATTCCCCATAACCTTTAGCTGTTAAGCGTTCAGCAGCTATACCTTTGTCAATTAAATATTGACGTGTAGATTTAGCTCTTCTATCTGATAGCTTCTCATTATACGAAGCTGGTCCTCTACAATCTGTATGACTACGAATATCGATATGCATTGTAGGATACTTATTTAATACAGCTAATACTTTTTGAATTTCGATTTCTGCATCATATCTAATATTAGACTTATCAAAGTCGAAATAAATAATCGGAATATCTAAAATCTTAGCTAAATCATCACATGGTTCTATTTTTTGTTCGTCTTTCTCTAATAATAATTGAAGTTTTAATTCTTGTTTTCTCTTTGGAGTTGTAAAGCGTTTTTCGTCAGAAGTATAAGTTTCCATTTGTCCTCTAACGAGATACTCCATATTACAACCAATATTGAATTCAAAAGTTGCATCATTACCAACTGTTTTACGTTCTATTTCGTTGCCTTCACCATCAAATAAAATAACTATAGCATTTGGTATTAACTTGTCTGTCTTTTTATCTTGAACAGTACCAGTAACAAGTTGTTCACACTCTGTAATTTCAAATGTATAAATATCATCACTTCCTTTACCCCCTTCTCTATTAGAACTAAAATATACACGTTTAGTTACTAAATTCTCGTAATAACCAAAATCATCAAAAGCACTATTTACTGGTTTACCGATATTCTCAATTGAAAAATTTCTACTTGAACCTGTTTTAACCTTTTGATCTAATCCTTCTGACTTAAATACATCAAAGCCACCTAAACCTGGATAGCCGTTTGATGAAAAGTACAAATCACCACTAGTGTTTATAAATGGAAAAGACTCTTGTCCTTCTGTATTTATAGAAGCTCCCAAATTTTCAGGTTCTCCTAAATCCCCATTAGCTAATACATCTACAACAAAAATATCAGATTGCCCATAAGTACCTGGCATATCTGATGCAAAATACAACTTAGTACCTGTTACATTTAATGTAGGATGGGCAACACTATAATCCTCACTATTAAAATGTACTTTATGAATATCACCCCAAGTACCATCCTCATCTAATTTTGCTCTGTAGAGTTGGAGTCTATTAATTCCAGTTTCATCTTCTTTGTACTTTCGATTAAAATAATTGTTTCTAGTAAAGAACATATATTTTCCGTTTGGTGAAAAAACAGCACTAGATTCGTGAAATTTAGTATTTACTTTACCCCCTATTTCTTTAACTTCACCATAAGAACTACTGTCAATTTTTTCTACCGAAAATAAATCTAAATAAGGCTGTTCGTTCCACCTGTATTTACGACCTCCTCCTCTAGAGGAAGCAAAGACTAAACTATTTTCGTACTCTGTGGTACCAAAATCAGATAACTCAGTGTTAAACTCTAAGTTAATAACCTCTATATCTTCTCTACTCTGCTCTTCTATGTTAGATTTATAATCTACCATAGACATAAAAGCTTTACCTCTTAAATCATCTGGTTTAAGCTCATTGAATTTTTTCATCCATTTATCAGAACCTTCATAATCTTCAGTTCCTTTAAGAGCTAAAGCATATCTAAAATAATATTCTGGATCAATAACTTCCTCTAAAGCCATTAATTCTCCATACCATTTTGCTGCATCCGCCATTTCATTTCTGAAATAATATGAATTTCCTAGTTTCTGAAATAAATCTACAGACTTATATCCTTTTTTTGCAACTTCTAATAAGACCTCACTCGTTTTTACGTAAGCAAAATCTCTGTAGTCATCTTTAACACTTTGTATTTTTCCATTTTGCGCAAATACAGAAGAAGTAAATGCTAGTACAAATGTTAATAGTATATATCTCGATATTGTTTTCATAATCATTTTTTTAGAAGAAACGTGGTGATAAAATTCTACCCAACCTTTTAATCTCAAATCTTAAAGTAATTTCGTGTGTTCCGCTATTATAGTTATTTAATCCTGTTGTTGTAAGATCATATCCATATCCAATAAACATTCCAGGAGTGGCTTGAAAACCAACTAAAGCACTTACAGAATCATCCCATCTCCATGCTAAACCAGCTGTAAGTTTCTTTTGAAACCAAAAGTTTGCAGATATATCTGCAATTAATGGTGCTCCAGCAACTCCCTTTATTAGAAATGCTGGTTTTAATTCTGTAGTCTCACTCAAATTAAATACATATCCACCAATAGCATAAAAGTGCATACGTTCAGTAGCTGTTGACTCTTGAAAATCATCATAATGCTCCGTCTCTAAAAAATTGGGAACTGCTAAACCTAAATACCATTTACGTGTATGCATATATAAACCTGCACCAACCATAGGTGAACTAAGATTAAGATTATTGTTAAAAACTACATCAGGGTTTTGGAAACGTCCTTTACTCCAATCAGTATCCAACATATGCACCCCCCCTTTTACACCAAAAGACAATTTTAAATCATTAGCATTCAAAGGAATGGTATATGAGAAATTTGCATCAATGAATGTTTCTCTTGCTGGCCCTAAAGCATCGCTCACAATATTAAGTCCCCAACCTAGTCGCTCGTTACGAAATGGCGAGTGAATACCTAAAGATTGTGTTTGAGGCGCACCATTAACACCAACCCATTGACTTCTATGTAAGCCAACAACACTTAGCGTTTCTCTTTGACCAGCATAAGCCGGATTAACACTTAATGTATTGTACATATAATGTGTGTACTGAGGATCTTGTTGTGCAAAACTACTAGCACTAATTAGTGTAAATACTAAAACTATTAATCCTTTTATTGATGATTTATGTATCATTTTAATGTATTTTATAATTCAGTGTTAATTAGTTTTATCTATTAATATATAGCCAGTCTACTCGTGGTTCTGAGCCATCACCTAGGTCTAGTATATAATAATAAGTACCAACTGGTAATTCCTTAGGTTGATTGATTACAGCTCTTCCATTAGAAGTTCCGTTCCAATCATTAAGATAGCCTTTCTTCCTATATACAATATTACCCCATCTATTATAGACCTCTAACACATTATTTGGATAGCGTTCTAAACAATCTATTACAAAGGTTTCGTTAATCCCATCACCATTAGGTGAAAACTCGTTATAAACAGTTAAACAAATTGGATCAACACTTGCTGTGTCTTCATTGTTACCTGGATTATCATCAACACCACCGACAGAACTCTGAATAAATGCTGTATTTAGATAATCCCCAAAACCTAATACTTCAACAGTAATTTGAAGAATCTCTACTTGATCTGGATCTAATTGAGCTATTGTCCACTCACCATCAAATTCAGAATAAGTTCCTGCGGTAGTAATTGCTGAGACAAACACATACCCACTAGGTATTTGTTCACTAATTACAATATTTGTAGCGGTGACATTACCTATATTAGCAACTTCTATTGTAAATATCACTTCTGCTCCTACTGCTGGTTCTAATTCATCTACAACTTTAATAATCTCTAAATCATAGATTGAATTTAACACAACTACTGTTGGATCATCTGGATCACCATCTCCGTTTGGATCAACCTCACTAACATCATTAGGATCATCACTTGTATCTCTCACATCATCCGCTGGATCACCTAAATCACCACCAGGTCCCTCACTAGTCACAGTAGCTGAATTTGTTACACTTCCTAGATCTAAATCAGCTTGTGTTATTATATAAGTTGCTGTAAATGTTGAGTTATCAATTTCACCAGGCACTAACTGAGCAATAGGCCCACCAACTAAATTTAAGCCAGGTAATACATCTTGAACTTCAATATTAGTAAGTGTAACATTCCCTGTATTTTCTACAATAAATACGTAAGAAATAATATCTCCTAAACTTCCTGCTATTCCATCACCATTAGTATCAGCTAAAGGCAATGTTGTTTTAATCAAACTAATTCTTGGTATTTGAGTAATGACTGTATCGGTTGGGTCATTATCTCCAGTTGCATTTGTAGGATCATCACTATCATCACTTATAGAATTTCCATTTGGATCTGAACCATCTGCTGTAGCTTGATTTGTAATAACACCTACATCAATATCCGCTTGAGTGATCACATAAGTAGCTGTATAAACTATTGTACCATTACCTACAATCATATCTTGTAAGTCAGCATCACCATCTTCATCACTTCCACCACTAACATATGTTGGCGTTGGTAAAGTACCTGTTCCAGTAAAGTTAGTAGCACTTTCATTAACAGTGACATCAAATACTGTTACATCGCCAGTATTAGTAACTGTATAAGTATAGGTAATTATATCTCCAGCATTAGCTATACCATCAGAGCCTAGATCAAGACTACTAGTCTTTATGATGCTCAATCCTGGGTTAGTATTAATCGTTATAACTGTTGGATCATTCGTAGGGTCTGTATCTGGATCTGGTCCATCTGTTAACTCATCACCATTATCACTTACATCACTTACATCATCTGTTCCGCTTGGACTATCTCCCGTTGCAGTGGCACTATTCAATACCTCACCTGCATCCACATCATCTTGATCGATAATGTACGTCACAGTTACAATACCTGTTTCACCTGGTAACAATATACCTGGTACGATAGGTAAATTGACACTACCTGTTAATGCATCATCTATTGTGATATTACTAATTGTAACATTACCGGTATTCTCTACACTGAATGTATAAGTTAATTCATCCCCTAAACTTAAACCTGCTGGAGCTACATCATTACTGATAGCTACAGTTTTAGTTAACGTTATTTCTGGATCTGCTGTAATCGTTATAACCGTTGGATCATTCGTAGGATCTGTATCTGGATCTGGTCCATCTGTTAACTCATCTCCATTATCACTTACATCACTTACATCATCTGTTCCGCTTGGACTGTCTCCTGTCGCAGTGGCACTGTTCTCTATGCTTCCTGCATTAACATCATCTTGATCTACAATGTAGGTTGCTGTTGCTACACCTGTCTCTCCTGGTAACAATGTACCTGATACGATAGGTAAATTGACACTACCTGTTAATGCATCATCTATTGTGATATTACTAATTGTAACATTACCGGTATTCTCTACACTGAATGTATAAGTTAATTCATCCCCTAAACTTAAACCTGCTGGAGCTACATCATTACTGATAGCTACAGTTTTAGTTAACGTTATTTCTGGATCTGCTGTAATCGTTATAACCGTTGGATCATTCGTAGGATCTGTATCTGGATCTGGTCCATCTGTTAACTCATCTCCATTATCACTTACATCACTTACATCATCTGTTCCGCTTGGACTGTCTCCTGTCGCAGTGGCACTGTTCTCTATGCTTCCTGCATTAACATCATCTTGATCTACAATGTAGGTTGCTGTTGCTACACCTGTCTCTCCTGGTAACAATGTACCTGATACGATAGGTAAATTGACACTACCTGTTAATGCATCATCTATTGTGATATTACTAATTGTAACATTACCGGTATTCTCTACACTGAATGTATAAGTTAATTCATCCCCTAAACTTAAACCTGCTGGAGCTACATCATTACTGATAGCTACAGTTTTAGTTAACGTTATTTCTGGACTTGCAGATAAATTCGTTCGTGTTGGATCTTCTGTCGTATCGGTACCTGCATCTGGACCATCTACGGTCTCATTGTTCGGTATCGCATTGCCATTTGGATCCACATCAGTATCTGATACATCTGTTACATCATCTGTTCCACTTGGACTGTCACCAGTTGCACTGGCACTGTTCTCTACATATCCATTGGCTATATCCGCTGCTGTAATTACTTTTCGTACCGTAAAGGTTGCACTCGCTCCTGGTGCTAAACTCGCTATTGGGTTCGTACCTGTTAAGAACGTTACATCACCATCTGTCACTACTATATCGGTAAGCGTTACATTACCTGTGTTCGCTACAGTTATCGTGTAATCTATCGTATCATCTTCTAAACCTGCTACCCCTGCCGATGTAATCACACCATCTGTTGTCTTAGTTACTGTTAACTCTGGACTTGCAGATAAATTCGTTCGTGTTGGATCTTCTGTCGTATCGGTACCTGCATCTGGACCATCTACGGTCTCATTGTTCGGTATCGCATTGCCATTTGGATCCACATCAGTATCTGATACATCTGTTACATCATCTGTTCCACTTGGACTGTCACCAGTTGCACTGGCACTGTTCTCTACATATCCATTGGCTATATCCGCTGCCGTGATTACTTTTCGTACCGTAAAGGTTGCACTCGCTCCTGGTGCTAAACTCGCTATTGGGTTCGTACCTGTTAAGAACGTTACATCACCATCTGTCACTACTATATCGGTAAGCGTTACATTACCTGTGTTCGCTACAGTTATCGTGTAATCTATCGTATCATCTTCTAAACCTGCTACCCCTGCCGATGTAATCACACCATCTGTTGTCTTAGTTACTGTTAACTCTGGACTTGCAGATAAATTCGTTCGTGTTGGATCTTCTGTCGTATCGGTACCTGCATCTGGACCATCTACGGTCTCATTGTTCGGTATCGCATTGCCATTTGGATCCACATCAGTATCTGATACATCTGTTACATCATCTGTTCCACTTGGACTGTCACCAGTTGCACTGGCACTGTTCTCTACATATCCATTGGCTATATCCGCTGCTGTAATTACTTTTCGTACCGTAAAGGTTGCACTCGCTCCTGGTGCTAAACTCGCTATTGGGTTCGTACCTGTTAAGAACGTTACATCACCATCTGTCACTACTATATCGGTAAGCGTTACATTACCTGTGTTCGCTACAGTTATCGTGTAATCTATCGTATCATCT
Organism: Flavobacteriales bacterium ALC-1; assembly: GCA_000171875.1. Classification (GTDB taxonomy): domain Bacteria; phylum Bacteroidota; class Bacteroidia; order Flavobacteriales; family Flavobacteriaceae; genus Winogradskyella. The sequence continues at coordinate 259 of ABHI01000008.1, read as the reverse complement.
TCTAAACCTGCTACCCCTGCCGATGTAATCACACCATCTGTTGTCTTAGTTACTGTTAACTCTGGACTTGCAGATAAATTCGTTCGTGTTGGATCTTCTGTCGTATCGGTACCTGCATCTGGACCATCTACGGTCTCATTGTTCGGTATCGCATTGCCATTTGGATCCACATCAGTATCTGATACATCTGTTACATCATCTGTTCCACTTGGACTGTCACCAGTTGCACTGGCACTGTTCTCTACATATCCATTGGCTA